>NZ_JADNOP010000040.1 GCF_015557635.1 Fusicatenibacter saccharivorans
CCAGCGGGCCGAACCATATTCCAAACCATGTCGATATTTCTTGGCGTTCTTGCTTTTAAGATACACCGCCAGCCTCAGACCAACACCGCAGCACAGCCCTACTAACAAGTCCAATGGATGCAGGCTTGGCCAGAAACTTTGCAACGCCCCAGGCAGAACCGCAACCAGCGAAAGAAACTTTTCTGAAGCATCCGCCCCTTGTGCCATTCGCCATGCCTCTCCAAAATTGGTAGCAAACAGCCCCAGCAGGATATACGGCATATTCAGCAAAATGAGCTTTTTGATGTCCAATGTCTTTTTCATCGTTCCAGCTCCTTTCGCTTGGTGCGATCCACCACAGCATTTTTAACCATCTCTTTGAACTGGTTAAGTTTTGCCAGTACGGACGGGCGCTCTGTTTTCGTTGCCTTTTTGACCTTTTTGTTGGTGTACTCTGTAAAAGCTGCTGTCAGAGCATCTGCATCACGGCCTTTGAAAAAAATCAGGTACTTTGGTGGAGAACTGCTGCGATCCTTTTTCACCGCATAATCCACACCATATTTCCGGGCGATTTTCTCAAACTCCTTGATAGAGGGGTCTGTGATCTCAATGTTGGATATTCCCTGATTCTGCCCGACAAGCTGCTTCACAGTCTGTTTTCCATGCGGAACAACCGGCGCATCACGGCTTCTCTGTTTTTCCAGCTTCTTTTCCTTTCGATGTGCCATGTACTTGCTTATGGCAGCCTTAAACATTCTGCCGGTAAACTTTGTTCCACTGACAACCAGCGTCAAAGTTCTGTTTTCCACTTCTTCCTGCATTTTCTCGCCTCCTTTCCACGAAGTTTGCAGGGAATCTCTTTTTTTGCTAAGGCGGAACCACCAGCCGCCGCAGAAGATAACGCTTCATACCGCCCTCCTTAGCGTAACTGGTCAGAATGGTCATAGTGCAGATTGCCCTGGCGTACCTTTGCGTGGCTCAAAATCTTAATCTGCCCCTTTTCCTGACTATCCAGTGCTTTTTCATAACCGGTATCCGACAGGAACAGGCGGGTTCGTTCGCCTTTCCAGCCAACAGGGGAATCGTTCGTCAGCACATCAAAAATAATCATGTGCCGGGTGTCCTCCGCAAAACGCTGGAGGTCCATATATCCATGACCGTGATAATTCTGCGCTCCTGCCTTTGCCCGCATTTCTTCCATCAGCTGCCCTATGGTCTTTCCCTCAGACATCATGCTTGCTCCTTTCTCCCGGCAGTTCCGGGCAATAAAAAAGCGACCATTTACCAGCCGCCATACAGATCGTGATTTACTTGTGAGGTGTAATGATTGCTTATCGTGGTCGGTGCATTGAACAGAACGGTCAGAAGATACTGCTTCATGTTACGAATTTCCGTGGTGTTCTTCTGTAAACAGTCCATGACAAACTCAATGTGCGAGTTATCCAGCTTCAAGAACCTGGAACGAACGATTTCATGCGGAAAATCGCTTCCTGCAATACGGGTGGTCTTTCGCTTTGCACAGACCGTTTCCACGATCAACTCCACAATTTCGTCCAAATCCTCCCGATAAGTTTCATACTGCTGACACAGGTATTCATACCCGATATTCTCCTGAATCAATTCCCGATAACTCTCTATCTCTGTGAGTGACATCGCATCCCTTCCTTTCCGTTCCGGCAGACAATCTGCCGCGCAATCCCGGAAGGGAATGGAATCGGTACTTGATCCATAAATATTTTGTTTTTGAGTATTTGATTTCTCTATATTTAATTCTGCGGGCTTTTCCGTATCCGGTTTATCCATATACGGGTTTTCCGTATCTGGTGAATCCGTATCCGGTTTTCTAAGCTGTGGCTGCTCGTATATAACATACTCTGTATCGCTGATGCGTCCCTGCCGGTCACGCAGCTTGTGCCGCACAATGTAACCGGCAGCCTCCAATTCCCGCAACGCAGCGCCTATGGCATCCACGCCCTCCTTACAGATCTTTGCAAGACCACGGGTGGTGTAATTCCAGTCCTCTGGCAAAGATAACATCATGGAAAGCAGTCCCTTGGCTTTTAACGACAGGTTTGCATTTCGTAAATGATGATTGCTCATCACGGTATAATCACGGGTCCGTTCAATGCGAAAAACGGCCATCGACCTCACTCCTTCCGAATTTTTGGTACAAAAACACCGCAATCCTCATTCCAAAGAATTGCGGTGTTCAACACTTTTCAAATTTTCTTGCATAGAACCAAAACAGCGGCTTTCGAGGACGCGCCTCTGTAAATGGCTCCTCCTGGGCGAAAGGAAGTGTTTGCATCACTCGGTCAATATCCGTTGAATCCATGTCATGCTGAGATTTGCAATCTTCCCGGATTGCTTCTTGAATTTCCTTTACCGTACACATAGTCATTCCTTTCCTTTCGTTGTATGGGTTTATGAGCGGCGGCGTTTTCCCGGTTTGAAATCGAGGATATGTCCCTCAATCACACGAGCGTAACGCTTGATCTT
>NZ_JADNOP010000041.1 GCF_015557635.1 Fusicatenibacter saccharivorans
TACTCAAACTTATTGATTGTTCGCCCCTTCGCTCCATCTCCATTACAGAGACTTCTTCGCTGTCGGGTAAGGGACAAACCTTACGGTTATTCCCTCCCCAAAGAACGGAACGTGCGACTTTCACCGCATTCCGCTCACGTATCTATAACGCATAATATCCCATTTGCGCGGCTCGATTGGAATTCATAGCTCTTTTTCGGTTCAGACGGTGCCTTTTTGCTCGGCATTCAAAGTATTCCCTGTCAAGAAATGGATTCTTGTTTAAAGATATTTGCCCTTTTCGCACAATTGGCATATCCATCATCAGAAATAGGATGTTTTTGTCCGACATAAATGTCCACTTTCTGCCTTTATGCTCTTTCCAGTATTTGTTAACTATCCAGTGCTTGTTTTTGTTTGGGTGTCTGCGTTTGGACCATCTCCACAACATTTCCCATATGCGATGATCCAACGTATGAAAGCACTTCTTAGCACATGATGAGTGATGATAATTTGCCCATCCTACTGTCACCTCATTTATTTTCTTTATGAGTATTTCCTGTGTGGCTGTCTGGTTTTCTTTTATTATTTCACTGATTTTTCTCGTAATTTTCTTCATAGATTTATGTGACGGCTTGATAATCAGTTTTCCTTTAAATTTACGAAAGTTCCAACCCAGAAAGTCGAATCCATCATTAATGTGAGTAATGACCGTTTTCTCTTCTGACAGTCTCAGTCCTCTTTCTTCAAGAAATCTTTCTATCATTGGTTTGATTTCTTTCAGTGTTTCTTTGTCAGATGCTGTAACGATAAAATCGTCAGCAAATCTCACCACATGTACTTTATGCGCATTGTACTTCACACTAAATGTCCTTTTAACTTTGCTTCTCCAGTATACATCCAGTATCATGGGTTCTAATCCATCAAGTACCATGTTTGCATAAGTTGGCGAGATAACTCCTCCCTGTGGAGAGCCTTCTATAGTCGGATATAACTTTCCCTTTTCTACATATCCACAACGCATGAACTCTTTCATAATTCTTTTGTTTCCGGGAATGTTATCCATCATCCACCGATGGCTGATTTTATCAAAGCAGCTTTTTATATCCCCTTCCAGAATCCATTGTGGAGAATCCTTTCTGCTAAGTACACTAAACGCATACTCACGTGCATCTTCAGGACTTCTGTATTTCCGAAATCCAAAGGAGATCCTGTCGGCAGTTGTTTCTGCCACTGGTTCCAGCGCAAGAAGTTGTAATGCCTGCATAGCCCGGTCTCTCATAGTAGGTATTCCCAAAGGACGCTTTTCTTTCTTGCCAAACTTTTCGATATATACCCTTTTCAATGGTTTTGCATGATATGTCTGGCAGTCCAGGCTCCTTACTGCGTTTACTTTTTCTTTATCAGATTTCCAAAATTCTCCATCTATACCTGGAGTTTTCTTTCCTCTGTTGCTAACCACTCGTTTAACAGCCAGAGCCTTCGCGTAAAATGAATTAGTTATTAAATACTGTAATCTCTTAACCAATCTCAGCTTTTGTTCTAATGTTGCCTTTACAATTCGAATCTGTAGCCTGTTAACTTGTTCTTCTGCTTTCTTCCAATCTATCTGGTTCCATTGAAGTTTCATGTCTGTATTGTCCTCACAAATGTGCCATTGAACTTGATACATTCACAGTTTCCAGTTTCTTCATGTAATTGATACGCGTTGGAAGTCTGCTTCCTTTCGGACAGGGCAAATCTTGAACCCTTATTTCATGCATTACACATGAACTTTCGCTTTTTCCAACATCCTCTGCCTTCTGTGCATTGTGCTTTTCTTACGATTAGCCTACCTTTTCCCAGGAGCACATAAGGTTTACCTTGTTTCGTCATTTAAATAATCTTGATATGTTTAGGTTCTGCCTATAGACCGGGAGTTCTCTGTCCGTTTGGCATGATACCATAGTAATTATCATGTCCCTGACTCCGTACTATTTTAGTCAAGGTGTATCAACCACTTTCACCTTTTACACGAGTGACGACCCTTACGACAGTTCACATACGTTAACCTTGCATATCTTTTCCTTGCAATAGGACAGATGTGGTTTCTGTCTTTCTCACGTTGTCCCGCTGCTCCGCACCTTTCATTACTTACTGGGCACTATGCGGTAGAAATACTACAAACGGATGTAGTAGTGAATTTATCACAATTTAAATGACAACTTGCAAGTCGCACACTATG
>NZ_JADNOP010000042.1 GCF_015557635.1 Fusicatenibacter saccharivorans
CAGTCGAGTAGACTAAGACCTCTCAATCTTAGCCCCTCACAGATCCGTACGTGCGGCTTTCCCGCATACGGCTCCTCATAGTAACATTCGCTTCAATATAAACAATAGTACGTTTTAGGTTTTGCTAACGGGTAATACTTGAGCATTTCCACAAATCCATTCCATGTGTATGCCCGTCTACAACCTCTCCGATTCATGGCTTTGAATAGAAACTGTTGTACTCTATGCCGGAATGTTGTTATCTTCCGAAAATTCCATGTAACACCATAATACCGATAGTGTCCAATTAGTTTTACGTTCAACTCTTTAATTATTTCTCGCATTGGTCGATTTCGATTATCGTAAATCCAGTTCTTGTATGCTCTAACCTTTTGCTCTAACTTCTTTCTTGAAGTCTGTACCTTTGGCACGAAACCTCCCTTTCGAGTTTTGCTACAATAGAAGGTAAACCCCAGAAAATCAAATGTTTCAGGTTTACATTCTCCTCTTGCTCTACGATTCTGCTCTGCAAATCTCCCAAATTCAATTAGTCTGCTTTTACTACTTTCCAGCTCCAGTCCAAACTTTTCCATTCGTTCCTTTAACTCTTTATAGTATCTTTCAGCTTCTGACTTATATTGAAATCCTGCAACAAAATCATCCGCAAAGTTGACGAGAAAACACTCTCCCTGCATTTCCCTTTGCACCACCAGCTTAAACCACAGCGTCAGCACATGATGCATGTATATATTTGCAAGCATCGGACTCATTGCTGAGCCTTGTGCCGAACCTTCCTCTGTTGGCTCGAATTTTCCTTGCTCCATTATTCCTGCTTTAAGGTATTTACGTATTAGCCACAATAAGTTCTTATCCTGTATATTCCATTCAAGGAACTTCATCATCCAATCATGGTCGATATGGTCAAAGAAACCTTTGATATCGGCATCTACGATATAGCTGATTTTTCCATAGCTTATCCGTTGGTATACTTCTTTTATTGCTTCGTGACACCCCCTATTCGGTCTGAATCCATACATGCAGTTTAGGAATCTCGGTTCATAAATAGCTCCCAGTATTTTCTTCACTGCCATTTGTACAATCTTATCTTCATAGGAAGCAATCCCTAATGGTCGTTTCTTTCCATTTCCTTTAGGTATATATACCCTCAGTGACGGAAGTGGCTTAAAGGATTTGTTTTTCAACCTCTGTACCAGTTCCTTGATATTTCTATCAAGGTTCTTCCCATACTCATCCTTAGTTACCTTGTCAATTCCGACTGCTTTGTTCCCATCTAATTCCTTATGGCATTGCTTTAGCATATCTTCATTTATCAAGTGGTACACTGATGTAAATATAGGATGTTTTGATGTTGCTGATATCTCAGCTATTCTTACTAATTTCGTTTCCATTATTTCCTCCGTCCCTGAGTACGGATAATGTGTCCTCAGTAAGACCTTTACTATGCAATCCCCTTCCCTCCATCGGCATTGCCCGATTTCTACAGTACTATGGGATTGTCCGACCACCTACCATTCATTTGAAATACTCCGTTTTCAGTTGCAATTTCATACTCTTCTTCGAGAAATGGCAGGTTCTCCCCAGTTGATGTGTATTCACAATGTAAAACATGATTGGTTCTCTGACTCCGCAGTGCCACATAACACTCGCCATATCGCATTACATGATATTGTCTTCCGCACCAGTTAAGACGTCGACCGACTGAAGTTAACGTTTCGAAGCTCAATCACTATTCAACCCTGCTTTCTTGCTGTCTACGCTTGTCAGATGCCGTTACCGGCATCATCCCAAGACTCGCTATTATCTGGTTGGCTAAACCTTGGATAAACCGGAATCCCACCGGCTTGACTACACACCCTTAGCTGGGCGCACAACTGGAA
>NZ_JADNOP010000043.1 GCF_015557635.1 Fusicatenibacter saccharivorans
AATACCTTACGGTACTGCAATGTCTTACACAGTGTCCACAAGCTATGTTTATCCTGTTCCCGTATGCCCTGCGGTACAGCTTTTCATCTTTATGCAGACTGCATCTGCAGTGCTTTTTTCAGAATATTAATGCCTGCATTCGTATCCCGGTCATGAACTGCATGGCATTTCGGGCACTCCCAGATACGAATGCTCAGATTTTTTATCCGTGGATTTCTGTAGCCGCAAGAGCTGCAGGTCTGACTGCTCGGATACATCGTTGGTACTCTGTGAAGTTCATTTCCATACCAGCTGGCTTTATATTCCAGCATTTCGAAAAACTTTGCCCAGGAAACACTTGCTATGGATTTTGCCAGTTTATGGTTCCGGATCATTCCCTTCACGTTCAGATCCTCGATACAGATGGTTTGGTTTTCGCGCACCAGCATCGTTGACTGTTTCTGCAGGAAATCATTCCGCTGATTGGCTATTTTCTCATGCACTCTGGCTACCCTGAGCCGCTGCTTCCCGCGGTTATGGGAATCTTTCTGCTTCCGGGAAAGTCTGCGCTGTTCTCTTATGAGTTTTCGCATGGAGCGTTCCAGATATCTGGGATTTGATACCGTATTTCCATTGCTGTCAGAATAGAATGCTTTGATTCCGACATCAATTCCAATCGTTCCTCCAGCATTTGGGCGTGGTTCCGGTTTGAAATCAATATTTAAGACTGCAAAATATTTTCCGGCCGGTGTGTACTCAATGGTTACGTGATTAATTTTTCCCACTTCCATCGACTGGCGTATTTTGACAAATCCAAGTTTCGGAAGTTTGATATATCTTCCCACAATACGGATATTATCTTTTTGATTGACCGTTCTGTATGACTGGAACCGGTTATGTTTGCTCTTGAAGGTTGGATAGGAAGCACGTTTTTGAAAGAAATTCACAAAGCTCTGGTCGAGATCCCGCAGAGACTGCTGTAAGGCAATGGAATCTGCTGCTTTCAAAAAAGCAAACTCCTCCTGTCTTTTCAGTTCGGTCAGCATGGCGGAAGTCTGGGTATATCCAATCTTCTTCCCTTCTTCATAGCTTTCCTTGCGCATGGCAAGTCCCCGGTTGTAGATCAGCCGGCAGCATCCCAGCGTCTGGCGGATGAAGTTTTTCTGTTCTCTGTTCGGGTAGATTCTGAATTTGATCCCTTTTTGCATTAGCCCATCTTATCCTTTTGTCTCTGCGATGTTTTCTGGTTTTCGATATACTGTTTTACTGCTTCCAGCGGGGCACCGCCAACGGTAGATACAAAATAGCTGTTTGTCCAAAGCGTCGGCATTTTCGTTTTGAAATGGGGAAATTCCTGTCTTAAAATTCTGGACGTATAGCCTTTGAACGATTTTACAGCTTTGTGGATTCCAAACTGAGGATCTACTTCCAGCAGCATATAAACATGATCCGGCATGATCTCCATTTCCAGAATGTCTACAGAACGATTTGCAGCATACTCTGTGAGCAGCTCCTTCAGCCGGACATCTACACCGTTCGTTAATACTTTTCGTCTATATTTGGGGCACCATACTACATGGTATTTACAGGAATAGACGACATTATTGTTTGATTTATATGTTGTGTTCATGTTTGTATTATACAATGTTTTATCAATTAACACAATTGTTATTTTGTCCATCTTCAATTACTTGCGTAAATTCGATGGACGCGTCTTATAT
>NZ_JADNOP010000044.1 GCF_015557635.1 Fusicatenibacter saccharivorans
CGGCAATATCTGGACACACTGAAGGGACAATATTCCCATATCCTGATTGACTGTCAGCCCTCGTTGGGGATGCTTACGGTCAATGCGCTGGCGGCTGCGAACAGGATCATCATTCCCGTTCAGGCAGAGTATCTGCCTGCCAAAGGGCTGGAACAGCTGCTCTCCACGGTAAACAAGGTAAAGCGGCAGATCAACCCCAAGCTCCAGATTGACGGTATCCTGCTGACGATGGTGGATAACCGCACCAACTTTGCAAAAGAGATTGCTGCTTTGCTGCGGGACACCTATGGAAGTAAAATCAAAATCTTTGGAACGGAGATTCCACACTCTGTCCGTGCAAAGGAAATCAGCGCAGAGGGAAAAAGTATTTTCGCCCATGACCCTGGCGGCAAGGTGGCAGAGGGGTATCGAAATCTGACGAAGGAGGTGTTGAAACTTGAAAAGCAGCGCGAAAAAAATAGAGCTGGCCTCGGTAGATGATCTGTTCTCCACCGAAGAAGGCCGTCAGGATGCAAAGCTGGAAAAGATTCAGGAGATTCCGCTGTCTGAACTGCATCCCTTTAAGAACCACCCATTCAAAGTCAAGGATGACGAAGCAATGATGGAAACCGCAGACAGTATCAAGCAGTATGGTGTGCTGGTTCCTGCGATTGCCCGTCCTGACCCGGAGGGTGGTTATGAACTGGTGGCCGGACACAGGCGGCACAGAGCCAGTGAGCTGGCAGAAAAGGAGACCATGCCGGTAATTGTCCGTGATCTGGACGATGATGCAGCCACAATTATTATGGTTGACAGCAATCTGCAACGAGAAAGTCTCCTCCCCAGTGAAAGAGCATTTGCTTATAAAATGAAGTTGGAGGCTATGAAACATCAAGGAGAGCGAGTGGATTTAACTTGTTCCCAAGTTGGGAACAAGTTGGCTGGAAAGAAATCAAGTGAGCTTTTAGCTGAACAGGTTGGTCAAAGTAAAAATCAGATTTTTCGCTTTATTCGCTTGACCGAGCTGATTCCCGAACTGCTGGATATGGTGGATGAAAAGAAAATTGCCTTAAATCCCGCCTATGAACTGTCTTTCCTCAAAACAGAGGAACAGAGGGATTTGCTTGATGCGATGGACAGCGAACAGGCTACCCCTTCTCTTTCTCAAGCCCAGCGGCTCAAGAAATACAGTCAGGAGGGGCATCTGACCCTCGATATGATGCGTGTCATCATGGGAGAGGAAAAGAAAAGCGATCTGGATCGAGTGACATTTACCTCTGACACCTTGCGGAAGTATTTCCCTAAAAGCTATACGCCTCAGCGGATGCAGGAAACCATCATCAAGCTGCTGGAGGCATGGCAGAAAAAGCGTCAGAGAGACCAGGAACGATGAAAGGAGCCGCCTATGAAAGATATTTCAGCAAGGGAGCTGAAAGGACATAACATTCTTGCCGTGGAACGCTTTGAGGACAGCACCCGATGGATGATTGAGTTTGTTGTTCTCCATCCGTGTAGTGCTTACGGGAGCAGAGGTGATGAAATGCGTCTGTTTCTTGCAGAGGACGGGTATCAGGCTGCCCTGCAAAGCCAGCAGCGCCGGGAAATCAAGATCAAGCGTTACGCTCGTGTGATTGAGGGACATATCCTCGATTTCAAACCGGGAAAACGCCGCCGCTCATAAAC
>NZ_JADNOP010000045.1 GCF_015557635.1 Fusicatenibacter saccharivorans
GCGCGTCGCATTCTCGTTACTTTAGCCTGCAAATAAAAAGTCAATACTAAAATTGAAGAAAGTTAAAAAACTTTACAGGTTAAAAATTAGGCATTAAAATAAGGCCACCACAACCAGTGCTGGTCTGAAAGTAAAAGTTTTGAATTAGCTTGGATCAGGAAGAACAGAAAGATATTCTTTCACTCGTCCATAGTATATTCTGAGAAATTTATTAGCACCTGCAGTCATATAAACATAGTAAGGCTTACCCTGGGTGCGTTTTCTGTCCATGAATTGATATACAGGATCATCCTGAGGCATGGTTTTGATAAGAACATCCATTACTTGAAAAAGAGTCTTTCTTAAATTTGAAGATCCACGTTTGGATGTTGGGACGCTTTTTTGGGCATAGGAACCAGATTCGTTTACCCCAGGATCAACTCCGGCGAATGCAGTAAGGGCTCCTTTATGCGTGAATCTGGTTACATCACCGATCTCAGCCATAAGCTGTGGACCGAGAGATGGACCAATCCCTTTAAACTGCATGACAATTGAGTATTCAGGAAGCTTTGAGGCAGTCTCGTTCATGAGAGTGCGTATTGTTTCGACAGTAACGGAAGTACTGTTGAGCTGATCGACAGCTTGTCTGATGATATGTTTGGTTATTTCATTCTTAGGAAATACTGGAACAAGTTCCTTTGTTTTGGTGTAAATTTCTTCCGCTTTTGATTTATTGAAGGCATATTTTTTGCGCTTGCACCAGTTCTGATAATGTTCAACAAAAGCGTTTAGAGACATTTTACGAATGCAATCTACATGCCAGTATGTAGAGACAAAATCAACCCATTTCTGGGAACCATCACTGCGGGTGGGACTATTGAAATAAGTATTTGCATTTGGATAGGTCTGGTCAATGAGGCCAATAAGATTATTTTTCATAGCCGTTTTTTGTTTCACATAGAAATGGAACTGACGATTCATGACCTTTAGCTGAGCGCGTAATTCATCTGTAATACTATACGGTTCAAGACTTTGCCATTTGTCAAGAGCGTAGCGGGCAATCTTGACAGAATCAGCTTTGTCGGACTTGATTTTGCGAAGAGAATCGTTATTAAAATCTTTGACCAACTTGGGATTAACAGCACTGACAAAGAGATCTGCTGCTGAAAGCTGGTGAGCAAGTGCTTCGTAGTAGCGGCCGGTATGTTCCATTACAACCCGGGATTCACCTTCGATAGAATGAATAAGTTTAATAAGTGAATGGATATCACTGGATGTGTGCTTAATCTCAAAAGGAGAGGATACAATCTCCCCAAATGGTCTCAGAATTGTAACCATACTTTTACCTTTTGAAACATCGATACCTACTGCGTTCATAAATTTATCACTCCTTAAAAAATATTACAATGGATAAATACCAGTTTTACTCATTACCTGTTCAAACTACTGTGTGTGACACGAATGCACCTAATGTGATTCAACCTGCATAAAACGAACACTGTGAATGAGGAGCCGGTTATCAGTCTAAAGTACGGACGCGAGGTCCAAGTGATGAAGTCGATATACCATTGCATCCTACATTCTAACAGTTTAAGTAATGAGATGGATAAATCCTTACTGGAAGTAAGGGGATTACCCATAAATATATTGTAGTAGTGATGAGTTAGACGCGCAA
>NZ_JADNOP010000046.1 GCF_015557635.1 Fusicatenibacter saccharivorans
ATCTACTACAATATATTTATGGTTAATATCCCTTACAGCCAGTAAGGAATTATCCATCTTGTTGCTTAAGCTGTTAAAATGTATGGAGCAATCGGTATATCGTCTTATTCATCTTGGACTTCGCGTCCGTTGCCGAGACTGATAACCAGCTCCTCATTTGCAGCGTTCGTTTTATGCAGGTTGAACTGCCTTCGGTACGTTCGTGTCACACCACAGTAGATGGAATAGGCAATGAGTAAAACTGGTCTTTATCCATTGCATAATCTGATTTTAAGGAGTGACAAATTTATGAATATGAATGCAGTAGGTATTGATGTTTCCAAAGGAAAAAGCATGGTTGCTATCCTTCGTCCTTATGGTGAGATCATTTCAAAACCATTTGAAGTCAAACACACAGTCAGTGGGATTCGCTCTCTCATTGAGCAGATCCAATCCATTGATGGCGAATCTCGTATTGTCATGGAACACACCGGTCGTTATTACGAACCTCTTGTCCGTGAACTTTCGAAAGCTGACCTTTTTGTATCTGCCATAAATCCCAAACTCATCAAAGATTTTGGAGACAACTCTCTCCGCAAAGTAAAGTCCGATAAAGCGGATGCAGTAAAAATTGCACGCTATACTCTTGACAGTTGGACGGAACTCAGACAGTATAGTCTCATGGATGAAATTCGTAATCAACTGAAAACCATGAACCGCCAGTTTGATTTTTACATGAAACATAAAACCGCTATGAAAAATAATCTAATCAGCATCCTTGACCAAACTTATCCGGGAGCTAACACTTATTTTGACAGCCCTGCCCGTGAGGATGGAAGTCAAAAATGGGTTGACTTTTCAGCCACCTACTGGCATGTGGATTGTGTTCGTAAACTCTCTCTAAACGCCTTTATCGACCACTATCAAAAGTGGTGTAAACGCAGGAAGTACAACTTCAGCCGTTCAAAAGCTGTTGAAATCTATGAAGCATCTAAGGAGCTTGTTTCTATACTTCCAAAAGACGATCTGACAAAGTTAATCATCAAACAGGCTGTAGAACAATTAAATACGGCTTCACAGACTGTGGAACAGCTTCGTACCATGATGAATGAGGCTGCTTCTAAACTGCCGGAATACCCTGTTGTCATGGCTATGAAAGGTGTAGGTAAATCGCTTGGTCCACAGCTTATGGCAGAGATTGGTGATGTCTCCCGATTTACCCACAAAGGAGCCATTACAGCCTTTGCAGGCGTTGATCCCGGCGTAAATGAATCCGGTTCATATGAGCAGAAAAGCGTTCCTGCTTCCAAGCGCGGTTCCAGTACTCTTCGTAAAACTCTGTTTCAAGTCATGGATGTTCTCATCAAAACAAAGCCACAGGATGATCCTGTCTACTTGTTTATGGATAAGAAACGAGCACAAGGAAAGCCTTATTACGTCTACATGACAGCCGGTGCGAATAAGTTTCTTCGCATCTACTATGGTCGAGTGAAAGAATATCTGTCTTCACTCCCAGAATAAATATCTCGTCAATACCTTTATTTTAGACCAGCGAATATCGGTGGTCTTATTTTAATGTTCAAAATCTTGCAAAAATTTTTGCCTGAAATCATCAATTTGCTATTGACTTTTTATTTGCAGGCTCGGCA
>NZ_JADNOP010000047.1 GCF_015557635.1 Fusicatenibacter saccharivorans
CCCTTTGGGGCGAGCAGTAACAATAGCCCTTTGGAGGGCTAATAATAAACCACCAGTTGAACTGGTGGTTGCTAACTTAGAAGATTCGATTTTATGATATAAATTAGAATTTGTGGAGGAGGAAAAGATTATGATAAAGAATATAGCTATTGTCAGTTTATCGAGCGGAACAATAGGAGAGGATTTTGTTAAGCATGAGGTAGATATAGGAATAAAAAGATTGAATGACTTTGGCCTGAATGTTCGATTTATGCCTCATGCCCTTGAAGGAATAGAATATGTCAAAAACCATCCTGAAAAGCGTGCGGCTGATTTGTTACAAGCCCTTAGTGATCCGGAGATTGATATGATTCTCTGTGCAATTGGTGGAGATGATACATATCGCTTGTTGCCTTTCCTGTTTGAACATAATGAACTGGCAGATGCAGTCTCCGATAAAGTATTTCTTGGTTTTTCTGATACGACGATCAATCATTTTATGCTCCATAAGGTTGGAATGAAAACATTCTATGGGCAGTCTTTCCTTGCGGACGTCTGTGAACTGGACAAAGATATGCTCCCATATACAAAAAAGTATTTTGAAGAACTGATAAGTACCGGAATGATAAAAGAAGTCATACCCAGCGAAATCTGGTATGAAGGAAGGACGGATTTTGGTATCAATCGGGTTGGCACACCTTTAAAATATCATTCCGATTATGGTTTTGAATTACTGCAAGGCAATTCTGTTTTCTCAGGAGAGATTCTTGGCGGTTGTATTGATTCCATTTATGATTTTTTCAATGGAAAACGCTATGTGGATATGCCGCTTTTTTGCAAGAAGTACAAACTATTCCCAGAGATTGCAGATTGGGTCAGAAAGATTCTTCTGTTAGAATCCAGCGAAGAGAAGATGTCTCCTGAAAAATACAGAAAAGCTGTACTCGCACTAAAAGAAACAGGCATTTTTGATGTGATTTCAGGTATTCTTATAGGAAAGCCGATGGATGAAACTTATGTGCAGGAATATAAACAGATACTGGTAGACGTAATTGATCATCCGAATTTGCCCATAGTGTGCAATATCAATATCGGACACGCCCAGCCACGTTGCATCATTCCCTTTGGTGTTGTGGCAACGGTCGATATTGATAATCAAGTAATCAGATTTGCAAACTGAGAGACAACTTCAAGTTTGTGTAACTGAAACTAGAGCAACAGCCCCAAATTGATGTTTTAGTTTTTATAGACGATAATACAAGAGTATGCCTATCTCAGCACCCTCCTTCGTTAAATAATGCACACCCCCGTCAGTAGTCTGAACCCCCTTAACTGACTACGATTTGACTACTACACATTGCTTTGAATTGCACCATTTTGAAGTATTTTGTAAAAAGTGTAGTTATAAAAAAGAAAAAAGATGATGCCCGGAAAAGCCGATAAACCAACGCAAAACTCGGCATTACAGGGCATTTCAGAACAGGAGAATTTTATGATTAGAGTACTTTTTATCTGCCACGGCAATATTTGCCGCTCGACTCTTGCTGAGAGCGTATTCACCCACAAAGTAAATTCCCTCGGCCT
>NZ_JADNOP010000048.1 GCF_015557635.1 Fusicatenibacter saccharivorans
TTCACAATCTCCTCTGCCTGTGCCTTGCAAGCGTTCATCTGACGCACCCATTCCATTTGATTTTCAGCTTTCAGTTGCTCGGTCACGCCGTTTTGCTCTGCCAGTGACCGCACGATCAGCTCCATGCGGTTTCGTGCCGCTTCGTCAATCTCGGCGCAATGCTCAAAGAGTTTGTCGGATAGAACCAGCTCATTGAACAGTATCGGACGGTGCATTTCCAGATACGCCTTGCGAAGTCTGCCGTAGTGTCCGAGGGGCTTGGTCTTGCGGATAATGATGTTTGGGATAAGATAATCGCCGTTCTGTGTGTAAGTGATATTCATGCTGTTTGTACTCCTTTCATCGGCTCTCTCTGCGGTAAACTGCTGACCGGGACGAACACGCCCTTTGCAATGTCCTCTGCACGAATGGCGGCTTTCTTGGCTTCGATTTCTGCCTTTTTCCGCTTCTTGATTTTGTCCTCGTATCGCTTCTGTGCTCCGCTGGCTTTCCGCTTCAAGTAGTTCTGATGAAGCCTGTCCTTGCGTTCCTCACGCTTGCGGATTTCCTCTAATTCCTCCGGGGTCAGCTCCACTTCACCAAACGCTGGGGGAACGAAACGCCCAACAAAATTGAAGTAAATCTCGACCTCCTGTGTGGTCTGTATACTGCCTTTGCGGTCACGCTCATGCACAAGGATTTTCTCGATAAACTCGTTGAGCATGGCAATGGTCAGCTTGTCGAAGTTCTCATACTTATCAATCAGAGCGATAAAACGGTCAGCGTCCTTTTCGTGCTTCTCATAGCTCTTGACTGCCTTTTCCAGAACAGAGATTTCAGCGGTAAGCTCGGACTGTTCCTTTTCGTATTGAGCGTCCAGAGTGGCGTATCTGCTGTCGGACAGCTTTCCTAAAATGTTGTCCTCATAGATTTTACAGAGCAGGACTTCCAGCTCGGAAACTCTCTGCTTTGCGGTGGCAAGGCGTGTCCGCTGTTTCCTGACCTCTGTGGTCTGCTGGCTGGACTGCGCTTCCTGCACCACACGGACAAACTCGGCTCGGTCATGCTTCGCATACTCGGCAATGGCTTTCAGCATTTCCGAGACAAGGGACAGTACCACATCTTCATTGATACGGTGCTGGGTCTTGCAGAGCGTTCCAACTGGAACTTTGGTGTACTGTGAGCAGGTGTATTGAGAAATGCGCTTGCCGTTGTTGGTGCGGTGGACATACATCTTGCCGCCGCAATCGGCACAATAAAGCAAGCCTGTGAGGGGAGCTGCTTCGCCCCAGCCGTCCGGGTAGCGTCTGACATTCCCACGGATTTTCTGCACAAGGTCAAAGGTCTGCTGGTCAATGATAGGCTCATGGGTATTCTCGAAAATCGTCCATTCGTCCTCCGGGACATAATGACTTTTCTTGTCCTTGAAGTGCTTTCGGGTCTTGAAATTGACGGTGTGTCCCAGATATTCACGCTTTTCAAGAATGTTGCAGATGGTGGAAGAACCCCAGCCGTACACATCTTTGAAAGTCTTGTTTTTGTTCACGCCCTCGCCGTG
>NZ_JADNOP010000004.1 GCF_015557635.1 Fusicatenibacter saccharivorans
GGGTAGCCAAGTCGGGAAGGGATAAACGCTGAAGGCATCTAAGCGTGAAGCCCCCCTCAAGATGAGATATCCCATTCTTTAAGAAGTAAGACCCCTTGAAGACGACGAGGTAGATAGGGCAGGGGTGGAAGTGCCGTAAGGCATGGAGCTGACTGTTACTAATCGGTCGAGGGCTTGACCTAATTGGTTGTGTTCACAGAAATGGAATGATAGATGTGTAGTGTATGCGGTTTTGAAGGTATATCAAATATCTTCAATTAAATAATCCTCGATAGCTCAATGGTAGAGCATTCGGCTGTTAACCGAAGGGTTGTTGGTTCGAGCCCAACTCGGGGAGTGAATGAGACCTGCAGGGATCCTGCAGGTCTTTTCGTATATTGAGTTGCCCTGTGTGATGTGATACAATAAGGCGTAGCTACTGTAAACGATGAAGGAGAAAAGAAAGATGAATGAAAGTTATACCAGTTTTGCCCAGGTATATGACATGTTCATGGACAACGTGGACTATTCTGCCTGGAGCAAATATCTGATTCAGCTTTTAAAAGAATATCAGGTGGAAGACGGACTGGTGCTCGATCTTGGCTGCGGAACGGGAAACATGACCGAGCTGCTCGCCGAAGAGGGCTACGATATGATCGGCGTGGACAATTCTGAGGATATGCTCGAGATTGCCAGTGAAAAACGCGCCGAGTCCGGCTTAAACATTTTATATCTGCTTCAGGATATGCGGGAATTTGAGCTCTACGGAACCGTGAAGGCGGTTGTGAGCATCTGCGATTCCATCAACTATATTCTGGAGGAAGACGATCTGCGGGAAGTCTTCTCGCTCGTCAACAATTATCTGGACCCGAAGGGCATGTTTATCTTTGATCTGAATACCAAGTATAAATATGAACAGATGGGTGAGACTACGATTGCGGAAAACCGCGAGGAGGCAAGCTTCATATGGGACAATTACTATGACCCGGAGGAAGAGATCAACGAATATGAGCTTGCCATTTTCATCCCGGAGGGAGAAGATTCCGATCTGTACCGTAAATTTGAGGAGGTACATTATCAGAGAGCGTACGATCTTGCGACGATCCGCCGCTTATTGGAAGAGGCAGGCATGGAGTTTGTGACGGCCTACGATGCATTCACAAAGGATGCGCCGAGACCGGAGAGCGAACGTATTTATGTCGTAGCAAGAGAAAAAGGAAAAAGTGAGAAATAGGAGAGAAACATGGATTATATTGTAAGAGCAACAGCGGCAGACGGACAGATTCGTGCGTTTGCAGCGACAACAAGAGAAACCGTAGAGACAGCACGCCAGGATCACAACACGAGCCCAGTTGCAACCGCAGCGCTGGGCCGCCTTCTGACGGCAGGTGCAATGATGGGCGTTATGATGAAGGGAGATAAAGACCTTCTGACCCTGCGCATCCATGCCGGCGGACCGCTGAACGGCATTACCGTAACAGCAGATTCCAAAGGAAATGTAAAAGGTTACGTCGGAAACCCGGACGTCGTGATTCCGGCCAACAAAAAAGGAAAACTTGACGTGGCAGGTGCTGTCGGCGTCGGATTCATGGATGTCATCAAAGACCTGGGACTGAAAGAGCCGTACGTCGGACAGTGCGTTCTGCAGACGAGTGAGATCGCAGAGGATCTGACCTACTATTTTGCAACGAGTGAGCAGGTTCCGTCCAGCGTCGGACTCGGTGTGCTGATGAACAAAGACAATACCGTCCGTCAGGCCGGCGGCTTTATCATTCAGCTGATGCCGTTCTGCGATGAGAAAGTCATTGAAAAACTGGAGCAGCGTCTGGCAGAAGTCAATTCCGTTACCGCATTCCTTGACGAGGGCTTGACTCCGGAGCAGATTCTTGAAAAACTGCTTGGAGACATGGACCTTGTGATCAACGATACCGTGCCGACCCAGTTTTACTGCAACTGCAGCCGTGAGCGTGTATCGAAAGCGCTGATTGCGGTCGGAAGAAAAGAACTGAACGAGATGATTCAGGAAGCAAAACCGGTGGAGCTGAAATGCCATTTCTGCAACAGCGCCTATGAATTTTCTACCGAGGATCTGAAAGAATTATTGCGTAAGAGCAAATAGCAGTACTGTTTCAGGCGAAACGGAGGCTGTGAGAGCTTCTGTTTGCAGAAAATCTGTAACAGGGAACCAGATAGTGGAGGAAGAAAGAGATGAAACAGGGATTCGTAAAAGTTGCCGCCGCTTCCTGTGCGGTAGTGGTAGCGGATGTCAGAGAAAATACGAGAGTCATTCTGGAAACGATTCATAAAATGGAGGGCGAGGGAGCAAAGGTGATGGTGCTCCCGGAGCTGGCTCTCACCGGCTACACCTGTAGTGACTTATTCTGGCAGAGTCAGATGATTGATGCGGCGAAAGAAGGATTAAAGGAAATTGCCGATGGTACGAAAGAGACCGATGCGCTGATTTTTGTCGGACTGCCGTGGGAACAGGGCGGAAAGCTGTTCAATGTAGCCGCTGTGCTCTGTCACGGAGAGCTTCTCGGCATTGTGCCGAAAAAGTATCTGCCGAACTACAATGAATTTTATGAGCTGCGTCATTTTACGCCGGGAAAAGAAGCGGTGACAACAACGGAATTTTTTGGAAAAGAGGTTCCGTTTGGCATGAATCTGCTCTTCCAGTGTGAAAAAATGCCGCGTCTTAAGGTTGCGGCAGAGCTCTGTGAGGATCTCTGGACCCCAAATCCGCCGAGTGTGGCGCATGCGCTTGCAGGTGCGACAGTGGTCGTAAACCTTTCTGCCAGTGATGAAATGGTTGGAAAAGACAGTTACCGGAGAAGCCTTGTGAGCGCACAGTCGGCGCGTCTGATCTGCGGCTATATTTATGCGACAGCAGGTGAGGGCGAGTCGACGACAGATCTTGTCTTTGGCGGACAGCATCTGATTGCTGAAAACGGAACCATTCTTGCCGAGGCAAAACGATTTGAGAATCAGATCATTTGTGCAGATCTCGATGTGGATCGTCTCACAAGTGAGCGCAGAAGGATGACCACGTATCCGGAGCAGAGAACCGATGGGTATCAGGTCGTTCGATTCTCCTTGTCAATAGAAGAGACAAAGCTGACCCGTTACTTCGATCCACGGCCATTCGTACCGTCGGATAAGCATAACCGCGATCAGCGATGCGACGAAATTTTAAATATTCAGGCTATGGGACTGAAAAAACGTCTGGCGCATACCCATTGCCAGAGCGCAGTTATCGGTATTTCCGGTGGACTTGACTCGACGCTGGCATTGCTTGTAACGGCAAGAGCATTTGATCTGCTCGGGATTCCGAGAAAGCAGATCCTGTCTGTAACGATGCCGTGTTTTGGAACGACAGACCGTACGTATCAGAATGCATGTGAGCTGACGAGATGCCTTGGCGCAACCTTAAAAGAGATCGATATCAAGGAGGCTGTCAATCTTCATTTCCGTGATATCGGACAGAATCCGGAGAAACACGATGTGACGTATGAAAACGGACAGGCGCGTGAGAGAACGCAGATTCTGATGGATCTTGCCAACCAGTCCGGCGGTATGGTTATCGGAACGGGTGATCTTTCCGAGCTGGCACTTGGCTGGGCAACGTACAATGGCGATCATATGTCAATGTATGCAGTCAATGCATCTGTGCCAAAGACACTGGTGCGCCATCTGGTGCAGTATTATGCGGATACCTGCGGAGAGAAAGCACTTTCTGATATTCTCCTGGATGTGCTTGATACGCCGGTCAGCCCGGAGCTGCTTCCGCCGAAAGACGGTGTCATTTCCCAGAAGACAGAGGATCTTGTCGGACCGTACGAACTCCACGATTTCTTTTTGTACTATATGCTGCGTGTGACGTACGAGCCGCTGAAAATTTACCGTGTGGCGAAACTTGCGTTTGCCGGTGTTTACGATGATACAACAATCCTGAAGTGGCTGAAAACCTTCTACTGGAGATTTTTTGCACAGCAGTTTAAGCGTTCCTGCCTGCCGGACGGACCGAAGGTCGGAAGCGTTGCGGTTTCCCCGCGAGGCGATCTGCGCATGCCAAGTGATGCAAGCGTGAAACTCTGGAGAGAACAGCTTGACCGGCTGTAATCCATCGCATGAGATTCCGGCGCTTCTTCTGGTGCTTGCGATTGACGCGGTAAACTGTTCGGACGATAAGCATTAGAGTGTGTCTGGTTCACAGAATCAAGGATTGACAGATAAGACAACAGAAAAGCAATAGAAAAACAACAGAAAAATGGCTTCGGAGTGAGAACACTCAGGAGCCATTTTTAACTTTATTTGGTTGCAGAAGGATTGCGGGCCTGATCGAGAGCCTGGTCGATTGCCATGACAAGCAGTTCGGAGGTGTAGCGGTTATCCTCGCCGTAAATGAGGCCTTCGGTTGTCTGGTTTACGTAGATCTGACTTGCAATGGAATCGAGTGCAGGCTCCATAAGCGGGTACATAGCGGCCGTGGTCTCGCTTAGGTTATTCATTGAGATTGCGGTAATGCGGTCCTGCTCGACATCGACCTGTATATCGAAGGTCTGGTCACCGAGAGAAATTGTGGAGGTATAGATGCCGGGAATGTAGCGTGCACTCTCGGCAGAACCGGTGGATGAGGCCGCAGGTTTCTTCGCAGACTCCTTTTTTCCGGAACCGAACATAATCAGAAAAACCACGAGCAGAAGGATCGCGAGAGCGAGAAAAACAGTGGTGTAAACCACTTCTTTCATATGTAGTACAATGATTTTCGTTTTGGAACTCATGGGCGGGCACACTCCTTTTTGAAAAACCGTCTGTGAGCGGACGAGGGGCAAACGGACGGGCGTTTTTATTATAATGTATGTAAAAGAGAAATCGTTTATGAAAGAAAGTTTCGTAACATGCAAATTCCGAATATAATCTTTGGACAGTCTTTCTTCTGCCCGAGAATTAGTATATAATGTAATCGGTCACGATAACAGATTTCAGAGAAGAGTTGGGAAAAGAAGAGGGGAAAGATGAAAAAAAGAAAAATCAGAAGTACTATGAGTGTTTTTTTAACTACTTTTTTGCTTCTGCAGATTATATTACTGTTTCTGTACAAATCATTTATTGTTGATATTGCTAAAAAAAACGAGAAAAACCTGGTGGAAAATACACTGCAAATTTATCATAATACGATGGAAAGTGTATTGGAGCGACTTGACGATAACCTGGATCTTTTACTGGGATGTCGGCTGCTTTTGACACAGCTGAATGGAGAAAATAATCTGGAGAAAGTGAAAGCGCAGCATCAAATGCTGCAGATTCTTAAGGAAAGATGTAAAGATACCAAAGAAGCGGATGCCTATGCGATTGTTAATTGCAAAGACAACAGTATTTTGATTCAGAGAAATGGAAATATAACATATGATACAATAAAAGATATCAAAAAGTATCTTCAAAAGCGTAATACGTTTGATAAAACTCCTACATCCGGCTGGACTTCTACTGTCATGGGGGAGCAGGTGTATCTGGTAAAATATTATAATTATGGTGCAAATACGATCGCTGTATTGATATCAGAAAAAAGACTGGACTCTTTGTTAAACTATAATGATATGTCCATCAAAGAGGCAGCGTTCTATCTTACAGACAAAAAAGGGAAAATTCTGTGCGGTTCAGGAGAGGATTGGACATATGGAGAAGCGATAGAGAATCTGCAGAAACAGGATCCATCCATCAGTATCTATCGGGGATCTGTTCTGGAAGATGCATATCAGATGTATTACAGCGTAAAATCCTCCGAGTATGCCGCATATTCTACATCCGGTATCGCTATTTTTGGATTTTTAGTACTGTCTTTACTTTTCTTTGGAACAATTGTCTGGTATATGCAAAAAGAAATTTTTCAGCCGATTGCAGACCTGTCCTGGGTTTCCAGAAAAATTCACAGTGGGGATTTCAGGGCAAGAGCGGAATATAATACAAACAGCTACGAAATGGAAGAAGTAAAACAGGCATATAATGATATGGTACAGACGATTCTTGAAATGAGGGTAGAAAAGTACGAACAGGAACTTCGAATGAAGGATGTACAACTGAAGTATATCCATATGCAATTAAAACCACACTATTTCCTGAATGCTTTATCAACAATCAACAGCATGGTTTATCAGCACGAGGAAGAGAATGTCCATACCTTTATTCAGGCATTTTCACAGAATATCCGCTATATGTTTCGAACCGGTCTGCATACCGTTCCGCTGCAGGATGAAATAAAGAATGCCAGTGGATATCTGGAAATGCAGCGACTTATGTACCGGGATTGCTTTTATGTCTATATGGATATACCGGAAGAAACGCAGCAGTATCCGGTGCCGCAGATGATCCTGCATACATTTTTGGAAAATATATTTAAGCACGTGATCAGTATTGATTCGTTCACTACGGTTCTGATTCAGGCATTGTTGAGCTTTTCGGGGAAGGAAGTTTACTTAAAACTGGAACTATATATATCGCAGGGTCAATTTTCGCAGGAAATACTGGACTTTGTGAATAAAGATATGGAAATAACAGAAAAAGAAGATGGAAGTGGAATTGGAATAAAAAATGTAAAAGAGGTTCTGAAGATGATGTACCAGCAGGATCATCTTCTGTATTTTGAGAATCTGGAACCGGAAGGAACTAAAATAACCATATGGATTCCGAAAACACTGAAATGTACAGATGAGGAGAAAGACGAAGAGAGATGAATTTGCTGATTGTAGATGATGAAATTGTGACAACGCAGGTATTGGAAGAACAGCTGGATCGCGAGTTACTTTCTATTGACCAGATCTATGTGGCCTACAATACTTCTATGGCCAGAGATATTTTGCAAAAAAATAAAGTGGAACTGATTTTATGTGATATTGAAATGCCAAAGGAGAATGGAATTCATTTTCTGAAATGGGTACGAGAACAGAAAATCCAGACAGAGGTTATCTTTCTGACCAGCCATGAAAAATTTGAATATGCCTATGGAGCTGTACAGAATGGTGCGGCAAACTATCTGCTGAAGCCGATTGACATGAATAAAATCAATCAGACATTGCTTCGTGTGACAGAAAAAATAGTCTGGAAACAAAAAACGGAGGAAATCCGGGAATATTGGGAGAGCGGAATAAGAAAGATGGTGCGATATTTCTGGACAAGAGTATTGCTGGAACCCGGTGTGCAGAAACAGGGACTCGAGGAGGAAATAAAGCAGCAGGGGATAGAGGAAGAGATTCAGGAAAAATATTGTGTTGTGATTCTTCATTTTGCCAGTGGAAAACTGGACTTGGGTAAAGAAAAGGGACAGGAATCCATTTATAAATTTGCAATGGAAAACATTCTGGCAGAAGCATTCACAGAAAAAATCAAAATGGAAAATGTGATCTGCTGGGAAGAAAATAAGGGAACCTATCTTGGAATTCTGTCGGAATTTTCGGAAAAGGAGACGAAAGAGAGAGCAGAGCAGGTCAGAAACATATTTGAAAAATATTTTCCGGAGACATTGCAGATCGGATACATTTCCCCGAGTGTTCCTTTTTATGAAGTGGGTCTGGAAAAAGAAAAAATAATGGAATATGACAAAACGCATATTTATGACGAAGGGGAAATAAAGGAATTTATGGTATTGCTTCGAGAAAAGGAGGCGTCCGGACATATTCTGGACGAAGATTATATCCTGCAGTGTCTGAACAAGGGATTCAGGGTAAGTACAATGGAATATTTACAAAAAACGCTGCAGCATGTAAAGCAAACGATGCATTCCGTAGAAGGATTTCGCAATTTTCAGGTGGAACTGACACAGCTTGTAAGCAAATATCTCCATGATAAAAAGGAAAATATGAACAGCGTGATTCGTGATCCGATCTATCTGCGACTGGATATGAATGCGGTTAAATCGGAATTTTCTATGGTGCAGTGGATGACCTGGCTGATGAATAAGGTATTTGATCTGACACAGGAGGAACGGAAAGAAAAAAGGATCACAGATCAGGTAATTGATTATATCAGAGAACATTATACGGAAGATATTAACAGAAATACGCTTTCGGAGAGGTTTCATTTTTCACCGGAATACATTGGAAAAATGTTCCGGAAGGATATCGGAACGTCGTTGAATGATTATATTAATTCTCTGCGCGTGGAAAAAGCGAAACATTTGCTGGAAAACACCAATACAAAGGTGATTGATATTGCGCTGGAAGTCGGATTTGATACGCTTCCGTATTTCTCATCTGTATTTAAAAAATATACGGGAGTTTCACCGGCAGAGTTTCGGAAAAGAGAATAGATATCTTAAAAACGAAAGTTTTTGTACTTTTTTGTGTAAGAACTTTCGTTTTTTTTGCGTTATGATAAGTCTATCAAAAGGAACCGGAAAGAAGAAAGGAGAAACAAATGAAGAAAAAGATTTTGGCGATTTTGATGGCTACTTTGACAGTAGGATCTCTGCTGAGCGGATGTGGTGGAGCACAGAGCGGTGATGCAGCCGGAAAGCAGGAGAGCGGCAAACAGGAAAGCAGCGACAGCGAAGAACCGGCAGAGGTTGTATTTGCGTACATGACGCAGAACAATATCCCGGAGTCATCAGAACTGGAAAGAATTCAGAACCTGATCAACGATTATACAGTAGATAAGATCAATACGAAGGTCAAACTGGTACTGTTTTCCAATTCTGATTATATGAATCAGGTGAATCTGATGCTGGCATCCGGAGAACAGCTGGATTTATTTCAGGCATATAATACATCTCATCTGAAATATATCCAGGATGGAACAGCGCTGGATATTACAGAGTATCTGGACAATGATCTGAAAGAGACAACAGAAACTCTTTACGATGGTTTTCTGGCGCCGACAACGGTAGAGGGAAAAACATATGGAATTCTGAATATGGGTTCTAACTATGTACCGGGTGGATTTACCTATCGTGAAGATATTACAGAGAAACTTGGAATTGATATGAGCCAGGTTACCAAACCGGAAGATCTGACTGCAGTGTTTGCAAAGGTAAAAGAAGCTTATCCGGATATGACAATCATTGATCCGAACAGAGCGAATGCATTATTTGAAAGTTACCTGGGCAAGATTGATAAAATCGATCCATTAGGCGACAATATTGCCTCACCAGTTTCCGGTGTGGCTTATCAGGACAATGCAACTGTAGTGGATATGTATGAAACGACAGATTTCAAAGAACTGTGCGAACTGACCAGAAGCTGGTTTGAAGCTGGTTATTATGCAAGTGATGCAGCTACCACAACGGCAACTACCGCAGAATTACTGATGTCCGGCAACTGCTTTGGTACATTCTGTGGACTGGGTAATCCAAAGATTGCGCAGCAGTATACAAACAACTATGGTCATCCTTTTGAAAACGTACAGATCAGTGATTCTATGATCTGGTCTGGAAACGGCGGAGCATGGATGGTAAATTCCGGTTGTAAAGATCCTTCAGCAGCCTGCAAATTTATGAACCTGCTGTACACGGATGCATATGTAGACAACCTTCTGGTCTATGGAGAAGAAGGAGTGGATTACAAATTGGATGAAAATGGTTGTGCAGTAGCACCGGATGGATATACGGATCTGAACAGTGTAGCATATACCAATAATATGAACTACTATTTCTGGGGAAATAAATGGCTGACCTATCCGGTTGCAGGCGGTCTGTATGGAGAAGAAAAAGAGACAAATAAACAGCAGAATTATGATGGAGATCATTCAAATTATTATGGTTTCCTTTACGACTACAGTGATAAAGAAGCAGAATACACCGCATGCCAGAACATTGTAGAAGAGTATAAAAAATCTCTGTGGGTTGGTGCAGCAGATGTAGATACAACACTTGCCGAGATGACAAAACGACTGAAAGCAGCTGGTATGGATGACCTGATTCAGGCAAAGCAGGAGCAGCTGGATGCATGGATGAGTAGTAAGTAGAAAAGACTTTGAAAAAAGGAAAGGGCTGCGGAATATCACCGCAGCCTTATTTATAAAAGGGAGCTCGAATTATGCCAAAGAGTAAGAAGAAATATGCCAGTAAAAATACATTAGCATTGCTTTTCATTGCACTGCCAGGTATTACATATCTGATTATTAATAACTATATCCCGATTGTGGGAACCTTTATTGCGTTTAAAAAGTTCAGTTATGCAAAAGGAATCTGGGGAAGCCCATGGTGTGGACTGAATAACTTTAAATTTTTGTTTCTGACAGATGATGCATGGGTCATTACGAGAAACACGTTGTTATATAATCTGGCGTTTATTGTGATCGGAACAGTAGTTTCTGTGATTTTTGCAATCCTGCTGCATGAGCTGGGAGAACTGTTACGCGGAAAGTTTTTCCAGTCCGTGCTGTTATTTCCGCACTTACTGTCCTGGGTTGTAACGGCGTATCTGGTATATGCGTTATTGGGAAGTACAACCGGTTTTGTGAACAATACAATCTTAAATGCGCTGGGGAAAAAGGGCGTAGACTGGTATACCGCAAAAACGGCATGGCCGTTTATCCTGGTTATTGTATATCTTTGGAAGAATGCCGGATATAATGCGATCGTTTATATGGCAGGTATTGCAGGCATTGATAAGGAAATTTATGAAGCAGCAAAGATTGATGGCGCTTCTAAATTGAAACAGATTACTGCCATTACACTTCCGCTTCTGAGACCAACCATTATTATTATGACATTAATGGCAATCGGCCGTGTATTCTATTCGGACTTTGGTTTGTTCTATCAGGTACCGATGAATGCGGGAACCCTGTTTTCTACGACACAGACGATAGATACGTATGTATATCGCGGTTTGATGGAACAGGGTAATGTAGGAATGTCTTCGGCAGCAGGTGTATATCAGTCATTAGTTGGTTTTGCACTGGTAATGATTGCAAACTTTATTGTGCGGAAAAAAGATCCGGAAAACGCATTGTTCTAGGAGGCAGGATATGAAAAAGACAGTCAGCGATGAAAAACGATTTATTGCAATAGCAACAGTTATTTTAGTGGTAATCAGTATTGTGGCGTTGTTTCCGATGATTCTTCTGGTGGTTGCGTCCTTTACCGATGAAAATGAACTGATTACAAACGGATATCAGATTTTGCCGAAGAAACTCAGCTTGGAAGCATATACCTACATGGTAAAACAGGCAGCAACAATTGTAAGATCGTATCTTGTTACGATTGGAACAACCGTTGTCGGAACCGGATTAAGCGTGCTACTGACAACTTCGATCGCATATCCGATGGCACGAAAAACATTCAAATATAGAAATGCATTATCCTTTTTTGTGTATTTTACCATGCTGTTTAATGGAGGACTGGTGCCACAGTATATTATGTGGACAACATTTTTTCACATTAAAGATACGTATGCAGCACTGATTTTTCCGAATCTTCTGATGACAGCATTCAATATTTTCCTGGTAAGAAACTATTACAGCAACAGTCTGCCGGAAGCATTATACGAAGCTGCGCAGCTGGACGGAGCGTCAGAAATTGGAATTTTCACCAAAATTGTATTTCCGTTGTCGAAGCCGGTAGTTGCCACCATTGGACTGTTTACAGGTCTTTCCTACTGGAACAGCTGGACCAATGCTTTATATTACGTACAGGATCCAAAATATTTTGGTATTCAGAATCTGCTGATGCGTATCATGAAAAACATTGAATATCTGCGAAGCGGAGCATCAGAGCTGGCAGCGGAAGGACAGGCAGTTTCGCTTCCGGGCAACTCCATCCGAATGGCACTGGCATTTGTCGGAATTTTACCAATCATTATTATTTATCCGATGCTTCAGAAATATTTTATCAAAGGTGTGGTTGTCGGCGCTGTAAAAGGCTGACAGAAAGGAGAAACAGATGGCAGCATATGTACATTGTAATTTTCATTCCTGTATCCTGCGGATGCAGGTAGATGTTTCGATTCTGCTTCCGGAAAAGGAGCGGATGGAAGATGTGGAGCAGGGAAAAAAGGGAGAGACTTTCGGAAAAAACAAAAAATATCAGACCCTGTATCTGCTGCATGGATTTACAGGTGACCACCTTACGTATCTGCGGACCTCCAAAATTGAGCGTTATGCAGATGAGCATCAGATCATGGTGGTTATGCCAAGCGTATATAACAGCGCCTATACGGACATGAAATACGGACTGGATTATTTTTCTTATCTGACAGAAGAACTGACAGATTTTGTGGAGAGAAATTTCCCGGCAGCAACAAAGCGGGAAAACCGTTTTATTGCAGGAATGTCGATGGGAGGTTACGGTGCCTATAAATGGGGACTTACCTGTCCGGAAAAATTTGCGGCAATCGGAGGCGTTGCGGGATCTTACCATGCCGAATATCGTTATCAGGGAAAGGTTAACACGGTATCCACCCTTTGTGAAGCGTTATATGGTGATCCGCCTGCGATTACACCGGAGGTTCATGATGTTTTTACACTGTTGAAAAACCGGAAAGAAGAAGGAAGAGATATTCCGAGATTGTATACCTGCTGCGGTACAGAGGACAGACGTCACCAGGATTCGGTCGATCTGAAGGAGTTTGCGGATCAGCTGGGCGTTCCGCTTCTGTTTGAAGAGGGACCGGGAAGACATGATGACATTTTCTTTGATGAGTATATTCAGAAGATTCTGGACTGGATGAACTTTGCGGGAAAATCAGTAGAAGAGTAAAATCTGCAGAGTATAAAGGGGGTTGTCTCGCCAGATTTTTTTAGTGCGACAGCCCCACGGGAAATACAGGGAGAAGAGAAAAATGGAGATAGAAAAAGCAGCCGTAGCCGGAACACTGGAATCCAGCGATTGTATGGTTACGGTAGAAGATGGGGATGGCAACATAGATCTGGTACTGGAAAGCACAGTGATTCATCAGTATGGAAATCAGATCCGTCATGTGGTTCTGGATACACTGGAAAGTCTGGGAGTTCAGAACGTAAAAATTAAGGTTGTAGATAAAGGAGCTCTGGACTGCACCATCCGTGCAAGGGTGGAAGCTGCGGTATACCGTTCCGCCGGGCAGTCGGAGCAGCTGCCATGGGGAGGTGCGATCAGATGAGAGACGCAAAAAAACGATTACGCCGTACCATGATGTTTTTAAACGCACATAAGCCGGGACTGATTAAAGATCCCTATATTTATGGAGCAGATTCTCTGATGTTGGATCTAGAAGATGCAGTGGCAGAAAATCAGAAGGACGCGGCCAGATTTTCCCTGTTTCATGCACTTCGCACGATTGATTATCATGGAGCGGAACGGATTGTACGTATCAATGGCCTGGACACACCTTTCTGGAAGGAAGATATCCGTTGCGCAGTAGCCGGTGGATGTGATGGCATCCGTATTCCGAAGACAGAGACAGCACAAGATGTAAAGATAGTGGAGCAGCAAATTTTAAAGGCAGAGAATGAATTTGGCAGACCGGAGAACAGTACCTTAATTATGGCAGCGATAGAATCGGCAAGAGGTGTGGTGAAGGCGTTAGAAATTTGCGAGGCTTCGAAAAGGCTGTTTGGTATCGCGCTGTCCGGTGGGGATTACACGAAAGATCTGCATACCCACATTACGGGAACCGGAATAGAACTGATGGGAGCAAGACAGCAGCTTGTCATCGCTGCGCGGGCAGCCGGTGTGCAGTGTTTTGATACCGTCTATACAGATCTGGAAAATGAAGAGGGCTTTCGGGAAGACGTCAATACGATTCACCTGATGGGCTTTGATGGGAAATCGATTATCAATCCAAGACAGATCCGTATTGTACATGAGATTTTTACACCGAAAGAAAAAGAGATTATTTTTGCGGAAAAAGTAGTCCGTGAGATTGACAGCAAAAAGGCACAGGGAATCGGTGTGTTTACTGTAGACGGAAAGATGATTGATATTGCGTTTTATGATGGCGCAAAGCGAATCATTGAACTGGCCAAGGCTTCCGGTGTGTACGAGGGGGAACTGTAAAATGAAAAATGCAGTAGGGAGAGAAATTCCCGAGGAAATATTGAAGATAACAGGAAAAGAAGTATTTCACGGAGTGTATTATTATGATGGTTATGAATATCGGAAAGATGGTCCGAAAACCCGCTGCGTGGTGAATTCCGATGGCAGCAAACTGGTGAAAACAATTCATGAGGCACTGGTAAAATGCGAAATCCGGGATGGCATGACAATTGGATTTCATCATCATTTCCGGGATGGTGATCTGGTTGTAAATATGGTGATGGAAGAAATCCATAAAATGGGTATTAAAAATATTACCATTTGTGCCAGCTCTCTTGGGAAAGCGCATGCAGGACTGGTGCCGTACATGGAAGATGGAACGATTACGGGAATACAGTCTTCCGGTGTGCGCGGTGAGATTGGAAAGGCGATTTCCGAGGGAAAACTGAAAGGGCTTGCAGTGATGCGCTCTCACGGCGGCAGAGTTCGGGCAATCGAAACAGGAGAAGTACACCTGGATATTGCATTTATCGGAGCACCGACGTGTGATGATTATGGAAACTGTCGTGGTATCGGTGGAAAGGCGGACTGCGGAGTGTTGTCCTATGCGATGGTCGATGCTGATTATGCAGACAGGGTCGTAGCAATTACGGACTGCCTGGTGCCGTTTCCTAATTTTCCGGCACATATTTCTATGACCAAAGTCGATTATGTAGTAGTGGTAGATGCGATCGGAGATCCGAAAAAAATTGCAACAGGTGCAGCAAAACCGACGAAAGATATGAGAAAACTGATGATGGCGGATTACTGTACACGATTTGTAACGTCTACCCCGTACTTTAAAGATGGATTTTCCTATCAGACAGGTGTGGGAGGCGCGTCTATCGCTTCCACCATTTCGCTGGCAAAAATCATGAAGGAACGTGGAATCCGTATGCGTTTCGGTGTCGGAGGTCTGACAAAACCGATGTGTGATCTTCTGGATAACAATCAGGTTGATGTACTTCTGGATACGCAGGATTTTGATCTGGATGCGGTAGAATCAGTAAAAGATATCAGGCATTTCAGAATCAGTGCCGGTGAATATGCAGATCCTTTTAACAAGGGCGCAGTAGTCAACAAACTGGATTTTGTGATTCTGGCAGCATTGGAAGTTGATGTAAATTTCAATTGCAATGTTGTAGTAGGTTCCGATGGCGTTATAACAGGTGCGCAGGGGGGCCATCCGGATACGGCGGCAGGTGCAAAATGCACCATTGTACTGACTCCTTTATTACAGGGAAGAATTCCGGCAATCTGTACGGAAGTAACAACAGTGACAACACCGGGAGAATCTGTAGATGTAGTCATCACGGAATATGGAGTTGCAGTTAACCCACTGCGAAAAGATCTGCTGGAAGCGGTAAAAAACAGTGGACTTCCGCTGAAAACGATAGAAGAACTTCGGGATTTGGCTTACCGGATTGCAGGAGAACCGGAGAAAGTAGAATTTGGCGAACGTGTTGTAGGAATTATTGAAAGCAGAGACGGAACCATCATGGATGTAGTTCATCAGATTAAACCATTCCGGTTTAAAGAGGAAAAGAATATACTCCCGGAGCCAGTACATAAATAAGAGAAGGGAGGGCAGGCAGTGAGTGACTATATGGAAGAAACGGGGGATCCTTTTACCGGGAAAAAGAAAGAGGAACTCAAAAAATTTCTGGAATACATGGGACTTACTTATGATGAGCAGATTACGCATTCTATCGTATTGCGAAAAGAGAAAGAAATCATAGCAACTGCTTCCTGCCAGAAAAATATCATAAAATGTGTTGCGGTATCAGAAGCGTATCAAGGACAGAATCTGCTGGCGCATCTTATGACATCTCTGATTGAATATTTTTATGGAATGGGAATTTCTCATTTTTTTGGATTTACCAAGCCTCAGAACAAGGAACTGTTTTGTAGTATGGGAATGTATCCGGTGACACAGACAGAAAAAATTCTTCTTCTGGAAAATGACAAAAACGGACTTGAAAAATTCCTGAAACGATTAAAAAAAGAAACACAGGAACAACAGAAGTGCAAAGTGGAAAACAGGCATGAAAACGGTATTGGGGCAGTGGTTATGAATTGTAATCCCTTTACCAGGGGACATGAATACCTGATCCGGGAGGCGGCAAAAAAAAACAAATGGCTGCACATTTTTATCCTCTCAGAAGAACAGAGCTTTCTGACAACGAGAGAACGGTATCAGTTGGTAAAAGAAGGAATACAGGAAATTCCAAATGTGATTCTTCACCAGACCTCAGAATACATGATTTCGCCGGCTGTGTTTCCGACATATTTTATCAAAGAAAAAGCGAAAGCCTATGAGATGAATTGCCAGTTGGATATTCAGTTATTTGGAGAGCGTATTGCACCGGAACTTAATATAACGGATCGCTATGTAGGCAGTGAACCGGCCTGCGATGTGACACATACCTATAACCAGTGCTTACGGGAGCAGCTGCCGTGCTATCAGATCCGCTTTCATGAAATTCCCCGAAAAACATATGGAGACCAGATCATCAGTGCATCTGAGGTCAGAAAAAGATATGCGGAAAATCAATTAAAAAGCGTCTGCGGGATGCTTCCGGAAAGTACCTGGCGCTATCTGGAAAGGAAAAAGAATGAAAACGGAAAATAAGGTTTCCTTAGAGCAGGTATTGTGGAGCCGAGAAAAAAGGGTGGCAACGCAGAAAGAGCTTCTTGAAAAATATCCGGGTACCTTAATCTGCTTTATGCTCAATATTCCGGGTCCGGAAAAGGTAAATGAACTTTTCGAAAAGGTCTTTTATGAAGGACTAGAAAAGATACAGAATAAGCTGGAAACGGAAAAAATTTCGACGGAAGTCCGGCTGGTACAAGAAAACATAACCGGATATGAAGGATATTTGGTTGTGAAAGCAGACGGCTGCCAGGTGAAAAAGCTTATGATTGCTTTGGAAGAGACGAAGATCGGGAGACTGTATGATATTGATGTATTGGAAAAAGAAAATACGAAAATCAGCAGAAAGGATCTTGGATTTCCGGAAAGAAAATGTCTGTTATGCGACAACCCGGCCTGCCAGTGTGGCAGAAGCAGAAAACATTCGATCGAAGAATTGAGAAAAAAGATCTATGGTATCATATGGGAAGAACAGCTGCAAAGAGGCGTAGCTGCTGAGATCAGTCAGGCACTGATGGAGGAAGTGTATACAACACCAAAACCAGGCTTAGTAGACCGGGAGGATACCGGTGCGCATACAGATATGAACTGTCAGACATTTCAAAAGAGTACAGAGGCGATCGCCGAAGATCTGGCGGCAATGTTTGAAGCCGGGTATTCCTGGGAGGCAGATCCGAAGACATTGTTTCCCCTTCTCAGAGAAAGAGGAAAAAAGACGGAAGAAAAAATGTTTGTTGCAACCGGAGGAGTCAATACGCACAAAGGAATCATTTTTACGATTGGCATTCTTGCAGCTGCAGCCGGAATTTCCCTGAGAAATTACGGAAAAATCGAGTCGGAGAATGTTTGCCGAATCAGTATGGAAATGACAAAAAAAGAGCTAGAACAAGATCTGAGGAAACTAAAACAAAGCTCGGGGATCACACATGGAGAAAAAATTTACTGTCATCTGGGCGAGAAAGGAGTCCGGGGACTGGCGATGAGCGGATATCCGATTCTGTGTGAACTTACGGTTCCTCATATGAAACAGTATATAGCAAATAACAGGGATCAAAATCAGATCAATGTACAGATTCTTCTTGAGATTATAGGAGAGCTTACGGACACAAATGTCATCAGCAGAACCAGTGAGAAAGAAATGCGATGGCTGCAAACAGAAGCAAGGGCAATTCTTAAGACAGGTGGTGCTTTTTGCGCGGAGGGTTTGCAAAAAGTGCGAGAACTGAATCAGATTTGTATCCGGAAAAATATGAGTCCGGGAGGAGCTGCGGATTTACTTGCGGCAACGATTTTTTTGTGCCGCATGGAAACCTTGATGGAACGTTTGAAAAGTATAACATAATAAAAATATATGACGCTGTCATTGATCTTAAAATGTACGGTCGCTCTTAATGCTGAATATTTTCAGCTGTTAAGAGCGGCCGTTTATGTTGGAAATATACGGCAGTATTGTCGGAAGAAAATGGTTACTGTTTGCCTGAAGGTTGATTGCATCAAAAAAAGGAGTCTGCTATACTGTAGCTATGTTTATTTTCTTGGCAGAAGTGGATCAGAACAGGAGGAGCGAAACATGAGTCTGCAGTTTATTATGGGAAATTCGGGAGCTGGAAAGTCGAGATATGCGTATCAGAAAATTCTGGCGGAAGCGATGCGCCACCCGGAGAAAACTTATCTGATCATTGTGCCGGAGCAGTTTACAATGCAGACGCAGAAAGAGCTTGTGTCACTGCATCCGGCGGGCGGTATTTTAAATGTTGATATCTTGAGCTTCCAGCGTCTGGCTTACCGTATTTTTGAGGAGACCGGAGGCAGTCTGTACCCGGTGCTCGAAGAAACGGGAAAGAGTCTTGTGGTAAAACGCGTTGCACAGGAGAAGAAAAAGGAGCTGACGATTCTTGGAAGTACGTTAAAGAGAACCGGCGCAGTTTCGCAGATGAAATCGTTGATTTCCGAGCTGAAGCAGTATCAGATTGCGCCGTCCGAGCTTGATACGTGGGCGGAGGAGACGGGAGAGAAAAAGCTGCTGGCAGCAAAGCTGAAGGACACCGGGGTAATCTACCGTGCATTTGAAGAATATCTGGAAAATCGCTACGTGACGGCGGAGGATGTGCTGGAAGTTCTGGCGGGAAAGCTGGAAGAATCATCACTCATTCGAAACAGTGAGGTACTGGTGGACGGATTTACCGGATTTACGCCAGTACAGATCGGTGTGCTTGGAAAACTGTTCCGGCTTTGTGAAAAGGTCTATGTGACGATTATTATGGATGAGCGGGAGGATCCGTATAAAAAGGCGATCCCGCACCAGCTCTTTGCGATGAGCCGCCAGCTGATTCAACAGCTTATGAAAGCGGCAGACGAAGCAGGGTGCCCAGTGGAGCCGGAAATCTGGGTCAGACGCTCGGGATATGGCCGTTTTCAGTCGGGAAGCATGATGGATCAGTTGGAACAGAACCTGTTTCGATATGGAATAAGAAGGATTGTCGGAACAGAGGCAGGAAAAAGAGCAGAGTCAAAAGCAGGGGCAGGAACAAATGGAAAGAACAAAAAAGAAATTGGGCCAAGCACGCTGGAAAATGCACAGAAAACGAAAAAGGAGCATTTGGAGTCCGGACAAAATCTGAAACAGCAGGGTATTTACATTAGTGTAGCGCCATCTCCACGTGCGGAGCTCGAGGAAACGGTGCGCCTGATCCGGCGCATGGTGCGTGAGGAGAAGATGCGGTACCAGGATTTTGCCGTTCTGACCGGAGATCTTTCTATTTATGGCACATATGCGCGGGAAATTTTTGAAAAATGCGGCATTCCGTACTTTGTGGACGAAAAGCATTCTGTGCTGATGAATCCGTTCGTGGAATTTCTGCGCGCGGCGATCGAGATGGTGGTACAGAGCTTTTCCTACGAGAGCGTCTTCCGTTATCTGCGTTGCGGTCTCTCGAGTCTGAACCGTGCGGAGACAGATGCGATGGAAAATTATGTACTCGCGCTTGGAATCCGCGGACTAAAAGCGTATGCGGAAACGTGGACGAGGGGGTATCGCAGCATCAAACCGGATGAAGTGCCGCAGCGCAATCTTCTTCGGGAAAAATTCTATGAGGAGGTTCAGCCGTTTGCGGAACAGATGAAGAAAAAAGATGCCACGGTGCGGGAACGGACGGAGGCATTGTATGCGCTTGTCGTTCAGAATCAGGTACAGGAAAAGCTCGAAGAGCGACGGTGTCAGTTTGAACAGCAGGGTCAGGAGGCATTTGCAAAAGAATACAGCCAGATTTATGGCATCGTTATGGAACTGCTAGACAAGATTGTCGAGGTGCTTGGCGATGAAAAAATGACGTTGGCAGAGTATCAGGAGATTCTGGAGGCTGGCTTTGCAGAGGCTTCTGTTGGCATTATTCCGCCGACCGCGGACCAGGTACTGATCGGTGACAATGAGAGATCACGTCTGAAGGATATCCGTGTGTTGTTTTTCGTCGGTGTGAACGACGGGCTGATTCCGCGTCACGACGCGGGAGGCGGTATTCTTTCGGAGTATGACCGCGAGGAGCTGGAGCGCGCGGATGCAAAACTCTCCCCGACGGCGCGGGAGACGATGTATCAGCAGAAATTCCATCTCTACCGAAATCTGACAAAACCATCGGAGCGGCTGTACCTTTCCTTTGCGAAAGCGGGCGCGTCCGGCGAGGCGCAGAATCCGTCGTATCTGATTAACGAAATCCGAAAACTCTTCCCGGAGATCCCGGTGCGGGATATCGAAAAAGAGGAAAATCCGGAGGAAAAACTGGAAATGCCGCGTTCCGGGGAGGCACTGTTTCTGGAGGAGCTTGGAAAGGCGGCAGAGGGCGAGATGAATCCGCTGTTTGAAGAGCTTTACCGCTGGTATGCGGCACATCCGGAGGCGGGGATTCCGGCGGAGACATATCGGAAAGCGGCTTTTCTGCGCTGTGCGGACGGTGTGATCGGAAGGAGTGCGGCATCGGCGCTGTACGGGGACACTTTGAAAAACAGTGCGACACGGCTGGAAAAGTATGCGGCATGTGCGTTTGCCCACTTTATGGAGTTCGGACTTCAGATCCGCGAGCGGGATCAGTATGAGCTGAAAGCGGTCGATATGGGAACGGTTATGCATGAAGCACTCGAAAAGTTTTCAAAAAAACTGCAGGAAAATGGCGAGACATGGAAGACTGTCGGGGATGATACCCGTGACCGCCTGATCGAGGAGTGCGTCGAGGAGACGATGGCAGATTACGGAAACACGATTTTCCAGAGCTCAAGCCGGAATCAGTATCGCATCATCTGCGTAAAGCGGATTCTGAAACGGACGGTGTGGGCGCTGCAGCAGCAGATTCGGCAGGGAGAATTTGAGCCGGGTGAATTTGAGGTTTCGTTCTCCATGGAGGACTCCTTGTCGGCGATTAATATTGATCTGTCGGAGCATGAGAAGATGCGCCTGCGCGGACGGATTGACCGCGTGGATCTCTGTGAGACGGACGATAAGGTCTATGTGAAAATTATCGATTACAAGACGGGAAATACATCGCTTGACCTGGTGGCGCTCTATTATGGGTTACAGCTGCAGCTGGCGGTTTATCTGGATGCGGCGGTGGAGCTGGAGCAGAAAAAGCATCCAGGTAAGCTGGTGGAGCCTGCGGGGGTATTTTATTATCATATTGATGATCCGATCATCGACCAAGAAGAAGATGAGACCGATGAGGCGTGGGGCAGACGGATGCTGAAAGCACTGCGGATGGATGGCCTTGTAAATGCAGATCGGAAGGTGGTGGAGCTTCTCGACCGAGTACTCGCGGATGGAACGACGTCGGATGTGATTCCGGTTGGAAAGAAGAAGGATGGAAGCTACACGGGCTATTCGAAAGTGGCATCGTCGGAGCAGTTTAATGTGATTCGGACATACACCAGAAAGAAGGTACGTGAGATCGGCGAGGGCATTTTCTCGGGAAATGTAAAAATTTCGCCGTTTCAGCGGGATGGAGCAACGGCATGCGCATATTGCGAATATCAGGGAATCTGCGGATTCGATCAGAAAATTCAGGGATATGAATACCGTAAATTAAAGGGCATGGATACAGAACTGCTGATGAAGGTAATGCAGGAGACAGCACAAAGAGATCAAAAAGAGTGACTGCTTTTGAAAAAGTGAAATATGGTGCATTTTTTCCAAGTGAGGGAAAGAAAATCAGCCAGAAAGAAGAGGGAAAGAACATGGCAGTAAAATGGACAGCGGAACAGCAGAAAGTCATTGATGCGAGAGACCGGAATCTTCTGGTCAGCGCGGCGGCGGGTTCCGGAAAGACGGCGGTTCTGGTAGAGCGGATCCTTGCAATGGTGAAAGACCCTGTGCATCCAATCGACATTGACCAGCTTCTCGTCGTAACCTTTACGCGTGCGGCGGCAGGAGAAATGAAAGAGAGAATCGGCCGCGCTCTGCAGCAGAGCCTTGCGGAAAACCCGGAAAATGAGCATTTACAGCGGCAGCAGACCCTGCTTCACCATGCGCAGATCAGCACAATTCACGGTTTCTGTTCCTATGTGATAAAAAATTACTTTCAGATGATCGATCTCGATCCGGTGTACCGCATGGCGGATGAAGGGGAGATCCGTCTGATGAAAAGCGATGTGATCCAGAAGGTCATGGAAGAACGCTTTACGGAAAAGGAGTCTGCATTTACACGGTTTGTGGAGAGCTACGCGGCGGGAAAGCAGGATGACGGGCTCGATGCACTTGTGCTGAAACTGTATGAGTTTTCCATGAGCTATCCATGGCCGGAGCAGTGGCTCGAAGAGTGCCGGGCGGCGTACCAGATGGATTCACCGGAAGCAGTGCAGGAGAGTATCTGGGTACAGGAGCTGATGAGCGAGGCGAAAAAGCGGCTCTCGAGTATTCTGGAAGGGATTCAGGAAAACCGGAAAACAGCAGTAAGCTCTGGAGGACCGTATTTATATGATGAGGCGCTGGCTTCTGACCAGCAGATGGTGGAAGAACTGCTGGAAACAGAATCGTTTGATGAACTGGTGCGCGCGATGGCCGGAATGAAGTTTAAAGCACTTTCGCGGAAAAAGGCAGACGATGTGAGTGAAACGCTGAAAGATCAGGTAAAGGCGGAGCGCGATGCATGTAAAAAGGAGCTGCAGAAGTTAAAAGAGCAGTTCTTTGAGAAGGACAGCGCTGCGATTGCGGAGGAGATTGCCGACTGCCGGGAGCCCATCGGGGTGCTGATTGATCTGACGGAGCAGTTTGCAAAAGCGTTTGCGGAGAAAAAACGGAGCAAAAATATTCTTGATTATGCCGATCTGGAACACTTTGCGCTTGAAATTCTCGTGCAGCAAAAAGACGGCTGCCTGGTGCGGACCGATGCGGCGCGGGAGCTGTCGGAGCAATTCCGGGAAATTATGATCGATGAGTACCAGGACAGCAACTTTATCCAGGAGGCACTGCTCTCTGCGGTGTCCGGTGAGGAGGACGGCAGGTGGAACCGGTTTATGGTCGGCGATATCAAGCAGAGTATCTACGGATTTCGTCTGGCGCGGCCGGAGCTGTTTCTGGAAAAATATCGCACGTATCAAAAAGACGGAGAAAGCCAGCAGAGGATTGATCTCGATAAAAACTTTCGAAGCCGGCCGGAGGTGCTTGCAGGGGCGAACTATGTGTTCCGTAAGCTCATGAGTCCGGAGCTTGGCGGCATTGCGTATGATGAGGCGGCGAGCCTTCATGCGGGTGCGGTGTTCCCGAAAAAAGAAGAAGGAAATATGGATCCGTGGCAGAGGGCATACGAAACGGAGCTTCTGCTGCTGGACGACCAGGCGCCGGAGCTGGAAGATGATAAATCCCGCGAGACGAAGATGGAAACGGAGGCGGCTGCCGTTGCGGCGCGCATCCGGGAAATGGTTGGAAATGAGGAAGTTGTGGATAAGGAGACCGGGGAATACCGGAAAATCCAGTACCGGGATATCGTCATTTTACTCCGTGCGGTCAGCGGCTGGTCGGAGACGTTTTCGCGTGTGCTCCAGGCGGCTGGAATTCCGGCTTACAGTACATCAAAAACAGGGTACTTTTCCACGCAGGAAATTGTTACGGTGCTGAATTATCTGCACCTGTGTGATAATCCATGTCAGGAGATTCCATTTACGGCCATTCTGCGTTCCCCCATCTGCGGATGCACAGACACGGAGCTTGCGGCGGTGCGTTGTGTGGATAAAGATGTGAAAATTTACGAGGCATGTGGAAAATATGCGGCGATGGGGGATGATGAAGCACTCCGGGAGAAGCTGAGGAGGTTCCTTGCACAGCTCGAAACGCTGCGAAGCCGCGTGCCGTATACGCCGATCCATGAGCTGATCACACAGATTCTCGAGGAGACGGGCTACGGCGGCTATGCATCTGCAATGCCGGGTGGTGTGCAGCGGCGGGCAAATCTGGAGATGCTGGTGGAAAAGGCGGTGGAATTTGAGGCGACGAGTTACCGTGGACTGTTCAACTTTATCCGTTATATCGAGCAGCTTCAGAAGTATGAAGTCGATTTCGGCGAGGTGAATATTTACGGGGAGAGCGCAGACACGGTGCGTATCATGAGTATTCACAAGAGTAAAGGACTGGAATTCCCGGTTGTGTTCCTCTCGGGCATGGGCAAATCGTTTAACCAGATGGACAGCCGTGCGGCGCTTGTACTCCATTCCCGCATGGGTATCGGCGCGGATGCGATCGATCCGGAGCACCGCGTCCGTCAGGCGACACTGCCGCGGCAGATCATCCGGCAGAGCATGAAGCTGGAAAATCTGGCGGAGGAGCTGCGGGTGCTTTACGTTGCCATGACGCGCCCGAAGGAGAAGCTGATTATGACGGGCATGGCGTCGAAGCTGGAGAGCCGCGTGAAGCAGTGCGCGGCACATGCGGGGCGGCAGGAGGAGCTGCTGTCGTATCAGACATTGAGCAGTGCATCCGGGTATCTCGACTGGATTTTGCCGGCATTTTCGAGAAACCGGTGTTTCGACGGGCTGTATGAACAATTCGGTCTGGCAGGGAATGTGGACAATCCGCTGTATGCAGAGAAAATTCCGGTAACGATCCGCCTTGTATCACCGGCAGGACTTGTTGAGGGAGAGGTGCTGCATCAGATGGAGCGCGCGGTGAATGAGCAGAAAATCATGGAAATTCCGAAGCAGCCGCCGAGAGAAGCAGCGCTGAAGGAACTTGTGGAGGAGCGGTTTGCCTACCAGTATCCGTATGAGAAGGAAAAACAGATTCCGGTAAAGGTTACCGTTTCACAGCTGAAGAAGGCCGGGATGGAGGAATCCGAGATCGGAAAAGAGCTGTTTGCGCAGGAAGAACTCGTACCAATTGTGCCGGGCTTTCTGAAAAAGGATCATGTTGCGGCTCTGACGGGCTCTGACCGCGGAACGGCGTACCACCGCCTGCTGGAATGTCTCGATTACCGCAGAGCGTACAGCATCACAGAGCTGATGGCACAGACGGAGGAACTGATTGCAGAAGGAAAGATGACGAAAGAAGCAGCGGAATGCATTTATTTCAAATCGATCCTCGCTTTCGCAAAAAGTCCGGTTGGAATGCGGATGCGGAATGCCTTTTTGAATGAAACCCTGAAACGGGAGCAGCCGTTTGTGATGTCCGTTCCGGCAAGTGAGGCAGATCCGTCCTATCCGGAAGACGAAACCATTCTCGTGCAGGGAATCATTGATGCATGGTTCCCGGAGGGGGATGAGATTGTTCTTGTGGACTACAAAACGGACCGTGTGAAAGAAGCCGGGGAGCTGAAAAAGCGGTATGAAAAACAGCTCGCCTACTACCAGCAGGCACTGGAGCGGACGACAGGGAAGAAAGTGAAAGAGAAAATTATTTATTCGCTGGCACTGGATGAAGAGTTGGTATTGTAGGAAAAAACTACTAGAAAAAACAACTGTCAAAACAGGGATAAAGTATGATATCATAGTTGAGAAACAAACAGGTATTGAGAAATAAAGAGAAAAAAGGAGATTCAGCGATGATTCGAAAAATTGTTCAGATAGAGGAAGACAGATGTACAGGATGCGGGCTTTGTGCGCATGCCTGTCATGAAAGTGCGATTGCGATGGTTGACGGGAAGGCAAAGCTGATCCGGGATGACTACTGCGACGGATTCGGTGACTGCCTGCCGGTCTGTCCGGCAGATGCGATTTCGTTTGTGGAGCGGGAGGCGCTGCCGTATGATGAGGAGGCGGTAAAAGAGAACCAGCGGAAGGCAAAAGAGGCGGCCGGACAGGAGAATACCGGAGCAGGAAAAGCAGGTGAAAACAGCTGGGCGATTGACCGTGCAGATGCGCAGGAAAATTCTGCAGCAGTTCCGTCCCGGCTCCGCCAGTGGCCGGTGCAGATCAAGCTGGTGCAGGAGCGGGCTTCGATGTTTGCAGGAGCAGACCTTCTCGTTGCGGCGGATTGTACAGCGTATGCGTATGGAAACTTCCACCAGGATTTTATTCGGGATCATGTCGTTCTCGTAGGCTGTACAAAACTTGACGATATCGATTATTCCGAGAAACTTGCGCGGATTTTTATGTGCAATGATATTAAGAGTATCACGGTTGCACGCATGGAGGTTCCGTGCTGCGCAGGAATGGAGCGTGCCGTGAAGATGGCACTGAAAGAGAGTGGAAAGAAGATTCCGGTGAAAACCGTGGTGATTTCTACGAAGGGGGAAATTTTGTAGAAAATCAGATATAGTAATTAGCGTGTGCCCTTAAAAGTATTTTTACAATTGGTACATTCTGCTTTGTGGAATATGTAAGACGAAAAAAATGAAAAGCTCGGTAAGAGGTATTAGAAAAATGAGTATGACGAAGATACAAAAGGAGCTTCTTGGTGCGCTGATCGGTCTGGCCCGGTCGGTAGATGGAAGAGGAGAAGCAGCAAAAGGTGAATCGCAGGAGTTTTCCAGCGGTGACAGCAATGGTCACCGCCCGGACAAAGCCACGCATGAGATTCTGCTTGGCGGAATTTGTGCGGCAAATCCGGAAAAAGAGCTGAGGGAAGAAGAGGGGAAATCCTGGATTGTACGCGTGGAGGCAGAAAAGAACCGTCTGAATCCGGATTGCGCAGTGTGCAAGGGGAAATGCGGCAGAACAGATAACTATGATCTCGAAGAAATGGAGACAGATGAACCGTCGGACCGGGCACGAAAAGAGCAGATTCTTGCGGAATTGTTTCCGATGGCAGAAAAACTGCAGCAGCTTCGGAAAGAAACAAAAGAGCAAAACGAAGAATTGCAGGGGGCGGTTAATTTTTTGTATAAGGCATTGTTTGCGATTGGAAACTATGTCGGGGAAAAGAGTCTGCAGAGTGTGGCGCAGGAGATGAATAACCTTTTTGTTAAATTGGAAAATGTATTAAAATAAGTAGAAAATAAGAAAAATCCTCTGTCCGGAGTGTATAAAAAACCCCGGAAACAGGGGATTTTTTGCGTTCTGCGCCAAGTGCATAAAACGTATTATCGCGTTTTCACAAAGTTTTGCAAAAGCAGACAAAATTGCAGACAGGCGCTTGCAACAGAAAAATGAATAGGTTATAACATTATAACAAGGTGGCAGGAGAACCAATACAAAGAAATGAGATCCTAGTGGCATATAAACAGAAAGAATACAGGGAAAAGATGAAAAGGGACGGAAGCGGGATGGAGAAGAAAAAATATATCCTTCTGGATGTTGGCGGAACGGAAATCAAAGGAAGTGTGTCGGACAGAAATGGAGTAAGAACGAAAATCCGGAAATTTCCAGCACAGGCGCAGAAGAGCACAGAGAAGATTCTGGACAATTTTGCAAAGATCTGCCGGGAACTGATGAGAGAAGCAGACGGAAGTGTTGTCGGAGTTGGGATGGCGATTCCGGGTCCGTTTGATTATGAAAATGGAATCAGCCGGATGCAGGGACTGAATAAGTACGATGCCATTTACGGGATTCCACTGGAAAGAGAAATCAAGGCGCGCGTGCCGGAACTTGGATCAGCACGATTTTTGTTTTTACATGACATTGAAGCATTTGCACTGGGAGAAAGCTGGTACGGAAACTGTCGTGATGTAGATAAAATTCTGTGCGTCTGCATCGGAACCGGCGCCGGGTCGGCTTTTATAGAAAACGGGAAAACGGTGAAAACAGGAAAAGGTGTGCCGGAAAATGGATGGATTTATCAACAGCCGTTTGGAGATTCCATTTTGGACGATTATCTTTCTGTGCGCGGGCTGGAGCAGATTAGCCTGGCTGTGACAGGAAAAGTGTGGAGTGGAAAAGAATTGTATGGTCTGGTAAAAGCGGGAAACATGGAGGCAGAAGAAGTCTGGAGAAGATTTGGAGCAGATGTGGCGGCTGGCCTTCTTCCTGTGCTGGAGGAATATCAGCCGGATCTGCTGCTTCTGGGCGGACAGATTGCAAAAAGTTTTTCCTGGTTTGGAAAAGAACTGGAAAGAGAGTGCGAGAAAAGAAAGATTCGGATTCAGATAGAAACGGAAACATCCGGCCGTGCCATGGAAGGCCTGTTGTCACAGTTTCCTGAAAAAACACAATAGAGCAAAAATATTTTCAGAAACAAAAATACAATGCTATGGAGAGAAAAGAAGAAGGAGAAACTGCAAAAATGGATAGAAATCCGGGAGCACCGCCGCTGTATGCGCAGCTGGAACAGATTCTGAAACAGCAGATCGAATGCGGCACGTACAAAAAAGGAGATTTTCTGCCAACAGAAAAAGAGCTGATGGAAAAGTACGAGCTTTCGCGTGTGACAGTACGCCAGGCGATGACGAATCTGGTACAGAGCGGTTACGCCCGTGCACGGCGCGGCATCGGAACAGATGTTGTCTACGAGAAAGTCGAAGAGCAGATGGAAGGTGTCATCAGCTTCACGGAAGAAATGAAAAAGCATCATATCGAAATGCAGACAACATACTGCAAGATGGAACTGATCAGTCCCGGGGAAACAGTAGCAAGAAGTCTGCAGATTCCATTGACGGAGCCATGTTATTGCCTGAAACGTGTGAGGAATGCTGTGGGAAAACCCATGGTCTATACCATTACGTATCTGAAAAAAATCTGCGAACTGCCAACAGAGCCGGAGCCATACATGGAATCGCTGTATCAGTATCTGTGGGAGGAGCATGGAATCTATATTGAATCCGGCCGGGATACGCTTGAGGCGGCACTTCCATCGGAAGAGGTGCAGAAAGCACTGAAAATTGATGCGCAGATGCCTATTTTTATCCGGACACGGCAGACATTTCGGAAGGGCGGCGAGGTTTTTGAATATTCGATCTGCTATTATCCGGGAAATCGTTATAAGTACACGGTGGAACTGTAAACATATGACATGTAAAAAAACGAAACCGGACAGAAGTGCGAAATCCGCCAGATGCGAAAGCGTTGAAACAAAGATGATAGGTCTGATCGGCGCAGGAAACAACCCAATGGATGGAAGAAAAATTAAGAAAAGGAAAAGAATCTAAATGAATTTAAAAAAGAAATATGGAAACTACGAATTACATCCGCAAATGAAGATCACAGGATACGAAAATGAAATCTGGGATGAAAAAAAGGAGATCATCGAAGAATTAAAACGGGCGGTTCAGGAAAAACAGAAAGAAAAGAAAACCTGTATTCTTTCCTTTGATCTGTACCCGGGTGTACGAAAAGAAGAAATAATGGAACTGGCCAATGCGCTGCAGCCGGACCGGATTTTTGATATCGAAGACTGTGCCAAAGACGAAGAAACGTTGTTAAGAGAATTTAACGATTACATCACCGATGACCGTGTTTTCGGTATCATGTGTCATAAAGCAATAGATACCTGGTTTGAGAGCGAAAAGCTGGAAACCATGAAAAAAGCAATTGAGACAGAATGTATGGAAGAAAAAGATACAAACGGTGGTCTGATCGTGATCGTTGGTACAGCGACAGAGCTTCTGGCCGAAGCAGATGTTCTTGTTTACTGTGATCTGACCCGCTGGGAAGTTCAGCTCCGCTACCGGAGCGGCATGCCAAACTGGCACAGTACCAATTATAATGATCCGATCCTGACGAAATATAAACGGGGATTTTTCATTGAATGGCGTCTGGCGGACCGCTATAAAAAAGAGCGGTATGAAAAATTCACGTATCTTCTGGATACGGAGAAAGAAAATGCACCGGTTCTTACAACGGGAAATGCCTTCCGAGGCGCACTGCAGCAGCTTGCCAGACAGCCATTTCGTATGGAGCCGTATTTCGACCCTGGCGTATGGGGCGGTCAGTGGATGAAGGAAAACTTTGGTCTGGATGCATCGAAGGAAAATTTCGCGTGGAGCTTTGACGGAGTTCCGGAGGAAAACAGCCTGAATCTGGAAATCGGCGGAAAAGTCTTAAAAGTACCGGCACAGGATCTTGTCTTCTATGCGCCGCATGAACTGCTGGGTGAAAGAGTCCACGGCCGGTTCGGCGCAGAATTCCCGATCCGTTTTGACCTGCTGGATACGATGGGCGGTCAGAACCTTTCCCTGCAGGTACATCCGCTGACCGAATATATCTATGAAAAATTCGGCATGCCATATACGCAGGATGAGAGCTACTATCTTCTGGATGCCGATGAAGACGAGGAAACGTATGTATACCTCGGTCTCAAAGAAGGCGTGGATAAAAAAGAGATGGGGCGGGAACTTCGTGCAGCAGAAAAAGGAGAAGAACTTTTCCCAGCTGAAAAATATGTCAACAAAATTCCGGTCAAAAAACACGATCATGTGCTGATCCCGGCAGGAACGGTGCACTGCTCCGGAAAAAACACGATGGTGCTGGAGATCAGTGCGACACCGTATATCTTTACCTTCAAACTATGGGATTGGGGCCGCCTTGGCATGGATGGACTGCCGCGTCCGATCCACCTCGACCACGGTATGAAAAATATTCAGTGGAACCGTGATACCAAATGGGTGTACGACAATATCGTCGGCCAGACCAGAACGATGGAAAAAACAGAAAACTGTGAAGTAGAGCGCACCGGACTGCACAGCCGCGAATTTATCGACACAATCCGCTATACACTTTCCGGGCCGCACACCGTCTCGATGGATGACACGGTTCATGTGATGAATCTCGTGGAGGGACGAAGTGCCCGCATCGAGAGCATGGATGGCAGCTTTGCACCGTTCACGGTACATTACGCAGAAACCGCCATCGTTCCTGCAGCGGTCGGAACATACCGGATTGTACCGGAAGAGGGCGAAATGATTAAAATGCTGGTAGCATCTGTGGGGTAAAGAGAGATAAAAATTTTGAGCAACATAGAACAGGAAAAGGAGAAATTATCATGACACACAAAATCAGAGAAGTCTACATCGTACATCATTCCCACACTGACGTGGGATACACCGATCTGCAGGAGCAGGTTATCTACAATCAGGCAAACAACATCCGCAGGGCGGTCGAACTGATTGAAAATGGAATCAAAAACAACACAACCCAGAAAGATCTGAAATGGAACTGTGAGACATGGTACTGCGTGGAGCAGTTTTTCAAAATGGCAACGGAGGAAGAAAAAGAAAAGTTTTTCGATCTGGTAAAAAAAGGAAACATCGGTCTGTCTGCCAATTATCTGAACTTTAATGATCTTGCCGACTGCAAATATCTGAAAGAAAAAATCCATACGATGCAGGAAATCTGCGGCGAAAAAGGAATCCAGATCAAAACAGCCATGATTGCAGATATTAATGGTATCTCCATGGGACAGCGCGATGCCCTGATCGAAAACGGAGTAGAATTTTTGTATACCAATATCCATACCCATCACGGCATGTATCCGCTGTATCAGAACCAGAAACCGTATTTCTGGGAAAATGAGAACGGACAGCGTCTGCTGGTATGGAATGGTGAGCATTATAACCTGGGAAATGCCCTCGGCATCGTCCTGAATAAAAATGTTAACTTTATGACAGAAAATTACTTCGGCAAAAAGAATGGTGATGTGACAGGACTTCTGGAAAATCTGCACACGAATCTGGCTGCGAGCATAAAGGAATATAAAGAAAACGGTTATCCGTACGATTTCTATATCACCAGTGTTTCCGGCGTTTTTTCGGATAATGCGCCGATCAACCCGGCCATTGCAGATACGGTTGCGCTGTTTAATGAAAAATATGGCGAAGAAGTCACCATGCATATGGTGACGCTTCAGGAATTGTATGACAAGATCCGGGATAAAGTGCAGGATGCACCAGTGTATCGGGGTGCCCTCAATGACTGGTGGGGCAATGGCGTTGGAAGTACACCATATGCGGTAAAACATTACAAAGAAGCCGTACGACTGAACCATATCTGCGACCGACTGGAAGAAAAAACAGGGGTACATAACAAAGAAATGATTCAGGCATATGGCGACAATTCTCTTTTGTATGCAGAGCACACCTGGGGTCATTCTGCTACGGTAACCAATCCGTATGATACCATGGTAACAAATCTGGATATGCGAAAAAGCAGCTATGCTTCCAAGGCACATGAGGCCGCGGCAATGCGTAAAAATGAACAGTGCCATAAACTGGGTGATATCCTGCGGTATTACAATCTGTCCGGCAAAGTGAAAGCGGTCTCCACAAGCCATCAAAAGAGAGTATTTCCGGTAGAATTTTACGTAGAAACTTTAAGTCTTTTTGCAGTTAAAGTAACCGATGACAAAACAAAACAGGAGATGGAGGTGCAGCTGTCTGCTCATCCGCGCGGAGTCCTGATAAGTTTTCTGGCAGAATTTGAGCCGATGGAAGAGAAAACGTTCACGTACGAAGAGCAGCCGGCTCTGTCCCAGACCCTGTTCACCAGAACTGCCTGGGTAGGCGCAGAGCGGGTGCGCGATATTGTGAACACGTACGATCCGGAAAGTTACAAACTGCCTTACGGTCTGGAAAACGATTTCTTTCAGATCAAATGGAAAGTCGGAGAGGGCATTACCTCCTTCTACAATAAAAAAGCAGAGGTTGAAATGTGCAAATCCGGTCTGGAAACGTTCTTCACGCCGGTTTATGAACGCACCGAAATACGGAAGGGTGTTTATGCGGAACGCAGTCTGATCGGAAGAAATATCCGCGGACTTCACGCAGAGCAGTATCAGGGTGACCTTACGGATGTGAAAATTCTGGATCACGGACCGGTGTTTACCAAAGTAGAACTGATCTTTACCCTGGAGGGAACGTATCACAGCAGTGTTGTGATCAAAATGTACCGTCATCTTCCGAAAATTGAGTTTTCTTACCGGGTAGCCAAAACATTAAGCGAGGATATCGAAAGCCTGTACCTTCCGTTATCGTTAAATCTTCCGGATGCGGAAGTGATGATCCAGAACGGAGGTGTTACCATGCGCCCTGGTATTGATCAGCTTCCTGGCACCAATATGGAATACTATATTGCGGATGAAGGGCTCGTTTACCGGACAAAAGATCAGACGATTCTGGTTAATACTTTTGACACACCGTTACTTTACATGGGGGAGATGGAATCCCACCCAATCCTTCTGTGCGATAACAAAGAGGAGAATAATAAACGGCCGGTTTACAGCTGGATTATGAATAACACATGGGAAACAAACTTCAAGATGGACCTGTCCGGATTCAGTGAGTTCCGTTATGGAGTGGAGATTGTGGAGCAGGGAACCGCAGAGAAAGATATGGAAAGCCTGTCAGATAATGACAAGGGTGTGGTTACCTTTATTTGCGGGTAATCATTGTTCCGCGGTTTTACGGCGGTGTCAGGCAATGAGGCCATGGCTGTCTGGCGGTAGTATGAAAAACAGCAGAAGATGAAAAAAGACAGCGGGGAGTATGACAATTAGACGAAAAAGTCAGACTTTCCGCTGCTTTTTCGTTAAAAATGAAAACAGGCGAAAAAGTACTGCGTTAATATTAAGATGTTATGTGACTTAACACAAGAACACAGATTTTCTGTCTAAAAAATCAAAAGAAACAGAAGAATACTCCTCGATCTATACAAATTAGGACTGGAAAATAAGAATTTTAATATACAAAATAACGAAAAGGCTATTGACAATCTTTCTAAAAGATGTTAACATCTAAACACAAGTTAAGAAACAAATAGAGGGGCTGTTGGTAACATGGCAGAGAGAAAATCAGTATCCATGCAGGACCTGGCAGATAAGCTGGGCATCAGTAAAGTAACAGTTTCCAAGGCGCTGAACGGAAAAGACGGCGTGGGAGAAGAACTGAAAGAAAAGATTTTTGCGCTTGCGAGAGAATCCGGTTATGTCCTTCCGGACTACGGAAAACGGAAGAGCAAAAAAGTCGGTATCATCATGAGTCCGCGGTTCAGCTCCGGAGACGAAGGAAAATTTTATATGGCAATGTACGAGCGGATCATCTACGAGCTGCAGAGAGCATCCTGTTCGAGTATCATGATTTCTCCGACAACAGCAACACTCCCGTCGGACATGAACACGATACAGACCAGAGGGCTGTTCGACGGCCTGATCTTTCTTGGTATTCTCGATAAGGGTGTCCGGGAGCAGATTGCACAGATTGATCTCCCGAAGGTGTATGTGGACATCTACGATCGAACCCACAAATCCGATTCCGTCATCACCGAGAATATTTACAGCTCCTATGAGCTGACCAATTACCTGATCCAGCAGGGCCACACAGACATCGGATTTGTCGGAACCGTAGGAAGTACAACCAGTATTTCCGACCGATATCTCGGATATCTGCGGAGAATGCTGGAGGAGGGAATTTCCCCGAAAAATGAGTGGAGAATCCCGGACCGAAGCGAGGAAGGCATTGCCATTCCGCTTTTGCTACCGGAGAAGCTGCCCACCGCATTTGTCTGTAACTGCGATGCCACCGCATTCAAATTAGTGCAGGCATTAAAAGAGCGTGGAATCTGCGTACCGGAGGATGTTTCCGTGACCGGTTTTGATGATTCCATTTATGCACAACTGTGCAGTCCGTCGCTCACCACGGTTGCGGTTGACACCGACGCGATTGCACGTCTTGCGGCAAAACGTATGATCAAACATATGAATGAACCGCAGAAAAAGAGCGGCGAGGTATACCGCATTCCCGGAAAGATTATTTACCGGGATTCCGTTTGTAAGATAAACGGATCAAGTGATAAGCCCGAGCAATCGGGAGAAGGAGGAAAAAATCTTGAGTAAACCAAGCAAAAAGAAAAAAGGACGCTGGACCAAGAATGACACGGAGCTGACCGTCATGGCGCTGCCGACCACCATCTGGTATATTCTGTTCTGCTTCCTGCCTATGTTCGGTCTGATCATTGCGTTCAAGAATTACAAAATCACCGGCGGAAAGAGTTTCATTTATAACCTGCTCCACAGTGACTGGGCCGGCTTCAAAAACTTTTCGTTCCTGATCAGATCCAACGACCTGTTCGTCATCCTGAGAAACACAATCCTGTATAACCTTGCATTTATCGTTCTTGGTATGGTATTTTCCGTAGGACTGGCTATCATGATCAGCCTGCTGCACAACAAAAGAGCGTCGAAGGTATATCAGACGATGATGTTCTTCCCATATTTCATGTCATGGGTTGTAGCTTCCTACTTCCTGGATGCATTCCTGAACCAGGACAACGGTCTGATCAACAGTATAATGAGAAATGCAGGCAAGGAACCGATTCAGTGGTACATGAGTGCCGGTGTATGGCCATTTATCCTGATCTTCATGTATCTGTGGAAATCTACCGGATACAACATGGTTATCTACCTGTCCAGCATTTCCGGTATTGATACCACACTGTACGAGGCAGCCGTTATGGACGGCGCCAATAAGAGACAGCAGGTATGGCACATTACCCTGCCTTGCTTAAAGAGTGTCATCATCATGATGTTCATCCTGAATGTCGGAAAGGTCTTCTACTCCGACTTCGGACTGTTCTTCCAGCTTTCTCAGGGAGCAAGCGGTTCGATCTTCAAAACGACAGCAACTATCGACACATATGTATACAACGCACTGCAGTCTTCCACTCCGATCGGAATGACTTCTGCGGCAACATTCTTCCAGTCTGTTGCATGCTGCATCACCATCCTTCTTGCCAATGCCATTGTGAAGAAGATTGATGAAGACAGCGCGATTATTTAAGGAGGTACAAAAATGGCAAAAAAGAAAAAAGATCTTGATCTGGCTTCCTCTTCACATTTAAATCAGATCCAGGGATCTACAAATGCAATTTTCAATGTTATTTTTGTGATCCTTGCCCTGGCCTGCATTATCCCGGTGGTATTCATCTTCATGATCTCGATTTCTTCCGAGCATTCGATCAAGATGAATGGCTACCAGTTTATCCCGAGTGCATACTCGCTGGATTCCTACAAATTCCTTCTTCGGGAAGGACAGATGATTGTGACTGCACTTGGCGTTTCCGTTGCGGTAACGGTTATCGGTACGGTAATCGGAGTTGCCCTTACGATGCTGATGGGTTACGTTCTTTCCAGAAGCACCTACAAACTGAACGGATTCTTCACCATGGTCGTTTTTATTCCAATGATCTTCAATGGTGGTATGATTTCTTCTTATGTAGTTAACACACAGTTCCTCAACCTGAAAAACAGTATCTGGGCGCTGATCCTTCCGCTTTGTGTTTCTTCGTTCAACGTTGTTATCTGTAAAACGTTCTTCAAGACCAACATTCCGGAATCCATCATTGAGTCGGCACAGATCGACGGAGCAACCCAGTTCCAGATTTTCGGAAAGATCGCCCTGCCGCTGTCGAAACCGCTGATGGCAACGATCGCCCTGTTCCTCACCTTCGGTTACTGGAACGACTGGTTCCAGTCTTCCCTGTACATCAGCGATACCAAGCTGTATTCCCTGCAGGCTCTGCTGGATCACGTACAGAGAAATATTGAGATGATGGCAAACAACCCGTCTCTTGGCGTTACCACGGCACAGTACATGAACTCGATGCCAAAAGAGGGCGCCCGTATGGCGATGGCAATCATCATCATCATCCCGATCGCATGCTGCTATCCGTTCTTCCAGAAATACTTCATTTCCGGTCTGACGGTCGGTGCGGTAAAAGGCTGATCGACCATTTACCTTTATGGATCTCATACTGAAGCAAAAGGCTTCGGTTAAGGATAATTTCAACATTCTATATTTTATATCAGGAGGATGCTACAATGAAAAAGAAACAGTTTTTAGCTCTTGCACTTTCTGCTGTTATGGCCGGTGGCATGCTGGCAGGCTGCGGAAGCAGCAACGGAAGCAGCAGCTCTTCAAAGAGTGATGCAAAAGATGAAGTTGTTACACTGAAATGGATTCAGGTTGGTAACGGAATGCCGAAGGATTATGATGAGTGGCTTGCACAGATCAACCCATATCTGGAGGAGAAAATCGGCGTTAATGTAGACATGGAAATCGTTCCGTGGGGTGACTGGGATAACAGAAGAAGCGTTATCACAAACTCCGGCGAGTATTTCGATATCCTGTTCACCGACCAGAACCGTTACTCTTCTGAGGTGAACACCGGCGCACTGATGGACATTACAGATCTGCTCAAAGACAACGCTTCCGAGCTGTATGACATGATTCCGGAAGATTACTGGAAAGCAGTAGAAGTAAATGGAAAAATCTACGGCGTACCGACCTACAAAGACAGCTCCCTTTCCGAGTACTTTGTATGGGATCAGGATATTGCAGACAAATATAACATTGATGTAAATTCTGTAACAGATTTCAATACTCTGTACGATGCTCTGAAGACAGTAAAAGAGGGCGAAGGCGGATCTCCGTACTTCATGTCCAAAAATGGTGCAAACTTCCTGCTGAACCTGAACTACGATGATTTAAGCTCCGGACTTCCGGCAATCGGCGTTAAATACGGCGATGACAGCAAGACCGTTGTCAATCCGCTGGATGACGAAGAAATCCTTTCCAACCTGGATATCGTTCGTAAAATGTATCAGGAGGGCATCATCAACGGAGACGCTCCGACAGCAGATGATTCCAGCAAATACGCAATGTTCTTTGTTGCACAGGGATGGAGCGGCGCTGCAAAAACAACATGGGGTCCGAACAATGGTATCGCCAATTGTTCAGCAGTACAGTATGGCAACACAGTCGTTTCCAACACAACTGTACGTGGTTCCATCAATGGTATTTACTCCGGATGCAAGCACCCGGACAAAGCACTTCAGCTTCTGAACCTGGTAAATACGGATTCCAAAGTACGTGACTGGTTCTACTATGGAGCAGAAGGAAAAGACTTCGAGTACACCGATGACAATAAGGTACACCGCCTGACCACTGACTGGGGTATGGCCGGATATACCCAGGGTACTTTCTTCAACGTAACTCAGACAGACGATGTTGACTTCAACCAGTGGGATGAAGTAGAAGAGCTGAACGAGAAAGCAACTCCGTCTGAGATGCTTGGATTCAACCTGGATACCTCCAACATCGAAACAGAGCTTGCAAACTGCCGTGCCGTATATGAAAAATACTATTCTGAGTTATTCACCGGCGCACAGGATCCAAGAGAGCTTGTAAAAACCATCGATGCTGAGCTTGAGACAGCAGGCTGGGAGACCATCCGCGAGGAAGCTCAGAAACAGATTGACGCACAGAAATAAGTTTGATACATTAACTTTATAAGAACTACAACAGGGCATTTTCGATTACGGAGATGCCCTGTTGCAGGATAACGGGAAATGAAAAAATTGAGCGAAAGGATGAAAAAAGAATGAAAGAGACATTACCAAAGTCCGTTCAGGAGCTGATTTTAAGCCTGAGAGAAAAACTGAAAGACGAGCCGGAAATCGTTGATATGTTTGAGCGATGCTACTCCAATACCCTCGACACAACCGTAAAGAAAATGGAGGACGGCAGCACCTACGTCATCACCGGAGATATCCCGGCAATGTGGCTGCGTGACTCGGTAGCACAGCTGCGCCCGTACCTTGTTCCGGCGCAGAACGACCCGGAGCTGGCTGACCTGATCGCAGGCCTCATCCGCCGCCAGTTTATGTGCATCAACATCGATCCATACGCAAACGCATTCAACGAAGGACCGAACGGCAACTGCTGGGAGAAGGACGAGACCGATATGGGACCGTGGATCTGGGAGAGAAAGTATGAGATCGATTCTCTCTGCTATCCGCTGCAGTTCTCCTATCTGTTCTGGAAGAACACCGGAAGAACGGATCAGTTTGACGAGGTTTTCTGGGAAGGTGTTGACAAAATCCTGACTGTATTTGAGACTGAAATGAACCACGAGGAGAAATCCCCGTACAGCTTCATCCGTAAAAACTGCTCCTACACCGATACGCTTTCCCGCGATGGAAAAGGTGCGCAGGTAAAATCCGGCATCGGCCTGATCTGGTCCGGCTTCCGTCCAAGCGATGATTCCTGCCGTTACGGTTATCTGATTCCGTCCAACATGTTTGCGGTTGTCGTTCTGAATTATCTGAAGGAGATCGCAGATTTCGTCGGCGGAAAAGAGGAAATTGCGAAGAAAGCAGAAGAGATGGCAAAGACCGTAAAACAGGCCATTGAGACTTACGGTACCACCCATATCTGGGGACTTGGCGATGTTTATGCTTACGAGGTAGACGGCTTTGGCCAGTATAATCTGATGGACGATGCCAATGTACCGAGTCTTCTGGCTATGAGCTATCTCGGCTACGAGCCGGAAAGCCAGGAAGTGGCTGACAACACAAGAAAGCTGATCTTAAGCGAGGCAAACCCGTTCTATTATGCAGGAACGAAGCTTTCCGGTATCGGAAGCCCGCACACACCGGTTCGCTACGTATGGCACATCTCCAAAGCCATCGAGGGACTGACCGCACCGACAAAGGAGGAGAAACATCAGATGATCCACGAACTGATGGCAACCGACGGGGGTACAGGACTGATGCACGAGGGTGTTTTCGTAGATGATCCGACCGTTTACACCAGAGAGTGGTTCTCCTGGGCGAATGCGATGTTCTGCGAGCTGGTGATGCAGTATTGCGGGTATGAGATTAAGAAATAAACAAAAAGAAAAACGAAAAAGATAGAAAAGAGGAGGCTGTGGTCGCTGCACAGCCTCCTCTTTTCGTCTACACCAAAGAAAACTGTCAGTAACAGTTTCCCTGAAAGGAGGGACAGCAGTGGGGAGAATACTGCTGTCCCAGGGGAACATGGGATTTTCATTTTGATTCATTTCTCTGCACACGGGGTATTATACACAGTTTTTTTGTGATATGTAAAAGATATAATTGATATGAAAGATATAATAAATTGGCATGACGAAGAAATGTAAAAGAATCTGAGCATCAGAAAATCTTAGGAAATTTATTGGGATTTCTTTGGAAAAGAAGAAGCGGAATCCTAAGAATGTTTTGGTAGAATCCTCTTATCAAGTGAAGATGAGAGAGGAAAGAACATGACCTGGAAAAACGAGAAAAAATCAAAAGCATTACTTGTGGTATTCGGCATTTACCTGGCGCTGCTTGCCTGGTGCATTTTATTCAAATTCGCCTTGCGCCCGGAAGAAATTCCGCACCTGCGGGGGATTAATCTGATTCCATATGCGGCGTCGGTTGTGGTGAACGGGAAAGTGCAGATTAGTGAAATTATCGAAAATATGCTGGTCTTTCTGCCGTTCGGCCTCTGCATCTCAGCCTTCTATCCGGACAGCGAAATCCAGAACCGCATTCTCCTTGCATCGGGACTGAGCCTGTTTTTTGAGGTGACGCAGTATATTTTTGCGATCGGCGCGAGTGATATTACGGATGTGATCGATAATACGCTTGGCGCGGTGATCGGAATTCTATTGTATCTGGGGATGAAAAAAATCTGGAAAGAGAAGACGGGAAAGATCATTACCATTCTGGGAGCGGTGCTGGAAGTGCTGTTTCTGGCGTTATTGTTTTTTACGTTTGCGGCGAATAGGATGTTTTAAGATTGGAATTCAGGAAAGGATAGTGTATAATCGAGAAAAGGACAAATTCCGAAAGCAGGTGTGATGGATGGAAAAAGTAATCAGTATAGGAAAACAGAATTTTGCATCCTTAAGGGAAAACCATTATTTCTTTGTGGATAAATCTCACTTCATCAAGGACTGGTGGGAAAACGGAGATGAAATCACCTTGATCACCCGCCCCCGCCGCTTTGGCAAGACACTGAATATGAGTATGCTGGACTGCTTTTTCTCTAATAAATATGCCGCCCGGGGCGATCTGTTTGAAGGACTTGGCGTTTGGAAAGAAGAAAAATATCGGGAACTGCAGGGAAAGTATCCGGTGATCTTTTTGAGTTTTGCAGCCGTGAAAGCAGATCAGCTTTCGGAAGCAAAAATTCAGATCAAACAGCAGATTGCGAGAGTGTATGAAGAAAACCGTTATCTTCTGGATGGGGATCTGCTGAGCGGAAATGAGAAGAAAGCATACAACGAGGTCAATCTGCATATGGGTGATGCGGAGGCCGCAGCGGCACTCAATAATATGAGTATGTATCTGGCGCGGTATTACGGCAGAAGAGTGATTATTCTGTTGGATGAGTACGACACGCCGATGCAGGAAGCGTATGTCCATGGCTACTGGGCGGAATTTACAACGTTTGTGCGGAGTCTGTTTAATGCGACGTTTAAAACGAATCCTTATCTGGAACGTGCGATGATGACCGGAATCACGAGGGTTTCGAAAGAAAGTATTTTTTCTGACTTAAATAATCTGCGTGTGGTGACGACGACATCGGATCTGTATGCGGACTGTTTTGGATTTACCGAAAAGGAAGTTTTTGCATCTCTGGACGAGTTCGGAATGGGAGACAAAAAGGATGTTGTGAAGCAGTGGTATGATGGATTTATCTTCGGCGGACACCGCGATATCTACAATCCATGGTCGATTACCAATTATTTAAAAGAAAAGAAATTGCGCCCGTACTGGGCAGATACGAGTTCGAACGGTCTGGTGGGAAAGCTGATCCGCACCGCCTCGCCGGAAATCAAAGAGTATATGGAAGATCTACTGAACGGACAGGCAGTCACGGTGAACTTTGATGAGCAGATGGTGTTTGAACAGCTGGATTACAATGAAAATGTAATCTGGAGTCTGCTGCTCGCGAGCGGTTATCTGAAAGCGGAAGAGGTGGAGTATCGCGGAATTACTTTGAAGCCGTGGTATCAGCTCCGTATCACCAATCTGGAAACGGTGAGCATGTTTGATGATATGTTCAGCGGATGGTTTGAAGCATCGGAAGCTGGGTACAGCAGCTTTGTGAAAGCACTGATGCAGGGCGATCTGGAAGCGATGAATTATTATATGAATAAAGTGTCCCTTGCGACCTTCAGCCATTTTGATGTCGGCGGGGAAACAAATGAAAGCCTGGAGCCGGAACGATTCTATCATGGCTTCGTCCTGGGACTGATGGCAGAACGCGCAGAGTGTTATCAGATCCGGTCGAATCGGGAAAGTGGATTTGGACGGTATGATGTGATGATGATTCCGAAGAATAGAGAAAAAGATCCGGCGATTATTATTGAATTTAAAGTCTGCAGCCGGGTAAAAAAGGAGACACTGGAAGATGCGGTGCAGGAGGCTTTAAAACAGATCGTGGATAAAAAATACGACGCAGAACTGGTGGCCCTTGGCGTGCCGCAGGAAAGGATCCGGCATTATGGGTTTGCATTTGCGGGGAAGAATGTGTTGATTGGAGCAGAATGAGAGAAACGGGTGATGAAGGTCATCCGTTTCTTTTGGCGTAAAATGGTATTCCTATTGACTCACTATGATATAGATAGTATGATAAATTTAATTTTTAAAATTTATTTTTACGTGAGGATATTTTATCTATGAAACGATTTTCTTCCACTACCTTAAAAACTGCTTTCGTAAAATCCATCCCGATTTTCTGCAGCTACGTTTTCGTCAGCATGGCCTACGGCATGATGATGGCATCCGCCGGCTTTCCCTGGTATGATTCACTGCTGGTAAGTCTGACGGTCTATACGGGCGCGTTCCAGTTCGTTCTGATTACGTTTCTTTCTAGCGGCGCTTCCCTCATCACCATTGCGCTCACTGCACTTCTGATGAACAGCCGCCAGAGTTTTTACAGCATTACCTTCCTGAAGGAATTCAAACAGATGGGGCGCCGCAAGCTGTACATGATTCACACGATGACCGATGAGACATACGCCGTAAACTGTACCTTAGATCTTCCGAAAAAAGAAAAAGAGGACACCATGTTCCTCGTCGCTCTGTTCAGCCGCTGCTATTGGATAGTTGGTTCGGTTCTCGGCGGCATTTTAGGCCAGATCATTCCATTTGACCTGACGGGCCTTGATTTCTGTATGACAGCCCTGTTTTTCGTTATTTTCATTGACCAATGGGAAAAAGCAGAGAAGCACACGCTGGCGCTGTCTCCGCTCTGATCACCTTCGGACTCCGTGCACTCCCGTTTCTTGCAGTTTCCGGCAGCCGTAAAATGCCCGCATCACTCGAACGACTCGGCCGGGCACTGCCGTCTGCCATCATGGCGGTACTGATCATTTACTGTATGAAAGATATTCCCACCGGCGGTATCTCTGCCGCAGTACCGAAACTGCTCGCAGCAGCGGTCGTTTTTATCACCTACAAATGGAAACACCAGACCCTCGTCTCCATCCTTCTTGGAACCATTTCGTATATGATGCTTCTGCGTCTCTTTTAAAAAGAAACGGTGCAGTTCTGAATTCATGGCAGAAATTCAGAACTGCACCGTTTTTCTATTCTCTATATGCATTAGAAGGATTGGCAATTATTCGATGACTTCGTACTCTCCGTCGCCCGTCTTTTTGAATAACGGAAGCTTCTGCAGAAATACAATATCTTTTCGATCAGCAGCATCGCCCTCAGCAAGGATCGCTGCTTTTTTTACAACCTCTGCACTGGCATTCGCCATCAGGCATTCCAGTGCGTGCAGGGACTCGCCGGTGGAAATGACATCATCCAGCAGGCAGACACGTTTGCCGCGGATTTTATCTGCGTCTTTTCCATCCAGATAAAGATGCTGCTCACCCGCTGTTGTAATCGAATGAACGGATGCGGAAACCACATCTTTCATGTAGGATTTTGTGCTTTTTCGTGCAACGATAAATTCTTTATGGCCCAGCTCTTTGCTTACTTCATACGCTAGGGCAATACCTTTCGCTTCTGCGGTGACAATGGCATCGACTTCTCCGATTTTTGCGGCCAGCTCCGGCGCACATGCACTTACCAGCTCGGTGTCACCAAGGACAACAAAGCTTGCAAACGCCATCTCCTCACTGATCGGGATAAATGGAAGTGTTCTTTTCACTCCGCAGAGCTCCATGCTGTATTCTTTCATACGATTTTCCTCTTATGTTACTGAATTTATAATCCAAGCAGTTTTGCAGCAACACCGGCCAGCATTCCGAGGAACGGGTTTGTTACTGCAGTGACAACCATTGTGGTTCCGCCGACGGCTGCATTGACAGCGAAGGCAGACGGCGCATCCAGTACAACGGTTTTGAAGATACCGAGTACAAACAGGAAACCTGCGATCGAAGAAGACGGAACAAATTTTCCGATTTTCGGAAGCAGTTTCAGAAGCAGAATTACACCGATCACAACCATCATGATGACACCAGCCCATACAGCGTGCGGTGCATTGGCAGTTGCGGAAATGATTGCCTCAACCGGGGCTCCTCCGAAAAAGGAAGAAAACATATCGGCCAGGGAAGAAATCACGGTCAGGTTATCGACGTTGTAATTTCCACCGGTTGCCATTCCTGCGGTAATTCCGCCGAAGGAAATGTTGGAACCAATGTTCAGGCAGACCATACCGAGTGCGCCGAGAATTACGTTGGCATTGATTGTAAATTTCTGGCGGACAAATTTATCATCCTCTACGACAATGCTGGATTTCTCTTTGTTGAAAAATGCATTGGCAATGCAGGATGCTACAACGGAAATGACGATGGTATAAACCAGGGTATTGGCACTGTCTTTGGTAAAGTAATAGGTGATCAGTGCTGCGGCCAGGGAAACACCGCCGGAAATGGCATCACTCTTGATCATATCGATCGCGGCCTTTACCAGAATGATACCGACACCGGCCATCATTCCATAGGCAACATCCTCACCTACAAAGTTTACGATTTTTGTCAGCAGTCCAAACACTCCGATCAGAGCCATAATCACACCGCCGATAAAAATCATTGTACAGCGTTCCGAACGGTCTTTTCCAGCCGTTCCGGCGTAAGTGATCGTCTCCGCCTGGAAGGAAATTGGTGCGACACTCTGCGTAATCGTATTGCCCACCGCACCAACAAAGAATGCCAGCGCCGTCGGAACCGATGCAAATCCAAACGTCAGAGCAAGAAGACCCTGCGGCAGACCATTCAGCACAACGCCGATGATTGCCAGAAGATCTGTTAAAATGGATTTCATACTAAATACTCCTCCTCACTATGAAATATGTCGTTTTGAAGCAAAGAGAAGTGTAGCACCAAAACCGGTCAAAGTAAACCAGATCAGTCATGAAAAGTTTTTGTCAGTGATAATAAGTCAATCTTATATACAAAATATTATTATTTCTGTGTGCTAATAAATCAAGAGGATTTTTAAATGTCTGCATAACCAATAATCAATAGTTACAAAACTGGGTGCCATTATTTGGAATTGTGCATATAGAAGCGAAGAAAAAGATTTGCTATACTGAAGCTGTATGAGGGTTTTTATCACAGTTATAAGAAACGGAAAGGGGATTTTTACTTATGGCAATTACAGAGACAAAAACAAAATATGGACAGATTCATGGTACACCAAAAGAAGGCTACACCGTATTCCGCGGCGTTCCGTACGCAAAGCCGCCGGTAGGCGAAAAACGATTCTGCCCGCCGGAAGAGCCGGCGTGCTGGGAGGGCGTTTATAAGGCGGATCATTTCGGATGCGTCTGCCCGCAGACCGAGCATGAGCCGGACTCCTTCTATGGAAAAGAATTTTATCTCGACCCGGAATTCGGCATGAAGCAGAGTGAGGACTGTCTGTACTTAAATATCTGGACACCGGCAAATACAGTGGATGAAAAACTGCCGGTTGCTTTCTGGATTCACGGCGGCGCGTTTATGCACGGCTTCAGCCACGAATCCGAATTTGATGGATCTGCTTACTGCGAACGCGGCGTGATTCTCGTTACGATCAATTACCGTCTCGGTGCTTTCGGATTTCTGGCACATCCGTGGCTGTCCGAGGAGAGCGGTGTCGGAAGAAGCGGAAACTACGCGATTCTCGACCAGATCGCAGCACTGAAATGGGTAAAAGAAAATATCGCAGCATTCGGCGGCAACCCGGAAAATATCACCGTATTCGGCCAGTCCGCGGGATGCATGAGCGTACAGACACTCGTCAGTTCTCCGCTGACTGAAAACTGGATCAGCAAAGCCATTTTCCAGAGCGCCGGCGGCTACGACACCGGACTGAACCGCGATATGCCGCTTTCCGAGGCAGAAACCATCGGCCAGGAATTTGTAGAGCTTAGCGGAGCAAAATCGCTGGAAGAACTGCGTGCGATTCCGGCTGAGAAAATTGTGGAGCTGCAGGAGGAGTTTGGCCGCGTAAATCCATCGAGAATGCTGAGCTTCGTACCGAACATCGACAATCATCTGCTGACCTGCGGCTATAACGATGCCGTAACCGAAGGAAAAATCAAGGACATCCCATATATGCTCGGTTCAACTGCAGACGACATCGGTGTGTTCCCGGAGATGAAAGAAAAAGGCGAGCACGGCGGCATCTATAAGGGATGCATCAACTGGAGCCTTGCGCTGGAAAAACTCGGAAGAAAACCGGCTTACGTTTACTACTTCACCCGTGCCCTGTTAGGTGACGACGCCGGAGCGTTCCATTCCTCCGAACTCTGGTACATGTTCGGAACCCTGGGCCGAAGCTGGCGCCCGAAAACCGAAGGCGACTATGCCCTCAGCAAAGAAATGATGGACGACTGGACCAATTTCATGAAAACCGGAAACCCGAACGCAGAGGGAAAAGACGACTGGAAACCATGCACAAAGGACGACCCGTATGTGCAGGTGCTGGATGTGAGAAAATAAGCAGAAGGAAATAAAAATGGCAATCGAATATAAAAGACTTACCCAAAAGGAACTGGATTTTTTCATTCAGATGAGAATCCATCAGCTTCGCGAAGAGGGGGCAAAAGAAGAAATTGATTTAGCACCTGCGTTAAAAGATTACTATGAACGTCATATGGCGGATGGTACTTTTGTATCTTGGATTGCTGTTGACGGAGAGAGCATCATCGCAACAAGTGGAATGTCATTTGTAGAAAAACCTCCATACTTTGAATGCCCGAGCGGCAGAATTGGATTACTGTCCAGTATGTTTACAGATCCGGCGTATCGAAGAAGAGGTATTGCAAAAGAATTGCTGTCCCGTGTGATAGAAGATGCAAAAGAATATGGATGCGGAACAATACAGATTACGGCATCGGATATGGGCGTTAAGTTGTATACAGATTTTGGATTTGTGCACAATGGGAATTTTATGCAGTATAAATTGTAATGTCCCTCAGAAAGAGATATTCTCTCCACTGGCTGCGATATTGGAAAAATATTCAACAAATAATAGCAAGGATTCTCTCACCTCTATAGGTGGTGAGATGAATTGCAAATAAGAAAGTTAACGGCAGTGGCGGGCGGAGAGAAATCGGTATCCCCCACTGACATGAGGCAAACCACAGTCAGCATTTTGCTGACATGTCAGACTCTGTGAAATTACCGACTGTGGATTGAAACAAAGAAAGAGGAAAAATTAGAATAAAGAAAGAGCAGCATTTTACCGACGTGTGAAAGGTAAAAATGCTGCTCTTTTTGCGTGGCAGAATCAGTCGTCCAGATCGTTGCGCTCGCGGAAGATCTGATAAATGGTGTCGATCAGTTCATCGTCATCGAGGCCTTCGAACTCGGCTTCGTTGACATCGAGATTCTCGGAAATGATGCGCAGAATGTGTACCGGTTCGTCATCGCCGCCGTCGGCCGGATAGAGAACTGCGTACTCATCCTCCTTGTATTCTACGATATCCAGAAGCTCAAAACGGACAGAATTTCCGTCCTGATCGGTAAGGACAATAAGATTGGAATCCATAATTGCAATATCCTCCTTGGTGTGTTATTTGCCGCTCAAAAACATGCAAATTTAAAATTATTATACTATGAGGAAGTGAATTTGAAAAGAAAAAAGTGACTGGCGTGATACGCTTGATATTTTGCGCTGATACGGTATAATGACAACAGAGTAAAAATTGGCGGCTGTGGCCGTGCCCATGCCCGGAAAAATTGGGGGAAAGGAAGAATTTATGAATTATCAGGTATTAGATGTCAAAGTAAAAGATACAGAAGAAACTGCAAAATTATATACGTATTTTCTGGACAACTCGCGTGAGATTGCTCCGGAACGCGTGCGTCCGGTCATCGTGATCTGCCCGGGCGGCGGTTATGAATGGGTGTCCGAGCGTGAGGCAGAGCCGATTGCGCTGAAGTTTGTCGGAGCCGGTTACCACGCTGTTGTTCTGCATTACAGTGTTGCTCCGGCAGCTCACTATCCGACGGCACTCCGCCAGCTTGCCTGGACCGTTGCACATCTGCGGGAGCATGCGGCAGAATATCATATTGATCCGAACAAAGTAGTAGTAGCGGGATTTTCCGCAGGCGGCCATCTGGCAGCATCGTACGGTGTGTTCTGGAAAAAGAAAACATTCCTTGCAGAAGAACTTGGCGTAGACGCAGAGCAGCTTCGTCCGAACGGTCTGCTGTTATCCTACCCGGTTATCACATCCGGTCCGAAAGCGCACCGCGGATCCTTCACCAATCTGCTGGGAGACCGGTACGATGAGCTGGTAGACGAGATGTCTCTCGAGAATCAGGTCAGCCTCGATACGCCGAAGACCTTCCTGTGGCATACCGCGCCGGACGACTGCGTGCCGGTAGAAAACTCCATTCTGTTCTTTACTGCACTGCATGCACTGGAGATTCCGGTAGAAATGCATATTTATCCGGTCGGCGGCCACGGCCTTGGCCTTGCAAGCGAGGAGACACAGAGCTATGAATACCAGAACGCAGTACGCGAAGAGTGCCAGAGCTGGATTTCACTGGCACTGAGCTGGATGCAGCATTTATAAAAAAATGTCCCAGAAGGGAGAACAAAGATGAAAGTATTAATTGTAGTAGATATGCAGAATGATTTTATCGACGGAAGTCTCGGCACGAAAGAGGCGGTCGGGATTGTTGACCGCGTTGCAGAGGTGATGGATTCGTTTGACGGAGCTGTTATCTGCACCAGAGATACCCATTTTGCGGATTATCTGGAAACGTCCGAGGGCAGAAAACTTCCGGTAGAGCATTGTATCGAAGGAACGAAGGGTCATGCACTGCAGGATACAATTCAGAAAATGGCGGAGAAAAAACAGGCCGTGGTGATGAATAAAATCACCTTCGGTGCAAAAAATCTGCCGGAGGAGATCGAAAAACTGGCAGGCGGCGTGCCGGAATTCATTGAACTCGTGGGACTCTGCACCGACATCTGCGTGATTTCCAATGCCATGCTGCTGAAAGCATTTTATCCGGAAGTGCCGATTTCGGTCGATGCATCCGCGTGCGCGGGCGTAACGCCGCAGAGTCATAAAAATGCATTGGAAGCTATGAAAATGTGCCAGATTGACATTGTAAACGAATAGACGGAAAAGAGGAAAAATTATGAGCACAACAAGATTATTTGATCAGGATGCGTACCTGGGTGAATTTGAGGCAACCGTAGAACGGAGCGTCTGCGAGGGCGGCATGTACCGCGTGCTGCTGGATCAGACCGCATTTTTCCCGGAGGGCGGCGGCCAGCCGGCAGATGAGGGAACGCTGGATGGAATTTTTGTAACGGATGTACAGGAAATCGACGGCGAAATCTGGCATACCGTGGAAGCACCGCTCGAGCCGGGCAAAACGGTAGTTGGAAAAATTGACTTTGAAAAACGTTTTTCCAATATGCAGAATCACTGCGGAGAGCATATCGTGTCAGGTATCGTGCATCGGATTTACGGTTTCAACAACGTTGGATTCCATATGGGAAGTGATGTCATTACCGTTGATTTTGACGGCGTTCTGACCGAGGAGCAGCTCTACGATGTGGAGCAGGAGGCAAACGAAGCCGTGCTTCGAAATGTTCCGGTTACGATCAGTTATCCGTCAAAGGAAGAGCTGGAAACCATGGATTACCGGAGCAAAAAAGAGATCGAGGGCCAGGTGCGGATTGTGACGATCGAAGGTTACGACAGCTGTGCGTGCTGTGGAACCCACGTTGCAAAAACAGGGGAAATCCGTCTGATTAAAATCTTAAGTGCCCAGAAATACAAAGGCGGCGTTCGCGTGACCATGCTTTCCGGTGAAAAAGCGTATGCGGATTACTGCTTAAAACACATCAATACCCTCGGCATTGCACGTTTACTTTCTGTAAAACCGGAAGAAGCCGGGGATGCTGTCGTACGGCTGAAACAGAAAAATATTGAGATGAAAAAAGAAATCAAACAGCTCAAAAAAGAACTGTATGCACTGCAGGGAGCACCGGAGAGAAAATAATGGCAAAAGAAAAAGAAATCAAAACAAATGCAATGCGGATTCTGGACCGCCAGAAAATCAAATACGAAGTTCTTCAATATGAATGCGATGAATTTATCGACGGGCTTCACACAGCAGAGAAAACCGGCGCGCCGGTCGAGCAGTCATTTAAAACGCTTGTGGCACAGGGAAAAAGCAAGCAGTATTATGTGCTGGTGCTTCCGATTGCAGAGGAAGTAGACCTGAAAAAAGCCGCAAAAGCGGTGGGGGAGAAATCCATCGAGATGATCCATGTCAAAGATATCACTGCAGTCAGCGGATACGTCCGCGGCGGATGCAGCCCGATCGGAATGAAAAAACAGTATCCGACCGTGATTCAGGAATGTGCGGCGAATTTTGACAAGGTTTACGTGAGCGGGGGAAGAATCGGAACCACGCTGTGCATGGCGCCGGAGGATCTGAAGAAGGTCAGCAGAGCGGAGTATGCGGATTTTATTCAGTAAAAACAGAAGAAACTGTATGGAAGCAGACCAGAACGAAGAAAAAAGTTCTGGTCTGTTTCTTTTTGCTGTGATGCGGCTGGAAGATTTCTTTCAAAAAAGGATCATAAAATAATAGCTAAAAAGCAGCGGTGAAATTGCGATACGATTCTACGAATCCGCGAAAAACGGAAAACCTTTCACACGATTTTTCTTTTGGGTGTGAGAAATTTTCATCCCGTTTTTGGAGGCAATTCACAAACCGGAAAAAATTGCCGAAAACCGCTGGACAAATCGAAAAGAGGCAACTATAATGACCTCACAATCAAGTTGACCCAAACGAAACGGGAGGTGAGAGACAAAATGTCTTTGCAGCACTGTCTGGTACTGACAGTTGCGACAGGGGCGGTATGGATGGATTTAAGAACACGCAGAATTGCAAATGAATGGATTATCACCGCATGGATCGCCGGGCTGGTTACACAGCTCATCCGCTATGGCGCCGCGGGAGCGGGTATTTTTCTTTTTGGGATGCTTTTCCCGATACTCGCACTTTACATTCTGTTCTATTTTCATATGCTGGGCGCGGGAGATATCAAACTCCTATCCGCTGTTGGAGGCTTTCTCGGTGTGCCAGCGATCCTGAAATGTATGATTGTGTCGTTCCTGTCTGGAGCGGTCTTATCTATCGGAATTATTCTCGTCTGCGGAAATTTACCGCAGCGTCTTACCAAATTTTTCAATTATTTCCAAACTTATTTTACCAAAAGAAAATACCAGAAAAAAACAGAGCCGGTTCCCTATTACGATGGGAAGTGGGGCATGGAGTGCATCCATTTTTCCGTTCCCGTGCTGATGGGAGTGCTGCTCTGGATTGGGGGATTTTATTGAATACTGCAAAGAAAAAGAGTGTTTTTGCAGTCTGTGACACGGAAATGGAATATGCACGCAATTTTATGGAATATCTGAACCAGAAGAGAAATATTCCGTTCGAAGTGCATGCATTTTCCAGTGCGGAGATGTTTCTGGAGTTCGCAAAGAATAACGAAACAGAGATTCTTCTGATTTCGGATAAAGCGATGAAAGAAGAGATCCGCCGGTATCCGATCCGTCAGATTATCATTCTGTCTGAGGGCGTACACAGTCCGGTGCTGGATCAGTATCCGGCGGTCTACAAATACCAGTCGTCGGAAAAGGTGATCCGCGAGGTCATGGCGTGCTACGGCGTAGAAAATGGTGTCGATACATCGCCTGCACTGCTGCCGAAAAAGGAAATGCGCATCATCGGCATTTATTCGCCGGTCGGACGGACGCAGAAAACCTCGTTTGCCCTGACGATGGGGCAGATTCTGGCGAAGGAGCGGGCAGTGCTGTATCTCAATATGGAAAGCTATTCCGGATTTGAACGGCTGCTGGAATGCAGCTACGACAGGGGGATGAGCGATATTCTGTATTATGCGAGACAGGAAAATCAGGGCATCATCTACAAACTGGGCGGAATGGTCCAGTCGATGCAGAACCTGGATTATCTGCCGCCCGCCGCATCGCCGATGGACATTCAGACTGCAAAATATGAAGAATGGAAATGGCTGTTTCAGGAGATTGAGAAGAACAGCAGTTATGAAGTGCTGATTCTCGACCTCGGGGATGGCGTGGTGGATTTGTATCAGATCCTGGATTTTTGCAATGAAATTTACGTTCCGATAAGGAATGATGTGATTTCTGCGGCAAAAATGGAGCAGTTTGAAAATTTGCTGCGCCGGTGGGACTGCCAGTCGGTGCTGGACAAGATGCGGAAAATCCACGTTCCGTTCCACACGGCAAACCGGACGGGAAAAGCCTACTTTGAGGAGCTTGTCTGGAGCGAGCTGGGCGACTATGTGCGTCAGATTCTGCGGGACGGCAGAAGAGGAGAAGAAACATGACAATGCCGGAAATTCTGCGGAGAAAACTGATGGAGCGGATCGATATCGCATCCGAACCGGATGACGGAGAGGTTCTCGAAGAGATTGACGGTCTGATTTTAGGGGAAGAAGAAACACGGTATCTTCCGGTGGCACAGAAGGCGGAGCTGCGCAGACAGCTGTTCTACAGTGTGCGGAGGCTCGATGTCCTGCAGGAGCTGCTGGAAGATGCGGGAATTACCGAAATTATGGTAAACGGTTATCAGCATATCTTCGTGGAACGGAACGGCAGAATCGAGAGATACGGCAAAAGCTTTACCTCCGCAGAAAAGCTGGAGGATGTGATTCAGCAGATTGTAGGCCGGTGCAACCGCGTGGTGAATGAACAGAATCCGATTGTGGATGCACGGCTGGAAAATGGAGACCGCGTCAACGTTGTCATGAAACCGGTCGCATTAAACGGACCGATTCTGACCATCCGCCGCTTTCCGGAGCAGGCGGTGACGATGGAATTTCTGGTCTCCATCGGGAGTATTACAAAAGAGGCGGCAGAGTTTCTGCAGGCTCTCGTCCGGACCCGCTACAGCATGATGATCGGCGGGGCGACCGGATCTGGCAAAACGACATTTCTGAATGTGCTTTCCGCCTACATTCCAAAGGGCGAGCGCATCATAACCATCGAAGACAATGCAGAGCTGCAGATCCAGGGTGTGGAGAATCTGGTGCGGCTGGAAGCAAAAGAGGCAAATCTGGAATCAGGAACAGAAATTACGATCCGCGATCTGATCCGCGCAGCTTTGCGTATGCGGCCGAACCGCGTAATTATCGGCGAAGTGCGCGGAGCGGAAACGTTTGAATTATTATCCGCACTCAATACCGGGCATGCGGGATCTTTGAGCACGGCACATGCAAACAGCGTGAAAGATATGATCTCCCGTCTGGAAACGATGGTGCTGATGGGAGTGCAGCTCCCGTTGGAAGCAATCCGCCGCCAGATTGCATCGGGAATCGAAATTCTCGTGCATTTAGGACGCGGAGAGGATGGAAGCCGTCGGGTGGAGGAGATCGCAGAGATCACAGGGATGGAGGAGGACGAAATCAAAACGGTTTCTTTGTTTCGAAGAGAATATGGGAGAGGCCTGCAAAAGACAGGCGAACTGGTACACAGAGAAAAACTGGAGGGGAAAACAGGATGAGAATACGTGCGGGAAGCCAGGCAAAGACGGGCATGGCAGAGGAGAAGGAGACGAAGGGGATTGACTATCAGATCTGGGAATTTACCGGTCGGGAATATCTCGAAATAGCGGGAATCAGTCTTGGGATTGCCGCCGCTGTGAACCTGCTCTGTTACCGGGCGTGGTGGGCATGCATTGCTGTGGTTCCGGTTGGAATCGTATGTTTTCACACGTATCGGAAAAACCGGATTCAGAGACGGAAAGAGGAGCTGTACGACAGCTTCCGGGATCTGATTGCGTGGATGCACACGGCACTGCGTTCCGGCTATTCCATGGAAAATGCAGTGTTGGAGGCGGCAGGACAGCTGGAACAGTCGCTGGGAAAAGAAAACATTCTGGTACAGGAACTGCGCCGGATGCGTCATAAAATGATGATTTCCGTGCCGGTGGAACAACTGTTTCAGGATCTTGCGGTGCGAAGCCGCATTGACGATATTGCGACGTTTGCAAGTGTACTGGTGATTGCGAAGCGGACAGGAGGAAATGTCTGCGAGATCTTTCAGAATACGTGGGATATTTTCTGTACGAGAATTGACACGATGCGGGAAATCCGTGCGGGCGTTTCTTCCCGGCGGTTCGAGCAGAATATTATGAGTGTTGTGCCGTTTGGAATTCTGGGATATGTACAGCTTTCCTTTCCGGAATTCTTAAGTGTGATGTATGGGAATGTAATCGGAGTTTTCTTCATGAGCGGATGCCTTGCCGTGTATCTGGCAGCATGGGTGCTTGGAAAGAAGATTCTGGACATTGAATTTTAAGAAGCAATTGAAGTTTAAAAAGTAAGACTGCGAATCATAACGATTCGTCCGCAAAAAAGGGGAGGAATCAAATGTTGTGGATTTGTCTGACCGCATGGGCGGGGCTGTTCATCTGGTATTTCCGGATGAGAAAAAAGGCGGAAGATCACAAATTGGTGAGACGGATTTTCTGCCTTGCAGCGACAGGGTTTATAGCGGGCACTGCACTCTGCCTTCCGATCGGAGTGCGAAAAGTTTCAGGAGATGAAAAAGCGGAACTTCAACTGGAACGGGGTGCCTTAGGCAGCCAACCGACAGAGGAAAAACTTGAGGTTTCTGTTGGAAATCAGAAACCGGAAAGAATTACACTGTCTGTACCTGCAAGAGCTTACAGCGCAGAAGAGATAGAAGAGGCGTTCAGTGCGGCGATAGAGGCGCTGGATGAAATCATCTTAGGTGAGAATCTGTCTTTTCATACGGTAAACAGAAACATGGATCTGGTTACGGAAATACCGGGAAGCCCGGTGGCGCTTAGCTGGGAAACAGACAGGCCGTTGTTGATTGACAGCCGGGGTTTGCTGTCAGACGAGATTCCCGAAGAAGGAGTGGAGGTTACGCTGAAAGCGGAACTGGAACTTCAGGGGGAAACAACAGAATATATACGGAAGGTTCAGGTCTATCCACCGGAGATAAAAGGGCGGGATGCGGTTCTTAGGGCACTGAAAAAAGCAGTGGAAAAAGAAAACGAAGCGCATCCCGAAGAAACAGCTTATTATCTGCCGGAGACACTGAACGGAGAAACTGTAACATGGTCAAAAGTGCCGGATCTGACAGGTCTGGAGCTGATGGCACTTGCCGCGGCGGCAGGAGCAGTCTGCTGGGCGGCAAAAGGAAGGGAAGAAGAAAAAGCAAGGCAGAAAAGAGAAGAACAGATGCTGCGGGATTATCCCGAAATTGTCAGCAAAATGGTTCTTCTTCTGGGTGCCGGGCTTGGGATGCGGAAAGTACTCGAGCGGATTGCAGTGGATTACCGGAAAAATCTGGCGCTTGGCGGGCAGAAACGTTTTGCCTATGAAGAGATTGTATTTACCTGCCAGGAGATGGAAAACGGTGTTTCCGAGCAGGAAGCGTACCAGCGCATGGGAATGCGTATGGGAACCGGAGCGTATCGTTCCCTTGCTGTTCTGCTGACGCAGAATCTGAAAAAAGGCAGTAAAGGACTGCTGGAATTATTGAAACAGGAATCGCAGGAGGCCTTTGAGGAGAGAAGAAGGCAGGCGAAAACAACAGGAGAAAAGGCATCGACAAAGCTTCTTCTTCCGATGGGCATGATGCTTGCGGTTGTATTGGTCATACTCACGGTTCCGGCATTTTTGTCCTTTTATGCATAGGGGATGTTTTTATCCCCACAACAGCTGGTAAAGAGAGGGAGGTGGGAATTATGAAGCTGATATCGGAGTTCTGGAAAGAGGAAGATGCGGTGGGTGTTGTGGAAGTGATTCTGATTCTCGTTGTGCTGATCGGACTCGTACTAATCTTTAAAAAGCAGCTTGTGAGTCTGGTCAACAGTCTGATGGAGAAGGTCACAAACCAGAGCAACACCGTATAAACGGGAAAATGTCCAATACGGAACTCCAAAGAAAAATTTAGAAGCCGGTACGGACCTATATGTCATTTGCATATCTGTGTCTCGGTATATCCTTTATCCGATCCACGGCATCTAAAGTTCGAAAAAGTAAAAGTAAAGTGGAAGGAGCTGTATCCCATGAGGGAAACAGAAAGACAGAAAAGATGGGCAGCCGGAAGCATAACAGCATATTTGTGTCTCGTTCTGATACTGATGCTTTCCCTGATTTCCGGGACAATTGCGTCGGTGCGAAATGCCCATGCACGGGTGATGACGGCCTGCGCAATGGAACAGGGACTGTATTCTCTGTTTGCCGGGTATGACAGAACACTGCTGGGACAGTACGAGCTGTTTTTTTATAACGGCGGGGATAAGAGCGGTGTCTGGAAACCTGAAACCATGAGCAGAAAAGTCGCAGAAACTGCGGGAGAAGTTCTGTCCCCCACTGCATCGGGGATGGGAATTCTATCAGGCAGTTTATCTGGCGGACAGGTTACAGAAGTTTATCTCGGCGGCTATCGTCTTGCGACAGACGAGGAGGGAAGTGCTTTCTCCCGTCAGATCTGTGAGGCAATGAAAGCCAGCCTTGGAACTTATGGAATACAGCAGCTTTCCCAGAAATTAAGAGGAGAACAGGAAACCGTGAAACGTCAGGAGGACGGACAGAGCGGTTACGAGGAAGAGGAGGTTTTAAAACAGTATGAAGAATCCAAACAGCCAGAAGAGGGAACAGAAAAAACAAAAGGTGAAGGAGAATCTGGAAACGGCACGCCTTCGGAACCGGATCAGAAGCAGCCGGTACCGGAAGATTTTGTGAATCCGATTGAGGTCATTCAAAAAGTAATGAAAATGGGAATTTTAGGACTGGTCCTCCCGGAAGGGCAGGCACTGTCACAGGGGGAAACGGATGTATCGTTTCTTGCATCAAAACGGGAGCTGCAGAGCGGGTTTGGCATGGCAGAGTGTGGAAAAGAACTGAGCTTTGTGGATAAGATGCTTTCGTCCGAATATATTCTGTGGAAATTTCCGTGCTATACCAGCAAGGAGAAGAAGGAAGGGCTGCAGTGCCAGGTGGAATATGTGCTCTGCGGAAAAAACAGTGACCAGGATAATCTGGCGGGAACCGTGAACCGTCTGCTGGCGCTGCGGGAGGCGGCAAATCTGGTGTATCTGGCGAAAGATGCGCAGAAGCAGGGCGAGATGGAAGCAATGGCGGGGGTAATTGCCGCGTCGTTTGGAGTTCCGGCGGCGATGCCGGTTGTGAAAATGGCACTTGCCGTGTGCTGGGCATTTGCAGAAAGCATTCTGGATCTGCGGGAAATGCTGGATGGTGGAAAAGTAGCACTGTTCAAAACGGCAGAATCGTGGCAGCTTTCTCTGGAACAGCTTCCGAAACTGCTGGAAACAGGGGATCAGAGCAGAAAAAATGCACCGGGCGGCATGGAGTATTCCGATTATCTGCGGCTGCTTTTGATGCAGAAATCGGGAAAAGCGGTAACGTTTGGAGCGATGGATCTGGTGGAATACAATATGCGGACAGAACAGCAGCAGCTGGGTTTCCGACTGGATTGCTGTGTCGATGAACTGGAAGCCGGTTTTACGGCGGTAATTGGGAAACGAGAGTATGAGATTACGAGAAATTATGGATATGAGATGCAGGGAGCAGCCTGAAAAATGGGATGACTCCGGCAGGGATACAAAAGGGTGTTCTTCTGAACGGCACATTTATTTCTGGAACCTTATCAAAAAACTTATCCACTCTTCCGGGAATTTTTATAAATCCGGATCAGGAGAGCAGCCTTTTGTAAAACGAAAATGGAACAGGGCAAGCCTGACGGTGGAAGCTTCACTGGCACTTCCTGTTTTTCTGATCGCGGTTCTTGTGTTATTAAAAATCGTGGATCTTTACCGGCTGCATGGAATGCTGACGGTATCTCTGCAGGAGTCCGCGCGGTATCTTTCCGTCTGTGCCTACGCGGTGGATGAGACAGGAAAAGAAACGTATGAAATACCGGAAACGGCCGCGTGCATTGCTTATGCAGAAGCAAAGATTCCAAAAGAAATCCGCGAAAATGGAATGGTGACACTGGCAGGAAGCCGTGTGAAAAATGGATGGCTGGAACTGAAAGCGATTTACTGGCCGAAAATGAGAAACCGCCTCATTCCGGTGCGGAACCGGGGAATTGCAGCGTGTGCGAAAGTGCATCTGTTCTGCGGAAAGACAGAAGAGGAGGCGGATGAAGAAGAGGGCGAAGCAAAACAGATGGTGTGGGTGACTGAGAACGGCAGTGTGTATCATACCGATTCGTCGTGCAGTCATATCAATCTTTCGATCCAGGTTTCCTCACCGGGTGCGCTTGCGTGGAAACGGAATCAGGATGGAGAAAAATATAAGGAATGCGAACAGTGCGTGGGAAATGGCGCTGCGGGTGCGGAAGTTTACTATACGAAATACGGAAACCGGTATCATAACAGTCTTTCCTGCAAAGGGCTGAAACGTAAAGTAAAACTTGTAGCACTGGAACAGACGGATGGACTGCCGCAGTGCTCGAAATGCGCGAAAAAGGCGGCGTAAGAAAGCCGGATATGAGCAGAGCAGGTGTCTTCTTTCCGGGTGAGACCGGAAAGAAGGACGGTAAACAGAAACTCGGGTTTGCGGAAAGGAGGCCGCGGCTGTGTATCAGGAAGAAGTAAAGAGTGCAATTATATTGCTGTATCTGGGGATTCTTGCCGGAATGGATGTGAGGAAACGGCAGATCAGCCTTGTCCTGACCGGTGTTTTATTCCTTGCAGGCATTGGATGGCAGATTCTGGTGGAACAGACATCGTGGCTGGAATGGCTGCTGTCCCTGCTGCCGGGAGCGGGATTTCTGACGCTCAGTTATATATCACGGGAACAGGTGGGATACGGGGACGGCCTTCTGCTTCTGACGGTTGGAATCTGGCTGGGATTTGGGCAGACGTTCGGCGTTCTGACGCTGGGACTCATTCTCTGTTCGGTACTCTGCGGAGTTCTTCTGATGCGGAAGAAAATACGGAAACAGGATTCTATACCGCTGGTGCCGTTTCTGCTGCTTGGATTTGTGGGGAGGTGCGGAATGCTTTGAAAGTGAAAATGAGAAAAGCAAGTATTACGGTAGAGGCAGTTCTGGTCGTGCCGCTTGTTCTGATGGTGATTTTTCTTCTGCTGTCGCTGACATTTTTTGTGCACGCACGGAGCTGGTATACATTTGCGGCATATGAAAGCACAATGCTTGCCGCCAGTGAAGGCCGCCTGTCTGTGGAAAAAGGAGAGGCAGCCGCCCAAAGCCGGATGGAATGGTGGATTTCCCAGATACCGCTTCCGGCTGAATCGGTGACTGTACAGACGGAATGCAGAGAAAAAGAGATTCAGATAAAAGCAGAAGGAAACATTCTGCCAATCTGGAGCCGGAACGCGTGGGAATATTCGGTTTTGAGTGAAAGCAGGAGAAACAATCCGGTGAAAACGATCCGGAAGATACGGGCAGTAAAACAGATCTGGAACCAGAAGTAAGGACGGAAGCGGAGAAATGCAGATTGATTATAAAAGAGATTTGAACCATACGTATGTTATTTTACAGGAGGAAAAAGAGCCGGACACGGCGTCGTATCAGATCCGTATGCTGCTGACAAACGCAATCCCAGGGCTTTTGGACTGCAAAATCGGGAAAATGGATGATAAAACACTGTTTTACTATGAGGTGACATCAAGGCAGTCGCTTCAGAGTGTGTTTGAACAGCGCTCGATTGGGGCGGAGGCGCTGCGGAAACTATTTGAACAGCTGCTGGATCTTCTCGAAGAACTGGGGCAGTACCTGCTTGCACCGGACGGCCTCGTTCTGCAGCCGGAGCTGGTTTTTGCAGATGCAAATCTGGAGAACTTTTCCTTCTGTTATCTGCCGGGAAAGCAGGGACACACAGGCTGTTTTCAGAAGCAGATCCGGGAGCTGATGGAATATCTGCTGCCGAAGCTGGATCACCAGGAGCAGGATGCGGTAGTACTCGGGTATGGACTGTATCGGGAGATTTCGGCGGAGATCTTTTCGGTTGAGATGATTCAGGCACTCTTATATCAGACAGGGAAAGAGAAGAAAGAAACGACGGAGCAGGAGGGAAAAGAGCGTCCTAGGGAAGAAAATCCGCCTGTACAGATGGAGGAAACACTTTGGGGAGAACAAGAAGCGGAAGCGGCGGAAAATTTTTTTGTGGAAGCGGAGGAAGAAAAGGATGAGGGACGCTGGAAAAATATTGTGGAAGCAGTGATCTGCATCGGATTTCTGGGAGGTGTGCTGGCACTGCGGTGGACACAGGCCGAAACTGTTTGGTATCTGGTGCTGGGAGGAGCGGCGGCTGTTGTGGGAATTGTAAGTCTGGTATTGGAACTTGTCAGCCGATGGAAAAAGCGGCAGTCGGGAACAGAAACAGGAAGCTATGGGAAGGCCGCAGGAATCCGGAAACAAGGAGAAACAGGAGATGTATTTTCGGAATATCAGAATCGGAAGGGCTTAAAACAGAAAGATGGAACATGGAATCCGAAAAGCGATACAGAACAGCAGGGATGGAGAAGGGATTCCTCAGTCGAAAAAGAGAAAACATGGGAAAAGAATGAAGAACAGGAAAACAGAAAGATGCACAGCCTGATGGAATTGGAGGGGCATGAAGAGGATCTGTTTGGAAAAACGGAACTGCTGACCAGCCCGGAGGATGAGGGAAGGGCATATCTGATTCCGATAGATCCGATTGATCTTCCGCTGATTCCGATTGAACGCGGAAGCACATTGATTGGAAAACTGTCAGCGGCGGCAGATGTAATTCTGCCATACCGTACGGTAAGCCGCCTTCACGCAAAGCTGGTCAGTACAGAAGAGGGAGATTATCTGCTGGATCTGAATTCGCGGAACGGAACAACGGTGAATGGCGTTCCATTGATGGGCGAGACAAAAAAGAAGCTGGAGGATGGAGACGATATCTCATTTGCCGGGAAGAAATACCGGTATAAGGCGGGAGAGAAAAACAGAAATTAGAGAAAAATGACGCATTACACTTTTTCGATTTGGAGAAAGCGCTGGATGCGTTATTTTTAATATGGCAGAATGATCAAAGAAAAAAGTTATGCGAATGAAACAAAAATATTACAGAAAAGAAAATTATGCATAAAATTAAAAAAAGAAATAATGTAAAAAATAATGTCATAAAACGTCGAAAGCCGTCGTGAAGCGTCAATAATTGTCGAAAAACGTTTATCAAAAAAGAAAAAAATTTGACGATTTCTTGCATTTACAAGTGAATTAAATTATAATAAAAAAATAGCACAGATAAGGAAATGATGTAATGGAAGAACAAAGGAAAAACAGTTACGATCCGAACGAAGATATCGTGGACCGTATGTGGAAGAGATCAAAAAACAGCATCAATCTGGTCATCGTCGTATGCAATATTCTGGTATTCCTTGCAGTCACACTGACCGGAGGGACAGAGAGCTCCAGACATATGATGGACTGCGGTGCGGCGTATGCGCCGCTGATTGAGAGCGGAGAATACTATCGCCTGTTTACGAGTATGTTTCTTCACTTTGGCATCCAGCATCTGATCAACAACATGCTGCTTCTTTTGTTCCTTGGGGATTACCTGGAACGCGCAGCTGGAAAGATCCGTTATCTGGTCATCTATCTGGGCGGCGGACTCGTCGGAAATCTGTGCTCGTATCTGCATGAACTGTCCCTGATGAAAACAGGGGAAGCACCGGCAGTTTCCGCCGGCGCTTCGGGAGCGATTTTTTCTGCAGTCGGAGCGATGCTTGTTTTTCTGGCATTTCGGAAAGGAAGGCTGGAGGATCTCACCTTCCGGCGGATGGCCGTCATGGCTGTCCTTTCGCTGCTGGTCGGATTCCAGTCTTCAAATGTGGACAACTTCGCACACATCGGCGGTTTTCTGGCAGGTGCAGTCCTGATGGCGGTTCTCTATCCGGGAATGGCAAGGATCAGGAAAAGGGGAAAACAACCGTAAAGGTGCTTCCTTCCCCGGGAACGGAAGAAACGGAAATCGTGCCGTCGTGTGCGGTTACAATTTCCTTGCAGATGGCAAGTCCAAGGCCGGTTCCGTTTTTCTTATGTGTGACAAAAAGGTCAAAGAGAGTCGGCAGATCCTCGGCGGGGATTCCGCAGCCAGTGTCCTGCACACGGATGGTCAGAAAGTCACCGTCGAAACAGAGAGAGATTTTGATCGTTCCGCCGGAAGGCATTGCTTCCGCCGCATTTCGGATCAGGTTCAGAAAAAGCTGACGAAATTGCGTGGTATCAAGGGCAAAGCGCGGAATGGCAGATTCCTTGACAAGTTCAATGGAAACCTGTTGTTTTTCGAGGAGAACGCCGGTATCGGCACAGAGATTCTGGAGCAGAAGATAAGGATTCACGTAAGCGCGTACCGCCCGATATGAATGATTATAGCAGGAGAGCTCATCGAGCAGGGAGTTCAGAAAAGCCATATTTTCCTGAATTTTCTGAAAATAGAGATCGTTGGAAAGCTCCGGATGCGCTAAAAGAAGAAGCTGATGAAAGCTGTGGATAATCGCAACAGGATTTCGAACCTCATGTGAAATCCGGGAAATCATAGCGTGACATTCTTCCGATAAGCCCTGTGAATTGGTTGTTGGTTCTTTTGACATAGCCGTATCCTCCTTATGATGCGTAGGTAATGATTTTTGATTAGGCAAAAGTTTAGCATTGAAAAGGGGGAGCGCGCAACAAAAAGCGTTCTGCATTATTTGACATTTTTCGACAAATAGTGAGAAAATAGAGTTGTCCGGAACCGTGCGAAACGGGATTCAGAACAACAAAAAAATTAAAAAAAGTAAAGGAGAAAAAGATCATGGATTGTATTTTTTGTAAATTAGCAAACGGAGAAATTCCAACCGCAACACTATATGAGGACGATGAGTTTCGTGTCATTCTGGATCAGGGACCGGCAACGAAAGGACATGCGCTGATTCTTCCAAAACAGCATTTTGCAAACATTTATGAAATTCCGGATGAAACCGCAGCGAAAGCAATGATTCTCGGCAAAAAAATGGCGACGGCCATGACGAAAGCGCTTCATTCTGATGGCTTCAATCTGGTACAGAACAATGGTGAGGCAGCAGGACAGACGGTATTCCACTTCCATATGCATCTGATTCCAAGATATGAAGGTGACAATGCCGGTATTGCTGCATGGAAGCAGGGAACTCTCGAGGATGCGGTAAAAGAGCAGATCATTGAGAGCGTGACGGCAGAGCTGAAGGCCTGAGAAAAGGCTGGCAGCAGCCAGAAAAAGAATCAATGACAGACGAACAGGGGCGGAGAACAATGGACAAAAATAACTTTTCAGAAATATATAAAAAGTATGTAATGACAGCCTATTCAGCCGCAATGCAGGTGGTGCACAATGAAGCCGATGCGGATGATATCGCACAGGAAACGATGGTGAAACTGTACCTGAATATTGATGCGCTGGATGAAGACAGAGTAGAAGGCTGGGTCCGTGTCGCTGCAAAGAATCTGGGAATTGATTATCAAAGAAAAACACAACGTTTTGACTGGAATGAACTGGATGAGGATCTTCGGGCGGAAGAGATGGAACTTCCGACGCTTGCAGAGGAAGAAAAGCAGGAGAGAAATCATTTTTTTCAGGAAGTGATGGATGCACTGAAAGATCATGATGAATCGGGTTATTATATTACGCGTGAAATCAAGGTGCATGAGCGTTCGGAAAAGGAAGTAGCATCCGAAATGGGTATCACCATCGGAAATCTGCGGGTGAAAATGACCCGGACGAAAAAATGGCTTTGCCAGCACTTTGCTGACAAAGCCAGAGAAAGGGGATTTCTGTAGTTACTATTTGCGTTCGCATTCCTGGATCAGGGAAAGGATGCGGCCGATGGAATCGGTGTGGCTGCTCTTCTTCATCGCATTGATGTAGGTCTGACGGTTTTCGTAAACCTCACGGATTGCGGACTGAAGGGTCTGCGCATTCACGGATTCTTCTTCCAGAACTTTACTGTAACCCTGACGCTCAAAGGAACGCGCATTTAAAATCTGGTCTCCGCGGCTGGCATTGGCAGAAAGCGGAATCAGAATGTTTGGTTTTGCCAGAGCACTGATTTCGCAGATCGCATTTGCGCCGGCGCGGGAGATGATCAGATCTGCTGCGGCGAAGAGATCCGGGAGCTCATCTTTGATGTACTCGAACTGAACGTAACCTTCGGTACCATTTAAGGATGCATCCAGTTTATCTTTACCGCAGAGATGAATCACCTGGAAATCTTTCAGAAGTTCTGGTAAAATAGAACGGACCGCATGATTGACAGCGACGGAACCGAGGCTTCCTCCGATGACGAGAATAACCGGTTTTGCGGCATTGAATCCGCAGAACTTCAGGCCTTCCCGTGCATCGCCGGACAGCAGTTCCTGGCGGATTGGCGTTCCGGTCAGAACGGCTTTGTTTTCCGGGAGACATTTAACGGTTTCCGGGAAATTACAGCAGACCTTTGCAGCGGACGGAATACACAGCTTATTTGCCAGGCCAGGCGTCATATCCGATTCATGGATGAGCGCCGGGACTTTACATGCTTTGGCGGCAAGGACAACCGGTACCGAAACGAAGCCGCCTTTGGAGAAGACAACGTTTGGTTTCAGCTTTTTGAGCAGTTTTTTTGCTTCAAAGTAGCCTTTTACGACGCGGAATGGATCGGAAAAGTTTTTCGGATCGAAGTAGCGGCGCAGCTTTCCGGATGAAATTCCGTAATACGGAATGCCGAGATCTTCGATCAGCTTGCGCTCCATACCGTCGTAGGAACCGATATAAGAGATTTTATAACCTGCTTCCTTTAATTTTGGAATCAGGGCAATATTCGGGGTAACATGGCCGGCGGTACCTCCGCCTGTCAGAACAATATGCTTCATGAGAATTCCTCCCTGGAATTTGATAATATCATTTGGCTTTTATTATCCCCTCAAGAAGAAAAAAAGTCAAGAGCGGTTACAACATGGAAAATGCCGAGGAACGGAAGAAGATGAAAAAGATAGAAAAAGAAGAACAGCTGAAAAAGAAACTGGAGCAGACGATGGAAGAAAAAATGGCTGCGGATTCGAAAACGGTGGAAGGGGAATCGGCAGTTGTAAAGGCAGAGGAAGGAAACACAGCAACAGAACAGGAGCCGGAGGCTGCGCCTGCACTTTCAGAGGAAGAACTGAACGCAATGTACGAGCGCTTCCAGCAGCGACTCCAGAAGGAAGGACTCGCGGACGCGGAAGGCAACCCGACAGAAAAAACACTGGAGATCCGCCGCCAGATCGTGGAGAGAAAGGCAGAACGCGAAAAGCAGGCGGAGAGACAGAAGAAGATTGCGAAGAGAGCGAAAACAACAAAACACTGGGTACGGACGGCAAAGGCAGCTGGTGTTGTGTTGGTTGTGGGAGCGTGCGTTTTTGGGGCGAGTATGACGAGCGAGGCGAATCGGATTCGGTTGGTGGAGACGATTAGTGGGGTTCGGAATACGGGTGACGTGACGTGGACAGATAATGGTGAAAATCGGGACGGATCAGAAACAAATTTTGAACAAGCAAAAACAGAGATCGTAGAAAAAATCCATATTGAGGTGCCGGAATTTTATTATGTACCAGATGGAATGAAATATAGTCAATTTATGATATTTGAAGAAACGGAAATGGCGGTGATCCAATATCAATATGGAGAACATTCTATCTATTTTCATTTGGCAGCAAATGAAAAAGATTTGTCACAAGGCAATTGGAAAGACAAAGAAAAGGTTCAAGTAGAAACACTTGATGATGTGATAGAAATTGAAATGGGAACTTTAGCAGAGAATGGAGAAGAAAATTATTATGCATTATGGAAATATAAAGATGCCTATTATCAATTAAGCGGACAGATAGAAAAGGAGGAATTGGTGAAAATTATAAATGAAATGCAGTATAATGTGTAATTATTTTATGAAATGCACGTATATAATATGTAGGTGAAGACGAGGGGAAAGAGGAAGTATGAAAAAGGTTATAAATTTAAAAAACTTACTCTTTTGTGCGATGCTCATTGTAGCGATGTCTTTGAATACAGTTGATGTGCATGCAGATGCGTTGGATTATTTAGGCAGTATTATTGATGGATCTGAATTGACAAATGATCTAGAAGCTTTTGGAGACTACCAGAGTGTAGCGAGAAGTACATATCTGCACCAAGGATTTGTGAGAATTACTAATAATGGAAACGGGTATGTTGGAATAACCGGAGGAACGGAATGCAACGTTAGCTGTAATACGGTGAAGTTGAATGTGTATTTGGAACGGTCTAGTGGGGATGGGAACTTTTATAGTTATCAAAAATGGGACAAAGTATCGTATAATACGAATTCTTTGTATATGAGTACACAGGTAAAAGTAGAAAAAGGGTACTATTATCGCTTAAGAGGATATCATTCATGTACAAAGAATGGAGTACTTGAGAATGGTGGAAGTTCAACAAATGGAATCTACATTGGCTAACTGAAAGTTACGAATATTCAAATTAAAACGAGCAAAAAATATTATGAATATAAGCACAAGAGAGATAGCGTAAACGACCGGAAACAATTTCTAACCCGACCCAGTTTACACTCCCTCACCCCTTAAAAATTTCGGGGCCAGTCCCCTATAGAAACCTTATAACAATGAATATATTAAGACGAAAACGCAGATCTTTCAGGATTTTCAACGCGTCGAAATTCCTTTTTCCAACCACAACACAGATCTGAGTCATCATGTGTTACTATGTTCAGCGTGTGAGTGATCATACGGAACATCGGCTGGCCCCGATAAGTGAGGCATCGGTATTACTGCAGGAATACCGGTGCCTCTTTTCTATGCACTTCCGGCGGCCGATGCCCATAATTGAACAAAAATATTAAGATTGTTGTGCAATCTGCCTTAAAATTCCGTTGGAATCTGCCAGATATTATGCTATAATAATCAAAAAAGAGAGAATAAGCATAAAATACAAAAGGAATTTCAGATTATTTTCGCGGACAACGCGTCAAAGACCATGCTGGCATGAGAACTTGACGACTGCCGCGATAACGGGCCAAACGTATAACGCGTGTTTTGACCCGCAGTGACAACATTTTGTCCCCGAACAAAACGGGAGAACAGGAGGCATCTTATGCGTCTTACATTTCTTGGAGCAACACATGAAGTGACGGGCAGTTGTTATTATCTGGAGGCTGCCGGAAAGAAGTTTTTAGTGGACTGCGGTATGGAGCAGGGACCGAATATTTATGAAAACAAGCCGATTCCGGTCCCGGCATCCCAGCTTGATTTTGTATTGATCACGCACGCGCACATCGACCATACCGGAAATCTGCCGCTGCTGTATGCGCACGGCTTCCGCGGCCCAATCTATATGACTCCGGCGACGGTAGCGCTTTCGGACATCATGCTCCGCGACAGCGCACACATTCAGCTCGCCGAGGCCGAGTGGCGGAACCGTAAGAACCGCCGGGCGGGAAAAGAAGATTACGTCACACCATACACAATGGAGGACGCCCTCGGCGTGATCCGTCTGCTGGAGGGCATTCCGTATCATCAGCGTGTGACACTATCGGACGGCATTCAGATCCGTTTTCTCGATGCCGGTCATCTGCTCGGCTCCGCATCCATTGAGCTGTGGCTGACAGAGGACGGTGTGACGAAAAAACTGCTCTTCTCCGGCGATATCGGAAATATCCATCAGCCGCTGATCAACGACCCGGAGTACCCGGAGAGCGCCGATTACGTGATTATGGAATCCACCTACGGCGACCGTAGCCACGGACCGAAACCGGATTACGTGCCGGAACTGGCAAAAATCATTCAGGAAACGCTCGATCGCGGCGGCAACCTCGTGATCCCGTCGTTTGCTGTCGGCAGAACGCAGGAGATGCTGTACTTTATTCGTGAAATTAAGGCAGAACATCTGGTTCACGGTCACGGCGAATTCCCGGTTTACGTGGACAGTCCGCTTGCCGTTGAGGCAACCAATATTTTCCGCGATCACCAGAAAGAGTGCTACGATTCCGATGCTGCTGCGCTCCTTGCGCAGGGCATTAATCCGATTCTGTTTCCGGGCTTAAAGCTCTCGATTACATCCGATGAGTCGAAAGCCATCAACTTCAACGAAACCCCGAAGGTCATCATATCCGCGAGCGGCATGTGCGATGCAGGACGAATCAAGCATCATCTGAAGCACAACCTCTGGAGGCAGGAGAGTACGGTTCTCTTCGTCGGCTATCAGGCCGTCGGTACACTGGGACGGGCGCTGATCGGAGGCGCGAAGGAGGTGAAACTGTTCCAGGAAGAGGTTCATGTGAACGCGCACATCATCCAGTTCCCGGGCATGAGCGGCCACGCAGATCAGGAAGGACTGCTCAAATGGGCGGGCAGTCTGCGGGCAAAACCGGACCGCGTTTTCGTAACGCACGGCGAAGATAAAGTGACGGAAATTTTTGCAGAAAAACTGTGGGACGAATTCCGCTACCCGGCGATGGCTCCGTTCTCCGGCACGGTATTTGACCTGAAAGAAAATGAATTCATCGAAAAAACCGTTGGCATTCCGATCCAGAAGGAAACAACGGCAAACGCAGGAACACTGCGCACGAGAAGCAGCGGAAATGCCGTCTTCGATCGTCTCGTTGCGGCTGGTCAGCGGCTGCTCACCGTCATTACAAGAAACAAAGGTGGTGCTAACAAAGACCTTTCGAAATTTGCCGATCAGATCAACAGTCTCTGCGACAAATGGGACAGATAAAGCAGTCCGGTGGCTGGAAGAAAGACTGTGCTATTAATATAGAAGAAAAACCGGAAGAAAGCAGGCGGCAGGGAAGCTGTGCTGCATCAGAAAAGAAAAAACAGAAGTGGATAAATTACAAACTCCCCGGGGTGAGCATTCCCCGGGGAGGTATTATAATAAAAAAGAGCAAGCGTAAAAAAAGTTATTTCTGGATAGCCTGTTCCAGTGCTTTTGCAAGCTGGTCTGGACATGATGTTCCGCGTCCGTTGCAGTCGATGCCTTTCATGCGGGAGATGGCTTCGTTTACGTCCATGCCCTCAACGAGTCTTGCAACACCCTGTGTGTTTCCGTTGCATCCGCCTACGAACTGTACGTTGTGTACTTTACCGTCTTCTACCTCAAACAGAATTTTTCTGGAACAGGTACCTTTTGTTGTATATTCCATCGATAAGATCCTCCTTTGTGAATAAAAAATTAGAACATTATCGTGAACTTCAGCCACGATAATTCTTCGGTTCCTGCTATTATACCATAGATTACGAAAACAGCAAAGAAAAAAGATACCACAGATCCAAAATTTATTGTATACTGTAACAGGAATTACAAAGAAACCAGAAGGAAAAGAAAATGGACTCCCGGAGTTTTCCGTTCTTACTTTAGCAGCTGACCGCTGACAAAAATGATTTCATAAAAGCAAGAACAGAAAGAATCGGAGAGTACATGTAAAGTTATTGGAGGATATCATAAACATGAAGTTAATCGGAATTATCGGTGCAATGGAAGTTGAAGTTGCAAGCTTAAAGGAAATGATGACGGATGTTACAATTCGCACGAAAGCATCCATGGAGTTCAACCACGGTTACCTGAACGGAAAAGAAGTGGTTGTTGTGCGCAGCGGAATCGGTAAAGTAAATGCCGGTATCTGCACCCAGATTCTTGTAGATGATTACGGCGTGGACTGTGTCATCAACACCGGAATTGCAGGCTCCCTGCGGAATGAAATTAACATCGGCGATATCGTCATCTCGACCGATGCTGTTCAGCACGACATGGATGTGCGCATCTTCGGATACCCGCTCGGCGAGATTCCGCAGATGGGCGTTTTGAGCTTCCCGGCAGACGAGCACCTCGCAGAGGTGGCAGAGGAAGTCTGCAAGGAAGTCAATCCGGAAATCCAGGTATTCCGCGGACGCGTGGTCAGCGGTGACCAGTTTATTTCCAGCAAAGAAGTGAAAAACCATCTGATCGAGGAATTCAACGGTTCCTGCGCCGAGATGGAGGGCGCTGCGATTGCGCAGGGCGCTTATCTGAACAAGATTCCATACGTCGTACTCCGCGCCATCTCCGACAAAGCAGACGACAGCGCAACAATGGACTACCCGACCTTTGAGAGCGAGGCAGCCCGCCACTGTGTCAACCTGCTGCAGGAAATGGTAAAACGCCTGTAATCTAAAAAAAGCAAGAAGAAAAAATCGACAAACGGGCAGGCGAAAACCAGCGAAACCACGCGAACCGGCACGAAAGCAGTCCCCTGAAGGAACGAAAAATAAAAATTCACGCGAAAAAGCACAGAATCACAAAGAATTTGACGAACGTTTTTTGTTTCCAAATTTTTCCGGCAGTGCTATACTGTGGCACATCGGAACAAGAAGATGCTCACTACGGATTGCTCAGCAGTAAAACACTTGCTGTTTTGCTGCGTAAGAAAGTGATTCAGGTGTGAGCAGCCCTCCTTTTGCGAAGCAAAATTTTCAATGAGGGCTGCGAATGTTACAGTTCCCAGGTACCTGTGAACTGTAACACGTCTCCACTGCCGATATGCCAGCGGAAGAATCCTGTGCGCGCAAATTCTGCCGCGGCATCCGCCGATGCACCGCAACGGAAGCACCGGCATATGATCATGACAGGCAAATTCAAAAATCATCAGGGGGAATAAGAATGCTGGAGTTTTGTGTGAAACAAAATGTGTTCTTATACGCAATGATAGCAGCAGGAATCGCCGGTGTGTGGTGCCTGTTCTGGAATAACCGTTTCTACACCCGGGCCATCCGCGATCTCGGAAGGCTGAAGGAACCAAAGTCGAAATGGACCAGGTCGGTGCTGGAAACGTGTCAGAGAAAAGCGCATCCCTTTTCGAATGCCGGGGCGTTTATGCGCAGCCAGATTGCACAGGGCAGGTCAGCGGGAATGGCAGTCCCGACGCTTCTGCGCGGAAGCCAGAATATGATCCTCACGGTTCTGGCGCTGTCGATTCTTTCGCTGTGGGCGATCTACCGATACCGTTATGGAGAGGCGGAGCTGATGCGCTACCTCGGAACGGGCACCGCGCTCGCCGGATGCCTTGTCTTTTTCCGGCTCTGTCTGGATTTCGGCGGAAAAGAGGAAATTCTGCTGAACGGCTGGACAGACTATCTGGAAAATGAGTTTGCAGCGACGAAACAGAGTGCGGTGCTGGAAACCGTACAGCAGACCGAACGGCAGCCGGTGCAGGCGGAAACCATGGCACAGGCAGGAACCGGAGCGGCGAAAGCAAAAGCGCAGACTGCGGGAAGCGAGTCCGCCAAAGAGAGGAATGAACTGTTCGCAGATCCGGAAAAAGAAGCGAGGATTTCGAAAGTCAGGGAGGGCATCCGCCAGACCGCCGCGGCCGAGAGCAGGTTTGCCGGAATGCTGACGCCAGAGGAAGAGAAGCTGATGAGGGAGATTATCAGCGAATACGTGTAAATACCAGGGGATCAGGCCGGGGAGCATGGCATATCGACATGACCATATTTCCGAATCGGCAGTCCGCAGGTATCTAAGATAAAAATATTTCAGGCAGTGCCGTCTTTCAAAACAGACAGGCGGCACTGCTTTCCCGGATAAAGCAGAATCATCATCTGCAAAAGGAGGAACCAACATGAGACTTGTAATTCTTGAGGCAGAGTCACTGGGAAAGGACATGGATCTGTCCGGCTTTTCCCGTTTTGGAGAAGTGACAGTATATGAAAAAACAACGGAGGAGGAATGCCCGGAGCGTGTGCGGGAGGCGGATATTGTCATCTGCAACAAGGTGCGCATGTGCAGCCGCACCCTGTCCGGCGCGGAGAACCTGAAACTGATCTGCGTCACCGCAACCGGCATCAACAACATCGATCTCGATTATGTGAAGCGCCACAACATCGCCGTGACGAACGTCGCCGGCTATTCCACCGTCAGCGTGGCCCAGCACACCTTTGCGATGTACTTCTATCTGGCAGAAAAACTCCGTTATTACGATGATTACGTAAAAAACGGCAGCTACGCCGCCAGCAGCCTTTTCACCTGCATGGACAGACCGTTCACCGAGCTGGAGGGCAAGACGTGGGGCATCATCGGCCTTGGCGCGATCGGCAGAAAAGTGGCTTCGATTGCACAGGCATTCGGCTGCCGTGTGATCTATTACTCCACCTCCGGTGCACACGACGATCCGGACTACGAGCGGGTCGATCTCTATCGTCTGCTGAAGGATTCTGATGTGGTTTCCATCCACGCCCCGTTAAATGAGGCGACCGAGAACCTGATGAATATCGAAACGTTTGCCAACATGAAGCGGAACGCAATTCTGATCAACGTCGGCCGCGGCTCGATCGTGAATGAGCGTGACCTCTGCTGTGCCCTGCGAGAGGGCCTGATCGCCGGAGCAGCGCTCGATGTACTTTCCAGCGAGCCGATCCGCAGTGACAGTCCGTTGCTGAAAATGGCGGACGACGACCGCCTGTACATCACGCCGCACATCGCCTGGGCATCGAAGGAAGCCCGCACGCGCCTGATCGGACTGGTGCAGAAAAATATTGCTTCGTACCTGGAAGGCGGCATGGAAAACCGCGTGGTATAAAAGGGATACAAAGCCAGGGACAAAATACATAAAAAGAGCCGGACATCCGACGGAACCGCAGAGGGGACTGTAAGAACAGCCGCTCCCAGGTTCCGCCGGATGCCCGGCTTTTGCATTTGCTTTATTCGCTGCAAAAACGAGAGAACATTATTCCTCTGTAATCTGAATTTCCAGATAATCAAACTCCAGCGATTCAATAAAATTATCCTGTGTGAACCGCGTTTTCGATCTCCGTTTAAACTCCGAAATATTCGTATCGAGCCAGATCGGCTTCGCCAGATTCCAGGCATCACAGATTTCATCGAGCGCACGGAAGACCTTGTGCGTTCTGGTATCCTCATCGTCGATGCAGACGGTAAGATCCTGAAGAATATGATTGTTTTTCACTAATTTTCCCCACATCTGAAACATATTAAAAATCCTCCTGAAAAGTACAAAGTGAACAGTGCATTTGGAACGACCGTGTTAATCGCTGGTAACGGTATGCAGTTCTTTAAAATCCTTCGGCGAGATTCCGTACTCTTTTTTAAACGCGCGGTAAAAACTCGAATAGTCGTGAAATCCGAACAGCAGATACACCTTTGTGACCGGTACATCGCCGAGCAGCGCTTCACGGCACCTTGCCAGCCGCTTTTTGGAAATGTACTGGTGGATCGACATGCCGATTTCATCCTTGAAAACGTGTGCAATGTGATATTTGCTCACAAAAAGTTCCGCCGCCAGCCGTTCGAGCGACAGATTCTCGGACAGGTGCTCATCAATATAGAAACAGAGCTGTTCATACAGCGAGAGCTGTGCTTTCCGGGTGAGCGGGTGATGCTGCTCATACACCGTTCGGTTGATCTGCATCAGCAGGTCGCTGACGTAGAGAAAAATCTGCGTCTCTTTTCCAAAATGATCGGACCGCATTTCTTCGATCAGGCGGATGGTGCGGTACTGGATCGTGTTGAACTCGACGGAATCGAGCGGGAACAGATATTTCTGATTTTCGGCAGCGTATTCCATCAGGTAAACGTAGTCGGCGGAACGGGCGCGGAGCTGCTCTGCAAAAGAGGTGCTGACCCAGAACACAAAGCGGCGGTACGGCACAGACAGGTCGTGCATCACCAGATGATGCGGTACGCCGGGCGGAATCAGAAGAAGATCGCCGGGCGTCGGTGTGTAGAGCACTCCGTCGATTTCCAGTGAGATCGCCCCTTCGAGAAAGAGATAGAACTCATAATGCGTATGCGTATGTTCTTTTACGCCGGGCACATCGTCGGTGCTGTAATAGTATAACTCAAACGTATCCGAAATCATGTACTGCCGGGTGGCAAATTTCGTCTGCAGTTTTTCTTTCATAATAAAAGCATCCTTGCAAAAAAATGATATTTTTGAACCATAACAACAATTCCCAGCATATCACAAAACAGCAAGTTTTACAATGTATTCGGCAATCCGCACAATAGAAAAAAACAACTTGTCCAGTTACGATACAAGGGAATAAAATAAAAACAGAATGCAGAATAAATTTCAGATAAAGATCAAAACGGAGGAACAGCTATCATGAATCAGATTCTCGAACAGCTTGGAACATACGGCATTGTGCCGGTTGTCGTTTTACAGGATGCAGCAAAAGCAGAGCCGCTTGCCGAAGCTCTCTGCAAGGGCGGACTTGCCTGCGCCGAGGTGACCTTCCGCACCGATGCGGCAGAAGAATCCATCCGCATTATGAGTGAAAAATTCCCGGAGATGCTGGTGGGAGCCGGAACTGTGCTCACAACCGAGCAGGCGGACCGCGCCGTAAAAGCCGGAGCAAAATTTATCGTCAGCCCGGGTCTCAACCCGGAGGTAGTAAAATGGTGTCAGGCACACGAAGTACCAGTGATCCCGGGCATCGTGACCCCGACTGAGATGGAGCAGGCGATCGGTCTTGGGCTCACCATGGTGAAATTCTTCCCGGCAGAACCGGCAGGCGGACTGAAATACATCCGTGCCATCGCAGCACCGTACACCATGATGAAATTCATGCCGACCGGCGGCATCAACCCGCAGAATGTAAGAGAATACCTGGCATACGACCGCATCGCAGCATGCGGCGGAAGCTGGATGGTAAAAAATACGATGATTGAAAACAACGAATTCGACCGCATTGAAGAGCTGGTGAAAGAGGCGGTTGAGATCGTAAAGGAAAGCCGGACGTGACGACATCCTTCCCGCAGCCGCTGGGCACCGACCGTTGACCTCGAGCGTGATCCGAGATGGGGAAGAAACGAGGAGTGCTACGGCGAGGACCCTGTGCTGACCGGAAAAATGGCCGGCGCTTACATCGAGGGAATGCAGGGCGACGATCCAAAATATCTGCGCTGTGCATCAACCCTGAAACACTTCTATGGAAACAACACCGAGGTCGGCCGCGGCTGGAAGAACTCTTCGATTGACCCGCGGAATAAATATGAGCTGTATCTCGAGCCGTTCCGCAGATGTATTGAGGAGAGCGGCGCAGAGGGCATCATGACGGCGTACAACAGAATCAACGGCACCGTCGGCGGAATGGTCCGGGAAAACATGGAAATCTCGGAATCCGTCATCATGAAACAGGCGGACCAGAAGATGTATGAAAATAAAAAAAGTTCACGGTGAATCGCCGCAATGGATTGTCCCCGCGGGTCTTTTCGTGGTACAATGAAACATAACCGATAAAAAGAAAAACGAGGGCAGAACATGAACGAATTATATGAAATGATTGAAAAGAAAATCAAAGAATCCGGCTATCCGCGGCCGATTTCGGGAAGCGATGTTTACGATGACATCTGCGACCAGATCGAGGGAAAAGAGAACGGTTCCTATGTGGTATTATCGAAATTTGATGATGATGTGATTTTCGAGTACCACATCACGGTGATGGATGATGAATTCAACCTCGGCGTGCTGACGATGCGCACCCCGGAGGGCGTGTTTGAGACTGATTTTGATGCGTAAAGAAGGGGGAGCGATACCATGCCGAAGATTGAAAAAATCACGAAACAGACGGAGAATCCATATGTAAATCTTTATCTGGTGGAAGGGAAGAACAAGGTGGATCACCCGTTCCGTTACTATGTTGCTTCGCGCGCGAAAACGATGGAAGCGCTGAAGATCAAGACGAAGAAGAATACGCCGGACGGCGTGCTGATGTACAGTCTGTACGGGGAGAAGCGCGATAAAATCGTTCTGGTTCGCCAGTACCGTGTTTCCATTGACGACTACATCTACGAATTTCCGGCAGGCCTCGTAGAATCAGGTGAGGAGTTCCACGAAGCGGCAGTGCGTGAGATGCACGAGGAGACGGGGCTTACGTTCCACCCGTTAAAAGTAGATCCGTGTTATGAAAAACCGTTCTTCACAACCATTGGAATGACGGACGAGGCATGCTCCGCAGTTTACGGCTGGTGTGAGGGTGAGATCAGCCGGAAATACTTGGAGGAGAGCGAAGTTATTGAGGTTGTCTTGGCGGACCGTGAGGAGGCAAAGAGAATCCTCAGAGAAGAGAATGTAGCGATTATGTGCTCGTATCATCTGATGCATTTTATTCATGATGAGGAGCCGTTTGCATTCCTGAAATAAGTGGAGGGGAGCCAGAAAAACACAACCCCTGGAAGTTCTTAGCACGAACTGCCAGGGGTTGTGTTTTTCTGACTCCCATTTACGTTGTGGGGGACGGGATGGTGAGGACTCAGGTGTAGTATTGGGCCTGGGTTTCGTAAAGATTGGCGTAGATGCCGTGGTTTGCGAGGAGGGTGCCGTGGGTGCCGTCCTCTGCAATGCGGCCGTGGTCAAGGACGATAATACGGTCGCAGAATTTGCAGCTGCTCATGCGGTGGGAGATGTAGACAGCCGTTTTACCGGCGGTCATCTGGCTGAACTGTTTGTAGATTTCGGCCTCAGCGATCGGGTCGAGGGCTGCGGTCGGCTCGTCGAGGATGACGAACGGGGCATCCTTGTAGAGGGCGCGGGCGATGGCGGTGCGCTGGGCCTCGCCGCCGGAAAGGTCGACACCGGAGCCGTTGTTGTTGTAAAGGCGGGTGCGGACGCCCTGCGGGAGTTGCTGTACACGGTCGGTGAGACCGACTTTTGCAAGAGAGGATTGCAAAGCAGCTTCATCAATCTCGGTTCCGGCGGCGATGTTTTCGTCGAGCGGGAGGGAAAACAGGTGGAAATCCTGGAAAACGACGGAGAATGCCTGCGTGTACTCTTTGTAGCTATATTTGCGGATGTCAATGCCATTCAGGGTGATGTAACCTGAAGTTGGCTCATACAGGCGGCAGAGCAGCTTGATGAGTGTTGTCTTTCCGGCTCCGTTACGGCCGACGAGGGCGGTTTTTTCGCCGACGGCAAAGGACAGTGTCACATGTTCGAGTACCGGAATATTCGTACCGGGATAAGAGAATGAGACATCGTGGAACGCAAATTCGTACTGGCCGTCGTCGCGTTTCTCAATCGGCAGTGTACCGTCGTAGGCCATAGACGGCTGCGCAATGAAATCCTCATAGGTCGAGAGATAGGAATTGATATAGTCGAACTCCGATCCGGTTGCGAGAAATGTCTGAAGATCACTCATGGCGCGTGTCACGGAACCGGCATACAGAAGAACATCCCCAATGGGGAGAACGCCGTACAGAGCCCTGGCGCCGATCACAAGGTACGCAGCGAAATTGGAAAGGAGCGAAAGCAGCGCGTTTTTTCCGTCTGTGATGGCGGAGAAGCGGGCGAAGTCGAGGTACATCGGCAGAAAGTGTTCCATGGCTTTTCCAAACTGTACGTCGAGAAAATGATCGAGATGACCGATGCGGATATCGTCCGCGCGCCGTTCTTCAAGCATCACATTAACGAGATAATTGGCAACCGAGTTGGAATGGTCGTTGCCCTGGTTCAGCTCTATCTTTTTCTGCGTACTCCTGCGGTTGATGCGGGAGGAAAGTGCAAGCTGCACACCACAGAGCAGGAGCAGTGCAAGCATCGAAAACGACGAGGTGAAAAAGTTATTCCTGCTGCTGTCGGGCAGAAGAAACAGACGGAGCAGGAAAAACAGGGCATAGAGAACCGAGAGCAGGGAAGTGATCAGCGTATGAATGACAATGAGCTGGTCACCCACATTTCCCGATCCCATGGAGGAGACGTTGGTGCGCCGGATGGCATCCATCGTCTCTGTTTTTTCGAATTTCTCAAACTCCAGCTCCAGCGCCTTTGCGGTGATTTTCTGTTCCGTGCGTGCAAGACAGAGTTCTTTTTGGCCGTCGAGATACTGACGGCAGATTTTTTCAAACAATCCCAGCCCATACTGCGTAAGCAGAAAGACGACAACAGTATACAGACAGGCGCGGTACGACTTTGCAAGCAGTAAATTCAAAATTCGCGCCGAGAAAAACAAGGAGAGATACGGCAGCGTTGCAGCTGCAAAAGCGCTTCCGAGAAGCCAGAACAGCACGCGGTGATTGCCCTGGCTCACCATAGTTAAAAAGCGGCAGATGGCATGAAACCGTTCTTTCATTTTCATCAGATATCTTCCTCCGTTTCCTGATAATACTGGCTCTGCACCTCAAACATATGCGCATACGATCCGCCAAGGGCAATCAGCTCATCGTGGGTTCCGCATTCTTTGATCTTTCCGTTTTCGAGAAACAGGATCGTATCGCAGAAGCGTGTCGATGCAAGACGGTGCGAGATGAAAAGCGCAGTCTTATTTTTCAGCAGTGTGCTGTAGGTTTCGTACATTTTATTTTCCGAGATTGCATCGAGCGCAGCCGTCGGCTCATCGAGCAGGAGCAGATGGCAATTTTTATAGAGTGCCCGCGCCATCATCAGTTTTTGCATTTCACCGCCGGAAAGCGTAATGCCGTCGTCCGCCATATCCTTGCCAAGATAGGTTTCTTCTTTCTGCGGCAGACTTGCAATTTTTTCCAAGAGTCCGGCGCGGATGAGTGCTTCTCGGCAACGGTTACGATCGGTCTCTTCCAGTGGGGAGCAGCTCACATTTTCTGCAATCGAAAACGAGAGTGCAAACGGGTCCTGAAAGACCGCCGCGATTGCTTTGTAATACTGTGCCGGATTCAGACTGCCAAGGGGAATGCCGTTGATGGTGATATTCCCTTCCGTTGGCTGATATAGCCCGCAGATCAGCTTGACAATGGTGGATTTTCCGGCGCCGTTGATGCCGACAAGTGCCGTATGCTCGCCCGCATGGAGTGTAAAACTGACATCATCGAGGATCCTTTTATCGCCGCCCGGATGGGAAAACGAGACGTGGGAAAAGCAGATTTCCAGCGGTTTTTCTTCCGCAAGTTCCGGCCGGAACGGCAGCGTGTGGCCTGCAGGGAACGGGAGATCGAAGAATTCCCGCAGCCAGCGGATCTGCTCGAGACAGAGCACGGATTTGGAGAGCGCGGCGGTGATCTCGTTAAAATATGAAGAAAAACCGGAGACGGCACCGAGCGCAAGCACAAAGCCGGATACGGTCATCGTGCCGTGGGATAGACGGTAAATCAGAAAGCCATAGCAGATTCCGTCGCGCAGAAGCTGTAGTGTAAGTGTCAGCAGATCATTTGCAAAGTAGGCGCTGCGGATGCGGAACAGAATTTTCTGATACCGCTTGTTGAGCTGGCGATAAACACCATCGAGCCATCCGTTCAGCTGATACAGACGGATATCCTTTCCGGCGGATGTGTTGTACGACTGTTTCTGGAAATAGCGCTGCGATACTTCAATTTCAGACAGATCGTCTCTGCGGCGGACTTCGTAAGAAGCCGCGCGGCGGTAGCTGAGAAACTGCAGAACCGAGAGCACAAGCAGCAGAAGAATGATAGCCGGATGGACGGTTCCGATCAGTCCTGCGTAGAGAATCAGCCCAAGAAACGAAGAATAAATTGTGACATCGTATCGGAACATGCCTTCCACGCCGACCCAGTTGCTGCAGGTGGCTCCGACGGCTTTTTCGGCGAGCTGCAGCGTTTTTGGTTCTGTCAGAACCGCATAATCTATCTGCATGAAATGACAGAGAAGGCGGCGCGTAAAAAAGCCGGTCCGGAATTCGGTATACTGCCAGGCGTTCCGCGATTGCAGAAAGGTGTGGCTGACAAAAACAACGGCATAGCAAAGAAAGAGAACGAGCGTTCCAAGTGCAAATCCGGAAAAGCCGCTGCTCTGTTCCAGAAACAGGAGAATCCCGGCAGGAAGCAGAATCCCGAAAAAGCCGGTGAGCACCTGTGAGACGATTTCGAGTGCCTGAAAGAGAAACGGCTTTTTGCTGTAATGCCACAGCTCCCGATGAATATAAATGTAGTTAGACCATAATGAATACATAAAGACCTCCTCTGTCACATGTCTTTCGTGAACTGTAGTTATCCTACCATATTCATGCAAAACACGGGGGAAAAGTACGTAAATGGAACAAAAAAGAACGCGAACAGCAAAAAAAGTGTTCACGTTCTGCAAAATTTTTCTGTAGAATCATCGGACAAAATCAAAAAATTCTGGAAAGAGCTTTTTACAGCGGCAGCATAATCTCCGTCACGAAAACGCCGGGCTCGTTCTGCCGGTTGATATATCCTTCGTACTTTTCCACAACAAGATTGATCCGTTTCAGCCCATGCCCGTGATTTCCGCGCTTCGTGGTGATATACTCGCTGTCCAGCTTCCGCACAGTATCCTTTGTTGCATTCGTAACGGAAATATACAGCTGGTTTTTCAGCACACCAATATAAAGCCGGATATAGGGATCCGCAAGGCCCTCGCATGCTTCCACCGCATTGTCAATCAGATTTCCGATCAGCGCGCAGAGATCAATATCACTCACCGTAAGATTGGCCGGGCAGGCTGCCTTGTAATCCACGCGGATGCCGTTCTTTTCGGCGAGTGAAATTTTGGAATTTAAAATCGCATCGAGATTCACATTCCCCGAGTCGCAGAGCTGGTTGACCTGATCGAGATCATTTTCGAGCAGCCCGAGATATTCCTGCAGCTTATCATACTGTCCCATCTCAACATATGCCTTCATTGACTGCAGATGATTGTGGTAATCATGGCGCCAGCCGCGCATTGTCAGATAGATATTCTGCACTTCCTCGACCTGGCGGGCGAGAAGCTGGTTCTGGTATTCGATATTTTTGCGTTCCAGATAATGGGATAAAAATGGAATGTGCGCCATGAAACATCACCTCGGTTCGTTCGGAATTGGAAATTAAAAAATGCAAAACCTTTAAAACGCATTCGGCCGGTAAAACTGCAGGAACGCATGGTTGAGTGATGCATAGCATCCGCGGCTGACCGGAATTTTTGTTCCGTCCGACAAGAGACATTCCGTCCGCGTGATCCGCTCCACATGAGCGAGATTCACAAGATAACTCCGGTGTGCGGCCGCAAAACATTCCCCCGTCTCACCAGAAGCCTGCCATGCGGCAGAAAGTTCTTCGCGGAACTCCGACAGATTTTTCTTAAAAGTTTCCATTCCGGCGGCTGTATGCAGCGTCAGATAATGATTATCGGATTCCACAAAAAGCAGGTCGGAGAGAAACAGCTTCTGCGTCTCCCCGCCAAGTGAAAGCAGCAGATGCGGCTTTTCCTGTCCGCGCATCGCCTGCAGCTCCTCGAGCAGCGGAAACAGTGTATCCTCTGTCACCGGCTTTAAGAGATACCGGAACGCCTGCACCTCATATCCTTCGAAAACATATTCTTTATGATTCGTCAGAAAGAGAATCGGCACCTCACTGTCCGTTTCACGGATTTTCCGCGCCAGCGCCATGCCGTCCATTCCGCCGAGATCAATATCGAGAAAGATGAGATCAAACGGATACGAGCCGGGATACTGGAACAGAAAAGCGGCGGAGTCTGAAAAGGCTTCCACGGTCAGAGGAAGCCTTTTTCGCTCCGCAAAGGTGCGGAGCAGCAGTTCCATCCGGGAACGCTGCGCCGGTTCATCTTCGCAGTAAGCAATTCTCATGTTATTCACCCAAACATTTTTTGAAGAAGTTATCGTAAACGGTAATCATTTCCTCGGTCCAGAATGCTGCACCGCCGTGGTCTGCGCCGCGAAGAAGATACAGCTGTACATCTTTTCCGGCATCCTTTAATGCGTGGTAGAGATCGACACTCTGCTGGCAGAACACCATCGTGTCCTTGGTGCCGTGTGCGATCAGCATCGGCGGGAAATCCTCGTTCACGTATGTTTTGGAGCAGGCTGCCTTAGCCTCCTCAAGATGCTCGGTGATGTCATAGCCCATCAGCATGCCCTCCGGGCTGTCTGGTTTCTGATGGTTCAGCGTTATCGGATAGCCGTACGGCAGTGTCACATCAACAGCTCCGTACAGATCGATAATACCGCATACCTCGCAGCTTTCCTCATTGATCGGCTCGTCAAGTTTTCCGCTCTTTGCGGTCATGCCGGCAACGGAAGAAACCTGTCCGCCGGAAGAATCTCCCATCAGGAACATCTGCGATGGATTCAGCTTGTATTCCTCCGCATGCGCACGCAGAAAACGTACCGCATTTTTTGCGTCGATGATCTGCGCTGGGAAATGTGCGATTCCGCTGTGACGGTATTCGACGATTGCAACAACGTAGCCGCGCTGCGCCAGACGGGCGATCATGCCGACCTTCTGGTAGACATACTGTTTCATCCAGGCGGATCCCTGAATAAATGTGATGCACGGCCAGGTGCGCTCCGGGTGCGCCATCTGGAATGGTGTGAAAATTTCCAGATGAAGATTGTGCGCCTCGTCGTAGACAACTTCATGCGCATAGCGGATCTCAATTTCCTCTCCGGTCACCGGAATTTCCACGGCGCCGTCTACCGCGTCTGTGTAGTCCGGCATTGTCTCATACGTGTAGTTTGATGGTTCAATGATCATGTGTAAAAACCTCCTTTTTCTAAAACCCCTTTTTCGGTCCGAAACAGCAATCCACAGGATTTACAATTTCTTCGACTCCTCATATGATTTTAACTCGGAAAGCGCCTCACCTGCAAGTGGATACAGTGCAATAATGTTGAAAATTGTCATCAGCCCGATACCGACATCACCGAGATCCCACACAAACGTGTAAGCGGCAATTCCTCCGATAAACAGCATCACAAGTGCCAGAACCTTGTAAGCGGTCTGGAAACACCACTTGTCACCGAACAGGTAGGCAACGTTGCTTCTTGCATAGAACAAAATGCCAAGGAACGTGGAAAAGCTGAACAAAAACAGCGTAAGTGCGATAAAAATCACACCGAATTTTCCCAGATGATACTGCATGGCGGTCTGCAAGAGATCCATGCCGGAAAGGCCATTAATCAGATCCTTTGGTGCAAGCAGCATAATCATTGCGGTGCAGCTGCAGATGACGATTGTGTCAACAAAAACGCCGAGCGCCTGTACAAGGCCTGCTTTGGCCGGGCGGTCACATTCTGCGGCGGCAGCGGCGCATGGAGCGGAGCCGGAACCGGCTTCATTCGAAAACAGACCACGCTTTACACCGTTCATCAGAACAGCACCAAAACCGCCGGCTGCCATCTGACGAAGTCCGAAGGCTTCCTCAAAAATGCGTGCAAACACAGAAGGAATCTGACGGAAGTTGACTGCGATGATAAACAGTGTGATAAAGAAATAGCAGACTGCCATGACAGGAACTACAAAATCCAGCACCTTTACGGTTGCATTTTTCCGCAGTACGATGATTGCAGAAAGAATCACCAGCATGATACTGGTGTAAAGCGGCGGAATGGAAAATGCATTTTTAAAAGAAGAAGCTACGGAATTGCTGATTACCTGACTGATGCCGCACCAGCAGATCAGGCCGGCAATGGCGAACAGGACAGCCGGCAGAACGTATCGTTTTTTCTTCTTGAGGTGGTCTTCAACCAGATCGTGAATGTAGTAGGCAGGACCGCCGCGGTAGCCGCCGTACAGAGGATCTTCTTCTTTGTGAAGCTGTGCGAGCGTAGCTTCGATAAACGCGGTAGACGAGCCGATGATAGCCGTCACCCACATCCAGAACACAGCACCTGCGCCTCCGGCGGAGACTGCAGCGACAACGCCGACCAGATTTCCCATACCGACACGCGTTGCGGTGGAAACGATCAGTGTCTGAAAAGAAGAAAGGCTGCTTTTTTCATTTTTCTTTTCCGACAGGGCACGGATCATGTCCGGGAACAGACGGATGGGAAGGAAACGTGTCCGGATCGTAAAATAGATGCCAGTTGGGATCAGCAGAAGAATCAGAAGGGAGATTCCGAGACTGCCGCCGCCCGGGAGCGGAATCGTAAAAAGATCGCCCCAGAGAAAGTTGTAGACTGTGGTGATGAGATTGACAATCATGTTTTCAAAAACCCTCATTTCAAAATATTTGCGGCACTGTGAAACGTCAAAGCATAAAAGCACCGTTACCTGCTATTATATCGGTTTCTGTTTGGAATGTAAAGAAGGGAAGAGAAAAGATAAGAGGCAAATATCAGCTTTTTCCGAAACCAGAAAAAGTTGATATCTGCCTCTTAAAAATTTTTCAGTCGTATCAAAAGATCAGCCTGCGAGATGCAGCATCTCGATCAGGAACAGCCAGCTCAGGCCATAGAATGTAACAACAGCGACAAGGTCGTTGACCGTCGTGATGAGCGGACCGGAAGCAACCGCCGGATCGATGTGGATCTTTTTGAAGAACAGCGGAATGCAGGTGCCGACTGCACTGGAAATCAGCATTGCCAGCAGCAGTGCGATGCCGATGCAGGCGGAAACGGAAAATGCGAACATCATGGTCTTTCCCTTGAATAAGAAGATGAAAAGTCCGATGACAGCAAAGGACAGAACACCAAGCAGAAGACCATTGCAGAAACCGATGCGCATTTCCTTGAAAACAAGCTGTAATTTCTGTTTTCCGGTCAGGGACTCATCCATCAGGACACGGATGGTAACAGCCAGGGACTGGGTACCAACGTTTCCGGCCATGTCAAGGATCAGGGACTGGAAGGTCATGATGATCGGAAGGGTTGTGACAACCTGTTCGAAAATACCGACTACAGAAGAAACCAGCATGCCAAGACCGAGCAGGATGATCAGCCATGGAAGACGTTTTTTCATACTGTCTTTTAACGGCTCTTTTAAATCCTCCTCTGCGGTCAGACCTGCGAACATCGCGTAGTCCTCACCCATCTCATCATCAACCAGGTCGATGATGTTTGATGATGTGATGACACCGAGCAGGCGGTTGTCATTGTCGAGGACCGGAATAGAATCCTCGGAATAATCCTTCAGTTCTTCGATACACTCGTTGATCGGCTCCTCTGCATATACGTACGGGTAAGAAGTTACGGTCAGATCCTCGAGCGTCTCGTCGCGTCTTGCGATGATCAGGTTTTTCAGATCGATCGCTCCGTAAAATTTCTGCTGCGCATTGACAACAAAGATGGTAGAGATGTTGTCGTTCTTTGCGGCCTGATCGATCAGGCTGCTCATCGCCTGTTTGACATTCAGATCCTCGCGGATGATGATGCAGTTTGTCGTCATGCGGCTGCCGATTTCATCTTCATCGAAGGAGGCGATCATCTCAATATCGTGGCGTACTTCCGGATCGAGCAGTTCGATCAGAAGTTTTTTCTTTGCTTTGTCGAGTTTCTGCAGAACCTCGGCCAGTGCATCGGTCTCCATTTTGGAGAGGATGGAAGCGGCTTTTTTGACATCCATCTCTTCGAGGTACTCGGCTACGTTGTCGGATTCAGCATACTCAAAAATATCGGACAGCATGTCCGTGTCCAGAATGCGGTACAGTTTGCATCGCTCCGGAACCGTTAAAAGCGGCAGAACATCTGCCAGGTCATTTTCGTGGTAATCTTCCAGGCGGCTGCCCATGACAGCCGGAGAAGAGTTACTGCGGATTGTATCCAGGATCTCCTGGGTATAATCCTGTACTCGTTTTTCCATTTTTTCGTTATCCTCCATTCTTTTTTTTGACAGCAGAAAAAAACATGCGTGCTGTCGGTGCGAAAAAGCATGTTGGAACCCTCACAGGGCAGTAAAAGCACACGAAAAAAGAACCAGAGAATTACGTTTCAAAACTGGTTTGGATCATGTGTCTTACTTCGGGTTTTCATAGGATAAGAAGGGAAAATATTTAAGATTAAAGCAGGACAGAAGGATGGCCGTCATCCTGCATATTTTCCGGTTCCCGTCCTATGCTGGTACTTCGCCCATGAGAATCACAACTATCCATTCTGTTCACCTGCCTTTTTTTAGAAATTTTTTGATCAAACAGCCGTTTTTGCCGGTCTGTTTCGCTTGAAATACGGGATTCAAAAATCATCCCTCAAGTATTCTAACTGCTTTCCAGAAAAAAATCAATTCCTATTTTGGTAAAATTTTCGCAACATTCTTATCTCGTTTCTGTTTCTCCTCGTAAAGCATTGCATCCGCATGCGCGAGCATCTCCTGAAGTGTGGATTCCGTATCGCCGGGAAGCAGATAAAAGCTGGTGGAAACGGTAATATTATATGCTTTTTCGCTCGTTCTATTAAAGAGGTCGAAAGCAGAGTGCAGGGTCCGATACAGATCCACGGACATCGCTGCGCCAGAGCACGGCACAAGGCATACAAATTCATCGCCGCCGATGCGTCCGCAGACACCGCGTTTCCCGAAGGAATCCTGCAGAAACTGTCCGGTGAGGCGGATAGAGAAGTCCCCTTCTTCATGGCCGTACCGGTCATTGATAATCTTTAAATTATTGAGATCCGCATAGACGGCAAGCAGGATGTGCTAAGAAAATAATTGCAATTGTCTAAAAAATGTTTGAGCTCTGAATTCACAGACAAAACTTTATAGAAACTTAAGATTTTCCTTTGCGGACCTAAAGATTCCTTTGGTACAGTAAGGATGAAAACAAAAGACATCTGGCAACTTGAGGGAATTTGCGGTACAATCATCTTTGAATCATGTGGGAGGTCCGGCGCGGAAAAAAGTGCCGGAAAAGAAAAAATGAAAGGTGGAGAAAGAAGAAATGTACAACATTTTAGTATGTGATGATGATAGAGAGATTGTAGACGCCATTGAGATTTATCTGACCCAGGAGGGCTATCATGTGCTGAAAGCATATGACGGCATGCAGGCCATCCAGATGCTCGAGAGGGAGGAGATTCAGCTGCTGATTATCGACGTCATGATGCCGAAACTGGACGGCATCCGTGCGACGCTGAAAATCAGGGAAAAGAGCAGTATTCCGATCATTATTCTGTCCGCAAAATCAGAGGATGTGGACAAAATTCTGGGACTGAACATCGGCGCGGATGATTACGTGACGAAGCCGTTCAATCCGCTCGAGCTGGTGGCGAGGGTGAAATCTCAGCTGCGGCGCTACACGAAACTTGGAAATCTTCCGGCGGACGACGAAGAAAATGTGTATCAGGTCGGGGGTCTTCTCGTCAACGACGATTTAAAAGAAGTCAGCGTCGAGGGCGAACCAGTCAAACTGACCCCGATCGAATACAACATTCTCCTGCTGCTGGTAAAAAATCCAGGCAAGGTATTTTCGATTGAACAGATCTACGAGAGCATCTGGAACGAGGAGGCGATCGGTGCGGACAACACCGTTGCGGTCCACATCCGTCACATCCGTGAGAAAATCGAAATCAACCCGAAGGAGCCGCGCTATCTGAAAGTTGTATGGGGAATTGGGTATAAGATTGAGAAACAATAATAAGGAGTGAATAATTGTGAAAGAACGAAAACTCTACAGCCTGACGGGGAAGCTGATCGTTTTTCTTCTGCTGATCGTTTTTGCCGCCAGTGCGCTGTTCGGGGGCATTCAGACACTGATGCTTTCCAGCGTCGGCCTGACGCCGAATGCGGCAGCAAAAAAGTATGCGTTTGAAGAAACCACCGCATGCGGCACACTGGTGCAGCGGCAGCTTCATAACGTCATGAGCTACTATAATGATATGAGTAAATTCGGCACAAACGGTCGATACGACGGAACAAAAGAGATTGATTACCGTGCTTTTGCAACCGATGGAGAGGGAAGCGGCGGGATAAGTACAACGTACACCATTGACCAGCTTGTCAAGATGTACGATGACGGCAGCAGCGCAGACCTCAATGAGGTGGCAGCGTATACTGCGGACAATTATGCGACGAACGATGCCGGAATTGACAAAGAAGCCTATCTTGCATACGAAGATGGAACTGACGTGAGCCAGGAAACAGAAGAGACGGATGTAGCCGCACTCACCGAAGAAGTGAGCGCGGCAGATGCAGAGACGTTTGACAGCTTTTCCCCGGACGGCGAGGTCTACTTTCCTTCCGATAATGCAGTGAAAAGCCTGAAAGAGAAAAAAATTGATCCTGCTGATGTTTCCTCCCAGTTTTTGTATCTATACGATCAGGGAATGAGCCTGGAAACGCAGAAAACGAAAGCGGGAACGTACCTCTATGAGTACGCGGCGGCAAATCTGAAAAAGGTATCCATCCGCGATCTGTACATGACACTTTCCGGGGTCACGGAAGAAGTTGCTGCTTTTAAAAACCAGGAGAGCGGCATCAGCGTCGATGCGGACGATGCCAATCTCTGGTACTGTCTGGAGGATAAAGAAGGAAATATCTATACGAATGTGGATTCCTGGAAAAATGGTTACACAACAGCCATTGCGCAGAAATCGTCCTATCCGTTCGCCTTTGTTGTTGACCGGACCGGCGGTGCCGACAAAGTCCGTTCTTATGCAACAAGAAAAAACAGCCCGGCCGTGGAAGCAGCGAGAAGCTATTTGCTGAACAATCAGATTGCAGATAATTATCAGAAGATCTTTGTTGCACTGGATCCGGATCTGGCAGCAAGCGACTATTTCTCCCAGTACAGTGAGATCTACAGCCAGTGGCTTCCGAAAATGCAGCTCCTTCTTCTGATGATTGCAGTTGGCGGAATCGGAACGCTGGTCTGCCTGGTCCTGTTCACACTGCAGGCAGGAAGAAATGGAAAAAACAAAGAAATCCGCCTTTACTTTTTCGATCAGTGGTACACGGAAATCGCAGCTGCAGCCGCCATCCTGATTGTGATGGGAGCAGTTGGAATCGTTGCTGTCTGCATCGAACTTTCCTACGGCGGCGTTCATTATATCCAGAATTTTGACGGAAACTACATCTACAGCGGATCCTATGGAAATGAAGCAGATACATGGCGAAGCCTGGTGGCCGCATCGGGCATTCTCGCCGGATTTCTGATCACACTGATTCCGTACTGCTCACTGGTGCGCCGGATCAAAGCACGCAACGTCTGGAAACAGTCGTTTTTGTACTGCGTCGGCCACCGGATCGTGTCTGCCGGAAGAACCTTCTATGAAGGCAGACAGGAGTCGGAGCGAACGATCCTTATGTTCTGCGTTTTCTGCGGCGTGCAGATCATTCTCTGCTGCGGCTTCGGAATGTTCGGCGTATTCCTTACCCTGGTGATGGATGCCGCAGTGCTGCTTCTTCTGCTGCGCGAGGCATCCGGAAGAAAACAGATTGAACATGGCTTAAAAGAGATTGCTGCGGGCGATCTGGATTACAAGATTGACCTGACGGAGCTGCAGGGGGAAGACAACCTTCAGCTTGCCGGAATTGTCAATTCGCTCGGAGAGGGAATGAAAGCGGCAGTGCAGGAGCAGATGAAGAGCGAGCGCTTAAAAGCGGATCTGATCACGAACGTATCACACGATATCAAGACACCGCTTACTTCTATTATTAATTATGTCGATCTGCTGAAACGGGAAAATATTGAAAACGAGAAAGCGAAAGATTATATCCGCGTACTCGACGAAAAATCACAGCGCCTGAAACAGCTGACGGAGGACCTTGTCGAGGCATCGAAGATCAGTTCCGGAAACATTAAACTGGAATTTATGAACCTGAACCTGAACGAACTTGTACAGCAGGTGAACGGAGAGTTTACCGAGCGGTTTGAAAGCCGTAATCTTGATCTGATCTGTATTCTTCAGCCGGAGCCGCTTCTGATCTGTGCGGACAGCCGCCGCATCTGGCGTGTGCTGGAAAACCTGTACGTAAATGTCTGCAAATATGCCATGCCGGGAACACGGGTTTATGTGGATGCCATCAAAAAAGACGGAAAGATTCAGTTCTCGATTAAGAACATTTCCGAGAACCCGCTGAACTTCCAGGCAGATGAACTGACGGAGCGTTTTATCCGCGGCGATGTCAGCCGGAGCACCGAGGGCAGCGGCCTGGGTCTTTCAATCGCAAAGAACCTGACGGTATTGCAGCATGGAAGCTTCAACATTTATCTGGACGGCGACCTGTTCAAGGTTACGATTACGTTTGATGAAGCTGTAAAGGAGAAAAAACCGATGCCTCCGATGATCGTACCGGAAGCGGTACAGGAGGAAGCACAGCAGGATGCCTGAGAAGTGTTGAAAAATAAAAGAGAATAGAAAACGACAACTCCCCGCCGGGAAACACGCAGCAGATGCGGTTCCCGGCGGGGAGTTGTTTATGAAATGCATTTTATTTATTCGTTTGTTTCATCTGTTTCTGTCTGTTCAGCCGGGCTTGCAGATTCCTCTTCCGAAGCAGTTTCTGCAGCATCGGTAGTTTCAGCCGGAGTAGCGTCATCGGAACGTTCAGTCAGCGGGCTTGGTCTGTCCATTGCTTCAAGTGCGCGTAAGGACTCTTCTTCCGGGGTCAGAACCTCGTTCTCTTCTTCCGGCATATAATATGGAAAGATCTTGTTCACGAAGAACCAGGAGCATCCAAGTGCCACAGAAGAAAAGCCCAGAAGGAACATCAGAAGAATCAGATAGCTGACAATCTTTGTCGTGGAGAATACATAGATCAGCAGCGGACAGAGATTGACGAGCAGGATCATGATGGTCCACGGCAGGTGGCGGATTGCCATCAGGATGGAGTTCTTGATCGTGTTTTTTACAGTATTGTCAAAGCGGCTCAGTACCGGAAATACATAGGAAAGTACCATGGCCTCGAAAAAGATCAGTACCAGGAAAACAAAACGCAGGTAGGTGATGGTACCCGGCATTTTCATGACCAGCAGAAGATCAAGAATCAGAACAATCAGAACCGCCAGCAGGATGAGCCAGATGGCAGTTGCCTGCTTGAAGTTTTCGCGGAAGGATTTCCAGTAGGTACGGAAGATATACGTCTCCTCATTTTTGATCATCTTCAGCGTGACGTAGTACATTGCTGTGAAATTGGCGCCGATTGTCACAATCGGGATACACATAATAAGGAAAATAATGTTCAGCATCATCAGGTCGAAGACACGGCCCATAATCTGCGAGAACTTACTGTCCAGGCTGAAAAAACTCATAATTTGTTCCTCTTTTCTGTTGAATTAAGTGTGCCGCCGATTAACGTTCCGGCTGGCAGACATCATAGAAAAGTATAGCGAATTTTTCAGAAAAATGCAATGAAGAGAATATAAACTTTTCGTTTCGTCATTTTGTATAAGAGTGAACATTTTGTTTGTGCAAAGTGGACAGAAGAGAACGGTTCGAGAAAATCCGAAAGCAGAATTGCCAATCTGCCGGAGGAAAGTTTGTGTAATTGTGGCATGGTCGAATGCGGGTAGAAAAGGTATACTAGTCCCATAAGTAAGAGAGATGCAAATGCAAAACTCATAATAAAACGCATGATGTTCATTTAGGGAGGATTCAAAAATGGCAAGTTTATCTTTACAGCACATTACAAAAAGATATCCGAACGGTTTTGAAGCAGTAAAAGACTTCAACCTGGAAATCGCTGACAAAGAGTTTATCATCTTCGTAGGACCATCTGGATGTGGTAAATCTACAACACTTCGTATGATCGCAGGTCTTGAGGAGATCTCCGATGGTACTCTGAAAATTGACGATAAAGTAGTAAACGATGTAGAGCCGAAAGACCGTGATATCGCAATGGTATTCCAGAACTACGCTCTGTATCCGCACATGACCGTATATGATAACATGGCATTCGGTCTGAAACTGAGAAAAGTTCCGAAAGATCAGATCGACAAACAGGTTAAAGAAGCAGCTAAAATCCTTGACCTGGAGAAACTGCTTGACCGTAAACCGAAAGCTCTTTCCGGTGGTCAGAGACAGCGTGTTGCTATGGGACGTGCCATCGTACGTGATCCTAAAGTATTCCTTATGGACGAGCCTCTGTCAAACCTGGATGCAAAACTTCGTGTACAGATGCGTACCGAGATTTCCAAACTGCATGAGAGACTGGGCGCTACCATCATCTACGTAACACATGACCAGACCGAGGCTATGACACTTGGTACCAGAATCGTTGTTATGAAAGACGGAGTTGTTCAGCAGGTAGATACCCCGCAGAACCTGTACAACGCACCGGGCAACCTGTTCGTTGCAGGATTCATCGGATCTCCGCAGATGAACTTCCTGGATGCAAAAGTAAAAGTTAACGGAAACGACGTTACTCTTACTGTTGGTAAATACAACATGAAACTGCCGGCTTCCAAAGCAAAAGCTGTTATCGACGGCGGATATGACGGAAAGACCGTTGTTATGGGTATCCGTCCTGAGAACGTACATGATTCTCAGATGTTCATCGAAACTTCCAAAGACAGCGTAGTTGAGTGCAAGATCAACGTATACGAGCTGTTAGGTGCAGAAGTTTACCTGTACTTCGATTGCGAAGGCTTCCCAATGACAGCCCGCGTAGATCCTCGTACAACTGCAAGAAGCGGTGATACCGTTAAATTTGCTCTGGATATGGAGAAAGTTCATCTGTTCGACAAAGAGACAGAGATCACCATTACCAACTAATCCATATGAACATCAGCGCGTATGCGCAAACATAGAGAAAAGGATCGACATCCGTTCGGATGCCGGTCCTTTTTGCATATGGTTACAGTTCACTGGTTTCCAGCGAACTGTAACATTCGCAGCCCTCATTTAAAGTTTTGCTTCGCAAAAGGAGGGCTGCTCACGCCTGAATCACTTTCTTACGCAGCGAAACAGCAAGTGTTTCACTGCTGAGTGAACAGTAACTGCATATGCACGACCCTCCTTTTGCGAAGCAAAAAATAGTTGCCAATGAGAAAAAAATAAGCTATAGTTATAAATAAGATGCACCCTGGAGTAAAATGCGCCAGGAGAAAGGAAGTGGCAGATTTGGTATCAAGTCAGGTATTACAGAAAACCCTTGATGAATTAAGAAATATTACGAGAATTGATTTATGTGTGACGAATACGGATGGTGTTCTGCTGGTGACCACATTCCCGGAAACCGCGATTGATGCAGAAAGCATCCGTTCTTTTGTATTATCCGCTGCGGACAGCCAGATTGTACAGGAATATCATTATTTTAAAGTATATGACAACCAGAACGTAGAGTACATTCTGATCTCCAAAGGCAGCAGCGATGACGCTTACATGATCGGAAAAGTTGCAGTATGCGAGATTCAGAACCTCATCATTGCATACAAAGAGCGTCTGGACAAAAACAATTTTATCCAGAATCTTCTTCTTGACAACCTCCTTCTGGTGGATGTCTATAACCGTGCGAAAAAGCTGCGCATCGACACCGACGTGCGCCGCGTTGTTTTCATGGTAGAAACGAAGATGGAAAAAGACATCAGCGCGCAGGAAACCGTAAAGAGCCTGTTCGCATCGAGACCGAAGGATTTTATCACCGCGGTCGATGAGAAGAGTATTATTATTGTAAAAGAACTGAAAGACACCGACACCTTCGAGGATATGAACCAGACCGCAAGAATGCTGGTGGATATGCTGAATGCGGAGGCCATGTCCCAGGTGCGCGTTTCCTACGGAAATCCGGTCAACGAGATCAAGAGTGTATCGCGTTCTTACAAAGAGGCGAAGATGGCACTCGAAGTAGGAAAAATTTTCTACGCAGACAAAAACGTGGTACCGTACAACAACCTCGGCATCGGCCGTCTGATCTATCAGCTCCCGATTCCGCTGTGCGAAATGTTTATGACCGAAGTCTTCGGCGAAAATCTGCCGGATACGTTCGATGAGGAAACACTGACCACAATCAATAAATTTTTTGAAAATAACCTGAATGTGTCCGAGACATCCCGTCAGCTCTATGTACACAGAAATACTCTGGTGTACCGTCTGGAGAAGCTCGAGAAGAGCACAGGACTCGACATTCGTAAATTTGACGATGCGCTGACCTTTAAAATTGCCATGATGGTCGTAAGCTACATGACGTATATGAACAACAGCGAAAATCTGTAAAACCGTTCAGAGCCGTACAGGATTGCGGGAGTGCAAAGCACGGAGCAATCCGGGTATCGAAGGGGTCAAAAGACTTTTTGACCCTAACATTTTATCAACAACAAGAGGAGAGGAACGACATGATTGAATTACTGAACACAGGTGCATACCTTGTCAACGGAATCGACATCATCCCGGATACAGAAGAAGGCCGCGCGGAACTCAAAGCGCGTACCGGCGCTGTGCCGTGTCCGGCGGATGCTGCAAAAGAAACCATTGCCTATGGAATCTTAAAAGACCACAATGTTTCCGGCAACATGGAAAATCTGCAGATCAAATTTGACAAACTTACATCGCATGACATTACTTTTGTTGGAATCATTCAGACCGCGCGCGCGTCAGGACTGGAAAAATTCCCGGTACCGTACGTGCTGACCAACTGCCACAACTCCCTTTGCGCAGTCGGCGGAACCATCAACGAAGATGACCACATGTTTGGTCTTACCTGTGCGAAAAAGTACGGCGGCGTCTATGTACCGCCTCATCAGGCAGTAATTCATCAGTTTGCCCGCGAGATGCTTGCCGGCGGCGGAAAAATGATCCTCGGATCCGATTCCCACACCCGTTACGGTGCACTCGGAACCATGGCCATGGGTGAGGGCGGACCGGAGCTGGTAAAACAGCTTCTCTCCAAAACATATGATATCGCTATGCCGGGAGTGATCGCAATTTACATGACAGGCGCACCGCAGCCGGGCGTAGGACCGCAGGATATTGCACTTGCCATCATCGGTGCAGTCTTTGCAAATGGTTACGTAAAGAACAAAGTTATGGAGTTCGTAGGACCTGGCGTATCTTCCTTAAGCGCAGATTACCGGATCGGTGTGGACGTTATGACAACCGAGACAACGTGTCTGTCCTCCATCTGGAGAACCGATGAGAAGATCAGCGAGTTCTATCAGATCCACGGCAGAAGCGCAGATTACAAAGAGCTGAATCCTGGCGCGGTTGCTTACTATGACGGCGTTGTAAAAGTAGAACTCGACAAGATCAAACCGATGATCGCGATGCCGTTCCATCCGAGCAATGTTTATACCATTGAAGAGCTGAAAGCAAACCTCGATGACATCCTGAACGATGTAGAGAAGAAAGCAGCCATCAGCCTCGACGGAAAAGTTCCGTTCACTCTGAAAAATAAAGTACACGACGGAAAACTCCTGGTAGACCAGGGAATCATTGCAGGATGCGCCGGCGGCGGATTTGAGAACATCTGCGACGCAGCCGATATCCTGAAAGGCCACAGCATTGGCGACGATGCGTTCACCTTAAGTGTTTACCCGGCAAGTACCCCGATCTATATGGAGCTGGCAAGAAACGGAAAACTGGCAGACCTTTTGGAAACCGGTGCGATCGTAAAAACCGCATTCTGCGGACCGTGCTTCGGCGCAGGCGATACTCCGGCAAACAATGCGTTCTCAATCCGTCACTCCACCAGAAACTTCCCGAACCGCGAGGGATCCAAGATCCAGAACGGCCAGATTTCTTCCGTTGCCCTGATGGATGCACGTTCCATTGCAGCAACCGCAGCAAACAAGGGATTCCTGACCGCAGCAGACGAGTTCACCGGAACATACACGAAACCGGCATACCACTTCGACAAGAAGATTTACGAGAACCGTGTCTTCGACAGCAAGGGTGTGGCAGATCCGTCTGTAGAAATCCAGTTCGGACCGAACATCAAAGACTGGCCGGCTATGCCGCAGCTTGCCGAGAACCTGATTCTGAAGGTTGTTTCCGAGATCCACGATCCGGTTACGACAACCGACGAGCTGATTCCATCCGGCGAGACTTCTTCCTTCCGTTCCAACCCGCTCGGACTGGCAGAGTTCACCCTGTCAAGAAAAGATCCGGCTTACGTGGGACGTGCAAAAGAAGTACAGGTCGCAGAGAAAGCCATCCAGGAAGGAAACTGCCCGGCAGAGGCACTTCCGGAACTGAAACCGGTCTTCGCAGCCATCCATACCCAGTACCCGGATATCGACAAGACAAACGTCGGTGTCGGATCCACCATCTTCGCTGTAAAACCGGGCGACGGCTCTGCGCGTGAGCAGGCAGCTTCCTGCCAGAAGGTATTAGGCGGCTGGGCAAACATCGCCAACGAGTATGCAACGAAGCGCTACCGCTCCAACCTGATCAACTGGGGCATGCTTCCATTCCTGATCCCGGAGGGAGATCTGCCGTTTACAAACGGAGATTACATCTTTGTACCGGAGATCCGCAAGGCAGTGGAAGAGAAAGCCGATGTGATCAAAGCGTACGTTGTAAAAGACGGAGCACTTGTTCCGTTCGAGATGACGTTAGGCGCGCTGACCGATGATGAGAGAGAAATCATCCGCAAGGGATGCCTGATCAACTATTATAGAGGATAAGTATTTGAGAAAGAGCTGTGTGGCAGAAGAAAAGTCTGTTTCATAGCTCTTTTTCTGCGCACTTATTTGAAACAAAATATCAGAAAACAATATAAAATTCAGAAAATAAACACAATAATTAAGAAAAGAAAAAGCGATATAAAAAAATAATAAAAATATTTTAAAAATGTGTTGACAAATACTGGCGGATCTGTTATATTAAAATCACAAAGAAACAAGAAAACAAAAACCTAACCAAGAGGTACAAAGAGAAAGACTTGGGACCCCCTTTTCAAGAGAACAAACCATTTTCATAGAAAGAGACGAGAAATCTTCTATAGAAGAATGGAAAAAAAGGGAAAAGGAAGATGTTCTTAAGATGAGAGACTTCCGAAAGGAAAGAAAACCTGAGATAAAGATCCATACAAAAGAAGTTCGAAAGAAAACCTTTTGATAAACATGAGATCAGAGCAGATCTTAGGAAATCCTAAGGAAAAGATTTTCGGAGTGGAAATCTTAACCGCAAAGGAAAAGCCTCTGAAAAAGAACATCTTCCCGAAAAAAAGAAAATCTACAACAGGGAAATGGAAGAGAAACGATCTTTGAAATATCAAACGAAAGCGAAAACAAAGATCACAGATCGGTAAAGAAAGAAAACCAGTGAAAATCCTTGAAAGTAGAGAAAAAACTGAATATGGAAAATAAAGAAAAAGCGGTCGCTGTATCAGAAAAAATGATTGGTATGGCGATCGCTTTTTGTGTTGTGTAATTCGTCCGCCGGGCATGTTTTTCTTGACAGATGCGGCGGAAATGGTGCATACTTCTTAAAGCATAACAGCGGAGAAATCCGTGTATCGAAAATAAGAAGTCAGAACAGGAGAAGAAAGTGGCTGGATTTTGCAGAGAAGATATTTTAATGGAAGATAACGATATTCTTGTTGTTCACAAGCACGCGGGTATGGCAGTGCAGAATGCGCGGATGGGACAGATGGATCTGGAGCATGCGCTGCTGAATTATTTGGCGAAGCAGGCAAGGGCGGAAACACCGGGTCAGGCGCGGACTCAGATTCCATATCTGGCGGTCGTTCACCGGCTCGATCAGCCGGTTGAGGGCGTGCTGGTGTTTGCGAAAAACAAAGACGCCGCAGGAAAACTGGGACGGCAGGTGAAGGACGGGACGATGAAGAAAGAGTATCTCGCCGTCTGTGAGGGAAAAATCGAAAAACAGGGCGTGCAGAAGTTTGAGGATTTCCTTGTAAAAGACGGACGGAGCAACACATCCCGCGTCGTACAGCCAGGCACCGCCGGAGCGAAAAAAGCGGTGCTGGAATATGAAGTGATAAGGACACAGGAGAACCGAACCCTGGTGCAGATCCACCTCGGAACGGGCCGCCACCACCAGATCCGCGTCCAGTTTTCCCATGCGGGATATCCGCTGGCGGGGGATGCAAAATATGGGGCGAAAGAGAAAGGATCTCTGGCGCTGTGCGCGCATCATCTCGAGCTGAAGCATCCGCGGACAGGCAAACGGCTTTCGTTTACCGTAAAACCAGAAGGTGAAATCTTCCACAGCTTTGTGTAACTATTCAGAGCTATGTGAAATTGCAAAAAAGTTCAGAAAATCATAAGAAAACAGGACTGGACTATTTTTACGGTTTGTGTATAATAGAGAAAGGTTATGTAACAAAACTGTAAAAAGTAATGGAAAATGATTCATCAGGCAAAGCAGAAAGGGAGAATTATGAAACGCAGAATGATTGCAGTACTGCTTTCCGGAATCCTGCTGTGCTCGGCAGCTGGATGCGGAAAAGAAGCAGTGACAGACAAGAGCACCGCAGCATCGTCGTCTCAGGAAGTGACAGAAACTCCGGCGGCAGAAGAAAGCCCGGAGGCCTCATCGTCCAGCGCAGATTCTACAGCAGAGTCAGCCAGTGCATCCACATCTTCTGAAAGCTCTGGAGATGAAGGAAAAGAAGCAGACAAAAAACGAATAGAAATCACCGTTCCGCACAAAGACGGCATGGAAGCATTGTACGACACCGTGGATGGACTTACCGTTGAAAAAGGCTCTTACATCGCCGTGGTTGCAAAAGACTTAAGTGCCGGTTTTTGGAAAGCCGTAAAAGCCGGTGCGCAGCAGGCACTTGACGATCTGAACGCCTCGCTTGGCTACACCGGAAACGACAAAGTTTATATGACATTTGAAGGCCCGGAAAATGAAAGTGACACCAACTCTCAGATCAATATCATCGACTCTGTCATTTCGGAAAATCCGGACGCGCTGATCCTTGGCATCATTGACCAGCAGTCGGGACAGGCACAGATGGAAGAGGCTTCCGACAGCCAGATTCCAGTCATCATCGCGGATTCCGGTATCGAGAGTGATCTGATCACCTCGACATGTGCGACTGATCACGCAGCGGCAGCAAAGCTTGCGGCAGATCATCTCTGTGAGGCCATCGGCAACAGCGGAGAGGTTGCGATTGTTGCACATCAGTACAACACCGAGAGCAGCGTAGAGCGCGTGGAAGCATTTAAAAAAGAGATCGAAGAAAAATATACCGATGTGAAAGTGGTTCAGGTGAATTACGGAGATGGAGAAGAATCCATCGCGGACATGCTGAAAAATACACTTGAAACCTACCCGGCTCTGAAGGGCATCTTCTGTACGAACGAAGACATGGCAGACCAGACGCTGGATGCGCTGGCAGATATGGAAAATACTGAGCAGATTCAGATTGTCGGTTTTGATTCCGGTGAAAAACAGCAGAAAGCGATCCAGGAGGGACGCGAGTACGGTACCGTAACGCAGAATCCGTACGGTCTTGGCTATGCGGCAATCGTGGCGGCCGTCCGCGCGATTCAGGGACTTCCGGTAGATCAGAAGATCGATACGGGATATCAGTGGCTCGACAAAGACACGATCGATCTGGAGACAAATCAGAAGTATCTTTATAACTGAAAATCAGGATAAAAAATGAACCCGGCAGACAAGGGAATGTTCCTTTGCCTGCCGGGTTTTCTGCGCTGCAGTGCGGATTACGAGTTCTGATCGTCTTCGTAAATTCTCTGTACCTCTTCGGAAATCTGCTGCCGGATCGCGGAGAGATCGACATCCGGGATGCCGTCCTCGGTGATCTGCGGTTTGGAAGGAGAGGTATACGGCTTCGTGTCGCCCATGGAAGCTTTTGGGGATGTTTCTTCTTCGTCAAACTCCTCCGGAGCGGCCGGTTTTGCGGATGGCCGGCGGCGGATGATTTTTGGAAGATCTTTCTCATCGTCGTCATCGTCAGGTTCTTCCGGAACAAAACGGAAATCGTACATGGTGTTCTGCGAAACACGGGTACGGTTCGACGGTTTCTGATAGCTGCGGTACGGATCTCTTGCGTTGCCGGAAGAAGAGGAAGAGGAGCCGCGGCGTTTCTTTTTCTTCTTTCTGGATGGAAGAGGGTCGAAACCGGATCTGCGCTTCCGTCTGGCGCGCGCTTTTGCACGGTGTTCGCGTTCTTCTTCGTCGTCATCCTCCCAGTAGTCCGCCTCTTTCCACGGTTTAAACTGGAAGAGCATGCCTGCTGCGGCGAGAATGGCAGAGACAATCCAGAACATCATGTTCAGATCGAGGTCCTTGAAGAAATATGCCATGCGGATCGTCGTGAGGGCGCCGCAGATGGAGGTGACCAGGATTACGGAAATGCGTTCGAACGGAACGCAGATCAGGCCGATCACGAAAGCGACGAGGGCGACGAGTCCATAACCTGTGATATCGTTTGGATTGACGAGATGCCAGAGGCAAAAGCCGACGAGCCCGCAGATCAGAAGAAAAAGTCCGATCCGGTAGAGGACGAAGGCAATGATTGCGGTCAGAAGACCGGTGCCGACGGCAAGCGCCAGGGTGATCGTCGTGGTCTGATTCGTGTAGGTACCCGCTGCATAACCGGCGGCCGCGCCGAGAAAAAATCCGGGAATGACGCTCCAGAGCTTGCGGAGCGCATAGCCGAAGAAACAGTTCAGCAGGGCAAAAACAATCACAATCAGAAGAAGCTGCTGCTGGTAAACACCCATGACGTCCCGGACTTTATCGAGACCGCCAAGCAGCGTGTTGATGTTGAAAGTTTGCATATTCAGATTCATGATATTCACTCCTATATGATGTATCGGAAAAATAGATACAGGTTGTATTTTAGTACGGAACGGCGGTTTTGGCAAGTGAAATTGTGTTTGAGATCTGGGAAACGGCAGAATGGCGGCGGTGTGCATATGGTATAAGGAAGAGCAAAAAGGAAATAAAACAGGCATGAATCAGGATAGAGTGTATGAAAATAGAAGAAATTCCTATCAGGGAAATCCGATGGAGCGGCCGGAGCCGTTTTTTGCGGCACAGCCCTTATGGGGAAGAAGTATGGAGGAGCAGCAGGAAGCGCGGGAACGGCAGCGGATGCAGTCGTATTATTCCCGGACGGCATCTGATCTGCAGCGGCTGGTGGAGGCAGAGTGTGACCGCATGGATTACCGCGGCAGCATGATGTACGACGAATTCCCGGACCGGCTCATGATGGAGCACACCTGCCGGAATATCGCACGTCAGTACGGCAGGGAAAACGGCGGGAAGGATGAGAAAACGGCAGAAGAGGAACTGCTCGATTTGATCGGCGTTCTTTTTTATAATGAAATGTTCCGGAGGCGGAGCAGGAGGAAACATTATTACAATCTGTGGCTTTAAACTGCGCCATAAAGTAATAAGAGGGTAACACATTTTTAATAATTTTTCTGTTGTGGTTTTGCGGAAAACAGATTACAATATTAGCGGGGTTGTAAGGGGCTTTATTACACATGTTTACAAACGATTCAGGAAGTTTGGAGAGTATAAATGGAATTACAGAAATTATTACAGGATGAAATCCGGGAAGGGCTGTACCGTATCACGATCAGCGGCCCAAGAGGGGACAGTGAAGTGTCCAAAGTGAGAATACGCCCGGTTGAAATAAAAGGAAAACTGCTCTTTCAGTGCCAGGAGACCGTCGGCACGAAGGAGTTTCATAAAAATATGACAAAAGACGACGTGATCACCCGGATCAGCGACTGGATGAACGGAACCTTCAAGCAGATGCAGCTCGAATCCGACATCTGCACAGCATCTGTTCTGGTCAGCAAAAAGGGAACGATGACGATCAAAAAGAAACCGCATATGAAAGGAACCGGCAAACCCGTCAATCTGGCGCACAACCGGAAGAAACGGTATATTCTGGAAGAAGGAATCCCGGTTCCTTTTTTACAGGATCTTGGTGTTATGACAAAAGAAGGCAAAATCGTGCGGACCCGCTACGACAAGTTCCGCCAGATCAACCGCTTTCTGGAGTTCATCGAAGATATCCTGCCGCAGCTCCCATCGGACCGCGAGATCACGATTCTCGATTTCGGCTGCGGAAAATCGTATCTGACGTTTGCGATGTATTATTACTTCCGCGAACTGAAAAAACTGGATGTCAATATCATCGGACTTGACTTGAAAGAGGATGTCATCGCAATCTGCAACGGACTGGCAGAGAAATATGGCTATGAAAAGCTGCATTTCTATCAGGGTGACATCGCTTCTTATACCGGCCGCGACGAGGTCGATATGGTGGTGACGCTGCACGCGTGCGACACGGCGACTGACTATGCGCTGGAAAAGGCCGTCAAATGGAATGCAAAAGTTATTCTTTCCGTTCCGTGCTGCCAGCATGAGCTGAACCGCCAGATTGCAAACAAAGAACTGTATCCGATCATGGATTACGGCATCTTAAAAGAGCGCATGGCGGCGCTTCTGACCGACGGAATCCGGGCAAAGCTTCTGGAGAATGCAGGCTATGAGACACAGATTCTCGAATTCATCGACATGGAGCACACGCCGAAGAACCTTCTGATCCGCGCGGTAAAACGCCAGGAAGGCTCGAAAAAACTGCCGGAAGAACTGAAAGCGTGCATGGAAGCGTACCATGTGAAGCCGACACTGGCAGACCTCCTCACAGAAAAGGAGGAGCCGTGATGAATAAAAGAGCAGCAAGGATTCTGATCCTTTTTCTTGTTTTTGCCGCATCAGTCGGTGTGTTCACACACCTGATGAGCCATGAGACGACGGAGAATGCGACCGATCTGGACGCAGCGAGTCTTCCGGTGCTGTACATGAAGACCGCGGACACGACAGTGAACCGCATGTACGGATACCGCCAGGAGATGAACGGCGTAACGACAAGAGAAAACCTGACACCGCTGCCGACGGACCGTTCGCTTACGCTTGAAATTGATGCGAAGGGACAGAAAATTAAAAACGTGACCTATACGGTGGAAAGCACAGACGGCGGAGCGCTGATTGAAAACTCGGTGCTGAAATCGTTTGACGAGGACGGAAGCTATCTGAAAGCAGACTTCCAGTTAGAGACCGCGATTCTGATGAATCAGGAATATACGCTGAAGCTCGAGGTTGCCTACGGGGACGGCCAGTCTGCCTGGTATTACACCCGCATTGTACAGCGCAACGGCGTGGAGGTCGGCGATTATCTGGCCTACACGCAGATGTTTGCGCAGACATGCCTGGATAAAACGCAGGCGGAAGCGCTCGTTCCGCAGCTTGAGCCGGATGAGACGGGGGATAATTCTTCGTTCCTCAATGTCAACATTCATTCCAGCCTCGACCAGATTTCCTGGGGAAGCCTCGCACCGACGATCGTACAGCAGCCGGTGCAGCAGATCAAAGAAGCGAATGAGACGACGACCAGCATCACACAGGAGTACATGATCAGTGCGCAGGATGAGAACGGACAGACGGAGTATTATACCGTAAGCGAGTTCTATCGGATGCGAGAGTCCGACGGAGAGATTATTCTGCTGGACTTCGAGCGGAGCGCACAGCAGATCTTTGATCCGGAGCTTGGTGTTCTGACGAAATCCGGCATCAACCTCGGTGTGACCGGCGAGGATACCAAGTATGTGACGAATACGGCAGGTGATATTGTCGCATTTGTAGTAAACGGTGATCTCTGGTGCTACAACCGCAGCGCCAACAAGACGATCCGCGTTTTCAGCTTCCGTGAGAACGGCAGCATGGATGAACGGGAACAGCACGGAGAGCATGATGTCAACATTGTGCGTGTGGATGATGCGGGCGATGTGACGTTTGTTGTTTATGGCTATATGAACCGCGGAAACCACGAGGGTGAAGTGGGAGCAGCCGTTTACTATTATCGCGCCGAGCGGAATGTGGCAACCGAGGAGATTTTCGTTCCGGCGGATATTTCCTACGAGATGCTGAAAAAACAGCTCGACCGCCTCTCCTACGTCAACAAGCAGAGAGAGATGTATCTCTATCTGAATGAGAACCTGTGTAAGGTAGATATTGAAACCGGCACGACGACGGTGGTCCGGGAAAGTATCCCGGAGGACTGCTTTGTAGTATCGGAAAGCCAGGAGAGCATCGCGTGGATGGATGCGGACAATGCAAGCAGTGCGATGAACATCACCGTGATGAATCTGGAGAGCGGGGAAACGCAGCGCTTTGCGGCGGATGACGGACAGAAGATCCGGGCACTTGGCTTTATCAATGAAGACTTTGTCTATGGTATGGCAAACGACAGCGATATTTTAAAAGATATTTCCGGCAATGAAGTTTTCGCTATGCATACGGTGCGGATTGTCAGCATCGACGGAAACGTGAAAAAAGAGTATCATCAGGACGGCTATTATGTGACAGGCGTGTCGATTTCGGACGGCCTTCTGGAGCTGGACCGCGTGGTACGCCAGGAAAACGGCTATGCGGATGCGCCGGAGGATCACATCATGAACGGCGAGCAGCAGAGCCAGGAACTGGTGACGGGCCGCCTGGCAACGGTGGACGACAGAAGAGAGCAGCAGTTCCTTCTGGAATTCTCGACGAGCGGCAAAACACAGTCGCTTCTGACACTGACACCGAAATATATCTATTCAACCTTACGGACCGATCTTACGATGTCGTACGACACGGGCAGCGCAGATCTTTACTATGTATATGGAAAAGGAAAACTGATCGCCATTTTAAGCTCCCCGGCCGAGGCCGTACAGCTTGCCGATGAGAATGTCGGCGTTGTGCTGAACAGCAGCCAGTCCTATGTGTGGGAGCGCGGAAACCGCCAGCAGGGCATGCGCCTCGACGAGACAACGATGCCGTCGGGATTCCAGAGTGCATCTCTGGACGAAAACGTGCTGAAGGAGTCACTCGGTGATGATTACGAACTGCTGAACCTGACGGGCTGCACAAGAGAAGAAATTCTCTATATGATCAGCAGCGGCTGCGGCGTTGTTGTAAAGACCGGCGCGAACGAGAGTCTGCTTCTGACCGGATACGATATTTTTGGAAATTCCTGGCTGTATAACCCGGCAACGGGCGAGACAACTGCACTTTCTGACGATGACAGCGATGCATTGTTCGCACAGAACGGCAATGTCTTCATCAGTTATATTAAAAAAGTAAAGATCGAGTGATTTGCGGGGTTTTCTAATGACGCAAAAAGTGTTAGAATAAAGAAAGCACTATGAATATTTAGGGAGAAAAAAGACAATGAAACTTACAACCATCCGAGAGATTTATAAAAACCGGGAAGCATACCTGGACAAAGAAGTAACCGTAGGCGGCTGGGTGCGCAGCGTACGTGATTCCAAAACCTTTGGTTTCATCGTTCTGCACGACGGAAGCTATTTCGAAACCCTGCAGATCGTATACCACGATGAGATGGAAAACTTCTCTGAGATTTCCAAAATGAACGTCGGCGCAGCCATCATCGTAAAAGGTATCCTCGTTGCTACCCCGCAGGCAAAACAGCCGTTTGAGATTCAGGCGACAGAAGTTACCGTAGAGGGCGTTTCCGCACCGGATTACCCGCTGCAGAAAAAACGCCACTCCATGGAATACCTTCGTACCATTTCCCATCTGCGTCCGAGAACCAACACCTTCCAGGCAGTATTCCGTGTTCGTTCCCTCTGCGCCTATGCGATCCATCAGTTCTTCCAGGAGAGAGACTTCGTTTATGTCAACACCCCGCTGATCACCGGAAGCGACTGCGAGGGAGCCGGCGAGATGTTCCAGGTAACCACCATGGATCTTGACAATATTCCGAAAACCGAGGACGGCGCTGTCGATTTCACACAGGACTTCTTCGGAAAAAAGACAAGCCTTACCGTAAGCGGACAGTTAAACGGCGAGACCTTTGCACAGGCATTCCGCAATATCTACACCTTCGGACCGACCTTCCGTGCAGAAAATTCCAACACCACCCGCCATGCAGCAGAGTTCTGGATGATCGAGCCGGAAATCGCTTTCGCTGATCTGGAGGACGATATGGAGCTTGCTGAGGCAATGCTGAAATATGTCATCCGCTACGTTATGGAGCATGCACCGGAAGAAATGCAGTTCTTCAACAGTTTCGTGGACAAGGGACTGATCGAGCGTCTGAACCATGTCGTAAATTCTGAGTTCGGCCGTGTAACCTACACCGAGGCTATCGAGCTTCTGGAGAAAAACAACGACAAATTCGATTACAAAGTATACTGGGGATGCGATCTGCAGACCGAGCATGAGCGTTATCTGACCGAGCAGATCTTCAAGAGACCGGTTTTCGTTACCGATTATCCGAAGGAGATCAAAGCGTTCTATATGAAGCTGAACGATGACAACAAGACCGTTGCCGCTATGGACTGTCTGGTTCCTGGCATCGGAGAGATCATCGGCGGAAGCCAGCGTGAGGACGACTACGAGAAACTGCTTGGCCGTATGAAAGAGCTGGGACTTGCTGAGGAAGATTACGGATTCTATCTGGACCTCAGAAAATATGGTTCTACCCACCATGCAGGATTCGGACTGGGATTTGAAAGATGCGTCATGTATCTGACCGGAATGGGCAATATCCGCGACGTCATCCCGTTCCCGAGAACAGTAAACAACTGCGAGCTGTAATTACGAAAAGTGATATAGAAATTTAAAAAATACGGATGCCGGGTGCAGTGGAATCTAATGTGGATTTGGTGCGCCTGACGTCCGTATTGTAGTAATAGAGAAAATGAATCCAGAAAGGGGTATGCGCCTATGCGGTTTATTCATATTGCGGACGTGCATCTCGGCATGCAGCCGGATGCGGGATTTCCCTGGAGCGAGGAGCGCGGGGAGGCCATCTGGGAGAGCTTCCGGCGGATCATCCGCCTGGCCGGTCGGGAAAAGACGGACTTTCTGCTGATCGCGGGAGATCTGTTTCAGTGCCAGCCGCTTCTGCGGGAACTGAAAGAGGTCAACGATCTTTTTGCGTCCATCCCGGAGACGATCGTCGTTCTGATTGCCGGAAACCACGATTATGTGAAGCGGGAGAGCTTTTACCGCGGTTTCGACTGGGCAGACAACGTGGTAATGCTCCTGTCGCCGGAGCCGGAGTGTGTTGAAGTCCCGGAGAAGAAGACGGCGGTGTACGGATGCAGTTACGACAAAAAAGAGATCCTGGAAAACCGGCTGGACGGCGTGCGGCCGGAGGGCAAAATGAAATATCATCTGCTGCTCGCGCACGGCGGCGATGCCCGCCACATGCCGTGGAATCCGGGCCGCATGGCGCAGGCAGGGTTTGATTATATTGCGTGCGGGCACATTCATAAGCCGGGGATTCTTATTCCCGACAAAATGGTATACGCAGGCGCACTCGAACCGACGGATGAGACGCAGTTGGGGCCGCACGGCTACATCCGCGGAACGGTGGACGAGCACGGCACGCGGATTCAGTTTGTGCCGTTTGCCAGATATGAGTACGAAGATCTGGTGTTGAACGTGACGGAGGATCTGACACAGTATGCGCTGGAGACGAAGCTGAAACAGGAGCTGGCGCTGCGGGAGGATGGGAAGATCCGAAAAATCATCCGCCTGAAACTTGTGGGACACCGTGCCGCCGAGCTGGAATTTTCTCCGAAACGGCTGCTGGACTGCGGCAGAGTCATCTCTGTGGAGGATGAAACACGTCCGGCATACGATCTGGAACAGCTGAAGAAAACGTATGGCGCTAGTCTGATCAGCACCTATATTGAAGCATTTGAAACAAAGACGGATGCGCAGTCACAGAAGGCGCTCGACTATGGTCTCGAGGCGCTGCTGGCGGCACGCAGGAACGGCTGAAAAAAAGATTGCGGGAGGCGTAGAAGATGAAAATAGAAAAACTGGAAATCCGCAATTTTGGAAAAATGCAGAACCGCACACTGGAATTTTCCGATGGGATTCAGCTCATCAGCGGGGAAAATGAGAGCGGAAAATCGACCGTCCATACCTTCATCCGCAGCATGCTGTTTGGCATGACACGCGGCCGGGGGCGGGCGGCAAAAAATGATGTCTACAGTCGTTATGAGCCATGGGAAAATCCGGCATACTATGCGGGAGAGATGGTGCTTGAAAGCGGCGGCAAACGGTTCCGCCTGACACGGAATTTCGGGCGGCAGAACGCCAATGCAAAGCTGGTGTGCCTGACGGACGGCGAGGTGCTCTCCGTGGAGGACGGCGATCTTTCCATGCTGCTCGGCGGTGTCAGTGAGATTGTGTATGATAATACGGCTTCGATCGGGCAGTTAAAAGGCAGAACCGAGGAAGGGCTTGCGGATGAGCTGCGGAACTATATGGCAAATTACCAGGGGAGCAGCGATGGAGAGCTCGATGTGGCGGCGGCGCTGGATCTGCTGAAGCAGAAGAGAAAGCGCCTGGAGCAGGAACAGAAAAAGACGCTGGCGGGACTGGAAAAACGGAAGGAAGAACTTGAGACGAAAATTTCCGTTTTTACGGAGGAGTGCCGTCAGAGCGAGGAGAATCTGCAGCAGGCGAAAGAGCAGATGAAGCGGGATATTTATCAGAAGGATGTGCCGATCGAACGGGTGCGGAAGATGAAAAAAGAATCTCGGAAGAGCCGCAAATGGGGTGCCGCGTGCGTGGCGCTGGCTGGATTTCTCTTGTTCTTATGCATTCTGCAGTTCTTCCATATTGATTCGCTGCTGACGAGAACGGGACTCGGGCTTGCGATTGCGGCGCTCTTGTATCTGGCGTACAGTCTGTTCCGTCACCGGAAAACGGAGGTCGAGCAGGTCGTGACGGAGCCGGAGGAGCAGGCGATCCGCCGCCAGCAGTGGAATGTGGATCGCCTGAAGCAGGAGCTGGGGCAGAAACAGACGGTGCTGTCGAACCTGCAGAGTGAATACGAAGAGCTCTGCATTTCCATGACGGAAAAAGATCATCTGCAGGAAGAACTCGATGCGCTTTCCCTGGCGGGGGAGACGATCCAGAGTCTCTCCGTACAGATGCAGAGCCGGATCGGCGACCGCTTAAAACAGCAGATGTCAAAAACGCTGTCATCGCTGACGAATGGCCGCTATCTGCAGGTGAATATGGATGAGAATCTGCGGATCGGCCTTCACACCGCAGACGAATATGTGCCGCTTGAACAGGTCAGCCGCGGCACGATCGAGCAGGCGTACTTTGCGCTCCGCATGGCGGCGATGGATGTGCTCTGCGGCGAGGAGGAGCTGCCGGTGATTCTCGATGAATCGTTTGCGTTTTACGATGAAAACCGGCTGAAAGAAACTTTGAAATGGCTGGCGGAAAACCGGACGCAGGTGCTGCTCTTTACGTGTCAGAAGCGGGAGGAGGAAGCACTCTCGGAGATGGGAATTCCGTACCGGAAAATTGTGCTTTAAGTAATGCGGCTCGCAGAGAATCGGTGAGTTGTGGTTTGGAAATAAAGGAGAATAAAAGTTATGCTGACAATAGGATGTCATTTATCATCGTCCAAAGGATATCTTGCCATGGGAAAAGAGGCGGTGTCCATCGGGGCGAATACCTTTCAGTTTTTTACAAGAAACCCGAGAGGAAGCAAGGCGAAAGCCATCGACGAGGCGGATGTCGCAGCGTTTCTTTCTTACAGTAAGGAGCATGGAATCGAGCGCATTTTGGCACATGCGCCGTACACGCTGAATCCGTGCTCGAAGGATGCGCACACGAGAGAGTTTGCATGGATGACGATGGCGGATGATCTGAAACGGATGGAGTATACGCCGGGAAACTGCTACAATTTCCACCCGGGCAGCCATACCGGACAGGGGGCAGAAGAGGGAATCCGTCTGATTTCGGAGATGCTGAATGAAATTTTAAAACCGGAGCAGACGACCACGGTGCTGCTCGAGACGATGGCAGGAAAAGGAACCGAAGTCGGCCGCTCGTTTGAGGAGCTGGCGGCGATTCTGGAGCGCGTGGAATTAAAAGACCACATGGGTGTCTGCCTGGATACGTGCCATGTGTACGATGCGGGATACGATATTGTGGATCACCTCGATGATGTGCTTGAGAGGTTCGACCGCGTGGTAGGACTTTCGAAGCTGAAAGCGGTTCATTTGAACGACAGCAAGAATCCGTTTGAGAGCCATAAGGACCGCCATGAGAAGATCGGCGAGGGATCGCTGGGACTTGCGGCATTTGAGCGGATTGTGAAACATCCGGCGCTGGCGGGACTGCCGTTCTATCTGGAAACACCGAATGAGCTGGACGGATATGCAAAAGAGATCGCGCTGCTGCGCGGGTTTGCGAAATAGAGGAAGAAGGTAAGAGAAAGTGGAAAACACGAGAGAGAAGAATAAAAGATCTGACGGAAGAAAAAAGACGTATTTCGACAGGGAAAATAAAAAGAAAGCCGTTCGTACCGAGAAAACAAAGAGCGTGGCACCGGAAAAAGGAAAGCAGAAAAAGAGTTCATCATCGTCGAAATGTCCTTATCAGAAAAAATGCGGCGGATGCACATATCTGAACCTCTCCTACGAAGAGCAGCTCGCGAAAAAAGAGCAGTTCCTGAAGAAGACTCTGAAGGGCATCGTCCAGGTCAAAGGCATGGTTGGCATGGAAAATCCTTATCATTACCGGAATAAAGTCAATTCCGCCTTTGCACGCAAAAAAGACGGAACGATCATATCCGGCATTTATGAAAAGGGCACACACAAAGTGGTCCCGGTCGATGAGTGCCTGCTCGAGGATCAGCGTGCCGATGCCATCATCCGCGATATCCGCAGTCTGCTGAAGAGCTTCAAAATCATGATCTACAACGAGGACAGCGGCTACGGCCTCCTGCGCCACGTCATGGTGCGCACCGGCTTTGCTTCCGGCGAGATCATGGTCGTCCTCGTCTGCGTATCACCAGTCTTCCCGTCAAAAAACAACTTCGTAAAGGCCCTGCGCAAACTCCACCCGGAGATCACCACGATCGTACTGAACGTCAACGACCGCACCGACAGCATGGTACTCGGAAAACGCGACATTGTCCTCTTCGGACGCGGTTACATCGAGGATGAACTCTGCGGCTGCACCTTCCGCATCTCCCCGCAGTCCTTCTACCAGGTCAACCCGGTTCAGACGAAAAATCTGTACGAAAAAGCCATTTCTATGGCTGGCCTTACCGGAAACGAACGCGTCATGGACGCCTACTGCGGAATCGGAACCATCGGCCTCATCGCATCCCGCGATGCCAGAGAAGTCATCAGCGTCGAACTGAACCCGGACGCCGTCCGCGATGCCGTAACAAACGCCAAACGAAACCAAATCAAAAACGTCTCCTTCTACCAGAACGACGCCGGCGCCTTCATGGTCTCCATGGCTGAAAAAGGCGAAAAAGCCGACGTCGTCTTCATGGACCCGCCAAGAGCCGGCAGTGATGAAGCCTTTCTGTCCTCTGTCGTAACCCTTTCACCGAAAAAAGTGGTCTACGTCTCCTGCAATCCGGATACATTGGCGAGAGACCTGCGGTATCTGACGAAACACGGATATAAGGCAGAAGAGGCATGGGGGTATGATATGTTCGCGTGGTCGGAGCATGTGGAGACGGTAGTCTTGATGTCAAAGAAAGAGAAATAAATAGCGAAAAGTAGCGTATTTACGGGCTTTTTTTGAGATTAGGCAATAGCTCATGAAAGTCCGTATTTCTTATATTGAAACATATCTACTGAAAAAACGGTCAAAGGGTTTAGGCTGTGGATTAGATGTTATGAAAAAGCGTTAAGCATGAATCAGTAAATACAAGGAGGAATTAATATGGATTGGGCTATATTGATATTTGAAATTTTATTGACAGTTGCAGTGTTTTTAATTGGTTTGTTTGTCAAAAATTATCTTCCTTCATACATGGATGAAAAAGGTAAGAATTTAGCAACTAAAGAAGACATAGAAGAAATTACAAGAAAGACCGAGGAAGTCCAGCAAGAGTTCCGTGAAGGATTTGAACTTTTTTCAAATGATGTAAAGTTCAAATATGATTTCTTTTATAAACAGTACTCTGAGTTATACTGCAAATTGTATGCGATTATTATTCAGTCTGAGTATGTTAGGCATTTTATAGAACTGACAGATAAAAGAAATATACCTTTTGAAGAGGCTCCTTTTTTAGAAATTACGCCAACACACAAGGAAACTACTACTTTCAATATAAGCAAAGCAAATGGTTCATCTGTTACAAGAAAAACAGAAGAGATTGAAACACCGATATCGCAGTTTAACAAGAAAGAGTTGTGTGATTACATAATAAGCAATGGCAGTTTGGCTTCACAAAAACTGTTAAAGCTTGCGGTTGCATATAGATTTGCCGCAGACCATTATTCGGGAAATGGTTCAGGTGGAAGTATTGATGTTAAAGATATTGCTGATGAAGAAGAATTCAGAATGATAAAAGATATAGTCGTTGCAATTGTGCAGGACTATAATCTGTTAAGAAAAGAATTGAAATTGGATTATAATGAAAACGAAATAAAGACTGGTATTCCAGAATTATAAATTAAAACCCTCTCAACCATCATGGCTGGGAGGGTTTCGTGCGTGTATGATGTTAATATAAACTTCACAATTTAATACTACATTTATTCTTGTAATACTACATTTGTTGTGATACATTATTACTACAAGGAGGGAGCTTGATGGATACTTATAGTGTTAAGGAAATAGCAGATATGCTAAATACAAATCCAGAAACCGTAAGAAGATGGATTCGTTCAGGTAAGCTAGAAGCAATTCAAGAATCGAGAAAAGGCGGAAATGTAGTAACAAAATCAATGCTTGATGCTTTTCTTAAAACCTCTCCAAAGTACGCCGGTATTGCTACAGGGTTATTGGCTTCGCCAGTCGGCTTAACAACAGCTACAGCTGCGATTGTTGGAGGCATTCTTGCTCAACAGCTTATAAAGAATGATGAGATAAAAAATGCTCACGTTAATACTTCAGAAATACGTAAGTTGTTGTTAGGCAATATCCAATCTTCCAAAGAAATTATTGCTAGAAAGAAAAAGAGTATCAAGCATCTTCAGGAAGAGATTGACGAAGAACAACAGCGTATTAATGAAGCAGAAAGACTTATAAAAGAGCTCGATGAAAAGACTAAAAGTCAAGAGGAGGAATAGTATGGCTCAGAATTGGGATTATGCAGAATTATCAAAAGATGCAAAAGTAGCAGGAGGCCCAGAAAAGTATGTTGAAATGCTGGAGCTTGCAAGCAAAGAGGCAGGTAAAATGGAGATGCTGCCTTGGCTTGGAGTAGCGGCAGTTGGTGCTTCATTATTGGCTGCGGCAACTATTAAAGTTGTTGACTATTTCAAATCGAGAAAGAAGAACAACGAAACCGAAATAGAAAAAGCAAAAGCAGAAATCATAAATGGTATTAAAGAATATGATGCTGCACATCCAGATGAAGAAGGAGGTAGCGAAGATGAGTGAAAGATTTCCGGGAATTGATTGGTACTGTGACCGTTGTAATGTCTATTTGAATGACCAACCGGGATTTGATGACCATCATTATGTGTGGAAGTGTACCGAATGTGGTCATAAGAATAGTATTTCCGCTGATGATATTTATGAATCAGAAGAAGACTTTAGAAACTATAACAAATAATTTAAGGGAGCGAAAAGATGACTAGAGAAGAATTAAAAGAACAGATTGATGAGCTTATGCGACAGTATGCTGATGAAGAAATTGATGGAGCTACATACGCACAAAAGATGATGGAGTTAACTTCATCTGCTCAGAACGATAACGATTAAACTTGATTATTCGATAATGTGCTGAGGTGGTCAAACTATGCCTTATAATTACAAGGGTGATTTGTACAAAAGAGAAATTGTAAAAAAACTGCAGGATATGGGACTAGATGTTAAAAGCGTAAATGCTCTAAACAAAATCATGGAAAAAATGGGATTGCTTATTCATTACGGCGATTGAACTTTATGAAAATGGTGGAGAGCTGTTCGGCTGGTCATGGGCAAAGAAAGCGACAGAAGAGAAACAGGTTGCTATTGAAACTAAGGTGACTGAATAATCATTATAGATGGAGGTATTGGATGCGTATCAGTTATAACCCGTTATGGAAAATGCTTATTGATAAAGGTATGAATAAAAAAGAATTAAGAGAACTTAGCGGAATCAGCACAGCTTCTATGGCGAAATTGGGTAAGGGAGAGAACATTACTACAGATGTATTACTTAGAATTTGCACGGCGTTGAATTGCCAGATTAGTGATATTTTAGAAACCCTGCCAGATGAAGAAACGGAAAAGAACGAAGAGCTCCGAGAAAAATAAAAGGGGAAAATAAATGTTTGATTTTGGTAATGCGAATGATGGCCAAAGACAAGCTATTTCTACTACAGAAGGTCCTGTTCTTATTACGGCGGGTCCAGGTACCGGAAAAACCTATACTTTGGTGCAAAGAGCTATTTATTTAATTGAAGAACGAGGCGTTAAACCAGAAGATATTTTTATTGCTACATTTACGGAAAAAGCAGCGAAGGAGTTAATCACACGTATCACAAACGAATTGGCGAGTAGAAATATTACAGTGAATGTCAACGAAATGTACGTGGGAACATTTCATTCGCTATGTCTTCGCATTATTAAAGATCACTTAGAGTATACAAGACTGAAAAAAAACTACAGACTTTTGGATACGTTTGATCAGCAGTATTTGGTTTTTAGGAATATCTACAAATTCAGAACGATTTCTGGAATTGAAAATGTTATGCCAAAGGGTGGCGCTTGGAAATGGGCACAGGCAATCTGTGAATTTTCAAATAATTTGACAGAAGAGGTTGTAGATATTGACGCAATGCTTAGTGATCACGATATGGAAATATCAGTGATTGCTAAAGTTGTAAACACATACCAAGCGATGCTTGATGAGGAAAATTTAATGGATTTTTCTGCTATTCAAACAGAGTGTTATCGATTGCTGAAAGAGAACAAAGATATTCTTGAAGACTTGAGAAATTCGATTAAATACATAATGGTCGATGAATACCAGGATACAAATTATATTCAGGAACAGACTATATTTTTGTTAGGAACCCACGAGAATATTTGTGTAGTGGGTGATGATGACCAGGGTTTATACCGATTTAGAGGTGCAACGATACGAAATATACTTGAATTTCCATCTAAGTTCGACGTGGGAAAATGTCAGATAATACCGCTTGTGATCAATTATAGATCGGATAGCGATATCGTTGAGTTCTATAATAAATGGATGATTACCACGTCTGGATCAAAGTTCAAATTTGAGTGGGATAAATTCAGATATGACAAGAGAATCGTAGCTAACGAAACGTCTAAAATAGAGAGTCCGTGTGTCGTGAAATTAGCGAGCAAAGACGATGAGGATGAATGGCATGAGAGAGTTCTTGACTTTATAAACAGGCTTAAGAATTCTGGAAAGATTCAGGATTATAATCAGCTGGCTTTCTTGTTCAGTTCGGTTAAGCATGAGCGGGTTATATCGCTGGCAAGATTTCTGGAGTCTAATCATATCAATGTTTATTCACCAAGATCAGATATGTTTTTCAGAAGAGAAGAGGTTATGCAAGCACTTGGGTGTATGATGCTAATGTTCCCTAATTACGTTAAAGGTCTAGAGAATGGTGAGTATAAATTTTTAGATAACACACATTACTTTTATTTTAGAGATTGTATAAAAGCAGCTAATGAATTTGTAACAAAGCCTGAGAACCTTGAACTTAAGAGATTCATCCGAGCACACGGGAAAGGACATGCTACGCTGGCTGCAAATTCATCAGGGACAACAGATTACACATATTCTGGATTGCTTTATAGGTTATTTATGTATAAGCCATTCAGTGACATTCTGGATACTGATATTGGCGTTGGTGTAGTGGATATCAGGCCTGCCAGAAACCTTGCAAAGCTAACGCAGATAATCGGGAAGTTTGAGTATCTTCACAATATAGATGTTTTGACAGGAAAATACATCATTAAGAATACAGAGCTGCTATTCAACATGTATATCAAACTTCTCTTTGATGGAGGAATTGCAGAATACGAGGATGACGAAGAGTATGCACCTACTGGTTGTGTTTCGTTCCTTACAATTCATCAATCAAAAGGCATGGAGTTTCCTGTTGTGTTTGTAGATTCATTAGGGAATGTTCCGAGAAAAAGCTATAAGGATATTCTGAATAAAATCGAAGAGAAGTATTATCATAGAGAGGCCTTTGAACCATATGATGAAATGAAACTCTTTGATTTCTGGAGATTGTATTATACAGCCTTTTCCAGAGCACAGGATTTATTAGTGCTAACCTGCAACGAAGATAAGAAAACGCCAAGTAAGTACATTAAGGAAGTTTATGGCGAGCTTCAAAGTGTGGAGGCACTTGATCTTTCTGAGTTTACCTTTCATACAGTAAAGAGCGTGAATTTGAAAAATACCTTTTCGTTCACATCACATATTGCTGTTTACGAGACTTGTGCCCTTCAATACAAATTTTATAAAGAATTGGAATTTATGCCTATTCGTCAGGGAGCTATGTTATTCGGTACCCTGGTTCATGAAACGATTGAAGACGTACATCGTGCAGCACTTAGAAATGAGACCGAAAAAATAACTAAGGATAATATCACTAGTTGGTTTGACAGCAATTACATATCGCTTATCAAGACCGAACACGGCTATCTGGCCGAGGGACAGCGTAAAGCAGCTTTGAATCAGGTGCTTCGATATGTTGAAAGACAACATGGCAATTGGAGTGCCATACAGCAGGCAGAGGTCGATGTTAGCTTGGTGCAGCCGGATTATATCATTGAGGGAAAAATAGACTTAGTTAAAGGCGAAAACGGAACTGTTGAGCTTGTTGACTTTAAGTCGGAAAAAAAGCCTGACATAGAAAAAATGAGAGATCGATTGGAGCACTATAGAAGGCAGTTGCACATCTATGCCTATCTGATAGAGCAAAGAACCGGCCAGAAGGTAAGCAAGATGCACGTGTACTATACGGGAGAGGAAAATGGCAATCCCATGATCAGTTTTCCGTATACGAAGAGTGCGATAGATGGAACGGTGGCTGCGTTTGATGATACAGTCCATAAGATTTTGAAAAAAGACTTTAGGAGTTGTTCGAATGACCCCAAGACCTGTTCCAACTGTGACTTCAGGCATTATTGCCAGAAATAATTGAGAAGATTAAGACAACCTATGGAGGAAAATAAAAATGGATGAGCAATTGACTTTTGAATTTGCAGAGAGAACTACTATAAAAGGTTTCCCTGAACTTCGTTGGACCGGAAAGAGACCATATCGCTCCACACAGTATTACCCTGCACAGTTGCGCGAGCGTTATGGCGAGGAAAGGGACGGATGGATCAATAAGATATTTTGGGGCGATAACCTTCAGGTAATGAGTCATTTGCTTAAGGAATATCGCGGGAAGATTGATCTTGTTTACATTGATCCGCCCTTTGATAGCAAGGCTGATTATAAACGCAAAATAGCGCTAAAAGGTATTGGGAACACAACAAGTGATGCTACAAGTTTTGAGGAAAAACAGTATGGCGATATATGGACAAATGATGAGTATCTTCAGTTTATGTACGAAAGATTAATGATACTCAGGGAACTTATGTCTGATACTGCTTCTATTTTTGTTCATTGCGATTGGCACAAAGTTCATCATTTGAGATGTTTAATGGACGAGATATTCGGTAGCAATATGTTCTTGAATGAAATTGTCTGGCAGAGAACGCGAGCTGCACACTCAGATGCGACATATTTTGGAAAGGTTCATGACACCATTTTAGTATATAAAAAAGGTGGACAGGCAAAGTTTAATCCTTTGTATACGGAGCACTCTGAGGCCTATCTAAAAAGATTCACGAAGGAGGAAAATGGAAGGAAATATATGCTTGTTCCATTGCACGGCCCAGGGCAAGGGGTGGCAAGAAACTTTTTTGGAAAAATTATTGCACCACCGGCAGGACGTTGCTGGCCTGTGCAGTCTAAAATTGACGAGCTGATTGCACAAAATAGAGTTGAGTTGACTTCGAATGGTACGCCGAGTAAAAAAAGTTATTTGGACGAGAACAATGGAAACCCTGTATCAGATTGGTGGGACGATATTGTGCCGCTGAATCCGGTTGCAAGCGAAAGGACTGATTATCCAACTCAAAAACCGGAACAGCTCCTTGAAAGAATAGTTGAGGCTGCAACGAATAGAGGAGATTTGGTTTTTGACTGTTTTATGGGAAGTGGTACAACTCAATCGGTTGCTATGAAACTTGGCAGAAGATTTATAGGTGCGGATATTAATCTCGGTGCTATTCAAACAACAACCAAGCGACTTATCAATGTCGCAAGTGAATTAGATGGCCAGTTACAAGAGGAGATAAAATACACCGGTTTTGAAGTTTATAATGTAAACAATTATGACTTTTTCCGAAATCCTATTGAAGCAAAAAATTTGATTATTGAAGCGCTTGAAGTTCAACCATTTACTCAGGGGAATGTGTGGGATGGAGAACTCGATGGTCGCATGGTTAAGATCATGCCGGTCAATCGCATAGCTACCAAAGCTGATCTTGAGGAACTTAAGGCGAATCTTCCATATAAAACATATGAAAAGAGAAAAGAAGAGAATCCACGACAGCCGGTAGAACTAATAACAATCATTTGTATGGGTCATGAGCCAGACTTGAAGGCATCTTTAGAGCAATCTTTGTCCGAATATAAAGTTGATGTGCAGATAGTAGACATCTTACGAGATAAGTCTGAACTCCAGCTCAAGCGAGAGGCGGAGGCAGAAGTCGTTCGAGAAGGAAACAAACTTGTTATTCGCTCGTTCTATCCTATGAATTTGATGCAGAAGCTCTCTTTACAGAAAGAATATGTAGAGGATTGGAAGCAGCTTGTGGAATCTATTATGATTGATTGGAACTACGATGGAGTAGTGATGCAGCCGATGGTTACAGACGTACCGGATAAGAAAGAATTTGTTGCTGGTATATATGATATTCCGGAGGATGCCGGAACAATTAAGGTCAAGATTACTGACTTGTTATCCGAGTCTTTGGAAGTGGAGGTGTAAACCATGGCCAAAAAGTCTTCAATGACATTTGTAGAGGATTTTGCGTTCTACGAGCAGTTATGGAACTATTATGCTTCTAATAGAGGTAAAATCCGATCCAGATATAATGACTTAACAAAGAAGTTCTTAGCCTATAATGACAGAAATGAAAACCCGGATGCTTTTTTGCGTACACCACAGTTTGAAGCACTTGAAATGTATGTGTTTATTAAGGAATTTATGAACAATGCCCATATGTTTCAGATGTTTGATGATTGGAGAAATCATAGAGACAAATTTTCAGATGTCTCATATTATACAATTCACAAACGTGGACAGATAACTTTACTGGACCTTGGGGACGAACAGAACGAAGCAATTTTTAAGCAAATGAAAAAATACAGGGAATCTTATCCTAACTATATTTATGCTCTGACAATGGGACTTGGAAAGACTATCCTTATGGGAACCTGTATCTTCTATGAATTCCTTCTGGCCAACAAGTATCCGAAGGACAAAAGATTCTGTCACAATGCACTTGTGTTTGCTCCTGACAAGACGGTGTTGGAGTCTCTTCGTGAAATTATGACCTTTGATAAAACAAAGGTCGTACCACCCGAATATGCACGCGTGTTAGATGCCAATATAAAGTTTCATTATTTGGATGAGAGCGGAACTACTTTACAGACAATTGATGATTCAGACTTCAATATCGTAATTTCTAATAACCAGAAAATTATTGTCAAGAAAAAGAGGAAAGAGGATAAGCCTACCGATGTTTTATTTGGAAGCGACTCCCTCCTCGCTGATGTCTACGGCGACGATGATGATAGCGATGTGTGGAATGATGCAACGCTTATGGATAACCAGCGTTTTAAAAAACTGTGTCGTTTACCTCAGTTGGGGGTGTATGTAGATGAGGCCCACCATCTTTTCGGGGCTAATCTTGAGAAGGAATTACGTTCAGGAGGAGCAAATAAGACAACGTTACGAAACACCATCAATATGCTTGCAGAAGCAACATCGATAGTGGCTTGCTATAACTATACAGGTACACCATATGTGAAGAGACAGGTGCTGCCGGAGGTCGTCTATGCCTATGGCCTTAGGGATTCTATAAGCCATGGATTTCTTAAGGATGCAGACCCTATAGGGTTTGATAATGTTAAGAATGAAGAGTTCTTAAAGAAATCTATTACTATGTTCTGGGAAAGATATGGTGGAAAAACCTATGAGGGATTGCCACCTAAGATGGCCATCTTTGCTGCAAGCGTAGCGGAGGCTACAGATGTTGTAAGGCCTGCTGTAGAGAAGATTTTAAGTGAGTTAAATGTATCGCTTGATACTATCCTTGTGAATACGGGAGATACGACGGTTACAAAAAACGACGATATAAGAGACTTCAACAATTTGGATGTTCTCGGAACAGAAGGTAGCAGGAAGCAGTTTATCATTCTTGTCGAAAAAGGACGTGAAGGCTGGAATTGCCGATCACTATTAGGAATAGCTTTATTCCGTAGTCCTAAGTCAAAGATCTTTGTGTTACAGGCCACGATGCGCTGCCTAAGAAAACTGACAGATGAGCAGCTTAAGGCGACGGTGTTCTTGTCAAAAGAAAATCTTGATACCTTAGATGAAGAGCTACGCAACAATTACAATATGGAGATAAAGGATTTAGGACAATCTTCAGATAAGAAAAAGAATAGCTATAAGGTGCGTGTGCTTCCACCACCAAGAAGCATCAAGATGAAGCGCATCTGGCATGAGTATTCTCTGATAGAAAAAGAGTATTCAGAGCCGATTGATTTTAAAGTTTCGGAAATCGATGATGCTAAGTATGAGTCCAAGATGTATGAAAAAGGAAGTATCAGACTTGAGCTTTCAACCAAAGAAACTGTAATTGATGATATCAAAGATCAGATGAGATATAGCAGGTTTTCATTGGTTGGCGAAATTTCACGATATATGAACTTGTCGTGTGTTTTAATTAGTCGAATTCTTTCAGAGGCTATTGATGGATTTGACAACTTAGTTGAAGTAGTGAATAAGCATAACGAAGTATTGGATGATGTGATTATACCCAAAATCTTCAACACACTTTATGAGGTTAAATCTGAGCAGAAGAATGAGGATGTGGATGTAATCTTACTAAAAGAGCCAAAAGATTCAGGATATTATGAGTTCTCTGCCGATGAGAATTTGGTGATAGAAAAAGATCATAATAGTTTTACTCCTGAGGAAATCAAGAAAAGCTTTCATGCCGACACGTATTGCTTTGATTCAAAGCCGGAGAAGGAATGCTTCTTACAGTATATTTCAAGTAAAAAGGTTAAAGAAATATACTTTACTGGTATGTTTACGGCCAACCAAGGAGATTTATTTGTTCAGTATTATGATCCGGAATCAAAACGTATTAGGCAGTATTATCCGGATTTTTTGGCTAAGATGAATGATGGTTCATATCAGCTTATTGAGGTCAAGGGCGATAATATGATCGATGATGAAGTCGTAAAGGCAAAGGCAGAAGCCGCAGAGGAGATGTCTGTCGCAAGCGGAATGAAATACGTTATGTATGCGGGCAGTGTACTCATGAAGCAAAATGTATTAGAGCATCCGCCTGTGACATATTCCGATGAGCCGTCACCTTTGCTTATGGTAGCTGAAGACCCTGTGCCTTACGGCAAGTAATGATCTTAGAAGGTTGCTACTGAATATAGATATAAAAGAGGAGGGCGTAAACATGCCAACAACGATAGAAGTAAATAAACAAAGCGTGGAAGCGCTCCTGGGTAGCGGAAAATCAAAACCGTTTGTTATTCCTGAGTACCAGCGACCATATGCTTGGACAGATGAACAGGTAGAAACACTCTTTGAGGATTTATGGGATTTTACTGCTACAAGTGGCGGTACAGAAAGAGAGAGTTCCTATTTCCTCGGAAGTGTGGTTTCCTACGAAAATGAAGATGGTGAGCAGGAAATAATCGATGGACAGCAACGTATTACGTCTTTGTTTCTGCTGCTGCGTGCGATTTATACGAAGCTTGTTGCTACGCCTGCATCAGAGAGAACGGCAGAGGCCAATAACTTTATTGGAAAGATTGAGCCTACCATCTGGAGAACCAATAAACTTACCGGAATGGTGGATTTCAAAAATATCCTTTTGACATCACGAGTTGTGAATAACGAAGGAAATGAAATTTTGCGATCAATCTTGGAAACCGGAAAAGCGGATGAGGATGCGAAAGACAACTATTCGAAAAACTATCGCCATTTTCAAGAGCTGTTTGATAAGCATTCCACTGAGAATCCATTGATGGTATATCAGTTTATTTATGCGCTCCTGAACCAGGCTATTCTGCTGCCTATCACAGCAGATACCCAGGATACTGCGTTGACTATTTTCTCAACGTTGAATGACAGAGGTCTTCCTCTGTCGGACGCAGATATTTTTAAGGCAAAGATTTACAACCAACTTGCGCCGGATGATAAGAAGGCATTTATCGACCGCTGGAAAGATTTAGATGAGCAGTCTACTGATGCGAATGAAAGTATTCAACAGCTGTTCTACTATAATATGTTTTATTATCGCGCACTGGATAAGGATACGAAGACGACTACTCCTGGCGTCAGGAAGTATTATGCGGCTAATAAGTTTGAGCGCTTGTATAAGCCTGAATTGTTGGACACTCTTTTTGTTATCCTGAATCTGTGGAAGGTTGTAAACAAAGGAGAGGAACTTGAAGATGAAGCCTGGTCCAAGAATATTAAAATAAGGCAGACACTGGATATTCTGACTTCATATCCGAACGAGTACTGGAAATACCCGGTTGTTATTTACTATGTTTGCTATAGGAATGAAGAAAATTTTGAAACACGATTTGCTCGGTTCTTGAATAAGCTGCTCATGGAGCTGATGACAAAATACTTGATGATACCGACAATCAATGCTGTAAAGCCGGATATCCTGAAGCTGAATTCTGCAATTGTAGCATCGGATATACCTACGTTTGAGTTTAAGACTGTCGATATGACACAGCTGGAGCCGTATATCCAGAATCCGAATCGTAATGCAGTGCGTATGCTTCTGAAGACGCTTGCGTATGAACATCAGGATGATCTGCTTCCGGCTAAGTGGGAGATAGAACATATCTTTCCGCAGAAGTGGCAGACGAATTATTTCCCGGATGAGCCAGACGCAACCATCAAAGAGAGAATTGAGCATATAGGAAACAAGCTTCCATTTGAAAAGAAGCTGAACATTGTCGCTGGTAATGGATATTTTGGCAAGAAGAAAAAAGAGTACACCTCTTCCAAGATTGTAATTACCAAGGCAATGGGAACCTCTGATGTAATGGATTGGAATCTGGAATCCATCACGAAACGCGATATTCGCGTATCTGATGAGGTGATCGAAATTATGAAGAGATGGAATAACGAATATTTGGACGTTCCGGCTAGTGAGGGTAAGGCAGAAGAACCTTCTGAGGAAGAATTGGCTCAGATTGAGAAATTTAAGAAGAATGGCTGGATCTAGTGATAAGAAAAAGGGAGGCACTTCATTTGGCAAAGAAAAAAGATGAGATAACCATCCGCTCAAGCGCAGCGGAATACCTGACCTATGTTGCCTCTGTAGGTGATCAGCAGGACAGCATAGAAATGCGCTATGAGGATGAAAATATATGGCTGACACAGAAGATGATGGCCACATTGTATGATGTTGGTTTACCGACGATAAATGAACATATTAAAAAAATATACGCAGATAGTGAATTGGAAGAGGCTGCAACTATTCGGAATTTCCGAATAGTTCAAACCGAAGGTTCTCGTCAGGTCACACGCGATACCAAGCACTATAGCCTTCAAATGATCATTGCCGTAGGCTTTAAGGTCAATTCTGAGCGAGCGGTACAGTTCCGTAAATGGGTAAACCAGATCGCTAAAGACTACACCATCAAAGGCTGGGTGATGGATGATGAAAGGCTGAAGCGAGGAACGTATCTGACTGAAAAGTATTTTGATGAACAGTTAGAGCGTATTCGTGAGATCCGTGCGAGCGAAAGAAAGTTCTATCAGAAGATCACCGATCTGTATGCTACAGCCATTGATTATGATAAGAATTCTGCAACGACGAGAAGATTCTATGCGACCGTTCAGAATAAAATGCATTACGCAGTTCATGGACATACAGCAGCTGAGCTGATCGTGGAAAGAGCCGACCACACAAAGGAACATATGGGATTAACTACCTGGGCAGATGCTCCTGATGGAAAGATTAAGAAAAGCGATGTCACGATTGCGAAGAATTATCTGAGTCAGGATGAAATGAAGCAGCTGAATCGTATGGTTACGGCATACCTGGATTTTGCGGAAAACATGACATTACGGCATATTCCGCTTACGATGCAGGATTGGGAAAAAAGGCTCAATAGCTTCATTGAAATGTTTGATTACGGTATTTTACAGGATGCAGGCAAGGTGACAGCGGAAATTGCAAAGCTTCATGCTGAGACAGAATTTGAAAAATACCGCGTGATCCAGGACAGATTATTCATGTCCGACTTTGATAGGTATATGCTGGAGTTGGAAGAAAGCGCAAAGAAATAGGGACAATATTTCAGGTCGAGACGGTGAAATCCGGCAATTCAACCTTGTCGAGTGTATGGGCTCATCTGAGATAATCACCGGCATGTTATGAGGATATAAGTCGACCTTCACTGTCTCAACTGTCGAGACAGTGGCAGGGAGCAGCAGTGTAGACTTGCCTTGCATTATATAGGTAGGAAGGATCTTATGCTGACTTGTTCCCATAGACTTCAATGGTTAAGACCGTGATATGAATGTCAAATTTGCCACAGATTGCATCGGTTTGAAGCCATGAATGCGCGGTTTCAGAAGGTGTGGACATGTTTCCGTTTTGACAGGATATGTTTCCACGAACGGGCACAATACCAGACACCAATCAGAAGGTATCGTGCCATGTGTAGACAGTCTGTTTACTAACGCAAAAGAAGGCTTAATACAACAGAAGAAAATAATTTCGTGAAACAGACGAAGAGGCTTGTCTGAAAAAAGAAGGAATGAAAAAACAGGAGAGGAAAAAAGAAACATGGCAGTAAATAAAAATGGAATCGTAGTATTAGGAGCAGTTTTTGTGGATATCAAAGGTTTTCCAGAGGACATCTACGTCCCGGACGGCAGAAACGCCGGCCATGTCGAATACATCCACGGCGGTGTGAGCCGAAACGTGGTGGAGGATATCGCAAACCTGGAACTGCGCCCGACCTTCCTTGGAATCGCGGATAATACCGCACTCGGCGAGGATGTTGTGCGCAAACTGCAGCGCCACAAAGTCAATACCGAATACATGAAAGAAATCCCGAACGGTATGGGAACATGGCTTGCTGTCTTCGATCACAACGGTGACCTGGCGGGCTCCATTTCCCAGCGCCCGAACCTGATGCCGATTCTCGGTATTCTGGAAGAAAACGGAGATGAAATTATCGAAAACTGCGATTCCATTGTGGCAGAGATCGATATGGACAAAGAGATCATCAAAAAGCTGGTACAGCTCTGTGAAAAATACGATAAAAAACTGTACGGCGTTGTCAGCAACATGAACATCGCGGTCAGCAGAAGAGATCTTCTGCAGAAATTTGACTGCCTGATCTGCAACCAGCTCGAGGCAGGCGTTTTCTTCTCCGATGATTACAGCGAAAAAACACCGGCCGAGATGGAAAAGATTCTCGCCGAGCGTCTGAAAGCGGCAAATGTTCCGGCCATGGTCGTAACAATGGGCGGCGACGGAGCGGTTTATGCGGAAGCAGACGGAGAGAGCGGCTTCTGCCCGGCGCAGAAAGTACAGGTAAAAGATACAACAGGAGCCGGTGATGCGTTCTGTGCAGGTGTTTCCGCCGGTCTGACCTATGGAAAAACGCTTGGCCAGGCAGTTGAAATCGGTACGCGTCTTGCTGCATCCGTCATCACATCATCGGAAAATGTCTGCCCGCGCTTCCGCCCGGAAGAGTTCGGCATCGAGGCATAAAAGGGGGCAGAAATGAAGTTATTGTACGGAACCGGCAACCCGGCAAAACTCGACGCGATGCGTCACCGCCTTGCCGGTCTTGGGATTGAGCTGATCGGGCTGAAAGATCTTGGCGGTGTTAAGCAGCCAGAGATTATCGAGGATGGAAAAACGCCGCTGGAAAATGCCAGGAAAAAGGCGGAGGCGTATTTCAACGCGCTTCATATGCCGGTGTTCTCCTGTGATTCCGGTCTGTATTTTGACAACGTGGCAGAGGACGACCAGCCCGGCGTCCATGTGCGGACCGTGAACGGAAAGTATCTGTCCGATGAAGAAATGACCGCGCATTACGCCGCCCTTGCGGAAAAGTACGGCGGCCTGACGGGACGCTACAAAAACGCAGTTTCGCTGATTCTTGATGCGGACCACCGCTATGACGCGATGGACCCGTTGATGGAGAGCGTTCCTTTCCGCATGGTCAGCACACCCCATCCGATGAGCAAAAAAGGCTTTCCGCTCGACCGTCTGTCGATCGATCTGCGGACCGGAAAATATTATTACGATCTGAATGAGCAAGAAGCCGCGCTCGATCAGCTTGCCGTGGAAGACGGTTTTCTGCAGTTTTTTGAGCGGGCAATGGAGGAATACCATAAAATGGAACGATATGAACTTCGAACCATCCGCCAGGATGAAATGGAACAGGGCGTTGCCATTGAGCTGGCGTGCTTTCCGCCGAATGAGGCGTGCTCCGAAAAGAGCATGCGCGAGCGGGTGCAGTACGCGCCGGAGCTGTTTCTGGCGGCAGTAGACAAAGAAACCGGAAAAATCGCCGGAACGCTGAACGGACTTGCAACAAACGAGACAAAATTCCGTGATGCCTTTTTCGATGAAATCAGTCTGTACGACCCGACGGGCGAAAACGTTATGCTGCTGGGCCTTAGTGTCCTGCCGGAATACCGCGGCCAGGGAATCGCCCGCGCGCTGATGGAAGAGTACAGCCGTCGGGAACAGAAAAACGGAAGAAAACAGCTCATTCTGACCTGCCTGCAGGATAAGGTGGAGATGTACAAAAAGATGAATTTCCGCGACGAGGGAATCTCCGCATCCACCTGGGGCGGCGAGGAATGGCATGATATGACGAGAAAATTAAACGATTAAGAAAATTTGCAGAGAAAATCTCTTGTGTTAAAGTTTGCTGTAAGCGTTATAATAAAGAAAATCAAGCAAAACAGGAGGAACAACCAATGAGCAGAGTGAATTTTGGAGCAAAACCAAACATGTATCCACTTCCGGTTCTGATTATTGCAACATACGACAAAGATGGCAACCCGGATGCCATGAATGCTGCATGGGGCGTAGTCACAGATTTTAATGAGATCTCCATCAGCATGGGCGACCACAAGACAACAGACAACCTTGCCGCAACTGGTGCCTTCACCGTCAGCATGGCAACCGAGGATACTGTTGTTGGCTGCGATTACGTCGGCATCGAGTCCGGCAGAAAAGTTCCGGATAAATTTGCACGCGCCGGTTTCCATGCAACGAAGAGCGAATTCGTCAACGCGCCGCTGATCGACGAGCTTCCGATGGCACTGGAGTGCAAAGTGAAAAGCTTTGACAACGGCATTCTGGTCGGCGAGATCGTGAATGTCTGCGCAGACGAGAGCGTTCTGACCGACGGAAAGATCGATCCGAAAAAACTGAAACCGATCGCCTTCGATCCGGTCAACAACACCTACCTCGCCATGGGCGACAAAGTCGGCGATGCTTTCGGCTCCGGCAAGGCGCTGAAATAAGCGGTAAGAAAAGAAGGACTCTGAATATATAAAAATTTTATATATTCTACTTGACAAACCATCTCCATAGTCTTATGATATGTATAAAATTTATATATATAAATATTTTACATATCAGAAACTTACGGAGGTGGTTTTTTATGTATTTTCCGGTATCAGCACTGCTGATCGAATTTATGATCCTGTCGATCGTGAACCGGGAAGATTCCTATGGATATGAGATCAGCCAGACCATCAAGCTGGTTGCCGACATCAAAGAGTCGACCCTGTACCCGATCCTGAAAAAACTGGAAAAAGCCGGTTATGTAACGACGTATTCCGCAGAGTACCAGGGCAGAAAACGGAAATATTATTCGATTACAGAAGAGGGAAAAACACAGATGGCGTACCTGCAGGGCGAATGGAAGTCCTACCGTGACACCATTGACGACATCATCGAGGGGAGGAAAAAAGAATGACGAGTGAGGAATATCTGAAACAATTGGAAAAGTATCTGAGGAAGCTTCCGCAGAGCGACTATAAAGATGCGATGGAATACTTCACCGAGTATTTTGCAGATGCCGGTCCGGAAAATGAGCAGGCCGTGATCAAAGAACTCGGAACACCGAAACAGGCAGCCGCCGAGCTGATGCGGAATCTTCTGGACAAAAAAGTAGATGAATGCGAGGCAATGGAAAAGGAAGAAAAACGGAAAGAGAAGAAAAAAACGACAGGCGCTAACGTCGTCTGGATCGCGATTCTCGCCCTGTTTGCAGCCCCGATCGGAGCCCCGATTCTGATCAGCATTCTCATCGTTCTGCTCTGCGTGGCGCTTTGCGTGGCGCTGCTTGATATGAGCGTCTTTCTGATTGCAGTTGTCGGCGTGGTCGCCGGAATTAAAATGCTGCTGCGCGGCATTCTGGCAGTTACGGTTTCCTTCGGCGGATTCTGCTTTATTACCGGAATGGGCGTTTTCATGCTGGGAATCAGTATTCTGTGCGCGGTGTTCGGCGTATACTTTGCAAAATGGATGGGACGGCTGTTCGTGTGGTGTACACGTAAGGTAACGAAAAAAGGAGGAAGCAGATCATGAAAAAATGGACAAAAACAGCATTACTGACAGGATGTGCCTGCTGTATTGCCGGTGCAGTGCTGATGTTCAGCGGATGGGCAAGCGGCGGAAAAGCATACGCGGAAACGTATGATCTGAATGCGATGAGCGGTTCTGCGAAGAAGGAAGACGGCATTTCCACACAGAAAAAGATAAAACTTGATGATTTTGATGAACTGCAGACAGATCTTGCGATCGGTGATCTGCGCATCCTTCCGTCCGGTGACGATTCCTGTTATCTCGCCTGGCGGATTCCGTCGAAAAAAGGAGAGACTGCAGTGGAATATCGCGTGCGGGACGGTGTTCTGAGCATCGAAGAGACAAGCGCAGTGTCCGATACGATTTACATCAATATTGACTTTGCGGAAGAAATCCTAAGCGGCGGTAAAGAGTCGGAAACAGGAGTGATTCTGTATGTACCGGAAAAGAAGGTACTGAAAAAAATAGAGGTAACGATGGGATTCGGCGATGTGCAGATGAATGGCATCCGGGCAGAAAGCGGAAGCCTGCAAAATGCGGATGGAGATATCACACTTTTCGGATGTGACATGCAGAATATCAAATGCAAAGCAGATTACGGTGATGTGGAACTGAAGAGCGGAACGTGGGAGAATGGGTCGATCACGCTGGAGGATGGCGATGCGAAAATCCAAAACACGAAGCTTTCAGGAGACGTGTCGGTCAAAAACTCCTACGGCGATATTGACCTTGAACTGGGTGAAAAAGATCTGGAACAGCTGGAAATTACGGCAAAGACAGAGTTTGGGGAGATCGATGTACCGGATACCATGGAAAATCTGCTGCGGAAAGAGGAGGACGAGCAGAGCTTTTCTTATGAACCAGATCAGGCTGCGGGCAGAATCAAACTGATGACACAGGATGGTGATATCTCGATGGAAAACGATTAAGCGTTTGTGACGGTTCAGAGCCATATGAAATTCCGGAAAAATCGCGAATCATGCTTGCATGAATGAATGGTTTTTAAAAATAAAACAAAAGTGATAAAAATACAAGAGGCTGTTTGGATGGTTTCACTAAGAAAAAGAGAAACGATCAAAATAGTCGCTTGTTTTTTGTGCTTAAATTCGCAGTTTTTAACTTGATTTGTAGGTTGCGGTGCTTTAAAATAAAAGTAATAAAGCATTGTGGAACGGGCTCCACAGACCGGCAGCGGGGGAAAAGCCGGAACGAATCAGTAGAAAACAGCCCAGTGTCAGAATGGGAGTTAGGAGAAACTATGGCAAGTATTAGAGACGTCGCAATCAAAGCGGGAGTAGGAATCGGAACGGTATCCCGTGCACTCAATGGAAGCGGGTACATTTCCGATGAAACAAAACAGAAGATTATGCAGGCTGTGGAGGAACTGAACTATAAACCAAATGAGCTTGCTCAGAACCTGTTCCACAACAAGTCCGGTTTTGTCGGAATTGTTGTTACGAATCTTTCACACCCATTCATGGCATCTCTGGTCAAGCATGTCGAGAACAATCTGTACACAAATGGCTACAAGTGCATGCTCTGCGAGGTTGGGGACAACCCGAACCGCATCGAGGAATTTGTGGAAATGCTGCAGCGAAATGTCATGGACGGCATTATCTGCTGTGCGGATATTCCGCCTTCTGTCAGTCTGGCGGAAATTCACCGTCCGATTGTCATGGTTGACCGCTACGTCGCCGAGGGGATCCCGTGTGTGCATTCCGACCATAAGCGCGGCGGTGAGCTTGCGGCGCAGGCACTTTTGAGCGCCGGATGTAAGAACGTGATCTATTTTACATCGAGTGCAACAGAGCGTGGTTACTCGATGGATCGTTACCGACGGTTTGCAGAAGTCTGCAAACAGCATAAATGTAAAGTTACAGCGATTGATGCCGGAAGCAAAATTCCAAATTTTCAGACCGGCTCGATGATCTGGAAAAAATATATCAGCCACTTTGATGGAATTGATGGACTTTTTACAGCCGATGTCACAGCGGCTGTGTGCATGAAGATGCTGCAGAAAAAAGGAATCAAGATTCCGAAAAAGCTGAAGGTGGTCGGCTACGACGGATTGGATTTTACCCGCTTTTTGACACCGGAGCTGACAACGGTTCGTCAGAATGTGCCGGAAATTGCCAAGCGGAGCGTAGATACGGTCATCCGCATGATTGACGGAAAGAAGATTGAGGAGATGGAGCAGATTGTGGATGTGACCTTCCGAAAAGGGGAAAGTATCTGAAAATAACGAAACAGGGAAGCACTGAATTTTGGATTATTTTCCGGGAATGCAATAAAACAGAAGAAGAACAGATATCAGAGACACTCGATCTGAAAAGAAAGGGTGTCTCTTTTTGTGAGCTTTTTTAACCGAATCAAGCAAGTCCCCTGCTTCTATTGCGTGAAGCAATAAGCAGTGGGTTGGGATTTGCTTGTATCAGGAGGAGTGTAAGCTCCTTCTGATAAACTGCGCAAAAAGGCGTGAAAACGTTACAGAAATAGTTGCAATTGTCGAAAAAATAGTGAAAAACAGAAAAGTGGAACATATGGAACAAAAAATGCATGGAACAGCGGAACATGTGGCACAGTGGAATGCGAGGAAAAAGAAAATTAGTGTGGATTTTATGAAAAACAGGGTGCATATTGCACAAAAAAACGAAAACAAAATTGTAAAAATGTTGAAAATGACGAAAAAATATTGGAATATCGTTGACATTAGAAGAACTGCGTACTATGATACAGATATGGAACAGGTTCCACAATACAAAGTGCCGAAACGGAAACGATGCAAATGTGGAACGAAAAGCGGTTGGTAAAGCTTTTAGAGAAATAAGGAGGGAACTATGAAGAAAAAAACGTCATCGCCGAAAACGGCAGAAAGTGGAAAATTGAAAAAAGCGCTCTCGTGCTGGCAGCTGTACATCCTGCTGATTCCTGCACTGATCTGGCTGATCGTTTTTGCTTACTATCCAATGTACGGCCTGATCATCGCCTTTAAAGATTTTAAAGGCCGCATGGGAATCATGGGAAGCCCGTGGGCAGATCCGATTTTCAAGTATTTCAAGATGTTCTTCAGTACCAGTATTGCCATGACGGCAATCAAGAACACGATTATCATCAGTTTGGAGAGCCTGATCATCGGATTCCCGATTCCGGTTATCTTCGCACTCTTACTGAACCAGGTACAGAGAAGCGGACCGAGACGAATCATCCAGACCATCTCCTACGCGCCGTACTTTATGTCAAACGTAGTTGTAGTCAGCCTGATTTCCGTACTGTTTTCCGCAAACGGTCTTGTAAACCACGCGGTTATGGGAGCCGGCGGAAAAGCAATCATGTTCACCAGCCTTCCGGAGTACTTCCGCAAGCTCTTCATCGGAAGTAACATCTGGCAGACGATGGGATTCAACGCCATCATCTTCATCGCAGCACTGACCGCAATCAGCCCGGAATATTACGAAGCAGCAACGATGGATGGTGCTTCCAGATTTCAGAAGATTCTTTACATTGATTTACCTCTGATTATGCCGACCATCATCCTGATGCTGATCCTTCAGGTAGGTAACATTATGAACGTGGGATATGAGAAAGCTTATCTGATGCAGAACGGTACCAACACAACCGTCAGTGAGATCATTTCGACATACGTATACAAAGTAGGTCTCCAGACCGCACAGTACAGTTTTGCGACAGCCGTTGGCTTATTTAACTCTGTTGTAAACTTCATTATTCTGGTTATCACAAACGCAGTTGCAAAGAAGACCAGCGATATCAGTATTTTCTAAGAGTCAGGGGGCTTGAAAAATGGCAAATAATAACACTGTGAAAAAGAAAAAAGTAAAAATGAGTACGGGAGACAAGGTCTTTACCGTGATCAATACCATCATCATGATCCTTGTCTGCATTGCAATTGTATATCCTCTGTATTACGTGCTTCTGGCATCTGTTACAGACCCGGTTGTTGTAAGCTCCGGTAAATTCCTTCTCTACCCGGAAGCATGGTACACCAACGGATATACGACCACACTGAAATATCAGCCGCTCTGGACCGGCTATGCAAACACCATCAAGTATACCGTAGTAGGAACGCTGATTTCCCTGGTCTGCACCATTCCGGCCGGATATGCACTTTCCAGATACGATATGGTAGGAAGAAAACCGATTATGTTCCTGTTCACCTTCACGATGTTCTTCAGCGGCGGTATGATTCCGATGTACTTAACCGTACAGCAGCTGCACATCTACAACACAACATGGGCAATGGTTCTTCCGGTAGCAGTATCTGCTTACAACCTGATTGTATGCCGCTCTTTCTTTGAAAGCGGTATTCCGGTCGAGCTTCTCGAAGCAGCAAAAATCGACGGCTGCAGCGATTTTGGATTCTTCTTCAAAATTGCAATTCCGCTGTCAAAAACCATCATCGCAGTTATGTGTCTGTTCTATGCAACCGCAATGTGGAACCAGTTCTTCAATGCACTGATGTTCCTGCAGGATGATGGCAAGATGCCTCTTCAGGTCGTTCTTCGAAACCTGGTACTGATGAACCAGTCCAACCAGATGGGAAGTAGTGCTTCTGAGATGGTAACAAAACAGAAACTGGCTGAGCAGTTAAAATACTGCGTTGTAGTTGTTTCCGCATTCCCGCTGCTGTGCGTATATCCTTTCCTGCAGAAATACTTCGCAAAAGGTGTTACGATCGGTGCAGTCAAGGGCTGATACAGAACAGAAAAGTTATCGTTACAGAGTTCATGGCTACAGCAGACATGATTTTATAGTAGAAACACAAAAATATTTACGTATTTCACTGCCGAAAAGGCAGCAAAATAAAGGAGGAACAACATGAAGAAAAAAATCGTATCCGTATTACTGGCAAGCCTTATGGTAACCAGCATGCTTGCAGGCTGTGGAAACAGCTCAGGCAGCTCAAGCAGCTCCGGTGCAGGAAGCACAGGAGGAGACACCACATCTGCATCCGGTACAGAGGCAGGTGACACAGGTCTCACAGCAGAAGAGCAGGAAGCAGTAGATGAGGGAATCATCCAGCTCGATGGTACTCTTCCGATCATCAAAGATCCGGCAAAATTCGAAGAGAAATACGGAAAAATTTCCGCTCTGATCGTAAACTCTGCAGACAGAACTGTAGAAGTAGGCGACCTGGCTATGTGCCAGAAATGGTTCGAGGACACAGGAGTAGAGTTTGACTGGCAGCCGATCCCGCAGGAGAGCGCAACAGAGAAAATCAATCTGATGCTTTCTTCCGGACAGGATCTTCCGGATGTATTCTGGAACTTCGGCGATGGTAAATCCGGAAACACCGTAGTTCAGTACGCAGACCAGGATGTATTCCTTCCGACTGAAGGCCTGATCGAAGAGTATATGCCGAACCTGAAAGCATTCCTCGATGACAATGAGCAGTATCAGCTTGAGATCACCGCTCCGAACGGCCATAAATATGGATTCCCGTACGTAGAGGAAATGAAAGGTCTTGTATTAACACCTGGACCATTCGTGATTAACAAAACATGGCTGGATAAAGTAGGCAAAGAAGTGCCGACAACCGTAGACGAGTGGGTAGACTGCCTGAAAGCAATCCGCGACGGCGGCGATCTGAACGGAAACGGCGAAGACGATGAAATCCCGATGGCAACCTGGTTCGGCGCAACCGATACCTTTGGTTCCTACAACCTGTTCTATCGTTTCACAGGTGCATTCGGATGCGCTGACTCCTACTGCGGAGGAAACTCCTATGCGGATCACTTAAGAATGGTTGACGGAAAAGTTACGTTCACTGCAACAGACGAAGCATTCAAGAAAACAGCAGAATTTTTCAACATGCTGTATGAAGAAGGACTGATCTGGAACGGTTCCTTCGAGGCAGATGAAAGTATGTCATTCAAATCTTCTCTGATCAAAGAGAATGTTGCAAAGATCGGTTCCTTCGGTGTTTGGGGCGATCAGGAAATTACAAACCAGGAAGTACATGATCAGTACGTAGCAGTTCCGAGACTGCAGGGCGAAGACGGTATGACCGGTTTCGAGTGCAACTACTCTGAGCTGCAGGATTCTTCCGATACAGCAATCACAACGACCTGCAAATTCCCGCACGTTGTTGCAAGATTTGTAGATTACATGGTAGGCGATCCGGAAATCTCTGTTACATCTAACTGGGGCGCAATCGGATACAACTATGAGAAAGACGAAGACGGCGTTCTTCGTACACCGCTCGATGAAAACGGAAACTACAAACCTCTGAATCCGGAATATAAGAACTTTGGTGAGGCTCGTGTAAACTCCACAACCTGCCGTGGTTCTATGATCGTTCAGAACGAGTACTATGACACCGTTTGCGGCTACACCTTCGATGCTGTAAAACTTCTCGAGATGCAGAAAGAAAACGGTAAAGATGACATCATGGAAGAGTATGACACCATTCCGCGTGTTCTGATGACCCAGGAAGAGATTCAGCGTCTGGCACAGATTCAGCCGACCGTCTCCGATATCGTTGACCGTTACATCACTACATGGGTAACCGGCGGCGTTGATGATGCAAGCTGGGAGTCCTATAAGACAGAGCTTGAGGGCGCTGGTTTGAGCGAACTGGTTGAGATTTACCAGGGCGCAGTAGATCGAGCAGCTTCTGCAGCAAACTAAAAATCGGGCGAAAAGCGATTACGAAAAAACAGTAACGTAAACGATTTGCAATTAATGTTCTATAACTAAAGAAATTCCAAATGTGGCCATGTTGTATCCCATATAACATGGCCATATTTAAAAAGAAGATTATTTCGTTCTTATTTCTTTTTTGTTGAAGTTCCAAATGGAAAAAGATAAAATAGGAAAAGAGAGAACAGGAAAAGAGGGATCCTATGAGTAAACAGGGAAAAAGAGATTTTAGACCGAACATTCATTTTACACCGGAGAAAAACTGGAACAACGATCCGAACGGACTGATTTATATCGATGGTATCTGGCATCTGTATTATCAGCATAACCCAAATGACGTTGTATGGGGACCGATGCACTGGGGTCATGCAGTATCGAAAGACCTGATTCACTGGGAGCATCTGCCGGTCGCCCTGTACCCGGATGAGATCGGAACGATGTACTCCGGAAGTATGGCATACGATGAAAATAACACCAGCGGATTTGCGAAATACGGTGAGAAACCGATGGTGGCTGTCTACACGGCGCACAATATGGAAACGGGCCTGGAGCAGCAGTGTATTGCATACAGCCTGGATCAGGGAAAGCATTTTGAAAAATATTATGGCAACCCGGTGATCGAAAACCCGGGCACACCGGATTTCCGTGATCCACGCGTCTTCCGGAATGACAAAAAGGACTGCTGGAGCCTTGTTCTGGCATCCGGCGACCACGCAGAGTTTTACGCATCCCAGGATTTGAAAAACTGGAAGAAAACAGGCGAGTTCGGTGTCGGTGTCAATAAAGTGCCGACTGTATGGGAATGCACCGATCTGATCCGTGCTAAAACAGGAAATGAATTTGACGGATTCAAATGGATTCTGATAGTCAGCATGATACATCCGGGAACCGAAGGCCGTGCCAATATACAGTATTTCGTCGGTGATTTTGATGGAGATACCTTCCAGTGCACCGAGATCACAGACGAGCCGCTGTGGATTGATTTCGGATTCGACAACTATGCCGGCGTAACGTATGGAAACTACGACCGCCCGGTTTACCTTGGATGGGGCGTTAATCCGCTCTATGCGAACTTTGTTCCGACCGGTGAGTATTCCGGTCTGATGACACTGCCAAGAGAACTTTCACTTTGTGAGACCGATGAGGGATACCGCCTGAAAACAAAACCGTTCGGGATTGATGAGTACCGTGCGGGTGCCTTCCCGATCGGAAATCAGAAGCCGCTGCTGACCGAGAGCTTTGGACTTCTCGTGCAGGGCAATTTCGGAAGAATTGCGCTGAAAAACAGCAGAGGTGAGGAAGTAGTCATCGAGGTAACGGTGGACAGCATCACGGTGGACCGCTCTAAGAGCGGCGACCTTAGTTACTTTGATGATGTAGATCCGAAGCTCTTCAAAAAAGAGGATCTGCTGGTATCCACAACAAAACGTTACATGCGCGGAAATGTCAATATGGAGATTATTTTTGACGTTTCCTATCTGGAGATTTATGCAGATGGTGGTCTGGAGACCGCTTCCGTATGCGTTTATCCGGATGCACCGTATCAGGTGGTTTCCACAGACGGAGATCTGGAAGTGAAAATGTACACCATAAAAAAATAGGGGATAGAAACATTTATAAACGGTAACGATGCAGCATGACAGAATTGAGATGAGACTCAGAAGTGTTACCATGTATAAAAAATTAATAAAAACGACGGATGTCTGTAAAGCCGATGGAAGTGGTTTGGCAGACCGTTGTTTATCCTGGGAGGTTTTACAAAAATGATGAAAAAAAGAGATTACAGACCGAAAATTCACTTTTCACCGGAAAAAGGCTGGATGAATGATCCGAACGGTATGGTTTATGTGGACGGCGAATATCACTTCTTTTATCAGAAGTACCCGTATGATACCAGCTGGGGACCGATGCACTGGGGCCATGCAACATCACGCGACCTGATTCACTGGGAGCATCAGCCGATCGCACTTTATCCGGATGAACTGGGATTTATCTTCTCGGGAAGTGCTGTGTATGATACGCAGAATTCTTCTGAGTATGGTACCAATGAAAATCCGCCGATCATTGCTATTTATACCAGCCATCACAAGGACGGTTTGGAACAGCAGAGTATTGCATACAGCAATGATAAGGGCCGGCACTTTGAAAAGTCCTATCTGAATCCGGTCATCAAAAACCCGGGAATTTCCGATTTCCGTGACCCGAAAGCGTTCTGGAATCCGGTCAGAAGATGCTGGAGCCTTGTTCTTGCAGCGCAGGACCGTGTCTTCTTCTACGCATCCCAGGATATGAAAAACTGGGAGAAAACAGGAGAATTCGGACCGGAAGGAAATCATGTGAAGGGGGTGTGGGAATGCCCGGATCTGTTCCCAATTGAGTATAAGGGAAAAAATGTATGGGTTCTTGTTGTCAGCATGACAAAAGCCTCCGAGGACGACCACTGCAAAATGCAGTATTTCCTGGGTGATTTCGATGGAGAAAAATTCCTCTGCACCTGTCCGTCCGATGAGCCAAGATGGCTGGATGAAGGCTTCGATAACTATGCAGCCGTTACATTCCAGAATGCGAAAGATGTTCTGCTGATGGGATGGGGTATGAACTGGCAGTATGCAGCACAGACTCCGACGGAAGAGTATTGTGGTCAGGCAACTCTGGCAAGAAAACTGTCCCTGACAGAAGTAGATGGTGCTCTGACCCTTGCGGCAGCTCCGGCCGGACTGGAAAAATTCCGTCACAGCAGCTATCCGATCGAGAATCACACAACGATCCGCACAGAGACCTTTGGACTGAAGGTTTCCGGAAAGGGAGATGCGAAAATCTGCCTGAAAAACTCAGTGGGACAGAAATTGAAGATTTATGTAACCGACACCAAAATCACGGTTGACCGTACCATGGCTGGCTACAAAGAATTCAGTGAGCATTTTATGACAGAGAAATATTCCATCAGCACCGCAGCGAGAAAGAAAGACGGAGCATGGAATCTGGAGCTTGTTTTTGATGTTTCCATTCTGGAACTGTTTGCTGAGGATGGCGTAGATGCTATTTCTACAGTGGTTTATCCGGAGACACCGTACGACCGCGTAAGCTGGAAGGGCGATCTTTCCGTTGAACTTTACGAAATTGATGCATAAGGGCTGAGAGAAAGGGGAAAAGCAAAATGGGATACTTTAAAGATGTGACACCGGAATCAGCTGGAATCAGCTCCAAAGGAATTTTGAATTTTCTCGACCGGATCGAAGAAAGCCAGATTGAGCTGCACAGCTTTATGGTGATCCGCCATGGACAGTGTGCGGCGAAGGGCTGGTGGAAGCCATATGATGAAAAATTCCGTCATCCACTGTATTCGTTCAGCAAATCGTTGACAGCAACGGCGATTGGCTTTGCGGAACAGGAGGGAATTTTATCGCTGGATGAGAAGATTGTCGATATCTTTCCGGATCTGCTGCCGGAAAATCCATCTGAAAATCTTAAAAAGATCACGCTGCATCACCTGCTGATTATGGGCTGCGGTCACGAGACGGAGATTATGGACAATTCCGAAAACTGGATTTCCACATTCCTTCATCATCCGGTGCTCCATGAGCCTGGAACATTTTATAAATACAATACAGCCGGAACCAACATGCTGGCGGCCGTTCTGCGGAAAAAAACGGGACAGAATGTCACAGAGTTTCTGAAATCCCGTCTGCTGGAGCCGCTTGGCATCACATCCCTTACCTGTGCACTGCTCGGAGACGGAACAGAGCTTGGCGGAGGCGGTATGAAGATGGTGACGGAGGATATGGCAAAATTTACGTATTTTCTGTCCAGACAGGGTGAGTGGGAAGGAAAGCAGCTGCTTCGAAAAGACTGGTTTGAACGCGCCTGCCGCAAGCAGATTGAGACGGAGGGCGATTCGGAAGGCCACGTAAAAGACTGGGCGCAGGGCTACGGCTATCAGTGCTGGATGTGCCGTTATCCGGGCTCCTTCCGCGCAGATGGTGCGTACGGTCAGTTCGGCGTTGTGTTCCCGGATCTCGATCTGAGTGTGATCCTGACAACAGCAACAGAACAGACTCAGGAGGAGTTGAGCGCACTGCAGGAGGAACTGATCCCGTATGTGAAGAAAGAGGCAGGAGAGCTGCCACCGTCCCCGCTTGCCGGTGCAGTAAAAGAGCGTACCACAGATCTGGCTCTGCCGCCGCGCAGAGGAACGCGAAATCCGTTTATGGAAGAAAAAGTAAGCAAGCGTGTTTATGTATCTGCCCCGCTGATGGGGAACCAGCAGCTGCCGGATTCCGCAGAAATTCTGATCGGCGGAAGCGGTCTGTTTTCGCTGGAGACAAGTCCGATTCAGGAGATGCGATTCTCCTTTGGCAGCGATAAGATGTACTGGAAAGTACAAGAAGGCGGGAAAGAAAAGGAATTTGTCCTCTCCATGCGCCGGGATTTTGCCTATAGTGAAGCGGATGGCCATATTTATGCTGGTTCTGCTGCATGGCGTACGCTAAATACGCTCGAGATGGAGATTCGGCGGATGGACGGTTTGAGTGGTGGCCGCATGATCGTCAGATTCCAGAAGGAAAATCTTCTGCTGGAGGCAGAGGATACGCTGATTAGTGTCGGTGGACTCGGTATTTCACCACGTCAGGCACTGACTGTATTTGGAATAAAAAAAGATTAAACAGGTCGAAAGAGAGAAAAACCGGCGGAATTTTCCGTCGGTTTTTCCATAACAGTGTGAAAATCCTGTAAAAAAAAGAAAAACGATATGCAAAGCCGAACGGAAGAATTGCCAAGTCTCTCTGAACATGGTAAACTTTTACCTATATTGGAAAAGAATCGACACAAAATATTGAGATACAGGAGGCTCTATGTCAGTTTTTTCAGATTTATTATCCGAATATATCACCATGAAGGATGTCGGGGTTTACCCGCTTTCACAGTTCTGCGGACTCGATCGTTCTTTCATGTATAAGATCATCAATGGAAAACGAAATCCGTCCGGGGAGGATGTTGTGCGGAAGATGGCACAGTTCATGCAGCTGACGCCACGGGAAAAAACAGATTTCATGGATGTATTTTACATTACCCAGATGGGTGAAGAGGTTTATTACCGGCGCAAATCGGTCGGAGAACTGATTGAAACGTTCAGCCACCGCGAGGGGAAAAAGGAATATATCTTCCATGAGGCGGAGATTGCAAAACTGGAATTGAACGGGGGGGGTAGCGGAGAGATTCCCTTTCGGGGCACAGTGCATGTGCGGCATGCAATTTTGCAGCTGTTTTTCGGTGAAGCTGTAAAAGAAGACGGAAAAATTTCCGTTCTGGTCCAGCCGGACTTCGATTTTGCCATGGAACTTCTGCAGGTATTCGGGGAACAGAACCCGAATTTGACGATTCAACATCTGTTCTGCATGAACAACAACGAGAAGATGGTTTCGATGCGGAAAAATTACAACCTGAGTTGTCTGCAGAAAATTCTCCCGATCTGTGCCTGCGGCTGCGATTACCGTGCGCGGTACTACTACGACAATGTGACGGCACGGCTGAATGAGTTCCGCCTTTTCCCGTACCTCATCCTGACGGAGCACTGTGCGCTTGCTTTCAGCGCCGATTACCAGAATGCACTTTTGTTCCGGGAGGAGACGACGCTGCGGATGATGCGCGAGATGTTTGAAGGCTATTTCAAACAGTCGGAGCCGTTGTTTGAACGTCTTGACACGGTACAGTCCCAGCTTGGCTATACGGAAACACTGATTCGTCACTTTATCGCATCAGATTCCCCGCGGTATTTCTTCCAGAGAATGCCGTGTCTTTCCGGCCTTCTGACAGCAGAAATGCTGGAGCGCCATCTCGTAAAAGAAATGCCGGGGCGTGAGCAGATGATACGGGCGGTTGCACAGTACGCAAAGGTGATGCAGACACAGGTACTGGATAAAAAAACGACGATGTTTTTTTCAGAGGATGGCATCAAAAGTTTCCTGGACACGGGCCGCGTGGATGAGTATCCAAAAGAGTGCTATTCTCCGCTGGACTTTGACGAGCGTATTGCCCTGATCCGCCGCTTTCTGGCGCTGCGGGATCGCGCGAATCTTCGTATGATCCGGGAAACGAAAGAGAGAGCAGAGCATGCGCTGAATATTTCGGTCAATGCAAACGAGGGCTATCTTCTGTTCCAGACGCGGACAGAGCGGCTGATTTACCTCAGCATCCGGGAACCGAGCATTCTTATGGCATTCTACGATTACCTGGAATCCATGAAACCGGAAGAACTCTGCACGGAAGAGGAGATGCTGGGACGTGTCGAAGCCATTCTGCATGAATTTGTGGCTTGTCATTCCAGAGAAGGTTCGATATAATAGAAAAAAGGATATTTCCAAACCGGTCATCTCGGGTGAGTTCCGGTGTGTGTCTGCTGAAAAGAAGGCTGGACACACACCGGGCGGAAACCTGTGGATGACCGGTTTTGACTGTACGAAAAAGAAATGGGGGTTTTTACGAATGAGTGCAGAAAGTAAGACAAGAATGACGGAGGGCAGCATTTCGAAAAAGATGATTCTGTTTGCGATTCCGCTGTTTCTTGGCAATCTGTTCCAGCAGTTGTACAACACGGCTGACTCACTGATTGTAGGAAATTTTCTGGGAAGCAATGCGCTGGCAGCGGTCAGCTCTTCGGGCAATCTGATCTTTCTGATGGTTGGTTTTATTAACGGTATCGCAATGGGCGCCGGTGTCGTGATTGCAAGGTATTACGGAGCGAAAAACCGGGAAGATCTGCAGAAAGCGATCCATACGACCGTGGCGTTCGGCCTGGCGGCCGGTGTAGCGCTGACTGTGCTTGGCATGTATCTGGCGCCGAAAATCCTTGTGCTGATGGGAACACCGTCCGATGTCCTGCCGCAGTCCGTCGAATATTTCCGTACCTATTTTGCAGGATCTCTTGGTTTTATCATGTATAACATTTTCGTCGGCATCCTGCAGTCCGTTGGCGACAGCCGTCACCCGCTGATCTATCTGATCGTATCGTCGTGCATCAATGTTGTGCTCGACCTGCTTTTTATCGGAGGGCTTGGCATGGGGGTCGGTGCGGCGGCGCTTGCAACGGTCATTTCCCAGTTCACAAGCGCGATTCTCTGCATGATCCATCTGCTGCGGACGAAGGAAGAGTATCGTCTTCATATCCGCAAAATCCGCTTCGATGGCAGAGCGCTCGGTGAAATCATCCGCAACGGTGTGCCGTCCGGTTTCCAGAACTCGGTTATTTCGATCGCAAACGTTTTCGTGCAGACGAACATCAATGCATTCGGGAAAATGGCGATGGCAGGCTGCGGTTCATATGCAAAAATCGAGGGTTTTGCATTCCTTCCGGTTACATGCTTTACGATGGCATTGACGACGTTTGTCAGCCAGAATCTTGGTGCAAAACAGTATGACCGGGCGAAAAAAGGAGCGCGGTTTGGCATTCTCTGTTCCATTACCATCGCCGAGCTGATCGGGTTTGTGATCTATGCGGCCGCACCGACTTTGATTGCGGCGTTTAACAGCGATCCGGCCGTTGTCCATTACGGCGTGATGCAGGCGAGAACGATTGCACTGTTTTATTTTCTGCTGGCGTTTTCTCATTGCATCGCGGCTGTGCTCCGCGGTTCCGGGCACGCCGCGGTTCCCATGGTTGTCATGCTCTGCGTCTGGTGCCTGTTCCGCGTCAGCTACATTACCGTGACGGTCCGGCTGATCCCGGATATCCGCGTGATTTTCTGGGCTTACCCGCTGACCTGGAGTATCAGTTCTGTCATTTTCCTGTATCTGTTTTTGAAAGGAAAATGGGTATACGGTTTTGAAAAAGGAGGAAAACAAAGATGAACGCAGAATCGACGAGAGAAGCGCTTGATGTGGCATCGCTGGCGGGAGACATCCTGCTGGCGAGCGGCGCGGAAATCTTCCGTGTGGAGGAGACGATCGACCGCATTGCGCGGGCGTATGGCGTTGACTCCAGCGATGCGTTTGTGTTGAGCAGTGGTATTTTCCTGACAGCTGAGAGCGGAAAAAAGCAGGAATTTGCCCGCGTGCGTCACATTCCGCTGTCGGCGGCGCGGCTCGACAAGGTAACGGCAGTCAACCAGCTCTCCCGTGAAATCGAGGAGGGTCTGCACATGCCGAAGGAGGCGAAGGCCTGGCTGCTCGATATTCAGCGGATGCCGGACAAACCAAGATGGCACCAGGTGCTTGCATCCGGTGTCGGAAGCGCCTGCTTCTGTTTTCTGTTCGGCGGCGATGTGGTGGACAGCATGGTAGCGTTTCTGTCGGGCTTTGTTCTGTATTTCTATCTGCTGTACCTGCTGCGTGGCAGAATGTCAAAGATTGCGACGAATATTTCCGGCGGCGCGCTTGTCACGCTGATTGCCGTTTTTCTGTATCAGGCGGGGATTGGGCACCATCTGGACAAGGTCATCATCGGTTCGATTATTCCGCTGGTGCCCGGGGTCAATTTCACGAACGCCATCCGTGATATCGCGGATCAGGACTACATCGCGGGCTCGGTGCGGATGCTCGATGCACTGCTTGTGACGTTCTGCATTGCGCTCGGCGTCGGACTGATTATCACAGGATATCATCAACTGGCGGGAGGGCTGCAGCTATGAGTGATACCATTCGTTTAATTGCGGAATTTTTTGCCGCCTGCGTCGGAACGATTGCGTTTGCGCTGCTGTTCCAGGTGCCGCGGAAATACTACCTGTACTGCGGACTGGCAGGTGCCTGCGGCTGGATCTGCTATAAACTGATCCTCCCGCATACGACAGAGCCGGTGTCCATCTTTTTTGCAACGGTGCTCGTCATCCTTCTGTCGCGCAGCTTTGCGGTGTACAAGCGCTGCCCGGTAACGGTATTTCTGATTGCGGGTATTTTCCCGCTGGTGCCGGGAAGCGGCATCTACTGGACTGCTTTTTACGTGGTAACCAATGATCTGGAGCGCGCCGGTGCAAGAGGATTTCTGACACTGAAGGATGCAGTTGCGATTGTGCTTGGCATTCTCTTTGTTTTTGAGTTTCCGCAGAGCTGGTTCCGTAAGGTGTTGACAGACAAAAACAAATAACCTATTATTGTAGTAGAGATTATAAACAAGGAGGAAGGAAAACAAATGGCATTAAATCAGTTTTCCAGAACACAGCTTCTGCTCGGACAGGAGAGCATGGATCTTCTGGCGAATGCAACCGTTGCCGTTTTCGGTATCGGCGGCGTGGGCGGCTATACCGTGGAGGCACTGGCAAGAAGCGGTGTCGGCCATTTTGTGCTGGTAGACGATGATAAGGTCTGCCTCACCAACATCAACCGTCAGATTATTGCGACGAGAAGCAGTGTCGGAAAATATAAAGTAGACGTAATGAAAGAACGCATTCTGGATATCAATCCGAAAGCGGAGGTAGAGGTATACAAATGCTTTTATCTGCCGGAAAATGCGGACGATTTTGATTTTTCGAAGTATTCATACGTGGTGGATGCTGTTGATACCGTGACAGCGAAGATTGAGATTATCATGCGCGCCAAAGCGTGCAATGTGCCGGTCATCAGCTGCATGGGAGCTGGAAACAAGCTGGACCCGACGAAGTTCCGCGTGGCGGATATCTATAAAACGAACATGTGTCCGCTGGCAAAGGTCATGCGGCGTGAGATGAAAAAACGCGGCGTGAAGAAACTGAAAGTGGTCTATTCAGAGGAAAAATCCCTCCGTCCGCTTGAGGATATGAGCATCAGCTGCCGGACAAATTGTATTTGTCCTCCGGGAGCTGCAAGAAAATGCACGGAGCGGCGTGATATTCCGGGCAGCGTAGCGTTTGTGCCGTCCGTAGCAGGACTGATTCTGGCGGGAGAGGTCATCAAAGATCTTTCCGGTGTCAGAGAGAGACGGCAGCTGCAGTAAAAAATAAGAATAAAAGGGACGAGCCCCGGAAAAGCAGTTGTGCTTTCCGGGGCTCGCCTTATGTTTATGGAGATTTGAAATTTGAAAAATTACATTACGGCAACAACATCATATTCGGTGCAGCCTTCGGTGAGCGGAATCAGATTTCCTTCTACTGCGGTTCCGTTTACCGTCAGGGAAGAAATGCCCTTCTCTTTGTGCTCCGGATTCTTAAAGGTGATGTTATACCATGCACCGCGGAAGTATCTGCGGATCTTGAACTCTTCCATATCGGACGGAATACACGGATTTAAGGAAAGTCCGTCGTAATCCGGCTGGATGCCGAGGATGTACTGGGAGACATTGACGAAGGTCCATGCGGCAGTACCGGTCAGCCAGGAGTTCTTTGCCTCACCAAAGTGGGCAGCGTCTTTTCCGGCGATCATCTGAGAGTAGACGTACGGCTCGGTGCGGTGGATCTCGCTGATGTCCTCAATGTAAGCCGGGCAGATCTTGCGGTACAGGTCAAATGCGCGGTTTCCGTGGCCGACAACGGTCTCAGCGATGGAGATCCATGGGTTGTTGTGGCAGAAGATACCAGCATTCTCTTTGTATCCCGGCGGATAGGAGGAAACCTCACCAAGATTCAGGTAATACTTGGTGTAAGCCGGCTGCAGAAGAACAACGCCGTACTTGGTTTCCAGAATGTTCTGGACAGAAGTCAGGGCTTTTTCTGCCAGTCCTTCTTTGACACCGATTTCAGCAAGAACACAGAAGCCCTGCGGCTCGATGTAGATCTTACCTTCCTCACACTCATTGGAGCCGACTTTTTCGCCTGCTGCATCATAAGCACGCAGGAACCATTCGCCGTCCCAGCCTGCATCAAGGACTGCCTGGTAAACTTTTTCGACTTCTTTTTCTGCGTAAACAGCTTCTTCCTCATTGCCTCTGCGGCGGCAGATGGCTGCGTACTCTTTGCCGTATTTTACGAACATAGCGGCGATGAAAATGGACTCAGCAACCGGTCCCTCGGAAGGTCCTGTCGTCTGGAACGGTTCGCCCGGCTCTGCAGAGAAGCAGTTCAGGTTCAGACAGTCATTCCAGTCAGCACGGCCGATCAGCGGCAGTTTGTGCGGTCCGAGATGGGTTACGGTAAAGTCGAAGGAACGTTTCAGGTGCTCCATCAGAGGCTGTGCCTTGGTGGAATCGTTGTCGAAATCAACCTGCTCGTCGAGAATAGAGAAATCTCCGGTCTCTTTGAGGTAGGCGGCACATCCGGCGATCAGCCAGAGCGGGTCATCGTTGAAGCCGCTTCCGATATCCATGTTTCCTTTTTTCGTCAGTGGCTGGTACTGATGGTATGCGCTTCCGTCTTCAAACTGGGTAGCGGCAATATCGAGCAGACGCTCTCTTGCGCGGTCCGGGATCAGATGAACGAAGCCGAGCAGATCCTGGCAGGAGTCACGGAAGCCCATGCCGCGGCCGGTGCCGGACTCAAAGTAGGATGCGGAACGGGACATGTTGAAGGTAACCATACACTGATACTGGTTCCAGATGTTGACCATGCGTCCCAGTTTTTCATCTGCACAGGAGAGCGCATATTTTGCCAGCAGGCCTTCCCAGTAGGAAGCAAGCTCTGCAAGTGCTGCGTCAACCTGCTCGTCGGTCTGATAGTGGGAGAGCATCTCTTTTGCCGACTTTTTGTTGATCACGCCAGGAGCTTCCCATTTGTCATCCGCTGCATTCTCACAGTAGCCGAGAACGAAGATAAAGGAGCGGGACTCGCCTGGTTTTAAGGTAACGTCGATGTGGTGGGAACCGATCACACCCCATCCGCTGGCAACGGTGTTGCCTGCAGTGCCGCGCAGAACGGTCTCCGGGCGGTCATTTCCGCGGTAAGCGCCAAGGAAAGCGTCGCGGTCGGTATCGTATCCGTCGATCGGGCAGTTGACTGCATAAACAGCGTAATGTCTGCGGCGCTCGCGGTACTCAGTTTTGTGGTAAATCTCAGAACCCTGGATCTCAACTTCGCCGATGCTGAAGTTTCTCTGGAAGTTGGTCATATCGTCCACGGCGTTCCAGAAGCAGAACTCTACAAAAGAAGTCAGAGCCAGTGTTTTTTCTTCGGTGCCGTTGTTGGTCAGCATGAGACGGTTTACTTCGCAGGAATCTGCCAGCGGAACAAAAGCGGTCAGTTCAGCGGCAACTAAGTTTTTGGAAGAAACAAAGCGGCTGTAGCCAAGGCCATGATGGCACTCGTAGGAATCGAGCGGCGTCTGGGTCGGCTGCCAGCCCGGGTTCCAGACGGTATCGCCGTCCTTGATGTAGTAGTAGCGTCCGTTCTGATCGAGCGGCGTATCGTTATAACGGTAACGGGTCAGACGCAGAAGTTTTGCGTCCTTGTAGAAGCTGTATCCGCCACAGGTATTGGAAATCAGAGAAAAGAAGTTCTCAGATCCCAGATAGTTGATCCACGGAAGCGGAGTCTTCGGGCTTGTGATGACATACTCTTTTTTCGCATCATCAAAATGTCCAAATTGCATGTGTGATACCTCCTTCGTCGTACAATGTAATTTCATTATACAGCCGAAAAAAGAAAAAACTAGCAAGAATTTGCTAAAAATATAAAAAAACGCCGAAACCGTTTGCGTGACAGTTTCGGCGTTTGTGAATATTCACGAATTGTTCCGCGATTCTGCAAATATTCGGAATCCGCTGGCGCTACGTCCTCATGTTTGGCGGGTTCCAAATTCGAACGCTTTATCGTGCAAGCACGAACAGCTTTCGAACTTTGAACCCTGGAATATCAGATCTTCTCGTGATTCTTAAATTTCTTAATAACTTTCTGAATACGATCCGCCGGATCCAGCAGTCCGCTGATGGAGGCATCGTGATTCAGCTTGTCGATGATGAGAGCGATATATTTGCTCAGGTCGCAGCTGATGTAGTACTCGCGGGAGAGAAGCTCCGGTGTCTGGTATACGACGTTGGTGGTCAGAACTTTTGTGAAGAGTCCTTCCTCATAAGCCTTGTCGAATTTCTCCAGTCCGCTGGTGAACAGTCCGAAGGTCGAGCACATGTAGATGTTGCGTGCCTCACGATCCTTTAAGAGTTTGGCAACTTCCAGCATACTCTCGCCGGAGGAGATCATATCGTCGATGATGATCATATCCTTACCTTTGACATCAGCACCGAGAAACTCATGGGCAACGATCGGGTTGCGTCCGTCAATGATGGTAGAGTAGTCGCGGCGTTTGTAGAACATACCCATGTCAACACCGAGGTTGTTTGCCATGTAGATAGCACGGCCCATACCGCCCTCATCCGGGCTGATGACCATCAGATGATCCTTGTCGAGCTTCATATCCGGTGCATTGCGCAGGATGTTTTTGATGAACTGGTAAGCCGGCTGGATGGTTTCAAATCCATGCAGCGGAATCGCGTTCTGGACACGCGGGTCGTGAGCGTCGAAGGTGATGATGTTTTCTACGCCCATAGCAGTCAGCTCCTGCAGACCAAGTGCGCAGTCGAGAGACTCTCTTCCAGATCTCTTGTGCTGGCGGCTCTCATACAGGAATGGCATAATGACATTGATTCTGCGGGCTTTTCCACCGATGGCTGCGATGACACGCTTCAGATCCTGGAAGTGGTCGTCCGGAGACATGTGGTTGGTGTAGCCGCACAGAGAATAGGTCAGGCTGTAGTTGCAGACATCGAGCAGAATGTAGATATCGTCACCGCGGACAGATTCGTTGATGATACCCTTTGCCTCGCCTGAACCGAAACGCGGAACCTGAGACTGGATAATGTAGCTGTCACGCTCATATCCTTCATAGGCAGCGACATATTTTTCCGCAAATTCATTGCCGCGTCCCTTTCTCCAGCTGACCAGATAATCGTCGACCTTTTTTCCAAGTGCGGCGCTGCTGTTCAGCGGGATCAGTCCCAGTCTTCCGATTGGCAGTGTGTCAAAATGTCCTTCAGTTCCCTTACTCATGCTTTGGTTCCTCCCAAAAGTTTTTTCTGGATCCGAATATCGTTTCCAAAAAGTTTAATGATGGTGTAGTTACTTGAAATTCGTGAAAAGGTACGTTCCGAGTACGTCTCCATGAAGCGGTCAAGGGGCAGGTTCGTGGAGATGATCGTCGATTTCTTCCGCAGGATGCGTTCGTTGATGCAGAGAAAGAGCTGGGAAGAGACGAAGCTGTTGGTCAGTTCCGTACCTAAATCATCGATGATCAGAAGATCGCAGTCAAAGATATTGGCGTGAGCGTCTTTTGCTTCTTCTGAACTGGAAAAGGTGTAGCGTGCAAACAGGTCAAACAGATCAAATGCAGTAAAATAAATCACACAGAACGACTGCTCGATCAGCTCGCGGGCAATACAGTGCGAAAGAAACGTTTTTCCGACACCGGTGTCGCCGTAAAAGAAGAGATTTTCAAACGACGAGCCGAAATTGCGGACGAACGCCTGGCTTTTTTCGAGCGCGGCAGCAGCGGCCTCGCGGGAAGTGAGCGGTGTTCCGGTACTGGTCAGGCTGTCCGAGTAGTAATCCAGGGAGAATTGGCTGAAATTTTCGGCTTTCAGAAGCTCCTCCACGTTGGACTGCCGGTACAGAAGATCGACGGCAGCTTTTTTGAAGCAGGCGCATTTCTGCGTGCCGTTGATGTAGCCGGTGTCGCGGCAGAGCGGGCAGTCATACGTCAGCTCGAGATAGTCTGCCGGGTAGCCGTGCATGGAAAGGAGCGCCGCGCGTTCCTGGGAACGGTCACGGATGGCAGCATTCAGGTCGAGATCCATGGAAGCGTCTCCGTTCAGCATCGCTTTTGCTTTCCGAACCGAGAGGGATGCAATCTCGGTGTCGATTTCCGCAAGGCGCGGAATCTTTTCATAAGCAATGCGGATGTGCTCCTGCTGTTCTCTCTGGTGGCGGAGCTGCCGTTCGTTGTACATGCGCATAATCGCATCGTATTGCGGGTTTGTCAGTGCCATAGTTGTTTCGTCCTCCGGGCGTTATTTCAGAAGCTGTTCTTCTAACTTCTGGTAGTCGTATTCTCTCTGATGGAAATTGTTGAAGCGGTTACTTGAAGCAGCAGGAGCGGTTTTTCGTGCCGCATTCTGATCAGAAGCGGTTTTCTTCCTTTTCTGGTGCTCCGCATCGCGCTGTTCGACGTCTGCCATGGAGCGGACGCCCTGTTCCTTCCATTTGGAGAGAATGCCTTCCGCGTACTGGAAGCTCGGCTGGCCGATCTTGGAAACGGTGCGCTGACAGGCTTCGGTGATAAGATCAATCGTAAAACCGTAGGTATTCAGCCAGCGGTCCATCATCTCGGCTTCTTTTTCCACCGGTGCGCGGTTGCGGATGCCGAATGCTTTCAAAATTGTGTAGTAATGTTTGTTGAATGTCGTGGTCTCCTGTTTGGCAGAGGCAACATCGCGGATTCCGCTTTCCTGCCAGGCGAGTCCTACCTTTTTCAGGTAGTGGATGCTGGTGCTTCCCTTCGAAACACAGTATTCCACCAGGTATTCCAGAAGATCCGCGGAAAAGTGGAGATCATCATAGAAAAACATGATGCATTCGATTTCCGTTGGCGACAGAAGATGACCGAAATACGTCTGCGCAACGTAAAGAACGTGCTGCAGTTCTTCGCGGCTGCCGGGAGCGTGTTTTTTTTCTGCTGACTGTCCGGAAATACCGGAACTGGAAAGATCATCTGCCGGAGAAGAGGCAGATGGGGCAGAAACGGCCGGCTGTGGTGATGGAGCCGGGGTCTGTTCCGTCTGCGGGATTTCAACGGATACAGCAGAAACAGCCGGTGCAGCCGCAATCGGGCCGGAAATCGAGGATTCCGGTGTTGGAAGGATTCCGCTTTCTTCCTTCCGGACAAGCGGCAGAAAGGCGATTCCGGTCGGAACGCTTTCCCCGGTGGTGTAGGAGAGCGAGAGGAGTCCCTGCTTCTCCCAGTATTTCAGCGCCCGGACGATATCGTTTTCCGTGCAGGAAAAAAAATCTGCCATCGATGACAGAGTGGAATCCTGCTGATGGTCTTTGACCAGCTTCAGCAGATAAAGGTACACTTTTACAAATTCTCCGTTGGCTGCGGGCATATATTGTTCCAGAAAAAGATCCGGCACAGCAGTCACACTGGCCAGGCAGTCATTGTTTAATGTCAGCATACTCAAAATTACACCATCCTGTTCTTATCGTGCGGCAGATTTTTACTTTTAGCGATCTGTTTTTTATTATACGTCTTGCCTTCTCATACACAACCAAGTATAACACAGTATTTTCGACAAGTGAATAGGTGTTTTGCGGAAAAAACATTCCGGGAAAAAGGCACGGTGGATGAAAAAGGACTGTGGACAATGTGGATAATGTGGAGAAATCCGTTTTGTGAAATATTATCATCTACCAAAAATGTTGAAAAATGGAGGAAAACAGGGAAGTATAGGACTTTCTGGTGATATCGTTATGTAAACAAAGTTATACACAGGAAATCCACATTGTGTGGATCGTAAAAATGTGTATAAAATTGTGGACAATGTGGATAACTCTGAAAACAGGCGAAAATACAGGAAAATAGCTGTGAATAAAAATGTGCGTAACTATTTGGCGAAAAGACAGATTGTGTGGATTCGGAGCAAAAAAAGACCCTGTGGAAAAAAGGAAAACTCCATTTTCCACAGGGAGCAGGTAAAGCGAAAGAATGATTTTATTTTTCGGAAGCAAGAAGCTCCTCACCGATTTTTACAACGTCTCCGGCACCCATGGTGATCAGCATGTCGCCCTCGGCAAGATTTTCGTTCAGATAGTTTTCGATTTCCGCAAAGGATGGGAAATATTCGCAGGCAGTGCCGAGTTTTACAATGCGTTCCTGGATATCTTTGGAGGAGATGCCGAGCGTATCGGTTTCTCTGGCTGCGTAAATATCGGCGAGAACCACATGGTCTGCCAGGGAAAGAGCGGCAGCGAAATCATCGAGCAGCGCTTTCGTTCTGGTGTAGGTATGCGGCTGGAAGACGCACCACAGTGTTCTGTGCGCACAGTTTTCAGCGGCTTCCATCGTTGCACGGATTTCGGTTGGATGATGCGCATAATCGTCGATCACCTTTGCTCCGTGGTATGTACCCTTATACTGGAAACGGCGGTCGGTTCCGCGGAAGGTGGCAAAGCCTTCGTGGATGGCGTTTTCCGGCAGCTGCAGTTCATCGGCCAGTGCAATGGCAGCCAGGGCGTTGGAAACGTTGTGAAGTCCCGGAACCATCAGCGTGTAGCGACCGCGCAGCTCGCCACGGCAGATGCAGTCGAAGGACGGGTGATCGAACTCATCGTAGGTGATGTTGGCAGCGGTATAATCAGCGACAGCCTGATTCTCCAGCGCGTAGGTGACAACCTTACAGCCAAGACCTTCGGTCACGTAATCGTATTTCGGCGTATCGGCATTGATAATCAGCATGCCGTCGGTCGGGAGCAGACGGGCAAACGCACGGAAAGAGTGGCGGATGTCGTCGATATCCTTGAAGAAATCGAGATGGTCTGCATCCATGTTGAGGATAATGCCGATTTTCGGAAAGAAGCTTAAGAAACTGTTGGTATACTCGCATGCCTCGGTCAGGAAGGTTTCGGAATGGCCGACACGGATATTTCCGCCGATGGACGGAAGAATACCGCCGACAGAAATAGTCGGATCGCAGTCAGCGGCCATCAGAATGTGGGAGAGCATAGAAGTTGTTGTCGTCTTTCCGTGTGTACCGGAAACGGCGATCGGTGTATCGTAGTTGCGCATGATCTGTCCGAGCAGCTCGGCACGGGTCAGCATCGGAACACCGGCAGCTTTTGCAGCGGCAAATTCCGGATTGTCCGGATGGATGGCTGCGGTATAAACAACAAGGTCGGTTCCCGGAAGAATGTTTTCTGCCTTCTGACCGTAGAAAACCTGTGCGCCAAGAGAAGTCAGGTGGCGGGTCAGGTCACTTTCTTTTGCATCGGAACCGGAAATTGTAAAGCTTTCTTTTAAAAGAATCTCGGCAAGGCCGCTCATGCTGATGCCGCCGATGCCAATAAAATGTATATGGATTGGTTTGCTGAAATCTACTTCGTACATGGTATCTCCTTCAATGTGTCTTTTCACTGAAAATGGGGAAATTTTCTCAATACATATTTTTCAATTAATATAGGAAAGAACAGAACGAAATGCAGCGCCGGTTCCCCGGAATCCGGCTGGAACTGTTCTGGCTAATAGTATACACGTATTTGCCGGAAAAGTAAAAGAAAAAAAGCGGATGAATTCGAAAATGAAATAAAAAACAATGGATAAGTATTATAAACCAGAACATATGCAAAAAGAAATATTGCAAACTAAAATGAACGAAATGTAACAAAAACTGGTAAAAATAAATGAATACGCTGTCGAAAATTGTAGAAAATCATGATACGATTTTTGACACAAATAAAATGCATAGTCAAAATCAATAAAATATAAGATAAAATAAAAGAAAAATTATAAAAAATGTTCACAATGAGACGGAAGTGTGATATAATTTTAATTGTAGTTATCAAAGAAGTGCGTGGATATGAAAAACCAGAACCGACAGCATGGTTGCTGTTTCGTACACAGGGAGACAGGTGCTGTTTCGCTGCGTGAGAAAGTGATTCAGGTGTAAGTAGCCCCTTCCTGCAAGGCAAAGCCTGAAGGGGGGCAGCGAAGGTTACCGTTCGCGGAAAAGCGGTGAACGGTAAGCGTAGAACCGTACATTCTTACAGTTACTGCAAATCTTTAGATACGACAAGAGGTGATTGCATGATTAAGAAAGAGATGATAGCAATGCTGCTGGCAGGCGGCCAGGGAAGCCGTCTCGGTGTGCTCACGGAGAAAGTGGCAAAACCGGCAGTAGCATTTGGCGGAAAGTATCGAATCATCGACTTCCCGCTCAGTAATTGTATCAATTCGGGAATTGATACGGTAGGCGTACTGACCCAGTATCAGCCGCTGCGGCTGAATACCCATATCGGAATCGGTATTCCGTGGGATCTCGATAAAAACGAAGGCGGCGTAACCGTTCTGCCGCCATACGAAAAAAGTACAAACAGCGAATGGTATACAGGAACTGCAAATGCAATTTACCAGAACATGGCTTATATGGAAACATACAATCCGGAATATGTTCTGATTCTTTCCGGCGACCACATTTACAAAATGGATTACGAGGTGATGCTTGACTATCACAAAGCAAACCACGCAGATGTGACCATCGCATGTATGCCGGTACCGATCGAAGAAGCAAGCCGTTTCGGTGTCATGATCACAGACGGAAACGGAAGAATTACCGAATTTGAAGAAAAACCGGAGCACCCGAGAAGCAACCTCGCTTCTATGGGTATCTATATTTTCAGCTGGAAAGCATTAAAGGAATCTCTGACAGCCCTGAAGGATCAGCCGAGCTGTGACTTCGGAAAACACATTCTGCCGTACTGCCGCGACAACGGAAAACGTCTGTTTGCGTATGAGTTCAACGGCTACTGGAAAGATGTCGGAACGCTTGGCTCATACTGGGAAGCAAATATGGAGCTGATCGATATTATTCCGGAATTCAATTTATATGAGGAATTCTGGAAGATCTATACCAAAGGTGATATCATCCGTCCGCAGTATGTTTCCGGGGACGCTGTCATCGACCGCTGTATTATCGGCGAGGGCGCTGAAATCTACGGAGAGGTACATAATTCCGTCATCGGTGCGGATGTGCGCATTGAAAAGGGTGTTGTTGTAAGAGATTCTATTATTATGCGCCACAGCACAATCGGCGAGGGAACCCAGGTCAATAAGGCCATTATTGCAGAAAACGTACATGTCGGCAAACATGTTGTGATGGGCGTTGGCGAGGAAGCGCCGAACGTCTTAAAACCGAATATTTACGGATTCGGACTTGTGACCGTTGGAGAAAAGGCAGTCATTCCGGATGGCGTAACCATTGGAAAGAATGTCTGCATTTCCGGCGAAACTTCCCTTGAGGATTACCCGGATGGCACACTTCCGTCCGGCGGAGCAATTGTAGAAAAGGACGGTGAGTAATATGAGAGCATTGGGAATTATTCTTGCAGGCGGTAACAACAACAAAATGAGAGAGCTGTCCAATAAAAGAGCCGTTGCAGCTATGCCGGTCGCAGGCAGCTTCCGCAGCATCGATTTTGCGCTGTCAAGCATGGCAAACTCTCATATTCAGAAGGTGGCTGTCCTGACACAGTACAACGCCAGATCCTTAAATGAACATTTGAGCTCTTCCAAATGGTGGGATTTCGGAAGAAAACATGGCGGTCTGTTTGTATTTTCTCCAACCGTTACATCAGATAACAGCTGGTGGTACCGTGGAACGGCAGACGCGATCAGTCAGAACCTGAGCTGGCTGAAAAACAGCCATGAACCGTACGTAGTCATCGCATCGGGAGATGGCGTATACAAACTGGATTTCAATAAGGTACTGGAATATCATATTGCAAAACGTGCGGATGTTACTGTGGTATGCACGGATTCCAAGGAAGCAGATACCAGCCGCTTCGGCGTCCTGAAGATGAATGAGGACTGCCGCATCGAGGAGTTCGAGGAAAAACCGATGGTTTCGAGCTCCAACGTGATCTCTACTGGTATCTATGTCATCCGCCGTCGCCAGCTGATCGAAATGATTGAGCGCAGCGCACAGGAAGACCGTTACGACTTTGTAAAGGATATTTTAATCCGTTACAAAAACCTGAAACGGATTTACGGATACAAGATCAATACCTACTGGAGCAACATTGCTACCGTAGATTCCTATTACAGAACCAACATGGATTTCCTGAAACCGGAGGTAAGAGATTACTTCTTCGGCCAGTATCCGGGCATCTACTCCAAGATCGACGATCTTCCGCCGGCAAAATACAATCCTGGCTGCACAGTGAAAAATTCTCTTGTATCCAGCGGCTGTATCATCAACGGACAGGTTGAGAACTCTGTTTTGTTCAAGAAGGTATATGTTGGAAACAACTGTGTGATTAAAAATTCTATCATCTTAAATGATGTATATCTCGGAGACAACACTCACATTGAAAACTGTATTGTGGAGAGCAGGGACACCATCCGTGCAAACTCCTATCACTGTGGGGAGGACGGCATCAAAATTGTTGTCGAGAAAAACGAAAGATACGCCATCTGATTATGGGGTGAAAGGGGCATAAAAGTTTATGAACATTACAGACGTAAGAGTACGCAAGGTGACAAAAGAGGGAAAAATGAAGGCGGTTGTGTCTATCACAATCGATGACGAATTTGTCGTACACGATATCAAGGTAATCGAAGGAGAAAAAGGACTGTTCATCGCAATGCCGAGCCGTAAGGCTACGGACGGGGAGTACCGCGATATCGCACATCCGATCAACTCTGGAACCAGGGAAAAAATCCAGACTATTATCCTGAAACAGTACGAACAGGCGATGGCAGAAGCGGAAGCAGAGGAAGCTGCTGCAGAGGCCTGAGCAAAAAGGAAGAAAGAATGCCCCCAGGCGGAAAACGGAAGTGGTTACGTTTTCCGCCCGGGGGCGTTTTTGTCAGTAAAAACAAAGATGACGATATACAAAAGTATATCGCCATCTTTTTATGAGGGGGGAGATAGTGAGTGGTTTATCAACTATCCGAGCTTTATTATAAAAGGAATATGTGAGCAAAGTGTGTCCAAATTCTAAAAGAAATGGAAAAAATATAAAGAAAAGAAGAAAAATTGTGGGAAGAGGTATGGACAGAAGAGAGAAGAGAGCGTAAAGTGAGAGAAAAATGTATCTTCGGAGTCTTTTTTTGTGCCTGTATTTGCGCGAGCTGAAAAATTCCGGGAGTACATCATAAAAAGAGGAGGAAACAGGATGAGACAGAAGAGAATCAGCGATTACGGATATCGGATTGGACACCATGAAAGCGGACCGCGAAACAAAATTACGGATGTGCCCGGTGTGCGGGTAGGCCATGCGACGGTGGAAAGTGGAAATCAGCATACCGGAGTGACGGTGATTGTGCCGGGAGAAGGCAATCCGTTTCTGAAAAAGTACCTGGCGTCTGCCTACGTGCATAATGGTTTCGGGAAAACGTGCGGTCTTGTGCAGGTACAGGAGCTCGGAACGCTTGAAACGCCCATTGCCCTGACCAATACACTGAATGTCGGAAAAGTGGCGGATGCCATGATTTCATGGATGATACAGCAGACCAAAAAAGAAGGGGAAGATGTTTTCTCCATCAATCCGGTTGTTGGAGAATGCAACGACTCGAGGATCAATGAGATTTGTAACCGGGTAGTGGGGGAAAAAGAGCTGTATCAGGCACTGGAGCAGGCGGATACAGACTTTGCGGAAGGTGATATCGGTGCCGGAACAGGAACTATCTGCTATGGGCTGAAAGGGGGGATCGGATCGGCATCCCGCACGCTGGTGCTTGACGGAAAAACATATACCATTGGTGTTCTGGTACAGTCAAATTTCGGGGCAACCAGAGATTTGAAAATCAGTGGAAAACCGGCAGGAGAGAAGATTCTGGAGCGGATCCGGAAGGAAGAATGCGGAAGCAGCGCCGAAGACCGGGGATCGATTATGACGGTTCTGGCAACAGACCTTCCGGTATCGGAGCGGCAGCTGTACCGGATTATCCGCCGCTGTGGAGTTGGAATCGCCAGAACAGGAGCCTACACCGGCCACGGAAGCGGTGAAATCATGATCGGATTTACAACAGCAAACCGCGTAGACACAAAGAGTACATGTGAAGTGGAAGCGTGCGCCCGGATAAAAGAAGAAAAAATCAACGAGGCATTTGAAGCAGCGGCAGAGGCTGTGGAGGAAGCGATCCTGAACTCTATGGTAACCGCAAAGGAAAAAAGAGGCCTGGACGGAGCCAGATACCGCAGCCTTGCAGAATTTCTGGAAATACCGGGATTTCTGAAATAAATTATTTTTCCAGAACCATACGCCCCAGCTCGGAAATTTCACATCCGCCTTTTGTCCGGTGCACGATGAGATAACCGGCGGAAGAAAGCTCTCCGAGTACGGTGCGCAGAGCCGCTTCGGATACAAAGGTTTCTCCGTCTGCCAGTCCGTTTTTGATTGCCAGGCGGCCTGCTTTCGGATGCGTCGATACGAAAGAAAGAACCTGATATTGAAGGTCGGTGAGGGAAACGTCAGCCATCTGGCGGGAGCGGAGGTACGTCGGCAGATCGGAAAGCTGCAGCTTATGGCTGCTGTACCGGGTAAACAGGCTGCAGGACAGATTGTACAGCTCATGAATATTTCCGGGGTACGCATATTCCTTCAGAAAGCGCAGAAGCCCTTCCGAAAAGATCCGGTCGCAGGTCATATCGGTGTTGTGGAAAAACTGAAGCAGAAAGTAATTGAGAAGATCGGGAATATCCTCCCTGCGTCTGCGGAGCGGGACAGTCTGAAGCTCTGAAGCACTTAAAAGGTGAAAAAGTTCCCGCAGGAAGGTTCCTTTTTCTACTTTTTTATACAGGTTATCATCCGCAATGGCAATGATCCGCACATCGAAACGGCGGGTTTCCGGTGCGGAAAAGAAGTTACCATGAACATTGGTAAGAACATTGACCAGCAGATCCTGAATGGAAAGCGGAAAACGGTCCACCTGGGAAAGGACGAGTGTGCCATGGTTGGTTTCGGCAAGAAGCCGGAGCAGAGAAGCTTCGGTCAGATCATTTCCCGGAGAATGAAGAACGGAAAAAGGATAATGATGGCGGCGCGAAAAATTGTGGATCGCACGTGCGAGTGTCCTGCGCTGTGTACCGCTTTCTCCCTGGATCAGAATCGGAAAATCAAAAAGTGCAAGATGTCTGGCCTGCGCCATCAGATTCTGGACGGAATCTGCGTGGGACAGGGAAAGTGAAAAGGTACGGGAGGAAGCAAAAAAAGTGCTTTCTTCCGTTTTTTCGTCTTTCGGAACCGACATTTCCGTGGATCTGCCCTCGGGAAGAAACGCAAGAAAAACAGGCTCTGTATCCGGAAAAACCATAGAGAGAACGCTTAACGTGATCTGTGTTTTCTGATCCGAAAGGAGAATAGTCCAGTCACCGTTGCGGTCGAAAGCCGTATCCGCGTAGGCAGGCGGAAAACATTCCGAAAAAGGCTGTCCTTCAAAGTTGGAGGAGGGAAGCGAGAAGGCATGTGCAAATTTAGTATTCATAAACTGAATGCGGCCATCCGCACCAAACAGACAGATGCCAATGGGAAGAGAGAACAGGATCACCTGCATGAGCTGTTCGGTCTGTACATAATTGGTATAGTAAGTTTCTGAGGTCTTGACGGTGTGAAGAATCTGATTGACATAATTGCGCGATACACGGTTTACGGTCTGCAGAGGAATGTTGAAATATTCGCAGAGCTGTAAAATAGTGGAAATATCGATGATACGGTTGCCGATATCCAGCACATTCGGAATGCGGGAAGGAACGAGCTGCGGCTCGCCGGCGGTGATAGCAAACTGAATGTCAGACTCGGTATCCTTGCATCCTGGATAAAACGGAACAAAGTCATATTGTGTGACGCCGCATTCCTCAAGCTGGGAAATGATAGCGAGCGTGGAATATTTATCATCGTTTACCAGATAGACACGTTCGTGCGGCGGAATCTGAATGATTTTATCCAGGAACATATGGTTGAAAACGCGGTCGCAGGGGAGCTGCAGAATGGAAGGGTCGATGGTAAGCGGAAAGTTTTCCATGGCGCGGGCGGTTGGAAAAAGGACGCACTGGTATCCCCGGAAGAGGGATGGGTCTGTGGCCTGTTCTCTTAAAAGGGTATTAAAGGTGAGATATTCACCGAGCACGGAGTGAAGATAAGACTGAAATTCGGAAAGCATTCGTTTCCGGGAAGAAATGATCAATACGTTGCCAAGCTTTTGTTTTCTGTTCATAAAGGGACCTCTTTTCCTGCTAAAAAGTGGTAATGGGTTAAAAATTAGGATAATTATATCATTTTTGACGAAAATAAACAACCTAAATGCAAAAAGACAAAAAAGAAAAGAAAAAATCAGGAAGAATGCTTTGACATAGTGACGCATTACATCTATAATACCGATTAAGCAAAGGGGCTGTAAAAAAAAGGTAAGGCATCTTTGCTCTTTTTTATATCATGGTTCTGTTATCTGTGAAAAGAAAGAACAAAGAAAACAGCAACACTTGCAGAAAAGGAGGAGACAACAATGAAAAAAAGACATGTAATGCGTGCTCTGGTTGCAGCAGCAACGGCACTGGCACTGACAGCATGTGGATCGACAGGTTCTTCTGACACAAGTAAGAGCACATCAACAGCATCTGCTGCATCGACCTCATCCAGTTCGGAAGCAGATACGAAGAATACCATCTCGATTCCGGCAGGCGAGTCGGTATCCCAGGATTCTGATGTTACGGCAATGGTAGCTGTAGACTTTACCACCATGGATCCGATGGATACTTCCGATACACTTTCCGGTGGTGTACAGCGAATGATGATGGACGGTCTGTTTGGATTCGATGAGAATATGCAGATCATTCCGATGCTGGCAACCAGCTACGAAGCAAACGATGAAGCAACCGAGTATACGATCCATCTTCGTGAGGGCGTAAGCTTTACCGATGGAACTCCGTGGAATGCAGACGCCCTGATTGCAAACGTAAATAAATGGGCAGATAAGAGCCTTGGACTGAAACGTACTACATTCCTCTGCAATGTTCTGGATCATGCAGAGAAGATAGATGATTATACCGTTAAAATTTATTTAACACAGTCATTCGGTGCTTTCATCAGCAACCTGGCACATCCGGCTACGCTGATCATGAGCCCGAAACAGATTGAAGCAGGAGAAGATGCCTGTGCACAGGCACCGGTAGGAACCGGCCAGTACAAATTTGTTGAGTGGGTTGCCGGTGACCATATGAAGGTAGAGCTGAACAAAGACTGGTGGGGATATGACGCAGACGTCTGCGGCGGAACTGCTCTGGCAGATGCAGATGCAGGATTTAAGAGCATCACATTCAAACCGGTTGCAGAAAGTGCTACCCGTGTATCTGCAGTTCAGGCAGGTGACGCACAGATTATGTGGTCTGTACCGACCGAAAGCGTTGACACCTTAAAAGGTGACAGCAACGTATTCGTTGGAATGGGCGACAGCATCGCCGTATGGTACTTCTTCATGAATACACAGAAAGCACCGTTCAACGATGTTAAGGTTCGTGAGGCAATGGCTTATGCAATCAACAAAGAGGCATATATCCAGGTCGTTATGAACGGTTACGGTTCTGTGGCAACTTCTATGGTAGGAGAAGAAGTACAGCACTACAAAGGAAATGATCCGTATTCCTACGATCCGGAAAAAGCAAAAGAGCTGTTAAAGGAAGCAGGATATCCGGATGGATTTACCACAACACTGATGTACAGCAACACGACAGCAAATCAGAAAAAAGCAGAGTTCTACAAACAGCAGCTTTCTGAGGTTGGTATTGATCTGGAATTGAACGGAATGGAAAGTGCCGTTCTGAATGAAAAGGTTCAGGGAGCTGACTGCGCAGGAGCAGATGCCGAGGTTGAATGCTACTTAAGCGGATGGTCTACTTCCACCGGTGATGCTGACTGGGGACTTCGTCCGATGCTGGCAACCGAGTCTGAGCCGCCGATGAGCTACAATGTCAGCTACTATGAGAATGAAAAAGTAGATCAGCTTCTCAAAGACGGTCTTGCAACTGCAGATGAAGACAAACGTGGTGAGATCTATGGAGAAGTACAGGATATCGTATGGAAGGATCTCCCGCTGCTCTGCATCGCAAGCGATAAAAACATCTGGGCAACCAGCAACAACATTACCGGAGTATATCTGTTAGGCGATGGAAGCATCGGTATGAGAAATGCCAGAATGGCAGCCGAATAACGGCAGACTGAAACAAGGATATGAAAAAGACCCCGGCGTCCTTCCATCAAAAGAGGGCGCCGGTTTCTTACAAACAGGAAAGCAGGCAGTGATCCGTGGGATTGTACCTGTAGGATAAGCATGAAAGTAGGAGATACAATATGCCAAAATATATACTGAAGCGTATTGTGGGTACGATCCCCACACTGATTATTGTTGTTACATTTGTATTTTTCTTTGTCCGCCTGATTCCGGGAGATCCGGCGAGACTCGTTGCAGGAGAGCAGGCAACACAGGATGACGTAGAGGCAGTAAGAGAAGAGCTTGGCCTCAATAAATCCATTCCGACACAGTATGTTACCTATGTGACAGGACTTTTAAAAGGAAATCTCGGAACATCCCTTCGCACAAAGCAGCCAGTTACAAAGGAGGTTGCGGGAAGATTCGGAAATACCGTTCGTCTGGCATTTGTCACATTGCTGTGGAGTTCGGTTGTGGGTGTGCTCTTTGGTGTGTGGTCCGGAACTCACAGGGGAAAATGGCAGGATTATACCGGAATGACGATTGCGGTCTCGGGTATTTCGCTCCCCTCGTTCTGGATCGGCTTTCTGCTGATTATGCTGTTTGCGGTAAAACTGCGAATTCTGCCGACAACAAGCGGAACAAGCCTGAAAAGTCTGATTATGCCGTCGATCACGCTCGGCGTCGGAATTGCAGCCGTGATCGCACGATTTACAAGATCCTCCATTATTGAGGTTTTAAAAGAAGATTATGTCAGAACAGCAAGAGCAAAAGGAATCAAAGAAAAGGTTGTGATCTGGAAGCATGTTTTCCGCAACTCCATGATCTCCGTCGTGACGGTTGTGGGTCTGCAGTTCGGCTTTCTGCTGGGAGGTTCTGTTGTCACAGAAACGGTATTTGCCTATCCTGGCCTTGGCTCCCTTCTGATTGAATCGGTCAATTACAGAGATTATCCGGCAATCCAGTCCCTGATTCTGATCTTTTCGCTGCAGTTTATCGTCATCAACCTGATTGTCGATATCCTCTATGCGGTTCTGAATCCGGAAATTAAACTTCAGTAGGAGATGAGTGGAATGAAAGAAAAGAAAAAAGTACAGACCGAGAACCAGGAGAGAATTAAAACTCCGTTTTCTGAGATGGTTCGAAAATTTAAAAAACAGAAAAATGCAGTAGTTGCGCTTTGTTTTATCATTTTTCTCATTTTCCTTGCGTTTTTCGGAAGCAAAATTGTGCCGTACGGAATCAATGAGTATGATTACAATGCGATTCTGCAGGGACCAAGTATGAAGCACCTGTTTGGAACGGATGAGTTTGGACGGGATCTGTTTTCCCGTATCGTCTGTGGAACCCGGATTTCACTTGCAGTCGGATTCGGCGCTGTTACGGTCGGTGCAGTCTGTGGTACCATTCTCGGACTTCTGGCCGGATATTACGGCGGATGGATGGATTCTATTATTATGAGAATCTGCGATGTCCTGTTCGCTTTTCCGGGACTGATTCTTGCAATCGCCATCGTGGCAATCCTCGGAAGCGGCATGACAAACGTTGTGATTGCGGTCGCTGTCTTTTCTACACCGACCTTCGCACGACTTGTCCGAAGCAAAACGCTGACCCTGAAAAATTCCGTCTTTGTCCTGGCGGCACGGAACATCGGTGTTTCCGATGCAAGAATTCTGTTTCACCATATTCTGCCGGGAGCCATTCCGGACATCATTGTACAGTATTCCATGTCATTTGGATCTTCCATTCTGACAGCATCGAGCCTTTCCTTCCTGGGAATGGGCGCACAGCCGCCGACACCGGAATGGGGACTGCTTCTTTCCAACGGAAGAAACTATATGGCAAGTGCAATGTATGTGACGATTTTCCCGGGTCTTGCGATTTTCCTTACCGTACTGAGCTTTAACCTGTTAGGCGACGGACTTCGCGATGCACTCGATCCGAAACTTTCCGATTGATAAGGAGGAGCAGAAGTGGCTACTGATAACGTACTTGAGATAAAAAATTTACATACGTATTTCTATACCGATGGCGGCGTGATCAAAGCAGTAGACGGTGTCGATGTGGAGCTTCGACGCGGCGCAACGCTTGGCATCGTAGGTGAGTCGGGAAGTGGAAAGAGCGTGACATCCCTCTCTGTGATGGGATTACTGACCGGAACGAAAGGAAAAATTGCTGATGGCGAAATCCTGCTGGATGGCGATGACATTGTAAAGCTGACGAAGGAACAGCAGAGAAAGCTGCGCGGAAGCAAAATTTCCATGATTTTCCAGGAACCGATGACCAGTCTGAATCCGGTCATGAAGATTGGAGACCAGGTGGCAGAATGTGTTCTGCAGCACGAAAAAATATCAAAAAAAGAGGCACTGAAAAAGGCGGAAGATATGCTCCGGAAAACGGGTGTTCCGCGTGTGGAACATATGATGAAGGAGTATCCGTTCCAGCTTTCCGGCGGCCAGAGACAGAGGGTCATGATTGCCATGGCGCTTGTATGCAAGCCGGAAATCCTGATTGCGGATGAGCCGACGACCGCACTGGATGTAACGATTCAGGCACAGATACTGGATTTGATGAATCAGCTGAAAAAAGAGACAGGTACATCGATCCTGTTTATTACACATGATCTTGGTGTTGTCGCAGAGGTCTGCGATGATGTTGCCGTTATGTACTGCGGCCGCGTGGTAGAGCGCGGAGATGTAAAAACAATTTTCGCCAATCCGTCCCACCCGTATACGAAGGGACTGCTGGGATCGATTCCGAGACTGGGAGACGCCGGAAAAGAACTGAAGTCGATTCCGGGTAACGTTCCAAACCCGAAATATATGCCGAAAGGCTGCAAATTTGAGCCGCGATGTCCATACGCTTCGGAAAAATGCCGCGAGGAAGAACCGGGATTTTTCCAGATCGAGGAAGGCCATATCAGCAGATGCTGGCTCTGCGAAAGCGGACAGCTCAAAACAGATCACGTAGAGAAGGCAGGTGACTAGGATGTCGGATACATTACTTAGAGTAGAGGATTTGAAAATTTATTATCCGGTTGCCGGAAGCGGATTTGGGAAAAAGGAATTCGTCAAAGCGGTAGACGGAGTTACCTTTGAGGTGAAAAAAGGCGAGGTATTCGGAATTGTAGGCGAGTCCGGCTGCGGAAAATCCACGCTGGGAAGAGGGGTCTGCAAACTGGAAAATCTGACATCGGGCCATGTGTATCTGGATGGAGAAGATATTACAGAGTACAATGACCGGAGAATGCGTTCCATCCGGAAAAAGGTACAGATGGTTTTTCAGGATCCGTATGCGTCCCTGAATCCACGGATGTCCGTTTTTGACATCATTGCAGAGCCGCTGCTGGTGCATCATCTGTATCAGGATAAAGCGGATCTGGAAAAGAAAGTGCTGGATCTTTTGCACCGGGTAGGACTGGATGACTACCATGCAAACCGTTATCCACATGAATTTTCCGGCGGTCAGCGTCAGAGAATCGGAATTGCCCGTGCGCTTGCGGTAGAACCGTCTCTGATCATCGCAGACGAACCGGTTTCGGCACTGGATGTGTCTATTCAGGCGCAGGTTCTGAATCTTTTAAATGAACTGAAGCATGATCTGGATCTGACCTATATTTTTGTTGCACATGACCTGAGCGTTGTGGAATACATCAGTGACCGTGTCGGCGTTATGTATCTCGGCAATTTCGTGGAGGTCGGAGAAAAAGAGAAAATTTACAGCAATCCGATGCATCCGTATACGCAGGCACTGCTTTCCGCAGTTCCGGTTCCGGATCCGACGGCAAAAAGAGAAAGAATTCTGCTTGAGGGAAGTATCCCATCCGCCCACAAGCCGCCGACAGGCTGCAAATTCCATACCAGATGTCCAAAATGCATGGAATGCTGCAAAACACAGGCGCCGGAGCGGTATGAAGTGGATGACGGACATTACGTATATTGTCATCTTTATGATAAAGAAAGAAGGAAACAGCAGAAATGAAGCTTTTTATCAGTGCAGATATCGAGGGCTGTGCCGGAGTGGCACTGACCGATGAAACACATAAGAAGGAAAGCGTATACCAGAGATTTGCAGAGGAGATGACCGAAGAGGTCGTTGCGGCATGCGAAGCAGCACATGAAGCGGGTGCGGATGAGATTGTCGTAAAGGACGGTCACGGAGATGCATCCAACATTGACCCGCTGAAAATGCCGGAGTATGTCACCCTGATCCGGGGAAAGAGTGGTCATCCGTATAATATGATGTATGGTATCGACGACAGCTATGACGGTGTACTGTATCTTGGATACCATGCACCGGCAGGAGATCCGAATTTTTCGATCAGCCACACATCGACAGGAAACAGCCTGTATATTCATCTGAATGGAAAAGTGATGAGTGAGTGCATGCTGAACAGCTATACAGCAGCATCACATCACGTACCGGTGCTGTTTCTTTCCGGAGATGAAGAGATCTGCCGTCAGGCCAAAGAACTGATTCCGGGCATTACGACAGTGGAAACGAAGCATGGTGTCGGTGCGGCAACGTGGTGCAAGGCGAAAGGAAAAGTGATATCCGAAATCCGGGAAGGGGTAAAAAAGGCAGTTGCCGGACAGAAAAAAGAGTGCCAGGTGGCTCTTCCGGAGCACTTTACATATGAGGTAACATATAAAGACTGGAAAAAAGCGTACACGATGTCGTTTTATCCGGGAATGCAGAAGGTAGATACCTTCACAAATAAGCTGGAGACAGATCGCTGGATGGATATTGTCACAGCACACTGCTTTGTTGTATATTAAGAATATAAATCTGATAGAAAACCAAAGAAAAGAGGATAAAACAATGGATATAGAAATGTTTGGTAAGCTTTCCGATGCATTTGGACCAAGTGGATTTGAGGAGGATGTCATCCGTACCATAGCAGATTACTGCAAAGAATTTGATGTAGAAAATGACGCAATGAATAACCTGTATGTGCGGATGCCGGGAACAGAGAAGGATTCCCGTCCGGTCATCCAGCTGGATGCCCATCTGGACGCATGCGGTTTCATGGTACAGAATATCCAGGACAACGGATGCCTTGGCATTATCATGCTTGGCGGCTTTCATCTGACCAGCCTTCCGGCACATGCGGTATGGATCCGCACCAGATCCGGAAAGATGGTACATGGTATTATCTGCGCAAAACCGGTTCATTTCATGACAACAGCGGAACGCAGCAGTCAGACTCTGGAAATTGAAAAAATGTATGTGGATGTCGGAGCAACCAGCCGCGAGGAGGTTGAAAATGTTTTCGGAATCCATATCGGTGATCCGATGATGCCGGATGTAACCTTTGAATACGATGCAGAGCATGAGATCTGCTTCGGAAAAGCATTTGACAACCGGGCCGGCTGCGCATGCATCGTAGATACGATGAAACAGCTGGAAAAGGAGCAGGCTTCTCTTGCGGTTAATGTTGTCGGCGCCTTTGCAGCGCAGGAGGAGGTCGGAACCCGCGGTGCTGTGGTGACGAGCCAGATTGTAAAACCGGACCTTGCCATTGTATTTGAGGGATCTCCTTCCGATGACTTTTTCATCAGCGCAGGACAGGCACAGGGCTGCATGAAGAAGGGTGTTCAGATTCGTATCCTGGACAACAGCTATATTTCCAATACGCAGTTTATTTCACTGGCCGAGGAAGTAGCAGAAAAATGCGGAATTAAATACCAGGAGAGCGTAAGAAGAGGCGGAAGCACAAACGCAGCAAAAATCAGCGTGACAGGAAAAGCAGTTCCGTGTCTGGTGCTTGGTGTTCCATCCCGCTATGCGCACAGCCATTACAATTTCTGCGCAAAAGAAGACCTGGAGGCAGCAAGCGCAATGGCAGCCAATGTCATTCGTGCTTTAGATGAGGAAAAGATCCGTCATATCTGCCATCAGGATGTACTGTAAAATATTCGATAACGAAAGAAAAAGCATGCCGGAAGCGGGTTCACAGGAAAGGTGAAGCCGTTTTCGGCATATCTGGTAAAAAGGAGAGTTTACAAGTGAGAAAACCGATCATTGGAATCTTGGGAAATACGTATAAAACACAGCCGGGACTTTTTTCAAGCGCGGAGAGAATGTATGTCAACAGCGATTATATCGAATCAGTTCTGAACAACGGCGGAATTCCTATGGCAATTCCGGCAGTTGCCATGAAAGCGGATCCGGAAGGCATACTTGCTGTGTGCGACGGAATTCTGGTTCCCGGCGGAGAGGACTTAAATCCGTGGTATTATGGAGAAGAGCCAAAACCGCAGATCCAGACCATCCGCCCGGAGATCGACGAGGCATGGTTTGCACTTGGACGGGCAGCAAAAGAGATGGGAATGCCTATGCTTGGCATCTGCAAAGGAATTCAGTTTTTAAATGTCCTGTGCGGCGGTGATCTGTACCAGGATATCTATACACAGAAGGAAACTACAATTCTGCATCTGCAGTCCCTGGAGCGGTCGTATCTGCATCACCATGTGGAAATTAAAGAGGGAACCCATCTGGCAGAAATTCTCGGGGCGGGAACCCATGCGGTAAACTCCATGCATCATCAGGCAGTGCGTACGCCGGGAGAGGACATCGTGGTTTCAGCAACGGCGCCGGATGGAACCATCGAGGCGATAGAAAGCCGCAACGGACAGATTGTGGCCGTACAGTGGCATCCGGAAGGGCTGATCCACTCAGCGCCGGAGATGAACCGTCTTTTTGCGGATCTGGTAGAAAGAAGCAGCAGATACAGAGAGAAAAGGTAACGATTTGGAGCTATGTAAAAGGAAAGAAAAACCGGGATGGGACTTTTGAACCGTTACGAAAAAATAAGAATGGATAAAGATGCGATTCCAAAAGCAGAGAGCAGGAATCGTTCGGGAGGCAAAAAAAGAATGAACAGAACAATAAGAGTATCGGCGGCAGGTGATATTCTGATTATGAAACGGCTTCTGCCGGGATATCAGGATGTTTTGCCGATTCGCGAATTTCTGATGCAGGGAGAGGTTCGGATGGCGAATCTGGAAACGACGATATCGGACGGCAGCTGTTACGCATCGGCGTATTCCGGCGGAACATGGCTGACGGCAGATGCGAGGTGTCTGGAAGATACCCTGCGTTACGGTTTTAATTTTCTTGGGATTTCGAATAATCATACGATGGATTATTCCTACGAAGGACTTGCATCTACGATCAGCGAACTGAAAAAAAAGGATGTGGCATATGCCGGAGCAGGCAAAAATCTTTACGAAGCATCGCGTCCTGCCATTCTGGACACAACAGCGGGACAGATTGCGGTGATTGATATCTGTTCTACCTTTGAAAATGCAGCCAGGGCGGGAAGCCAGACGGAACGGCAGCCGGGCCGGCCGGGCTTAAATCCGCTGCGTTTTTCGGAAAAATATACCATTACGGAAAAACATGCGCAGGATCTTGCAAAGATTGCAGAGGTGACCGGAATCAACGGACTGCGGGATCTGCACCGGCAGGAGGGATTTATAGCTCCGCTTCCCGAGGGTGTCATGGAATTTGGCGGGAAAATGTTTGAAATCAGCAAGGACGGAACAGAGGGAAGAAGCTCCAGCCCGAATCCGATCGATGTGAAACGCACCGTCGATGCAATCCGGGAAGCGAAGATGACATGTGAGGCAGTCCTGGTTATGGTACATTCACATGAAATTCGTAAGGACAATGACGAGGAAGCGGATTATTTTCTGGAGAAATTTGCACACGCCTGTATCGATGCGGGCGCCAGCGCGGTGATCGGGGGCGGAACGCATCAGCTGAAGGGAATCGAACTGTATCATGACTGTCCGATTTTCTATTGCCTCGGAAATTTTATTTTTGAAAATCAGTATGTACGCCTTCTGCCAGCGGACTACATGGAAAAATATGGTCTGAATATTCACACGGCAGCATCCATCGGAATCGCCAGGCGGCAGGAGCAGTCCTCACATTCCCTCTACGAAATTCCGGAGGTCTATCGGAGTGTGCTGCCGTATTTCGAGATCTGTCAGGGGAAATGCACACATCTGGAGCTTCTGCCGGTCGAGCTTGGTATGGACAGGGAAAACTCAGAAAAAAATATTCCGTACGTGGCAGACGAAAAAACAGCAGAAAAAATTGCAGAATATCTCACCCGCGTGAGCAAGAGATATGGAACAGAATGGGAATACAAAGAAGGAAGGATTGTGCTTCATGCGTAAAAAATGGGAAATAGAAGAGGAATACCGAAACTTTTGCCGGAACAACAAAGAACTTGCGCTGCAGACGCTGCGGGAGCTGACACTGACCCCGACGGAAACGGGAAAAGAGGATCAGAGAATCGCATATTGCATGGAATGGATGAAACAGCAGGGCATGGAGTCGGTTCATACGGATGAGCTTGGAAATGTAATCTGGGAGTATCGGCCGGAACAGGAAAAGAAGGTTCTGTATACGGCGCATCTGGACACTGTGTTTTCGCTGGAGGAACCGCTGGAGATTAAGGAAGACGGAATGATCTGGCGTTGTCCCGGCATCACAGACGATACCGTGAATGTCGTGATGCTTCTGATGGCGGCAAAATACGTTCATGAGACAGAGCCGGAGCTTCCATGCGGTCTGATTTTTGCAGCGGATCTGGGAGAAGAAGGGCTTGGCAATCTGTGCGGAGTTCGCGCGCTTGTCGACCATTATGAAAAAAATCTGTGCGGAATGGCAGCCTTTGATCTGTATCGGGATAAAATGTATCCCATCTGCATCGGGTCTGTCCGGTATCGGATTTCGGCAAAAACAAAGGGCGGTCATTCTTTCCTGAATTTCGGAAGAAAAAATGCCATTGCAGAGCTTGCGGGTCTGATCGGAGAGCTTTACCGTTTTCAGACAGATGCAGCATCTCATACAACATACAATGTAGGAAAGATAGAGGGAGGAACCTCCGTCAATACGATTGCGCAGGATGCCTCCATGCTGTTTGAATTCCGTTCGGAGGATTACCGGAGTCTGGAAGCCTGCGAAACATATCTGGAGCAGACCATAGCAGCACGCCAGAGTGAGGAGGTACAGTATTCCTGTGAGCTCGTCGGAAAGCGGCCGTGCGCAAGAGAAACCGATCCTGTCCAGATGGCACGTATGACGCGGTGCGCACAGAAAACGCTGAAGGCAGCCGACGGGGAAGAACCGGTATGCTCTGAAGCATCCACAGACTGTAATATCCCATTGTCACGGCATATTCCTGCCATCTGTGTCGGTTTCTGCCGGGGCGGAGGAGCGCATACCAGAGAAGAATGGCTCGATGCCGCCAGCGTAGAAGATGGCATGTGTGCAGCCGTAGCACTCGTATGCCGGCTTCCGTGGATGTGCTGCGAGAGCAGAGTCGTTGTAAGGGACGGGATAGAGGATCGAAAAGAGAAAGAAGAAATCCGGCAGCTGCTGGAGCGGTGCGATCAGGATTTCGTTCCGCCGCTTTCCCACCGCAACAGTACATCCCAGACGAACTGGGCCGAGACAGAAGAAAAGACGGATGGAATTGCAGAATATCTGGAAAATATCTGCAGTCAGCATGTGGTGCTGTGGAAGGAAGAGGGAGTCGTGCGGGCCTTTATGACCTGGAAGGATCATTTTAACTGTGAAAATCTGGAAGCATATCCGGATTCCTGCTATCTGACCACCCTCTGCGTCTGGCCGGATTACCGCGGACAGGGAATTTCGGAGGTAATGTATGCAGAAGCAGAAAAGGACATCGCGGCAAAATTTCCGGGAAGCCGGATTACTCTCCGTACCTGGTCCACGAACGGGGCCCAGGAGCATATCCTGGACAAGCTGGGATATAGTCTTGTCCGGCGGCTGAAAGATGACCGTGGAGAAGGAATTGATACGGTTTATTTTGTAAAAAAGGAAGAAAACGACAGATAACATGGTGCTTGCAAATCGTAGCTGAAGGTGTCATAATCGGAAGCATAAGACAGCAAAAGGAGGGCTATAGCTATGCCTTGTACAACCATTTTAGTTGGAAAGAAAGCATCGTATGACGGTTCCACCATGATCGCGCGAAACGACGATTCCGGTGCAGGCCATTATACATCGAAAAAATTTGTAGTGATTCACCCGGAGGAGCAGCCGAGAACCTATAAAACCGAGATTTCTCATCTGACCATTGAGCTTCCGGACAATCCGATGCGGTACACTGCAGTGCCAAACGCAGAAAAAGGCGAGGGTGTCTGGGCGGCAAGCGGCGTGAATGCAGCGCAGGTCGGTATGACTGCGACCGAGACAATCACATCGAATCCGCGTGTGCTGGGTGCGGATCCGCTTGTTGTTTATCAGCCGGCGGAAGACGGAAAAGAAGAGGTTCCGGGCGGAATCGGCGAGGAGGACCTTGTTTATATTGTTCTTCCTTATATTAAAAGCGCCAGAGAGGGTGTCAAAAGACTGGGCAGCCTGCTGGAGCAGTACGGTACATACGAGATGAACGGCATTGCATTTCAGGACCACGATGAGATCTGGTGGCTGGAGACGATCGGCGGCCATCACTGGATGGCAGTGAAAGTGCCGGATGACCATTATGTGGCCATGCCGAACCAGCTTGGCATCGACCATTTTGATCTGGAGGATGCACTCGGCGAACAGAAGGAATATATGTGCTCAGCAGACTTGAAAGAATTTATTGAAACATATCATCTGGATCTTTCTATGGATGGAAATTTTAATCCGCGCGATGCCTTCGGAAGCCACGATGATTCCGATCACGTTTACAATACACCGCGTGCCTGGTTCATGGAGCGCTATCTGAACCCGCACACGAAAAAATGGGACGGACCGGATGCCGATTACACACCAGTATCTGACGATATTCCGTGGATGATGGTTCCGGAGAAGAAGATCACCGTAGAGGATGTGAAATACGTACTGTCCTCTCACTATCAGGGAACACCGTACGACCCGTATGCCGCATACGGCGAGAAATCGTGGAAAGGGGCATACCGCTCCATCGGTGTCAATCGGACCGATTTCCTTTCTGTCATCCAGATGCGCCCGGATCACAAAGGAGACAACGGCATTCTGCAGTGGATTGCATTTGCGTCAAATGCATTCAATGTGCTGGTTCCGTTCTACACCGATGTGACGACAACACCGGAGTATCTTTCCAACACAACGGGAGAGGTTTCCACAGATAACTTCTACTGGGCAAGCCGCATGGTGGCAGCAATGGCAGATGCATCCTATAAGTCTTCTATCTTCCACATTGAGCGGTATCAGGAAAAGGTGATGGCAAAAGGCCATGCACTGATCCATCAGTACGATGCGCTGCTTGCAGGGGAGACAGACGAAACAAAACAGACACAATTGAGAGAAGAAGCAAACAACAAAATCGCTGAAATGCTGAAAAAGGAGACGGGTGCAACACTGCACAAGGTACTCTTTGAACTCAGCAACCAGATGAAAAACGCGTATTCCAGATCGGATGCGTAAGGCTTTTTGGGGGGAAAGAATAAGAGAATGGTTCTGCGCGCAGGAAAAATTGCGCGCAGAATCATTTCCTGTCCGGAACCGCCTCGAACAAACAGGGTGTTACAGTTCGTCGGAAACCAGTGAACGATACGATCCTGATAAAAAATCTCAGCGTACTTTGGTGAATTTTGTTGACAACAGGCAGTTCCTGTGCTACAATAAACCAGCGACATGGAAGAAGGTCTTTTTTTTATGCCTGAAATTGCTGAAGTACGAGCAGCAAAAACAGGGCAGAAATGAAGAGACCGCCGCTGATCCGCAAGGATCACAAGCGATAACGCAAATACACAGTGGAGGTGGAAGTCGTGCGCGTAAAAATCACATTGGCATGTACTGAATGCAAACAGCGTAATTACAACATGACAAAAGAGAAAAAGAACCATCCTGAGAGAATGGAGACAAAGAAGTACTGCAGATTCTGCAAAAAGCACACAATGCACAAAGAAACCAAATAATCTTTGGTAAGAGGTGATCCAATGGCAGAAACTGAAAAAAAAGCATCCAAAAAGAGCTGGTTCAAGGGCTTGAAAGCAGAGTTCAGAAAAATCATCTGGGTTGACAACAAAACGCTGGGCAAGCAGACCGTTGCAGTCGTAGCGATCTCTGCAGTAACCTGCGGGTTAATCACCCTGGTTGACAGCGCTGTAATCGAGTTCGTCAATTTATTGATCAAATAAGGATAAAGGTGTCAGAATGTCAGAAGTAAACTGGTATGTAGTCCACACCTATTCGGGCTATGAAAACAAAGTAAAAGCCAATATTGAGAAAACAATTGAGAACCGTCATCTTGAGGATCAGATTTTGGAAGTACGTGTTCCTATGGAAGAAGTTGTTGAAGTCAAGAACGGAACCAAGAAACAGGTACTCCGGAAATTGTTTCCGGGCTACGTTCTGATCAACATGATCATGAACGACGATACCTGGTATGTTGTCCGCAATACCAGAGGTGTTACGGGCTTCGTAGGACCGGGATCCAAGCCGGTACCGCTTACGGATGAGGAAATGGTGAACCTTGGAATCACCGGTGGTGAGGAAAAGGTTGAGCTTGACCTTGAAGTCGGCGATGCAGTCGTTGTAACAGGCGGCGCATGGAAGGATACAACCGGACTGATTCAGAGTATCAACGATACAAAACAGATGGTTACCATCAATGTTGAGCTGTTCGGCCGCGAAACGCCGGTAGAAATAAGTTTCGCAGAAGTCAAGAAGATGTAAGAAATGCCCCAGGGGCGTTTCGTGGGAGGGAAATTCCCGCAATTACCACATTTATTTAGGAGGTGCCGTAAAATGGCAAAGAAAGTTACAGGATATATCAAATTACAGATTCCTGCTGGTAAAGCAACACCAGCACCACCGGTTGGACCTGCACTTGGACAGCACGGAGTAAACATCGTACAGTTTACCAAAGAGTTCAACGCAAGAACAGCAGATAAGGGAGACCTGATCATCCCTGTAGTTATCACTGTATATGCAGACAGAAGTTTCAGCTTCATAACCAAAACTCCTCCGGCAGCAGTTCTGCTTAAGAAAGCCTGCAACCTGAAATCTGGTTCCGGCGTTCCGAACAAAACGAAAGTTGCTACTATCTCTAAGGACAAAGTTCGTGAGATCGCAGAGATGAAGATGCCAGACCTGAATGCAGCAACTGTTGAGGCAGCTATGAGCATGATCGCAGGTACCGCAAGAAGTATGGGTATCGTTGTAGAGGACTAATTTAGAAGAAGAGTTTACATCTTCTCGTATTGACGTGGGAGGGAGATTCCCGCAACTACCACCAGGAGGTTATTAGACAATGAAACATGGTAAGAAATATTTAGAGGCTGCAAAAGCAGTTGATCGTAGCATTCAGTACGATCCGGCAGATGCTATTTCCACAGTTAAGAAATTAGCTACTGCTAAATTTGACGAGACAATCGAAGTTCACATCAAAACTGGTTGTGACGGACGTCACGCAGACCAGCAGATCCGTGGAGCAGTTGTTCTGCCGCACGGTACCGGAAAACAGGTTCGTGTACTTGTTTTCGCTAAAGGCGCAAAAGCTGATGAGGCTGTTGCAGCAGGTGCAGAGTTCGTTGGAGCTGAGGAGCTGATCCCGAGAATCCAGAACGATGGCTGGTTTGATTACGATGTTGTTGTTGCTACACCGGATATGATGGGTGTTGTTGGTCGTCTGGGCCGTGTACTTGGACCGAAAGGTTTAATGCCAAACCCGAAGGCTGGTACCGTAACTATGGATGTTACCAAAGCCGTTAAAGAGATCAAAGCAGGTAAGATTGAGTATCGTCTTGACAAAACAAACATTATCCACGTGCCAATCGGAAAAGCTTCTTTTACTGAGGAGCAGTTAAGCGACAACTTCCAGACGCTGATCGGTGCAATCAACAAAGCAAAACCGGCTACTCTGAAGGGACAGTACCTGAAGAGCGTTACTCTGGCTCCTACTATGGGACCTGGAGTTAAGGTTAATACTTTGAAGCTTGCATAATAAATGAAAGAATGAGGACCCCCGGGGCTGTAATGGCTCCGGGGGTTCTTTGTGTTGAAAAACGGACGCAGGGGAAAGGCGAATTCCGATTCCTTAAGAAAGAGCTTTATTTCAATGGGAAATAATTGAAAAAGATCAAAATAGTGTTAGAACATGAAAATTAAGATCAAGTATTCTGCCGGAAATGTTAGTATAATGCTAAGTAGAAAGCAAACGAAAAGAGCAGAGCCCATGCATGCGTTTGGAACGGCGGGCTCTGGAAAGGGAGGGTTTTATGCAGTATTTTGAGAAACAGGGAAATGCGCTGATTTTCCGGCAGGATGGGGAGACGGTCCGGGTGGAGCCGTGGCAGAAGGACAGTCTTCGGGTGAGAGGTACGCTTCTTTCGGAGATAGAAGAGGGAAGCATTGCACTGCTTGATCCGGAACCGGTGGAAGCGGAAATTGAGCTGGTGGACGAGCTGAAAGCGACGATCAAAAACGGTAAAATCCAGGCGGTTCTCGAGCTTCAGCCGTGGGGACAGAAGCTGCGGATTACGTTCTTGAATCAGAAGGGCGAGGTGCTGCTCTCCGAGATCGCAAACGGCGGAGCGCTCTGCCTGCGCGCACACGATTACCGTGCATTAAAGGGAGGCGCTTATCAGCTGAAAGTATCCTTTGATTCCAACCCGGATGAGAAGATTTATGGTATGGGACAGTATCAGCAGGAGAGAATGAACCTGAAGGGATGCAACCTGGAACTGGCGCACCGTAATTCGCAGGCGAGCATTCCGTTTTATGTATCGAGCCTTGGCTACGGCTTCCTGTGGCACAATGCAGCGGTCGGTGAGGTTCATTTCGGAACGAACACAACGGAATGGCTGGCACGCACCACAAAGCAGCTCGACTACTGGGTAACCGCAGGCGATACCCCGGCAGAAATTGAAGAGCACTTTGCAGATGCCATTGGTAAAGTTCCGATGATGCCAGAGTACGGCCTTGGCTTCTGGCAGTGCAAGCTGCGCTACTACAACCAGGAGCAGGTTCTGAACGTGGCGCGCGAGTACAAAAAACGCGGCATTCCGCTGGATGTTTTTGTGATCGACTACTATCACTGGCCAAGATGCGGTGATTACCGTTTTGACGAGGAATACTTCCCGGATCCGAAGGCAATGATCGACGAGCTGCACGAGATGGGCATTGAGACGATGGTTTCCATCTGGCCGCAGATCGACTGGAGAAGTGAAAATTACGAAGAAATGAAACAGCAGGGACTTCTTGTGAAGAGTAATGCAGGTGTTGATGTTCAGATGCTGTTCCATGGAAATAATGTCTTTTTGGATGCAACGAATCCGAGAACGAGAAAGTACGTCTGGGAAAAAGTAAAGAAAAACTATGCAGATCTCGGCATCCGTACGTTCTGGCTGGATGAAGCAGAGCCGGAATTTTCGACGTACGAGTATGAGTGCTACCGCTACGCCGCAGGCCCGGTGGAAGAGATCGGAAATATTTACCCGAGAGAGTATTCCCGCATGTTCTACGAAGGACAAAAAGAGAATGGGCAGGAAGATATTGTCAACCTTGTGCGCTGTGCATGGCTCGGAAGCCAGAAATACGGTGCGCTTGTGTGGTCCGGCGATATTTTCTCAACCTACGAGGACTTCCGCAAACAGATCTGCGCAGGCCTTCATATGGGACTTTGCGGTATTCCGTGGTGGACAACCGATATCGGCGGATTCCACGGCGGTGTGACCGAAGATCCGGACTTCCAGGAGCTGCTTGTGCGTTGGTTCCAGTTTGGTACCTTCTGCCCGGTTATGCGTATTCACGGAAACCGGGGACCGAGAGAAGAGATCATCAACAAGGCTGGCGAAGTGCGTGAGGGAACAGGAGCTGACAACGAGGTATGGAGCTTCGGAGAGAAAAATTATGAAATCCTGACAAAATTCATCGGTGTCCGCGAAAAAATGCGCGATTACACGAGAAGCCTGATGGCAGAAGCACACGAAAAAGGAACACCGGTCATGAGAACGATGTTCTATGAGTTCCCGGAGGATGCAGCGTGCTGGGACATCTCCGATGCTTACATGTTCGGTTCCGACATCCTTGTAGCACCGATTGTCCGGGCAAAAGCAACGAGCCGTACCGTTTATCTGCCGGCCGGTGCGTCCTGGACGCTGGCAAATACCGGTGATGTTTATGAGGGCGGAAAAGCCTACGAAATCGAGGCGCCGATCGAAACACTGCCGATCTTCCTGCGCAACGGAAAACAGGGATATTTGGTGGGAGAGATCTGATAAATCACAGAGCAGTTGTTTGGTTATGGGCAGGCAGCAAATGCGGATTGCAGATAGCTGCATGAAAAAAGAAAAGGAAAAAGGGAAAAGCATTCCGGAAGATCGACAAGATCTAAAGGAATGCTTTTCCGATGTTATAAATCAATCCCGGATCCGAAAAACGGATTTTAGCCTTGCTTCGCATACGGGCGGACAGAAAAACTTACGGAAGCGGATGACCTGCCGCCAGATACAGCTCATACCATTCTTCCCGCGTCAGCGTAATATTGCATGCCGCGATAATCTCTTTCAGGCGTTTTTCGCTTGCCGTACCGGTGACGAGCTGCATATTCGCCGGATGGCGCAGAATCCACGCCGCTGCAATCGTGGTATCACTGACACCGTATTTTTCGGCCAGCACGCGGATTTTCTGGTTCAGCTCCGGATACTCGTCACTTCCAAGGAAGCATCCCTTCCATGACGGCATCTGGAATGGCGACCACGCCTGAAGCGTAATATCATGGAGCCGGCAGTAGTCGAGCAGACTTCCGTCGTGGTCAACCGAGCCCGGTGTCTCCATATTAACTTCCATGCCGTTGGCGACAAGATTGGAAACCGGAATGCTGAACTGTACCTGATTGGCAACGAGCGGCTGGCGGACATATTTCTGCAGAAGTGCAATCTGCATCGGCTTGTGGTTGGAAACACCGAAATGGCGGACCTTTCCGCTCTCAAACAGAACATCAAACGCTGCTGCAACTTCTTCTGGCTCTACGAGGGCGTCCGGGCGGTGGAGCAGCAGAAGATCGAGATAATCGGTCTGCAGCCGTTTTAAAATACCGTCCACCGATTCCAGAATGTGCTCTTTCGACAGATCATAGCAGCCCTGGCGGATGCCGCATTTGGACTGGATCAGAACATCCTCGCGGTGCAGGGAAGGATCGGAGGCAAATGCATCACCGAAAACTGTTTCACTCATGCCGCTGCCGTAAATATCAGCATGATCAAAGAAATATGCGCCCTGTTCCAGCGCGGAATGGATGAAATGATTCATCTCGTCTTTCGATTTTTCGGAAAGCCGCATGCATCCGACTGCAATCGAAGGAACTTTTCTCAGATGACTGCCTAAAACCGTTTCTTTCATGACAGAATTCTCCTTTGTGATAAAATAAAATCTTACTCTCACTATACCACTCAAGTACACTTGAGAGTCAATCTTTTTTGGAAAAAAGCGGTGAAAGCTTTCGCCAGAACCGCTGCGGATTCGACCAAAACACAGAAAAGCCGAACTTTGTTAACAAAATCGGAACAAAATCGACAACAAAGTTTACTTGCATTTTCGAAAAAATGATGTAAGATAGGGGTATTCGAAAAAAGATCCGAAAGGATCTGTAAATCTGTACTGACTCAGATAATGGAGGTTTACCCATGGATGCAAAAATCATAGCCGGAATCCTGGCAGCAGGAGGCGCAGCCTTAGCTGCCGGCGGCGTATATAGAATGAATAAGAAAACTGGTTACTTCAAAAAAGGAAACTCCGTCCGGTACGATGTTTCCCGGATCCCGTTTAAAAAGACGAGTCCGTTAAAAGGAAAGACGGTTGTCTTCCTGGGATCTTCCGTGACGAAGGGATTTGCGGCCCACAACAATGCGTTCGCGGAGTACATAGCGAAAAAAGACAGTTGTATCTGCATCAAAGAAGCGGTCAATGGAACAACACTGATTGATAACTGTGAGGATTCCTACATCGAGCGCATGCGCGACAATCTCGACCCGGAGCGTCAGGTGGATCTGTTTATCTGCCAGCTTTCCACGAACGATGCAACGCGCAACAGCCCGCTCGGCGAAATTTCGGAATCCCGTGATCTGGACAGCTTCGATGTCAAAACCGTCTGCGGTGCGATCGAGTACATCATTGCGTATGCAAAAGAAACGTGGCACTGCCGGGTCATGTTCTACACTAACCCACAGTATGATTCCGATACGTACGCAAAGATGGTGGAAGCACTTCTGAAAATCCAGGAAAAATGGCAGATCGGCGTGATTGATTTCTGGAATGACGAACGGATCAACAGCATTTCGCCGGAAAAACGGAAACTGTATCTCCAGGATCCGATCCATCCGATGAAGGCCGGCTACGCTGAGTGGCTCGTCCCGGTGATGGAGCAGCGGATTGCCGAATATCTGGAAACGCAGGTATCATAAAAAAGACAAAAAAATACTTTCGTGGTTTCTTTGGTTGGAAGATTCCGCGAAAGTATTTTTTTATTGCGCTGCCCTTAATGGAGCCGGATGATCAGGCTGCTGTGCTGACGAAATTGTTTTTTCCGTACTTTCTGTTACGTTCCGTTTTTTACGGATCCGGAACTGTTTGAAAATGCCGCGGATGGCGTCGTAGAGCTCCGGCTTTAAGTCCTCAAGCGGGATTGGCTGCTGATACAGGATGGCATTGTAGCTTGTGCCGCTTACGAGTTCCAGAATCATATAGAACATCAGCTCCGGTGAGCGGTACGTATATGCCGCGTGAGAGAGCAGCGATTCGTAAATTGTGTAGATAGCAGGTGCGTCACTGAACGGAGAAAATGTAAGCGAATTTTTGAAGAACCCCCAGCTTAAGTGCTTGGAGATCAGCGTCACAAGGCTGTGGTTGGCAGCAAACTGATCGAGGATATTGTCGGTGATGAAAAGCACCTGCTCCTCAAAATCCTGGATGTCCGGATGGCGCAGCAGATCCGCATAGGCTGCCTGGAATATCTGGCTTGCCTTGTGCGCAATCAGATGATTTCGAATATCGTATTTATCTTTGAAATAAAGATAGAAAGTGCCCTTTGCAACGCCGGCGTTGTTCACGATGTCCGAAATAGAGGTTTTATTAAAGCCGTTGTCGATAAAGAGCGAGAAAGCAGAGTCCAGAAGGGACTCACGCTTCATTTGTTTGTTATTATCAATTTTTCCCACAGAGAGTCTCCTTTCCTGAAAGATATCAAAAACGTGTGTCATTATCCTGCCTATAATTATAGGTATCATACATGGAAACTGTCAAAGGGAAAATGACTAATTTTCTCATTTTTGTGACTATGCACGAAGAAAAAAATGACCGATCGTCAATTTTGTGCAGTATTTAATGTTGACTAAGAGTCATTTTTGCGTTATAACATTAGATGATTGAAAGGCATAGGAAAAACATCCTCGATCTGAGGGAAACAGTATCCCGCAGTATCTTACTCCGAGCGGGTTTTACTTCTCTTATGATCCTGGATTTCATCATAAAAAACCATTATAAAAACCACAGAAAGGAAGTTTATCACAATGAATAGAAACAGAAAACTGAGAAAACAGATGATGTCTGGTCTTGCTGTTGGTATGGCTGCTGTTATGGGAGCTGCTCCGGTTTATGCAGCGACAGGAGAGGACGCAGCGGTTTCCAAAGAAGAAACCGTATATGTAAATGCAAATGCAGACGGATCGGAAGATCAGATTACCGTATCCAACTGGCTGAAGAACGCAGGAACGGAAAAGAACCTGCAAGATGAAAGTGAACTGAAGGACATCAAAAACGTAAAGGGCGACGAGGAGTTCACCCAGAGCGGAAACAAGCTGACCTGGCAGACAGACGGCGAGGATATCTATTATCAGGGAACAACCACAAAAGAGCCTCCGGTTTCCGTGAAGTTCACCTATTATCTGGACGGCAAGGAAATCAAACCGGATGACCTGGCCGGAAAGAGCGGAAAACTGAAAATCAAAGTTGACTATACAAACAACACAAAGACAACGGTTGACATCAACGGCAAGAAAGAGACGATGTACACCCCATTCGTCCTGATGACCGGAATGATTCTTCCGCAGGATACTTTCTCCAATGTCAAGATCGACAATGGTAAAGTCATTTCCGATGGAAGCAGAAACATCGTAATCGGATTTGGTATGCCGGGCCTGCAGGAAAGCCTGGGATTAAATTCCGATTCCCTTGAAGATCTGGTATCCGGTGACAGCGATTTCGAACTGCCGGAAAGCCTGGAGATCACTGCAGATGTGGAGAACTTCTCTCTGGATTCTACCTTCACCGTTGCACTTGACGATGTTCTCGACACCATCGATACCGACAACATCACCGGATACGATGACCTGAAGGATGCACTGAGTGATCTTGAGGATGCTGCAATGGAACTGGTTGACGGTTCCAAGGCACTCTCCGATGGTGTGGATACTTTAAAAGACAGCTACAAAGAGCTGGATGACGGTATTGGAACGTTAAAAGGCGGCGCTGACGAGCTGAACAGCGGAGCCGGCACACTGGCAGGCGGAGCCGGCACACTGGCAAGCGGAGCATCGACTCTGGCAAACGGAACTTCTACTCTGAACAGCGGAGCTTCTACCTTAAACAGCGGAGCAGCTACCCTGTCCAACGGAGCATCCACCTTAAGCAGCGGAGCTTCTTCCCTGGCAAGCGGCGTAAACTCCTATACCGAGGGCGCTGATACCCTGAATAAAGCAATCCAGACGTATCTTGGAAAGAACGGTGTGCTGACTGGAAGCGTAACCGAGTATGTAAACGGTGTGAATAAAGTCGTTGCAGGCGTAAAACAGTACACCGACGGAACAACACAGCTGTCCGACGGCGTTGCTTCTTATGTAGCAGGTGAGAAACAGCTTGCAGCAGGCGCTGAGAAGCTTCAGCCTCTGGCAGACGGCCTGACCGAGGTAAACAGTGCAATCGCAACACTGAACGCAGCACTCGACGGAAAAGATGAGAATGATATTTTAGCAGGAGCAAAACAGCTCTCCGAAGGACTGACCAGTTTGAACGAGCAGCTGCAGAGCACCGATGTACAGAGCCTTCTGACGATGGTAGACGGCATGACCAGCACCGGTTCTACCCTGATCTCCGAGACCGAGGCACTCTCCGAGGTTCTGAACACCACAATCGCAGGATCTGTCAACAGCATGATGACAAACGGCAACGAGCTGATGAGCCAGATGGATACGCTGTCCAAAGGACTTGAGAGCTACTTAAGCGGTCTGGAGGCACAGATCACGAATCAGGCAACGCAGATGGGAACCCAGATGGCAGCACAGGTTCAGGCATGGGCAGACGGAGCAGCAGCACAGCTGAACCAGGAAGCAACAGCAGCAGCACAGAGCGCAGCTGATGCAGCAGCAAGCCAGGCATCCGCCGATGCAGCAAAACAGGCAAATGATCAGCTCTCCGCAGCAGCGGCTGCACTGGATGCACAGATTTCCGCAGCTAAGAGCGCCGGAAATACAGAGCTTGCCGATTCCTTAAGTAAAGCAAGAAATCAGATCGGAAGTGTCAGCGTTTCCGCTTCAGCAGGAACCGTTTCGGTTACTCCGGTTACAGCTCCGCAGATTACTCTTCCAGAACTGAACTTCGAAATCGAGCGCCCGGATCTCTCCGGTCTTGCAGCAATGCAGCAGAAGATGAGCGACATCAAGAGCCAGTACAGTGATCTGCAGAAGACGGTTGCAGCTCTGATGCCGCAGCTTGAGACCATGCAGAAACAGATGCAGACCATCACCGATAATAAAGCAGTTGTTGAGCAGAATCTTGGTGCAATGCAGAAACTGACCGCAGGTGTGGCACAGCTTGATGCAGGCGGAAGCGCTCTGTACAAGGGCATCGGTACTCTGTCCGCAGGTGTGAGCCAGCTGTACAGCAGCACAAATGAGAGTTTTGCAAAAGCAACAGCAGGCATCAATGCACTGAACGCAGGATTCACCCAGCTGAGCGCTTACAATGATACGCTGCTTTCCGGCGCAAGCCAGCTGAAAGCAAATGCACCGGCTCTGGTTGAGGGTGTTACGACTCTGCAGGGCGGCACGACACAGCTGACCGCAGGTCTTGGACAGCTGGGAAGCCAGTTAAGCGATGGATCTGCAAAACTTTCTGCAAACAGCGGAAGCTTAAGAAGCGGTGCTTCTCAGGTAGCAAGCGGAGCATCCCAGCTGGCAAGCGGAGCCTCCACACTGGCAAACGGAACTTCTTCCCTGGCAAGCGGAGCTTCTGAACTGAACAGCGGAGCTTCTACGCTGGCAAGCGGAGCATCTACGCTGGCGAGCGGAGCTTCTACACTGGCAAATGGAACTTCTTCTCTGGCAAGCGGAGCTTCTGATCTGAAATCGGGAAGCAGCAAGGTTGTTGATGGTATTGACGAGCTGTCCGATGGGGCGAAAGAACTGGCTGACGGTACGAAGAAGTTTGAAGAAGAGGGTACCAGCAAGCTGAAGAGTACCTTTGAGGATGATCTGGGAGATGTACTGGATCGGATTCAGGCGCTGAATTCGGATAAATGCGCTTATACTTCTTACAGTGGTAAGGCAAATGGAATGGATGGAAGCGTGAAGTTTATTATTGAGACTGCGGCGATTGAGGCTGCGGAAGAGTAATGTGATTCCACGGTAGATTGTGAGGCCGCCTGCGGTCGGGATGTTTTCCCCGACCGCAGGCGGCATTTACGTTACGTGGGGTGCAAAAAGACAAAAAATAAGAACAGCCCGCGGATATGCGGGCTGCTCTTTCATAATGAGGGGGGAGATAGTTTTGAGTGGTTCATCAACTATCTAAGTTATAGTATAGGGAAGAAATGTGAGCAAAGTATGTCTATTTTCTAAAAGAAACAGTAAATTTCTAAAGAATAAGTGAATCCATCCATTGAGTAAATCACTTCCGCTCGCCAAAACGTAGATGGGTCCCCAGGCGCAGCGGAGCGTCCGCCCCCCGCGGTGCATTTGCAGGAGGGGTAAGGATGTTAGAGGGCGGAAATTTGCGTTGGGACCGGGCGCAGCACTGTCTGACCGAAGGGAGTTTGCGGAGCCCGGTTCCGGTTTTAGCAAATTTTCGGCCTCTTACAGCCTCTTTTCCTCCGAAACAGCACCGTGGGGGCGGACGCTCCGCTGTGACTGGGGGTCGTATCCTCCCGTCCTATTCAAAAGAAAGTTTCCGGTTCCCATAACTCTTCCGGTACTGTCCCGGCGTCATCCCGGTGAGTTTTCGGAAAGCCGTGGAAAAATTATGCGCATCCTGAAATCCAACATTATAGGCAATCTGAGAGACTGTGTGATTCGTGTCCGTCAGCTCAGCCATTGCGCTGTCCATTTTGGATTTCAGGATGAACTGCTTCAGTGTCATCCCGGTGCCCTCGTGGAAGAGGGAGGAGAGGTATTTGTCGTTGTAGCCGAAATAACGGGCGAGTTCGGTGACTTTGAGGGACTCGCTGCTGTGGTACTGGATGTAGCTGATGATGTCCTGCAGGATCTGTGTCCGCTGCGTTTCGGAAGTGTAGGTGCGGTAGAAGGGGCTCTGGCAGTTGATTTCGCCGAGAACAGCGGCAGTCAGGCTGTTGTTGAGGAACGTGTTGTGGAAACGCAGGGAAGTGTCCTGGAGCTGCTTCATGAGGATGATGACGCGGTTCGGGGACGAAAGCGTTCCCTGGCGCGGGATGCATAACGTTTCGGGGTAGTTGGATGGAAGCTGGGCGGGAGCGAGGTCCTCAAGGCGGTAGGAGGATGGCGGTGCAGCATGAAACTCATCCAGAACCGATCCGGCGGTCGGGTCAGAAGGAGCGATGATCGGTGCGGAGGGGATACCAGGGATAAAATGGAGCCAGTAGAAAGCGCAGCTTCCTTTTTTCGAGCCGTGCTGATGGACGGTCGGAGGCAAAAGAAGATATTCGCCAGGATGGACTTCGTAAGAGCGGCGTTCGTCCGCGATAAAAAGCGTTCCTTCCGTCACAACCATCAGTTCAAAATTGACGAGATTCCGTGTCAGGTGCATCCACTCCGGGGACGGGGACTGGAATTTGCCGCAGAGGTCGTAGGTAAAACAGGCGGCATCTGGAAATAAAACAGAGATCATATGACTTTTTCAAACCTTTTCAAACATTCTTGTATTTTAAACGGCGGTCCGTTTTGCTAAAATAAAACTATAGAAAAACAGGAAAACAGCCGTCAAAAGAAGTGTAACGCTTCCCATATCTGAAAGCAAGGAAAATATCTTTTTCAAACCAGGAGGCGGCGGAAGACAACGAAAAAGGAGACCGAAAAAATGGATCAGAAAAACTTCAGCAAACCATTATCCCTGGCAAAAGTCCAGGTTACCGATGCATTCTGGAAAAAAGAGATGGAGCTTGTCCGCACCGAAGTAATTCCGTATCAGTGGAATGCCTTAAATGACAATGTTCCGGGAGCAGCACCGAGCTTCTGTATGCGGAACTACCGCCGCGCCGGTGAAGTTGAAAAAGAGCGGAAAGCAAAAGGAGACAAATTTGTTCAGATCAAATATCCGCTGGATACTTTTGAGACACTGCCGAAGGATGGCAAAATGGACGGAAGATTTTATGGCTTCCTGTTCCAGGATACCGATTTTACCAAATGGGTGGAGGCAGTTGCGTACTCCCTGACACAGCATCCCGATCCGGAGCTGGAAAAAACGGCAGATGAAGCAATTGAAGCTGTCTGCGCAGCACAGAGAGAAGACGGATACCTCGATACCTACTATCTGATCAACGATCAGGATATGATTTTTACAAACCTTAAGGACAACCATGAGCTGTACTGCTTCGGTCATCTGACGGAAGGCGCCGTAGCCTATTATCAGGCGACCGGAAAAGACCGTCTCTTAAAAGCAGCGGAGCGTTTCGCGGACTTTATTGCCAGCAAACTCGGTCACGGCGAGGGCAAAAAAGCAGGTTATCCTGGTCACGAAATTGCAGAGATGGCTCTGATGCGTCTCTATGATCTGACCGGCGAGCAGAAGTATCTTGATCTTGCAAAATACTTCATCGATGAACGCGGAACAAAACCATACTATTACGATATCGAGCGCGGTCTGACCTGCCCGGAGGGCGAGGAACGATATAGCTACAATCAGGCAAACCGCCCGGTGCGTCAGCAGGATGAGGTGCAGGGGCATTCCGTACGCGCCGTATATCTCTATTCCGGCATGGCGGATGTGGCAAGGGCAACGCAGGATGAGAGCCTGCTGAAAGCCTGTGAAACTCTCTGGAACAACATGGTGCATCAGAAAATGTACGTCACCGGCGGAATCGGTGCCACTCATATAGGAGAGGCATTCTCTTTCAACTATGACCTGCCAAACGATACCGCTTACGCAGAGACCTGTGCATCCATCGGTCTTGTGTTCTTTGCTCGCCGCATGCTGGAGATTCAGGCAAAAGCAGAGTACGCGGATGTGATGGAATTAGCCCTCTACAATGGCGTTCTTTCCGGAATGGCGCTCGACGGAAAGAGCTTCTTCTATGTCAATCCGCTGGAGGTACTGCCGGAGGCATGTCACAAGGATGAGCGGAAATTCCATGTAAAACCGATCCGTCAGAAATGGTTCGGCTGTGCCTGCTGCCCTCCGAACCTGGCAAGAACGGTAAGCTCAGTTGCATCTTACGCATACACGGAAAACGACACAACCCTGTTTGTCCACTTGTACATGGGTGGAACAGTGGAAGGAGAAAAAGTAAAAGCATCCATCACTTCCGAATTCCCGTGGGACGGCCATGTTTCCGTGACCTGCGAGAGCGATACCAAAGAGCCGTACACCTTTGCATTCCGCATCCCGGGATGGTGTGCTTCTTATGAAAAAGAGATTCCAAAAGGCGCAGAAGTGGAAGAAAAAGACGGGTATCTGTATGTGACAAAAGTATGGGCGAAGGGTGAGACGATCCGCCTGAACTTCCCGATGGAAATCCAGTTTTTGGCATCCAATCCGCTTGTACGCGAGGACGCCGGCCGTGTTGCCGTAAAACGAGGACCGGTTGTTTACTGTATGGAAGAAGCAGACAACGGAAAGAATCTGCATTTGACAAAACTCTGTGTGAATGGTGAAAAAACCGCAGAAGCAGCCGATGAGCTGGGCGAGCACTTTGTGCGCGTAACGGCCGAGGGACGTCGCATGAAGCTGGGCGATGCGGAAAAACAGCCGTTGTATCATCTGTATCAGAAAGAGGAAGAGGAAAAGACGAAACTGAAGCTGATTCCATATTATATGTGGAACAACCGAGGTGAGGGCGAAATGCAGGTATGGATCCGCGCATGTGAATGATTTTATTAAAGAAGAAATAAAAAACTCCGGAAAAGGGATGACTCCTGATGCAGCCTCCCCTTTTTCCGGAGTTCTTGTTATGCCAAAATATGAGAATCCTGCAAAAAAGAAAGTGAATTTTTTGCAGGATTCTTTGTGCTATTGGTACAGATTATTTTCTGCTTCTCATGGAAAGACTGCCGAAAGCAGAATGGACAGCAGGCAGAATCACAAGAACGACAGCAAGGACGATCATTCGGTCCACAAAGTCGGTCAGAGCCTGTACAACGCAGACGGACAGCGTCAGATTCATGCCGAGGCTGTGAAGCAGCTGCACCAGCACGGTGGAGCCGGAGGAAGTAATTCCACCGAAAACAACCGCAGTGATTGTGGAACTTACCACAGTACCCGGAAGCGAAATCACAAGCGCTGCCGGAAACAGCTTCCAGCCCATGGAGCGGAGGGAAAGACTCTCGCTGCGGGATCCTGCCGTATGGGACGGGCGGAGTCTGCGGAATACAAGGCCGGCAACGAGACCGATGACAAGCTGCACCGGAATATAGTAAAACGCATAGACATCACTCGTCATGCCGGAAATGAGTCCGGAGATCAGTCCCGGAACGAGGCCTGCAGCAGGTCCGAACAGAGCGGCTGCCAGAATTGTTCCGATGGAGTCCAGATAAACCGGAAGACGCAGCAGCAGAGCAATGGTACCGCCGAGAATATTGATGACACCGCAGAGCGCGAGTGTCGTGAGCTTTAACGTACGGTTAGTATTCATCATGCCTCGCCTCCCTTCTGAAACATCGTCTCATGTGGGAAGACCGGCGGTGCGGTGAGAATCTGGTCGAGAACCGGTGCGGATTCCTCCTGCGGCACGCCGAGAACGCGCTCAAAGAACATCAGGAAGAAACGGCGCACATCGACCTGCGTCAGAATGTGGCTGTTCGGTGCTTTCTGATAAAAATTCATGGCATCCACAACCGTCTGTCCGATGCAGAGGCCTCCGGTTTCTACCTGCGTATACGCATCAAAACCGCTGCAGAGCGACGGATCCACAAGATAAGCGGTCGCGAGCGGATCGTTGATCACGCATCCGATGACCTTTTCCTGTTTCCAGTGGAAATCAAAGTAGAAGCGCGTCAGCTCCTCAATGCGGGTTCCGACTCCTGGATTTACGCATTTCATATATTCCACAAGATTCGGCGTCAGGACAATTTTTCGTGTGACATCCAGCCCGATCATATGAAGCTTTTTGCCTTCAAGCTGCGGCAGCTCGGAAAACGCGTGGAATACTTCGGCTGCGGCATCCGGGTCGCACCAGTAATTGTACTCGGCAACCGGGGAGCAGTTTCCATGGCTCTTATAGCTTCCGCCCATGGAGACAAGAGCCGTCAGGTTTGTCAGGCACTCCGGTGCGCGGGAGATGACTTTTGCAAGGTTCGTCATCGGTCCGAGGGCAAGAATGGTAACATCAGGGGTTGCTTTTAAGGTTTCGATCAGGAAAGAAACAGCGTCCTTGTTTGGCGTAAGGCCTTCGGCATCCGGCCAGCCCGATTCGCCGAGACCGTCCATGCCGTGGGTGTCCATCGCGTCCACGTAGTCGCGGACCAGAGGCGTCTCCTCGCCGACATAAACCGGGACATCTGGTTTTCCAATCATAGAAAGAATTTTGAGGGCATTTTTAGCGCCCATAGAAGCGGGTACATTTCCGCTGACTGTGGTGATGCCGGCAAGATCCAGCTCTTTCGAAGCCGCGGCAAGCATCAGGGCGAGAGAATCGTCGATGCCAGGATCACAGTCGATGATCAGTTTTCTTGCATTCATTTTCCAATCTCCTTTGATGAAAATTTTGAGATACTTGGTTTTTTATACTGGGAAGTTCACGAACCAGTCCGGACACCCGCAAAAAGACGGGAAAATCCGATTGCATAAATGCACGGGCAAGAGTATAGCACAGATAAAAAAAAAAATCCAGTAAAACAAACCTTGCCTGTTTTGAAAAAATCGGTTATGGTATAGAAAAGCATACAGCAAATGAGAACATGGGAGAAAAGAAAATGGCAGATGGATTTTTAGCACCAACTGGGAAATTCTATCCCAAAACAGAAAATTTTCATGCGCAGACCGCGCGGGCGATTTTAGGTCCGGACGGCCAGACGGACGAGCCGATCCAGGAGCTTTTGCGCCGCGGTTATATTTTATTTGTAGGATTCCACAAACCAGGCGAACCGGAAAATCTCCATGCCGATATGGATTACGTCCTCGGCGGACCGGGGTATCCGGCGACCGAAGGGCAGAAGGCCTGGATTGCAGAACATACGGAAGAGCTGTCGAGAAAGCAGCAGTTTGACATCAACAACGACGAGACAAACTTTGAGAACTTTTACATCAGCAATGTCCGCATGTTTCCCTGGTGCAAAGGGTGTGCCGAAGAGAAAGCGCGTGACCTCTGGGGCAATGCACAGAGCGAGGAGAAGCCGAAGCGGTGTGATGCGTGTCCGGCCTTCAGGAACCGTCCGCTTTAACGAAAAACAGAAAATGTCAGAAAATAATCTGGTGAGATTATAATAGGAAGAAAAAATACTTTTGCACAGTAATGCATCAATGGGGGAAATCCGCAGAAGCCGCGTAAATACGCGATTTTTTGCGAATTTCCCCCTTGACTTTTGAAAGGACAGACGCTATAATAAACGAGCGTGCGTAAAAGACTGTTTTTTGTGCGCGCAAAAGCTGCAAAGCAATTATGTTGAACTAAAGCAGCCGTATGAAACCCCGTGGGACACACGGAGAAATCTATCAGGAGGTGAAATGGAATGCCAACATTCAACCAGTTAGTAAGAAAAGGCCGTGAGACTTCCGTAAAGAAATCTACCGCGCCGGCACTGCAGAAAAGCTACAATTCTCTGAGAAAGAAATCCACAGATATGTCTTCTCCTCAGAAGAGAGGTGTGTGCACAGCTGTTAAAACTGCTACACCGAAAAAACCTAACTCAGCTCTTCGTAAAATCGCCAGAGTTCGTCTTTCCAACGGAATCGAAGTAACAAGTTACATCCCAGGAGAAGGTCACAACCTTCAGGAGCACAGCGTTGTTCTGATCCGTGGAGGAAGAGTTAAGGACCTGCCAGGTACCAGATACCACATCATCCGTGGTACACTTGATACTGCAGGTGTTGCTAACAGAAAACAGGCCCGTTCTAAATACGGTGCTAAGAGACCGAAAAAGAAATAATTAAGTAAAACGAGTTCGAGATATATCTAGTATCACAAAAAAGCGAAATGTTGTGCGTTATTCCATAAATCCCCACGGCTGCGGATTTATAGAGAATTTACACGCGCGGACATACTGCAAATAAGTGTGAGTACCGATGATTTAATCGAATGATGGTTAAGGAGGGAAGTAACGTGCCACGTAAAGGACATACTCAGAAAAGAGATGTTTTAGCAGATCCGTTATACAATAACAAAGTGGTAACCAAGCTGATCAACAACATCATGCTGGATGGTAAGAGAGGCGTTGCCCAGAAAATCGTATACGGCGCATTTGCTAAAGTAGAAGAAAAAGCTGGAAAACCAGCAATCGAAGTATTTGAAGAAGCAATGAACAATATCATGCCGGTTCTTGAAGTAAAAGCAAGACGTATCGGTGGTGCTACTTATCAGGTACCGATCGAGGTAAGACCGGACAGACGTCAGGCTCTTGGCCTTCGTTGGCTGACCGCTTATTCTCGTAAGAGAGGCGAGCGTACCATGGAAGACAGACTGGCAAACGAGATTCTGGATGCATCTAACAACACAGGTGCTTCTGTGAAGAAGAAAGAAGAAGTTCATAAGATGGCAGAGGCTAACAAGGCATTTGCTCACTACAGATTCTAAGAGGAGGAAAATCCGTTGGCTGGAAGAGAATATCCATTAGAGAGAACCAGAAACATTGGTATTATGGCTCACATCGATGCAGGTAAAACAACCCTGACCGAGCGTATCCTGTACTATACCGGTGTTAACTACAAGATTGGTGATACTCACGAAGGAACTGCTACCATGGACTGGATGGAACAGGAGCAGGAGCGTGGTATCACAATTACTTCAGCTGCTACAACCTGCCACTGGACTCTGGAAGAGAACTGCAAGCCGAAACCGGGCGCTCTTGAGCACCGTATCAACATCATTGATACCCCAGGCCACGTTGACTTTACCGTAGAGGTAGAGCGTTCTCTTCGTGTACTGGACGGCGCTGTCGGCGTGTTCTGTGCAAAAGGTGGTGTAGAGCCTCAGTCTGAGAACGTATGGCGTCAGGCTGATACCTACAACGTACCGCGTATGGCATTCATCAACAAGATGGACATCCTTGGTGCTGACTTCTACAACGCTGTAGATCAGATCAAGACCAGACTTGGTAAAAATGCTATCTGCCTTCAGCTTCCAATTGGTAAGGAAGATGAGTTCAAGGGAATTATCGATCTGTTCGAGATGAAAGCTTACATCTACAACGACGATAAGGGCGATGATATCTCCATCGTTGATATCCCGGAAGATATGAAAGACGACGCTGAGCTGTATCACACCGAGCTGGTAGAGAAAATCTGCGAGCTGGATGATGAGCTGATGATGCGTTATCTGGATGATGATATCCCGTCTGTAGACGAGATGAAAGCAGTTCTGCGTAAAGCTACCTGCGAGTGTACAGCTGTACCGGTATGCTGCGGTTCTGCATACAGAAACAAAGGTGTTCAGAAACTCCTGGACGCTATTCTTGAGTACATGCCGGCTCCGACCGATATCCCGCCAATCGAGGGTACCGATCTGGACGGAAACCCGATCGTAAGACATTCTTCCGATGACGAGCCGTTCTCCGCACTGGCATTCAAGATTATGACAGACCCATTCGTTGGTAAGCTGGCATACTTCCGTGTGTATTCAGGAACCATGAACTCCGGTTCTTACGTACTGAATGCAACAAAAGATAAAAAAGAGCGTGTTGGACGTATCCTTCAGATGCATGCAAACAAACGTATGGAGCTGGATAAAGTTTACTCCGGTGACATTGCAGCTGCAATCGGATTCAAGTTCACCACAACAGGTGATACCATCTGCGACGAGCAGCATCCGGTAATCCTTGAGTCTATGGAGTTCCCGGAGCCGGTTATCGAGCTGGCTATCGAGCCTAAGACAAAAGCAGGCCAGGGCAAACTGGGCGAGTCCCTTGCAAAACTGGCTGAGGAGGATCCGACCTTCCGTGCACACACCAATCAGGAAACTGGTCAGACCATCATCGCTGGTATGGGTGAGCTGCATCTGGAAATCATCGTTGACCGTCTGCTTCGTGAGTTCAAAGTAGAGGCTAACGTAGGTGCTCCGCAGGTTGCATACAAAGAGACCATTACCAAACCGGCAGACATCGACAGCAAATATGCAAAACAGTCCGGTGGACGTGGACAGTATGGTCACTGTAAAGTTAAATTCGAGCCTATGGATGCAAACGGCGAAGAGATTTACAAATTCGAGTCTACCGTTGTCGGTGGAGCTATTCCGAAAGAGTATATCCCGGCTGTAGGCGAAGGTATCGAAGAGGCTATGAAAGCCGGTATCCTGGGAGGCTTCCCGGTAGTCGGTGTTCATGCAAATGTATACGACGGATCTTATCATGAGGTCGACTCTTCTGAGATGGCATTCCACATTGCTGGTTCTCTGGCATTCAAGGAAGCTATGCAGAAGGGAGCTCCGGTTCTTCTTGAGCCTATCATGAAAGTCGAAGTTTCCACTCCGGAAGATTACATGGGTGATGTTATCGGTGATATCAACTCCCGTCGTGGTCGTATCGAGGGTATGGATGACATCGGCGGCGGAAAGATGATCCGTGGATTCGTGCCGCTGGCTGAAATGTTCGGTTACGCAACAGACCTTCGTTCTAAAACTCAGGGACGTGGTAACTACTCCATGTTCTTTGATAAATACGAGCAGGTTCCGAAAAACGTACAGGAAAAAGTTCTGTCTGCAAAAGCAAAATAATTTAAGAAAAAGTACTGGTTGTGCAACCTTTCGCGGCTGCACAGCCTAAAAGTATTATTTTTCTGAGATTTCCCTTGCAAATAAGACGGAAATGCAATATAATCAGACTTAGCAGGTTTACGATTCAGGTGGGTTCCTGCCACCAATTTAGTCTCAAAAAAGCCCACTGGGCGCAATTTTAAGGAGGACATTTTAAAATGGCTAAAGCTAAATTTGAAAGAACAAAACCGCATTGTAACATTGGTACCATCGGCCACGTTGACCATGGTAAAACAACTCTGACCGCAGCTATCACAAAAGTACTTTCTACCAGAGTAGAAGGAAACACTGCTGAGAACTTCGAAGATATCGATAAAGCTCCGGAAGAGAGAGAGCGTGGTATCACAATCTCTACTGCACACGTTGAGTATCAGACAGAGAAAAGACACTATGCACACGTTGACTGCCCAGGCCATGCTGACTATGTAAAGAACATGATCACTGGTGCTGCACAGATGGACGGAGCTATCCTTGTAGTAGCTGCTACAGACGGTGTTATGGCTCAGACAAAAGAGCACATCCTTCTGTCCCGTCAGGTAGGTGTACCTTACATCGTTGTATTCATGAACAAATGCGATATGGTAGACGACGAAGAGCTGCTTGAGCTGGTAGACATGGAGATCCGTGAGCTGCTGAACGAGTATGACTTCCCGGGAGATGACACTCCGATCATCCAGGGTTCTGCTCTGAAAGCTCTGGAAGATCCGGCTGGCCCATGGGGAGATAAAATCATGGAGCTTATGGATGCAGTAGATAGCTGGATCCCGGATCCGCAGCGTGACACTGATAAAGACTTCATCATGCCTGTAGAGGACGTATTCACCATCACTGGTCGTGGTACTGTTGCTACTGGCCGTGTTGAGGCTGGTGTTCTTCATCTGAATGAGGAAGTTGAAATCGCAGGTCTGAAAGAAGAGACCAAGAAAACTGTTGTAACTGGTATCGAGATGTTCCGTAAACTCCTCGATGAGGCTCAGGCTGGTGATAACATCGGTGCTCTGCTTCGTGGTGTTCAGAGAACAGAGATCGAAAGAGGACAGGTTCTGGCTAAACCAGGTACCGTTCACTGCCATACCAAATTTACCGCTCAGGTATACGTTCTGACAAAAGACGAGGGTGGCCGTCATACTCCATTCTTCAATAACTATCGTCCGCAGTTCTACTTCCGTACAACTGACGTAACAGGTGTTATCACTCTTCCGGAAGGAACTGAGATGTGCATGCCTGGCGATAACGTAGAGATGACCATCGAACTGATCCACCCGATCGCTATGGATCAGGGTCTTACCTTCGCTATCCGTGAAGGTGGACGTACTGTAGGATCAGGACGTGTTGCTACAATCATCGAGTAATCACTGACTAATATATATTGAGTACCGCAAGGTACATTGTGTCCAAACGTAAGATACCCCGGAACCGTAAGGTTTCCGGGGTTTTTCTGTACTCTAAGAAAAGAATTATTCGTAAATTTATCAGGTTAGTAATAGTGAAACATTTATCAGCAAGATGAAATACAGATAAATTTATAATTAAAAAATAAGACCAGCGGTGCCAAAACGGTGCCAAAAAGAAACTCCTGCGAATGTTTGCTATTCACAGGAGTATTTTTTTACCAGCCTTTGATCTGTTTGATTTGTTCAGCACGTTCTGGATCACGATGATATTGTAATTTCAGACGGATAGTTTCCACAACTTCCTGTCTGGATTCATCATCAAGCTGATAGAACGATGTAAGCAGATTATCTACATCAGGCATACTGTTCTTACCGAAAAGGTACATCAGCGGATACATAGAATTTTTTAAGTAAGTCTTTACACGACTTGCGTCTAATGCTCCGTTCAAACCGTCTGGAAGTGTAGGATAAATCTCTTCTTCCTTAATTGTGCCAGAAAATGGACTGGCAGAACATATCTCATTCACATCAATTTGCAATTCATTCGCAAGTCTTAATGCAAAATCAAATCGAATATTGGAATCTTTTTGAATAATTGAATATAAGGTTGTAGCACTGATTCCGGTTGCCTTTGCAATTTTGCGGACATTTGTGCCTTTTTCATCAAGATATTTCTTTAAATTTTTACCGTCACCCATAGAATCCTCCTTTTTCATATATTAGAAAATTACGAAAAACATAAATCTATAAAATATCATAACACAGACGTGGAATAAAATAAAGAAAAAATAGTGTACGAAGTTCGTAAAAATGTGTTTACGAAATATTGACAACGATAGAAATACATGATATTATCAATTTACGAAAATCGTACAGATATAGAAATACAGTAAACGTATTCTATATCTGGAGAGGAAAGGAGGAGGCAATATGGCAAGTTACAATTATATGATGAGTGCTGATGAAGTGGCACAGGAATTAAACTGCTCAAAATCTCATGCCTATAAACTGGTGAAAGCTATGAATAAAGAATTATCTGCACAGGGATATATTACGATGGCTGGAAGAATACCAAAGGCGTTTTGGGCAAAAAAGATGTATGGCTATGAAATAGCAGAAAATTAGGGAGGATCAATATGGCTTACAGAGAAAAAGACACAAAAAAATGGACAGCCCAGTGGTTTGAGACAAATGTCATGGGTGAGAAGAAAAAACGCAGAAAGCGTGGATTTGAAACAAAGCGAGAAGCATTGGAGTTTGAACGAAGCAAAAAGTTGAGCAATGAGCGAAGTATGGATATGAAGCTGAGCGATTTTATTGAGATTTATTTTTCAGACAAACAAAATGATCTGAAAGATCGAACAATCAAAAATAAAAGATATATGATGCAACAGCATATCGTTCCATACTTCGGAAATCAGATGATGAGTGAAATCAAGGCTTCACAGATTATTCAGTGGCAGAATGAAATTCAGAAAAAAGGCTATTCAGATTCTTATCTGAGAATGATTCAGAATCAGTTGACCAGTCTGTTTACACATGCAGCTAAAATCTATGACTTGCCGGTTAATCCATGCAAGAAAGTGAAACGAATGGGAAATTCAGATTCAAGAAGTTTGAACTTCTGGACACTGGACGAGTACAAACAGTTTATACAGACAATGGAGCCGGGAACAAGATATTATCTTATGTTTGAGATGCTGTTCTGGACTGGATGCAGGATCGGGGAGCTGCTTGCGATTACAAAAGCTGATATCAATTTTGAAAAGAATCAGCTTAGTATCAATAAGACTTATTACCGGACAGGAATGCAGGATATTATCACAGAACCGAAAACAAAACAGTCCTTTCGGACAATCGAAATTCCGGAATTTCTGAAAGAGGAAATTAAGGAATTTGTAGATGGTCATTACGGAATGCCGGATACAGAAAGATTATTTCCGGTTGTTCAGGAAGCGGTACAGCATAAGATGAAACGGCAGATTGAGCTGGCAGGAGTGAAGAAAATTCGAGTGCATGATATCAGGCACAGCCATGTGGCTTATCTTATTGAGAAAGGTGTGGAACCGTTATTGATTCGGGACAGATTAGGTCATAAAGATATTCGTATCACATTGAACACTTATGGACATCTTTATCCAAATCAGCAGAGAAAGATTGCAAATCTTCTGGATAATGAAAATGGAAATGCTGTTACCGGATTGGGAGAAGAAAGAGATGAATGTTGAAAAGGCAAAAGAAAAAGCCCAGATAAATAATCTGAGCAAGTTCTCTGATAATCAGATTCACTGATATACCATCTTGGCAGATTCAGTATATCACGAATCGGGAAATACGACAATTCCCGAATATCTGTTCATCAGAGACTTGCCCGGAAGGGCAGGAGGAGATGATGGAATGAATATGAATGAAAAAAATAAAATTGAGAATTGTAGAATAGAACCAAAACTGAAACTGATCAATATGGATTCAGTAGAGGTGGAACAGGTAGAATGGCTGCTTTATCCGTTTATTCCTTATGGAAAAGTGACCATTATACAGGGAGATCCAGGAGAAGGCAAGACAACGATGGTACTTCAGATTATTGCAAAACTGACCAGAGGAGAGCCGATTCTTCCTGTTACTGATAAAACGAAAACAAAAGAAAAACGAAGTGATGAAGTCGATAGTGAGAATGAAGATTTAGATGCTGAAGATAATATGCAGGAACAGTCTTCTGTGTCACCTGTAAATGTAATCTATCAGACAGCAGAAGATGGACTTGGAGATACTATCAAACCCAGATTACTTGCTGCAGGTGCAGATTGTTCAAAGGTGCTGGTGATTGATGACAGTGACCAGCCACTGACAATGGCAGATGTCAGATTGGAAGAAGCAATCGTGCAGACAAAAGCAAAAATGGTTGTTCTTGATCCGATACAGGGCTTTCTGGGAGCGGACGTAGATATGCACAGGGCAAATGAGATCAGACCACTGATGAAGCGTATCGCAGTGCTGTCAGAAAAATATCACTGTGCAGTTATTTTAATCGGTCATATGAACAAAAACAGCAACGGCAAATCTTCTTATCGAGGACTTGGCTCCATTGATTTTCAGGCTGCTGCAAGAAGTGTTCTGATTGTCGGGCGAGTGAAAGATGAACCGGAAGTAAGAGTGGTATGTCATACGAAGAGTTCTCTTGCACCGGAAGGAACGTCCATTGCATTCAGACTGGATAAGAATAATGGGTTTGAATGGATTGGAGAATATGATATCAGTGCCGATGAACTTCTTAATGGAGACGGAAGAGGACAGAAAAGTCGGAAAGCAAAAGAATTTCTCCTTGAGATACTGGCAAATGGAGGAATGACTCAGAAGAAAATTGCAGAAGAAGCAGAAGCCAGAGGAATCAAAAGTAAAACGCTATGGAACGCCAAACGGGAACTTGAAATTGATTCCGTAAAACGTGGAAAGCAATGGTATTGGATGTTGCCAGAATAAAAATGGAAGATGGCAAGATTACCATTTCTTAAGAAGAGGGGATCTTGCTACCTTGAAAGGAGAATAGATGCAAAATAAAAGTGTACAGATTCCATACGAGTTATTCTTTCAGCTCTTGCAATATTTTTTGATGGATAACTACGATGGTGAAGAAATAATACGGTTGGGATTGGAGAAAAAACTGGATGCAATGGTGAATCGTGAAGTATACAGCAAATCCAAAACAGCACCAACGGAAGAAGAAAGAGAAAAGTTCCGGAAGGAATATCTGGACAGACGGGGAATACCGGAGAACTTTCGATGGTAAAGGTTCTTTCTGAACACTTTATTACAGGAGCGTGTCACGCACCTGTAGATAGCAGACAAGGAGAATGTTGGTAAGGTGTAGTCGGGAGTTGACTGGCGTAGAAGAGAATTTTCAAAAGGGAGCCCTGATTCAGGGCGCCCCTGCGGAAACGGTAGATGAAAGGAGATTGGCACAATGAGAGAAGGAAGATTAGGATATAACAGTTATAACAAAAGATATGGATTATTATCATCAGATCTATGGATTGATACAGGATTTCACTGTGGAGAATGCCTGGAAGTGTTGCTTGATGATGAATGGGTTCAGACCAGAATGGAAATGAATCCTGCAAGAGAATGGTATCTTGTAGGGACACCGTATTGTGGTGATTTGGAATATATTCGGGCAAGGATACCGGAGTAAAGGTCTCTGTACCCCCGGAGGGCGCAAGGGTACTTTTGATGGACGGTACGGCTGTCGAAAGTGCTTTTGCGTTACTTTTGACAAAAGTAACAAAACCGCCGTATCCGGCGAATATTTCTTTTTATACTATAGCTGGCAAAGATACAAATTTATGTGCCATGTCTGGCACTGGTTTTAGAAAGCGGGGTGAGGAATATGACGATGAAACGAACAATCAGTGGTATGATCGGGACAGGGTCTCTGGCTCATAACAGACGAGATTTTATAGCAGAAAATGTTGATCCAGACAGAGTGCAATTAAATATTTGTTACCGGAATGAGAATCTGAAAGAAGTCTATAAAGAGCTGTTTGATGAAGCTGTAGAACGGTATAATGTCGGGAAAAGAAAAGATCGGCAGATTACAAATTATTATGAAAAGATTCGCCAAGGAAAACAGGAAAAGTTGTTCCATGAAGTGATTTTCCAGATTGGAAACCGAGAAGATATGGCTGTTGGAACAGAAGCAGGAGATCTGGCTGTAAACGTACTGGATGAGTATGTAAAAGATTTCCAGAAACGGAATCCGACACTTCGGGTATTTAGTTGCTATCTGCATCAGGATGAGGCTACTCCACATCTCCATATTGATTTTATTCCTTATGTGACGGACTGGAAAGGAAAAGGAATGGATACCAGAGTTTCACTGAAACAGGCATTAAAAAGTCTTGGATTTCAAGGTGGAAATAAGCATGATACGGAACTGAATCAGTGGATAAATCATGAAAAAGAAGTTCTGGCAGAGACTGCAAAGCAGTATGGAATTGAATGGGAACAGAAAGGTACTCATGAGGAACATCTGGATGTCTATAACTTCAAGAAAAAAGAACGGAAAAAGGAAGTACAGGAATTGGAGCAGGAGAAAGAGCATCTAACTGCTGAAAAAGAAGAATTAACAGCACAAATTGCAGAATCCAGAGCAGATATCCAGAATTTAAAAGACGATAAGGAACAGGCAATCAAGGCGAAGCAAGAAGCAGAACAAAAGGCAGGGAGCGCAGAAAAAGAACTAAAAAGCCTGGAAGATCGCAGAGAACAGCTACAACCGATTATGGATAGTGTGAGCAAAGAAATCAAAGAATATGGAACGGTTAAAATGTTACTGCCGGAGGCGGGCACGCTAGAACGGGCAGTAACCTATCGAGATAAAAAAATTAAACCACTGTTTCTTCAAATAAAGAATAAGGTTGCTGTAATGGCGGCTCAGGTTAAAGAACTTACGAAAGAGGTGGAAGGTTGGAAGAGAAAATATCAAAAGGTGAAACAAAAATATAATGCTATTCAGAGAGAACTGGATGATATACGTAAAGATAATCAGAAATTGTCAGAAGAAAAAGATATATTACAAGGTGTTTCTGATAGGTATGATCGTGTTGTGCGTGTTCTTGGAATAGAAACTGTAGATACAGCAGTACAGCAGGATATTCAAAACGAGAAAGTCCTGGAAGAAAAGCGACGGATGGAACAAATGCCGAAGGGAAATATTCATGAAAGATTGGCATGGGGAATGAAAAAAAGCGAGATGGAGAATCAGCAGCGTAAGAAAACTAAATCAAAAAACAGAGAAATGGAGAGATAAGATTATGGAAACACACATTTATGATGAAAAGAACGGATTAAGCTATACTTTGCATGGAGATTATTATTTGCCGGATTTGGTATTGAATGAAGAAGAACCGATATATGGGAAATATGGAATGCTGAGGAAACAGTTTCTGAAGGAACACAGATTAGCAAAATATCAATATTTGTTGTTGACTGGAAAGCTGACGGAACACCTGAATCAAATTGATCAGGAGAGCAGAGAGCAGGTGGAAATGCTTATGGAACAGATGGCAGAAAAACAGGGCGTAACTGAAGAATTAAAGGTACAGAATCGGACGAAGTGGGTTAGACTGATGAATAATATAAAAGCTAGTGCAGAAGAAATGGTGTTGAAACTTCTGAAAAGCACATTGTTTGTAAAACTCCCTGCTATTAGGTTCCACATTCTCACCTCCTTTCTCGTTGGAAAGTTGGTGGTGCTTCCCCCTTTTCGCGGGGCAATACGGCGTTTTTGAAAAACGCCGAAGATTTTTTGAAATTTTTTCAAAAAATTTTTTGAGCAGCAAAATACGCCTGTCCGAAAAGCCCGGACAGGCGTATAGGTATTGTAAGCAGTATTTAGATGATTAGACAGTTCATAGTCAAGGGTAGAGAGGTTCCCGGCGGTGGTCGGGCTTTTTTTGATATGTCAATGACCGTCGGATTTTGTCGATAGGGTATGTGCTTCATGGCGGCTACCTCCTTTAGCCGCCGCTTTTAACAGTGATACCGCGTCATTTCATTAGAAGATAAAAAGAAACGGCGGCTTTGATTTTTCAAAGCTGCTGCGGAAATCAAAGAACGACAAGCAACAGTTCTGATTTTGCTCCAATATGGTTATTAGGGGCACAAATTAAAATCAAAAAAGAGCCGATAACAGCAGTATTTCAAACTGCATATTATCGGCTCTGCGTCTGTGCGTCTGGCTCTTTTAATTAAATTATTTCTGTTGTTTTTTGGCTTTATTATATGTATTAGCTAACTGTCCACAAGCTGCTTTAATCTCTCTACCATGAGAAACTCTCATGGTAACTTCAAGTCCTGTTTGCTCTAATTGATGTTTGAACGCAACCATTTCTTGTTTTTGTGGTGCTCTAATTTTTGAATTACTCGTCGGGTTGTATTGCAGCACGTTAATCATAACATTTTTGCCCTTAAACCATTTTGCAAGTTGCCTTATATCTGAGGAACGGTCATTTATACCTGGTAAAAGCAAATACGCAAATACCACTTTTCGATTATGCCTTTGAGAATAGGACAATGCTTGCTTAACAACATCTTCAATAGCGTACATGTGCATATGAGGAATGATACAGTTTCTCGCAGCCTGTGTTGCTGCATGTAAAGATATTGTCAACTGAATTTTTAGATGTTCTTCGCGCAATTTTTTTAATTGATTAACTGGACCAACTGTTGATACGGTAATGCCGTCGGTTGGAAAGTTAAGTCCATTTCTATCTCGAAGAATATGGATTGCTGCAATCAAGTTGTCGTAATTGAATAAAGGTTCTCCCATTCCCATAAAAACGATACGATTTACTTTTTGACGTATCAATACAACCTGCTGCACAATTTCAGACGGTGTTAGATTACGAACAAAACCATTGCGTCCGGACTCACAAAAAATACAGCCAACAGAACAACCAACTTGCGTACTTACGCAAACAGTCCCACCATCTCGCCGTTTAATAAAAACCGTTTCAATATACCTGTTATCTTTCAATTCATAAACATACTTTTCAGTATCGCTACTTTTATAGACTTTTTTTGTTGATATTGATAGATTTTCTTTGTGAAATGGCTGTTTATACAATTCCGTATATAAGGCTCTTGCTTTATCCTCTCCAATTACTTCCGACATTTCTTTGTAAGTAAATCCGTATGGGTCATTCAATATTTCCGTAGGTGTACTTTTAGGTAAGTGTTTCATTTAAATATCCTTCCTTTTCAAAATTAAAAAGTTTGTTTTTCAGAGTTTTTGATTATGATTTCTAGTTTTTCAACATCAACGATATGCGTTAATTTACATTTAGGGCAGAAAAGAGGAAAATTTCTTAATACCGTATTATAAAATACTTGAACCCTCGTCTTTCCGTTACAAATTGGACATTTTATCCAATATTTTTCAAGCATAATATTTCTCCTTTTGCGCAAAAAAATGCAGGTCAATTCTCAACATGAGCATTGACCTGCATTTATACATATAATACTACAACAAAATTAAGGCATAGTTTTTATACTATGTCTATACGTCGTTAGTTTTGTTGTATAGCATACGCAAAATAAGCATGACAAAAAAGCCCATATTGAAAATGGGAAAAATCTTTTTTGATTTCAATGCTTATCGAATACGCATGCTATGTAACATAAACATTCCCCCCCTTTTATATAATATTATATACAAAAGCAGCTTGTTGTCAACATATATATATATGAATTATTTTGGCTAACTGATAGAACTATGTAGACATATCCAAGAAGAAAGGGGAACAGTAAAATGTAAGAGGGTGAATAACTATGGCAAAAAGACCAGTACCAAAATACGACTTCAAGGCTTTTGGGGCAGCGATAAAGGCAGCGCGTGAAGGACGCAAGGAAAGCCGCAAGAAAGTAGGCGACGAAATGTTTATCTCGCCGCGCTACCTTGCGAACATTGAGAACAAGGGGCAGCACCCAAGTTTACAGATATTCTTTGAGCTGATACAGCGTTACCATATATCCGTATCTCATTACTTCCAGCTTTGGCACGACTATTGAAAATTGATATGAATGAATTGTTTTCGTTTCATGAAGAATTGACAGAAAAAGAGATTGGACAATTTGTGAATGAACTTTCGGAAGTTTCATTGGACAGCTTTACAGAGGCTTTCGAGATGGCATCTCGTAAAATACAGGAGTATCCTCATTGCGACTTATTAATATATACGATCGCAACCGTTCTGAACGGATCTTTGACTTTGTCAGATCTTAATGACGAAGAACGAATGGAATATAATACAGCTATTATTGAGTGGCTGGAACGAACAGCAGATAGTCAGGATGAAAGAGTGAGAAATTCAAGCGTTTTTATACTTGCAACAAAATATGTCCAAATGGAGAAATATGAAGAAGCAAATGCCCTTTTGAAAAAAATTCCTGATACTGTAATTGATGCAACGATTATGAAAACAAGTGTATTAGCACATCAGGAAGGAACAGATACTGCTGCATTATTCTTAGAAGGGAAATTGCTACAGGCAGTTATCAATATCCAAAGCTACTTGTATAAGTTAATAGAAATGGAAGAAGAGACAGGAAATCATGATAAAGCAGAGAAAATTGCTGAGATTACAGATCACATGATATCATTGTTTGGACTATGGAATTATGGCAACACAGTTCCATATCTGCTGATTGCTGGATATCGAAAAGATGTAGAAAAATGTATCCAGTTAATTAAGCGATTATTAAGTGAATCACAGAAGCCTTGGAATATGACACAATCCCCTTTGTATTACAGGTATGAAGATACTGCACAGGGAAAAGCTTTTTCGGGACTTGGAAAAAATTTTGTTCGTGAATTGTATTCGGAAATTGAAAATAAGAAAGAGTATGAATTCTTGAGGGGGAATAAGGAACTCGAATCAATTTTTGAGGAACACTTGAAATAGGTTGTAAAAATGTATGGAAATAGATGTAGTTGAGAAAGAAGAAAATTTTTGACATTTCCACAGATGCGTGCTAATATGATTATAGAAAAAGAGTGCTACCGATAGACGGTTAGTCCACATACTTATTGATTACAAAAATAACCGTTCAGTTTGCAGGCTGGGGCGGTTATTTTTGTGGTTTATGATTATCTTTGCCTAATGTATATCCGATACTAAAGCAGGTTAAGCCGAAGCTCACTACTGCTATGAAGTCCACAATACTCATTGGCTTAGCCCTCCTTTCCACTGGATTCCTTTACAGGTTTCTATGTAATCAGAGGGTCACAGTCCCTCTGGAGAAGGACTAACCGCCTACCGTTATGGTAGCACCCATGTTTCGATTATAACAGTTAAAAATTACCGGTGCAATATAAAGTTGGTAGAGAAGTATCTAGTATCTACAGAAGAGAATCGGTTTGAGTATTCTCCGGTGCCAAAACGGTGCCAAGAAATCAGGCAAATCAAAATAGGTGGTGCAATTCAGCTGTTTTTCACTGTATTTTGGAGAGAAAACCATAAAAAATATGAGATAAAACGGGATTAAAGTATCGTGAGGGTGGCCGTACCGTTGGATCAGGCCGTGTTGCTACTCTGATCGACTAATTTCGGTTATCTATGAGCAGTGCAAATTCGGAGAGTAATGACCGGTGGGAGCTTGCTCACACAAGGGCATTAGTCGGAGAATTTATAGGGCGACAGCCCGACCGAGATGGAGCGAAGCGAAATCGAGGAAAGCACTGCGGGAAATAAAATATAATTGTATCGAAAGATACTTGTGCTCAAACGTAAGAGACCCCGGCGCCGTAAGGCGGCCGGGGTTTTTCTGTTTTTAACCAAAAGAAACTTATCATATATAGCAGGATATGATATAATTTTTATTAGTTGAAATAAAAGAGAATAAGAAAGGAAAAAAAGATGGACTACTTGGAGGCAATTGATGAAACCTCTTATTTATCAGTACCGAATGCAATGGAGAGAACTGCTGCAGTGCGTGGGAGTTGTGCCGGATAATATTTCTTCCCTGGTACATGCGTTTGGAATTCGTTTGAAAAAACAGGAGATATGGCATCCGGCATATGAAGCCTTTTGCCGATGCGGGGAACCGTATGTGCTTACCATGGAAAATCTGAAGGGTATTACAGAAGTACAGCCTGTCGGAACGTGTGTATACATTGTGGAAAACAAAATGGTATTCAGCTATCTTATGGAACAGGTGCAGGGAAAGAATGTGTCGCTGCTGTGTACGTCGGGACAGCCGCGGTATGCAGCATTAAAACTGATTTCGTTGATCGTACAGAGTGGGATTCCCATTTACTACAGTGGAGATCTTGACCCGGATGTGATCAAAACCAGAATCTGTAAAATACGAATTGTGAATGATGGGAAAAGATAGAACAGAAAGGATTTTACCAGCATGATTACAAAGGCGGACATCAAACAGGAGACGAATTCCGTATCATATAACCGTGGAAAAAAGATCTATGAAGAACAGAAAGTGCATGCTTTTCAGGTACAGGAAATGGAGGATATTTTCGGATATCAACTGCATAAAATTACAGCTGTCGTAGACGGAAGCGGAAAAAATATGTATTGTGTCAGCGTTTCTGTAGATGAAGAAATGTCTGAAATTATGGAAGATGATTGTGATTGTCCGGCACATGAGCAGTACTGGGGATTGTGCAAACATTGTGTCGCTGTTTTGCTGTACTATCTTGAATGGCGGAAAAAAGAGAGAAAAAAACTGGAAGAAAAAGTGAGAAATGACGAAGAACATCAGGAACTGGAGCAGCTTCTTCGTGCTGTCGGCGTGAAAAAAGGAATGGAAGAATTCCAGGGAGAACATAAAATTGTCAGAAAAGTAGTAAAACCAACACCAAAAGCAGAGACGAGCCCCGGTTTTTCTGAACTGCTTTCACATTATGTGATGCGGGATCAGGTTGCTTTTCTGCCGAAAGCAAAAGCAGGTCAGGTTAAACTGGAAATTCATCTGGAGAGCCAGTTTGACGATTCCTTTCGGGCAGAATTTAAAATCGGAAGCAAAAGGATGTATGTATTAAAAAGTGTTTCCAAAATGACAGCAGCTGTAAAAAATATGGAAACGGTCAGCTACGGTGCGCAGCTTTCTTTTTTGCACTGTATGGATGCTTTTGAAGAAGAAAGCCGTCCGATGGTAGAATTTCTGAGCGCATATACCATGGAACGCGGCTCATGCTATCAGATAGGTACCGGCAGCTATGCGTCCTGCTTTGATGACCGTTATGTGATGATTTCTGTGCAGAATATGGATGAATTTTTTGAGGCTGTTGGCAGCCAGGAGTTCTTTTGTCGTACGAACTGGAGAGAAGAAAAACTGTGGCACTGCCAGGAGGGAATGCCGCAGTATGAAATGAAGCTTTTACGGAAAGCAGATGGCCTAAAGGTACAGATGTACGCGGATCCCATTTTTTATGGCAGAAAATATTTGTATTTTCTTTCAGAAAAAAATACAATTTACCGAATCCCAAGGGAAGAGATAGCAGAAGTCTGCGAATTCCTGGAATATATGGAGCGATGTCCGGACGGAGTCTGTGAAATTGCAAAAGAAGATATCCCGACCTTCTGCCAGGGACTTCTCCCGGTGTTGGAGGAACATTTTAAGGTAAAAAAAGAAGAAAAGCTGGAATTACAGCAGTATCTTCCGCCGCAGGTGGAATTTCAGATTTATCTGGATGCGCCGCAGCATGATATGATTACCTGCGAACTTCTGGCTGTCTATGGCGAGAAAAAATACAATGTTTTTGCAGATGCAAACGATATCCATCAGCTTTCCCATGGCCGTGATGTACGGAAAGAAGCAGCGGCAAACCAGCTCGTTCGATCCTGTTTCAGCGCCTATGATGCGCGGAAACATCAGATGGTTCGCCAGGGAGCCGATGAGATGTATGAGTTTTTAAGCAGCGGTATGGAAGATCTGCAGAAACTGGGCGAAATTTTTGTTTCTGACCGGTTAAAAGCGATCCGTGTCATCCCGTCCCCGAAAGTTTCTGTCGGTGTATCCCTCGCAGAAAATGTACTGGAACTTCATTTGAATCCGGGCAATTTTGGCATGGAGGAACTGGCAGAGATTCTTTCAAAATATGACCGGAAAAAGAAATTTTACCGCCTGAGGACCGGTGAATTTATGGATATGGACGAGGACGGTATCCGCGTTCTCTCGGAACTGCGGGAAAATCTGCAGATCTCCGAGGCAAAGCTGAAGAGCGGCGAGATCACAATTCCGAAATACCGAGCACTCTACCTCGATACCCGTTTAAAAGAGCAGGATGATCTTCAGGTTGAGAAAAACCGCGAGTTCCGTATGCTGATCCGAAATATGAAAACTGCAGAGGAGAACGATTTTGAACTTCCGGACAATCTGCAGGCACAGCTCCGTGAATATCAGAAAACAGGATTCTGGTGGCTGAAAACATTATGCCAGAACGGCTTTGGCGGTATTCTGGCGGATGATATGGGACTTGGAAAGACGCTGCAGACCATCGCCTTTCTCTTATCTGAAATGCAGGAAGCACCCGAAGATGCAAATCGTCGTTCTTTGATCGTTACACCGGCATCTCTCGTCTATAACTGGGAGAGCGAATGTGCCCGCTTTGCTCCGGAGCTGCGGACGAGACTCGTCGCCGGCACACAGGAACAGAGGAAAGAGATGATCCAAAATGCCGGTATGCAGGATATTTTGATTACCTCGTACGATTTGCTCCGCCGCGATATCGAACTGTATCAGGATCTCCCGTTCTTCTGCGAGATCATTGATGAGGCGCAGTTCATCAAAAATCACGCAACGCAGGGAGCAAAAGCCGTGAAAACGATCCATGCATCGTTCCGCCTGGCATTAACCGGAACACCAGTAGAAAACCAGTTAAGTGAACTATGGAGCATCTTTGATTATCTGATGCCGGGATTCCTCTATGGATATCAGAAATTCCGCGAGCAGTTTGAACTTCCGATTGTGCGGAACGGCGACGAAGAAAGATTAGAACGTCTGCAAAAGATGATCCGTCCGTTTATTCTGCGCCGTCTGAAGAAGGAAGTGCTGAAGGATCTGCCGGACAAAATTGAGAAAAATATGGCTGCCTGCATGGAACAGAAGCAGAAGGAGCTGTATCATGCACATGCCCAGCGGCTGGCGCTTATGCTGCAGAACCAGACAGAGGAAGAATTTGCCGATTCCAGGTTCCAGGTGCTCTCTGAACTGACGCGGCTGCGTCAGCTCTGCTGTGATCCTGCGCTTGTTTACGAAAATTACGAAGGCGGTTCGGCAAAACTCGATCTCTGTATCGAGCTGATTCAGAGTGCCGTGGAATCCGGCCACAAAATCCTGCTGTTCTCCCAGTTCACTTCGATGATCGAGATCCTGACCGCGCGTCTGCAGGAAGAAAGCATCAGCTGCTTTGTCCTGCAGGGAAGCACGAAAAAAGAGCAGCGTGCACAAATGGTGGAACAGTTCAACCGGGATGACACGTCTGTATTCTGTATTTCCCTGAAAGCAGGTGGAACCGGCCTGAACCTGACCGGCGCGGATATCGTCATCCATTACGATCCATGGTGGAATGTTGCTGTTGAAAATCAGGCGACAGACCGTGCACATCGTATTGGGCAGAAAAATGTTGTGACGGTATACAAATTGATTGCAAAAGGAACCATCGAGGAAAAAATCATCAAGCTTCAGCAGATGAAAAAAGAGCTGGCGGAAGAGATCCTTTCCGGTGATGAAATTAAGACAGCATCCTTTCAGAGAGAGGAACTGCTTGAGCTTTTGGAAGAACGGTTCTGAAACCGCGAAAAGCAGAAAAAGATTTGATGTAAGGACGAAATGCAGCAGCAATGCAGGAAAATATAAAAGGGATACGTTTCTGTCATACCCTGAAAACAGGCGGACAGGAAACGTATCCCTTTTACAGTAATAGTCTATTCGAAACCAATCTTACAGAAGCTGAATATTCATCACATCCATCACCTCTCGTGTCTCCATCGGCCATACCGAGCACTGTACCTCTCCGATGTGCGCTTTGCGCAGGAAAAACATACAGATACGGGACTGTCCGATACCGCCGCCGATTGTCTGCGGGAGAGTGCCGTTCAGAATGGATTTCTGGAAGGGAAGCTTCGCGCGGGACTGGCATCCGCATTCCTTTAACTGAGCGCGGAGAGCATCTGCGTTGACGCGGATACCCATGGAGGAGAGCTCAAGAGCGATGTCAAGCACTGGATAATAAACGATCAGGTCGCCGTTTAAGGACCAGTCGTCGTAGTCCGGGGAACGTCCGTCCTGACGCTCTCCGGAAGCAAGCACGCCGCCGATCTGCATAATAAAGACAGCACCTTTTTCTTTGGTGATTGTATACTCTCTTTCCTTTGGAGTCAGATCCGGATAGCGATCCTCAAGTTCCTGGGAAGTGATAAAGAAAATTTCATCCGGCAGAATGGTTTCGATGTAGTCGTACTGGTCTGCCATATGTTTTTCCGTGTTTTTCAGTGCCTCATAGATATCTTTTACGGTACTCTTTAAGAAATCAAGATTGCGTTCTTCCGGGGACATGATTTTTTCCCAGTCCCACTGATCCACGTAAACGGAGTGAATGTTGTCGGTCACCTCGTCCTGGCGGATGGCGTTCATATCGGTGTAGATGCCTTCTCCCTCAGAGAAGCCGTATTTGTGAAGTGCGTACCGTTTCCATTTTGCCAGAGACTGAACAATTTCAGCGGTTTTCTTGGTACCCTGATCCTTTAACTCAAAAGAAACCGGGTGTTCTACGCCATTCAGATTGTCATTCAAGCCGGTTTCCGGCTGTACAAAAAGTGGAGCTGTTACACGGAGCAGATGCAGACGATGTGTCAGCTCATGCTGGAAATAATCCTTTACTGTTTTAATTGCCACCTGTGTATCGTGGAGGTTTAATGCAGATTTGTAACCCTGCGGAATAATAATTTCTCCCATTACTTTAAAACCCTCTTGTTTTAGATTTGCTTTTCGAATCATGCCTTCTCAAAAAGCTTCAAATTTAGTTTACCATGTTTTCCCTGGAAAGCAAGGAAAAGATACGAAAAAACCAAAGATAGTAAAGAATTTTTTCGACATATTTTCCTTGCTGAATTTCTCCCCGGAAATACGAAATTTTCCGAAAATCAGAGCGCTTATGAAAGAGGCGGAATTATTCGGAAACCCACTGGCGCAGAAACGCTGCGGACTGTTCGATGAACGATAACTGATCCGGCGCATCGAAATGCTCGATGGCGAGATAACCGTCATAATCGCACGCTTCTAAATCTGTAAGAAGCTTTGCCATCGGCAGATATCCCGTTCCGGCCGGTGTCTGGCCAAGGCCGCGGCAGAAACGTCCGTGAACGAGCGGACTTTCGGCACGATCCTTACAGTGAACATGGACAATATAATCCTTCAGAAGCCAGGCAGCATACGAAACATCCTCATCACTGAAAGCAAAATTTCCGATATCAAGCGTATACCGCAGCCCCGGCACGTGCTCCATAAACCAGAGCAGCGGATATGTGCGTGCAAACGGCTGTAAAAAACCGTCAAAGTCCTCTAAGGTAATCGAAACGCCACGTAAAGCCGCATATTCGGCGAGTGAGGAAAGCGCATGTACCATATTTTGAATCGATTTGTTTTCGGCCATAAAAGTACTCGTTGCCTCATAGGTGCTGCTGCAGGCTGCAAGCTCTGCCGCTTCGGCAGTTTCAAGCGCGCCTGCAACAAACAGGACACGCGAAACCTGCTGCGATGCCGCAGTATCGAGCATCTGCTGTGCTCTGCCAAGATCCGTATCATGGGAAAAATCAAAGGTTTCATGCATACAGCTGATCACCAGCCCCGCATCGGAAAGCATCGGGGCAATGACCTCTCTTTCTGATGCAAACAGACTGTAGTTCATCTCAACAGCCGAAATTCCCTGCTCCCTGCAGAACGCGAGCACTTCCGGAATCGTCTTACCGGACTGCTCACACGCCTGTAGAATGTGTTCGTAAAAAACGGAAAGCTTTCTCATATAACATTTCCTCCTGATTTATGCAATGTGTACGCAGATTCCATCCGTGTATTGCAGAACATTTTTGATCGTGAAATCAGACCCCTGTTTTGAAAAAATCAAACGGGATACAGATATCGGTAAACTGCAGCTGCTATTTTTGGTGTGAAGAAAGATACACTTCCTCCGTAGATGGATTCACCCATGCATTATCCAGTGGTGCCGGTCTTCGTACTACAGGAACGCACCAGCGCACCCCATTTTTGATAATCTTCTGAATCACCGGCATATGGTAAATGGGGTATTCCTCGTGTCCCGGCTGAAAATAGAAAATTTTGCCCAGCCCACGTGTAAAGGTGCATCCGCTGCGGAACACCTCACCGCCTGCAAACCATCCCGTAAATACCACATCATCCGGTTTAGGAATATCAAAAAACTCCCCATACATCTCTTCCTCCGGAATATCCACCCATGCCGGAATTCCCTGCGCGATCGGATGGGTCGGACACGTACAGAACAGTCTCTCACGATCCCCATGCCGCCACCGAAGCGTCATACTTGTTCCGAGAAGCTTCCGCATAATCTTGGAATAATGCCCTGAATGCAGAACTACCAGCCCCATTCCGGCCAGCACATGACGCCGAACCCGCTCGGCCACATCGTCCGAGAACTCCTCCTGCAGCATATGATTCCAGAACACCAGCACATCGGTATTTGCCAGCACTTCTTCCGTCAGCCCATGCTCCTTCTCGTCAAACACAGCCGTCCGAACCGAAAGCTCCTCCTCCTGTCTCAGAAACTTTGCAATACAGGTGTGAATCCCGTCCGGATAAATCTCTTTCACTTTCTCCTGCGTTCGCTCATGCTGAAACTCATTCCAGACCGTAACTCGTATCATTCGTCCATCCTCCTTCTATAAGAAAAAAATGTATCATTTTCAAAAAGTTATCGATAGCAAATCTTGAAAATAATGAAAAAAGCAGTGTTGCAGAGTGAGAATTGTAAAAAACAGATGGAAAGGCGTACCAGGGTACGACGAAAATCTGTGAAGCAGTCGTTCACACTCTGCGGTACTGAATTTTTGCGTTATTTTCTGGCCTTACTATAAATTATACTCGTGCTATACCAATATTTCAATTCACAAATTCCTTGACATCCCCTCCGAAATCCCGTATACTAAACAATGCGCAGCCGGGGAGATAGCGGTGCCCTGTACCCGCAATCCGCTACAGCGGGGGTGATGCCAATCCGAGGGCTCTTTCATTGCGAAGCTGCCTTCTATAAGTGACGTTGACGTCTGGGTCTTACGCAACAGGACTCCATGAACCGTGTCAGGGCAGGAATGCAGCAGCACTAAGTGGAACCTCCTGTGTGCCGTGAGGGTGCCTGGGCCGAGTAGGCTGTAGGAGTAACGTTTGTGGTGAGAGTTCGAAGTGCGGCGCGCATAAAAAAGAAAATCCAAGGAAGCCTGAACCCCAGACTTCCTTTTTTCGTACAAAAAATAGAAACTCCCGCGCTTTCTTCCCCCGAACTATTGTGAGAACGAAAAAAATAGGGTATAATGTAAACATTCCATAATACTGCCAAGAAACAAGAAGCAGTCGTGAAAATCTAATAAAGAACAGGATGGGAAAAGTCATATGTTAAGAATTGGTCTGTTAACAAGCGGCGGAGACTGCCAGGCATTAAATGCGACCATGCGCGGAGTCGTAAAAGGCCTTGCAAACAATGTAAAAGATCTCGAAGTATACGGATTCATGAACGGCTATAAAGGCCTCATCTACAGCGATTACCGCATGCTCAGTGCAAAAGATTTTTCCGGTATATTAACACAGGGAGGAACCATTCTCGGAACCTCACGTCAGCCATTTAAGCTGATGCGTACCCCGGATGCAAACGGTCTGGACAAAGTGGAAGCAATGAAGCATACCTACCACAAGCTTCTTCTGGACTGCCTTGTCATTCTTGGCGGAAACGGAACCCAGAAAACAGCAAACCTCTTGAGAGAGGAAGGACTGAATATTATCCATCTTCCGAAAACCATCGATAATGATATCTACGGAACGGATATGACCTTCGGTTTCTACAGTGCCGTCAATATTGCATCCGATGCGATCGACTGCATCCACACGACAGCATCCTCACACCAGAGAGTCTTCATCGTGGAAGTCATGGGCCATAAAGTAGGCTGGCTGACCCTGTACGCCGGAATCGCAAGCGGCGCAGACGTCATCCTGATCCCGGAAATCCCATACGATATCGACAAAGTATGCGAAGCCATCAATAAGAGAAAAGAACGCGGAAGCGGATTCACCATTCTTGCCGTTGCCGAGGGTGCAATTGCAAAAGAAGACGCAGCACTTCCGAAGAAAGAACTGAAAAAACGTCAGGAAGAAATCGCAAAGAAATATCCGTCCGTATCCTACAAGATCGCAGAAGAGATCGAGGCAAAGACAGGCATGGAAATCCGTGTCACCGTACCGGGCCACATGCAGCGAGGCGGCAGCCCGTGTCCGTATGACCGTGTCCTTTCCACAAGACTCGGATCCGAGGCAGCACAGCTTATTCTGGACAAACAGTACGGCTACATGGTCGGAATGGTCAACGGAAAAGTAAAGAAAATTCCGCTGGGCGAGTGCGCCGGAAAATTAAAGACCGTAGATCCGAATGCACAGGAAGTCCTGCAGGCAAAACGGATGGGAATCAGCTTCGGCGATTGATGCGTTCCCGAAAAAGGCAAGGAAAAAGAACGGAGGCCTTAAAGCAAGAAGAACAAGGTCTCCGTTCTTCTGCTGCACTGCTGTCCAAAAGAAACTGCCGGCGGCAGGCTTCCATGCCGATGCAATAAAAGGAGAAAAATTTTATGAGCTATACTGCTCTGTATCGAAAATTTCGTCCTTCCACCTTTGAGGATGTAAAAGGACAGGATCACATTGTAACAACATTAAAAAATCAGATCCGCGCGGACCGCATCGGTCATGCGTACCTGTTCTGCGGAACCCGCGGAACAGGAAAAACGACGATCGCCAAGATTCTCGCCCGCTCGGTCAACTGCGAACATCCCGTGGACGGAAGCCCGTGCAACGAATGTCCGACGTGTAAGGCGATTCTGGCGGGCGTTTCCACGAACGTCATCGAGATCGACGCGGCATCAAACAACGGTGTCGACAACATCCGTGAAATCCGTGAGGAGGTAGCCTACCGGCCGACACAGGGACGGTATAAAGTCTATATCATCGATGAGGTGCATATGCTTTCTACCGGAGCGTTCAATGCACTCTTAAAAACCCTGGAGGAGCCGCCGTCCTATGTCATCTTCATTCTGGCGACCACAGAGGCAAACAAAATCCCGGTGACGATCCTTTCCAGATGCCAGCGGTACGATTTCCGCCGCATCACGATCGACACCATTGCGGCGCGTCTTAGTGAACTGATGGAAAAAGAGGGCGTGGACGTCGAAGAAAAAGCCATCCGCTACGTCGCAAAGGCGGGCGACGGCTCCATGCGAGACGCGTTAAGCCTCCTGGACCAGTGCATCGCCTTCTACCTCGGGCAGAAGCTGACGTACGATAAAGTCCTTGAAGTTCTCGGAACTGTTGATGCCGAAATCTTCAGCCAGATGCTCCGCACGATCCTCGCCGGAGATGTAACGGGAAGCATCCGCACGCTGGAAACCCTTTTAAACCGCGGAAAAGAGCTGGGACAGTTCGTTACCGACTTTACGTGGTATCTGCGGAATCTGCTGTTGGTAAAAAGCGCAGATGAAACCGAAGAACTGCTCGACGTCTCTACAGAAAACCTGAAGCTCTTAAAAGAAGAGAGCACGATGGTAGACGATGAGACGCTGATCCACTATATCCGCGTTTTATCCGAGCTCTCCGGCCAGCTCCGCTATGCGGCGCAGAAGCGCGTGCTCGTTGAGGTGGCGCTCGTCAAACTCTGCAAACCGCAGATGGAGCAGAACCTCGAATCCGTGCTGGAGCGGCTTAGGATTCTCGAAGAAAAAATGGAGCGCGGAATCCCGATGATGGTGACAAATGCACCGGGAGCAGGAAACGGCAGTGCAGGAGGCTCCGGAGCGGCCGGAGACGGCTATGCGGCGGCAGAAACACCGCAGAGTGCACCGGCACCAGTGAAAGCCGCACCGGCGGATTTACAGCGCATCAGCGCGTCCTGGAAGGCAATTGTCGGCCAGACAAGCGGCATGTTCCGCCAGTTTCTGCAGAGCGCCGTTCCGAAATACAACAGCGAGACGGGTGACGCCAAACTGTTTGTTGAGTTTGCAGACCAGCTCGCATCCATCTACGTTGAGCGGCCGGAGGCAGCCGATGAGATCCGCACCATTATTGAACAGATGACTGGAAAAACCGTAGAGGTCCAGCTCATTTTAGCAGACCAGCATGCAAACGCCGCGCTCTCCACGATTTCCGTGGATGATGCACTGACGCAGGCGATTCATGGAATCCCGGTCGAGGAGGACGACGAGAGCGACTTCGACGACGGGGAAGAATAAATTAAAAACAAATTTTTCAGGAGGATATTACCCATGGCAAAAAGAGGAGGATTCCCGGGAGGAATGCCGGGCAACATGAACAATCTGATGAAGCAGGCTCAGAAAATGCAGAAGCAGATGGAAGAGAACCAGAAAGCACTGGAGGAGAAAGAGTTCACTGCGACAGCAGGCGGCGGAGCCGTAGAAGTAACCATTTCCGGTAAAAAAGAAGTAACCAAAGTTAAAATCAGCGAAGATGCCGTAGATCCGGACGACGTAGAAATGCTCGAGGATCTGATCATGGCAGCAACCAACGAAGCACTGCGCAAAGTTGAGGACGAGGCAGCCAAAGCTATGGGCAAACTTGCCGGCGGACTCGGCAGCATGGGCGGAGGATTCCCGTTCTGATGGATTACTACAGCGGATACATCAATCAGTTGATCGAGCAGCTGTCCCGTCTGCCTGGCATCGGTGTGAAAACCGCACAGCGACTGGCCTTTCATATTATGAATATGCCGGCCGACCAGGCAAAACGGCTGGCTGATTCGATCACAGAAGCAAAATCCCACGTCCAGTACTGCAAGTGCTGCCAGACCCTGACCGACAAAGAGCTGTGCCCGATCTGCGCAAATGTCAAGCGCGACCACAGCGTGATCATGGTGGTGGAGACGACGCAGGATCTTGCGGCATATGAAAAAACCGGAAAATACGACGGCGTTTACCACGTCCTGCACGGGGCCATCTCCCCGATGCTGGGGATTGGGCCGGACGACATCCGGTTAAAAGAGCTGATGCAGCGCCTCCAGGGCGATGTCTCGGAGGTCATTGTTGCCACAAACTCCAGTCTGGAGGGCGAGACAACGGCCATGTACATCAGCAAGCTGATCAAGCCGACCGGCATCAAGGTGACGCGGATTGCGAGCGGCGTTCCGGTGGGCGGCGATCTGGAAAATATTGACGAAGTCACCCTTCTGCGTGCGTTAGAGGGCAGAACGGAGCTGTAATTATGGGCAGAAAAAAAGTGACATCCAGCGATGTCGCGGCAGCCTCAGGCGTATCCCAGGCGACGGTCTCCATGATCCTGAACCGGAGAGAAAACGTTTCATTCTCGCGGGAAACGGTGGAAAAAGTGGAGGCGGCGGCAAAAGAGATGGGCTACCAGATTCCGCGGCGGAAGATGAGAAGAGAGTCGAACGGCAACAAGCTGATCGTCGTCTTCTGTCCGACGCTGACGAATCCTTACTATGTGATGCTGCTGCACGGCATCGAAGAAGTTGCAAAAGAGAAGAATTACGGGGTCTTTGTCTGCAATACGCAGAGGGACCTGAAAATCGAAGAGAATTATCTTCGGATGATGAAGAGTGTGCGCCCGCGCGGCATTATCTACACCTGCAATCCGAGCAGAAGCTGCAAGGAAAAAGTGGAGGAGCTGGCCGCGGAGATTCCGCTTGTCATCATCAACAACCGGGAAGAACTGCTGGAAATTGATGCGGTCGAGCTGAACAATGCAAAACCCGGCAGGCTGATGGCACGCCACCTGCTGGAACTGGGACACCGGCATGTGGCGTTTGTTTCACCTCCGCTGACTTCCAAACAGGGTCAGCGCCTGAAACGCGTGGAAGGCTTTGTGCGCGAGTTTGAGGAGGCAGGATACGGCGACGGCGTGATCGTCAAATCGGCGGATGAGGACCTCGACGAAGTGATCCCGAGCATGGATTCTGAGTACAAGATGGGCTATTATCTGACGAAGGAACTGCTGCGGGAGGACAAGAACCTTACGGCAATCGTCGGCATGAATGATATGATCGCGTTCGGGATCATGGACGCCGTGCTCAAGAGCAAACTGCGCATTCCGGCGGATATTTCCGTAGTGGGATGTGACAACACCGTCTATTCCAGCTTCCGCTCGATTTCCCTGACGACGATCGACCACTATGTGCCATTGAAGGGCCGCGATGCGTGCGATATCATCCTGCGGAAAATCCAGTCTCTTCGGGAAAGCCAGGACGGCAATGAACCCTTAAGCACGTATCATGTCGAGTATGAGCCGAAACTGATCGTGCGGCGCAGCACTTCGTATGCAAGAACCGAAAAATTAAAAAATAAATAGGACGGCTGAAATTATTATTAATAATTTTGAATAAAACAGCTCCGGCGCAAACCGGGAAAACACAAAGAAAAGGAAAAACCGGAAAAAATGAGAAAAAATCCGCCAGAGTAATTTATAAAATGGTATTTATAAATGATAAAATTAATTAATAAAAATGAGGCCGACTTGACGGAAAAACCAAACATATTTATACTGGAGATAACAGAAAAACGGAGCCGTTCTGCGGAAAACAACAGGCCCCGAAACCTTACGAAAGTATGAATATGGGAGGAAAAACAACATGAGATTTTTCATCGACACAGCAAAAGTAGAGGACATTAAAAAAGCAAACGACATGGGCGTTATCTGCGGCGTTACCACCAACCCGTCCCTGATCGCAAAAGAAGGACGTGACTTCAAAGAGGTCATCAAAGAGATCACCGAGATCGTAGACGGACCGATCAGCGGCGAGGTAAAAGCTACCACAACAGATGCAGAAGGCATGATCAAAGAAGGCCGTGAGATCGCAGCCATCCATCCAAACATGGTTGTTAAAATCCCGATGACCGTAGAAGGACTCAAAGCTGTTAAAGTTCTGAGCGCAGAGGGCATCAAGACAAACGTAACCCTGATCTTCTCCGCAAACCAGGCACTTCTGGCTGCAAGAGCAGGTGCAACTTATGTTTCCCCATTCCTTGGAAGACTCGATGACATCAGCACCCGCGGCGTTGATCTGATCCGTGAAATCGTTGAGATCTTCGACGTAGCCGGCATCGACACCGAGATCATCGCAGCAAGTGTCCGCAACCCGATCCACGTAACCGACTGCGCACTGGCTGGTGCAGACATTGCAACTGTTCCATACAACGTAATCGTACAGATGACCAAACATCCTCTGACCGACGCCGGAATCGCAAAATTCCAGGCTGACTACAAAGCTGTATTCGGCGAATAAGACCTAAACATGATTGCATAAAAGCTGGAAATATGGTATTGTGAACAAAGTGAACAATAGCGATATTTCCAGCTTTTGATTCCGATTCAACTAAACAAGGAGAAAAGACATGAACAAGTTAGAACTTCAGAAGACGGCCAATGAGATCCGCAAAGGGATCGTCAGCGGCGTTCATGCAGCAAAGGCCGGCCATCCGGGCGGATCTCTGTCTGCAGCCGATATTTTCACGTATCTGTATTTTGAAGAAATGAACGTGGACCCGAAAAATCCAAAAGATCCGGACCGCGATCGTTTTGTACTTTCGAAAGGCCACACAGCGCCGGGACTGTATGCAGCACTGGCTGAAAAAGGTTATTTCCCGAAAGAAGATCTGCTGACCCTTCGCCATCTTGGATCTTATCTGCAGGGACATCCGGATATGAAACATATCCCGGGCGTTGATATGTCAAGCGGTTCCCTCGGACAGGGAATCTCCGCAGCAGTCGGAATGGCACTCGGTGCAAAACTGCAGAACAAAGCATTTCGTGTTTATACACTTCTTGGCGATGGTGAAATCCAGGAAGGTCAGGTCTGGGAGGCAGCCATGTTTGCCGGAGCAAAACATCTGGACAACCTCGTTGTGATCGTAGACAACAACGGACTTCAGATCGACGGAAACGTAGCAGATGTCAACAGTCCGTACCCGATCGACAAAAAATTCGAGGCATTCAACTTCCACGTAATCAACGTAGCGGACGGCAACGATTTCGATCAGCTGAAAGCTGCATTTGATGAGGCGCGCACCGTAACAGGCATGCCGACCGCCATCATCACAAAGACCGTAAAAGGAAAAGGCGTTTCCTTCATGGAGAACCAGGTAGGCTGGCACGGAAAAGCTCCGAACGATGAAGAATACGCAATTGCTATGGCAGAACTGGAAAAGGCAGGTGAAGCGTTATGTCAGAAGTAAAGAAAATCGCAACAAGAGAAAGTTACGGTAATGCACTGGTTGAACTTGGCGCAGAGCATGACAATCTGATCGTACTCGACGCTGACCTTGCAGCAGCAACCAAGACTGGTGTGTTCAAAAAAGCATATCCGGACCGTCACATCGACTGTGGTATCGCAGAATGTAATATGATGGGAATCGCTGCCGGCCTTTCCACCACAGGCATCGTTCCGTTCGCAAGCACCTTCGCGATGTTTGCCGCAGGCCGTGCGTTTGAGCAGGTACGCAACTCCATCGGATACCCGCATCTGAACGTAAAAATCGGTGCTACCCATGCCGGAATTTCCGTAGGAGAAGACGGCGCAACACATCAGTGCAACGAGGATATCGCCCTGATGAGAACCATCCCGGGTATGGTCATCCTGAACCCGGCAGATGATGTAGAGGCAAAAGCCTGCGTGAAAGCAGCTTATGAATACAACGGACCGGTTTACCTTCGTTTCGGACGTCTGGCAGTGCCGGTGATCAACGACAGACCGGATTACAAATTTGAACTCGGAAAAGGCGTTGTTCTCCGTGAAGGCAAGGATGTCACCATCGTTGCAACAGGCCTTTGCGTAAGCTCCGCTCTGGAAGCAGCAGAGAAACTTGCCGCAGACGGCATTGATGCCAAGATCATCAACATCCACACCATCAAACCGCTGGATGAGGAGCTGATCGTTGCAGCAGCAAAAGAGACCGGCAAAGTCGTAACCGTAGAAGAGCACTCGGTGATCGGAGGACTTGGAAGCGCAGTCTGCGACGCACTGGCAGAGAAATGCCCGGTTCCGGTGAAGAAAATCGGTGTACAGGACGTCTTCGGAGAGTCCGGCCCGGCAGTCGCTCTTCTTGCAAAATACAAACTCGACGGCGAGGGCGTTTACGAGCAGGTAAAAGAGTTCTGTAAATAAGATTTTTCGAAATAAATGACAAAAGAAAACAGGCAGAGGCCACACCGGAAAACGGTGCAGTCTCTGCCTGTTTTGTTGTCTGCAGTTTTTCTTAAAGCAGAAGTTCGCTTGTCCCGGCCGCCTCAAGTTCCCGGCAGGCGAGCAGGATTCCCTGAGAGATGGATTCCGCCATATGGAAAATCGTGGCAAGCCGGGTTGTCTGCAGAAGAAGCTGTTCAAAACTGCCCGATACATTCACAATACCTGTGATAAAAATATCCCCGACCTCGGGCAGCGTCTTCCCTGCCCCCGCGCCCGGCCGGATCGCCCCGTTTCCGATCGTGATGTATCCCTGATGACGCCGCGAACCAAGCGAAGCATCGATCGCAACGAGCAGTGCCTCCGGGTGGCGGGAATGGATGTACGAAATCCGGTCCGGTAGATTCAGGGCGTGCACCGGGTCATCCAGCGTTCCATAGACATGAAAAACGCGGCTGCAGTACGGCGAAAGCTGGTACCCGATCAGCGGTCCTAAGGAATCCCCAGTGATCCGGTCGCTTCCGATGCAGAGAAATACCAGTTCACGGAACATGCGTCCGTCCTTTTGAATGCAGTAAGAAAACAGCGACGCCAGCTCTTCGCTGGCGCTGCGGCTTCGCTCATTGATGTAGTAAACTTCGGCGTCTTTTTTTCGAAACATGACCGGTACCTGCCTTTCAGAAGAATCATCCACAGTTTAACCGTATATGGTATAAACTATTCCTGCAATGAAAAAAACATGACATGCCCTCCGGTGCAGAAAAACGGGAAAACAGTCGGAAAAAACCGTGACAGCCCTGCCCCAAAACGATCTTTTTCGCGGAACATCCGTGATAAAGTAGGCAAAAAGGGGTGAAAAGCATGATTGAGATTGTCTATAAAGAAAACAAAGAGCAGGCGAACGGCAACGAGGGATACTTTCATCTGCCGAAAAATATCCGCCAGGTCGGTGATACGAACGGTAGGGAGCGGATTTATCTGGAAGATTATGTCGGAACCTTTCTGAAAAAATATTTTTCCGCACCGGAGGGACGTGCCGCCATGCTGTTCGGCGAATTTAAGTGGGCGGACGGAATTTCCTACTTTTTTATCCGCAGCGCGGCCGCGATTCAAACGATGGAGCCGGCGCCGGATCACCTGGTCTTCGATGATGCAGTATGGACGGAGGTCCACGATGTGATGGAAAAATATTTCAAAAACCAGCAGATCCTCGGCTGGGCACTTTCTCTTCCGGGATACGGGGAGGATCTGAATGAACAGATCATCCGAGCGCATCTGAACCACTTCGGCGGAAATGACAAGACGCTGTTCCGCGTCAACGGACAGGAAAAAGAGGAAACTTTCTATACGTACGAGGGCGGCACCCTGCGGAGCACGGGAGGCTTTTACATTTATTATGAAAAGAATGAGCCGATGCAGTCGTATCTGATCGATCAGAATCAGAACCGGTCGATCGAAAACGGAGAGAGCGTGCCCGACCGCGCTGTCAGCGATTTTCGGAAGATGATTGAGGAGAAGAGCGGGGAGGAGCCGGAACACGATCACAGAAAGCCGATCCTCTATGCGATGACAGCATGCGCGGCTGCGGCGCTTCTTGTGACGGTGACGCAGAAATACGGAGATGCGCTGTCGTTTCCGGGGAAAACAAAGGAGCAGACGGTAGCAGTGGCGGGAAACGTACAGGGAGAGAAGACACAGACGGCTGAGAGTGCAGCGGAAGCATCAGCGGCGGAAGAGGGAAACACAGGGGAAAATACTTCGACGCCGGAAAGCACAGGAACGGAACTGGAAACGGAAAATGAGAGCGGGAGCGCGGCGGTAAGTGAGGAGCAGAATTTATCCGGAACGGATCCGGCAGGCAGCGGAGAGCAAAGCGCATCCGGCGGGGAGCAGACTGGTGCAGCGGAGAACAATACCGGTACGGCGCAGACAGATGCAGCACCGGGAGCAGAGCCATCGTCCGCCCCGGGAACTGCTTCCGGCAGTGAGACGGCAGAAACCGCCGCGCAGGTCTGGCAGGAGTACACCGTACAGAAGGGGGACAGCCTCTCGAAAATCAGTGAGAGATATTACGGAACGATGAGCAGAGTGAAAGATATCTGCGAACTGAACCAGATCGCGGTAGAAGATCTCATATATGCGGGGCAGAAAATATACCTCCCAAAATAGAGAAAAATATGGTACACTAGAGCGGAATCAAACTGCGGCCGAAAGGGCGGCAGAAAATAAGTCCGAAAAGAACATAAGGGGAATGAAAATGGACGGAAAAAACAGAGAAGAACAGGAGAACGGAGCAAAAGTCCGGGATCTTGAGGAGTATAAAGCAGAAAACAGAAAAAGAAAACGCAGACGCCGGATCACCGTTGGAATCCTTGCAGGAGCCATTCTCGCGGCCGGAATTGGTACAGGGGTATGGCTTCAGCTGCGTACTTTTCAGGGATACGACACAGTACAGGCAACAGAGACCGAGGACACCGATACGTATATGTTTCAGAAATCCGGAAATAAGATCGTGCGCTACGGTATCGACGGCATCGAACTGCGCGACCGGAAAAATCAGACCCTCTGGAGCGATCATTATACCATGGAAAATCCGCAGATGATATCCTGCGGCGATGCAATTGCCATTTACGATAAAAACGGAACCAAAATTGTTGTATACGATGCCGATGGAAAGGCCGGCGAAATTGCCGCGTCGTATCCGATCGTGAAAGCATCCGTTGCAGGCCAGGGCGTCGTTGCGGCGATTCTGGAAAACAACGGGGAGAGCTGGATCAAATACTATAATACCGATGGAACGGAGATCGCCTCCTCCCACCCGAACATGGACAGTCCGGGCTATCCGATGGATCTCTCGCTTTCTTCGGACGGACTCTGGATGGCGGTTTCCTACGCTTACGAAGACGGCGGCAAGATGAAATCACAGGTCGCTTTCTACAATTTCGGAAGCAGGGGTGAGGATCTGGTGGACAACCTTGCAAGCTCATCGAGCTATACCGATATGCTGTGCCCGCAGATCGAAACCGCGGGAACATCCTTCTGGGTTGCCTTTTTTGATAATGGCTTCCGCATCTATGAAGGAACGAGCAAGCCGAAAGAGACAGTGAGCGTATCAGAAGATGGAGAAATTTTAAGCTGCGCGTATGCGGACGACCGCGTGGTTCTGATTCTGCGCGGGGAGAGCGACGATCATCCTTACCGGATGAAAATCTACAATCTGAAAGGAAAGCAGCTTGCGGATGAAAATCTGGATTTCTATTACCAGAACCTTCAGATAGAAGAAAAACAGATTCTGCTGACGAACCGGCAGGAGCTGTGTGTATATACCTTAAAGGGAAGAAAGAAGTACAGCGGCGTGGTCAGCGAAACACAGATTCACGAGATCCTCGGCATGGGGCAGAACCGGTATCTGCTCGCGGAGGAGGACGGCGTTTCGATGATCCGGCTGAAATAGGAGAAGAAAAACATGAATTGGCTGAGATACGTATTACTTGCGGTGTGTATTCTTTCCGCGCTGGCTGGATATCAAAAGGGGCTGGTCCGGACAGTGCTGTCCATGGTGTCCCTGATTCTGGTGACAGGACTGGCGATCTGGATGAATCCGTATGTGACGGATGTGCTGAATGAGCGGACGGAGCTGCCGCAGTATGTGGAGAAGAAATGTTTAGAGACATTTGAAAACAATGAATTTCTGTCGGGGGAAAACCAGTATGTGCAGAAGAAATGGCTGGAGAGCATGGGCGTGCCGGAGGAGCTGGTGAACCAGATTCTCGGAAGCGGCGCGGTGCAGGAGTACCAGGAGGAACAGCTGCACAGTCTGGCATCCTATGCGGCGAAGGCAGTATCGGAAAAGATTATGAAAGGGATTGCTTTCTTTCTGACGCTGGTGCTTGCCGTTGTTTTCGTGACGATTGCGGTGAAAATTGTGGAATTGATTGCGGAGATTCCGGGGATCAGCTTTTTGAACCGCATGGGAGGAGCAGGACTTGGTGTCGTGCGTGCGGTGCTGTGGATCTGGATTTTCTTTGCGGTGGTGTACTGCTTTCAGGCGACACACTGGGGGAATGTATGCATGAAGCAGATCCAGGGCGATATGGCGCTGGCATGGATTCGGGAGAATAATCCGGTGCTGATGCTGTTGAAGAATGTATTATAAGATGAGAAAAAACGGTTCCTTGTGGGGCCGTTTTTTGGTGGGAGGGGGGACGAGGAAAAGCGGACGTCGTGTGGGCGGCGGATGCGGTGGGAGGGGAGAAACGTGCCGGGGTGCGGGGCTGTGATTTGGGTGGGGCGGAGACCTTGGCGTGGATGGGACGGAACGGGGGAGCACCGAGACAATTCGTCAGGAAAACTGATGTTTTCCCGACTCAGTGTCTCTTGAAATCCGGCTTTGTGAGCCGGATTTCATCTCCCCCGTTCCGTCCCGTCCGCGTCAGGTTCCGCTCCCACCCAAATCAATGCCCCGCGCCCCGGCACGTTTCTCCCCTCCCACCGCATCCGCCGCCCACACGCCGACCGCTTTTTCTCTGAAGTTGAGAGCGGAAGAATCTGCTAGATAGAAGGGGATAAGAATGGAAATGAAAGAACAAATAGGATATTAGTGGAAAAAGTTGAGAGTTGTGGAAAATATGGGGGTTGAACTGATATGAAAAGAAATATCTATAAATATACGTATTTATATAAAAAAAATTACATGTTTTTGTGAAAAAAATATTTATGTGAATTTATAATGAATAAAAACTGAAAATATGTACAAAAAGCACATTGAAAAAAGAAGAAATATAGATATAATGTAAGTATGTAGACGAAAAAGAAAAGCTGAACAAGACTATTTGCATATGAAAAATAAAAAAAACGATGGAAAATATGTAATTATAGATGACGGGACAGCAGGGGGGCTGTTTCTGAGTGAGAATGAATACTATGTTGATGAGAATAAAAAAGTTGTTTTGTGCAATTCTGAAAAAAAAGATAATCTGTTTAGAAAGAGATATAAACTAACACATGGCGATAAGTGTTATAGTATCATCAAATATTTTTGCCCAGAGGTAGAATTTATCTCTATAAAAATTATGGAAACAGGGGAAAGAGGTAGCATTGATTCATTCAAAGCGGCGTTAGAATGGTGCTTAAAAGAAAAGATAAAACTTGTGCATATGAGTGTTGGAACAACAAATTATATAGATGCAAAAAAGATAGAAAATATTATAAAACAAATGGTTTCTAATAAAATGATATTATGTGCAGCGCTATCAAATACAAACTTTCCTACATGGCCGGCATGCTTTGATGGGGTTTTCGGGGTAAGAAATTATATTGCTAAATTGCAGGAAAAAGAAATTTCGGTGTCTAAATCATTTCCTTTTTCGGAAATGAATTCGATACAGTTAAATTTTGATGACGTTTTAAAGAAGATTGTTGGGAAAGAATACAAATCAAATAGTTTTGCAGCTCCGATTATTACTGTGCTTTTGATATGTTATTTAAGGAAAAATAAAAAAGGTTCATACCAAGATGCAAAAAAATTTATTATGAATCATATAAACAAATGTATCTATGAAAAAGAATTGGAATGGAATGGGATTGTGAATAATAAAGCGTGGTCAATTCCGATAATTTTAACACGTACTGTTATTGGGGCAAAGTTGTTATATGAGTGTTTTGGGAAGGAAGACTATGAGTGTATAGTATTAACATCAGAAAAGAACCTAAAAGAGTCTTGCGTGGCAGAAATTCCATTAGAATTTTATACGCATGGGAATGTGACAGAGACGTTAATAATGGCAGTAAATACAATATACAATCCAGATGTGCTTATTATTCAAACGGATAAAAATATATTTGAAAGTAATAGTTTGATAGATTTTGAGGTTTTTGATAAAAAAGGATGGAATGTGAAAACAAGGATGGAGCAAATGCAGTTTGAAAATTGTTATAACGCATATAAATGGATAATAATGCAACTTTTAGACGACTAAAATTTACTGGATTACTTTTGCGATCGCAATGGGTAATAAAATTATGCTCGAAGGGAGGTATTCAAATGAAGAAAACGCTTAAAAAGAAAGAACATAAGGGAAGAAATAATGTGAGTGTTTATGCAAATGGACCGTGTTCATGCACATGCTTTTCTACGTGTGGGTCTGCCTATGTTCAGAAAGCTCAGGCGCAGAATCAGTTATACACAAGTGTATTTGGATCTAATGCTAATCACTAAAATGTAAGAAAGATGAGGGCTGCTACAGTGTTAATTAGTGGTAGTCCTCATTTTAATTAGAGGATAAGTTTAAAAGTTGATTTAAGCATTATAAAAAATCGTTTAAGAATATGGCTAGAAGTATTATAGATCCTTTGAAATAGCGTTTGTTAAAATGTTGATATGTTTGTTGTAGAGTAAAAATGCTGACAATAGTAGATTTGATGAAAGAGAATAGAAATGATAGAAGAAAAAGTGAAAGATATATTAAAGAAATATAGAAATTTAGAACAGAAAAAAGACTGGAAAAATCAAAAGCTTTTAGGAAATGATCTAAAATTCAGCGCAAGAGATTTGATAAATGTATATGTGGAGTTAGAAAAAGAATTTGATATTCATTTTAAGGAAAAAGATATTGTGGCTGGAAAATTTGATACATTTGATGACATAATAAAATTGATTAACAAAGAAATAGCATATAAAACAAGAGGAAAAGAACATGCATAAACCATTTATTCATTGTTTCAAAACTGCAAAAGAATATTATGTATATGATGTGAATACTGATAAAATTATTCAGGTGTCTTTCGAAACATATAATTTTTTGGAAAACAATATTTGGGATGAAAAAGCGGAAAGAGAAATAGAAAAGCTAATAAATGAAGGATATTTGAAAAGAACGCGGGTAGAAGAGGTAAAACATTTTGCTACGGACTTTTTAGAATCTTATTTAGAAAATAGAATGAATCAGTTAGTTTTGCAAGTGACACAAAAATGTAATTTGCGTTGCAGTTATTGTGTTTATTCTGGTGATTACAAAAATAGAAATCATAGTCAAAAAGAAATGAGCTGGGAAACTGCAAAAGAAGCAGTAGATTATTTGTATGGGCATTCGATGTCTAGCGAAGACATATATATATCATTTTATGGCGGAGAGCCATTATTAATGTTCAGATTGATAAAAGAAGTAGTTGAGTATGTGAAGAGAGAATATTGCCAAAGAACGGTACATTTTAATTTGACCACTAATGGAACGTTGTTTACACCAGAAATTGTTCAGTATTTTATTAAAAATAATATACAAATTATGTTTAGTTTGGATGGGCCTAAAGAAGTGCACGATAAAAATAGAATATTTGCAGGAAGTAATAGAGGATCATTTGAAAAATTGAGAGATAGCATGAAAATGATATATAGTATGGACAGAAAATATTATAAAAAAAATGTGTCTTTCAACACAGTGTTAGATCCCCAAAATGAGTTAAGAACAATATATGAGTTTTTGGATAAAGATAGGCTGATTTCGAAAAATTTGAGTAGAATATCTGTTTTGAATGATAATTATACGGATAAACAATGTGAATTTAGCGGAGAATTTGTTGAAGAACAGGAATATGAATATTTTAAATGTTTTCTTTCAAAATTAAAACGAATTAATGAAAAATTTGTGGCTAGAGCAGTAAAAGAAGAATTTGATAATGAAATGAGAGAAATTAAACAACATGAGGAAAAAATGCAAGAAGAGATTTCAAAGGTAAATCATCATAGTGGTCCCTGTATTCCAGGCGCGAAAAAAATTTTTGTAACAGCAGAAGGAAATATATATCCGTGTGAGCGAGTGAGTGAAATATCAGAAGTTTCCAAAATAGGTGATATAAAAAAAGGAATAGATAAAAACAAAGTGTTAAATTTGCTAAATATAGAACGATATTCGCAAGACCGGTGTAAGGATTGTTGGGCATATCAACATTGCACAATTTGTATAGCATGTGCAGATGACACTAAAAATATTTCAAATAAAGAAATAGAAAAACATTGCTGGAAGGTTAGAGGGGGATTTGAAGAGGCAATGAAAAATTACTGTACTTTAAAAGAACTTGGTTATAAATTTGAGGAGTATGAATGAAAATGTTAAAAAGAGTAGGTATATTTCCGGTAGATCAAGAAAGTATAACACTATTTGAGAACATACATGAATGTAGATATGGTGAAATTATGCATATTGCTTCAATAAAAGCATGGGGACTTTGCGGGAAAAAAATTCAACGTTGTGATGGTAGTGAGATAATAATAGAGGAGGGAATAGGTAATATTATAAAAGAATGTGAAGTGTTAATTCTTCTTGAAAGTTGGCACGATGCATCGCCTGAATATATAAAGAGCGTGGTGAAAACAGCAAAGCAGAAATCCATAACGATAGTTTCTATTAATAATATCAGGAACAGTTTAGAGATAGATCAGCATTATGAAAATGTCGTTGTTGCTAAAAAATTAAAAATTCAAAAAAAGTGTGACGATTTAAGAGTAAGAAAGATAAATATTCCGGTTATTTGCGTTTTGGGTTTGACACAAAATAGTGGAAAATTGAAAATGGAATTAGAACTGCAAAAATGTTTGAAACAAAAAGGATATAAAGTTGCAGCAATTGTTTCTGGATTAAATGGATTAATTGGGAAAGATACATTTTGCTTTGAAAAGAAATATTTAAATGGGAAAAATAGGAATGAAGAGATAATTATAAATATAAATGCGGCTGTAAAGCGGTTAGAACAAGATTATGATATTGTAATTGTTGGGATACCAGGAGCATGTCTCTCGTTTAATCCACAATATTCTAATGATTTTGGCATTACTACACAATTGTTTATGTGTGCAATAGAACCAGATTATAGTGTTTTGATGCTACTATATATGCGCTATGAAGAAGCGTTTATTAGTCATGTTAAAGATGAGGTTCAAAAAAGATATGATATTACAATTAATGATATTGGAATATCAGAATTTGCAATTGATATGGATGCGAGTTTTGAACAAAAAAAGATGTGTTTTTTAAAATTAATTGACAAGGAAAGGGATTTTGAGCATTTGAAAAAAATATCAGTTGTTGATATTAAAAGTGATTCTCAAATAGAAAAATTGAGCGATAGGATTATTTGGACACTTGAAAATTAAACATAAGCTTGTCGCATTTTGAAATATATAGGGGGAAGAAAGAATATGTTGAAAAGAGCAAGCAGAAAATTAAGAAGTACTCCTGCGAAAACATTGATGTATATCATACTGTTTTTAGTACTTTTCCTGGCGATATTTTCTATGCTGATGATTGGAATTGCAAGTGGAAATAAAGTGAAAAGAGCACAGGAAACATTGGCCAACTCTATTACTCTGCGCGGGCCGGCCGAGGGAGAAGCTGGAAAATCATGTACTGTATATGCGATCCCGTCCGCAATCGTAGAAAAGTTCATTGACAGCAATTATGTTCAGGGGTACACCATGGAAGCGGGAACATATTGGCTTGATCCGGTGGATACGGAAACATATATCAGCGAGGAGACACAACAGCGCCTAAAAGGTTATCTGAAAGATTCAGGCATGTATACGATGACGGCTGTTGGAACACTGGACTGCGCATACGATACCTATTTTCTGGCAAAGGGTTACAGGATTGTGGAAGGAAGCGGACTGAGCTACGGAGAACGGGGCAAATACGAAGCTGTGGTAGGAGAAAAATACGCCGAAAAAAATCATCTCCATGTGGGCGATACTGTTAAATATAAAATGGAGCAGGGAACGATCGAATACTATAAAGTAAGTGCCCCGGAAGAAATTAGTTTCAAAATTCGAGGCATTTACAGAACTCCAGAGGTTTATCAGTCCGATTCCGTTGTGAATGACTGGCACAATAATTTAATTTTTATTCCACTGGATATTTTCTGCGAGTATTCTATGAAAGCATTAAAAATTCAAAATGTGGGATTTAATACAGTTACGGTCTATTTGAAAGATACAAAATCAGTTGAACCATTCATAGAAGAAACAAAAAACAAAATAAAAATAGGAAGTGTGGATGATGTTGTACAGACCGATGAAAATGGAATACGTTCCAGCGTAAAGCCAATGGTAATATCACAGCAGGATTTGGAATCTGGAGAATGGTCCTATCAGTTGATTCGAAACAAGGAATGGTATGAGATGGTTGCGAAACCTGTTGAAAAATTGAATCGTCTGATAGGATATATGATCGTAGGATTTGTGACTGCCGGAATTTTACTGTTCGGCATTCTGACCAGCCTGTCAGTCAAAGGGCGAAAACGTGAGATTGGAATTTTACTTTCGATGGGGGAACACAGAAAAAGGATTTTAGGACAGTTCGTTTTGGAGAATTTGGTTCCGGTTTTGATTGCCCTGGTTTTTGCGGCGCTGTGTGCGACACCAACAGCAGAGTATTTCGCAGATCGGATGATTTCGAATCAGGCTGAGAAAGTGGAGCAGGAAAATGAAGATCTGTCGGGAAATATTAAAAACGCGCTCCCGACAAGCGAAATAGCTGCGTATGAATCAACGGGAGTAACTGTTGATACGGATTTGTCCATTGAGTGGAACTGGAAAATCATGACGGGGATGATTCTTGGTATTTTAGATCTTTTCCTTTTGATATTAATTCTGCAAGTCGGCAAAATAACTAGAGAAAGCCCGGCATCTATATTGCTGGACAGAAAGTAGGTGTTCATGAAGAAAAAAAGAATGATAATGATCGTAGCGATGGTTCTGGTGCTGGTATGGCGGGAAGACGTTTTTGCAGTGGAATCTGGAACGACACAGGTTTCGCTACAGGCAGACTGGCTCCAAGAGGGAGATTACCAGTATAGCGTGGAAGAAGATGAAACTGTAACTTTACGAAACTATATCGGGACGGAAAGCGTGATTGTCACACCGAAAGAAGTAGGTGGGAAAGAAGTGACGAGAATCGGAGATTCCTGCTTTTTGAGAAAAACGGATCTTCGGGCAGTGCAGATATCCGAAGGCATTGTTGAAATCGGGGAATCTGCCTTTGCGGAAGATGGTCAGTACAGTGATACAACTGCTGGGTTTATCAGCATTGTAATGCCAAAAACACTAAAAAAGGTAGGAAAAAGCGCATTTCAGGGAACTAGAATCACACAGATTTATTTTTATGATGGTTTAGAGAGCATTGGTGATAATGCCTTTATGTATTGCTCTTCTTTGTCAAAAATACGGATTCCAGATAGCGTGGAGAAAGTAGGACAATTTTTATTTTTGGGAGCTGGAAAACCCTATGAAGAAAGTCAAGATAGTGCGATGAAGATTTTTGGCGGAAAAATAGCGGAAGAACTTGCAAAAGATAATCAAAGAGCCGAATATGGTGGTGAAGAAATGCAGGAAATTTCGATCCAGTATTGGCTTGAGAAGAAGGAGAATGAAACGAAAGAAGAGGTTATAGGACAAAAATATTTTGATAAAAATGATACAGGCTTTGAAAAAGTATTTTTTAAGGCTCCTTCGAGTGGAGAAAAGCAAAGTGGGAAAATAGTCTGGATGGACATATTTCTTGGGGTGTGTATGGTTGGACTAATAGGAATCAGTGTTTGCTTAAAGGATTAAAAATATTATATTTGTGAACAATGAAGAAAATAATAGAGAATAATAAATGTTTATATTTTTTAAAAGAGTTACTCAAATATAAAAAAGAAATAGGTATTTTGAGTATAAGCACTATTGTTTCTACAGTAACTGTATTTCTGCAACCATTATTGATAAAACAGATCACAGACATCGGAATACTCGAAAAAAATATGCCCCAAATTGTTAATGGAGTAGCCGGTTTATTTGTTTGTGTGCTGGTATATTTAATGATTGAAGTTGTGCAGGCAAAAACTTTTGCAGAAATACATAATTCATTCTATAAGAACTTGTATTGCAATGTATTTCGAAAATTATTGCATTTAAAAAAACATTATTTTCAAATGAAAAATAGTATGGAAATAGTGCAAATGTTACAATGCGATGTATCTCAGGTTGCGTCTATGACAGATAGATATGTAGTGATGAGCTTTTCGTATGTTTTTCGTGTAATTAGTGGACTTGCTGGACTTATGCTGTTGAGTCCTGAACTGTTATGCATTGTAGTGATAGTAATTCCAGTGAAATACGTGTTAGTAAAATGTCTTGCTAAAAAGCGTGAGAAAAACATGAAAATGTATATTCAAGTTGAGCAACAATTTGGAGGATGGCTTGGCGATACAATTAATACTGTGGAAGAAATTAAATTGTGGAATCTATATGAATTAAGAAAATGCGAATTTTTAAAACAGATTTGTAAATCGTTAGCGGTTGAAATGAAAGGAACCATGATTGAGACATGGAATATTTTTGGGGATGCTGTTTTAGAGTGGGGTGTAACAATTCTTATTTATTTAGTTGGTGGATATTTGGTGTTCGTGGGAAAAATTTCCATAGGTTCAGTTTTTGCTTTTGTTTCTTATTCTAGTTATGTTACAAGACCGGTAAATGAAAAGTCTAATCCCCCAGCTATGCTGGGGAGAATAGAGTAGTCGGAAGTGGTGAGGATAACAAAATAAAGCCT
>NZ_JADNOP010000049.1 GCF_015557635.1 Fusicatenibacter saccharivorans
ACCTGTAGAGGTGGGGGCTTCCCTAACCTCGGTAGGTTTGGTTCTCGTTCGATAGCACCAATGTGCTAAGCATAGGCGAGCTATCCCCGTGTGTCCCACGGTTTTATTATATTACGTTACGGTCATGCCGCTACCAGCCGCATTCCCTCATTTCTGATATTAACAGCCGCATTTACATCTCTGTCGTGATGGGTTCCACACTGCGGACAATCCCACTCTCTGACCGCAAGATTTTTTGTCTCTGCGTTCCTGTAACCACAAACGGAACAAATCTGACTGCTGGCGAAAAATTTGTCCACCTTCACAAGCTTTTTACCCTGTTCCTCAAGTTTGTATTTCAAGAACCCTGTGAACATTCCCCACCCGTTATCTGAAACAGATTTTCCAAAGTTCAGCATCTGTGACATTGCTTTCATATCTAGGGATTCTATACATACACAATCATAAGCATTTGCTAGCTGCCTTGACAGCTTATGCAGAAAATCCTTTCGTTGACTGGAAACCTTTTCGTGGAGTTTTGCCACCTTGATTCTCTGCTTGCTACGGTTGTTCGAACCTTTCTGCATTTTGGAAAGTCTGCGCTGCTCCCTCACTAATTTTTCCTCTACATTCCTGTAATACTTCGGATATGCAGGTTCATTCCCGTTGCTGTCACGATATAATTCATGCATGGAAAAATCTAACCCCAGAAAACTCTGCATCTCTTTTTCCTGTACTTGATTTTCATACTCAAAAAGAATACTTGCATAATATTTTCCGCCTGGTGTCTGGCTTACTGTTACAGATTTTAATTTGTATTCTTTCGGAACAGCTCTGTGTTGTTTTAACCGGACCTGGCCGGCTTTCGGCAATTTCAAATATCCATTCAATATGGCGATGTTTCCGTTGATACAGATCGTTGAATAGCTCTTTTTATTCTGTTTTTTAGATTTAAACTTTGGAAAACCTGTCTTCGGCTGTTTGAAAAAATTCTGAAATGCCGTATCAAGATGCCGAAGCGATTGTTGTAATGCGACACTGTCTACTTCCCTCAAAAATGCGTATGCTTCTGTTTTCTTCATTTCAGCCATTTCTTTTGCACAAACCGTGTAGGTTACCGTGGTTTTGTTCTCCTCATACTGCCTGATTTTTCTGGCAAGCCAATGGTTGTACACCATTCGGACACAGCCGAACGTTCTGGCAAACAAAACTTTCTGCACATCATCGGGGTATATTCTGAATTTATATGCTTTGTTTGCCATGTTGGTCACTTCCTTTTTCGATCCGTTTGTCCCTGACTTTC
>NZ_JADNOP010000050.1 GCF_015557635.1 Fusicatenibacter saccharivorans
CGGCAATATCTGGACACACTGAAGGGACAATATTCCCATATCCTGATTGACTGTCAGCCCTCGTTGGGGATGCTTACAGTCAATGCGCTGGCTGCTGCGAACAGGATCATAATTCCCGTTCAGGCAGAGTATCTGCCCGCCAAAGGACTGGAACAGCTTTTATCTACGGTCAGCAAGGTAAAACGGCAGATCAATCCAAAGCTCCAGATTGACGGTATCCTGCTGACGATGGTGGATAACCGCACCAACTTTGCCAAAGAGATTGCTGCTTTGCTGCGGGACACCTATGGAAGTAAAATCAAAGTCTTTGGAACGGAGATTCCACACTCTGTCCGTGCAAAGGAAATTAGCGCAGAGGGAAAAAGCATTTTCGTCCATGACCCTGGCGGTAAGGTGGCAGAGGGGTATCGAAATCTGACGAAGGAGGTGTTGAAACTTGAAAAGCAGCGCGAAAAAAGTAGAACTGGCATCGGTAGATGATCTGTTTTCTACGGAGGAGAGCCGTGCCGATGCTCAGAGAGAAAAAGTAGTAGAAATCCCGCTGTCGGAACTGCACCCGTTCAAAGGGCATCCATTCAAAGTCAAGGATGACGAAGCCATGATGGAGACCGCAGACAGTATCAAGCAGTATGGCGTTCTGGTTCCGGCGATTGCTCGACCGGACCCGGAGGGCGGTTATGAGCTGGTAGCCGGACACAGGCGGCACAGAGCCAGTGAGCTGGCAGAAAAGGAGACCATGCCGGTCATTGTTCGGGATTTGGATGATGATGCCGCCACGATCATTATGGTTGACAGCAACCTGCAACGAGAAAGTCTGCTCCCCAGTGAAAGAGCATTTGCCTACAAGATGAAGCTGGATGCCATGAAACATCAGGGAGAGCGAGTTGATTTAACTTCGTCCCAAGTTGGGACGAAGTTGAGAGCCGATGAAATATTGGCTCAGCAGGCTGGTTCAAGCAGAAATCAAGTTCAGCGCTATATCCGTCTGACAGAGCTGATTCCTGAATTGATGGATATGGTGGATGAAAAGAAGATTGCCCTGAACCCTGCCTATGAGCTGTCCTTTCTCAAAAAGGAGGAACAGGTAGACCTGTTGGACGCGATGGACAGCGAACAGGCTACCCCTTCTCTTTCTCAAGCCCAGCGGCTCAAGAAATACAGTCAGGAGGGGCATCT
>NZ_JADNOP010000051.1 GCF_015557635.1 Fusicatenibacter saccharivorans
CATAAAGTTGCTATTATCTCTCGGACATCTCTGCGTATTCTCCCATACAATACCTTCTTTCGGTATTTAGGAATAAATTATATATGTCTTTTTAACTATCTTTTTATATCTTCTCAAATGTCCGCAAAGCCTTATTTTATCGGCTCTACGGGCATTTTGCCTTTGTGGTAAACCTCACATATCTAGGCTTATCTTCTTATATTTTCCCTGTCAATCGTGGTTAAAATCGTGGTAAATACTTCTATGCAATTAGACGCTGAACCTCTGATTTTGCGGTATCTATGGACGCATGAGCGTACCAGTTCATTGTGATACTGATATTTGAATGCCCCATGATATACTGTAAATCTTTCGGGTTCATGTTCTTGCTTGCCAGTCTTGTGCAGAACGTATGGCGTAGCGTATGCGGTGTGATATGTGGCAAAGGGTTGTCCATGTGGTGCTTGTTGTATTTCTTTACCATACGGACAAATAAAGTGCTGTAATCAATCGCAACTTTAGGCTTGCCTTTGGGATTGACAAATAAGAAGTTGCCCCGTCCGTCTATCACAAATGGGTCTGTCTTTGGGCGTTTCTTCATAACCCGTTGAAATGCCTGTATCGTTTCTTTGCTTAATGGCACTTGCCTAGTTCCGCTCTTTGTCTTAGGCGTTTCAATGTAATAGCCCTGTTCCTTGCTCTTTAGTAACTGGTGGTCGATAATCACAACCTCATTCTTGAAATCAATATCGGCTACTGTCAGTCCGCACAGTTCCGAAATACGAAGTCCTGTCTTTAACAGTATCAGTACATCATCGTAATACTTATGATACACGTTGTCCGTCTTGATGAATGACAGTAAGGCTTGTTCCTGTTCTTCTGTCAATGCGACTTTCTCTTTGGTATCATTTTCTAGGACTTCACTCAACTTGAAATCAAAGGGATTTTTCCTTACACAATCGTCTTGTATAGCGATATAGAATGACGCTTTTAATGAGCGTTTATAATTGTTAATGGTATTGTAGGAAAAGCCTTTGTCTTTCATGCGTAACGCCCATTCCTTAGCGTCAGAGAGCTTGATTGTGTCAATGCTCCTAGAGCGTGTTTGAAAAACATTTGATTTTGTTTATTTTAACCAAATTAGAATAGACGCGATGCATATGAAGCCCAG
>NZ_JADNOP010000052.1 GCF_015557635.1 Fusicatenibacter saccharivorans
TTTTCTATTGTCAGCCAGCATCACAGAACAACGGTAGCTTATTTTCTGAATCACGGAAAATGGGACGATTCTGCATTGCAAAAAGCTCTGAAAAGCAGCATTGTCGAACTGATTTATCAGTAGGCCCGTTCTTCTGGCCAGCCTGTTTTCTGCATTGTAGATGATACAATTACTTCTCATGTCAAGCCCTCGTCACAGGCCCTGCATCCCATCGAAGCTGCGTATTTTCATCAATCGCACCTGAAAGGCCGGCAGGATTATGGACACCAGGTTGTTTCCGTCATGCTTTCCTGCAATGGAATCACATTGAACTATGCGGTCATCCTATACGATAAGACAAAATCAAAAATTAAAATCGTACAGGATATCGCCGCGGAACTGCCGGAAGCCCCGGTGGTTTCCTACTTTCTCTGTGACAGCTGGTATACGTCCGTGGACATCATGAAAAGCTTCCTGAAAAAAGGATTTTATACGATTGGTGCATTAAAAACCAACCGTATCCTTTATCCCATGGGCATCCGTCAGAAAGCCAGCGAACTTGCACTTCATATGCGGAAAAGCGATCCAAATGTCAGCCTTGTGACCGTTGACAAAAGGAAATTTTACGTTTACCGTTACGAAGGAAATCTCAATAAGATTTCAAATGCAGTTGTTCTTCTGAGTTACCCTGAGGAATGCTTTGGGAATCCAAAGGCGCTGAGGGTATTTATTTCCACTGACGTGTCCCTGTCTACGCAGGAGATTCTTGATTCGTATGCCAAACGCTGGTCGATCGAATTGTTTTTCCGGCAGAGTAAACAGAAGCTGGGGCTGGACAAATATCAGATCCGATCCAGCCAGGGAATCCAGCGTTACTGGTTGATCATGTCATTAACCCATTATCTGTGCTGCATGTTCAAAGGTAAATACTGCACATTTGAAGAAGGTTATTTTTACACCATCAAGTTAAAGAAAGAACGGATTACGGCCATTTATCGGTTGATCCAGCATGGAGCTTCGCTGAAGGATGTTTTAATGATTGCAGG
>NZ_JADNOP010000005.1 GCF_015557635.1 Fusicatenibacter saccharivorans
GCCTATGCTTAGCACATTGGTGCTATCGAACGAGAACCAAACCTACCGAGGTTAGGGAAGCCCCCACCTCTACAGGTAGGGGAGGATGTCACGTTTTTTATGCGAAATCCTGTGTCTGGACTGGAAAAACAGAGGCGTTTATGGTAGTATAGAAAAGAATAGAAGTAAAAACGGGCGGCATTGCGAAAAAAGATGCCTTCCCCTGAAAATATGGAGGAAAAAAGATGGAACAGTACAAGCAGGAGTTTATCGAGTTTATGGTCGAGAGCCAGGTATTAAAATTTGGAGAGTTCACTCTGAAAAGCGGAAGAAAATCCCCGTTCTTCATGAATGCGGGCGCTTACGTAACCGGGAGCCAGTTAAAACGTCTCGGCGAGTATTATGCAAAAGCAATCCATGACAATTATGGACTGGATTTCGACGTTCTGTTTGGACCGGCCTACAAAGGAATCCCGCTCAGCGTTGTAACCGCTATTGCGATTCATGATCTCTACGGTGTGGAAGTACGTTACTGCTCCAACCGGAAAGAAGCAAAAGACCACGGCGGAGATGCAGGAATGCTGCTTGGAAGCAAAATTAAAGACGGCGACCGCGTTGTCATCATCGAGGATGTTACCACCTCCGGAAAATCCATCGAGGAGACCTTCCCGATCATCCAGGCACAGGGCAATGTGGAGATCAAAGGTCTGATGGTATCCTTAAACCGTATGGAGCGCGGAAAAGGCGACAAGAGCGCACTTGAGGAAATCCAGGAAACCTATGGCTTCCCGGCAAATGCCATTGTAACCATGGAGGATGTCATCACCTATCTGTACAACCGTCCATGCCAGGGCAAAATCCAGATCGATGACAAGATGAAGGCTGCCATTGATGCTTATTATGAGGAGTACGGTGTCAAATAAGACGTGGTACACTTGAAAAAAGGAGTTTTGCACGATGAATGAAAAAATCTATAAAACCATGGGACGTGTCGGCGGCGGAAATATCGCCATGGGCGCAGTACTGGTTGTGGTAGGGGTAGCAACCGGTGTCCTGATGATCGTAAGCGGAGCAGGTCTGCTGAAACGACGCGGGGAAATTATGTTTTAAGAAAAATGCCGGAATATTTTGGAAGCGCATGCGCCGAAGAGGTATTCCGGCGTTTCTGATACCACGCAGAAAGGGGAAACAAAGATGAAGCAGGAGACGAAAGCCAGAATCCGCGTTGTGGGACGGATTTTATTTCTGGTGTATCTTCTTGCGCTCGTTTATTTTCTGTTTTTTGCAGAAGAATACGGGAGAAGAAACTTTTTTGAACTGGATTACCGTTACAATCTGGTGCCGTTTCAGGAAATCAGACGGTTCTGGATTTACCGCGAAAAGGTGGGATTCCTTGCCGCATTTTTAAATCTGGCGGGCAATGTGATCGGTTTTCTGCCGTTCGGCTTTATCGTTCCGGTGATGCACAAAAAAATGGAGAGTTTCTGGAAAGTATCGCTTCTTGGTTTTATGTTCAGCCTCTGCGTGGAGACGATTCAGCTCATCACGAAGGTGGGCTGCTTTGATGTAGATGATCTGATCCTGAATACGCTTGGAGCCATGATCGGCTGCGGCGCATTCCTGATCTGCAATAAATTCAGGAGATGGAAATATGGCGAGGAAGAAGTATAATTACAATTTTGTCCGGAAGCCGTCGGAAGGCGGAAAGGAAGCTCTCTATATGGCAGGTGCTTCGGTCTTTCTGTTTCTGCTGGCTTCGGTCGTATCGTTTGCGTTCCGCGGAAACGGAGGCATTTTTCTCGGAGCAGCGGGACTGTTCTCATTCCTTCTGTCGGGATACGGCTTCTATGTGGGAATGAAGAGCTTTAAAGAAGAACAGGTCAGCCACAGAATGTCGGTTCTCGGCTCGATTACGAGCGGCGGCATGCTGGTCGCATGGCTGGCACTGTTTCTGATCGGTGTGAGATAAATGTACTCTCGTAAAATCAAGCGCAGAAAGACTCCGGGAGTACATATAAAAGAAAAGGGGAAAAAGATGGATCGCGAACGTTTTGAAAAACAGCTGAATTTTATTCTGGAGATTGATAAAGAAAAACAGATCCTGCGCCAGACGCACATCCGCGGCTATTCGCGCCAGGAGGACGACGCGGAGCACGCATGGCACATGGCGGTGATGGCATTTCTGCTGCAGGAATATTCGAATGAGAAAATCGACATCGGCAGAACGATGCTCATGCTGCTGATCCATGACCTCGTGGAGATTGATGCAGGCGACACGTATGCGTACGACGCGGAGGCAAACAAAACAAAAGACGAGAGAGAACACAAAGCGGCCGAGCGCATCTACGGCCTGCTGCCGGAGGATCAGGGAAAAATGCTGATGGATCTCTGGCTCGAGTTCGAAGCGTATGAGACACCGGAAGCGCGCTTTGCCCATGTGATGGACAATTTCCAGCCGCTGCTTTTAAATCATGAGAACGATGGAAAAGACTGGACCCGCCACAATGTGCGGATTTCCCAGCCGTTAAAACGAAACGAGAAGACGACGACCGGCTCCGAGGAGATCTGGAGTTATATGGAAGAGATTCTCGAACAGAGTATCCGGGATGGAAAAATTATTGACGACCGGGAAGAAAAACAGGAATAAGTTAAGAAGAATGAGGGGCAGATCTGCCCCTCGTAACAGTTAAAGAGAAACAGAAAGGGATTTTTTTATGACGGATGAATTATTAAACGAGCGGTATGCGCTTGCAATTGAGCGGATCCGCCAGATTCCGGCGGAAAAAAGCGTTCCGCAGCCGTACCGCGATTTTTTTGCACAGATGGCACAGTACCTCTGCAAAATGGACCAGATCCGGAGCAGAATCGCAGAAGGATATCTAAAAACAGCATCCGAGGAAGAGCTGGCTGTTTTTAACCGTGAGCCGTATGAAGATGTGATCGGGGAGTGGTATGAGACCTCCTACGGAAACCCGGCGTTTGCCGTGCGGGCACTTGGTGAAACGCATGGAAGGAGCCTCTGCTGCCTGTACCGGGAGCTGGGAAATGCTGTTGTCTGGGTCTATGAGGACCGCCTGCTGGAGCTGACTGCGGCGATGGAGCTGTATCTCGAGTTGTATGCGATGTTCGAGGAGGAGACGCTGCCGTCCGCGCAGTATGTAAAAGAGAGCATTTACTGGTATGTGAGCGATTACGCCGAGGAGCGCCAGGAATGCCAGGTGCGCGAAATCGTCGACCCGTCGCTGCACTTTGTGAAGGATATTGTGATGGAATCTGATCTGACGGATCTGCGGTATCTGTACCAGTACGGCGAATATATCACCGAAAATGAGAAGGGTACAGCCCGCTTTTTAAATACGTTCAGCCAGGAAGAAATCGACGCGATGGCACGCACCTACACAGAAGGCTTCCGCAAGTGCTTTCTCGTGGCGCGAAAAGATCTGTCGAAAAAGAAGACAGTCAGCATCCGCTTCCACATCGGTTTTGAGCGCATGATCCGTGCGGCAATATTACAGTTCCGCGAGATGGGACTCGAGCCGGTGATTTCCCGCGGCGCGCGGAGAACGTGGGTTGCCGGTGCGTCTGCGAATAAGCAGTATGACTACGATCACCGGAACGATGAGGCGCTGTATCTCAACGAGGATCTCGTGAAGAGACGGCTCCGCGCGATGCAGGTGAAATACGACGAGTACAAAGAACTGGCGGATGGCTATGCCGGCCCTGCAGTGGTGGAAACCTTCGGCGAAGTTCCGTTTGAGCCAGTAAATAAAAAACAGGCACTGCACTTAAATGAGCGCCAGCAAAAGCTCCGTGTCGGTTTCCAGAACGAGGCGGGCCAGATTGTAAACCGCTATATCAAGGATGACGAGTACGGCTACACGATCATCGCCTACCCGATGCCGGAGATCGATCCGCGCTACGAAAAAATTTTCCGTGAGATCGTAAAGATCAACACGCTCGATTACGAAAAATACCAGCGCATCCAGCAGTACCTGATCGATGCGCTCGACGAGGGCGTTTCCGTGCATGTGCTTGGAAAAGGAGAGAACAGAACGGATCTGCGCGTGATGCTGCATCATCTGAACGATCCTGCGAAAGAGACGAATTTTGAGAACTGTGTTGCCGACTGCAATATTCCGGTCGGAGAGGTCTTTACTTCCCCGAGTCTTACCGGCACGACAGGCGTACTCCATGTGACGGGAGTCTACCTGAACGAGCTGTATTACCGCGATCTCTGCCTGACGCTGACCGACGGCATGATCACCGCGTATGACTGCGCAAACTTCGAAAAAGAAGAGGACAATCGTACTTATATAGAAGAAAACCTGCTGTATCACCACAGGACGCTGCCGATTGGTGAGTTTGCCATCGGAACGAACACGACGGCGTACGTGATGGCAGAGCAGTACGGCATTGCCGGAAAACTGCCGATCCTGATCGCAGAGAAGATGGGCCCGCATTTTGCGATGGGCGACACCTGCTACGCCTGGGCGGAGGACAGCCCGATGTACAATCCGGACGGAAAAGAAGTAATCGCGCGTGAGAACGAGGTTTCGGCAAAACGGAAAGAAGATCCGTCGAAAGCATACTTCGGATGCCACACGGACATCACGATTCCGTACCGCGAACTGCAGTCGGTTGCGGTCGAAAAAGCAGACGGAACGACGATCCCTCTCATTGAGGACGGACGCTTCGTCCTGCCGGGAACGGAAGAATTAAATGAACCTTTTGGCTGATTATGGGTTGACATTTCTGCGCCTGCTTAGTATATTATAAGCAGAACTGAATGATTAAAACATAAATATAAGCATAACTAATGAATAACGCTTAGAACAGTTAATCAGAAAAGGAGAACAACATGGCTAAAGTAGGAATTGTGATGGGCAGCGACTCTGATATGCCGGTAATGAGCAAAGCAGCCGACATGCTGGAAAAATTTGGAATTGAGTACGAGATGAAAATCATCTCCGCACACCGCGAGCCGGATGTATTTTTCGAATATGCAAAAACCGCAGAGGAGAAAGGCTTCAAGGTTATCATTGCAGGCGCAGGTATGGCAGCTCATCTGCCGGGTATGTGCGCAGCTATTTTCCCAATGCCGGTCATCGGAATTCCGATGCATACCACATCGCTTGGAGGTCGTGATTCCCTGTACTCCATCGTACAGATGCCGAGCGGCATTCCGGTAGCAACCGTTGCCATCAATGGCGGTGCCAATGCCGGAATCCTGGCAGCAAAGATTCTTGCAACTTCCGATCCGGAACTGCTTGCAAAACTGAAAGCATATACACAGGAAATGAAAGAGCAGGTTGAGGCAAAAGACGCAAAACTGCAGGAAACAGGATACCGTAACTACAGTAAATAAAAACAAAGGACAAGGGAGGTTCACCATGGATTACAAGAACGCAGGAGTAGATATTGAAGCTGGATACAAATCAGTAGAATTAATGAAAGAGCATGTAAAGAAAACCATGCGCCCGGAGGTATTAGGCGGCCTTGGCGGTTTTTCCGGCGCTTTTTCCCTGGCAAAAATCAAAGAAATGGAAGAGCCGGTGCTGCTTTCCGGTACAGACGGATGCGGAACCAAGGTGAAGCTCGCCATGATTCTTGATAAACACGACACCATCGGCATTGATGCCGTTGCCATGTGTGTGAACGATATCGCATGCGCCGGCGGAGAACCGCTGTTCTTCCTCGACTACATCGCATGCGGAAAGAACTATCCGGAGAAGATCGCTTCGATCGTAAAAGGCGTTGCAGAAGGCTGTCTGCAGTCCGATGCGGCACTGATCGGCGGTGAGACCGCAGAGCATCCGGGCCTGATGCCGGAGGATGAGTACGATCTGGCAGGTTTTGCTGTCGGCGTATGTGACAAGAAAGACATGATTACCGGTGAAAATCTGGCAGCCGGAGACGTACTGATCGGCATGGCTTCCACCGGCGTTCACAGCAACGGATTTTCTCTTGTCCGCAAAGTTTTCGATATGACAAAAGATTCTTTAAATACATACTATGATGAGCTCGGCGCAACCCTCGGCGAGACCCTGCTTGCACCGACCCGTATCTACGTAAAAGCACTCCGCGCCATCAAAGATGCCGGTGTAACCGTAAAAGCATGCAGCCACATCACCGGAGGCGGCTTCTACGAGAACATTCCGCGTATGCTCAAAGACAACACCGTAGCCGTTGTACAGAAAGACAGCTACACCGTACCGCCGATCTTTGATCTGATGGCAAAGAAAGGCAATATCGATGAGCAGATGATGTACAACACCTTCAACATGGGTATCGGTATGGTACTGGCTGTTGATCCGGAAGATGTAGACGCAGCGATGAAAGCCATCCGTTCCACAGGAGATACGCCATATGTGATCGGCCACATTGAAAACGGAGAAAAAGGAGTACAGTTATGCTAAGATTAGCAGTTCTCGTCTCCGGCGGCGGCACGAACCTGCAGGCGATTCTGGATGCGATTGACGAGGGAACCATCACAAACGCGGAGGTTTCCGTTGTCATCAGCAACAATGCAGGAGCGTATGCGCTGGAGCGTGCGAAAAAGAAGGAGATTGATGCGGTATGCCTTTCCCCGAAGACCTTTGCATCGAGAGAAGCATTCAACGAGGCACTGCTGGCGAAACTGCAGTCGTACAACGTCGATCTCGTTGTGCTCGCAGGATGCCTGGTTGTGATCCCGCAGAGCATTGTGGATGCTTATCCGAATAAGATCATCAACATTCATCCGTCCCTCATTCCGTCGTTCTGCGGAACGGGCTATTACGGACTGAAAGTGCACGAGGGCGTATTATCCCGCGGCGTCAAAGTGACGGGAGCAACGGTTCATTTTGTGGACGGCGGAACAGACACCGGCCCGATTATTCTGCAGAAGGCAGTCGAAGTGCACGAGGGCGATACACCGAAGGCACTGCAGCAGCGCGTCATGGAAGAGGCCGAGTGGGTCATCATGCCGCGTGCGATTGATCTGATTGCAAACGGAAAAGTAACGGTAGAAGACGGACACGTAAAGATAAAGGAGTAAGAGCGATGAAAGTACTGATTGTAGGAAGCGGCGGAAGAGAGCATGCGATTGCCTGGAAGGTGGCACAGAGCCCGAAGGTAGACAAGATTTACTGCGCTCCTGGAAACGCAGGAATTGCGGAGTACGCAGAGTGTGTCAATATTACAGCGATGGAGTTTGACAAGCTCGTTGCTTTTGCGAAAGAAAAAGAGATTGACCTGACCGTCATCGGCATGGATGATCCGCTGGTCGGCGGTGTTGTCGATGCGTTTGAGGCAGAGGGACTGCGCGTATTCGGACCAAGAAAGAATGCGGCAATCCTGGAAGGATCGAAAGCGTTCTCCAAAGACCTGATGAAAAAATACCATATCCCGACGGCGGCATACGAGACATTCTCCGATCCGGAAGCGGCAGAGAAATATCTCGAGACTGCAAAATTCCCGATCGTGCTGAAAGCCGACGGTCTGGCTCTTGGAAAAGGCGTTCTGATCTGCAATACCTTAGAGGAAGCAAAAGAGGGCGTCAAGACGATCATGCTCGACAAGAAATTCGGCAGTGCCGGAAACGAGATGGTTATCGAGGAGTTTATGACGGGACGTGAGGTTTCCGTTCTCTCCTTTGTGGATGGAAAGACGATCAAGACGATGAGTTCCGCACAGGACCACAAGAGAGCAGGAGACGGCGACACCGGCCTGAACACCGGCGGTATGGGCAACTTCTCCCCGAGTCCGTTCTATACCGAAGAAGTGGATAAGTTCTGTAAAAAATATATCTATCAGCCGACCGTAGATGCGATGGCAGCCGAGGGAAGACCGTTTAAGGGAGTTATCTTCTTCGGACTGATGCTGACACCGGACGGACCGAAGGTGCTCGAGTACAATGCCCGCTTCGGCGATCCGGAGGCACAGGTTGTGCTTCCTCGTATGAAGACAGACATTATTGATGTATTTGAAGCCTGCATCGACGGAACTCTCGACCAGATCGACCTGCAGTTTGCAGATAATGCGTGTGTCTGCATCGTACTGGCTTCGAACGGTTATCCGGTTTCCTACGAAAAAGGATTCCCGATCCGCGGACTCGAGACGTTCAAAGAGCATGAGGGCTATTACTGCTTCCATGCAGGAACGAAGTTCAAAGACGGCGAGATCGTGACAAACGGAGGCCGTGTCCTCGGCGTGACAGCACTTGGCGATACCCTGAAAGAGGCACGTGCGAATGCATATAAGGCTGTTGACTGGGTTGACTTTGACAATAAATATTACCGCCATGATATTGGAAAAGCGATTGACGAAGCGTAACGTGAATGTGAATTTTAATTTTGAGTAAAATGGAGCCGCCAGAATCCCGGTGAAAGGGAAATCTGGCGACTTTGTCTTTTTATTCTGAAAAGGGAATAAAGCGCTGCCGTTCCAGATACAATAGTAAGGAGATCCTTTGCTTTTTAGTAGAATCAGAACAGGAAAGGCGGTCGGAAAAGATGGGAATCGTTTGTCTGGCGGGGATTTTTGCCGTATTTCTTCTGCTTGCATGGACGCTCTGCCGGGCGGCAGGATGGGAGAAAGAACGGGAAGATCTGGAACAGGAGCAGTACCTGAAAGAGTGGCGGGAGAAAAAGTTGAAAAAAATCGAAAAAATTTGAAAATTAGTGTTGACATTTGGCGGGTGGAATGCTATACTAACGAAGTCGGTTGGTGATACAGATAAAAAGCCAACAGACAAAACACCGATGTGGGGTCTTAGCTCAGCTGGGAGAGCATCTGCCTTACAAGCAGAGGGTCATAGGTTCGAGCCCTATAGGCCCCATATTTTATGAAAAACGGTGTTGAAAATGAATATGGCGAGATAGCTCAGTTGGCTAGAGCACGCGGTTCATACCCGCGGTGTCGAGGGTTCGAATCCCCCTCTCGCTACTTGTGGAACCCTTGAGAAATCAAGGGTTCTTTTGGCTTTATGGACAGTATGATGATATGGCTGTTATGTCAAAATCGTGTCTTGAAATCCACAGAGATTTGTGAGAAAATGAGATTACCTAAGAGCTTGTTTTGGGCTCTGAAAGTAAATAAAACAGTAATGGATAGAAGAAAGATAAGGAAAAAACAATGATAGAGTTTAATAAACCACCTTTTATTGGAACAGAACTGGAATACATCCGCCAGGCGGCAGAGGAAAACAACAAGCTGTGCGGCGACGGTCCTTTTACGAAGAAATGTTCTGCCTGGATGCAGGACAATTTCAACGTAAAACATGCGATTCTTACGACATCCTGCACCCATGCACTGGAAATGGCAGCTTACCTGTCTGAGATTCAGCCGGGCGACGAAGTGATCATGCCGTCCTACACGTTTGTTTCCACTGCAGATGCCTTCGTTCTGCGCGGAGCAAAAATCGTCTACGTGGATATCCGTCCGGATACAATGAACATCGACGAGACCAAGATTGAGGATGCCATCACCGAAAAAACAAAAGCGATTGTTCCGGTTCACTATGCGGGCGTTGCCTGTGAAATGGATACCATCATGGATATTGCAAAACGCCATAACCTGAAGGTTGTAGAGGATGCGGCACAGGGCGTGAGCGCGTACTACAAGGGAAAAGCCCTTGGAACGATCGGCGATTTTGGCTGCTACAGCTTCCATGAGACGAAAAACTATACGATGGGAGAGGGCGGCGCGCTGCTGTTCCAGGATGAGAATTATCTGGAAAAAGCAGAGATCCTTCGTGAAAAGGGAACGAACCGCAGCAAGTTTTTCCGCGGACAGATCGACAAATATACCTGGATCGACTACGGTTCCTCTTATCTGCCGAGCGATATGAATGCGGCTTACCTGCTTGCAGAACTCGAGGAACATGAGAAAATCGACAGAAAGCGGATGGCCATCTACAACTATTACCATGAGCAGCTCCGTCCGCTGGCTGAGGCCGGAAAGATCGAGCAGCCGGTTGTGCCGGAAGGCTGTGTACATAATGCACATATGTACTTCATCAAGGCAAGAAATCTGGAAGTGCGTACAAAACTGATCAAGTATATGAAAGAGCGCGGTGTGATGTGTGTCTTCCATTACGTTCCGCTCCATACCTCCCCGGCTGGACAGAAGTTCGGTGTTTTCCACGGAGAGGACAAATACACAACAAAAGAGAGCGAGCGCCTGATGCGTCTGCCGATGTTCTACGGCCTGTCTGAACAGGATATGGCATATGTCGTAGAGTGCCTCATGGACTTTAAAGAGTGGTAACATTTCATGTATGAGAAGTTTTTAAACTACTTTACGGACTATATTTTCGTGAAGGATGAGCCGCAGAAAGCCGATGTGATTTTTGTGCCGGGAAACGGATATCCGCAGATGGCGGCGCACGCGGCAGAACTCTGGAAAGAAGGATTTGCGCCGTATGTGCTTCCGTCGGGAAGATACAGTACTGTGCTCGGGCATTTCGCCGGTGTACAGGATCTTGCGGAGCAGTACGGCGGGAACTATGAAACCGAGTGGGAGTTTCTGCGGACGGTACTGCAGAAAAACGGCGTGCCGGAGAAAGCGATTCTGCGCGAAGACAAGGCGACGTATACGTATGAAAATGCACTGCGGTCACGGGAAGTGACAGATGCGGCGGGCATCGAGGTAAAAAAAGCGATCCTCTGCTGCCGGAATCTCCATGCGAGACGGTGTATTCTGTATTACCAGCTTGTCTACCCGGAGACAGAGTTTTTTGTCTGTCCTTCGGATATTGAGTTCACCAGAGAAAACTGGCATACAAAGGGTGAATGGATCGACCAGGTGTTAGGAGAAATGGAGCGCTGCGGCGGTCAGTTCCACAAGATTCTGCGGGAACTGCCGGCGGATTCTGAATTTTAACACCAGTAGACAAGAAGTCCCCCGCTTCTAAAGCGGTGGGATGAATTGTTAAAAGAAACATAACGGCAGTGGTAGGCGGAGAGAAATCGGTATCCTCCACTGACATGAGGAAAGTCACAGTCGAACTATTCTCGACATGTCAGACTCCGTGAAAATACCGACTGTAAGTTGAAACGAAAAGATTTATAAAAAAGAGCGGAAATTGTGGTAAAATTGCGGCTCGTATGGTATACTATCGTTAAGTTAAGTTTCTAATCTAAAGCAAAGGTTGGTGGACAGTATGAATAAGATTGATGAAGTATTAGAGCTTTTAAAACAGAGAGAACGTGAGAGCGAAAAACCGAAAAACGTGATTTTATGGGTCCTTGCCATTGTCGGAGCGGTAGCGGCAGTTGCAGGAATCGCATACGCAGTATACCGGTTTGTAACTCCGGATTATCTGGAAGACTTCGAAGATGATTTCGATGACGATTTCGACGATTACTTCGAGGATGAAGACGAAGATAAGTAGGATGGAAAAAAGAAACTCCGGTGCCGGAACGTGGTACCGGAGTTTTTCTGTCCGGAAATCAGTTTGACATAGAAGGAGAAGAGAATGAAAAAAGGAGAAATTTACGAGGGAGTCGTGGAAAGAATCGATTTCCCGAATAAAGGACGTGTACATGTGGAGGGCGAGACGGTTACCGTGAAAAATGCAATTCCGGGACAGAAGATCCGCTTTCAGATCAACAAAAAAAGAAAGAACCGCATGGAGGGCCGCCTGCTCGAAGTAACAGAAAAATCCCCGATGGAAAAGCGCGATCCGGTCTGCAGTATTTTCCCGTCCTGCGGCGGATGCATGTACCAGACGATGAGTTATGAGGATCAGCTTGCAATGAAGGCCGGTCAGGTGAAAAAACTGCTCGACGATGCCCTCGTGGAGGCCGGCCAGGTCAATGAGGCGGGGGAGGCCGATTATCCGTTCCTTGGAATCAAGGGAAGTCCGAAGGAGTTTGCATACCGGAATAAAATGGAGTTTTCCTTCGGCGATGAATACAAGGACGGCCCGTTGTCTCTCGGACTTCATAAAAAGGGAAGCACATACGATGTCCTGACCGCGTGCGACTGCAAAATCGTGCATGAGGATTTCACAAAGATTCTGACCTGCGTGCTGGCGTACTTTAAAGAGCGGAACGCAAGTTACTACCACAAGATAAGCCACGAGGGTTACCTGCGCCACCTGCTGGTGCGAAGAGCCGAGAATACCGGAGAAATCCTGGTAAACCTCGTCACCACAAGCCAGGAAGAGTGGGATCTGATGCCGCTCGTGCAGGAAGTGCTTGGTCTGCCGCTGGAAGGAAAGGTTGTCGGATTCCTCCATATTATAAATGATTCCCTGGCAGATGTTGTAAAGAGCGATGAGACAAAAGTGCTCTACGGACAGGACTACTTCTATGAAGAACTCCTCGGACTGAAATTCAAGATCACCCCGTTCTCCTTCTTCCAGACCAATTCCCTTGGCGCGGAAGTTCTCTACAGCACCGCCCGCGAGTTCGTCGGCGAGACGAAAGACCGCACGATCTTCGACCTCTACAGCGGAACCGGAACCATCGCCCAGATCCTTGCACCGGTCGCAAAAGAAGTGATCGGCGTGGAAATCGTGGAAGAAGCTGTTACAGCTGCAAAAGAGAACGCAGAGGCAAACGGCCTTACCAACTGCAGTTTCCTCGCCGGAGACGTGCTGAAGGTGATCGATGAAATCGAAGAAAAACCGGACTTCATCGTTCTTGATCCACCGCGCGAAGGAATCCATCCGAAGGCTCTGCCGAAGATAGTTGATTTATATAGGTGTGAAAAAATGCTTTACATCTCCTGCAAGCCGACTTCTCTTGCGCGGGATCTGGTAGAGTTTGCAAAATATGGATACCGTGTAGAAAAAGTCTGCTGTGTTGATATGTTTCCGGGAACGGTGCACTGTGAGACGGTTGTTTTGCTTTCCAAGGGTGAGGTCGACTCGAAAAAGATTCGGGTTGAGTTCTCTTTAGAAGATATGGATATGTCCGAATTTCAAGATGGGGCAACCTACACGCAGATCAAGGACTATGTACTGGAACATAGCGGATTAAAGGTATCAAACCTGTATATCTCACAGATTAAGCGGAAATGTGGGATTGAGGTTGGTAAGAACTACAATCTGCCGAAGTCCGAAGATTCCAGACAGCCTCTGTGTCCACCGGAAAAAGAGAAAGCAATCCGAGAAGCATTCAAATATTTTGGGATGATATAACATCCCGTAAAATGGAGGTTTCTTATGGATAGATTGATTTCTTGTAAGTTTAACATGGATACCGCTTGTGTGGAACTGAAATTCTTTGATGGTAGTATGATTGCGATTGATACGATTGCGGTTGAGAACGAGGTTGCCGACAATATGTATCAGAGGTCGGAACTGGATTATCTGATTTACAATGACCCGATTGGATATGCTGATTTGATATTGAACGGAGATTCCAAAACCTATTTGAAAAACTGTTACAGAGTATAAATCTGTGGATACGGCGATTGGAGCGATTTGCCTGGCTCACTAAACCTCTAAGCCCATAGTTATTGGCTAAGGCAGATATTCAACTTTAATTTTAGAAAACATAAATAAAGGCTATCCAATCTTTTTGACTGGGTAGCCTTTGAAAGTTTTGCTCTTTCTACTTTTTAAGAATCAATTTATGAATGACCATGCCGATTATCAAACCAAAGGATGATACTGCCAAATACCAAAGCGAATGTATCAATGCTGTCTCGTTATAGTATATAAACACAGATGGCACAAATGTAATTGCTATGATTATTGGATACAAGTACTTTACTTTCAGATTTGAAATGCTGCCAATTAGAATTGAAAGCAATAATGTTGCTAAAATAAGCAAAACTATCATTCCCATAACGTCTGTTGGTCCTGCAAATAATGGAAATACATAAAACATAAATAATTGAATTAAGAGTATTAGTATCTCCTTCAAGTATTTCTTCATAATCAAAACACCTCCGTTCATATAAACTCTTTTTTATTTCATTTTGCAAAGATTATCTTGATTTGCAGTTTGTCATTGTTGTAGATTGCTCCAATACTTCCGCCCATACGCTCAATCAGCAGCTTGGCGATGGACAATCCCAAACCGGTTGAATTGCGACTGGCTTCTACTGTATAGAAACGGTCAAACAATCTGCCGACCGTCACATAATTCAGATTGTGCGCCGTGTTGCTGAATGTAACACAGCCGTTCTTATCCATGACTACGGACAGATCGCCGTCAGAGTATTTCAGCGCATTGCTGATAATGTTGGAAAAGATACGGTTGACCGCACCTGCATCCAGTTCACGGAAAACCGGTTCCTCCGGCAATTCGATTTCCGGTTGGATGCCTTTTTCCTGCATGACCGCATAGAAAGACAGCAGACTTTCCTCCAATGCCCGGACAACATCCATACGTTCTGGTTTCAGTTCCTGAAAAGAAGTAACCACACTATATCTGAATAGTTCTTCGGTTAGATTTTTTAAAACATCTGTTCTGTTTTGGATTTGAGAAAGATAGCAGTGTACCGTTTCGCTTTTTTCCTCTCGTTCCAATAGGTCAAGATAACCGTTTATCGCCGTAAGCGGAGTTCTCAGGTCATGGGAAATATTGGTGATAGCTTCTTTCAGTTCCAGATCGCCCTGTTGGTAACGATGGCGTTCCTTGCGGAGCAATCGAAGCTGGATATTAATCTCCGAAGCCAGTTTTCTCAGATGAGGGTCGCTGGAAGAAATATCAATCAGAGTGTTTGTGTCGGAGGAAAGACGTTCCTGGAATTCTGTATGAATTTCATCAATACTTTTTTCTATAAAAATAATCTTTGTGATTAGAAAAAATACAACAATTAGCAAAATACAACACAAAATCCAAGGGAACATCTTTCTACCTCCTTACTTTAGGTTCTTTTTCTTAAAGGAACGACTTCCTATAAGAGATGTTGAAAAAATTACAAACGCAGAGCACAATGGAAGAAAAATCAGGTGTTCCACCCCTTCTTCGCAAAGAATTACACCTTGTCCTCCAGGTGTCAGACAGATAAGAAATTCCAGCAGGATACGAAATGTTCCACCGATGAATTTGATATTTTGGGGATGCCATCGCACAGTTGGGTCTGTATCACTCCACATCCATCCATCCAATAACTCTGGTTCTGCAAAACGATCATAAAGGAGCATCCCGATTATGACCATTGCAGCTACAGCTCCCAGACAAAGAAGTGTCGCTGAGTTTTTGTTCTCCGCCAGACTTGCCAACAGACAACATACGCTGGAGAGTGCAACGACCATCAAAAGGCTTGAAAAAATATAAAATGCCATCTCTCCCAAAGAGAGGTTCAGGCTTGCCGTACCCAGTAGCGGAATACCCAGCATCCCATTAACTATCAACCAGATTAGTGCAGTACTCAGTCCAGCACATATGGTCAGGAGAAGATTGGAAAAATAAACTTCTTCACGAGTGTGTCCGCAGATTAGTTTATTGCGCAGAGTTCCATATTCATAGTCTGTTCCCCACAAATATGCGGCAAATACGGCGATAAATGGTCCCATCAGGGGTGAATATCCAAAAAAACGGGCGACCAGCTTATAGATGTATGCATTAGTCAAATTCGTCTGGAAGTAACCGTTGAGGATGATGAATGCGGAAAGCAATACAGCAATCACTAATTCTATTCGAATCATTTTTTTATTCTCTGTACGGTAAAAGGCTGCTCGAAAAAGTTTACGCATTATTATCACCTCCAACCAGAGAGATGTAATAACTCTCCAAACTTTCATCTTTTTCCTGCATAGACAGCACTTCGCAGTTTTCCTTTGCCAGTACAACGGTCAGCTGTGTCACATTGATCTTTGCGAACACATCGGCTGTTGTTGCGGAGATAATTTTATATTCCAGATTCATGGAATCCAGCACACGAGCCAGAGTAGAAGTATCGGTCACTTCCATGCGGACACACTTGCGGCAAACTGTGTCCAGTTCTTCTGCACTCAGTTCCTTCACCATGCGACCATTATCAATGATACCGTAATGAGTAGCCAGACGGGAAAGTTCATCCAGAATGTGACTGGAAATAAGAACTGTAATCTGTTTTTCTCGGTTCAACTTCAAAATCAGTTCTCGCATTTCCACAATACCCTGAGGGTCGAGACCATTTACAGGCTCATCAAGAACAAGAAAGTCGGGATCACCGGCTAATGCGATAGCGATGCCCAGACGCTGCTTCATACCGAGGGAGAAGTTCTTCGCTTTTTTCTCTCCCGTGTTGTCGAGACCTACCAGCTTCAACAATTCCTGAATACAATCAAATGATGGCAGACCAAGAATGAGATACTGGTGCTTCAGATTTTCCTCCGCAGTCATATCCATGTAGATGGACGGTGTTTCCACCACAGCACCCATGCGACGGCGGGATTTGATAATATCCTTGCTGTCATTGCGGATGCCGTACAGAGAAAAGCTACCGGAAGTCGGTTCCTGCAATCCGCAGATCAAGCGGATCAGGGTTGTCTTACCAGCGCCGTTCTTTCCCACAAAGCCATAGATGGAACCTTTGGGAACATTCATAGTAAGACCATTCAATGCCTGAAAGTTTTTATACTTTTTTGTCAGGCTGTTTGTTTGCAAAATATAGTTCATATTGTATTACCTCCTTTGCTGACCTAAGTTTACAAAACAAAAGTCAAGAAAGTGGTCAAGAAAAACGTCAAGATTTGGTCAAGATTTTTTGTTCTGCCAATTTGAAACCAATTCCCCAGACTGTTTCGATATAGTCTACACCGCTGACATCCTGCATCTTTTTACGAAGATTGCTGATGTGCTGCTTCAAAGAACGCTCGGTGCAGTCGGGTGTGTCCAGACTGATTCTGTCAAGCAGGACACTCTTTGAAATTACCTGTTTGGGATTTTCCATCAGCAGTTTTAAGATGGCATACTCCGTTCGGGTCAGCTTCACAGGCTGCTCCTGTACTGTCAGAGAAAGGGAAACCATATCCAAAACCAAATCGCCAACGGAAAGAGATTTGGTTTCGCCATGTTGTTCTGCCTTGCGGAGCTGAACAGTGATACGGGCAAGAAGCTCCTTTGTATCAAAAGGCTTGGTCATGTAATCTGCCGCACCGCCCAGCAGAAGATTTACCTTGTCTTGCACATCTACTTTTGCGCTGAGAACGATAACAGGAATGTTCTCAATGTGGGGCAGAACTTCCTCGCCAGACAATCCCGGCAACATCAGATCCAGCAGCACCAAATCGGGCTTGTTTTGTGAAAGAAGATATAACGCTTCTGTGCCGGAGTATGCACGAAGAACAGAATAGCCCTCTTGCACCAGCACTTCTCTCAGCATATCTCCAATATGAATATCATCATCTATGATTGCGATTGTTTTCATTCTCGTTCCTCGTCAATTTCCTTTTATAGTTCAAACGCTACTATCGTTTCCTTTGGCAACTTCTCGTTTTCGCAGTTTAGAAGGTAGGCTATTGCCTTGTTCGCAAAGCGGTTTGTTTTCATTGTATCCCAATCGGCAAGTCGGACTATTTCTGATGTGCCGTTCTCAAAATCAAATGAAATCTGGCCCCATTCGCCGTCGCAGTCTGCTTGGTATTCGTAGATTGCGGTGGCGATTTTCTTTTTTCGTTTGGTCTTGGATTTCTGTTTCAAGCGGACAGCATGGATTGCGCCCTCGGCAACCAACAATTCTGTCAGTTTGTCCACTGCTCTGCGATAGGCTCGCTCCGCACCGCTGGCAGTGCTGCCCTCAAACATTACAGCCAGTTCCTCAAAGGTGGGACGGCCTTTCCATGAGCCGACATGCCCGCAGGTCATGCAGATTGCCAGCCGCTTTTCAAGCAAGGTCTGTTCCCGGTAGTTCAGCTTATCAAAAGCTCGCTGCACCTTTTCTGCCTGTATGCCGTTCCAGAGGATGTCGGAGTAGTTCCAAGTATCATCAAGAGCAACATCTTCGCCCGTTTCCTCGCCGTCCTCATCTGTCACATAGAATGGTTGCTGATTGCGGATACCTCGAACAACTCTCAGATATTCTTCCGCAAGGGCAAAGTCACAGTTATACTTTTTGGAAAACTCGCTGACCGCATCCTTGGTGTTATGGTACAGCCAAGCCATTGACCGCACCATTTTATAATTGGTCAGAGAGGATACCGACCATTTTTCTTCGCCCATGCGGAAGCGGAGCATAGCATCCCGGATGAACGGGAAAATGTATGTAGCATACTCCGCACCCTTGGCAGGATCATAGTCCATCAGCTTTTGGAGCATTTGTTCCCTGCAGGAGAGCTTTATATCTATAAAACGGTCTGTATCGTACAGATCGCCGCCATCCACACCCCAAAAGCCTTTGATGCGCTTATTGAGCTGTGGCTCATAATGGTGGAGGAAGAACGAGAAATATATCAAATTCTTTTCCCGCAAGGCAGACAGGATATATTCATTCAGACTGCCCACCGCTGGCGGCTCCGGTTCCAGTTGGAAGATGCGCTCTGCCATATAGGGAATGATACCATCACCGTGCGGATTGACAGCGTATTTTGGTATGTATCCGGTCATATTCCATGTAAAATCACTTAGCATAGCGCACCTCCTTTCAACGTCCAATTTCAAATTTATTTCTTTTTCTTACTCGCAAAAATTGCAATTATACAGAAAACCAAGAAAAACAAAAATCCTATTTTCATTGACTGTTCCTCCTAACAAATTCAAATGCACTTTTGGGCTTCTTTCTTCAAAGCAACCTGTTCCATTTCTTTCTCATAAGTTCCCTTGGCATAAGCGACATTACTTTTTGCCCGGAGCATCTTATCTTTCGCCAGTTTCTTCATAACCTCTGCTAAATCCTCATCCAGTTTGCCACGCTTGATATAGCGGTTTATGGTATTCAGCCGCTTTTCGTATATCTGGATAACAGGATGATCGTCTGCAAGCTCCCGTTGTTCTCTGCCTTTCAGATTGCCGATCTGTCGGCAGGTGCGGTGTAGCTTGTCCCCCGGCGCATAGCCGCCGCAGTATTTGGTGTGCCTTGCGTTGGTTGTCAGAAACCATTTGCCGCAAATTTTACATTTCTTCGGTGCATGACCGACACACAAGCCCTCAAAGAGATCAGACCGGAACATCCCCACAAAGGATACATAATGGATTCGCTTGACGAGCTTTGCAACTTTTTCGCCGGGACGGATGACCGATACATACTGAACGGAATTGTTCAGGGTAGACATCCAGGCATTGCCCTCCGTGATAGAGAACTCCGGCGGGAAATAGCTGCCGAACATTCTGGCGAAGCCCTCTGCGGTACGGTCTGCTTCATTTCCGTCTGATTTTTCCGCAAAATCAAGCATTGCGGTTTGGTATTCCCCAAGGGAGTATGCCAGATGCCCGAATACAGCAGTATATCGTTGGAGCATCATTGCATCGGCATAGTTCGGGATTTCTTCAAACTGCAAGGAATTAGTTGCGGCTTTTATGGCAAACTCCATATATTTCAGCGCATTGTCCGCAGTAAAGACTTTTTCAATCCGTTCTCTATGTTTTGGAATATTCATATTGGAGAACGGCGGCGTTTCGCTGAGAATATCCACCATTGTCAGCACAGCTTCCTTTGCCATAGGAAAGAGTGCGGAAGCATCCTGTCCGGCGTTTAACATTCCAAGCAGTAGATTGATTTTCTCGCATTGCTCGTTCATTCTTGCGAGGGTATCCGCAGGAACATTCAGCGCATCACAGGCAAGAGTACCGATAGGAAATATTTTGCCCTCATATATGACCGTATCCTGCCAAAAATCCAATGTCATCAGTTCTTGATTCATGCTTGCCCTCCTGTCCTGTTTTTTCACTTTTCTAATTATACCATGCAAATGTGAAGAAATCTACATCATCAGATAAGTTGTCCTGTTTTTTGAAATGAGGTTGTCCTGCTTTTAGCCTGCTTTTTTTCAAATCCGTCATAACCATAGTAGAAAGGGCGAAGCACCTGCCAATCACGGCGGGTGCTTCGTGCTTTCCAGACTATTATGAACGGAGGTTTTTCTATGACAATCTATGAAAACATCAAGGCGGCGATCAGCGTGAAGCAAGCTGCCGAGCACTATGGGCTGAAAGTCAACCGCAGCGGTATGACTTGCTGCCCATTCCACAATGACCGGCATCCGAGCTTGAAGCTGAATGAAGATTATTTCTTCTGCTTCGGTTGCGGAGCCAAGGGAGACGTGATCGACCTTGTGGCAAAGCTGTTCAATCTGAGTAACCATGAAGCAGTGCAAAAGCTGGCTGCGGACTTTGGGCTTGACCCGAAACCGCCCACTGCCGCAGCTATGGTCAAGCCAAAGCGTCCCTATATCCGTCAGTTCCGGGAGGATGAAATGCTGTGTTTCCGGGTGCTGACGGATTATCTGCATCTGTTGGAGGATTGGAAAGTGCGCTATGCACCAAAGACACCGGACGAGCCTTATGATGACCGTTTTGTGGAAGCCTGCCAGATGCACTGCCATATCGAATATATGGCAGATGTGCTGACCGTGGGCGAATTGGAACAGCGTGTAGCTGTTGTGGACAAACTGATGAAGGACGGGTATATCGACTTTCTGAAAGAGTACACTGCACGAAAGAAAAAGGAGGTGGCACACCATGGCGAAGAACCGGAAAACGCCTGATATGAATTTGCCTGTCTGGTTTGATGGGCAGAATATCAATGAAGCTCTGTTTTGTGAAGAATTTCTGCAAGAGAGCAGAATCATCTTTGCAAACAGGGCTTTCTTTACGCCCAATGGACGGGTAACGGATGATATTGTCCTGCGGGGCGAGGTCTACGAAAAGCTGAAAAGCTACACCATCAGCAGCGTACCGCAGAAGATCAAAAACATCATGGAATTGCTGAAACTGGAAGCCATGGTTGAGGATCTTCCTCCCCAGCCTGACCGCATCCATGTTGCCAACGGAACGCTCATGCTGGATGGAAGATTTATCGAGGGGAAAAAGGAAATCGTACAGAGCCGCTTGCCTGTTTCCTACAATCCAAACGCTGCTGCACCTGCTCTGTGGCTGAACTTTTTGGACGGTTTGCTCTATGAAGAAGATATTCCCACCTTGCAGGAGTTTATCGGCTACTGCCTGATTCCCTCCAACAAGGGGCAGCGCATGATGGTGATTAAGGGCAACGGCGGCGAGGGCAAATCTCAAATCGGTGCAGTGCTGTCCACCATATTCGGCACGAATATGAAAGACGGCAGTATCGGTAAAATTTCCGAAAACCGCTTCGCCCGTGCCGATCTGGAACACATCCTGCTGTGCGTGGATGATGATATGCGGATGGAAGCTCTGCGCCAGACCAACTATGTAAAATCCATTGTAACCGCACAGGGCAAGATGGATTTGGAACGCAAAGGTAAACAGAGCTATCAGGGCTGGATGTTCGCCCGGTTGATGGCATTCAGCAATGGCGATCTGCAAGCCCTGTATGACCGTAGCGATGGTTTTTACCGTAGACAGCTTGTGCTGACTACCAAGGAAAAGCCCGTGGACAGAGCCGACGATCCCGATCTTGCAGAGAAGATGAAAGCCGAAGCCGAGGGGATTTTCCTCTGGGCATTTGAAGGCTTGCAGCGGCTTGTTGCCAACAACTTTAAGTTTACGGAGAGCGACCGCATCCGTGAAAACCGGGAAGCGGTCAAGCGTGACAATAACAACATTTTTGACTTCATGGATTCCGAGGGATATATCCGGCGCAAGGCGGATGCGTCCATCAGTTCCAAGGACTTTTACGCTATCTATCGCCTGTGGTGTGAGGAAAACTCCCTTGCCCCTCTGAAATCCCGCAGCTTCAGCGATGCCATGGTTGCCAATGCAAAGAAATTTAATTTGGAGCATTGCAACAACATCACCAACTCAGCCGGACGGCGGGTATGGGGATTTATGGGTGTGGAAGCTGTGGCACGACCTAATATAAACGGGTTTTACGACGTTTCGCCATGTACGTACGTACCGGAGGAATGGCAGGACTGATTCCTGTCTTTCGTTTTCTGTATGTATGTACACAGCGTTTTACCTGTTTTCCTTTTTTATAGGAATAATCAGCTGTCAGAACTGACCTGTTTTCGGGCATTGAAAATCAATGGTAATGGAAACAGCAAAGTTCTTGACCGCAGGACGAAACCATTTCACCAAATCGTGCTTCTCCAAACCATGCACCCAGTTTACGAAACAATGGGTGTTTTCACTGTTTCAGACAAAATCCCACGGAACAGCAAAGTGGGATATATGCCTGTATGGACAGAGTATCGCACTCACAAAATGAAAGCGATTTTGGAGAAAGCAGATTTTTCACTGTTCGGTGCATCTGCTCCGCTTTGGGGAGTAGCCTTTGCACCGAATTGTAAATCAAAAATATGGAGGAATTTACAATATGAATGTACGCAACGAAATCAAGGCACAGATCATCCGTGCCGGAATGACTATGCAGGAAGTAGTTGACCTGCTCTCGGACGAGTACGGTTGGAGCGACAGCGTTTCCAACCTGTCCGCAAAATTACAGCGGGAAAGCATCCGATACAAGGAAGTATTGGAGCTTGCCGATGTGCTGGGATACGACATCGTATGGCAGCAAAGACGGGAGAAGTGATGCCCCGGCAACATCCCCTCGTAGTTCCCGTCCCCATAGGCACACCGCAGTGCTGTCTATGGATGGCAGTGAAAGATACGCTTTTCGCTGCCGCCGTCTGCAAAGAGAAGTTCACCGGAACAGCTTCATGCAGACGGGCTGACCATGGGAAAAGTTGCAGACATTTTCGCATTGGTCAGCAGAGGTTGCCGCAGCAACCGCACTCCCCCTCGGGAGAGCCCTCGGAGAGCCCACGGCACTTTGCAGCCAGTATGGATGAAAGTGTTATAGTGGGTTATTACACTTTGAAAAAGTGCCTCTCCGCAGCTCCCCGCTGTCTGCAAATTTTAAGGAAAGGACAAAAAATCTATGGCAAGAAATGATGGAATAGACCGCACCGTAGCCCGGAATCAGGACTTACCGACACCGGACGATGTGGCAAAAATACAGGAACACAATGAGCGAGAAAAGGACAGTTACAGCAATCAAGACATTGTGCCGGAACGCACTCCGCTGAATGTTCACTTCAAGACTCCCACCGATGATTATGTGAAAATGTTTGAGCAAATGGAACAGGATGGCGTGATCTCCACCAGAGGTCTGAAACCGGATGCCATCAAATACGGCGAGTTGGTTTTTGATGTGAACTCCGCTTATTTCTACAACCACGGCGGCTATGAATTTGCAAAACAGTTTTATGCTGATGCCTATAAAGCCGCCGTGGAGATCGTAGGCGGTGAGCAGTATATCCTCTCTGCTGTGATGCACGCCGATGAGCACAACCGGGCAATGTCCGAAGCTCTTGGCGAGGATGTGTACCACTATCACCTCCATGTGGTTTATATTCCGGTAGTGGAAAAGCAGATCCTTTGGTCGAAGCGATGTAAGGATGAAGCTCTCCGGGGAACGGTAAAGGAAACGATCACACAAGTCAGCCGAAGTAAGAAATGGGACTCCAAACCGGTGCTTGACGAGGACGGAAATCCCAAGCTCAATGAAAAAGGAAAAAAGATTTTAAGGTCATCCTACAGCGTGTTGCAGGATGACTTTTTTAATTTCATGCGTGCTGCCGGATATACCGATGTGGAGCGTGGAGAGCGTGGCAGCACCGAGGAACATCTGACGGTGACACAGTTTAAGGTGCAGGCGGAACAGCAGCGTTTGGAAGCTGTGACAGGACAGGTGGCACAGGCAGAACAGAGTTTGGAGGATGCTAAAGCTGCTACGGAAAAGCAGAAAAAGAAACTGGAAGCTCTGCAAAAGGAAACCAAGGCAGCAAAGGCCATTGCACTTACGGTGCAGGATATTGAAGCGATGGGCAAGAAAGCCACGTTCGGAAACAATATCACGCTGACACCGGATGAATGCGACACGTTGAAACGCTATGCCACCAACGGCATTCTCTTTCATGCAGAGAATGAGCGATTGAAAGGGAAACTGGAATCTGCTCAAAAGTCTGCATCCATTTGGAAGCAGCGATGTGAAGAAGCGAATAAAAAATATCAAGAGTTGAAGCAAAAAGCCCAGCCTTTCCTGGATGCACTGGAAATTGCATCCGAAAAGGTTCGGGCTTTTATCAATTCCATCCTCGCCAGAGGAAAGGAAACACAGGAACACAAAGCACCTGCCCGTAAGCGTGGACAGGACATGGAAATTTGATGGAGGTAACTGCCTATTGAAGAAATATTATGAGGATGCAAAATATAATGCGGCATTTGTCCGCTGTGTGGATGTTATGAGCCAGATGCTCAAGAAATATGGACATCAGGTTTTGGATAAATTGGAACAGGATGCCCCTCAGAAAGTGGAGCATTCCAAGGAAAGTAATCAAGCACAGCCTTTGACGAATAAGGCTGCGTAAAAATTTACAATTTACACGTTGCGTATTCACTGCGGCTATGCTATAATGATTACGCAACGTGTATTTTTGTTTTTTATGGAGAAAAGACAGATGGATTGTAAGAACAGAATTATCAAGTTGCGGGAAAGCACAGGACTGAACCGGAAAGATTTTTGCAAGCTCGTCCATATCCCTTACCGGACTATGACCGAGTGGGAATTGGACAACCGCCATGCACCGGATTATGTGCTGTGGCTTTTGGAGTATTATATCCGCAACGAGGGACTTATGGTAAAGGAAATGAATGAGGGAGGTGGAGATTCTGAAAAAGAAACAACTTAAATGCTATATTTATACAAGAGTGTCCACCTCTATGCAGGTTGACGGGTACAGCTTGGATGCCCAGCGTGACAAGCTGAGGAAGTATGCGGCATACGAAGATATGGTTATTGCCGGGGAGTATTCTGACGAGGGATTTTCCGGAAAGAATATCCAAGGGCGGCAGGACTTCCAACGGATGCTGAATGACATCCAGGACTGCAAGGACGGCGTTTCCTATGTGCTGGTCTTTAAGCTGTCCCGATTCGGCAGAAATGCGGCGGATGTTCTGAACTCTTTGCAGCTCATGCAGGATTTCGGTGTCAATCTGATCTGCGTGGAGGATGGCATCGACAGTTCAAAGGATGCCGGAAAGCTGATGATTTCCGTGCTGTCTGCGGTGGCAGAAATAGAGCGAGAGAATATCCGCACCCAGACAATGGCAGGACGTGAGCAAAAGGCTCGTGAGGGCAAGTGGAACGGTGGTTTCGCTCCTTATGGCTACAAACTGGAAAACGGAGATTTGGTCATTGCGGAGGATGAAGTGGAAGTAATCCGTGTCATTTATGACCGCTACATTCACACCAACGAGGGCGTTGCCGGGGTTGCTAAATATCTGAACCGCAACGGCTTTATCAAGAAACTGCGGCAGAACAATACCATTCCCGGATTTTCAAGGAACTTCGTGCAGGATGTATTGGACAATCCCGTTTACATGGGAAAGATCGCCTATGGCAGACGCAGGACGGAAAAGAAGCAAGGCACAAGAAATGAGATGCACGTAGTTGAGCAGTCGGAGTTCCCGATTTATGAGGGACAGCACGAAGCCATCATTTCGGAAGAAGATTGGTATCTGGCACAGGAAAAGCGTAAGATCAATTCCTTTAAGCGGGAAAAGGTCAACAATCCAGATCATGCACACATCCTGTCCGGCATTCTGAAATGCCCATGCTGCGGAAAGAGTATGTACGGCAATATCGCCAGGGCTCACAGCAAGGACAAGAAAACGAGGTATTATTACTACTGCAAAAACACGGTAACACCTACCGGACATGAGTGCAGCTTCCGACTGAATATCGAGCAGACGGAGATCAACAAGTTTGTGGCTAAGATTATATCCGCTATGGTCAACAATCCCCGGTTTGTAGAAGCGATTCAGGCGAAAATCGGCTCGGCTGTTGATACAGAGGATATGGAAAAGCAGATCGCCGTCCTGCAAGGACAGTTGAAGCAAGCCTTTGGAACGAAAAGCCGCTTGGAGCGTCAGATGGACACCTTGGACATCAACGATGCCCACTATGACAGAAAGATTTTGGACTTGCAGCGCCGCTATGATGAGCAGTATGATACAATAGAGGATATCGAAGTTCAGATTGGCGAATTGCAAGGTCAAATCCGCAGCATTCAGCAGGAGAAAATCTCCGGTAACAATATCTATCGGCTCTTACTGGCATTTGATGAAGTCTACCATTCCGCAACAGAAGCGGAACAGAAAGAGTTTATGAAAGCCTTTATCGAGCGAATTGAGATGTTCCCGGAGAAAAGGAAAGACGGAAGCTGGATAAGAAAGATTGTGTTCAACTTCCCTGTGCCTGTTGATGGCGAGGAAGTGAAAGAACTTCCCTTGGAAACTGAAACAACTGTCGAGACGGTTGTTCTTTTGTCCCAACTGAAACAAAAGCCGGATGTATCTCACAGGTAAAGAGAAAATGCGGAATTGAGGTTGGAAAGAATTTGCGCGTTGCAACGAGGAGAATGGACTGCTTGCAGGGCAATTCGACGACTGCCGCGACAGACTTGGAACTTGTTCCAAGTCCTAATTTACCTAAAAATGAAGATAGCAGGCAACCGCAGTGTCCAGAAGATAAAGAGAGTGCAATTGTGGAGGCATTGAAGCATTTTAAGATGAATAGTTAATAAAGAGAGGTGCAGATGCTATGCCAGGTATACTCGTGGTTGAAGATGATGAAAATTTAAATCGTGGAATTACATTCTCACTGAAAAAATCCGGATATGAGGTTTTTTCAGCAGAATCAGTGAAAAAAGCGAAAAGAATTGCAAGTGATCATAATGTGGATGTTACCATTTGTGATGTGAATCTTCCGGATGGGAATGGACTGGAATTTGTAAGGTGGATGAGATGCAATTATAATACATACATTATTTGTCTTACAGCACTAGATCAGGAGATGGATCAGGTCATGGGATATGAAGCAGGGGCAGATGATTATATTACAAAGCCGTTTAGTCTTTCGGTACTTCTTTTGAAAATAGAAGCGCATTTCCGCCGCAGACAAGAGAAAACGGAAGCCGGAAAGATGATTTCGGGAGATATCGTATTTATCGCAGGAGAAATGAAAGTCCTGATAAAGGGTTGTGAAATCGGTCTGACAAAAACGGAGTTGAAAATGCTGACTTTTTTTCTTCAGAATCCGAAACAGATTCTTTCAAAAACACAAATATTGGAAAATGTGTTTGATCTGGAAGGGGATTTTGTGGATGAAAATACAATCGCTGTCAATATCAGAAGACTCCGTGAGAAAATCGAAGACAATCCGGCTGCACCGGTCTATATAAAGAATATCAGAGGTCTTGGGTATATATGGAATCAGGAGGTAAGGCAGTGACAAAGAGATATCGCAAGAAGATTACAGTAGTGCTCTCCTTGGGATTACCTGTCATATTATTGTTTGCAATATTAAATTGCTTTACCACGTATGTGTTTTATGAAGATTATAAATATAAAATGAATCTTATGACAGAGATTGCTGCAAAGGAAGAATTTTCCGGGCTGGATGCTGTTTCGGAGTTGCTTAAGGATAAGGATATTGAAACTAACGAACAGGGAAGGCGATTATTGGAGCAATATGGATACTGGGGGAATAAAGGGAATGCATTTTATTCGCAATTCCGGCATCAGGTTATGGTGACCGGTGTTGTAAGCACTGTGATATGCGTGCTTCTTTTGACTTTTTTACTTTATTGGAAGAAAAAAGAAGATGCGTGTCATCAGAAAATTTTAGACCAGTTGGAAGAAATTCTGATCAGATTCCGTGAAAATAAATTTGATGATTTACTGAAAACGGAAAATCATGCAGAACTGGAAAAATTGAATGACCAGCTTGAAGCAATCGGACATCATATTCAGTTGATAAAGGAAGAAGCAAGGGCAGAAAAGGAGAACACGAAAGAAATGGTTTCTGATATTTCTCATCAGTTAAAGACACCGGTTGCAGCTTTGGATACATGTTTTAGTGTGCTGATGCAGAATGACTTAAGTGCCACAGAACAGGAGGAGTTTCGTATCCGTTGTCGGAGTGCTCTGGATGGACTGGAGACATTATTGCAGTCGCTTCTTGAAATATCCAAGATGGAAACTGGACTGATTCAGATTAATAAGAAAAAACTTCCGCTTATGGATACTGTCATATCTGCTGTGAACCGCACTTATCCTAAAGCGGATGAGAAAGAAATTGAATTCGTTTTTGACTATGAAAAAGAGCTGGAAACATGCACGATTATGCAGGATAAAAGGTGGCTTGGTGAAGCTGTGATCAACGTTCTGGATAATGCAGTCAAGTACAGTCCGTGTGGTTCAAAAATATTTATCCGGTTACAAAAAAGAAACGATCTTGTAAGAATGGAAATTGAGGATCAGGGAATTGGTATTCCGCAGAATGAGTATCACAAAATTTTTCAACGATTTTACAGAGGAAGTTCCAGGGAGGTCATGGAAAAGAGTGGTACAGGAATCGGACTTTTTCTATCGAGAGAAATTATCGAAAAACACGCAGGTACGATTACGGTAACCTCCGGCAAAAAGAAAAAAGGAAGCACGTTTGTGATTCAATTACCATATGTTGGTTAAATTTTAAGTGAGCAGAAATCTTACAATTCTGTAAGACTTCTGCTCGTTTTTGAAAGTGAAATGAAAGATTATCCTGATACAATTTGGATGTAGGTTGAAAAATGACCAAATATATAAACAGGCAAAGAAAGCGTGTTGAAAAGGTACGTTTTACAGAATTGAAAAGGAGGTAGCACATTGAGTGTGATATTAGAAACCAAGCAGCTTTGTAAGTTTTATGGCGCAGGTGAGAATCAGGTCAAAGCGGTCAATCAGGTGGACATTCAGATTAAGCAGGGAGAATTTGTCGCAATTGTTGGAAAGTCAGGTTCCGGTAAAAGTACATTACTTCATATGCTTGGAGGGCTAGACACCCCGACAAAAGGCAGTGTTACTTTAGCAGGGAAAGATTTATACAGGATGAAGGAAGATGCCCTTGCTGTTTTCCGCAGAAGAAAAATCGGATTTGTTTTTCAGGCATTTAATCTGGTTTCATCTGTTAATGTCTGGGAAAATATTGTACTGCCACTGGGGCTGGATGGAAGAAAAGTGGATGAAGCGTATGTAAATGATATTATTGCAACTCTGGGGATTGAAAAGAGGATTTACAATTTGCCAAATCAGTTATCCGGAGGACAGCAGCAGCGAGTAGCAATTGCAAGAGCGCTGGTGAATCGTCCGGAAATTATATTTGCAGATGAGCCGACAGGCAATCTTGATTCTAAGACCAGTGATGAGGTAATCGCCCTGCTTAAGATGACAGCAAAAAAATATGGACAGACAATTGTAATGATTACCCATGATGACGAAATTGCACAGGTCGCTGACCGTATTCTGGTGATTGAGGACGGACAGGTGGTGGATTTCAGATGAAGACAATAAGCAGGATTGCATATAGCAATGACAAAAAGAACAAGACAAGAAGTATACTGATTATGATGTCCATATGTCTGACTACGATGCTGCTTGTGATTATCAGTACTGTGGGAAATGGAATGATACGTTTGCAGAAAAGTCAGGCGGCAGGCTCATATGGAAGCAATTATGGTCTGTTTGTCGCAGCAGATGGTACGCAATTAAAAGAAGTGGAACGCAGAGCTGAGATATCTGATATCGGCATCATGTGTACGGAGGGCATCCTGAAAGGAAATGAAAATGGCGGCTTTGTCAGTGCGGATGAAACGGTCAGGAAAATGCTTCCCTATAATCAGGAATATGTGTTGAAGGAAGGTACCTATCCGGAAAAGGCGCAGGAAATTGCCGCAGGACGCGCTTTCTTTGATGCAGTGGGATACCATGATGTAAAGGTCGGAGACACCGTAACATTGGAGTACCGTTCCGGCATGCAGTCGGAATACGCACCGGTGGAATTTACTGTCAGCGGGATTTTATATGACCGGGATGAATATACCATCGAGGCTTCCTATATTGTATTCGGTTCGCAGGATTTTTATAATGAGCGTGTTGCGGAGGGTGACAGGCAATATAATATCTATTTTACCTTGAGCGATTCTGCAAATGTATCTATGAATAATGTTGCGCCTGTTATAAAAGAAATCGCGGATTCCTGCGGCATTGACCAGAAAAACGTGATCATCAATGACCTCTACCTGCAGTGGGTATTGCAGCCGAGCTATGAAATGATTGTGGTTTGTGGAACCCTGATCCTCGGAATCGTGCTGTTTTCCGTTGTGGTCATTTATAATATCTTCCAGGTTGGGATCGCCCAGAAGGTTCAGGAGTACGGAAAAATCAAGGCGCTGGGTGCAACCAGAAAGCAGATGAAGCAGTTGATTTTTCGTGAGGGCATTCTTCTGGCGGTTCCTTCGATACCGCTGGGGCTGCTGTTTGGTTTCCTGATTGCAAAAGTCAGCTTCAACTGGCTGGTGGAGCAGGGAAATCTGGTATCGTCCGGAATCAAGAACCATCAGGTGCCTCTGTTTTCACTGACAATTATGCTCATCTGCATTTTTGTATCGTTTCTTACGGTCGTTTTGGCTCTGCGCAAACCCATGAAAATTGTTTCCCGGATTTCACCCATCGAAGCGACACGGTATCTTGACGGCTCCAAAACGCAAAAACAGGGCAGACGAAAAGGCAGAAAAGATGTCACCGTTTTCTCCATGGCAATGGCAAATGTGACAGGCAATCCGAAAAGAACCATTGCTACGATTCTTACCATGGGGCTTTCCTGTGTATTGTTTGTAATTATCTCTAATTATGTTGGAAATATTGACACGGAGCACGAGGCGCGGATTGCAATCAACCATGGACAATTTGAGTTGCAGCTGGATTATTCCCAGAATTATGATGAAGCCTATTCGGAGAATAATCTGGACACAATCCTACAGAACAACCCACTGAATGATTCAATGATTGAAGAAATCAAAAGCATTCCAGGAGTGACAGATGTCATGACGAGAGAGATTGTCTCTGTAAATCTGAACGGAACAAGATTTCCGGCTGATATTGTGAGTAAAAATGATTTTGATTTTATGCGCCAAGACGGGGATATTGGCTCTATGGACTATGATCAGGCGGTAAAGAATGGTGAAATTTTCTTTGGCTGGTCGGCGTGGATGGAACAAGATGGATATGCTCCGGGTGAATCTATTGTATTTGACTTTGAGAATGGAAGTGAAACCTATACCTATCAGGGAAAGATTGCAGGATCCTTTGTAAGTGCGGACACTTATCTTGTCATTCCGGAAGGTGTATACCGTTCCATGAATCCGAGGGGAACAGCCTATGGCTATCTGTGGGTGGACTGTGATAAAAAAGATGTTGCATCTGTGGAACAGAGTCTGAATACTTTGATTTCTAATACTTCGCATATAAAAATGGATACCTATCATGCACAGTTACAATCTGCAGAATACGCAAGCCGTATGATGAAGATTGGCTGCTATCTGTTCATGGCAATTGTCGGTCTCATTGGGTTTATGAATCTGGCAAACACCATGATCATCAATATCATCACGAAGAAGCAGGAATACGGTGTGCTGCAAGCGGTAGGCATGACCAATAAGCAGTTGAATCTGAGCTTACAAATACAGGGCTTGATTTTTACGGTTGGCACCATCTGCGTCGCACTTGCTGCCGGTCTGCCCCTTGGCTATGCACTGTTTTCCTATGCGAAGCATAATGGGATTTTTGGAATGAACGTTTATCACGTTCCTCTTATCCCGATTCTTGTTATGATTCTTCTGGTTGGTATTCTACAAATTGTGCTTTCCTGTGTTTTAAGCAGTAATCTGAAAAAGGAAACGCTGGTAGAAAGAATAAGGTATCAGGGATAGCAAGTAATATGTAATGAACTAGGTCTTAACGAAGAGGAGAAATAGATAACTTCCATTTTGTATGTATGATAAATCTAAACAGTATTTTAGCAACATTTCCTGAGTGGGGACAGAAAGTGCCCCCACTTTCACGATTTGGGGGCGAAAAGCACCACCATATATCATAAATGATGGGTTCAAGAGAAAAATCCCTTATAAGTTTTTTGAAAACTGTCGTTTGGTAAAATCTATTCCATTTTTAAAAGCCTTGCGATAAAATATGTTCTGTGAGACGGTAGTTCTTTTGTCCAAACAAAAGCCAGATGACACGATAGAGATCGACTTAGATTTAGAAGTTGGATGCAACCAGTGCTGAGTTGAAAGCTCGTGATCAGATGGAATGGGTCAGATTGGTAAATGGTATTCGTAATATGGCAGAAGAACTTGTGTTAAAAGAATTGGTGTAGATCTAAAGCGTGGAAAACTCCTTTGGGAGCTTTTGGCTGTTTATAAGATAAATTCTGTCGGAGATTTATTATAAAACATTACTTTACAAGAAGAATAAAAAAGCATATAATTCTTTTATAATATATTTAATAAAAGAGGGTAAGAAAACGGAAAATAAAGATAAAAAAAATACAACAAGAAAAAAAATAATTAATTATGTTCTAAACAAGCATGTTACATCCAAGGCGGAAATCGCAAAAGAGTTAAACTTGAGTATGCCGACTGTGTTAGCAAATGTGAATGACTTATTAGAAAAAATGGTGTTGGAAGAAACTGGGGAATATGCTTCGACTGGTGGACGAAAGGCAAAAAGTATAGGGATTAATAAGTCATACTGTCATGCAATGGGAATTTTGATTACAGCGAATCATATAGAAATGGTATTAGTAAATCTTGGAGATGAGATTATAAAAAAAGATCGCATCCGTTTAAAATTTACAGCAGAATTATTCTATTGTACAGAGGTGGCACAAAAAGTCAAAACTTTTCTTGAAGGCGAAGTAGCGAAGGACACGCTACTTGGGATTGGAGTGGCGATTCCAGGAATTATTGATCAGAAAGAACGGATCGTTTTAAAATCCCATGCTTTAGGTATAGAGAATTATAGTCTGCGCTTTTTAGAGCAGGCTTTGGAAATTCCAGTATATTTTGAAAACGATGCTAATGCTGCAATGCTTGCAGAAAAAAAGCAAAAGTATCCAAATGCGATATATCTGTCTTTGAACCACACCTTAGGAGGTGCATTCTGCATAGATGGAAAGCTGTTTCGAGGGCAGAACCAGAAAGCAGGGGAGTTTGGTCACATGATACTCGTTCCCGGTGGAAGAAAGTGTTATTGTGGTAAATCAGGATGTGCAGATGCATATTGTGCAGCAAGTGTACTGACACAAGATAACAGGCAGTCACTGGATGCATTTATGGAAAAAATTGAAAGTGGTGATGAAAAAAATTTGCAGACATGGAATGAGTATTTGGATCATCTTGCTGTTTTGATATCAAATCTGCGGATGGCATATGATATGGACATCATACTAGGAGGTGATGTGGGAGGCGTATTGTCAGATTATATGATACCACTGGGAGAAAAAGTGATGGCATATAATGGCTTTGAGCATGATGTTTCATACTTGAAAAATTGTTCGTATAAGAAAGAAGCGTCGGCTGTTGGAGCCGCGAAATACTTTTTTACAAAACATATGGTAGAATTGTAATTTTTTTGAACGCAGATAAGCAGTCCACCGCATCTGGTGCGTAGGGAATTAAGCGTTGGGTAAGGGGATGTTTAGTCTGTTGGAGTTAAAAACTCCCACTGACAGGTTGCAAAGCGAATGCGATGTCCGATTTATATGTGTGAAAAACGAGAAGTTGTGTAAAATTAGAAAAAGATATTATAGTAAAAAACGGAAAGAAAACAGTAACTACGGTTTCCTTTCCGTTTTTTTTGCGTGTTAATTGTGAAAAATATACAAAAAATACATTTTTAAATTATGAAATATATAAAAATATGAAAAAACATATTGACAAATTGTGTTTATAGGACAATAATATAATTACTTTAATAAAACGTTTTATAAAACGTATAATAATATAAAAAAGGAGGAAACAACTATGTTACAGCAGGTAATGACAAATCCAGGAGAAATTATTTTCAGAGAGGTTCCGGTTCCGGAGGTAAAGGAAAATCAGGTGTTGGTAAAGATTATGAATATTGGTGTTTGTGGATCAGATATTCATGTTTATCATGGAAAACATCCGTTTACAAAATATCCGGTAACACAGGGACATGAGGTTTCTGGTGAGATTAAAGAACTTGGAAAAAATATCACCGAGTTTCATGTGGGACAGAAGGTGACGATAGAGCCGCAGGTATATTGTGGACATTGCTATCCATGTCGTCATGGAAAGTATAATCTCTGTGAGGAATTAAAAGTAATGGGATTTCAGACGACAGGAACAGCATCTGAGTATTTTGCAGTGGATGCATCTAAAGTAACACCTATTCCAGAAGATATGTCCTATGAAGAAGGAGCTATGATCGAACCTCTTGCTGTGGCAGTTCATGGTGTAAAACAGATGGGCGATGTGGCTGGCATGAATATTGCAGTCCTTGGAGCAGGACCGATCGGAAATCTCGTGGCACAGACAGCAAAAGGAATGGGAGCAGCGAAAGTGATGATCACAGATATCAGTGATCTTAGACTGGCGAAGGCAAAAGAATGTGGAATTGATGTGTGTGTGAATACCAAAAATAAAGACTTCGGTGAGGCGATGATCGAAGCATTTGGACCGGATAAGGCAGATGTGATCTACGACTGTGCCGGAAACAATATCACAATGGGACAGGCAATTAAATATGCAAGAAAAGGAAGCACGATCGTACTGGTGGCTGTTTTTGCAGGAATGGCAGAAGTAGATCTTGCGGTGGCAAATGACCACGAACTTGACATTAAGAGCACGATGATGTACCGCCATGATGATTACATAGATGGAATCAGACTGGTAAATGAGGGCAAAGTTCATTTGAAACCGCTCATCTCAAAGACATTTGCTTTTAAAGATTATCTGAAGGCATACCAGTATATTGATGATAACCGCGAGACAACGATGAAAGTAATTATCAACGTCAGTGAAAAGTAAGGAGTTCGTATGGAAAATAAATGTGGAATTGTCGGAATTGCCCATGTCGGGCTTCCGACAAACGATTTACAGAAAACAGTTGAGTTTTATAAGAGTCTTGGATTTGAAGTAATTATGCAGTCTTATAATGAAAAAGCAAGGGAAAAAGTGGCATTTTTACAGATAAAAAATTACTGCATAGAGACTTTTGAAAATGGGAAGGCGGAAATGTCAGACGGTGCATACCAACATGTTGCACTTGATGTGGAAGACATTGAAAGTATGTATCAGAAAATCTGCAATGAAAAATACACAGTTATTACAGACGGAATCGAAGAACTGCCATTTTGGGAAAATGGTGTGAAGTTTTTTATGATTAAGGGACCAAATGAGGAAAAAATAGAGTTCTGTCAGAAACTCTGATAAAAATAGGAGGGACATATGGGAGGCGAAAGCAAAAATGGAAAAGTACCGCTGATCAGTAAGATTGCATATGGGTTTGGTGATGTTGGATGTAATTTCAGCTGGATGTTCGTCAGTAATTTTCTGATGATATTTTATACAGACGTGTTCGGAATCAGTATGGCGGCTGTTTCAGCACTTATGCTTTTTTCAAGATTCTGGGATGCAATCAATGATCCAATCGTCGGGGGACTTACGGATAAAACAAAATCGAGATGGGGACGGTACCGTCCATGGCTGTTAGTAGCGGCACCAATTACAGCAATTCTTCTTGTCATGACATTCTGGGCAAGACCTGACTGGCCGCAGAATGGAAAGATCATTTATATGGTAATTACATATTGTCTGCTGGTTTTGGGGTATACCTGTGTGAATATTCCATATGGAACCTTGTGTGGTGCTATGACACAGGATATTGATGAACGTGCAAAAATAAATACATCCCGTTCGGTTGCAGCGATGATTGCAATTGGTGTGTTAAATATTATCACAGTTCCGCTGCTCAGCAAATTCGGCAGTCACAGTGCAAAGACAGGATATCTGACGGTTGCGGTCATATATGGATGTATTTTTACAGCCTGTCATTGCTTCTGCTTTGCGAAGACGAAAGAGGCAGTGATCACTCCGGAAAAAGAAAAAATTTCTGTAAAGATACAGTTGAAAGCAGTTATGCAGAACAGACCATATCTTCTTGCATTGGCAGGACAGATATTATTTGGATTTACATTGTATGGTAGAAACGCAGATATTCTGTACTACTTTACATATGTGGAAGGAAATGCCTCCTACTACACAACTTATTCGATGTGCATCATTATTCCTTCTATCATCGGGGCAGCCTGTTTTCAACCATTATTCCGCAAGCTGAATAATAAAGGAAGAACAGCATCTCTCTTTGCTTTGTTTACAGGAATTTCCATGTTGTCTATGTTTTTCTTCAATGCCAAAGAATCATCAGCTATTTTTTATGCATTATCTGGTCTCACACAGTTTTTTTTCTCTGGATTTAATACCGCAATCTATGCAATTATTCCAGACTGTGTGGAATATGGGGAGTGGAAAACCGGACTTAGAAATGACGGTTTTCAGTATGCATTTATTTCACTTGGAAATAAAATCGGAATGGCAGTTGGAACAGCACTTTTAGCAGGATTACTTGGAAAATATGGTTATATTGCAAATCAGACACAAAATGCAATTGTACTTTCAATTATGAAACATGCATTTACGACGATTCCAGGTGTACTGTGGATTGTGACTGCGGTTGTATTATTTTTCTACCGGTTAAATAAAAAACGTTATAACGAGATTGTGGAAGAACTGAAAAATGGAAGAAAAAGTTGATATCGTGGCATTGGAAGAATTGCTGATTGATTTTACGGAAGCAGGACACAGCCAGGATGGGAGGAAATTAAAATACCGATACCAATAGAAAGTTTAAAATCGGATACAATCTGAATGGCGTTTGCTTTTCTTCCGCCGGTGGATGCAAAAAAGCCGTTTTTTTCTATCAGACCTTCCTGCTCCAGAAGGTTGAGGTTCTGGCTGACTGTGGATAAACCCATCTGCAGTTCCTGAACAATCTGCTGCTTGGAGGTCTTTTTCTTTCTGTAAATATATTGGTAAACCTTTGATTTATTTATTTTTTTGAGACTAATGTTGGTCAATCCCTTTTCGCTCATGTTGTTCTCCTGATTACGTTGCAAGATAATGTTAAGTTTATTGTAGCATAGAACGAAAAAAAGCAATAAAAAGGATATGTATTACAGAAAGCTGACGGAAAAGCAACAACGATACACAAATATGTTGGAATGATTCCCGGAAAGGGTTTACATATCTTCAAAATGCCATTAATATAAGGAAGGGATCTTCCCATCCATAAAAAATAAGATACGGAGAATTAACATGAAAAAACAACTGAAGGATACTCAGATTCTGTTGGAAATCCTGATCCTGACAGCAGCTGTTGCTATTATTGCAGCGGCAGTCTATTTTTTTCTGGTACCAAGCCATACTTCTGTCAGCAGTATTTCGGGTCTTGGTATCGTACTTTCCAACTTTGTACCGTTGCCCCTTTCCGCCATCACCATGATTCTGAACGTAGTACTTCTGATCATCGGCTTTTTTACCTGCGGAAGAGAATTTGGTGTAAAAACCGTCTACACCAGTATCATGCTTCCTGTTTTTCTTGGACTTTTTGAAAAAATCTTCCCAGATTTTGGTTCGATGACAAACAGTCAGGAGCTGGATGTTCTGTGCTATACACTTGTAGTCAGTGTGGGACTCAGTATTCTTTTTAACAGAAATGCTTCTTCCGGCGGACTTGATATTGTAGCAAAGATCATGAATAAATATCTTCATATGGAGCTTGGAAAAGCTATGTCGCTGTCCGGTATGTGCGTTGCCCTGTCTGCAGCACTCGTTTACGACAAAAAAACGGTAGTCCTGAGTATTCTTGGAACGTATTTTAACGGAATTGTTCTGGATCATTTTATTTTTGATCATAATATCAAACGCCGGGTATGTATCATCACTCCAAAGGAAGAAGAACTTCGGGAATTTATTCTTCATGAGCTGCACAGCGGTGCTACGATCTACGAAGCCTATGGTGCCTACAACATGCAGAAGCGCAAAGAAATCATCACAATCGTAGACAAGACCGAATACCAGAAATTGATGAATTTTATCAACAAACTTGATCCGAAAGCGTTTATCACAGTTTATAATGTATCCAACATGAGATATCAGCCTAAAATGTAAAAAAGTTCCGCAGCACCTCAATCACAGAAGTGCTGCGGAATTTTTTTACCATAATTTCCTGTGAAAACGTTTCTTGAATGATCCCATGGAGCAAAAACTCCGGCGCGGCTGAAGGAGAAGAAGAGCGAACGGATGCAGATGGATACGATCAATGACATCGTTATAGTGCAAATAAGGACACTTTTTTAGACAAAGCGTGTTCTTTTTTTACCACATAAAGTTATCTATAATTAGAGACAGAAAATGGAGGAAGGGTATGAAAAGATATTATTTAGCAATTGATATAGGAGCATCCAGCGGAAGACATATTCTCGGGCATATGGAAGATGGGAAAATGGTTCTCGAGGAAATTTACCGTTTCCCGAATGGAATGCAGAAACGGGACGGTGAGAAGGTGTGGGATATCGAGGTACTCTTCGAAGCTGTGTTGGCCGGAATGAAAAAATGCAGAGAACTTGGAAAGATCCCGGTGAGTGTCGGAATTGATACATGGGCAGTTGATTTTGTCCTTCTGGACAAGGATGATCAGCGGATCGGAAATGCCGTTGCTTATCGCGATGACCGCACGAAAGGAATGGATGAGGAGGTTTACCGTACGGTGCCGGAGGAAGAACTCTATGCATCGACCGGCATTCAGAAACAGATTTTTAACAGTATTTATCAGCTTATGGCGTGGAAGAAGAAAAAACCGGAACAGCTGGAAAAAGCAGAGACGTTGCTGATGATTCCGGATTACCTGAATTTCCTGCTTTCCGGCGTGAAAGCGCAGGAATACACAAATGCAACAACGACCCAGCTCGTCAAACCGGAAACCGGGGACTGGAACAGGGAGATGATTCAAAAACTGGGATACCCGGAGAAAATCTTTCTGCCGATCCGTGAGCCGGGGACTGTGATCGGCCATCTGAAAAAAGAAATCCGTGAGCAGGTCGGTTTCGACTGTGAAATTGTTCTTCCCGCAACACACGACACTGGCTCTGCGGTAGTCGCTGTGCCAAGCAATGAGGAGCACGTGCTCTATATCAGCTCCGGAACCTGGTCTCTGATGGGAACAGAATTAAAAGAGGCCGATTGCGGAACAGAAGCTATGCAGCACAATTTTACCAATGAGGGAGGCTACAACAGAAAATACCGTTTCCTGAAAAATATCATGGGTCTGTGGATGGTCCAGTCTGTGAAAAAAGAAATCGCAGAGGATTTAAGCTTTGGAACGATCTGCGAAATGGCATCGAAATGCACCATCCCATCTATTGTGGATGCAAACGACGACCGTTTTCTTGCACCGGAAAATATGACAGCCGAGGTACAGAAGGCATGTGAAGAAAGTGGCCAGCAGATACCGCAGGGAATTGCAGAGGTTGCAGCAGTGATCTATAACAGCCTGGCAGTATGCTATGCAAAGACATTAAAAGAACTGGAAGAACAAACAGGCTGCCGGTACCGAACGATTCATATCGTAGGCGGCGGCTCCAATGCCGACGATCTGAACCGGCTGACGGCAGAAAGGACCGGAAGAACCGTGCTGGCGGGACCGACCGAGGCAACTGCCATCGGAAATCTGGCGGTACAGATGATCACCGGAAAAGAATGCAATGATCTGAAAGATGCGAGAAACTGTATTTTCCATTCCTTCGAAATCAAACAATATGAGCCATAAAAAATGAGACGAAAGGTTAAAAGGGGCAAAGAATATGTTAGTTGAAACAAAAGCAAAAGTAGGTGTATTTGCAATCGCACTGGGTGCATATCTGCCGCAGTTCCCGACGCTGGTTCCGGAATTTGAGGCACAGTATGATGCGTTCAAAAAGACGATTCCGGATACCGTTGAAATGATCGATGGTGGAATCGTTACAACGAAAGAATTATCGATGGAAGCAGGAGATAAGTTTCGTGCAGCGGATGTAGATCTTGTTATTTTACAGCTTCTGACCTACGCGACCAGCTACAATATGCTCCCGGCAGTCCGTGACCTGAATGTGCCGGTTGTGCTTGTGAATGTACAGAAACGGAAAGCACCGGATTATGCCAATACCGATACACAAAAATGGCTCGGTGAGCTGTATGCCTGTGGAGCAGTCGGTGAGATGGTAGCCGATCTGGAGCGTGCGGGCAAACGTCATGCCGTCATCACCGGTGTTGTAGAAGGCGGAGATGATTACGTAGCTAAGGAAATCGATGAGTGGTGCCGGGCAGCCCAGGTACGCAGAAGATTCCGCTACACCAATATTGCCCAGATCGGAAGACCATATCCGGGAATGATGGACCTGTATATCGATGAAACCAATCTTTACAACCGGATGGGACTTTATACGAAACAGTTCGACTGGGAGAAAATGTGGGCAATCGCGGATCCTGTTACAGATGAGGCCGCAATCCGCGCCAAGGCAGAGGAGATTCTGGATACCTTTGACATCGAGGGCGGTGCAACGGTAGAGACCGTATGGGATATGGCAAAATATGTCGTTGCATTTGAAGAGTGGGTGAAGAAAGAAGAGCTTGGTATGGTGGCATCCCATTATGACGGTTTTGCCAAAGGGGTTGCCGGAAAACTGGACAGCATGCTGATTCCGGCATTTTCCATGCTGATCAAACAGGGTACAGCCTGTGCCGTAGAGGGTGATATGAAAGTTGCAATGGCAATGAGCATTCTGAAAACAATCGCCGGAACCGGTCAGCTTTCTGAGATGTATTCGATCGATTTTAATGAGGATATCTGTATTATCGGCCACTCCGGATCGGGAGATGCTGATATTTCGCAGGCGAAAAAACCGTCCATGAAAATCGTTGATGTTTTTCATGGCAAGACGGGCGGCGGATATCTGACGCAGTTTTATCCGCCAGTCGGAGATGTTACATATCTTGGAATTACGCAGGATAAAGACGGTCATTTTAAATTTGTTGCTGCAGAGGGTGTCAATGAGGATGGCCCGATCTTTACCTTTGGCGATACGAATATGAGAACACGTTTCTCCATTGGGGCAAGAGAATTCTGCAACAGATGGAGTGAGGCGGGACCAACACATCATATGGCAGTTGCTGTCGGACATCATATTGATACGATTCTGAAAGTGGCAAAAATCCTGGATGTGCCGGTAGAGGTTGTGTGCCGGTAAATACCGATAAAAGAAGAGGAAAAGAGAGAAAGAAGAGGGAAAAAACATGAAATTTTTAGATGCAGAATTTGTAAAGGGCTTTATCCGCATGGCAAATGACGGCTGGGAGCAGGGATGGCATGAGAGAAACGGCGGAAACCTTTCTTACCGTGTGAAACCAGAAGAGGTTGAAGAGGTAAAAGAAAACTTTGAGGCCAGAGAGTGGAATCCGATCGGAACCGCCGTTCCAAATCTTGCGGGAGAGTATTTCCTGGTAACCGGAAGCGGAAAATATTTCCGAAATGTCACAATCAAACCGGAAGACAGCATCTGTATGATTGAGCTGGATGAAAAAGGTGAAAATTACCGCATCGTCTGGGGTCTCGTCAACGGAGGTCGCCCGACATCAGAGCTTCCGAGCCATCTGATGAACCTGGAAGTAAAAAAACTTCAGGACGAAAGATACCGCGTTGTTTACCATGCACATACCACCAACGTGATCGCGCTTACCTTCGTTCTGCCGCTGGAAGATAAAGTATTTACCCGCGAACTCTGGGAGATGGCAACCGAGTGTCCTGTTGTATTCCCGTCCGGAATCGGTGTCGTTCCGTGGATGGTTCCGGGAGGCAGAGAGATCGCCGTTGCCACGAGCGAGCTGATGAAGAAATATGATCTTGCTATCTGGGCACACCACGGCATGTTCGCCGCCGGCTTTGATTTTGACCTGACCTTTGGACTGATGCATACCGCAGAAAAATCTGCAGAAATTCTGGTAAAAACACTTTCCATGCAGCCAACGAAACGTCAGACGATCACACCGGATGAATTCCGCCATCTGGCAAAAGACTTCGGTGTAATACTGCCGGAAGAGTTTTTGTATGAGAAATAAAACTGGAAACTGATAGTGAAAAATGGCCGTCTGATCCTTGCACTGAGGAATGGGACGGCCATTTTTTGGCTGTGCAGAAGAAAAAGTCTATTAATTTCTTTCGGAATTTGATAAACTATAAGATAAGATTATCGATTAGAAAACAGTGGAACATTTCATTATCAGACAGAAAATGCTGGTGTGTCTGCGCTCAGAAAGGAAAGATGAAATATGACTTCAGCGATTAGTATAGGAAAGCAGGATTTTGCTTCCCTTCGAGAAAATCATTATTTTTATGTTGATAAAACCGATTTTATCAGACAATGGTGGGAAAGTGGAGATGACATTACGCTGATCACACGTCCGAGAAGATTTGGCAAAACATTGAATATGAGCATGCTGAATTGTTTCTTTTCCAGACAGTATGCAGAAAAAGGTACCATCTTTGAAGGACTTTCCATCTGGAAACAGGAAAAATACCGCAGACTGCAGGGAACTTATCCGGTGATTTTTCTGAGCTTTGCGGACGTAAAACAGAATAACTATCAAGATGCAGTGCAGAAGATAAAAAATATTATTGTAGACGCTTATCGCCAACATCGGTATTTGGAGCAGGAAGAATGTTTTACGCAAAATGAAAAACAGCAGATGCTGGAAATTACAGAAAAAATGAGCAATGTGACAGCACAGGATGCATTAAAAAATCTTTCCAGCTATTTGAATCTTTTATATGGAAAAAAAGTTTTGATCTTTCTGGATGAATATGACACGCCCATGCAGGAAGCCTATATTCATGGATACTGGGATGAATTTGTAGGATTTATGAGAAGCCTTTTCAATGCGACATTCAAAACAAATCCATATCTGGAACGCGCTGTGATGACTGGAATTACCCGTATTTCCAAAGAATCTGTTTTTTCGGACCTTAATAATCTGACGGTTATTACAACAACATCGGATGCCTATGCAGACTGTTTTGGTTTTACAGAAGAAGAGGTATTTCAATCATTAGATCAATTTGGAATGCCGGAAAAGAAAGATCTGGTAAAGCAATGGTATGACGGATTTTGCTTTGGCACGCATCGTGATATTTACAATCCGTGGTCTATTACAAATTATCTGAAAGAGAAAAAACTGCGGCCCTACTGGGCAGCTACAAGTTCCAATGGATTGATCAGCAAACTCCTGCAGTCGGCATCGGTAAATATGAAGGAAGAACTGGAAAAACTGATCAACAGACAACAAATTGTAGTTAATTTTGATGAGCAGATTATATTTGGACAATTAGAACAGGATGAAAGTGCGGTATGGAGTCTGTTGGTGGCAAGCGGTTATCTGAAAGTGGAGGAGATTGAATACAGAGGACTGACGCTGGAGCCGTGGTATTCTCTTTCCATCACAAATCTGGAGACTGTGAGCATGTTTTCGAATATGTTCAAAAGCTGGTTTGCAGCGGCATCTGCCAATTATAATGAATTTATCAAAGCATTGCTGAATGGTGATGTAAAAGCGATGAACCTCTATATGAATGATATTGCACTTGCTACATTCAGTAATTTTGATGCTGGAAAACATGCGTCCGAGCGGAGCCAGCCAGAGCGGTTTTATCATGGATTTGTACTTGGGCTGCTGGTGGAAGTGCGAGATCTTTATGAGGTGCGTTCCAATCGGGAAAGTGGGTATGGAAGATACGATGTGATTCTAATTCCCAGAAATTTGGATCGAGATGCTATGATTCTGGAATTTAAAGTAAAAGAAACGGAAGAAAAAACGCTGCAGGAAACGGTACAAAAAGCACTGGCGCAGATTGAAATAAAGAAATACGACGCGGAACTGAAAGAACGGGGAATCCCAAAAGAAAGAATCCGGCATTATGGATTTGCGTTTGAAGGGAAAAAGGTATTAATTGGGTAATAGAAAACGCTGTCAATGCTTCTCTGGAAGGGGAAGCGGGACAGCGTTTTTCTGTTAATTGTGATTAGATTACCATCTGAAGCAGCATTACCATAAGCGGCATCGTCACAATAGAAGCCAGCGTAGTAACAACATTGATGGCACTGGCATAGCGCGAATCGTTGCCGTATACCTGGCACATCTGGGTAACCGTGGAAGCAGATGGCGTGATGATGGCGAGAAAAACGATCAGAATCAGTGTCGGTCCGTCAGCGGAAAGGTCGGCGAGATGGCTGAGTTTTAAGAGAACAAGCGCCATCAGCGGAACGGCGATCAGGCGGAGAAAGGTCACGAAGTAAATCCGTTTATTCGCAAAAATCTGCCGGAAGTCCATGCCGGCAAAAAGCATACCCGTAACAATCATACTGGCAGGGCCAACCATGCTTCCGACAGAATGAAGCGTATTGTTGACCAGCGCAGGAAGCCGGATGCCCGTGAAAAAAAGAAGAATTCCGACGAAAATAGAAATAATATTGAGGTTCAGAACAATCTTCTTCCAGTCATAGGAAGCCTCACGGCTGATCACCTTTTTGCAGTGCGTCCAGAAAAAGACAAGCTGTACGCTCATATAAACACAGCTGTAAAGCACCCATTCCGCTCCTAAAACAGCCGTCACAAGCGGCACAATCAGATTGCCGGAATTGGAGTAGTAAACAGAAGTTATCTCAACCGCATCCAAATGAAACACCCGTCCAAGAGCCAAAATCGCAAAAAGAAGCACAACCTGCATCAGAAGCGAAGCCGCAAACGCAACCAGCAGCCCCCGCACTGTTTCCGGCGTGTAATCGACCTGAAACGCATTCAGAATCACGCAGGGAATGATCAGGTACAGCACAATTTTCGACAGAACTTTGCTGTCCTCATCCTTTAAAAGTCCGGCTTTTACGATTAAAAAGCCCATAAAAATCATAAGAAAAAGCTGCGCGATCTGCTGCGCAAGAAGAATACTGATTGTCATAAAAATCTCCCAATATGTGTGTCTTATGAAAAATATTATAAGTCGGTCGGGAGTGGATTTCAATTTCTTTTTGAGAAATTTTGGACGAAGTTTCGGAAGGGGAGGGAAAGAGATCTGATCAGCTAAAAAGCGAGCGTTGACAAAGCGAAACCCTTGTAATATAATACACTTAACAAGAGAACCGTTGGTCAGTGTACACCTGACCGCCGGATAAAGCTTTTAACTAAAAATAGCGCCTAACTTTACCAGAGCAGGGGCGCTATTTTTTGTGCATAATATTGATAACAAGAGTTATAACAGCACAAAGCATAATTATGAAAGTAAATAAATCACTATATGTAACCATCAGCACCAGCCTCCTTTCAAAAAATGTCCGGCGGCTGACATAACACCCCAACGGTTCCCTGGATAAATGTATTAAATTGACAAAAAGAAAAAGAAATGCGCGTCATAAGCTCCATTTCTTGATGCTAATTATAACAAAAAAAAATAAGTCAAGAATCATTTTCAGAGAAGAAGCCAGTGTTGACAAAATTATACGATTGCCATATAATATACTTAACAAGACAGCCGGAAGGTGAGTGCGATCACCCGATCTGGCGAAAATGTTGAATAGCTATAAGAAATAGCCGTCCTACCTTTACCAGAGAACAGGACGGCTATTTCTTATTTGCATAAGTCAAAATTGCAACAATAAGTAAAGCAACGCTGATTATAATCTGCAATTCTTCGTATGTACTCATAATAATCATCCTTTCTGCAAGACTCAGATCAGATGAAAGCACGTCCCCCGGCTGCCCGGTTAAATATATTAGATTGTCTAAGATTCCCAATAAAAAACGAACAAGGAAAACTCATTTCTTGAAATGTATTATAACAGAAAAGAGAAGTAAAAGAAAGTAATAAAAAATAGTCAGAAAATTTGAAGTTCCTGTAAATGTGCAGTGTATTGGATTTGAATATAATACAAAATAGAACAAAAGTTTGAAATTTACAAAGGTATATGAGATAATAAAGAAAAATGGAAGAAACGTCAGGAAAGGGGAGAAGCCTATGTCGCATATTTCAGAATACGAAGTCGAAAACATATTGATCGACCGCTTAGAGAGTATTGGATACAGCTTTATCAAATTGAATACCTATGAGGATGTCCTTGCCAATTTCCGCGCACAGCTTGCAGAATTCAACGCGAAAAAGCTGGAAGAAAAAGGCCATGCGGCATCCTTTTCTGACACAGAATTTAATCGTATTATGATTCACATGGATAACCATTCCGTGTATGAATCTGCGAAAATTTTGCGAGATAAATATATTCTGCAGCTCGATAATGGAGAGAATGTATATCTTGATTTCTTTTCCAACGATACAGACAGAAACATTTATCAGGTAACGCATCAGGTCACTATGGATAAAGCACATAAAGAGGATGTTGTATATAAAAATCGATATGATGTAACCGTACTGATCAACGGACTTCCGATGATCCAGATTGAGTTAAAGCGTCCTGGTGTGGAAATCAACGAAGCGATCAATCAGATCAATCGCTATAGAAAGTTCAGTTTTAAAGGCTTGTTCCGATATTTACAGCTGTTTGTAGTCAGCAACTCTGTGCAGACAAAATATTTCTGTAATGAAAATGAAATGGTAGATGGTCGCTATAACCCGATTTTGAAATCACTCGTATTTTTCTGGACCGATGATAAAAATACAAGAATCAACGATCTGAATACCTTTACCAGTGAATTTTTCTGCAAGCCGACAATCACAGAAATGATAGACAAATACATGATCATCAAAACGACAGAACCAGTGCTGATGGTAATGCGTCCATATCAGATTTATGCAGTAAAAGCAGCAAAGAAGCGGGTACTGGAAGTGAAGCAGAATGGTTATGTCTTTGCCTGCACTGGTTCAGGAAAAACATTGACATCTTTTAAATTGGCTCAGCTTCTTCGAGAAGAAGCAAGAGTTGATCTTGTAGTATTTCTGATTGACCGAAAAGATCTGGATGATCAGACCGTAGAAGAATATAATTCATTCGAAAAAGACTGCGTTGACAATACAGACAGCACCCGTGTGCTCATTCAGATGCTGAAATCATCTGAGAAAAAGATGATTGTTACAACCATTCAGAAAATGGCGAATGCTGTTAAAAATCCAAAATACGAAGAGGTTATGGATGGTTACCGAGATAAAAAAGTAGTATTTATCATTGATGAATGCCACCGTTCCCAGTTTGGCAGTATGCATGCCCAGATTCAGAAACACTTTGAAAAAGCCAATTATATAGGATTTACAGGAACGCCTATTTTTGAGAAGAATAAAGGTGCTGACGGACGTACAACGGCAGATGTGTTCCATGCTGGGGATAAACTGGATGCATGTCTGCACCGATATATGATCAAAGATGCAATTGCAGACGGCAATGTGCTCCGATTTTCTGTAGAATATCAGCGGACAATTTTTGCAAAAAATATTGCAGCAAAAGGAATTGATCCGGAACAGTTAGATGATCCAGAATACTGCAAACGCCATAATATTGATATGACACCACTTTATCATGATGAGGAACGAATCACCAGAGTCGCAAAACACATTATGGAACATCATGAACAGCATGTGCATCCGCAGGGAAAGGATACGTACACAGCACTTTTTGCAGTAGATTCCATTCCGACACTTGGAAAATATTATGATGCATTTCAGAAACTGAATGAAACAGTTCCGGCAGAAAAACAGCAGAAAATTGCAGCTATTTTTTCTTATCAGGCAAATGAAGATATGGATGATGGAGCAGATGAACATTCGCAGGAACTGCTGGAGCGTTGCATACAGGACTATAATGCCATGTATGGTACAGCGTTTGGTATTGATACGTTTGATCCGTACAGAAAAGATATTGCGAAGAGGTTAAAACAGAAAGTGCTTCCACAGGTGGATATCCTGATCGTGGTCAATATGTTCTTAACCGGATTCGATGCAAAACCATTGAATACGCTGTATCTGGACAAAAATTTGGTCTGGCATTCACTGGTACAGGCATACAGTCGTACCAACCGTATCGACAAAGTGACAAAACAGTTTGGACAGATTGTGACATATCGAAATATCAAGAAGTGGCAGGATGAAGCGCTGACCCTGTTTTCAGGCGATGGAGATCCGAACGAATATCTGCTGGAAGATTATGCGTATTATTTAAATCAATGGATGAATCAGAATGTGATTTTAAGAAAAATCACACCCGACGTAGAAGCTGCGGGACAGTTACAATCAGAAGATGAAATCCGCATGTTTATTATGGCATTCCGTGCGCTGGCAAAGACGCTTGCTACATTGAAAACTTTTTCGAAGTTTGACTGGGCAGATCTTGGAGCAGTCATGGATGAAAATGAATACGAAGGATTCAAAAGCTGGTATTTGTACTATAAAGATCAAACCGTCAATCCAAATCCGAAAGTTCCGGTTCCAGTGGATGTGGATTTTGACATTGAGCTTGTCAGAACAGACAGAATCAACGTTGTGTATATTTTGAACTTGTTAAAAAATGCAAAAACACATACCAAGACAGAGGAAGAAAAGCAGCAGGATGTCGATTTGATTCTGCGTGAAATCGAGCGTTCTGATAATGAATCCCTGCGTTTGAAAAAAGAAGTGATGCGGCAGTTTATCTTAACACGATTTTATGATCTGCCGGAAAATGCAGATGTAATGGAGGCGTTCAATCAGTTTGAAAAAGAACAGATGCAGGCAGATATGGAAGAATTTGCATTTGACAATCAGATTGATTTCAAGATAGTATCAGATCTGGTTTCAGCATATACATTCAGTGGAAATGTATCGGAGGATAATATTCGCGAAAGATTGATGGCATATCCGCTGGGACTGCTGAAAGTGACAAAACTGACAAAGAATGTGAAAAGATTTATACAGGATACTTATAAAAAATACAAGGCTGAAGGAGAAACAGAATGACAGATACAAATACATACCAGGCACAGGCGAACGAGCTTTCGCAGAAATTATGGGCAATCGCGAACGATCTGCGCGGTCAGATGGATGCAAGTGAGTTCAAAAATTATATCTTAGGAGTAATTTTCTATCGTTATCTTTCTGAGCGAACAGAAATGTATATGACCGATCTTCTCAAAAATGATGATGGAATCACATATGAAGAAGCCTTTGCGGATGATGAATACAGACCGGTTGTAGAAGAATGGTCACTGTCAAAACTGGGTTATGTAATTAAGCCGGAAAATCTGTTTCGAAATCTGATCCGCAAGATTACAAAGTTTGAAAATGATGCGGATAAATTCAGCGTGGAAGATTTCGAAAAAGCGATCAATGATCTGGTAGGTTCTACGATGGGACACGAATCCAACAAGGCATTTGACGGGCTGTTTAACGATATGCGTCTGCAGGATTCCCGTCTTGGAGAGACTGTGTCAGACCGTACGGAAATGATCGGGCGAGTTATGGTACGTGTATCGGATATTGATTTCGATTTACAGGATTCCCAGTTTGACGTACTCGGTACAGCGTATATGATTCTGATTGGTTTATTCGCATCGGATGCAGGAAAGAAAGGCGGCGAATTCTTTACGCCGGCAGGCCCGTCGAAGCTCTGTGCAACACTTGCGGCATTGGGGCTGGATGAAGCAAAGACGGTTGGTGACTGTACCTGTGGTTCTGCATCTATGCTTCTGGAAGTACAGAAACATCTGACAACAGGAAAAGTTGGACATTTCTATGGACAGGAGCTGAATGCGACAACGTACAACCTGAGCCGTATGAACATGATCATGCACGGCATCGACTGGCAGAATTTTGATATTTACAAAGGCGATACACTGAAAGATGACAAATACGGCGATATCAAAATGACAGTACAGGTTTGCAATCCGCCGTACTCGCTGAAATGGTCTGCGGATAAACAGTTTGAAGATGACCCGCGCTATTCCGGAGCAGGAAAACTGGCACCGAAAGGACAGGCGGATCTCGCATTTGTGGAACACATGATTTATCATATGGACGAAGATGATGGACGCGTTGCTGTGTTGCTGCCGCACGGCGTACTGTTCCGTGGAGGCGCGGAAGAAACCATTCGAAAATATATCATCAAAGATCTGAACCGACTGGATGCAGTCATCGGACTTCCGGCAAACTTGTTTCATGGAACAGGAATTCCGGTTTGTGTGCTGGTGTTGAAGAGTAAGAGAAATGGGAATGCGGGAAATATCTTATTTATTGACGCATCAAAAGAGTTTAAGGCTGGGAAGAACCAGAATGTGCTGGAGCAGAAAAATATTGATAAAATTGTTGAGACGTATGAGAAGCGTGTAGATGTTGATAAGTTTGCTCATGTGGCAAAGATGAGTGAGATTGCGGAGAATGGATATAACTTGAATATTCCGAGGTATGTTGATACTTTTGAGGAAGAAGAGCCGGTGGATTTGAATGAGGTGAAAAGTCATATTCAGAAACTGGATGCTGCTAGGAAAGTTATGATCGAAAAGGCCAATAGCATGTTGAAGGAATTAGGTTTGTAAAAGATAGGGTGAGTTTTATGGGTAAACCAAGTAGTAAAGATATTGGAAAAAGGGCTATTTACAATTATCATGTGAATGATAGTCTTATTAATGAAAAGGTTTCGATGGATATTGTTAAGAACTGGTATCCTCAAAATTTTCATCAAAAAGAAATTTTTATTTTAAATAAAATGAAAGAGTTATGTGATGGTTTAGATGGTGTTGATATTCGGATGACACAGCAAACTCTTCCGTTATTGTTTATGACAGAAGAATGGACAGAAACAAAAGATGGCAGATATAGGCAGGACAAGAGTCAAATTTTGAAACGCGCTCAAAACAGATTTGATGATTTCGAACATAGAGGTTATATTACGGGCAATTATGGTTGTTTACAATTTACATTTTCAGGAATGGAAAAGTTAGAGGAATATGTAGAAATAAAGCCAGATGTTAATGAGAAAATCCAGCAAATTATTGATGAGTTAGAACGAAATACAGATGAATCAATAGAAAGATACGATAAATTAATCAATATTTTACAAGATATTAAATCTGAGCCGAAAAGATTTAGTGAATATATTTCGGATCTAGGAAATATAGCGTCTATTGCAGGGACTATTCCAACTATTGTGCCGCGAGTAGGTGGACTACTTAGCAATTTGGTAAGAATACTGGATTGATGAAAGCAAGCTGATAATATATTTTATATTATAAAAGAAAAAAATGCTTATTTGAATGATGGATATATAGTAGAAATAAATAATTTGGACATTTGGATATGACGAATAGGTTACTAAGATCTGTCAAAGAGCATAGAGGAGAATTATAAGAAATTACAGGGAGGAAACATAATGGTTAAACCTAAATTGAGGTTTGAAGCATTTAATGAAGAATTGTTGTATTATAAGTTGAGAGATATTGTTATAGAAAAAATGTCAAATGGTATAATAAATAAGCAATCAGATAAGATTACAGATGTTAAGCATATAAATGTGATTAACATGTATTCAGATAATAAAATTGATATAGATGAGCTAAATTTTAGTGCGTATGATGAAGGAGCTGTGAGAAAATGTAATGTTGAAGTTGGCGATATATTTTTAACGCGTAGTTCTGTAAAAGCGGATGGAATTGCCAAAGCTAATATTTTATTAGATGATGGAATTTATGTATATGATGACCATTTAATACGAATTAAAGTAGATGAGAATAAGCATGTGCCTAGGTTTGTAAATTATTATTTGGCATCATCAAGATTTAGAAAGCAATTTATTATAAAAGCTAAGACTACAGCTTTTACAACTATTGGACAGGATGATATTGCAAGCTGTGCAGGGTATTTTCCGCGTTGTCCAGAACAACAGAAGATAGCGGATTTTTTATCAAGTATTGATGCGATAATCGACAACTATAACAATACAATAAAAGTATGGGAAAAACGTAAAAAGGGTATAATGCAGAAACTGTTCAGTCAGAAAGTAAGATTTAAAGCGGATGATGGAAGTGACTTTCCTGATTGGAAGAAAAAAAAATTGGGAGATGTGTTTAAGATTTCAACAGAAACTAATGAAAATAGATACAGAAAACAGAATGTTTTATCTGTGTCAGAGGAATACGGTGTTGTTAATCAAATTGAACTTTTGGGTCGGAGCTTTGCTGGAAATGATATTTCAAACTATAAAGTTGTAAAAACTGGGCAGATTATTTATACGAGAAGCCCGATTGCAATAAAACCGTTTGGGATTATCAAAATAGTAGATGAAGAAATAGGGATTGTGTCACCATTGTATATTGTAAATGATGTAAATAAAGATAATTGTTCGTTGTTTTGGTATTATAATTTTGATACTCCTGAACGAACAAACAATTATTTGAAACCGCTAGTTAGAATTGGGGCTAAGCACACCATGAATATTTCGAATGAAGAATGGCTTTCTGGTAAAGTGGAAGTCCCTTGTCTTACGGAGCAACAAAAAATTGCAAATTGTCTGAGCGCGTTGGATGATGTTATTGATAATTACAAAGTAACAGTAGATAAATGGAAAGAGTTAAAAAAAGGGTTGTTGCAGCAGATGTTTGTATAATAAAGAATGGATTAAAAATTTAAATGAGCAGATGTTATATAGATTATATAGGCATCTGTTCATTATGCTATAGAGATAAAAAGTATTTATGAGGTGATAGGATGGGGTATTCAGAATATAAAGATTTAACACCAATAAATAATATAAGCAACGGGGAAGAATATTTAAATGCCTTGGAGTGGGCGCTGAACAATCCAAAGGTAAAGAATATTGCGCTTGCGGGTCCGTATGGAGCGGGTAAAAGCAGTATTATCGAAACATATTTGAATAGGGAAAAAGATAAGAAGAATATATATGAACAGCATAAATTTGCAAAAAAGTATTTAAAAATTTCTATGGCTACATTTATTGAAGCGCATAATAATGAGGGAAATGAAACGAAAATAGAGATAGATGCAGATGAAGTTGAAGAGGGGATTTTGAAACAGCTATTTTATAAAGTGGAGCATAAAAAAATCCCACAAAGTCGATATAGAAAACTTCAGCCAATTCATTCTATAAATGTATTGTTGGGAGTTATTGCATTTTCAGTGATTTTGATTATGTTTGGCGGAATTTTTGTTCCAGATATTTGTAAAAATATTTGGGACAAAATAGATGCATTTGCAATGAAATATAGTTGGTTGTCTGGTAAAACCGTGGGCGTTGCCATCAGTTTGGGAATTGTTGGAATAGGAATTACAAGCTATCTGGCGAAAATAATAATGTCTAGGTTTCATGTAAAAGAATTAAAACTGCCAGCAGATACAACGTTACAATCGTCAGAGGATGCAGAAGAATCTGTTTTTAATAAAAATTTAGACGAAATCATGTATTTTTTCGAGGAGACACAGTATCAGTTAATCTTTTTTGAGGATTTAGATCGGTTAGAAAATAGAAAGATTTTTGTCCATCTGAGAGAATTAAATAATCTCTTAAATAATGACGATGCAATCAAGCATAAACCGATAGTGTTTGTGTATGCTGTGAGAGATGACATTTTTACTAGAGAAGATCGAACAAAATTTTTTGATTTTATTATCCCGGTCATTCCTGTTGTGAATGCGACGAATTCTGGTGAGATATTGCTGGAAAAATTAGATGATGCAAAGCGGCATGGGATTTATCATGATATTTCGCAGGGGTTTGTATTGGATGTGGCACCGTTTATTTCTGATATGAGAGTGTTACAAAATATATACAATGAATTCGTTGTATATAAGAAAACATTGCAGACAGAACAACACTTGAATTTGTCTGATGAACAAATGATGGCAATTATTATGTTTAAAAATTTATATCCAAGAGATTTTGCAGATATCCAAGGGGAAGATGGAATAATTAAGAAAGCATTTCAAGATAAAAATTCCTATATTATAGAAAAACGGGAAAAATGGAAAGAAAAAATAGAATATAACAAAGAACTGATAGAAAAAGTATCAGAGGATACGTTGAAATCCATAAAAGAACTAAAATATGCTATGCTTATAGCAATTACAGAGGGGAAAGGAGTTACTAGGAATTTTACCGATAGTTCATACTTAAGAAGAGATAGTGGAATATTTGCAGTTAATATACTTTCGGATGATTTTGATTTACGACAGTTGCAGGAGAAAGAGTGCCAATGTACAGTATATATTTCTTTTTCTGGGAGTATAAATGATATGGAAACCGATGAAAAAGAATTGGAAAAATATATTGAACGATGGGAAAAACTAAAAGAATACAATGAAAAAAGTTTAGAAGGTTTGCAGGAAGAGATTGAACAAATAAAATATGAGCAGAAAAAACTTTCAAGTCGTTCTCTTCAATGGTTAATAGAAAATGATTCATCTGAAAATGTATTATCGAAAGAAGTAAAAGATAACAAATTTCTTGTATTTCTTTTTCGTCGAGGATATTTGGATGAAAAATATGCGAACTATATTAATTATTTCAAGGGAAACAGCATTACGACTAATGACATGAATTTTATTCTTGCTGTAAAAAATCAAGAGCCACAGCCATTTGATTACCAGTTGACAAAAATAGAACAAGTTATTCAAAGATTGCAAGATTATGAGTTTGAACAAAAAGCAATTTATAATTTTCAAATCATAGAAGAACTTTTAGGAGAAGAGAAGATTTCTAAAAAGCTGGAAGTCTTTGTGCAGCAATTAGCAGATGGAGAGGAAACAAGCTGGCAGTTTATTGGTGAGTTTGTTGATAAGACAAAATATCAGGCAAAGTTTATACAGATACTTTCCGCGAAATGGAATTCAATGTGGGAATATATTTCGCGGCAAAATACTATGACATATGGACGGCAAGTGTACTATTTAAAACTGATTATAGAATATGTAGATGAAAAGGAACTGTCACTTCTTAATGTGGAAAATTGTATTACAAGCTATTTCGAGAAGCATGAAGATATATTGCAGCAATTGAATGATGTGGGCAGTAATAAAATAATTGCAGCGATAAGTAATTGTGATGTATGTTTTGAAAAGCTGAATATTGCTAATGTCTCAGATGATATTGTCGAATACATATTTGATAATTGCTGTTTTAAATTGAATGATTGTATGGTCCGAAATGTTATCTCGTACAAAAAGAAGAATCTATTAAATATGTTTGAAAATCAGCCATATAGTACGATTATCAAATTGGAATATAAACCCTTAATTGAGTATGTGCATGAAAACATGAAGGAGTATATTGAAGCGGTAGTTTTGAAAAAAACAATAATTGAAGATGAGAACGAGGATATTATAGATCTGCTTCGAAGAATTTTAGAAGAGAGTGATTTGTGTGCTAGCGTAATTTGTTTGGAAAATTTTGAAATAGAAAAATTAGCGGATTGTCTGGAACAAGAGATACAGAACAAAAGAGATAAAGTGAAAGTGGTTTGGAATACACTCTTAGAGCAAAATAAGATAGGTATTAGCTGGGAAAATACGATGCTATACTGGAAATATTATAGTATCAGCAATTATCTTAAAAAGTTTATTGAGGTAAATGTTGACAAGCTAAGCGTGGAAAAAAATAATTATGTTACGGATAATTTTGCAAAGGATATTATAAATGCTAAATTTGAAGATAGTGTATTAAAGAAACTTTTGCCTGTATTGCCTATGAAAACTTTTGATCTTGATGTCGAACAGCTTCCGGAAAATATTCTTGCGATAATGGTAGAGTGTAATTATTTTGGATATACAATAGAATATTATCAAAGTATTGCAGAACGGAATGAGGATATTGCTGTAGAGTATATTGTTAAAAATCAGGCAGAATTTTATAACAGCTTAGAGGATTTTCCAATGACAAAGAACGTATTGGAAAGATTGCTTTTTGAACAAAAAATTCCGATGGATAACAGGGAAGAACTATTTGAAAAATATGCTAAGACGTATATGACGGAAAAAATTGCTCTGAATATGAATGCTGAAGGGTTCAAAGTTACAAAAACATTATTTGATATTGCTTGGGAAATTTTATCGGAAAATCAGAAGGAAAGATTAATGATTGCTAATCTTGAACTGCTGAATGTAGATGATATGGAAAAATGTTTTGGAGAACTGAGTGGTCAATATTCAGTATTAAGCGAGCGAACAAAACGATGCAAAGTCAAATTAGATAACACAGAGAACAATAGAAAGCTGGTAAATTATTTGGAGAAAATTGGCTATATAACAAGTTCTTGGGAAGAAAAAACAGATTCGAATGGACAGGTGATAATCATTGGATGTAGAATTAAACAAAAAAGATAGAGAAGAGGAAGTAATGTAGATGGGAATAAAATTGTACAGATATAGGACGTTTAAAAAGAACTGGAAGGAAGAAGCCTTTGATGGAATAGTAGAACCTTCGTCTCCACTCTATTTTAATGATCCGTATGATTGCGATTTTTGTTTTCAAGAAGATATTTCAGACGAAATTCATGAAAGAAAAGATTACGTTGAAATGGTAAAAAAATATATTCCTTTGAGAAAAGAGGAACAAGACAGAATTCTTCATGCAGATGATCTTGAACGTGCACTGCGGATGGTATTTTGGGCGCATGGCAAAAGTATTCAAGGCTCAGTCAAGGCGTTTTTAAGAAATGATATGAGTGAAATGACAAATGAATTAAGAGATGCAGTGAGAGTTGTTTGCCTTTCAGAAACGTATGATTCTATGCTTATGTGGGGTCATTATGCAATGAATCATACAGGATATTGCATAGAATATGAATTTGAGAAAGATGATATATGTTATTCAAATTTGCATCCGGTTGAATATACGAAAGATCGGTATACTATTTCGAAAAACGATATTATAGACGGAAAAAGCGACATGATTTATAAAATTACATGCAGAAAAGCAGAAGCTTGGTCGTATGAGAAGGAATGGCGTATTGTGACTGAAAATTATAGCAGAACAAGATCCTTAGAAGTAGATCCGAAGACGAGATATGTTTTGGATTTGAAGGAGAATATTAAAGCATTCTACTTGGGAGCAAAGATTAATGAAAAAGAAAAATCGGAAATAATACAATTTGCAAAGAAAAATAATAGAATTGTTTATCAGATGATTTTGTCTGCTAATACATATGAATTAAGAGCTGAACGAATTGATAATGTGTAATAGCGGTGAAAGAATAGTTTGAAGCGGGTATAGATGGAAAAAGAATAAAAAAAGAAACGAGCAACCCGATTGAGCCCTAAGGCTGTACACGACAAAAAACCCATTTCTTAATTTCTATAATAAAGGAAGGCTGAATTATAGTCAAGAAATTTTTGCGATTTTAAAACAAAGTAATAAAAAGTGTGATATAATAACCTCATAATGAAAAGTAAAATTCCGCCTATTTTTCAACATTGTAGGCGGCAATTTTACACCTGCCAGTTAGTGAATCCTAATAAAAGTAAGATGGAGGTACCCGCCCATGATGGAATACACCAGCAAATATTGGAACATGCTGACTCCTTTAATAAAGAAAAGTCTGCTAAAACGCTACGGAAAAGAGGAGACCGCAGAGCTTCTCCGCAAGACCAACCAGATCTACCGCGACATGCTTCGCCGCGCCGATGATATCGGAAAGGACAACCCGATGGCGTCGAATCTCTATGAAGGCCTCATTTTTCTTGCGCTCTGGGATGCGTCGGACAGACAGATTTCTGTGGATGAACTGCGTACAATCTCAGAGGAGATGATGTCCTTCCCGTTTCTGAAAGCCATGGGCCTGATGATTAATGCGAATAAGAAGAGCGGCATGGCGCGGATTGCGAAGATGATGCATAAGGATGCCGCCTGGCTGGAAGCACATCCGCAGTATAAGGCGTATTCGTGGGATTTTCATTTTGATGAGACGAAGCATCAGGACGGTTTTTATTACCACTTCACCCAATGTCCCCTGAACACCTTCGCCCGAAAAGAGGGCTATCTGGAAGTGCTGCCGATTATGTGCGACATTGATTACAAGACAGCAGCCCTGATGCACGCGAAGCTCTACCGTGACCATACGCTGGCAGGCGGCGGTGAGGTCTGTGATTACTGGTTCGTGGGGGACAAGGTGGAAAATCCGAAATAAAATAAGACCGGGACGGAACCGGTGAAATGGATCGAAGAATATAAAACACAGAAGGGAGATCACCCAGAATGAGCAATGAAAAAATAAAACCAAAACTGAATGGAACTGCCGAGACGATGCTGCAGTGCTTCTACGCCCGTGCCATGCACAGCAGAAATCCGAAAAACAAGTTCCGCGACACCAAAGCAGAAGAGCTGATTGACCGCATCGACTATGATTTCAGCAATGCGAAAAAGGACACAGCAATGAGCGGCGGAATCGTAGCGCGGAGTGTTGTGTTTGATGAGCTGGTCAGCGACTTTATCCGAAAGAACCCGGATTGTACCGTCGTCAACATCGCCTGTGGTCTGGACACACGGTTTTACCGCATGGATAATGGAAAAATTACCTGGTACAATCTCGATCTGCCGGAGACGATTGAGGTGCGCGATTCCATCTATCAGGAATCCGGCCGTGTTTCCACGATTGCGTGTTCCGTGCTCGACCCGGCATGGGCCGATCAGGTAAAAGTGCGGGGCAAAATGCTTTTCATTATCGAAGGTCTGACCATGTACATGAAAGCGGATGAGGTCAGAATGATGCTCGCCATCATCCGCGATCATTTCGACAATGCCTACGTCTGCATGGAAACGCTGTGCCCGTACTTTGTAAAGAAAGAAAACATCGAAAAATCTATTCAGGCGACGGGCGCGACGTTTACCTGGGGTGCGAACAGCTTTGCAGACCTGGGCGACATTGCCGCCGGTTTCCGAAAAGTAAAAGACGACAACATCGCCCGCGGTATGGAAACGCTGAATCCCATTTACAAGCTGGTGATGTGGATGCCGATCATCCACAAATTCGCAGAGAAAATTCTGGTGTTTGAAAAAGCGTAAGAAAAGAAATGAAAAGAAATGAAAAGAAATGAAAAGAAACAGGCAGCCCGGCAGCGGAAAAGCTCAAAAAGCTTCCGTGCAGGGAACCTGTTTTTTGTTTGTGCAGGAAATTAACAAATCATTCATCCGGCCACACAAAATGTGCATTCCCCGCCTCAAGGCCGTCAATCAGAATATTCTGTCCCGTGCAGAACCGGTTCGTCACGGTCATAAAATACGCCCAGTCCGCTGCTTCCTCGACGGTCATCCACCGTTTCAGCGGCGTCAGCTCCATGATCTGATCCCAGAGCTTTTGGTCTTCTGTGACAGGCAGATTCAACTCGGTCAGTACGCCGCCGAAATCAAGGCTGTTGCACGTTCCGCCATACGGTGCAATGCGGAGTGCCACGTTTTTCGTGTAGGCGAGCACACCGCCCTTGCTTGCGGTGTATTCCGGAAATTCAGCTCCGGTATGGCCGCTGGCCGAGCCGATCATGAGGATGGCGCGGATGGTGTCATGAATTCCGTACGCCTCCGTGATTGCGATGGTTCCCTTTAAATTGATATCAATATCATCCTCGTTCTGCACACCGGCGTTGTTGATGACAATATCAAAAGGCGCAAGTGCCGGATACTGTTCTTTGGCGCGGATATCAAGGCAGAAATGAGTATACGAATCCTGGCTGATCGAAGCCTCCTTCCGGTCAAATCCGGTAACATCAAAGCCTTCTTTTAAAAATTTCTCCGCAATCGCCTTTCCGATTCCGGAGCTGGTTCCTGTAATAAGTACACGCATACGATAACCTCCCGATGAAATATTACCCTCATTATACCGCAAACACAGCATGCGATCCAGAAGAAACGAAAAAGAATGCAGGAAAAGAAAATGTTACGGGAAAAATCACTGCATAAAACAAAAGAGTCTCTCAAAACCACAACAAATAATTGACAGATTTTAGGAGAAGGAGTAGAGTTTTTGAAAGGGGGATTATCCCTGCAAAGAGTGAAAACAAAAGAGGTGCAAATATGCTGAAAGTAGACAATCTTACCTTTGAAGTAAACGAAGAGGGAAGAAAACGCTGCCTCGTCAACCACATCAGTTTTGAGGTAAAGGACGGGGAAATGCTGGTGATTACCGGACCGAACGGTGGCGGAAAATCAACGCTGGCCAAAGTGCTTGCAGGAATTGAGGACGCCAATGGCGGAGAAATCTTCCTGGATGAGGAAAATATTACCGGTTATGATATTGACCACCGTGCAAACGCCGGCATCGGCTATGCATTCCAGCAGCCGCCGCGTTTTAAAGGAATGACGGTGAAAAAAATGCTGTCGCTGGCAGCCGGAAAAGAACTGACGGAAGCCGAGAGCTGTAAACTCCTCTCCGCTGTCGGACTCTGCTCTGCCGATTACCTGAACCGCCAGATGGACGGTACGCTCTCGGGAGGAGAGATGAAGCGTCTGGAGATCGCAACGGTTCTTGCAAAACCGCATAAGGTCAGCATTTTCGATGAGCCGGAGGCCGGCATTGACCTGTGGAGCTTTTCCATGCTGATCAAACGGTTTGAAGAAATCCACAAAGAGAAGAAAGAATGTCTGATTCTCATTTCCCATCAGGAACGCATTATCCAGATGGCAGACAAGATCATGGTGATCGAGGACGGCCAGGTGAAAGAATACGGTACAAAGGAAGACGTACTGCCGACCCTGTTCCAGCAGAAAACAGGCCGGATGTGCGGCCAGGAAGGAGGCACATGCTGATGGTACAGGTAGATGAGACAACCCAGGGCGTATTAAATCAGATCAGCGAGGGATTTGAGCAGAAAGGGGCATACAATCTCCGCCAGAACGGCATTCCGCTCTGCCATGGTGACAGTGAACATATCAAAATCCGCAAAAAAGAGGATAAGCCGGGCATTGATATTTTGATTGACGGCGAGACAAAAGGCGAAAAAGTATTTATCCCGGTTGTCGTCAGCGTTTCCGGTATGACGGATCTTGTTTACAATGATTTCTACGTTGCGGACGGCGCCGATGTTACGATTGTAGCGGGCTGCGGTATCCACAACGGCGGCTGCAACGACAGCCGGCACGACGGTATCCATACGTTCCATGTAGGAAAAAATGCCAACGTGCGCTACGAGGAAAAGCATTACGGAGAGGGAAACGGAACGGGACAGCGGATTCTGAACCCGGTGACAAATATTGAAATCGGAGAAAATTCCGTTTTTACGCTGGATACCGTACAGATTAAGGGCGTTGACTCAACAATTCGTACGACGAATGTTGTGATGGATGCGAACTCCAAACTGTTCGTGCTCGAACGTCTGATGACAGACGGTGACCAGAAGGCAGAGTCGGATATTGAAGTATGTATGAACGGAAGCGGTTCTTCCGCACAGATTATTTCACGTTCTGTCGGAAAGGGCAATTCCTCCCAGGTCTTCCATCCGAAGGCAGTCGGCAAAAACAAATGCCACGCCCATATCCAGTGCGATTCTATCATCATGGATCACGCCCAGGTCGGATCTATTCCGGAGATCCAGGCAAAGCATGTGGATGCGGCAATCATCCACGAGGCGGCGATCGGACGGATCAATGACGAGCAGCTGTTGAAACTCAGAACGCTCGGCATGACGGAAGCGGAGGCGGAAAACGTCATTATTGAAAACTTCCTGAGCTGAAGAAAAAAAGGAAACAAGAGAACAAAAAAGAGGCATTTCCAGTCTGCATAGATGGAGATGCCTCTTTTTGTGCATTTTTCACAAAAGCAGGTAGTAAATTTTACTAAAATAAAAAGTAAAATATTTTGACTTTTAACATATGATAAATTTGTACTGTTGAAAAAAGGAAAGATACAAGATAGAGAAATGAGGAAAGCGAAAATGGGTATTGTGATCAATCATTCCGAAAATATTTTCCTGCCGCAGATGATCATTACGAAGCCGGAGATGGAAGAAAAGGTGGAAGCGTTTGTGAAAAACGGCGGAACCGTAATCGTGACGTACCGCCACGCCGTGAAAGATGCGGACAACAACGTTCCGTTCGGCGAGACACTGCCGGTGCACTATAATGCGCTTGCGGGTCTGACCGTAGAAGAGACGGAGAGCCTGCAGGACTATGATGTATTCCCGGTTGTGGGAAGCGGCGTGTTCGAGGGCGTGGAAGGCACAGGCAGAATTTTCCGTGATATGATTCAGGTGCAGGATGCGGAAGTGCTGTTCCATTACGCGGATGCGTTCTATCTGGAATTCGCAGCCGTGACGAGAAAACAGACCGGCAGGGGAACTTTGTATTACGTGGGCTGCGGTCTGGAAGAGAAGATCACGAAGCTTCTGATGGAGCAGGTGATGCGGGACTGGCACAGAAAGGCCTTGTGGAGCTCGAGCTCATCCCGGGAATGCGGAACAAAAAGAGGATTCTGCTGACGGATGCCGGACGGGAACTGGAGATAAATACGACGGACCGGCTGCGCGGGGCGGAGATACGTGCATATGGAAAACTCTCGGCAGAAGAGCTGAACAGCTATCTTGAGATGACAAGAAAGCTGACGGCAGCGCTGCGCGAGGAGACGGAAAAACTTTAAAGAGAGAGCAGAAATGAATCAGAAAAAAGACAAAATTTAGTTATCCGATCATTTTACATACGGGGCGGTCTATTTCCCGACAGCCCCTTTTCTTTTTGTCCGGAAAAAAACTTGTAAATAAGACGCGAGTGTGCAAAAATAGACATGAAACAGATGCGGAGGCATCCTGAAAAAAAGAGGAGAACAACATGGAAAAACAGAAAAAAATAGCGCTGATTAACGATCTGACAGGCTTTGGCCGGTGCTCGACGGCTGTGATGGCGCCGATCGTGTCGGCGATGAAGATTCAGGCGGTGGCAGTTCCGACCGCAATTCTCTCGGCACATACGCAGTTTCCGACGTATTACTTTGATGATTATACCGACCGGATGAAGGAGTACATTCAGACCTATAAGGATCTGAAGCTCGATTTCGATGCGATCTCGACCGGCTTTTTAGGATCGGAACAGCAGGTGGATATTGTGCTTGATTTTATCCGCCATTTCAAGACGGACCGCAACTTTGTCATCGTCGATCCGGTCATGGGAGACTATGGAAAGCTGTATCGGACGTACACGAAAGAGATGTGCGACAAGATGAAAGAGCTGGTTCACTACGCGGATATCATCACGCCGAACCTGACAGAACTCTGTACACTGCTCGATGCGCCGTATCCGGAGAACGGGGCTTCGATTGAGGAGCTGAAAGAAATGTGCGGAAAACTGGCGGAACGGGGACCGAAACATATTGTTGTGACGGGTATCCACTTTAACCAGACACAGATTGCCAACTTTATCTATAACAAAGGCGAGGATTTCCAGATCGTCATGGTAGACCGCATCGGCGGCGACCGGAGCGGTACGGGAGATGTCATTGCGGCAATTATCGCAGGCATGTATCTGAACGGCCACAGCCTGTACGAGTCGGTGAAAAAGGCGGCGGATTACGTATCGAAATGCATCCGCTACTGCGAAGAAAACGAAGTGCCGAGCTACTGGGGACTCTGCTTTGAAATGTTTATGAAGGACTTAACGGAGGAAGCGTAATGTATTTATATACTGTAACCGGAGCCGTCGGCGAGGAAGGGTATCTCGACCTTGCAAAGAGCGGCGATCTTACCGGAAAAAATGTCTATGTCAACATGACAAACAAATGCCCGTGCAGCTGTGTGTTCTGTCTGCGCCAGACGAAACAGCAGCAGGAGGGAAATACACTGTGGTTAAAAGAGGGCGAGCCATCCGTTGAGACGATGCTGGAGCTGTTCGCACAGTACGATCTGAACGTGATCAATGAACTGGTCTTCTGCGGCTTCGGAGAACCGCTTGAGCGGCTTGAGGATGTCTGTCGGGTGATCGATTCCTTAAAAGAAACGTATCCGAACCTGAAAGTGCGTCTGAATACGATCGGTCTTGCCAACCTGATCTATGGAAGAGATGTCACCCCGGAATTAAAGGGAAGATTCGATACCGTCTCGATTTCCTTAAACGCGCCGGATGAAAAGGAATTTCTGGAGCTCACGCGGTCGAAATTCGGCATCCAGTCGTACGAGGCGATCAAGGAGTTTGCGGTTCTTTCCAAACAGTATGTGCCGAATGTTGTGATGACGGTTGTCGAGAAAGTCATGCCAGAGGAGAAAATTCAGAAGTGCCAGGAGATCTGCGATACCTTAGGAGTTACTTTACGTGTCCGCCCGTTTGAAAATTGAGAGGCCCGCAATCTTTCGCTTGTATTTGAACGACATAACGCCTATAATGGGAAGGAAAAACAAATGAGAGGGAGAGACGTATGAACGAGTCTAATGGAGTCCTCCGCGATGCGAGAAAGCTCGGCATTCCTAAAATGCTGATTCTCGGATTGCAGCACATGTTTGCCATGTTCGGTGCAACCATTCTGGTGCCGATTCTGGTAAACAGCTACTTTGTAGACGCATGCGGCGAGGGGCCGTCCCGCGGTCTTACCGTATCCGTCACACTGTTCTGCGCCGGCTTTGGAACCCTGCTGTTCCATCTGTGCGCGAAATTTAAAGTACCGGCATTTCTTGGTTCTTCGTTTGCATTCTTAAGCGGTTTCGCCGCTGTTGCAAACCTGAATACCGGAAAATATGCCAGCATGAGTGTCAACGACAAGGCAGCCTATGCCTGCGGAGGTATTGTGGTAGCAGGTCTTCTGTACCTGATTTTTGCCCTGATCATCCGCATGGTCGGCGTCAAACGCGTGATGCGCTACCTGCCGCCGGTTGTCACAGGTCCGGTTATCATCTGTATTGGCCTCAGCCTTGCTGGTTCCGCCATTAATAATGCTTCGACGAACTGGTTCCTGGCACTGGTTGCGCTGGCAGTCATCATCATTTTCAACATCTGGGGAAAAGGAATGTTCAAAATCATTCCGATTCTGATGGGCGTTGTGATTGCCTACGCTGTGGCAGTTGTCCTGAATGCACTCGGCATCAAAAATCCGGACGGATCCGTGATCATCAACTTTGTGCCGGTTGCACAGGCAGGCATCGTCGGACTTCCGCCGCTGCAGCTCTGCAAATTCGATCTGACCAGCATTATGATCATGGCACCGATCGCGATCGCGACCATGATGGAGCATGTCGGCGATATGTCGGCGATCTCTGCAACCGTAGGAGAGAACTTCCTTTCTGATCCGGGCCTGCATAGAACCCTGCTCGGCGATGGTCTTGCAACCGCAATGGCAGGTTTCATCGGCGGACCAGCCAACACGACGTACGGCGAGAACACCGGCGTTCTGGAATTGAGCCGCGTATATGACCCGAGAGTCATCCGTATTGCCGCAGTCTTTGCGATTATCGTCAGCTTCATTCCGAAGGTATCGGCACTCATCAGCACCATGCCGTCCTCTATCATCGGAGGCGTCAGCTTCATGCTGTACGGTATGATTTCTGCCATCGGTGTGCGCAACGTGGTAGAGAATAAAGTAGACCTGACCAAATCGAGAAACCTGATCATCGCGGGCGTCATCTTTGTCTGCGGACTGGGCTTCAGCAACGGTCTCTCCTTTACGATCGGCGGAACGACCGTCACCCTGACTGCACTTGCCATTGCAGCCATCGCAGGAATCCTGCTGAACATGATTCTGCCGGGCAATGATTACGAATTCGGCGTAAACGAGTCCGGGGACGAGAACAGAGGAATCCACGCATAAAGAAAAATGCAAAAGAAAATCCGTTTTTTCTGCATCTGTATTCTGCACAAAGGAATGTGCAGAAACAGAGGGGAAAAAGCGGATTTTCTTTGCATTTCGGTACGGGCAAGTGTATACAGGAGAGTAAGAAGATGTAAGGTTGGTAAAAAAATGACACACGAAAGATCGAAAAAGGGGATGATGGGACAGGTCGTCGGATCCTTATATTACCTGGATCTAACGGTGATTCCGCGGCTGAAAAGTCTGCGAAGCGGTGACGATCCGGTGTTTTCGTTTGGTGTTTTATTTTACGCGCTCAAACGCAATCCGCGGAGAGTGGTTCAGCACGTAGATGATGCCGCGCCGTTCAAATCCGTTTTTCAGGATCAGATGCTGCATGATTTGATTGTCCGCATGCGTATCGACGCGCAGGTGCGGGATCTGTGCCCAGCAATAATCGACGATCTGGGAGAAAAATCCGTGGATTGTTCCGTCTGAGGCAACCTGGTGGATCGTGCCATACGGCACATCGGAGAGCCAGGAGCCGTCGTCGATCTGCAGATACGTCGGATCCTCACCGATGATGAAGGCAAACGCGCCGTGCAGCGTGCCGTTTTCTTCCAGGACAAAAAGCTGTTTGTCACGGATTCTGTTGTGAATCAGCTCCTCCGGCGGAAAATGGTTTCCCCACTGATTCGGATTTCCGGTTTCCTGCATAAAAGAGCGGGCGTACGCATAGATTGACATGATCGAAGTAAAATCCTCCGGGACGGCAAGTCGTATCATGATAAAAATTCTCCTTTTAGTTCAAAATAAGCAGTTTTATTGTAGCACAGCGGACGATGAAGCACAAGAAAGAGAAAACAGGATTTGACTTTTTGAAAAATCCCATGTACAATGCAGTTAGTTACAACTAACTAAAGCAACCAAAACCACCAAAAAACGATTTCTGCCGGTCCTGGATGGGCCGGTTCCGTATCAAATTGTCAGAAAGGAAAGAATATGAAACAAAATCGAAAACGAAAAGAGACGGCGGGCATGAATTTTCTCCGCTATCTCGGCCCGGGACTTTTTGTCACGGTCGGTTTTATCGACCCGGGAAACTGGGCATCCAACATTGCCGCCGGATCGGGTTACGGCTACGAGCTTCTGTGGATGGTCACCCTGTCCACGATCATGCTGATTTTTCTGCAGCACAATGCGGCGCATCTCGGCATTGTCACGGGAAAGTGCCTCTCGGAGGCGGCGAGCCTCTATCTGCCTGCGTGGCTGAAAAACACGATTCTTGCGACGGCGATGATGGCAGCGGTGGCGACCGCAATGGCGGAGATCCTAGGCGGTGCGATTGCGTTCCAGATGCTGTTCGGCATTCCGATCAAGCTCGGCAGCATGATGATTCTCATGCTGGTTCTGATCTGTGAGTTTACAAGTGCTTACAAACGGATTGAAAAACTGATCATTGTGTTTGTCTCGCTGATCGGATTTTCGTTCCTCTTTGAGGTCTGGATCGCCGATATCGACTGGGCGCAGGCGGCTGTCGGCTGGGTAAAACCGTCGTTTCCAGAGCACTCAATGCCGGTCATCTTAAGCGTCCTCGGTGCGGTCGTCATGCCGCACAACCTGTTTCTCCACTCGGAAATTATTCAGAGCCGCCAGTGGAATCTTGAGGATGATGAGGTGATTGCGCGCCAGTTAAAGTATGAGTTCAAAGACACCCTGTTTTCCATGATCATCGGATGGGCCATCAACAGTGCAATGATCCTGATGGCGGCCGCAACGTTTTTCCAGCCGCAGAATGCAAAGCAGGTGGATGATCTCGCAACGGCGGGAAAGATGCTGACACCGCTCCTTGGAAATGCCGCATCGGTGATTTTTGCAGCAGCGCTTCTGCTCGCCGGAATTTCATCGAGCATCACCGCGGGAATGGCGGGCGGAACGATTTTTTCGGGAATTTTTAACAAGCCGTATGAGATCAAGAGTAAGGAGACACGCTGGGGAATCCTTCTTACCATGATCCCGGCCGCAGCGGTCATTCTTCTGATTGATTCCCCGTTCCAGGGCCTTCTCTATTCACAGATGTTCCTTGGAATGCAGCTCCCGATTACGGTATTTACGCAGATTTATCTGACGTCCTCGAAAAAAGTCATGGGAAAATACGCGAACAGTCTGCGGCTGAAAATTGCCCTGTTTGCGATTGCGGTGATTGTGACACTGCTGAATATCGCGCTGCTGTTTGTGCAGTAAAAAGAATGAGAAATAAAAAAAGGAAGTCCGCTGCGCTGATCCCTGAAAAAGAGGCCGGCGCAGCGGACTTCTTCTATTATAATATGCTCTCCATGCAGGCATCGACAAAGTCCTGTAGAAGCGGAGAGAGTTTTCGCCCCTTTTTCCAGATCACGGCGATCTGCGTTTCCAGGTCGCTTTCTGCGAGTGGCTGGATGCGGAGTCCCTGGCAGAGAGAGCTCATGGACTGCGGGAAAATGGCAGTGGCAAGGCCTTCCTTTGCCCAGAGCATCGCGCCGCGGGGATCGTCGCAGACGCAGAAAAGATCGGGCTCCATGCCGCGCGAGTGGAACGCATCCATGATGAGCGCCTCATACCGGCGGTAGATGATGAGCGGAATATTCAAAAGATCCGAGAGCTTTAGCGATCCGTTCTTCTCGGGAAGCATATCTTTTGAAGAAACGGCAATCATAGGTTCAGAGCTTAAAATTTTATAGTCGACATCGTCGAGCCGCAGCGGCGTGCGGGCGATGGAAATGTCGATGATGCCGTCCATCAGATAGCGGTACAGCGTGTAGGTGATGCCGTCGTGCACCTCGAAGTTGACATCGGGATTGCGGCGGGAAAAAAGCGAGACGCACGGCATGATCGTCGCAACGGTGGTCGGTGTGATGCCGAGGCGCAGAACCCGCTTTTTGCCGACCTTTGCGACCTCAAGCTCCGTCGATTTCACGTACTCGAGCAGGTTGGCGGAGCGGTCATACAGCAGTTTTCCGGCTTCGGTCAGGCGGACGCCCTGGCGGGTACGTTCAAATAAAGTGACATTCAGTTCGGCTTCCAGCTGCTTTAACTGATAACTGAGCGGCGGCTGGGACATATTGAGGCGGCGGGCGGCCTCGTGAATGCTTTCAGTTTCGGCGATGACGCGGAAATATTCAAGCTGGCGCAGTTCCATAAGAGACTTCCTTTCGTGAAATTATCTATGATATTAAAATTGTATCACTAAGCTATAAAAACAATACTATTCGTATTAATCATATGAGATTATACTGTCAATGTCAAGAAACAAAGAAATGGAGAGTGAAAAAGAAGATGAAAAGTCTTGGAGTCTACTTGAAGCACTACAAAAAAGAGAGCATCATCGCTCCTTTGTTCAAGCTTCTGGAAGTTGTCTTCGACCTTCTGGTGCCGATGGTTGTTGCCCAGATCATCGATGTGGGTATCGCAGGCAATAACCGTCCGTACATCGTCAGCCGTTTTGGAATCCTCGTTCTGATGGCGGCAGTCGGACTTTGCTGCAGCTTCACCGCGCAGTATTTCGCGGCAAAAGCGAGCGTCGGCTGTGCAACCGAGCTTCGCCAGGCGGTCTTTGACCACATCCAGGCTCTGTCCTTTACGGAGCTGGATACCATTGGAACCGATACGCTGATCACCCGTCTGATCAACGATATCAACCAGGTGCAGAACGGAATCAACATGGGTCTGCGTCTGCTGCTGCGGAGTCCGTTTATCGTATTCGGTTCCGTTGTGATGGCATTTACCGTCAACGTAAAATGTGCCATCGTATTCCTGGTTACTGTTCCGATCCTGTTCGTTGCCGTATTCGGCATTATGCTGGTCAGCATCCCGCTGTTCAAAAAGGTACAGGCGGCACTCGACCGCGTCACCGGAATGACAAGAGAAAATCTGAACGGTGTCCGTGTCATCCGTGCGTTCTGCCGTGAGGAGCAGTCTGTTGCCGATTTCGAAAAGAGCAACGATGAGCTGACTCGTCTGAACGAGTTTGTCGGAAAAATTTCCGCACTGTTAAATCCGCTGACCTATGTCCTCATCAACATCGCAGCCGTTGTCCTGATCTGGCAGGCAGGCCTTCAGGTCAACATCGGCAGTATGCAGCAGGGACAGGTTGTCGCACTTTACAACTACATGCTGCAGATCATCGTGGAGCTGATCAAACTGGCATCGCTCATCATCACCTTAAACAAATCCGTTGCCTGTGCAGAGCGTGTCTCCGGCGTACTGACGGTTCCGACAACCATGAACTACCCGGCAAAAGGCGGCGCTGCAAAGAAAGTAACTGGCGATGCAGCTGTTACATTTAAAAATGTCAGCTTCACCTATGCAGGAGCCGGCGCAGAGAGCTTATCGGATATCAGCTTTACCGCAAAACGCGGCCAGACCATCGGAATCATCGGCGGTACCGGAAGCGGAAAATCGACGCTGGTCAGCCTGATTTCCCGTTTCTACGATGCGACCAGCGGTGACGTCATGGTAGACGGCGAGAATGTAAAGAATTACACGAAAGAAGAGCTCTGCAATAAAGTCGGTGTTGTTCAGCAGAGAGCAGTGCTCTTTAAAGGCAGCATCCGTGACAATATGAAGTGGGGCAAAGAGGACGCCACCGATGCAGAAATCTGGGAGGCGCTCACCACAGCCCAGGCGAAAGAAGTCGTAGAAGGCAAACAGGATCAGCTCGATTTTATGCTGGAGCAGAACGGAAAAAACCTCTCCGGCGGACAGAAACAGCGTCTTTCTATTGCGCGTGCGCTGGTAAAAAAACCGGAAATCCTGATTCTGGACGACAGCTCGAGTGCGCTTGACTTTGCAACGGATGCAAAACTCCGCAAAGCCGTCCACAATCTCGAAGGAAACACGACAACCTTCCTCGTATCCCAGCGAATCGCCGGCATCCGTCAGGCAGACCAGATCCTCGTTCTTGGAAATGGTACGCTCGAAGGAAACGGCACACACGACGAGCTGATGAAAACCTGCGAGGTTTACCGCGAGATTTACTTCTCCCAGTTCCCGGAAGAGCGTGCAGCTTATAACAACGAAAGCGGGGTGATCGCATGAAAAAGACAGAAAACAAGTCTGGAAAAAGCGGCATGCAGGTCATGAAAAAGCTGATGGCGTTTATCGGAAATTATAAAATTTTCTTAGGCCTTAGTATTGTTCTGGCTGCGGTTACCGTTATTTTACAGCTTTATATTCCGATCCTGTTCGGCGATGCGATCGATGAGGTCGTTGCAGCCCACCAGGTCAATTTCCCGGAGATGTGGTTCTATCTGAAACGAATCGTATTCTTTACCCTCGTTTCCGCACTTTCCGCATGGATCATGAACCTGATCAACAACCGTATGACGTACCGCATCGTGCGCGACCTTCGTTCCCAGGCGATCCGTCATATCCAGGTGCTGCCGCTGTCCTATCTGGATCAGCACAGCTCCGGAGACATCGTAAGCCGTGTTATCGCAGATACCGATATCTTATCGGACGGTCTTCTGCTTGGCTTTACGCAGCTGTTCTCCGGCATCGTAACCATTATTGTGACACTGTTTTTCATGTTCTCGAAGAACGTATGGATCACCCTTCTTGTGATCTGCCTGACACCTCTCAGCTTCTTCGTGGCAAAATTTATTTCCGGCCGCTCGTTCAAAATGTTCCAGAAACAGAGTGAGACGAGAGGAAAACAGACCGCACTCATCGATGAGATGATCGGAAACCAGAAAGTAGTCAAAGCGTTCGGCTATGAGGAAAAAGCTTCCGAGCGTTTTGCAGAGATCAACAAAGATCTGCAGAAATACAGCCAGCAGGCCGTGTTCTACAGTTCCTTAACGAACCCGTCCACCCGTTTTGTCAACAACGTGATCTATGCCGGTGTTGCCCTTGTGGGAGCTTTCATGATCCCGGGCGGCGCGCTGACCGTCGGCGGACTTTCCGTTCTGCTGTCGTACGCAAACCAGTATATGAAACCGTTCAATGATATCAGTTCCGTTATCACCGAGATGCAGAACGCGCTTGCCTGCGCAGGCCGTATCTTTGCTCTTCTGGAAGAGAAAGAGGAGAGTGCAGACCCGGCCGGAACGATCGATACCGTGACGGGAAATGTGACGATCGATGATGTAGCATTTAGTTATGACAAAGAGAAAAAACTGATCGAGAACTTTAATCTTGACGTACAGCCGGGCATGCGTGTTGCCATTGTCGGCCCGACCGGATGCGGAAAGACGACGTTTATCAACCTGCTGATGCGCTTCTATGATGTCGATGCCGGAAAGGTCTGCATCGACGGAAAGCCGATCGACAAACTGTCCCGCCATGCGCTCCGCAGCTGCTTTGGTATGGTGCTGCAGGATACCTGGATCAAACAGGGAACCGTGCGCGACAACATCAGCTTCGGAAAGCCGGATGCGACGGAAGAGGAGATCATCAATGCGGCCAAAGAGGCACACAGCTGGGAGTTTATCAAGCGTCTGCCGAAGGGGCTTGACACGGTTCTCAGCGAAGACAGCATCAGCCAGGGGCAGAAACAGCTTCTTTGTATCACCCGTGTCATGCTCTGCCTGCCGCCGATGCTGATCCTCGACGAGGCGACCTCCAGCATCGATACCCGTACCGAACTGCAGGTTCAGGAGGCGTTTGACAAGCTGATGCAGGGCAGAACGAGTTTCGTCGTTGCCCACCGTCTGTCCACGATCCGCAACGCTTCGCTGATCCTCGTCATGAAAGACGGAAAGATTATCGAGCAGGGACGCCATGAGGAGCTTCTTGAGAAGAAAGGTTTCTACTACAATCTGTACAACAGCCAGTTCCAGGCGTCATAAAAGATATTTGGAAAAGAGAACAGCAGATCTGTGCCGCGCATGCGATTTTGAGGCGTGCGCGCGCAGATCTGCTGATTTTTTATATGTTTTTGCAATATTCTGAAAAAAAATACGGCATGGGGTATTGACGAATCCTATCACAGGTGCTATAGTTTTACAAAAATAAAAAAAGACGTAGAAGTTTTTAGAAAATGTGCGGAGAGCCTTTGGAAATTTAATTTTCGAAAGGTGCACGACCGAAGAAGTAAAACTTTCAGGTGCTGGTTCTCTTCTTAAAACAAGAACGGACGGGAGACGGCGAGGACTAAAAACGGAGTGGTCTCTGGAGAAGCTCTTGAAAAGAGTGCCGAAGGTGCAATGCAGCGATGCAGAATCTCTCAGGCAAAAGGACAGAGTCAAAAAAGATACAGAAGAAAAACAGCCGCGGAACAAAAAAGCGGTGCGCAGAAACGAAAAAATTCCGGAAGCGCGGTTTTTTGCTGTATTTTTCAATCAGAGCCATGTTCTGCAGGAAAAGTCCCGCAGGAGATGGTATTTTTTTTCTCAAAACGGTGCGGATGTGTGATCCACATCGTTCAGACCATACGTCGAATGGAAAGGGAGAAAAGAAAATGGATGCATTGAATCAGGCAATTGCGCAGATCAGTGATGTGCTCTGGAACAGCGTACTGCTGTTTCTGCTGGTAGGTACGGGAGTTTATTTCTCTGTTCGGACCCGCTTTGTACAGGTAAGAAAGTTTAAGACCGCGTGGAACCGCGTCTTCGGCGGTTTCTCGTTAAAGGGTAAGAAGGCCGGAAAAGACGGCATGACTTCCTTCCAGGCGCTTGCAACAGCGATCGCCGCACAGGTCGGAACCGGAAACATCGCAGGATGTGCGACCGCACTCGTATCCGGCGGTCCGGGAGCCATCTTCTGGATGTGGCTTGCTGCGTTCTTCGGCATGGCAACGATCTACGGCGAGGCGTATCTCGCGCAGATCTCCAAACGCCGCGATGAGAACGGAGAAGTCATCGGAGGACCGGTTTACTACATTACCCACGCATTCAAGGGAACGTTTGGAAAAGCACTGGCAGGCTTCTTTGCCGTAGCCGTTATTCTGGCACTTGGCTTTATGGGAAATATGGTACAGTCGAACTCCATCAGTGATGCGTTCTACACCGCATTTTCCGTACCGAAATGGGTGATGGGTGTGATTGTAGCCGTTCTCGCCGCATTCATTTTCATCGGAGGTATCTCCCGTATCGCATCCTTCACCGAAAAAGTTGTTCCGGTGATGGCAGCACTGTATCTTGTCGGAGCCCTTGTTGTTATTCTGATCAACATCCAGCATGTGCCGTCAGCGATTGCTTCGATCTTTATCTGTGCATTCCGTCCGGACGCCGTATTTGGTGCAGCAGCCGGTATTACCGTGCGGAAAGCCATGCGTTACGGTGTTGCCCGAGGCCTCTTCTCTAATGAAGCCGGTATGGGTTCCACCCCGCATGCCCATGCGATTGCCGATGTCGAGAACCCGGAGGATCAGGGTGAAGTAGCGATGATCGGTGTCTTTATTGATACCTTCGTTGTCCTGACCATGACCGCTCTCGTTATTCTTTCTTCCGGCGTTCTGGAAGAGATGATGAGTACCGGTGTTAAAGGAACCCCGGTCGCACAGGCGGCATTCCGAACCGGCCTCAAAGGCTTCGGACCGGCGTTCGTAGCGATCTGTCTTCTGTTCTTTGCATTCTCGACCATCGTCGGATGGTACTTTTTCGCAAGACAGAACGTACAGTATCTGTTCGGAAAGAAAGCAGTCGTTCCGTTCTCGCTGATCGTCGTTGTGTTCGTTTTCCTCGGCTCTCTGCTGAAAGTAGACCTCGTATGGAACCTGTCAGACCTCTTTAACGGCCTGATGGTAATTCCAAACCTCATGGCGTTGATCGTCCTCGCAGGAACCGTAGCAAAAGCGGCAAAAGGTGAAAAAGTAGAATTCTAATCATATATACAGAACGGGAAAAAGGAGGAAAGTCTGCTGATGCAGACTTTTCTCCTTTTTGCAATTATTCAGAGCCACATCTCGATTCCGCTGCGCTGCATCTCGATATGGCCTCTGAATAATTGCAAAAAGAAAGACCGGCAGGGGAGCTACCGGTCTTTCAAGGGGAGTATAAATAATTAATAAGGGGTTATTAATTGTAAAAAAATTTATGAAGGGTAAATTCTTTTACAAAATTGATTATAATACAGATAACGGGAAAAAGCAACATCGAAATTCAAAAGTTGGAAAAAATTACCACAATTTGGAAAGCAGTGGTCCGAAAGCAGGAAAAACACTGTATTTTTGGGCTTGCATTCCCCACTTTGGAACAGATACCGTGGAAAAACAGGGTTCTGGATGCATAATCTGCGCGGAAAAAGCGATACTAAAGGATGTCGCAGGACAAAAAAACATTCAGGAGGAAACAAGATTATGACCAGAAACAGCAAAAATGAATACAGCAAAAATGAATACAGCAAAAACGAGTACAGCAAAAACGGATACGAGAAAAGCGAATACAGCAAAAACCAGAAGAACAGCAGAGACTGCAATCATGTGAAAGACCGTGAGATGTCATCCTACGGTCAGCAGAACCGGGAGCAGGACGAGAAGGATGAGTATGAAAAATACTAAGTAAACCTTGGGATTCCGGCAGAAAAAGCCGGCGGAGGGTCCCATACGGACTCTGCCGCCGGTTTCTGCATACATATAAAACAGGAGAGAAAGTCAGATCCGGAGAGGGGGACCAGGATATGGCAGGCATGACACTGCTGGCGGCAGACCAGCTGGACTGGTACGTGGGAAAACCGTGGGCGATGATCATCGATGTGCGGAACCGGCGGGAATACGAAAAAGGGCATGTGAAAGGAGCGGTGAATCTTCCCTATGACCATCTGCTCGAACGGGTCTGTCTGCCGCGGGACAAAATTCTTGTGATCTGCTGTGAGCGGGGTGCCGCGAGCATGGCGGAGGGAAAGCGGCTGGCGGAGAACGGATACGAGGTCAAAACGGTCATCGGCGGAATGCATGCATACCGCGGACGATATCTGGTGGCGGGAGAAGAACTGTAAGGGGGCGGCAATCCAACATTTCTTCTTGTCAAGCGGGAAAAGATACGGTAAGATGAAACAGAAAACAATACAAAACCAAACCACAAAACGAAAGAGAGATCACGATATGAAATACATGTTTGCATCTGATATTCACGGTTCTGCCTATTACTGCAGAAAAATGCTGGAAGCCTTCGAGGCAGAGGGCGCAAGCCGCCTGTTTCTATTAGGCGACCTTCTCTATCACGGCCCGAGAAACGATCTTCCAAAAGAATACGCACCGAAACAGGTCATCGCCATGCTGAATGAGAAAAAACAGTACCTCACCAACGTGCGCGGAAACTGCGACGCAGAAGTAGATCAGATGGTACTGGAGTTCCCGGTGCTGGCAGATTACGGCATCCTGATCGAGGGAGGCCATACCTTCTATATGAGCCATGGCCACATCTACAATGAGCAGAATCTGCCGCCGCTGATGGATGGAGATATCTTCCTGTACGGCCATACCCACGTCCTGCGTGCCGAGAAAAAAGGCGCACACACCTTTCTGAACCCGGGTTCTGTATCTCTGCCGAAAGAGGGCAATATCCCGACCTATGCAATCCTCGAGGACGGCGTATTTACGATCAAAGGCTTTGACGGCACCGTCGTAAAACAGCTCACATTATAAGAGGGGACGGGAGAGTATGGAATTATATGAATTGATCGCCCCGTGCCACTTCGGCCTGGAGGCGGTGATGAAACGTGAAATTCTCGACCTCGGCTACGAAATCGAGCGCGTGGAGGATGGAAAAGTAACGTTTCTTGCAGATGCAGAGGGAATCGCCTACGCCAACCTGTTCCTTCGCACGACCGAGCGTATCCTGCTCAAAGTAGGACAGGTCCACGCCGAAACGTACGATGAACTCTTTGAAGCGACAAAAGCGCTCCCGTGGGAGAAATTTATCCCGAAAAACGGAAAGTTCTGGGTAACGAAGGCAAACTCCATCAAGAGTAAGCTCTTCAGCCCGTCCGATATCCAGTCGATCATGAAAAAAGCGATTGTCGAGCGATTGAAACAGGTCTACCACATGGAGTGGTTCCCGGAGGACGGTGCACAGTACCCGATCCGTGTTTCGATTTTAAAAGACGAGGTTACGATCGGACTCGATACCTCCGGCGTTTCCCTTCATAAGAGAGGCTACCGCAAGCTGACCGCGAAAGCGCCGATCACCGAGACCCTTGCCGCAGCACTTATCATGCTGACTCCGTGGAAGGGTGACCGGATTCTTGTCGATCCGTTCTGCGGAAGCGGTACGTTCCCGATCGAGGCGGCCATGATGGCGGCCGATATTGCACCGGGTCTCAACCGTTCTTTCCTTGCGGAGCAGTGGACGCACCTCGTGCCGAAAAAATGCTGGATGGATGCGGCGGAGGATGCACGCTACCGGATCCGGAACGATATTGAGACAGATATTCAGGGCTTTGATATCGACGGAGATGTCATCAAGAGTGCCAGAGAGAACGCAAAGCTGGCCGGTGTGGATCACCTGATCCATTTCCAACAGCGTCCGGTTGCTGAGTTGTCGCACCCGAAAAAATACGGTTTTCTGATTACCAACCCGCCGTACGGTGAGCGCCTGGAGGACAAAAAAGATCTTCCAGCCCTGTATCAGACATTAGGAGAGCGGTACCGCGCTCTCGATTCCTGGTCGATGTATCTGATCACGAGCTACGAGGATGCCGAGCGGTATCTCGGCAAAAAGGCGGATAAAAACCGTAAAATTTACAATGGAATGCTGAAAACCTACTTTTACCAGTACGCGGGACCGAAGCCGCCGCGCCGGGAAAAAGAACAGAAATAATACAAATGGAGGAGCAATGCCGAATGATTTTTGGTGTTGCTCCTTTTTGATAACAAAAATTAAAAGAAAAATTTTAGAAAAGGTTAATATTTCCTTGAAATCACTGCACTACTGTGCTAAACTGTCCTCATGCGAAATTTTTTCATCAAGCGGAGGAAACCATGAACGGACAGGAGATCAGAGACAGGCTGCTGCATTCCTACGAGAGGAGCTACGATATCGTAAAGCCGTCCGAAGTAAACGGCCATACATACGATGCCTGTGCAAGCTACCACGAGAGCGGCGCAAAATACGTGCTCTCAAAGAAAGCAGAGTTGTGGAGGATCAGCTGTCATGAGCATGCGTATTTTAAAGCGGTGGAAGAACTGAACGACCAGGACGTCGAAACATTTCTGACGGACCTGACAGAATGGATAGAGCCAAAGGTGGTTCGCGAGGGGAAGGAAGTACCGGATACCGACCACATGTACACGCTGGTCACCGGTATTTTTTTTGCGGACAAACCGGTTGCGGACAGCGTAAAGAAGAAAATCCGAAAATATAAGTATTATAAAAATTACCGGTTTTCTTTGAGAGGCTACTGTCAGGTGCGGCTGCTCGTCTTTGATACGGCAGAACAGAAAGTGTTTGGAAACCGGGCGGCTTGGGAATTGGTAAAGGGATATGCTAAGATGTTCCGATCTTAGTTATCTATAAATTTATTCTACCAAAAAGAGGGAGGAAAAAACAAATGAATAGTATTCTTGTACTGGTTGTCGGAATCGGCATTCTGATCGCCGGATACGTATTCTACGGAAAATGGCTTGCCGGGCAGTGGGGCGTTGATCCGAAACGGAAAACCCCTGCATTCACCGAGGAGGACGGTGTGGACTACGTTCCTGCCAAAGCTCCTGTCTTAATGGGACATCACTTCTCATCCATCGCAGGCGCAGGCCCGATCAACGGACCGATTCAGGCCGCTGTCTTTGGATGGGTTCCGGTTCTTTTATGGGTACTCATCGGCGGTATCTTCTTTGGAGGCGTTCATGATTACGGCGCACTGTTTGCATCCCTGCGCCACAAAGGACAGTCCATCGGCGAGGTTATCGCAGACACTATGGGAAGTAAAGCGAAAAAACTCTTTATCGTCTTCGCTTACCTGACCCTGATTCTTGTTGTTGCAGCCTTCGGTTCCATCGTTGCCAATACCTTCAAGGCAGCCTACACCGAGAGCGGCGCTGTCGATGTGGCAGCAAGTTCTGCAAATGCAACAACCGCTATGATTTCCATTCTGTTCATTGTACTCGCCGTTGTGTTCGGTTTCATGGTATACAGAAGAAATGTATCTCTTGGCATTTCCACCATCGCAGGCGTTGCAGCTATCGTTGTCTGCGTTGTTGTTGGATTAAACTTCCATCCGATCTATCTCTCTGAGACAGCATGGATGGTAATCGTTGGTATCTATATCACCGTAGCTTCTGTTGCACCGGTCTGGATTCTGCTTCAGCCGCGTGACTACTTAAGCTCCTTCCTTCTGTACTTCATGATGATCGTAGCCGCTGTCGGTGTCATCGGAAGTGCTCTGATGGGCCATGCATCCCTGGATATCCCGGCATTCACCGGATTCAAAGATACGCTGGCTCCGACCGGAAGTTCTCTTGGATTTATGTTCCCGGCCCTGTTCGTAACCATCGCCTGCGGAGCAATTTCCGGATTCCATTCACTCGTTGGTTCAGGAACTACATCGAAACAGCTTGACAATGAGAAAAATGCCCGCCCGATCGCATACGGCGGTATGCTGATTGAGTGTGCACTTGCAATCGTATCTCTGTGTGCAGTCGGCTACATCTGGTCCAGATACACAGACGGAACCACCGTTGTTCCGACCGCTGTATTTGCAACCGGTATCTCCGAGATGGTAGCAACCATTCCGGGACTTGGCGGATCGACCCACGTACTGTACTCTCTGCTGGTTCTGACTGTATCGGTATTCTGCCTGACTTCTCTGGATACTGCAACCCGTCTGGCAAGATACATGTTCCAGGAGTTCTGGCTTGAGCCGGGACAGACTTACAAAGAGGCAACCGGCTACAAAGCCGTTCTGACCAATCCGGTTGTATCAACCGTTATCACCGTAGTACTCGGCATCGGCCTTGGCCTGACCGGTTATTCCAAAATCTGGCCGCTGTTCGGTGCATCCAACCAGCTGCTGGCAGCCATCGGACTTCTTGCTGTTGCTACCTGGCTTGGAAAAGTCGGCAAAAACAACAAAATGTTCCTGTTCCCGATGGTATTCATGCTGATCGTAACCATCACATCCCTTGTACAGACCCTGATCGCAAACTTCAAGGGCCTTGGCGCAGGCGTTGGCATCGGCTGGTGCGTAGCACGTATCGTGCTGGCAGGCCTGCTTGTCATCCTGGCGCTGATCCTGGCTGTCGATGGATTCAAGACTCTGGCAAATCAGAAAAAAGCAAAATAATGTGTGATTACAAAAAAAGGCTCCCGGATAAAAACGGGGGTCTTTTTTTGTGACAGGGTTCTTGTGTTTGCGTCACACATACGGTATAATGATCGCAAGTTATTTCAGCGTGAAAGAAGGAAAACGGTTATGAAAAAAATTGTATTTGCAACAGGAAACGCCGGCAAAATGAAAGAAATCCGTGAAATCCTTGCGGATCTGCCGGTGGAAATTTATTCGATGAAAGAAGCCGGCATTTCGGTTGAGATCGATGAGAACGGCAAAACCTTTGAGGAGAATGCAAAAATCAAAGCACAGACCGTTGCCGGATGCACAGACGGCGACACGATCGTGCTGGCGGATGACTCCGGTCTGGAAGTAGATGCCTTAAACGGCGAGCCTGGTGTCTATTCGGCAAGATATATGGGAGAGGATACGTCCTACCGCATCAAAAATCAGAGCCTCGTTGACCGCCTGGAGGGCGTGCCGGTGGAAAAAAGAACGGCACGATTCGTCTGTGTGATTGCAGCTGCCTTCCCGGATGGAACAGTCTGTACCACCAAAGGAACGATCGAGGGAAAAATCGGTTACGAGGAACGCGGGGAGAACGGTTTTGGCTATGACCCGATTTTCTATCTGCCGGATATGAGCCGCACGACCGCAGAACTTTCTCCGGAAGAGAAAAACGCAGTCAGCCACAGAGGAAAAGCACTGGCGGCGATGAAAGAACAGATTGCATCATATTTGAAATAAGAAGAGGGAAGAGAATGAGTATGAAATTTCTGATAGTGAGCGATACCCATGGACGGATGTATAACCTTGAGGAGGCCATGGAACGTGAGGAGTTCGACGGCATGATCCACTGCGGTGACGTGGAAGGGATGGATGACCTGATCAAATCCAAGGTAAACGGCCCGTGCTATATGGTCATGGGAAATAATGACTGGTTTTCAAACCTCCCGGTGGAGATTCAGGTGAACATTGATGATTACCGTGCCTTTATCACACACGGTCATAACTACGGCGTATCGCTCGGCCTGGAGGGAATCTATGCGGAGGCACTTTCCAGGGGTGTGGATATCGTACTGTTCGGCCATACGCACCGGCCGGTCGCAGAAAAGCGTGGAAATCTCTGGATTGTCAATCCGGGCAGCCTCACGTATCCGCGTCAGATGGGAAGAAAACCAAGCTATGCCATGCTGACGATCAATGAAGAGCATGAGCTTTCGGTGGAAATCAAGTATCTGGATTAAAAAACGGGTCGAAAAAGGGCGGAAAACAGCCCAAAATCGAATGAATTATCGCAACTAACATGACTATTCCAAAGAAAACAGGGTAGTACCGGAGCAGGTTCTGACTAATCCTTAAAAAGTTTGTCAAAAAAATACAATTTAGGTGTTGACAGATGAGAAAAGATATGATAAGATCTCTTTGTTGTCCGGTGAGAACAAAACAACACAAAAAACATTTTGAAAAAAATGAAAAAAAGTGTTGACAAACCGAAAACAATGTAATATAATAAATCTTGCGTCGAGCGCGAAAGGGTTAAACGCAAATCGGGAAACCTTGTTTACGGGGTGTGGCTCAGCTTGGCTAGAGCGCCTGGTTTGGGACCAGGAGGTCGCAGGTTCGAATCCTGTCACCCCGATGTCGTGCGGGTGTAGTTCAATGGTAGAACACCAGCCTTCCAAGCTGGATACGTGGGTTCGATTCCCATCACCCGCTTGCTACTACAATTTTGTAGAAGCTGTGTGCTTGTAGCTCAGTTGGATAGAGCAACGGCCTTCTAAGCCGTGGGTCGGGGGTTCGAATCCCTCCAAGCACGCTTCACTAAAATTAAATAGTGAAAAAGACTGTAAGTCGTAATTATGGTGGGTATAGCGCAGTTGGTTAGCGCGCCAGATTGTGGCTCTGGAGGCCAAGGGTTCGAATCCCTTTATCCACCCTGCCAGCAAGGCGAAACATTGGGCTATCGCCAAGCGGTAAGGCACAGCACTTTGACTGCTGCATTCGCTGGTTCGAATCCAGCTAGCCCAGTTGGATGCAAAAGTATACGGAGCATTAGCTCAGTCGGTAGAGCACTTGACTTTTAATCAAGTTGTCCGGGGTTCGAATCCCCGATGCTTCACTAAATAACCCATAGAAAACGCCCATGGAGGTTTTCTATGGGGTTTTTCTTTTTTGAAAAAATAATATGCGGTTATGACGGAATTGGCAGACGTGCAGGATTTAGGTTCCTGTGCCTTTCGGCGTGTGGGTTCGAGTCCCACTAACCGCAGAAAAATCCACAGCAGTAAAATGACAAAAATCAGATTCTAAATAATTGCAGCAAAAATATTCGCGCATCAAATATCTTAAAAACTCCAAACAGAACCGAAAATCAAATAGAGAATAGATAGAGGAAAAATGGTATGACAAGAGAAAAGTATGAGTCATTGCCTTTGAGCATGCTGAAAGCGCTGGCAAAATCCAGAAACATGAAGGGGATTTCCACCCTGCGGAAAGAAGCGCTGATTGAGCGGATGCTGGAAGAAGATCAGAAAGAAAACCAGAAAAATATGGAAGAGCCGGCGGTTCTAAAAGAGGAAAAAAAGACGGAAACTGTACAGGATCAGAATCAGGAACCGCAGGAAAAGCGGGAGGACGGTATGGAGCGCCAGAATCGGGAAACCTCGGAAAACGGCACCGCGCGCCCGTACCAGAGACCGCGGTATGTCCGCCGGGAAGAGCGCAGTGAAAACGGAGAGCGACAGGAGTACCGTCCAAGAGCGCCGCGTTTCAATGAGCGTAGATTTCAGGAACCACGGAATTATAATCAGAATAACCGTGAGGAAGAGCAAAGACAGGAGCCGCGTCAGGAAGCAGGGCAGGAAATGAGACAGGAGCCGCTGCGTCAGGAAGCAAGACCAGAGACGAGACAGGAACCGCGTCAGGAAACCAGCACGCTCGACAGCGGCCAGGAGGCCTGCGGCATCCTCGAGGTCATGCCGGACGGATTTGGATTTATCCGCTCCGACAACTATATGCCGGGCGACAGCGATGTCTACGTTTCTCCGTCCCAAATCCGCCGTTTCGGACTGAAAACGGGAGATATCATCCGCGGAAACACGAGAGTAAAGTCCGCAACCGAAAAATTCAGCGCCCTTTTATACTTAAAGAGCGTCAACAATCTGCCGCTCGACCAGATCATGCGACGCGGCAATTTCGAAGATATGACACCGGTCTTCCCGGATGAGCGGCTGCGCCTTGAGCGCCCGGGCGGAAGCATGGCGATGCGGATCGTGGATCTTGTAAGTCCGATCGGAAAGGGCCAGCGAGGCATGATCGTCTCCCCGCCGAAAGCCGGAAAAACGACGCTTTTGAAGGATGCGGCAAAATCCATCCTGCGGAACAACCCGGAGATGTATCTGATCATCCTTCTGATCGACGAGCGGCCGGAGGAGGTCACCGACATCAAAGAAGCGATCCAGGGCTCCAATGTGGAGGTTATTTATTCCACGTTTGATGAGCAGCCGGAGCACCACAAACGCGTGTCCGAGATGGTCATTGAGCGCGCGAAACGTCTTGTGGAGAGTAAAAAAGACGTTACGATCTTCATCGACAGCATCACACGTCTTGCCAGAGCTTACAACCTGACCGTTCCGCCGAGCGGCCGTACCCTTTCCGGCGGTCTCGATCCGGCAGCACTCTACATGCCGAAACGGTTTTTCGGCGCGGCCAGAAACATGCGCGAGGGCGGAAGCCTGACGATTCTTGCAACGGCGCTTGTGGACACCGGAAGCAAGATGGACGATGTCGTTTACGAGGAATTCAAAGGCACCGGAAACATGGAACTCGTGCTCGACCGGAAACTGCAGGAACGCCGCGTCTTCCCGGCCATCGACATAGCCAAATCGGGAACAAGAAGAGAAGATCTGCTTCTGACACCGGATGAGCAGGAGGCCGTTTACAATATGCGGAAGGCATTAAACGGCATGAAATCCGAGGAGGCCGTGGAAAATATTCTGAATATGTTTGCCCGCACCAGAAACAACGGCGAACTGATTCAAATTTTAAAGAAACAAAAAATAGTATAAGGCTTGCAATTTTCAAAATTGTGTGATACAATGAGAAAGCTGTGCAAGGTTGATGAGATTTTGTCAGCCTGAAATACGAAATCATCAGAGTAAATCTGAGAAGATAACAATATTAAGAAGAGGTGAATAAAATGAGAGAAGGAATCCATCCAGAATACCATCAGGCAACTGTTACCTGCAACTGCGGAAATACTTTCGTAACAGGTTCTACCAAGAAAGAGATCCACGTTGAGATCTGTTCTAAATGCCATCCGTTCTACACTGGCCAGCAGAAAGCTGCTGCAGCTCGTGGACGTATCGAGAAGTTCAACAAGAAATACGGCATGAAATAAGAATTGAATCAAGCAAGATGAAAAACGGGCTGAGGTTGGAAGATCTCAGCCCGTTCTTGCGTTACGGATGCAGAAAATCCCCTTTGAGGAGGTAAACGTAAATTATGAAATCATCCAATATTGGCGGCCAGGCCGTGATGGAAGGCGTCATGATGATGAACAAGGACCGCTATTCCGTCGCAGTACGCCGGCCGGACGGGGAGATTGAGGTTAAAGTAGAGCAGCACAAGCCGCTGACAAAGCACAAGGGGCTTTTAAAAGTTCCGATTCTGCGCGGTGTCTTCAGCTTTGCCGATTCGATGATCGTCGGCATGAGTTCCCTTATGTACTCCGCTTCGTTCTATGAGGACGAGGAGGAAAAGAAAAAGCCGGCGACGAAAGAGGAAGAGGAGCAGCAGAAAGCGAAAAAAGAAAAGACAGACAGGCTGATGATGTACGGAACCGTCACATTTTCCGTTGTCATCGCCGTCGTTCTCTTTCTGATGGTGCCGTACTTTCTGTCCGAACTGCTGCACAAAGCGGGAGCCGGAACGACACTGACCGCGGTGGCAGAGGCCTTTGTGCGTGTGGCACTGTTCCTCGGCTATCTGGCAGCCATTTCCCGTATGGAAGACATTCAGCGCGTGTTCATGTACCACGGCGCCGAGCATAAATGCATTAACTGCGTTGAGCACGGTCTGGAACTGAACGTGGAAAACGTCTTAAAGAGTTCCCGGGAGCACAAGCGCTGCGGAACGAGCTTTCTGATGTACGTCATCGTCATCAGCATCATCTTTTTCATGTTCATCCGGGTCGATTCCCCGGTGCTGAAAATCGTGATCCGCCTGCTTCTCATTCCGGTGATCGCGGGCGTTTCGTATGAAATTATCCGCCTGGCGGGAAAAAGTGACAATAAACTGGTCAACCTGATCAGTAAACCGGGCCTGATGCTGCAGCACCTGACGACGCGCGAGCCGGATGCCGAGATGGCAGAGGTTGCGATCGCCGCTGTGGAGGCTGTGTTTGACTGGAGAGCATACCTGAACGAAAACTTTGGTTATACGTACCCGGCCAAAACCGAAAAGAAAGAACATGAGGAGCCGTGACCGATGAGTGTGCACGATAGAAAAAACTTGAAATCTGCACTGGAATCCGCTATTCTGTACTTACAAAAGCAGGGGGTGGAGGAAGCCCGGCAGGACGCATGGCTTTTACTGGAGCATGTCTGCGGGATCAGCCACAGCACCTACTTTGTACACAGTGAAGATGAAATGCCAAAAGAACAGCAGGAGCAGTACGAAGCGCTGGTCAAAAAGCGCGGCGAACACATTCCGCTGCAGCAGCTGACCGGAGAGGCGTGGTTCTACGGAATCCCGTTTTTTGTGAATGAGCATGTACTGATTCCGCGGCAGGACACCGAGATTCTTGTGGAGGAAGCGCTCCGCGGCCTTCCCAAAGATGCACGGATTCTCGATCTCTGCACCGGTTCGGGATGCATCCTCATATCGCTTCTTGTGACGAGAGAGGACTGCACGGGAATCGGCGCGGATCTCTCCGAGAAAGCCTTACAGGTTGCGGAAAAGAACGGCGCACAGGCGGGCGGACGGGCATCGTTCGTAAAGAGCAACTTATTTGAAAACATCGAGGGAACCTTCGATGTGATCGCAAGCAATCCGCCGTATATCCGCACGGATGTGATTGAAACGCTGATGCCGGAGGTGCGCGACCATGAGCCGCGGATGGCACTCGACGGCAGTGCGGACGGTCTTGTCTTTTACCGGAAGATTACAGAGCAGGCAGGAAGCTATTTAAAAGAGGGCGGAAAGCTCTGTTTTGAAATTGGATACGATCAGGGAGATGAAGTGCGGGAGCTGATGGAAACCCACGGCTTTGCCGATGTACAGGTTCTGAAAGATCTGGCAGGCCTGGACCGCGTGGTGACCGGTATCTGGCACAAAAAACCCTGACAGAAATGAATTTTAATTTTGACACCATAATGACATCATAAACAGACGAAAACAGCAAAAAGGAGCAGTCATTTTATGTTTGATAAACTTGATGATATCCTCATGCGTCTCGAGGAGGTACTGAATCAGTTAAGCGAGCCGGACGTCGCTGCCGATGCGGCGAAGTTCCAGAAGCTGATGAAGGAGCAGGCAGAACTCCAGCCGATCGCAGACGCATATAAGGACTATAAAACACAGAAACAGACCATCGAAGAGAGCCTGATGCTTCTCGAGGAGGAATCCGACGAAGAAATGCGCGAAATGCTGAAAGAAGAGCTCTCCGATGCGAAAAAACGCGTAGAGGAGCTGGAGCAGGAGCTCAAAGTCCTGCTTCTGCCGAAAGACCCGAACGATGACAAGAACGTTATCGTAGAGTTCCGCGCAGGTGCCGGCGGAGACGAGGCGGCACTCTTTACCGCAGAAATCTGCCGTATGTACATCAAATACGCAGAGAGCCGCGGCTGGAAAACAGAGCTGACCAGCGCCGATGAAAACGGAATCGGCGGCTTTAAAGACGCAACACTTCTGATCAACGGAGCAGGCGCGTACTCCCGGATGAAGTACGAGAGCGGCACGCACCGCGTACAGCGTGTGCCGGAAACCGAGTCCGGCGGAAGAATCCATACCTCAACCATGACCGTAGCGATCATGCCGGAGGTGGATGACGTCGAAGTACAGATCGACCCGAAAGATTACAAATTCGATGTATTCCGTGCTTCCGGAAACGGCGGCCAGTGTGTCAATACGACCGACTCAGCAGTCCGTCTGACCCACTTCCCGAGCGGCATCGTCATTTCCTGCCAGGATGAGAAATCACAGTTAAAGAATAAGGACAAGGCACTGAAGATTCTGCGTGCCCGTCTGTACGACTTAGAGCAGCAGAAACAGCACGATGAGATGGCCGAGCTTCGAAAGAGCCAGGTCGGAACGGGAGACCGCTCTGAGAAGATCCGTACGTACAACTTCCCGCAGGGACGTGTGACGGATCACAGAATCAAACTGACCTTATACAAACTGGACGCCATCATGAACGGCGATCTGGATGAAATCATTGACAGTCTGATTGCAGCCGATCAGGCCGCAAAGCTGAGCAGCATGCAGGAAGAAGCATAATAATAAACGCTGCGAATCACGATTGGTCTACAGGATCGATTGTTGATAGAATAAACAAGAGAAAAAAGGGGAAAAGAGAAAGGAAAAACGCTATGAAGAAAACAGCACTTGTGATCATGGCAGCCGGAATCGGCAGCAGATTTGGAAAGGGAATCAAGCAGCTTGAGCCAGTAGGACCAAACGGGGAGATCATCATGGATTATTCCATCCACGATGCACTGGAAGCCGGCTTCAACAAAGTAGTCTTCATCATCCGCAAGGATCTGGAGAAAGATTTCAAGGAAGTCATCGGCAACCGCATCAGCAAAATCACAGAGGTGGAATATGCATTCCAGGAGCTCGATGATCTGCCGGCAGGCTTTGCAAAACCGGAAGGCCGTACCAAACCGTGGGGAACCGGCCAGGCCGTTCTTGCCTGCAAAGGTCTTGTAAAAGAGCCGTTTGCTGTTATCAATGCTGATGACTATTACGGGAAAGATCCGTTCGTAAAACTGCACGACTACCTCGTACAGGAGCATGATGTGGATGAAGTTATGCCGATCTCCATGGCAGGATTCGTGCTTGGAAACACCTTAAGTGACAACGGCGGTGTTACAAGAGGTGTCTGCGTCGTTGATGAAAACGGAAATCTGACCGGTGTCAACGAGACGAAAAACATCGTAAAGACCGCAGAGGGCGCAGGCGTTGAAAAAGAAGACGGAACGGTTGATCCGATCGACAAAAACTCCCTTGTTTCCATGAACATGTGGGGACTGCAGCCGGAGTTCATTGATCTTCTGGAGAAAGGCTTTGTTGAATTCCTTTCTGCACAGAAAGAGGGAGATGTAAAAGGCGAGTACCTCCTTCCGATCTACATCGACGAGCTGCTGCACGCAGGAAAAGCAGAAGTAAAAGTTCTTCCGACCGACGCAGAGTGGTTCGGCGTAACGTATCAGGAAGACAAAGCTTCCGTAACAGAAGCATTCCGCAAACTGATTGCGGACGGCGTATACAGCGAGAAGCTGTACGACTAATTACGATATTTTGTTATTTGAGTGAATAACCAGAAAAAGCGTGTTTGAATGATTGCAAAAAATTTCAGACACGCTTTCTGCCCGAAAGGGGAAAGGAGCATACCATGGGTAAATATTTTGGAACAGATGGATTTCGCGGAGAAGCAAACATTGATCTGACGGTTGAGCATGCATATAAAGTGGGAAGATTCCTCGGATGGTATTTCGGAAAAGACCACAAAGCACAGATCGTCATTGGAAAAGACACCAGACGCTCCAGCTACATGTTCGAATATTCGCTGGTAGCAGGACTGACCGCATCGGGAGCAGACGCTTATCTGCTGCACGTAACGACCACCCCGAGCGTTTCCTATGTTGTCCGTACCGAAAACTTTGACTGCGGAATTATGATCTCCGCCAGCCACAACCCGTTCTATGACAACGGAATCAAAGTCATCAACGGCCTGGGACAGAAACTGGAAGCCGACATCGAAGCGCAGATCGAAGCCTACATCGACGACGGAACACCGAAGATCCCGTTCGCAACGAGAGAAGACATCGGACGCACCGTGGATTTTGCAGCCGGAAGGAACCGCTACATTGGACACCTGATCTCGATTCCGACAAAATCCTTTAAAAACATGAGAGTCGGACTCGACTGCTCCAACGGAAGTGCCTCTTCCGTAGCCAAGAGCGTGTTTGATGCCATCGGCGCCAAGACATATGTGATCCACAACGAGCCGGACGGAACAAACATCAACTGCGGCTGTGGTTCCACCCACATCGAAGAGCTTCAGAAATATGTAAGAGAGAAACACCTCGATGTCGGATTTGCCTACGACGGAGACGCAGACCGCTGCATCGCTGTCGATGAGCTGGGAAATGTGGTAGACGGAGACCTGATCATGTATGTCTGCGGTAAATACTTAAAAGAAAAAGGCCAGTTAAACGGAGATACGATCGTGACCACGATCATGTCAAACCTCGGTCTTTACAAAGCGTGTGACCGCGCCGGTATCCGGTATGAGAAGACGGCAGTCGGCGACAAATACGTGTGCGAGAACATGATGGCAAACGGCTATTCTCTCGGCGGAGAGCAGTCCGGCCACATCATTTTCAGCAAGCACGCGACGACCGGTGACGGAATCCTGACCTCCCTGATGGTGATGGAAGTGCTGATAGATAAGAAACTCCCGCTCAGCACCCTGACAGCCGAGGTAGTGATTTACCCGCAGCTCTTAAAGAATGTCCGCGTGGCAAACAAAGCAGCTGCAAAGGCCAACCCGGCAGTACAGAAAGCAGTAGAAGACGTAGCAGAGGCCCTGGGCGATGACGGACGCATCCTCGTAAGAGAGAGCGGCACCGAGCCGGTGATCCGTGTCATGGTGGAAGCACCGGACGACGCAACGTGTGCAAAATACGTAGACCAGGTTGTTTCTGTGATGCATAAAGAAGGACTTGTGACAGAATGAAAAAAAGACTGGTAATCTTTTTTCTGGCGGCGGCAATGGTGCTTGGCGGCTGTGAAAATAAAAATTCAAAGCTTTATAAAAAGGGCATCGAGGCGCTCGAACAGAAGGACTACGTAACGTCGATTGCGATGCTGGAGGGAGCCGTAAAGGCAGGCGACCGACTGGCGGAGAGCTACCGGTCGCTCGGCATCGCTTATCTGAAAAGCCAGGAGTATGACAAGGCAAAAGAGGCTTTCAAGAGCAGTCTTTCGAGCATGAAGCACAAAGACGCGGAGTTTTCGCGCGATGTCATGTATTACGAGGCGGAAACCTGCGTACAGGCCGGAGATCTGGATGGAGCCATTGAGATCTGCACCAATATTCAGGAAGAAAAGGCCGATGCCGATGCGCTGTTCCTTAGGGGACGCGCGTACTTCCTGCAGAAGAATTACGAGCAGGCGAAGGTGGATTTTGATGCGGCAGTGGAGACGAAGGAGAGCTATCAGCTCTGCCTTGACATTTACGAGCTGTATCAGGAGAGCAGCATGAAGGCGGACGGAGACCGTTACCTCGAAGCGGCAGTGAAGATTGAGCCGAAAACGACCGAGGATTATTATAACATCGGCTGCGCATACTACTATCTGGAGGAGCAGGACGAGGCGGTCAAAGCGTTCTCGAAGGCAATGAAGGACGGCAGCAGCGCGGCGATGGAAATGCTCGGCGAGGTTTACCTTTCCAATGGTCAGAACGACGAGGCGAAAGCACTGTTTTCTTCGTATCTTTCGACAGATGGCTTTGCGGCGGCAGCCAACAACGGGCTGGCGCTCTGCGCACTTGCGGAAAACGACACGGACAGTGCACTCTCGTATATCGAGGAAGGACTCAAAACGGCAGAGGATTCCGACCGGGAAAATCTGCTGTTCAACCAGATTGTATCCTATGAAAAACGGGCGGATTTTGATACCGCGAAGTCGCTGATGGCGGATTTTCTGGCAGCATACCCGGAAAACACCGCGGCGCAGCGGGAAAATACGTTTCTCCAGAACCGATAACAGACGGAGGAAGTTGGATTGTTTGATTTAAGAGAAGAACAGGAGCGCGTGATTCTGGTCGGCGTACAGGAAAACGGCGGCGCAAAAGCAGAAGAATCGCTCGACGAGCTGGCGGAACTGGCCAGCACCGCCGGTGCGAAGGTGGAGGGCCGCCTGGTGCAGGTGCGAGAGGCCATTCATCCGGGAACGTACATCGGAAAAGGAAAATTAGAGGAATTGAAAATTCTGGTGCGCGCCTGCGATGCGACGGGCATCATCTGCGACGATGAGCTCTCCTCGATCCAGTTAAAAGGGCTGGAGGAAGCACTGGAATGCAAGATCATGGACCGTACGCTTTTGATCCTGGATATCTTTGCGGCGCGCGCCGTGAGCAGCGAGGGTAAAATCCAGGTTGAGCTGGCCCAGTTAAAGTACCGTGCGTCCCGACTTTCCGGCCTTGGCACATCGCTTTCCCGTCTTGGCGGCGGAATCGGTACGAGAGGACCGGGAGAGAAAAAGCTGGAAACCGACCGGCGCCTGATTCGCACGCGTATTACGCAGTTAAAACGTGAGCTTGAGGAAGTACGCCAGCACAGAGAGCTCCTTCGTGAAGGCAGAAAACGTTCCAAAATCCCGGTAGCGGCGCTCGTAGGCTATACGTCAGCGGGAAAGAGCAGTCTTTTAAATGCACTGACAGGATCGGAAATTCTGGCAGATGCAATGCTGTTTTCCACGCTGGATACGACGACGCGGTCACTGACCCTTCCGGATGGACAGGAAATCCTGCTGACCGATACGGTTGGATTTATCAATAAGCTGCCACATCATCTGATCGATGCATTCCGCAGTACGCTGGAGGAAGCACGGTATGCCGACTATATTCTCCACGTTGTGGATACGTCAAATCCGCAGATGGAGCTGCAGATGCAGGTCGTGTACGATACGCTGCGGGAACTGAAAGTTGAGGACAAAAAGATCGTCACCCTGCTGAACAAGCAGGATAAGCTTCTCGACCCGGTGGTTGTAAAAGATTTCCGGGCAGACGCGAGCCTTGCGGTCTCTGCCAAAACAGGACAGGGACTCGAAGACCTCAAAAATTTACTCTCCTCGTGGATGATGGAGGGAAAAATCTATATCGAGCGCCTCTATCCGTACGATAAGGCGGGAACGATTTCACTGATCCGCGGATACGGAATTCTGCTCGAAGAAGAATATCTGCCGGAAGGCATCCGCGTAAAAGCCTATGTACCGAAGGATATCTATCCGAGGGTATAGAGGTATGGCAAGCGGGCTTAAAAACGGCAGTACATCCCTTTAAGCGCCGTACAGCGCCGAAAAATGGAAGGGACAGAACATAAGTAAAAGTACCATATCTAGTGATGTTAGAAAATTTCACACTAGATATGGTACTTTTTACTATTGACGGGAGAAACATGCTCTGCTATCATATGGTTCAGACACTGCAAAGAGTGGAACCTTAAAAAGGCCTTGCAGAAACGGTTGAATTAACAGGAGGGATTCCATGTTTCAGGTAGAAAAGAGAGACGGAACGATTGCAGAGTTCCAGATGAAAAAGATTACCGATGCGATTGGAAAAGCATTCGGCGCAAAAGATATGCAGTTCAGCGATGACATGCTTCAGATGCTGGCACTGCGCGTAACAGCGGACTTTCAGTCCAAGATCAAAGACGGAAAAATTTCAGTGGAGGCAATTCAGGACAGCGTGGAGAACGTGCTGATCCAGTGCGGCTACGCAGAAGTGGCAAAAGCTTACATTCTGTACCGCAAGCAGAGGGAAAAAATCCGCAACATGAAATCGACGATCGTAGACTACAAAGAGATCGTGGACAGCTACGTAAAAGTAGAGGACTGGCGTGTCAAAGAGAACTCGACCGTAACGTATTCTGTCGGCGGTCTGATCTTAAGCAATTCCGGCGCGATCACAGCCAACTACTGGTTATCAGAGATTTATGATGACGAGATCGCCGAGGCACACCGCAACGCGGATATTCACATCCACGACCTGTCGATGCTGACCGGCTACTGTGCAGGATGGTCGTTAAAACAGCTCATCAAAGAAGGACTTGGCGGCATCAACGGAAAGATTACTTCTTCTCCGGCAAGACATCTTTCGGTTCTGTGCAACCAGATGGTCAACTTCCTCGGCATTATGCAGAACGAGTGGGCAGGTGCGCAGGCATTTTCTTCATTTGATACGTATCTGGCGCCGTTCGTCAAAGTGGACAACTTAAGCTACGGCGAAGTGAAGAAGTGCATCGAGGCGTTTATCTACGGCGTCAACACACCGAGCCGCTGGGGAAGCCAGGCACCGTTCTCCAACATCACACTCGACTGGACCGTACCGGATGACCTCGCGGAGCTTCCGGCGATCGTCGGCGGTAAGGAGATGGACTTCAAGTACAAAGACTGTAAAAAAGAGATGGATATGGTCAACAAAGCGTTCATCGAGACGATGATCGAGGGAGATGCCAACGGAAGAGGCTTCCAGTACCCGATCCCGACCTACTCCATCACATCCGATTTTGACTGGTCCGATACGGAGAATAACCGTCTGCTGTTCGAAATGACTGCAAAATACGGTACCCCGTACTTCTCCAACTACATCAACAGCGATATGAAACCAAGCGACGTGCGCTCCATGTGCTGCCGTCTCCGCCTGGATCTGCGTGAGCTTCGAAAGAAAACCGGCGGATTCTTCGGTTCCGGCGAGAGCACCGGATCGGTCGGCGTTGTCACCATCAATATGCCGCGTATCGCATATCAGTCCAAAGATGAGAAAGAGTTCTACCGCCGTCTCGATCATATGATGGATATTGCCGCACGTTCGTTAAAGACGAAACGTGAGGTCATTACCCGCCTCCTGGACGAGGGACTGTATCCATATACGAAACGGTACCTTGGAACGTTTGAGAACCACTTCTCAACCATCGGTCTGATCGGTATGAACGAGGCCGGCTTAAATGCCGCATGGCTCGGAAAGGGTCTGGAGGATCCGAAGACACAGCAGTTTACGAAAGAAGTTCTGAACCATATGAGAGAGCGTCTTTCTGATTACCAGGAGGAGTACGGCGATCTGTACAACCTTGAGGCAACTCCGGCGGAGTCGACCGCATACCGTCTGGCAAAACACGACCGTGCAAAATGGCCGGATATCAAGACCGCAGGCCATGAGGGAGATACCCCGTACTACACCAACAGCTCCCATCTGCCGGTGGACTATACCGAGGATATTTTCTCTGCGCTTGATATTCAGGATGATCTGCAGACGCTGTACACCTCGGGAACTGTATTCCATGCGTTCCTTGGCGAAAAACTGCCGGACTGGAAAGCAGCAGCTTCCCTTGTGCGGAAGATTGCAGAGAACTACAAACTGCCGTACTACACGCTGTCCCCGACGTATTCTGTCTGTGCGAACGACGGCTATCTCGCCGGCGAGCATTTTACATGTCCGATCTGTGGAAAAGAGGCAGAGGTTTACAGCCGTATCACGGGATATTACCGTCCGGTCAAGAACTGGAACGACGGAAAACGCCAGGAGTACAAGAACAGAACTGTATATGATATCATCCACTCCAAATCGCCGGAGCAGAAAATGAAATCGTACGGCGCAGCAGAGAAACTGGCAGAGCAGGCCGCTGGAAAAGAAGAGCCGAAAGCCGCTGCAGCAGATAAAATCGAGGAAGACGGCATGTACCTGTTCACGACAAGCACCTGCCCGAACTGCAAAATGGCAAAAGAAATGCTCGCCGAGGAGCAGTATGAGGTGATCGACGCAGAGCGTCACCCGGATCTTGCCGCACAGTACGGCATCATGCAGGCACCGACTCTTCTCGTTGTGGAGGACGGCCAGGCGCAGAAGATTGTGAATGCTTCCAATATCCAGAAATATGTGGATGAATATCTCTCCTAAATCTGTGCGCATATAGTTGCAGGAAAGAACAAACAGAGTTATAATAGGAAAAAGTGATACCCTCGCCCGGGCATCCCGGGTGGGGGTATTATTATGGCGCTGAGCACAGCAGAAATCGGCCCGGTGGACTGGTTTCACTTACAGAAGGGAGAAAAATTATGGGATACAGCCAGGACACAATCTGTGTACAGGGAGGATGGCAGCCGAAAAACGGTGAGCCGCGTGTACTTCCGATTTACCAGAGCACAACATTCAAATATGCAACCAGCGAGGAAATGGGAAAACTGTTCGATCTGGAGGAAGAGGGATATTTCTATTCCCGTCTGCAGAACCCGACGAACGACGTCGTAGCACAGAAAATCTGCGATCTGGAGGGCGGCGTGGCAGCCATGCTCACATCTTCCGGCCAGGCGGCAACGATGCTTGCTGTTACCAACATCTGTGAGGCAGGCGACCACGTTGTCTGCGCGGCAAAGGTTTATGGAGGAACCTCCAACCTGCTCGCCGTTACCTTAAAACGATTCGGCATCGAGACTACCCTCGTGGACCAGGATGCGCCGGCAGATGAGCTGGAAAAAGCATTCCAGCCGAACACCAAAGCTGTCTTTGCCGAGACGATTTCCAACCCGGCAGGTGTTGTACTTGACATTGACAAGTTTGTTAAACTTGCACATGAGCACGGCGTTCCGATGATCTGCGACAACACCTTTGCAACCCCGATCAACTGCCGTCCGTTCGAGTTCGGTGTAGATATTGTCACCCATTCCACCACAAAATACATGGACGGCCATGCAATGGCGCTCGGCGGAGCGATTGTCGATTCCGGAAACTTCGACTGGGATGCGCATGCAGACAAATTCCCGGGCCTTACTACACCGGACGAATCGTACCACGGCGTGATTTATACGCAGAAATTCGGTAAAAAAGCGTATATCACAAAAGCAACCGCACAGCTGATGCGTGATATGGGAGCGTGCCAGTCCCCGCAGAATGCATTCCTGACGAATGTCGGTCTGGAGACCCTGCACCTGCGCGTGGAGCGTCACTGCAGAAATGCCGAGAAAGTGGCAGAGTTCCTGAAAAACCACCCGAAGGTAGCATGGGTTGAGTACGCAGGCCTTGCAGACAGCAAATACCATGCGCTGGCAGAAAAATACATGCCGAACGGAACCTGCGGCGTTCTCTGCTTCGGACCGAAGGGCGGAAGAGACGGTGCGATGCGTTTTACGAACGGCCTGAAAATGGTAGCAATTGTAACACACGTTGCCGATGCAAGAAGCTGCGTTCTGCACCCGGCAAGCCATACCCACCGCCAGCTGAACGATCAGCAGCTCATCGAAGCCGGTGTTCTGCCGGATCTGATCCGTCTGTCGGTCGGCATTGAGGATGTGAACGATATCATTGCAGACCTTGATCAGGCGCTTGCGAACGTATAAAGATACAAAAAACAGGATGTGAAAAGGAGCGTATTGGTAAAATGGAAGAAATGGCAAAGAAACGCGTAAAAGATTCTGAGACAGAGCAGTCGTATCTTCTGATGCACCGCCATATCAACGGCTATGGCCGTCTGTTCGGCGGCCAGCTGGTCGCGTGGATCGATGAGCTTGCCGGTCTGGTGGGACGCCGCCACTGCGGCCACGAAATCACCACCGCGTGCATCGACAATCTGAACTTCAAGCATCCTGCTTTTCTGAACGACACCGTCGTACTGGTCGGAAGAGTGACGTATGTCGGACGCACCTCAATGGAGGTGCGCGTCGACACGTACGTGGAAGAGCTTGCGACCGGCATTCGGAAAATGATCAACCGTGCCTACGTGGTGATGGTGGCCATCGACGAGAACGGCCGCGCACTTCCCGTCCCGGGCCTGATTCTGGAATCCCCGGAGCAGGAGGCCGAGTGGGAGGGCGGAAAACGCCGCTATGAACTGCGAAAAGAGCGTCACAGAGAGGGGTTCTAAGTTGACGTTCACCCACACATTTGCAGAATCCACCGGGGCGTTTACCGGAGCTGTCTTCGTGCATTCTGAAAATTTCATTTAAAAAAATCCCGCCGTGTCCCTTGACAGGCGGGATTTTCCATGTTAAGGTAAAGGCAGTTATACGACTGACGGAAGTGGAAATGACCACAGGGAGTATAGCGTGAGAAGAGGCCGACCGTCTGGGCAGAAGAATGCTTGGGGGAGTGGGTCTGTTTTTTTATCCAAAAACAGAAAATCCCATTCCAGCCACCTTGAAAAGGAGAACAGAAGATGAAAAAAGTATCACTGGAACAGGAATTAAAAGGAAATGCATATCCAGGAAGAGGAATTGTGATCGGCAGATCCAAAGACGGCACAAAAGCCGTTGCCGGATACTTTATTATGGGCAGAAGCCAGAACAGCCGCAACCGTGTCTTTGTTGAGGAGGGTGAGGGAATCCGCACACAGGCGTTTGATCCGTCGAAGCTGGAAGATCCGAGCCTGATCATCTACGCACCGGTACGCGTTCTGGGAAATGATACGATCGTAACAAACGGAGACCAGACCGATACCGTATACGAAGGACTGGAGCAGGGAAAAACGTTTGAGGTATCCCTTCGAAGCAGAGAGTTTGAGCCGGATGCACCGAACTACACTCCTCGTATTTCCGGTGTGATGCACGTAGAGAACGGAACGTACGGCTACCAGATGTCGATCTTAAAGAGCAACAACGGCGATCCGTCCCAGTGCAACCGCTACACCTTCTCCTATGATAACTGTGTAGCAGGGGAAGGCCATTTCATCCACACCTACATGCACGACGGCAATCCGCTGCCAAGCTTTGAAGGTGAGCCAAAACTGGTCGAGATTCCGGATGACATCGATGCCTTCACCGAACTGCTCTGGAGCAGCTTAAACGAGGACAACAAGGTGTCCCTCTTCACACGCTATATCGACATTGCAACCGGCAAGTATGAGACAAGAATCGTGAATAAAAATAAATAAGAAATCGAGTGTTTTGCGAAAGGAGAAAATCATGAAAGAATTAGCGTTAAAATACGGATGCAACCCGAACCAGAAACCTTCCAGAATTTACATGGATGATGACAGAGATCTTCCGATCGAAGTATTAAGCGGCCGTCCGGGCTATATCAATTTTCTGGACGCCTTCAATGGCTGGCAGCTGGTACGTGAGCTGAAAGCAGCCACCGGTCTTCCGGCAGCAACTTCCTTCAAGCACGTTTCCCCGGCAGGTGCAGCCGTAGGTCTTCCGCTGGACGAGACCCTGCGTAAAATTTACTGGGTAGACGATATGGGAGAGCTTTCTCCGTTAGCATGCGCTTATGCAAGAGCCAGAGGCGCAGACCGTATGTCTTCTTTCGGCGACTTTATCGCACTTTCTGATGTCTGCGACAAAGACACCGCATCTCTGATCAAACGTGAGGTTTCTGACGGTGTCATCGCTCCGGGATTTACCGATGAAGCACTGGAAATCCTGAAAGCAAAGAAAAAAGGTAACTACTGCGTCATCAAAATCGACGAGAATTACCGTCCGGCTCCGCTCGAGCACAAACAGGTCTTCGGCATTACCTTTGAGCAGGGCCGCCAGGAGCTGCCGATCGACGATGAGCTGCTCTCCAACGTGGTAACCGAGAACAAAGAGATTCCGGAAGCAGCAAAACGCGATCTGAAGATTGCACTGATTACCTTAAAATATACCCAGTCCAACTCCGTATGCTTCGTCAAAGACGGTCAGGCCATCGGTGTCGGCGCAGGCCAGCAGTCCCGTGTGCACTGCACCCGTCTTGCCGGACAGAAAGCCGACAACTGGTTCCTGCGTCAGTGCCCGAAGGTGCTGGATCTGCAGTTCGTAGACGGCATCCGCCGTGCAGACCGTGACAATGCGATCGACGTTTACATCGGCGAGGAGTACATGGATGTTCTCGCAGACGGCGCATGGGAGAAGATCTTCAAAGTAAAACCGGAAGTCTTCACAAGAGAAGAGAAACGTGCATGGCTCGACCAGATGAAGGGCGTAACCTTAGGTTCCGATGCCTTCTTCCCGTTCAGCGACAACATCGAGCGCGCACACAAGAGCGGCGTCGAGTACATCGCAGAGCCGGGCGGATCGGTTCGTGACGACGCTGTCATCGAGTGCTGCAACAAGTACAACATGGCGATGGCATTTACAGGAATCCGTTTGTTCCATCACTAAAAAGAAATGCGTTTTATATTTATATAAGAAGAAAGAATCCGGTCTCTGGGCGGCCGGATTCTTTCTTTTTTTCGCACATGCGGCAAAATATGCATAGTCGGAATCCGGGTTTTTGCGCTATACTGGACACGGAGGATTTGTGAATGAAAGCAAGAGAAAAGATCTGGAAAATGATCAAAACAAAAATTCTGGGGGCGAGGGTCCGGTACCGCCTTTTTCTGTCGAAAACCCCTGTTCTTTTTCGGAAAAGTGTGATAAAATACCCCATGGGCGTATCTTTTGCCCGCTGCAAAAAGGAGGATGAGGAATATGCGGCAGATGGAATTTAAAATGGAGCGACAGGGACTTCTCGAGGAAGGCCAGGAAGTCAACGTGACAGAAAGCGCACTGCCTACCTCCTATTATTATACGATTACCCCGGCAGTGGCCATGAGCAGGAATTATCAGGCGTATGAGAGGCTGCAGTCCCGGAAGGGAATCGTAAAAGAAGTAAAAGAGACACCGAGAGGATTCTATACGGTAGTGGAGTTTGATGAAGATGAGCCGACCTGACGAGAACAAAAATGAGCACCCGGTGGTGCATCCGATTCCGCCGGTTTACCGCGCCGATTCCCGGATTCTGATTCTCGGCAGTTTTCCGTCCGTAAAATCCAGGGAGACCGGATTTTTTTACGGCCATCCGCAGAACCGTTTCTGGAAAGTGACGGCAGCCGTGTACGGGGAAGAGGTGCCGCAGACCGTGGAAGAGAAGAAGGCGTTTCTGCTCCGGAATCATATCGCTGTCTGGGATGTGATCGCGTCCTGCGTCATCACAGGCTCGAGCGATGCGAGCATCCGCGATGTTGTGCCGAATCCGCTGCAGGACATTCTGGAATGCGCCGATATCCGGCAGATTTACTGCAACGGGGCGACCGCGTGGAAGTATTACCGGAAGTACCAGGAGAAGCAGCTGGGACGGGAAGCGGTTCGTCTTCCGTCGACGAGTCCCGCGAACGCCGCATGGTCTGTGGAGCGGCTGCTTGGCGAGTGGAGCCAGTGCGGAGAAGTCTTACGAAACGGAGAGTGACAGGATGAAAAAAGAGTACGAGACCGTCTGGGAGATTTTTAATGAGTGTGCCAATAATCAGATGCGGGACGTCTTTTTCGACGAGATCGAGACGGATGACCCGGAGGCGTATATCCGTCAGAAATTTCCGGACAAAAACTTAAAATATGAAAAAACGGTGGAAGCGGACGGATCTCTGGTCTTTGACATTGAGACCTCCGGCATCCGCCAGCGGTTTACGTTTACAGAAATCTGAATCGCGCAGAAAATACCAGAAAAGCGGAGAAAAAAACGATGAGTGAAGAAAAACACACGCATGTGCATGTGCTGGAAGACGGCACCGTGATCGAGCATTCCCACGATCACGCCCACGGGCACCATCATACAAATACAAAAGCAGTCTTAAACCGCCTCTCCCGCGCGATCGGACACATGGAGTCGATCAAGCGGATGGTAGAGGAAGGCCGGGACTGCACTGAGGTTCTGATCCAGCTGTCTGCCGTGAAGGCGGCCATTAACAATACAGGAAAAATTATCCTGGAGGATCACATTGAACATTGCATCGTCGATGCAGTCGAGCATGGGGACATAAAAGCGATTCAGGAGCTGAATAAGGCGATCGACCGCTTTGTCAAATAAGCAAGAAAAACAAGAAAAGAGGAAAGAAACATGGCAAAAGAATGCAGCAATTCGAGCTGTTCCAAAGAAAGCTGCGAAGGATGTCCAAGCAAAGCAGGACAGGGCAAACCGGATTTTCATATTGATCTGAATGCCGATTCTTCGATCAAACATGTCATTGGCGTTGTCAGCGGCAAGGGCGGTGTTGGTAAATCCATGGTAACCGCATCTCTGGCAAACCAGAAAGCAAAAGAGGGCTACAAGGTTGGTATCCTCGATGCCGATATCACAGGACCGTCCATCCCGAAAATGTATGGCCTGAAAGGACCTGCAAACGTAGATGACAAGGGCGTTTACCCGGCAGTTGCAGCAAACGGCGTAAAGGTAATGTCCATCAACCTCCTGCTTCCGGGCGAGGAAGAGCCGGTCATCTGGAGAGGACCTGTCATCGCAGGAACCGTAAAACAGTTCTGGACCGACGTCATCTGGGGCGACCTGGACTATCTCTTCGTCGATATGCCGCCAGGAACCGGTGATGTTCCACTAACCGTTTTCCAGTCTCTTCCGGTAGACGGCGTAGTGATCGTATCTTCCCCGCAGGATCTGGTGCGCATGATTGTCATGAAAGCCTACAAGATGGCACAGATGATGAGTGTTCCGGTGCTCGGTATCGTAGAGAACTACAGCTACCTCGTATGTCCGGACTGCGGCAAAAAGCTGTCCATTTTCGGCGAAAGCCACATCGACGAGATCGCAGCCGAGATCGGCGTGCCGGTTCTCGGCAAAATGCCGATTCATCCGGAGTTTGCCGAGCTGGTGGACGAAGGAAGATTTGCAGAAGTGGATAACACCGATATTGCAAAGATCAACATCTAATCATTAAATATAGAAGCAAGTAATGGCATGAAAAACTCGTTTTTCCTTGATTTTACAAGGAAAAGCGGGTTTTTTTGACAAGATTTTTACGTTTCTTTTGGCAAAAACTATTTTATTTTAAACGGATTTTGTGTAACCGGTTACACACGACTGCGCAAATGAGACAAAAAGCGACAAATATGAAGGGTTAATGAGAAAAACTTGCATAAAAAACATGCATAATATGGCAAAAACAAGGAAATAAATTCAATATTGACATTTAAAGAGAAAAAGTGCATAATCTACCTCAACGATAGGAAAACAAACAGCTATTGATTAAGAAAGAGGTGAATCGTATGTCACACTGCGTAGTAAGACTCAATGGAACTGAGGAAGTAGAGGAGTTTGTAAAAGCAGCTTCCAAATGTGATTTTGATATTGACATTTTTTACAACCGCGTTATTATTGATGCAAAATCCATTCTTGGCATCCTCAGCATGGATCTGAACCGTGATCTCACCGTACACTGCTATGGTGACAGCCCGGCATTCAATAAAACCCTGCAGAAATTTGCTGTAGCATAAATTTTATTAAGGGAAACGAAAAAAATTCAGCCTGCGCCGCCAGCGAGAGTAGAGACAGAATTTGCGCAGGGGACTTTCTGAAGAAAAACTAATCACACGAGACACATAACTTCAGAGAGAAAAAAAGGAGACTGTTGCGGCAGTCTCCTTTTTTCTGTATAATGATAACTATTCAGAGCCATGCGAAATTCCAGAAAAGGACACGAATCATGCTTGCATGAATGAGCGTTCTTTTCTGGAATTTCATATGGCGAGAAGCCACATCGAGATGCAGCGCAGCGGAATCGAGATGGGGCTCTGAATAGTCTGGTTAGAAAAGGAGCGGGCTAGTGGAAGAGAAGAAGAAAGAGATCCGGATTTCCGTGCGGAATCTGGTGGAGTTTATTCTGCGCAGCGGGGATCTGGACAACTCGTCGGGAGGTTTTGGCGAGCGCGATGCCATGCAGGCGGGAACGCGGGTGCATCAGCAGATTCAGAAAAAACGGGGCGCCGATTACCGTGCGGAGGTTCCGCTGGTTCACGAAAAAGAATATGAGCATTTCATCCTGCGCGTCGAGGGAAGAGCGGACGGCATGTACAAGGACGGAACCACGACCGTGATCGAGGAGATCAAGGGAACGTACCGTGACCTCGAAGCGATGGAAGAGCCGGTTCCGGTGCATCTGGCACAGGCGAAGTGCTACGCTTACATCTACGGCCTTCAGAACCGCAAAGAGGAGATGGGCGTGCTGATGACGTACACCCTGCTCTCCTCCGAGGAGGAAGGCCTTCTGCGCCCGCTCACCAAAGAAGAGGTAAAGCCGGAGCACTCCAACTGGCGCATCCGCCATTTTCTGCAGACGTACAAGCTCCCGGAACTGGAGCAGTGGTTCGATGAGCTACTCGACGCCTGGTTTATCTGGGCGGAATTCCAGTACCAGTGGCAGAAAGCGCGAGATGCCTCAATGCAGCACCTCGAATTCCCCTTCCCGTACCGGAAAGGCCAGCGGGAACTGGTGAGCGGCGTCTACCGTACCATTCTGCGGAAAAAAGAACTCTTCGTCCAGGCGCCGACCGGCATCGGAAAAACAATGTCCACGGTCTTTCCGGCCATCCGCGCGATCGGAGAGGGCTGCGGCGACCGTCTTTTTTATCTGACTGCGAAAACCATCACCCGTACCGTGGCAGAGGAGGCGGTCTCCATTCTAAAAGAGAAGGGACTGCAGTTCAAAGCAATCACGCTGACCGCAAAAGAAAAAATGTGCATCCTCGATGAGCCCGAGTGCGATCCGATCCACTGCCCGCGCGCGAAAGGTCATTTTGACCGGATCAACGCGGCGGTGTACGAGATGCTGACGGAATGCGATTCCTACACAAGAGAGGAAGTCCTGCGCCAGGCGGAAAAATGGAACGTCTGCCCGCACGAGCTCCAGTTTGATGTGGCTTCGTGGGTGGACGGCGTGATCTGCGATTACAACTATGCGTTTGATCCGACCTCGAAATTAAAACGCTTTTTCGCAGAAGGAACGAAGGGTGACTACATCTTTCTGATCGATGAGGCGCACAACCTGGTCGAGCGGGGCCGCGATATGTTCAGTGCCACGCTCGTCAAAGAGGAGATTTTAAAGGTCCGCCAGCTCCTCCGCCCGTATGCACCGGGCAAAAAGCTCGAGAGGGCGCTGAACCGCTGCAATCACCAGATGCTCGTCTACAAAAGAGAGTGCGATTCCTGCACGGAGCTGGAAAGCGTATCGACGTTTCTTATGATGGTCAATCAGCTGCTGGAAGAACTGGCGGGCTGGCTGGAAGCGCATAAGACAAGCGAAATCCGGAAGCAGGTTCTGGAATTTTACTTTAACTTGCGAAATTTTTCCGAGATTTACAATTTAGTGGATGAAAATTATCTGATCTACACGAGTTATCTCGATAACGGCGATTTTGCACTGCGCCTGTTCTGCGTCAACCCGGCGGAGAATCTGCAGCAGTGTATCAACCAGGGGCGGTCGGCCGTCTTCTTTTCCGCGACGCTGCTGCCGGTGCAGTATTATAAGAAGATGTTCAGCACGAATACGGACGATTACGCGATTTACGTGGAGTCCCCGTTTGATCCCACGAAGCGGTGTCTGGCGATCGGAAGCGAGGTCAGCACGAAGTATCAGCGGAGAAACCGCGCAGAGTTTGAGAAGATCGCCGCCTATCTGAACGAGATGATCCAGAGCCGGAAGGGCAACTATATGGCGTTCTTCCCGTCATACCGCCTGATGCAGGATGTCTATGCGGTCTATGAGGAACTGTATGCAGATGAAAACGTGACCTGCCTGATCCAGGAGTCGGCGATGCGGGAGCAGGAGAGAGAAGAGTTTCTGGAAGCGTTTGCGAAAGACAACGAGAAAACGCTGGTGGGATTCTGTATCATGGGAGGCATTTTCTCGGAGGGAATTGATCTGGACGGGGAAAAGCTGATCGGCGCGGCCGTTGTGGGAGCCGGAATCCCGCAGGTGGGGCCGGAGAGAGAACTTTTAAAGCAATATTTTGACCGCAGCGGAGAGAACGGTTTCGACTACGCGTACCGCTATCCCGGCATGAATAAAGTATTGCAGGCGGCAGGGCGCGTGATCCGTACGACGGAGGACACGGGTGTGATTCTGTTGCTCGACGAGCGGTTCCGAAACCGGGAGTACCGCGAGCTGTTCCCAAGAGAGTGGGAGGACTGCCGGATTGTGCAGCGCAGCAGCCTCCCGGAGGTAATCCATTCGTTTTGGGAGAGGGTGGATTGTGAGAGCGGATCAAAAGCCGGGCAGCAGGAAATGAAATCTCGGTACAGCGCTGAACGTTACGTGTGATCCGCGCGGTTCCGGTATTCACTCGGCGAGCAGCCCATCTGCTGCCGGAAAATTTTAGAAAAATAGGCAGGACTGGAAAATCCGGTCTGTTCCGCTACGGAAGTGATACTGGCCTGGCGCTCGAGAAGGAGCGGCAGGCTTTTTTCAATACGGTAATCGAGAAGATAGTCAAACAGGGATTCGTTCATGCATTTTTTGAAAAAACGGCAGCATTCACTGCGGCAGATGTGGATCTGTGCGGCGAGATCCTCGAGCGTCAGATGCTCCATATAATGGCGGTGGATGTAGTCGAGCAGAATGCGGAGCCGCTCAACATCACGCGCTGCCGCCGTGTTCTGGGATTCACCGGAAAACGATGCGTGGCGGTAAATCTCAATCCAGATCGACAGCAGAAGCTCCTGGATTTCCATCTCAAACGCGGACGGCTGCGAAAGCGAGAGGTCGTAGATGCGGTGCATACAGGCAAGTACCTGGTTCTGCCAGTCGATCTCCGGCGAAAAGACGATGGAGGCGAGCTGCATATCCGTCAGCACCGGTTCGACGTAGCGCGTCTGGATCACACTGTTTGAAAAACCATAGAGAAAGCGCGGGGCGAACGTGGTTGAAATATAGACGCAGTCCATCCCGTTGATCATGTGGCCGCTGTGAAGCGCATTCGTGTTGCAGAAAATGCCGTCCCCTTCTTTTAAGACATACGATTTGCCGTTGACCTGATATCCGATCTGCCCCGAGAGGACAAACGTCAGCTCAATTTCCGGGTGCCAGTGCCAGGAAAAGGAGCCGCGCTCGTAGCGGGAGAGCTGTTCGTAACTGATGTTGACAGGAAATTCATAGCTGCCGTGGGCCTTCAGCTCACGGTTTTCTTTATCCATGCGGATCTGCATGAAACGTACCTCCAATCCATAAAATCCGTTAAAAATCATACGATAAGTAAAGTATGCGGCAAAAAGGGAAAAAAAACAAGAAAAAATCGAAGATCACCTCAATATAATTATCGTTTGCCCCAATATTGTTGTTGCAGAGGGGCGTACGGCTCACTATAATGATACTTAAGAAGATAAGAAAAAACACACAAACACACAATACACACACAACACACAAAACGAAACCACGAAAACAACACACCAAAAAGAAAAGGAGACAACAAAATGAAACAGCAGGTACTGGATTGTTTTGCAAAACTGTTCGGGGGAGAGGGCGACATCCGCACCTACTTCGCACCTGGACGTGTGAACCTGATCGGTGAGCACACCGATTACAACGGAGGCCACGTATTTCCATGCGCACTGACCATCGGAACCTACATGGCAGCAAGAAAACGTGACGACAGAAAGCTTCGTTTTTACTCTATGAACTTTGAAAAACTCGGCGTGGTGGAATCTTCGCTCGATGAGTTTCAGATGGGCAAAGAAGGCAACTGGACCGCATATCCGAAGGGAATGATGTGGGCATTTTGCCAGAAGGGCTTCCCGGTAGAGCAGGGCTTCGATATCGTGCTCTACGGAAACATTCCGAACGGCTCCGGCCTTTCCTCTTCCGCATCCGTTGAGACCGTAACCGGCGTAATGCTGCGTGACATGTTCGGCTACGACACCATCTCCATGATCGACATTGCTCTGTACGGCCAGTTCTCCGAGAACAATTACAACGGCGTCAACTGCGGTATCATGGATCAGTTCGCCATCGCCATGGGCAAAAAGGACTGTGCGATCTTCCTTGACACCAGCGATCTGAAATATGAGTACGCACCGGTTAAACTGGAAGGCGCAAGAATTGTCATCTCCTGCAGCAACAAGAAACGCGGCCTTGGCGACTCCAAATACAACGAGCGCCGCAGCGAGTGCGAGACTGCTCTGGCTGAGATTCAGAAAGTCAAAGACATCAAGAGCCTTGGCGAGCTGACCGAGGAAGAGTTTGAGGCAGTGAAAGATGCCATCAAAGATCCGGTCCGCCAGAAACGTGCAAAACATGCTGTTTACGAGAACCAGAGAACCGTTCAGGCCGTTGCAGCTTTAAAGGCAAACGACATCGCAAAATTCGGCGAGCTGATGAACGCATCCCACGTTTCCCTGCGTGATGACTATGAGGTAACCGGCATCGAGCTGGATACTCTTGTGGAAGAAGCATGGAACTGCCCGGGTGTCATCGGATCCCGTATGACAGGCGCAGGCTTCGGCGGATGCACCGTCAGCATCGTAAAAACAGAAGATATTGACAACTTCATCGCAAAAGTAGGCGCAGCTTACAAAGAAAAAATCGGCTATGCCGCAGACTTCTACGTCGTAGACATCGGAGACGGCGCAGGCGTATTAAAATAAGAAATAAAAAAGCTGGATCGGCAGCAGGGAGGAAGCTACAGTGATTAACGAGAGTATTGCAAAACTGGTAAAATATGGAGAAAATGCCGGTCTTGTTTCGGGACTGGATAAAATCTATGCGACAAACCGGATTCTGGAAGTCATGCAGATTTCCGATTACGAAGAGCCGGAGCAGATTCCGGAGACCCCGGATCTGGAAGAGACTTTAAATGAACTGCTTGATGATGCAGCTAAGCGCGGTCTTCTCGAACACAACAGCGTCGTTTACCGCGATCTGTTCGATACGAAACTGATGGACTGCCTGATGCCGCGCCCGGGAGAGGTGGTAAAGAAGTTTGAGGAACTCTATGCGAAGAGCCCGCAGGAGGCAACCGATTACTTCTACAAACTGAGCCAGGATTCCAACTACATCCGCAGATATCGCATCGCAAAGGATATCCGCTGGAGCGTACCGAGTGCCTACGGCGATATCGATATCTCGATCAACCTCTCCAAACCGGAGAAGGACCCGAAGGCGATCGCGGCTGCAAAACTGGCAAAACAGAGCGGTTATCCGAAATGCCTGCTCTGCAAGGAGAATGTGGGCTATGCGGGACGCGTCAACCACCCGGCGCGCCAGAACCACCGCATCATTCCGCTGACGATCAATCAGACGGAGTGGGGATTCCAGTACTCGCCATATGTGTATTACAATGAGCACTGCATCGTGTTCAATTTCCAGCATAACCCGATGAAGATCGAGCGCGCGACCTTTGTGAAGCTGTTTGACTTTATCAAGCTGTTTCCTCACTACTTCATCGGTTCCAATGCGGATCTGCCGATTGTGGGAGGCTCCATTTTAAGCCACGATCATTATCAGGGCGGCCACTATACTTTCGCAATGGCGAAAGCGCCGATCGAGCGCCATTTTACCATCAAAGGATACGAGGATGTGGAAACCGGCATCGTCAAATGGCCGCTGTCCGTCATCCGGATCCGCCACAAAGATGAGAAACGGCTGATCGATCTGGCAGAGCATATCCTGAACTGCTGGAGAGGTTACACGGATGAGGATGCGTTTGTATTCGCCGAGACTGACGGAGAGCCGCACAACACGATCACGCCGATCGCAAGAAAAGTGGGCGATACGTTCGAACTCGATCTGGCACTGCGCAACAACATCACGACGGACGAATGCCCGCTCGGTGTTTACCATCCGCATGCACAGTATCATCACATCAAAAAAGAGAACATCGGCCTTATTGAGGTTATGGGACTTGCGATTCTGCCGGCGCGCTTAAAAGATGAGCTGGAAGAGCTTTCCAAATGCCTCGTAGAGGGAAAAGATGTCCGCGCTGTCGCAGAGCTGGAGAAACATGCCGACTGGGTAGACGAATTCCTGCCGCGCCATCCGGAGCTGAACAGCGAAAATGTGATGGATATCCTGAAAGAGGAAGTCGGAAAAGTCTTTGTCGGCGTACTCGAGGATGCCGGCGTTTACAAGTGCACCGAGGAAGGCAGAAGTGCATTTGCAAAATTCATGGAAACGTTGTAGAATAAACTAAATGCTTCAATTAACCCGCTGCGGCAAAAAAGCAGCAGCGAAGGAAAACATGGAGGATACAAAAATGAAAATCTTAGTTACTGGCGGTGCAGGCTATATTGGAAGCCACACCTGTGTGGAACTGCTGAACGCAGGCTATGACGTTGTTGTCATGGACAACCTTTACAATGCAAGCGAGAAAGCCATCGAGCGTGTAGAACAGATTACCGGAAAGAAAGTAACCTTCTACAAAACCGATATGCTGGACCGCGAAGGCGTAAAGAAAATTTTCGACAACGAGAAAATTGACGCTGTCATCCATTTCGCAGGCTTAAAAGCAGTCGGCGAGTCCGTACATAAACCGATTGAATATTATCACAACAACATGACCGGAACCCTGATTCTCTGCGATGAGATGAGAAACCACGGCGTAAAGAACATCATCTTCAGTTCTTCTGCAACCGTATACGGCAATCCGGCACAGATTCCGATCACCGAGGAGTGCCCGAAGGGAACCCCGACCAACCCATACGGCTGGACAAAAAGCATGCTCGAGCAGGTTCTGACCGACATCCACACCGCAGATCCGGAATGGAATGTTATCCTGCTTCGTTACTTCAACCCGATCGGAGCGCATAAGAGCGGCCTTATCGGAGAGGATCCGAAGGGCATCCCGAACAACCTGCTTCCGTATGTCGCACAGGTTGCCATCGGAAAACTCGAGTGCATCGGCGTTTTCGGTGATGATTACGATACTCCGGATGGAACTGGTGTCCGCGATTACATCCATGTTGTTGACCTGGCACGCGGCCATGTAAAAGCCATCCAGAAACTGGCTGACAACGAGGGCGTTTCCATTTACAACCTCGGAACCGGCAAAGGCTACAGCGTACTCGATGTGATCCACGCATTCGAGAAAGCATGCGGCCATCCGCTGAAATACGAAATCAAACCGCGCCGTGACGGTGATATCGCAACCTGCTACTCCAAATGCGACAAAGCAAAAGAGGAGCTTGGCTGGGAGGCTGAGTACGGCATCGAGGAGATGTGTGCCGATTCCTGGAACTGGCAGCAGAAGAATCCGAACGGATATAACGACTAATGTAATGTGAGTGTTATCTGGCGGTCCGCCGATACTTGAAAGAGTGTCGGCGGGCCGTTTTTGTATAGATAAATTCAGTCTTTTTTCACAAAGTCCGGCTTGCTAATTAAGAGGGAATCCGATATAATGTAAGAGTTAAAGTGTCCGTAAAAAAAGAGGGGCGGTTTGACATACAAGGAGGAAAAGCATGGACGATAGAAAAAATCAGAACCGGGAACCAGAAAACGGCTCCGGGGGAGGACCGAAAAACAGACAGACGATACTCATTATCCTGATCTGCCTCCTCGTCAGCCTGATGGTGATGGGACTTCTGAACAATGCCCTTGGGGGAATTACTTCCGAGGATCTTGACTATAGCAAATTCCTGGACATGGTAAACAACGATGAAGTGCAGGAAGTTGTCTTGAAATCGGGAACACTGACCGTAACGCCGAAAGACCAGAAATCGGAGGGAATCACCTATCAGGTAACGATGATGGGAGATGAGCAGGAGCTGGTCGATCTGTTACAGGAGAAAGGCATTACGTACCACAAAGATCCGCCGGATTCTACCGGAACGATCATTTACACATTGCTGACCGTCATTCTGCCGGTTGTGATGCTTGTCGCTGTCATGGTATGGGTGATGCGCAGCATGAACAAAGGCGGCGGAGTCATGGGCGTAGGAAAGAGCAGAGCAAAGGCCTACGTACAGAAAGAAACCGGCGTGACATTCCGCGATGTTGCGGGACAGGACGAGGCAAAAGAATCGCTCCAGGAGGTTGTGGATTTCCTGCATAACCCTGGAAAATACACGACAATCGGTGCAAAACTTCCGAAAGGAGCGCTTCTTGTAGGCCCTCCTGGAACCGGAAAAACACTGCTTGCCAAAGCCGTAGCCGGTGAGGCGCACGTACCGTTTTTCTCGATGTCCGCTTCGGAATTTGTCGAGATGTTCGTCGGTGTCGGTGCATCGCGTGTGCGTGACCTGTTTGAGGAAGCAAAGAAAAACGCACCGTGCATCATCTTTATCGATGAGATCGATGCGATCGGAAAGAGCCGTGACAACAGCTACAACAGCAACGACGAGCGGGAGCAGACGTTAAACCAGCTCCTCGCCGAGATGGACGGATTCGACAGCTCCAAGGGTATTCTGATCCTTGCGGCCACAAACCGCCCGGAGGTTCTTGATCCGGCGCTGCTGCGTCCAGGCCGTTTTGACCGCCGGATTATCGTAGAAAGACCGGACCTGAAAGGCCGTGTGGAAATCCTGAAAGTACACGCCAAGAACGTATCGCTCGATGAGACGGTTGATCTCGACGGCATCGCACTTGCGACATCGGGAGCCGTTGGTTCTGATCTTGCAAATATGATCAACGAGGCAGCGATTCTTGCGGTCAAGAACGGAAGAAAAGCTGTTTCCCAGAAGGATCTTCTCGAGGCAGTCGAGGTTGTCCTCGTCGGAAAAGAGAAGAAGGACCGCATCTTAAGCCAGGAAGAGCGAAAGATCGTTTCCTACCACGAGGTAGGCCACGCACTTGTTACTGCATTGCGGAAGGATTCCGAGCCGGTACAGAAAATCACGATTGTGCCGCGTACGATGGGTGCGCTCGGCTACGTCATGCAGGTGCCGGAGGAGGAGAAATACCTTAACACGAAGAGCGAACTCGAGGCGATGATCGTCGAGTGCCTCGGTGGAAGAGCGGCAGAGGAGATCGTATTCGGCAACGTGACAACGGGAGCTTCGAATGATATCGAGAAAGCGACGAAGATTGTCCGCGCGATGATCACGCAGTACGGTATGTCGGAGAAATTCGGTCTGATCGGTCTTGCGACCCAGCAGAATCAGTACCTCGACGGAAGAATGGTCTTAAACTGCGGCGATGCCACAGCAACCGAAATCGACCACGAGGTCATGAAGATCTTGAAAGAGTCGTATGAGCAGGCAAAAGAACTTCTGGCAGCTAACCGCGATGCGATGGATGAAATCGCAGCTTACCTGATCCAGAAAGAGACGATCACCGGAAAAGAATTTATGGAGATTTTTCATCAGGTGATTGCAAAACGGAATGGAAACGTGGAAGAAGCGGTTGAAAATCCAGAAAATACAGAAACAGAAAATACAGCACTTCCGGAGGCGGATTTTACCGTAAATCCAGAAGTATAAAAAGAAAGCGAAAAGGCCCGGCGGGAGCAGAGAAAACGATCTCTGCACGCTGGGCATTTTCAACATTACAGTCCCAAAAAGAGGAGGGTCATATGGCGTTTGATATCCAGGAAGAACTGAAAAAACTGCCGGGGAAACCCGGCGTCTATCTGATGCACGACGCGGACGATACAATTATCTACGTAGGAAAGGCGATTTCGCTGAAAAACCGTGTCCGCCAGTATTTCCAGACGAGCCGCAACAAAGGGCCGAAGATTGAGCGGATGGTCACGCATATCGCCCGCTTTGAGTATATTGTGACGGATTCCGAACTGGAGGCGCTCGTGCTGGAGTGCAACCTTATCAAAGAGCACCGTCCGAAATACAATACGATGCTGAAAGATGACAAGGCGTACCCGTACATTAAGGTGACCGTGAACGAGGATTTTCCACGCATTCTGTTTTCCCATCAGATGAAGAAGGACAAGGCGAAATATTTCGGCCCGTACACGAGCGCCGGAGCTGTGAAAGATACGATCGAACTGTTGCGGAAGCTGTACGATATCCGTTCCTGCAATAAGAGCCTGCCAAAGGAGATCGGCAAGGACCGCCCGTGTCTTTACTATCACATCCACCAGTGTAAGGCGCCGTGCCAGGGATACATTTCCAAAGAAGAGTACGGCGAGCAGATCAAAAAGGCGATCAGTTTTTTGAATGGAAATTACAATGACATTATCAAAGAGCTGACTGGAAAAATGACGGAGGCGGCTGAGGAGATGCGGTTCGAGCAGGCGGCGGAGTACCGTGATCTGATCGACAGCGTGCGCAGGATCGGCGAGCGGCAGAAGATTACGAACAGTGACGGCGAGGACAAGGATGTCATTGCGCTTGCGATGGACAAAGAGGATGCAGTGGCGCAGGTCTTCTTTATCCGGAACGGAAAGCTGATCGGGCGGGAGCATTATTATCTGCGGATCGGCGAGGAGGAGCAGAAAAGCGAGGTGCTGCTCACGTTTATGAAACAGTTCTATTCCGGCACGCCGTTCATTCCGCGGGAAATCATGATTTCCGAGGAGATTGCCGAGCAGGAGCTGATGGAAGAGTATTTAAGCAGCAAACGGGGCCAGAAGGTCCGCATCCGCGTGCCGAAAAAGGGCAGCAAGGAAAAAATGGTGGAACTGGCAGAGCGGAACGCACAGATTGTTCTCGACCAGGACCGCGAGCGGATCAAGCGGGAAGAGGGTCGGACGGTCGGTGCCGTAAAAGAGATCGCCAGATGGCTGAACCTGCCGTCGATCGACCGTATCGAGGCGTACGATATCTCCAATATCAGCGGTTTCCAGTCGGTCGGCTCGATGATCGTCTACGAGAAAGGAAAGCCAAAGCGCGCCGATTACCGAAAATTCAAGATCAAATCCGTCGAGGGACCGAACGATTACGCCAGTATGAAAGAGGTCTTAAGCCGCCGTTTTCTGCGCGGCATCCAGGAGGACAGCGGTTTCGAGCGGCTGCCGGACCTGATCATGATGGACGGCGGACGCGGCCAGGTCAACATTGCGCTTGAGGTGCTTGAAGAAATGGATCTTGCGATTCCGGTCTGCGGTATGGTAAAGGACGACAAGCACCGCACGAGGGGTCTGTATTTCCGAAACGTGGAAATCCCGATCGACCGGAACAGCGAGGGCTTCAAACTGATCACACGCGTGCAGGACGAGGCGCACCGCTTTGCAATCGAATACCACCGCCTGCTGCGAAGCAAGGGCCAGGTCCACTCGATTCTCGACGACATCCCGGGCATCGGGCCGACAAGACGGAAAGAGCTGATGCGTCATTTTCAGGGAATTGATGATATCAAGGCGGCAACCGTGGAAGAACTTTCCGGACTTCCGGGCATGAATAAAAAGGCGGCGGAGCAGGTTTACACATTCTTTCACGCACCTGCACAGGAGGAAAATGAGGATTCGTCAAAATAGTTAAATTTCTAGGTTGCCCGTGATGCTTTATTGTGCTAAAATCATAGAAGAGACGGATTTAAAAAGACGTCGAATGAAGTCGGAGGACAGGAAAATGAAAGAAATTGAAATGACCAAAATGGTGGAGGAAATGGATCTCCGCAACCTGACACCAGAGGTTGATATGACAGATCTTGTCATTGCCACACCGGATATCAACCGTCCTGCACTGCAGCTGACCGGTTACTATGAGCATTTTGCCAATGAGCGTGTGCAGATCATCGGTTATGTAGAGTTCACGTATCTGCAGCATCTTGAAGAGGGCGAGCGCGTCCGCGCGTTTGAAGAGTTTGTAAGCCGCAAGATCCCATGTGTCATTTTCACCACGAAGATGATTCCGGGACCGGAAATTCTGGAGCTGTGCAATCGTTATCAGGTACCGGCCTTTGCGGTAGACAAATCGACTTCCGTTTTCATGGCTGAAATCATCCGCTGGCTGAATGTCCAGCTTGCCCCGATGATCTCCATCCACGGCGTGCTGGTCGATGTATTCGGCGAGGGCGTTCTGATCATGGGCGAGAGCGGAATCGGAAAGAGCGAGGCTGCACTGGAGCTGATCAAACGAGGCCATCGTCTCGTCAGCGATGATGTGGTTGAAATCAGCCGTGTCAGCGACATTACGCTGGTCGGAACGGCACCGGATATCACGCGTCACTTTATCGAGCTGCGTGGTATCGGTATCATCGACGTCAAGACGCTGTTTGGTGTCGAGAGCGTAAAGGATACCCAGTCTATCGACCTTGTTATCAAGCTTGAAGAGTGGGACAAAGAGAAAGAATACGACCGTCTGGGCCTGGAAGAAGAGTATATTGAGTTCCTTGGAAACAAGGTTGTCTGCCATTCCCTTCCGATCCGTCCGGGCCGTAACCTGGCGATCATCGTAGAAACTGCTGCTGTCAACCACAGACAGAAGAAGATGGGCTACAATGCCGCACAGGAGCTGTACCGCCGTGTACAGGCTAACTTAGTGAAAAAAAGAGAGGAGAAGTAAGAAAATGGCAAACTATGTATTTGGAATCGATGTTGGGGGTACTTCAGTAAAATGCGGACTGTTCCAGACAGACGGAACTCTGTTGGAAAAATGGGAAATCCCGACCCGCACCGAAAACGGCGGAAGCGAAATTCTGCCGGATATCGCAAAAAGCGTAAAAGCAAAAATGGGTGAGAAGGGCATCGCAGCAGATGATGTTGCCGGTGTCGGCATCGACGTACCTGGCCCGGTTAATGACAAAGGTGAGCTTTCCATCGCAGTCAACCTGAACTGGGGATATAAAAATATCGTAAAAGAGCTTTCCGACGAACTCGGCGGAATGGCAGTAAAAGCAGCAAACGACGCAAACGCAGCAGCTCTCGGTGAGATGTGGGCAGGCGGCGGAAAGGGAAGCAAGAACCTGGTTATGGTTACCCTTGGAACCGGTGTCGGCGGCGGAATCATCGTGGACGGCAAGATCGTAGCAGGTGCTCACGGCGCAGGCGGCGAGGTTGGTCATGCATGTGTTGATCCGGAAGAAGAAGCGGTCTGCAACTGCGGAAACCACGGATGCCTCGAGCAGATGACATCTGCAACCGGTATCGTTCGTCTGGCAAAGAAATATCTGGCATCCCATGATACTCCGTCTTCTTTAAGAGAAAGAGGAGAGTCCATCAGTGCAAAAGCTGTCTTTGATGCATTAAAAGAAGGCGATGCAGCAGCAGAAGCAATCGTTCAGGAGTTCTCCGCGTACCTCGGAAGAGCACTTGCAGTATTCGCATGCGTTGTTGACCCGGAAGTTATCGTAGTCGGCGGCGGTGTATCCAAAGCAGGCCAGATCCTGATCGACGGCGTAGCTAAATACTACCGTGAAGCAGCATTCATCGCATGCAAAGATACCCCGATCGTACTCGCTTCCCTTGGAAACGATGCTGGTATCTACGGCGCAGCAAAAATGCTGATTGACTAATTGATTCAGATGGAAAAAGAAGTATAGAAAAACCGGTCCTGCTGGCATATGCCAGAGGGCCGGTTTTTTGTGCATAGACTGACTGAAAAAGCTATTCGGAAGAGCCGCTCTCTTCGGACTGCGGCTGTACTTCCGATGTCTCCGCCGGGGTATCCGGTTCTGACGGTGCATCAGGGGTATCCGGTGTGTCGGGAGTTTCTGGTGTATTAGAAGGCGGATCGGCAGGTGTTTCGGGCGGAGCCGGAGTTTCCTGCGGTGCCTCCGTCGGTGTCGGGGTTGCCTGCGGAGTTGATGCTGCAGAAGGGGTTCTGGTCGGCGTCGGTGTTGAGGTCGGCGCGGTGTAGTGGCCCTTGCAACGCTCGGTCGGCAGATCGGATACCGCAAAGTATTCGGTGATGGACGGGCAGCTTGAGCGGGCGAGCAGGCCGGTCTTCGTACAGATCGTTGCCTCCTGTACTGTTGCGGAAGTTTCGAAATCCATATCGGCAAGGCCTTCGTGGATTTCATTCATGACCTTTGCCCAGAGACGTTTGTGGAATTCACGGTCGCTCTCCGGAAACTCCGCGTGTGTATCATACGTTGCCCAGATGGCAGCGGTATAATATGGTGTAAAGCCTGCAAAGACGAGATCCTTGGCCTCGTTCGTCGTACCGGTTTTTCCGGCTGCGTGCATATTGTCGAGGCGGGCGGCAACACCGGTACCTTTTTCCAGAACATCCTCCATGGCATTGGTGAGGAGGGAGGCAGTGCTTGCCTTGAAGACCTGCGTTGCCTTGTTTTCTGTGTTGTCAATTAAAACATTTCCCTTGCTGTCGGTAACCTTTGTGTAGAACACCGGCTTGCGGTACTGGCCGCCGTCTGCGATTGCCGCGTAGGCTGCCGTCAGTTCGAGATCACTGACACCGTAGGTGATACCGCCGAGAGCCAGCGGCTGGATCACATCGTATTCCTCGGAGAGTTTGGAAAAACCAAGCTTCTTCAGATAATCAAAGCCGACCTTCGGCGTAAGCTCGGTCAGTACCTTGACGGCCGGGATATTGATGGAATTGATGATCGCCTGGCGGACGGTAACATCACCATGGTAGGTAAGATCCGAGTTCTGCAGCGGTGTGCCGTCGCTGTAGTTGAACGGCTCATCCTTAATTACCGTAGCGAGTGTAATCTTTCCAAGGTCGAGCGCCGGTCCGTACGCGGAAAGAATCTTAAACGTGGAACCCGGCTGGGAATAATTATCGGTTGCGCGGTTGAAGGTAAGACTTGCTGTTTTTTCGCCGCGTCCGCCGACGATGGCTTTCACGTAGCCGGTGCGCTGATCCATAACGGTCATGCACGCCTGCGGCTGCGGGGTGAAGCTGCTGCGCTCGGCAACAATCGTATCGCCCTCCTGCATGATAGCGGCTTTGTACTGGTCGATATAGCTCTGTGCCTCCTCCTGGGAGTCAAAGAGCAGATCGAAATTCGGATCGCTGTTGCGGAAGTAGAGCTGCAGCATCTCTTTGCTGTAGTTCTGTACCTCGCCGTCTGCCTGCTCTACGGTGAGCGCCCAGTCGAGACCGATCTGCGTGTTCGCCGGGAAGTTCTCCGGATTCTGGAATTCCGTATCGAGAATCGACTGCATGTAGGAATCCTGTGTGGTATAGATTTTGAGGCCGCCGCTGTAGACAACGTTCTTTGCCTGCACTTCGGTGTAGCCTTTCTGTACCATCAGATCGTTGATCAGGTTGGTGATGACTTCATCGATAAAGTAGGAGTACGGCGCGCTCTCCGCCTGGGACTGCGTGTGCATGGCGATGCGGTCGTAAACATTGTCGTTCATGGCAATGGTGTATTCTTCTTCGGTGATGTAGCCCTGCTCTTTCATGTTGTTCAGGATCTTGTCGCGGCGCTGCTGGTTTTTCTCCGGGTGGTTTTTCGGATTATATGCCGTCGGCGCCTTTGGAATTGCGGCAAGAACGGCGCATTCAGAGAGCGTCAGATCTTTTGCATCCTTTCCGAAATACGTCTGCGCTGCCGTCTGGACACCGTAGCAGCCGGAACCTAAGTTGATCGTATTCAGATAATTTTCCAGAATAACGTCTTTGGCGTTTTCACCCTCTGCGGTCAGTGTTTTTTCCAGCTTCAGCGCCAGGTACTGTTCCTGGATCTTCCGCTTGAAGCTCTGCATCCGCGTCTCTTCCATCCAGTCGGTGAAAACATTGTTTTTTAAGAGCTGCTGTGTGATCGTGCTGGCGCCCTCGGTAAAATGAAAGCCGTGGCTGACGCCGACAACGAAAGCACGGATGATACCGCTTGGATCGATGCCGTTGTGCTCATAAAAACGGGCATCCTCAACCGCGACGATCGCGTGCTGCATATCGAGCGGAATTTCCTCAATCGAAATCGAGACACGGTTTCCCTGAGCCCCGGTCAGCTTCTGTACCTGGTTGCCGTCAGCATCGTAGATAAACGACGCGTTGCCGAGCGGCATGATATTTGCCTCCGAGATATCAGGGGCACTGTCGATCACGCCGCGGACAGCGCCGATCACAAGCCCGGCACCGCAGACGAGAACGACAAGAAGAAGACAGAACGCGATGCGCAGCGCCGTCACGCCGGCCGTCTTTTCAATCTTTCCGTAATGGGACCGCAGATCTTCACGTTTGTCTTCCAGATGACTTTTTCCAAAGTGCATATAGAAAATCCTCCTTATGTCATGTTCCTGCAAAACTGATTCAGTTCAGTAATTAATGGTGTTCCTGCCCTGCAAAAAGCAGGGTATACTTATTTTTATTATACCAAACAAAGGGCTGGAATAAAAGTATTTCTGAAAAGAATGCTGATTTTTCAGAAATGATATGGTAAGATAGGTACATATTTGGATGAAGGAGTAAGGACATATGATCGATCAGTTTCGGACGGTTTACCGGGGTGGAACCGGGGAAATCGTGGAGAAGAAATCACGTTTTATTTCGACGGTGCGTCTGGTGGAATCTGAGGAGGAGGCACTTTCCTGCCTGGAAGCTCTGCGGAAAAAATACTGGGATGCGCGGCATAACTGTTTTGTGTATATTATTGGAGAAAATCAGGAGACGGTGCGCTGCAGCGACGACGGGGAGCCTTCCGGCACGGCAGGGCGGCCGATGCTCGATGTGGTACAGGGAGCAGGCCTCCGCAATGTGCTTGTTGTGGTGACGCGGTATTTCGGCGGTACGCTGCTGGGAACGGGCGGCCTGGTGCGCGCGTACTCGCAGGCGGTGCAGGAGGGGCTGGCAAACAGTGTTCTGATTGACGAGATCTGCGGCGTGCGGCTGTTGATTGAGACGGATTACAACGGCATCGGTAAAATCCAGTATCTGCTCGGGCAGCGGGGGATTCCGATTCTGGAATCCGAGTACACCGATCAGGTGAAAATCCGCGTTCTCGTTCCGAAAACGGAGGTGGACCGTCTCTGCGCGGAGATTACCGAGGGGACGAACGGAAAGGCAAAACTGGAAAAAGAAGAGGAGCTGTACTTTGCGCAGAACGACGGAGAGCTGATCTTCGGGGATGCGCTGACGCAGTATAAGAATCTGGAGGCAGAAGAATTAGGATAAAGGAGGATACGACATGAGGTTTCCGGAAAATCTGAAAAAGGGCGGAACGATCGGCTTTGTGGCACCATCGTTTGGATGCACAACAGAGCCATACAAGTCCGCGTTTGCAAATGCGCAGAAAAAATGGAAAGAGATGGGATATCAGCTGGATCTTGGGCCAAACTGCTATGCGGACCACGGCATCGGCATCAGTGCGGCGCCGGAGGAGTGCGGAAAAGAACTGACGGAATATTATGTCAGTGAGAAGAATGACTGTCTGATATCCTGCGGCGGCGGAGAGCTGATGTGCGAGGATCTCGATTACGTGGATTTTGAAAAGATCAGAAAGGCACCGGCGAAATGGTATCTCGGCTATTCTGACAATACGCATTTTACGTATCTTCTGCCGACCCTCTGCGATACGGCGGCTGTTTACGGTCCGTGTGCGAGTGATTTCGGCATGGAGCCGTGGCATAAATCCGTAGCGGATGCGTTTGGCGTACTGACGGGAGAAGTGCGTACCGTCCGCGGCTATGAGGGATGGGAAAGAGACGATGTGAAGGGCAGAAGCGAGGAAAATCCGTATCTGCCGTACCAGATTACAGAACCGCGCGTTCTGCGCCGCTTCCCGGATGCGGACAGTGCATTTGAGGGACGGCTCATCGGCGGCTGTCTCGACTGTCTCGTCAATATTCTTGGAACGAAGTACGACGGAACGGTTGATTTTGTGGAAAAATATAAAGAGGACGGTTTTGTCTGGTTTCTGGAAGCGTGCGATCTGAACGTCTTTGCGATCCGCCGCGCAATCTGGCAGATGGAGCACGCCGGCTGGTTCCAATATGTGAAAGGCTTTCTGATTGGCCGCCCGCTGCAGTTCGGACAGAAATTCGGGGAACTCGACCAGTACCGCGCCGTGACGGATCTGCTTGGAAAATACAACGTGCCGATCGTGATGGATCTCGACATCGGACACCTTCATCCGGCGATGCCGCTGATCGTCGGAAGTTATGCGAAGGTGGCCGTGGAAGGAAATGAGATTGAAATTAAGATGGAGTGCCGTTAGAACGCTTTTGAAAAATATTTTCTCGAGCGGCAGGGCAGAGCCTGTGGGAAAATGTTTGCGCGCGTAGAAGAACTATCGGCGCATCCGGCAGATGCCGCGGAGCTTTTTGACATCGAGAATCGTGACCGTGCCGCGGGAGAGTGCGACGATGCCGTCTTTCTCGAACGACTTTAAGGTGCGGGAAACGACCTCTCTGGCACTGCCGAGGTTCCGCGCGATCTGCTCGTGCGTGGTGGAGAGCACCGGGGAACCGGTGCGGATGCGTTCATCCTCGAGATATCCGGCAAGGCGCTGGTCAAGCCGCGTAAAGAGAAGCTGGCCCATCGCCCACATGACTTCGGAAAAATGCTCCGTTGTTTCCCGGTAAATGTAGTTTTCAACGTAAATATTCTGATTCATCAGTCTGCGGAACGTGCTGGCCGGAGTGATGAGAACTTTCGTCTCCTCCTCGGCCTCAATCAGAATATCAAAGCTGATTTCCTGCATCGCACAGGAGGCAGACAGCGTGCAGACTTCGCCGGGACCGGTGGTAAACAGGGTGATTTCCCGCTGCTCGCCGGACTGGATAAAGATGCGGAGCTTGCCGGAGAGGACAAGCAGAACGCCGAGACAGTCATCGTCACAGCTGTAGAGAAAATCGCCGCGCTGATATGTCGTCAGGACGGAAGAGAGCACGAGTGTCTGCTGTTCATCGGCGGTAAGCTTTGAATAAAATGGATAATGCTCCTGAAAACAGGATTCCAGAAAAGATGACATAAATAAAACTCCTTTCGGAAGAAGAACGTTCTTTTGTAAACTACGGCAGCAGCCGTTTCTTCCATGATAGAAAAGAACAGAAAGAAATGCAAGAAAAAACGTATCGGTTTTTGTGCCGATACGTTTTTTCTGCATTTCCAATATTACGCTGCTTATTTTACAGAGTTAATCAGCTCTTCCAGCTCCTCATAGGAAACGGCGCCGACGTTTTTCTTTACGAGCTCGCCGTTTTTGAAGAAAGCGAGGGTCGGAACGCTCATGACTTTAAAGGAGCTTGCCAGCTCCGGTGCTTCGTCAACGTCTACTTTGTAGAACTGGATCTCCGGCATATCCTCAGCTGCCTCTTTGATGACCGGGGCGAGCATTTTGCACGGTCCGCACCAGGTAGCAAAGAAATCAACAACGGCAACGCCAGGTGCTGCCTGCAGAGCTTTTTCGAAGTTTTTGGATGTAACATGAATTAATGACATAATAGAAGTCCTCCTTTTTATTGTACGGGTAATTCCCGGTAACTGTTTTTCTGTTGTGACTGTAGAATATCACAGCAGAACGGGAAGTTCTGTGACTAAGTCACAAAGTGATTTCTCAGTGCTGCTTCGGTTCTTTCCCCTGGCGGAAGCATTCGATCATCTCGCCGGTCAGGCTGATGAGATTTGGCGTTTCGGGCAGGGAACCGCGGTCAAACCATTCGGCAGTGGAGAGCTCGTCGCGGTCGAGGGTGATGGATGGATCGCCGTCTACATCGCAATAGAAGCCGGCAAGCAGCGAACCGCTGAAGGACCATGGCTGACTCTTATAGTATCTCAGATTTTTGACTTTCAATCCGACTTCCTCCATAACCTCGCGGTGCACCGTCTGTTCCAGTGTCTCGCCGACTTCTGTATAACCTGCGACGAGGGCATAGGAACGGTGGCTGCTGTGGGATGGCGCATACTTCGTGAGCAGCAGGCGGTCGCCATCAGTGATGGCGACAATGACGCTTGGGCAGATCACCGGATAGGAGAGTGCGCCGCAGGATGGGCACTGCATCGCACGTTCATTTCCGGGCGCGTGCATCTTGGTTCCGCAGCGGCCGCAGTAGGTGTGGTCTGTGTACCAGGTGTGGATCTGGTAGCCGGTGATGCCGGCGAATCCGAGCCATCCCGGAACGGCGCGGCGCAGAATCAGTGTGTTTTCATATTTCCAGATATCAAATTCCGAAAGCTGCGGGCGGCGCAGTTCATAGTAATTGGTTTCGTCGATACGGAACAGAAATTTTGCTTTTTCCCGGATTTCCGGGAAAACAGGTGCAATTTCTGCAATCGAAGGATAGCGGATCTGCGGATCTTCAAAATTGCACAGAATTGTGTGATGACCGTAGATGAAAACGAGATCGGTATCGTTCGGTGTGGAAGGGTGGTAATCTACATAATATTTATGCGGAGCGATATCCTGAATCATAAGAACTCCTTTCCTTGGTAAAAAAAGTTTTTGATAAAACAAAAAACCGAAATTCCTGTGAAGAAATTTCGGTAATAAAAAGAGCGCGAGACGGGATTCGAACCCGCGACCCCAACCTTGGCAAGGTTGTACTCCACCCCTGAGCCACTCGCGCATATACATCCTTTTGGATGAAGCGGGTGATGGGAATCGAACCCACGTATCCAGCTTGGAAGGCTGGTGTTCTACCATTGAACTACACCCGCAGATGATGGGCACTGATTTTTTTCTCTGTCTTGTTGACTGCCGTGCCTCACTGACAAAACGTATTCTACAGGAAAGCTGAGAAAAAGTCAACCCCTTTTTTGAAAAAAAATTAAAAAATTTTCAAAACACTGAAAAAGGAGAAAATTCAGGGTGAAAGGGGCGTGAAAATGTCCGCAAAGATCAGCCTTGTTCCAGAACGGGAAATGTACTATAATAGAAAAACGGAAAAGCAAAAAAGGGGGAATTTCCCTATGCAGGAAAATGGAACAGAACTTCTGGTTTGCTGCACCGGTTGTCAGAGCTGTATGCCGTGCATGGTAAAAATCAACATCCCGGGTTTGTTTGCGCTTTACAACCGGACAGCGACGGAAGGCGTCGAAGCGGTTCGTGCAGAGTATGAGCGTCAGGACAAACGTGCCGATGACTGCATCAACTGTTATCGCTGTGAAAAGCAGTGCCCGCAGCACCTCGGGATCGGCATTCTGATGCAGGATATCGCGGAAACCTTCGGAGAATAGGAAAAAAGGAGCATCTGTGCAATTTAAAGAAGCATTCTAATCTTTCTATAAAATATTTTGGGAAAAACTGGACTTATCTGAAAAATTTGATATAATAGAAAGGTAGTGACAGGGAAATTTTATGCTAAAATCTGGAAAGAAGAGCCCTGTCAATTCTTATGGGAGGAAAAATACATGGATGCCATTGATTATAAGATTCTGAAGATATTGCAGAAAAATGCCCGCGAGACGGCTTCCAATATCAGCAAAGAGATTCATTTATCGGTTTCTGCAGTCATCGAGAGAATCCGTAAAATGGAAGAAACCGGAGTGATTAAAGAATACACCATTATTGTAGACGAAAAGAAAACGGGAAATGAGATGACCGCGCTGATGGAAGTCAGCCTGGAGCATCCGAAGTTCTTTGACAGTTTTGCAGATGCGATCCAGAAACTGGAGTACATCGTATCCTGCTATTATCAGACCGGAGATTTTGATTTGATTATCCGCATTTCCTGTCACTCATCCGACGAACTCGAAGAAATCCACCGCCAGGTGATGAGCCTTCCGGGCGTCGATGCGACAAGAACGCATGTAGTGCTGAAAAATGTAAAAAATATCTATTCCGCCATCCGCAGACCGGACAAATAAAAACCGGCACAGCCGGAATCTGATACGAGAGCGTGTCTGAAAATAATCCGAAAGAGTTTTCAGGCACGTTTTGGCGTCTCAGAAAAAGTACGGAAAGAAAGAAGGAAAAAAGTGAACAGATACTTACGCTGTTATGCAGAGATTTCACTCGAAGCGATCGGGCATAACATCAGAGAAGTGAAAAAAAGACTACCGGAGGGCGTGAAACTCCTTGGCGTTGTAAAAGCGAACGCCTACGGCCACGGTGCCGTTCCGGTAGCATCCTATCTGGAAAACCAGGTTGATTATTTTGCAACCGCAACCATCGAGGAGGCTGTCGAGCTCAGAGAAAACGGCATTTCCGCGCCGATCCTGATTCTCGGCTACGTGTCCCCGTCCCAGTACGGCGACCTTGTGGAATACGACATCACTCAGACGATCGACAGCTACGCACAGGCGCTTGCCCTCGAAAAAGAGGCAGCACGCCAGAACCGGAAAGCAAAAGCACACCTTGCGGTCGATACCGGCATGACGCGGATCGGCTTCCAGGTGACGGAGCACGATGCGGATGAGGCGGCAAAAATCGCGGATCTTCCGCACATCGAGCTGGAAGGTATGTTTACGCATTTCTCCTGCGCCGATCAGGAAGACAAGACGTACTGTTCGATGCAGATGGAAAAATATGATAAGATGACGGCACTTTTAGCAGAGCGCGGCGTGACGATTCCGCTTCGCCATATCTGCAACTCCGCCGGAATCATGGAATTTGACGATCACCGCTTTGAGATGGTGCGTTCCGGTATCATCACCTACGGCATTTACCCATCCGAGGAGGTAAAAAAAGAGCGCCTCGATCTGATCCCGGCGCTTTCCTGGAAGAGTCATGTCATCCATGTGAAGGAAGTCGGCCCGGGCATCGGCGTCAGCTACGGTGCCACGTATGTGACCGAGAAACCGATGACACGGATCGCAACTGTTTCAGCCGGCTATGCAGACGGCTATCCGAGAGCTCTCTCGAACCAGGGCTGTGTGCTGATCCACGGGAAAAAAGCACCGATCATCGGAAGAATCTGTATGGATCAGATGATGGTGGACGTGACCGACATCCCGGATGTGCAGGTGGAGGACGTTGTAACGCTTGTCGGAACCGACGGGGATGAGACCATCACGATCGAAGAGATCGCCAACCCGGCGGCACGTTTCGATTACGAGATGCTCTGCGATATCAGCAGCCGTGTAACAAGGGTTTATAAATAGTTATCCAAAATAGAAAAATCAAAGTCTCCGAAGACGGAAAAAAGCAGAATCTGCTGACCGTTTCGGAGACTTTTTTGTGTTGGAACAGGTTTTCTGAATTATTTAACCGGTGCGGGTTGACAGGAGGTGCCGGAGTATGGTAGGATACCAATTAGTTTAGCGTAGTACAGTGATAACATGATCACGTAGAAAAGGAGAAGATTATTATGAAAAAGAAAATGGTTAGCATTTTGACAGCAGCCTTTTGTGCATCTGCCCTGCTGGCTGGCTGCGGCTCTGCAGACACAGCAAAAACATCTGCCTCATCAGCAGGAGCAGCATCCTCTTCCGCAGACGGAACGACAACCTTTACCGTAGGCTTCGATGCAGAATACCCGCCGTACGGCTACATGGACGATGAGACCGGCGATTACACCGGATTTGACCTGGAGCTCGCCGAGGCAGTCTGCGAGATTTACGGCTGGAAGCTGGTAAAAACCCCGATCAACTGGGATGCGAAAGATACCGAGCTGAATTCTGGTGCGATTGACTGCATCTGGAACGGCTTTACCATGAACGGCAGAGAGGACGATTACACCTGGTCCGATCCGTACGTGGACAACAGCCAGGTGATGGTCGTATCTGAGAATTCCGGCATCAACAGCCTGTCCGATCTGGCAGGAAAGACGGTTGGTGTGCAGGCAGCATCCGCAGCACTCGATCTTTTACAGAGTGAGGAAGATGGCGGTCAGAAAGAACTCGCCGATACTTTCGCCGCTCTGCAGCAGTTCCCGGATTACAACAATGCGTTTGTAGAGCTTCAGGCAGGTTCCATCGATGCGGTTGCCATGGATATCGGCGTTGCCAAATATCAGCTGGAAAGCCGCGGAGAAGGATACAAAATCCTCGACGAGCACCTGAACTCTGAGAAATATGCGATCGGATTCAAAAAAGGAAATACCGAGCTCTGCGATAAAGTAAACGAAGGCCTGCAGCAGGTTCTGGCCGACGGAACATTCGGCAAGCTCGCAGAAAAATACGGAATCGCAGACATGGTGTGTCTGGAGAAAAAAGGAGAGTAAAGCAGCATGAAGTTGTCCATGATTCTATCACAGCTTAGTACCGGAATGGCGGGAACGATCTCGATATTTGTTCTGACGCTCGTATTTTCCCTGCCGCTCGGTCTGCTGATCGCCTTCGGGCGTATGTCGAAAAACCGGATTGTGAGCGGAATTTTTCGGCTCTATATCTCCCTGATGCGCGGCACGCCTCTGATGCTGCAGCTCATGGTGGTTTACTTCGGACCGTTCTATCTGTTCGGTATGAACATCGGAAAATGGCGCTTTCCGGCGATTATCACCGGATTTGCCTTAAACTACGGCGCCTATTTTGCAGAAATCTACCGCTCCGGCATCGTTTCGATGGATCGTGGACAGTACGAGGCAGCAAAGCTTCTTGGTTATTCGAAGGGACAGACGTTTGTCCGCATTATTCTGCCGCAGGTTGTGAAACGGATTCTGCCGGCGATCACCAATGAGGTGATTACGCTGGTCAAGGATACGTCGCTGGCCTTTTCCATTTCCTATGTGGAAATGTTCACGATCGCAAAACAGATCGCGGCGGCCAAGACCACGATGGTTCCGTTCGTTGCCGCTGGTATTTTCTACTACATCTTCAATTTTGTCGTGGCGTGGGTGATGGAACTTTTGGAAAAGAAATTTTCTTATTATCATTAACTATAGAAGAGAGCGGAAAACGATATGATTTATCTGGAAATGAACCATGTAAGAAAGAGCTTTGGGGATCTCGAAGTGTTAAAAGATATTTCCCTCAAAGTAGAAGAGGGCGAGGTACTCTCGATCATCGGCCCGTCGGGATCGGGAAAATCGACGCTGCTGCGGTGTGCGGCGATGCTGGAGACGATGGATGGCGGTGACCTGACGTATCTTGGCGAGCAGGCAGTCACCATACAAAATGGAAAATCCGTTTATGCAAAGCCGGCCGTGCTGCGGAAAATTCAGGAAAACTTTGGAATGGTATTCCAGAGCTTCCACCTGTTTCCGCATTATGATGTGATGAAAAACCTCTGCGATGCGCCGATTCATGTGCAGAAACGCAACCGTGCGGAGGTGGAAGCACAGGCAGAAGAGCTGCTGCAGAAAATGGGACTCACAGGAAAAGAAAAGGCGTATCCGTGTCAGCTTTCCGGCGGTCAGTGTCAGAGGGTTGCGATTGCGCGTGCGCTGATGCTGAACCCGAAGGTGCTCTTTTTTGATGAGCCGACTTCGGCGCTCGACCCGGAGCTGACAGGCGAGGTGCTGAAGGTCATCAAATCCCTTGCGGAGATGAATATGACCATGGTGATCGTTACCCACGAGATGAATTTTGCCCGGGAGATTTCCAACCGCGTCATCTTTATGGACCAGGGCGTGATCGCCGTGGAAGGAACGCCGGACGAAGTCTTCGATTCCGAAAATGCCAGAATGCAGGGCTTTTTGGGAAAATTTCGTGAGAAGTAACGACGTTGCACTTGCCTAAAAAAACAACATGCGTTATACTAGAGCGTGGTTGAAACGTATTTCAAACACGCTCTTTATACGTCCCGTTCTGTTTTTGGGATGAAAAAGAGCGGGGATAAAAGAGAAACCGAATACACATTTTGACAAGAAAAGGAGAATCGTGTCTATGAGCGGAACTGACAGATATGTAAGCCCTCTTTCCGAACGTTATGCAAGCAAGGAGATGCAGTACATCTTCTCTCCGGATATGAAATTCCGTACCTGGAGAAAGTTATGGATTGCGCTGGCTGAGACAGAAAAAGAACTGGGACTTTCTATTACAGATGAGCAGATCGAAGAACTGAAAGCAAATGCCGAGAACATCAACTACGATGTGGCAAAAGAAAGAGAGAAAGTCTGCCGTCATGACGTAATGTCCCATGTGTATGCCTACGGCGTACAGTGTCCGAAAGCAAAAGGAATCATCCATCTGGGAGCAACCAGCTGCTACGTAGGCGACAATACCGATATCATTGTCATGAACGAAGCCTTAAAGCTGGTGAAGAAAAAACTGGTGAACGTTATCGCTGAGCTGGCAAAATTTGCGGATACCTACAAAGACCAGCCGACCCTTGCCTTCACCCACTTCCAGCCGGCACAGCCGACCACCGTCGGAAAACGTGCAACCCTGTGGATGCAGGAGTTCTTAATGGACCTTGAAGATCTCGAGTACGTACAGAGCACCTTAAAGCTGCTCGGCTCCAAAGGAACAACAGGCACACAGGCAAGCTTTTTAGAGCTGTTCGACGGAGATCAGGAGACCATCGACAAGATCGATCCGATGATCGCTGAGAAAATGGGCTTCAAGAACTGCTATCCTGTTTCCGGACAGACGTATTCCAGAAAAGTCGATACGAGAGTATTAAACGTTCTGGCAGGCATTGCGGCAAGCGCAACAAAATTCTCCAACGACATCCGTCTTCTGCAGCACTTAAAAGAAGTTGAGGAGCCGTTCGAGAAAGGACAGATCGGATCTTCCGCCATGGCATACAAGAGAAATCCGATGAGAAGCGAGCGTATCGCATCCCTGTCCCGTTATGTGATCACCGATGCATTAAATCCGGCAATCACCTCTTCTGTACAGTGGTTTGAGAGAACCCTCGATGACTCTGCAAACAAGAGACTTTCCATTCCGGAAGGCTTCCTTGCCATCGACGGTATCCTGGATCTGTGCATGAACGTCGTAGACGGACTTGTGGTTTATCCAAAGGTTATCTTAAAACACATGATGGCAGAGCTTCCGTTTATGGCAACCGAGAATATCATGATGGATGCGGTGAAAGCAGGCGGCGACCGTCAGGAGCTGCATGAGAGAATCCGCGAGCTGTCCATGATCGCCGGAAAACATGTCAAAGAGGAAGGACGCGATAATGATCTTCTCGATCTGATCGCAGCAGATGAGATGTTCCATCTGACCAAGGAAGAACTGGAAAAGACGATGGATCCGTCCAAATACACAGGCCGCGCATCTGTACAGGTTGACGCATTCCTGAAAAACGTAGTCAATCCGGTGCTTGAGGCAAACAAAGACGCACTTGGCATGACAGCGGAAATCAACGTCTGATCCGTTTGATAAACAGAAATAATAAAAAAACAGATTTTATAAGTAATCATAAGTTTCGCTTATGAGAAAAACATGGTATACTAAAGATAAACGGCCGGAACAAAAAGGCCGCAAGTATACGTTGAATTAGGAGGATGTCATATGATTAAGGCAGTAGTAGGAGCAAACTGGGGAGACGAGGGAAAAGGTAAAATTACCGATATGCTCGCAAAAGAGGCAGACATTGTTGTCCGTTTCCAGGGTGGTGCAAATGCAGGCCATACCATTGTAAACAACTATGGAAAGTTTGCACTTCATACCCTTCCATCCGGCGTATTTTACAGCCACACAACAAGCGTAATCGGAAACGGTGTTGCACTCAACATTCCGGTTCTGATCAAAGAGTTAAAGGAGATCATTTCGAAGGGAGTGCCGGCACCGAAGATCAAAATTTCCGACCGTGCACAGATGGTAATGCCGTACCACATCCTGTTCGATCAGTATGAGGAAGAGCGTCTGGGCGGAAAATCCTTTGGTTCCACCAAATCCGGTATCGCTCCATTCTACTCAGATAAATATGCAAAAATCGGTTTCCAGGTAAACGAGCTGTTCGACGATGAGCACCTGAAAGAGAAACTGAAATCCGTATGCGAGACCAAGAACATTCTGCTCGAGCATCTGTATCACAAACCGCAGTTAAATCCGGATGAGATCTATGCAGAGCTGATGGAATACAAAAAAATGGTTGAGCCATACGTATGCGATACTTCCGCATTCCTGTGGAACGCGATTCAGGAAGGCAAGGAGATCCTGCTTGAGGGTCAGCTTGGTTCCTTAAAAGACCCGGATCACGGAATTTACCCGATGGTAACTTCTTCTTCCACACTGGCCGGCTACGGCGCAGTAGGAGCAGGTGTTCCGCCATATGAAATCAAGAAAATCGTAACCGTATGCAAAGCTTACTCCAGCGCAGTAGGAGCAGGTGCTTTCGTTTCCGAGATCTTCGGCGATGAGGCAGATGAGCTCAGAAGACGCGGCGGAGACGGCGGAGAGTTCGGTGCAACCACAGGCCGCCCGAGACGTATGGGATGGTTCGACTGTGTTGCTTCCCGTTACGGCTGCAGAATGCAGGGTACCACCGATGTAGCATTTACCGTACTTGACGTTCTCGGATATCTGGACGAGATTCCGGTTTGCGTAGCATACGAAGTAGACGGAAAAGAAATCCACGATTTCCCGAACACCAGCATTCTTGAGAAAGCAAAACCGGTTCTGAAAACCCTTCCGGGATGGAAATGCGATATCCGCGGCATCAAGAAATACGAGGAGCTGCCGGAGAACTGCAGAAACTACATCGAGTTTGTAGAGAAAGAAATCGGATTCCCGATCACCATGATCTCCAACGGACCGGGAAGAGACGATATCATTTACCGCAATAAATAATTTAGGCGGTTTTTAGAGGATTTTTATGAAAAAAGCAGGACAGCTTCTCGCAGTTCTGACAGCGGCTTCCGTGCTGCTGTCGGGCTGTGAGAAGTTAAAAGATGTGACAACGACATCTGTCTATGTGAGCAAAAATGGTGTTGTGACAGAAGCTATTGTGGAAGATTACAGCAAAGACGATGATTACACGGAAGACGAACTGAAAGTCTTTGTGGAGGATGACATCAAAAAATTCACAGAGGAGCGCGGCGATGCGGATTCCGTGAAGCTGGAAAAATGCCAGATCAAAGAGGACAAGGTGGAGATCCGGATGGAATACGGAGATTACCAGTCCTACGCGGATTATCACGGAGCAGAATTTTTCGCAGGCACGCTGGATGAGGCAGAAGAAGCGGGATATGATTTTTCCGCTTCCTTTGTCGATTCTAAAGGCAATGAGGTTTCAGTCGAAGATGCGGTCAAAGGCGTTAAGCATGTACGCGTGATTGTCTGCGAGGAGCCGCTGGAAATCGTAACGGAAGATCCGGTGCTCTGCGTTTCCGGTACAGCCGTGATCAAAGGAAAAAACACGGTGGATACGGCCGGCGAGTGGACCACAAAGTCCACAGAGAGTGCTTCTGCGTCATCATCAGAGCAGACTAAGACAGAAGAAACAGAGCAGGAATATGAGCAGGACGTTCTTCTTGCCAGTCCTGTTATTGTTGTTTATGGTAAGTAAACAAATAAAATAGAGGAGTAACTAACTATGGAAAAGACAATGGACAAAATTGTGGCAGTAGCAAAATCCAGAGGTTTTGTATATCCGGGTTCCGAAATCTACGGCGGCCTGGCAAATACCTGGGATTACGGCCCGCTCGGTGTTGAGCTGAAAAACAACGTGAAAAAAGCATGGTGGCAGAAATTCGTCATGGAGAGCCCGCACAACGTAGGTGTTGACTGCGCGATCCTGATGAACCCGCAGACATGGGTAGCTTCCGGTCATCTCGGCGGATTTTCCGATCCTCTGATGGACTGTAAAGAGTGCCACGAGCGTTTCCGTGCAGACAAGCTGATCGAAGACTTCTGTGAGGAAAAAGGCATTGAAATCGAAGGCGGCAGCGTAGACGCATGGTCCCAGGAAGAGATGAAGAACTTCATCGAGGAGCATCAGATTCCGTGTCCGTCCTGCGGAAAACATAACTTTACCGATATCCGTCAGTTCAACCTGATGTTCAAAACCTTCCAGGGTGTTACAGAGGATGCGAAGAACACCGTATATCTTCGTCCTGAGACTGCACAGGGTATCTTCGTAAACTTCAAAAACGTACAGCGTACTTCCAGAAAGAAAATTCCGTTCGGAATCGGCCAGATCGGTAAATCTTTCCGTAACGAGATTACACCGGGTAACTTCACCTTCCGTACCCGTGAGTTCGAGCAGATGGAGCTGGAGTTCTTCTGCGAGCCTGGCACCGACCTTGAATGGTTCCAGTACTGGAGAGGCTTCTGCATCAACTGGCTGAAGAGCCTCGGCATGAAAGACGAAGAGATGCGTGCAAGAGACCATTCTCCGGAAGCGCTGTGCTTCTACAGCAAGGGAACAACCGATATCGAGTTCCTGTTCCCGTTCGGATGGGGCGAGCTGTGGGGAATCGCAGACCGTACCGATTACGACCTGACCCAGCATCAGAATGTATCCGGACAGGATATGACCTATTTCGATCCAGAGAAGAACGAGAAATACATCCCGTATGTTATCGAGCCGTCTCTTGGTGCTGACCGTGTCGTTCTGGCATTCCTGTGCAGCGCTTATGACGAGGAAGTTCTCGACGCAGAAAAGAATGATGTTCGTACTGTGATGCATTTCCATCCGGCACTGGCACCGGTAAAAATCGGTGTGCTTCCGCTTTCCAAGAAGCTGAACGAGGGCGCTGAGAAAGTCTTTGCAGAGCTGTCCAAGAAATACAACTGCGAGTTTGATGACCGTGGAAATATCGGAAAACGGTATCGCCGTCAGGATGAGATCGGTACTCCGTACTGCATCACCTACGATTTTGATTCCGAGACCGATGGTGCTGTTACCGTCCGTGACCGTGACACCATGGAGCAGGAGAGAATTAAAATTGAGGATCTCGATGCTTACTTTGCAGATAAATTTACTTTCTAATCTGGCTTTTTAGTCCGGAAAAAGAGTAGAAAAAAAGGATTCCCACTCGCGGGAATCCTTTTTTTGTATACTTTGTATTACTCGATAATCGTACCTGTTTTTCCCTGGAATCCGGCGAGTGCGGAATCAATGGAAGTGATGACTGCGGTACGGCCGATGCCTTTCTCGAGGAAAGAAACAGCTGCTTCCATCTTCGGCAGCATGGAGTTTTCCCCGAACTGGCCTTCTGCGATGTATTTCTTCGCGTCAGCAACGGTGATGTGCTCCAGCGGTTTTTCGTCCGGGGTACCGTAGTTGATGGAAACGTTTTCCACGCTGGTCAGGATCATCAGCATGTCTGCGTTCAGCATTTCTGCCATCAGGCCGCTGGTGAGGTCTTTTTCGATGACTGCGGATGCACCCTTTAACTCTTCATTCTGCGGGAGAACCGGGATTCCGCCGCCGCCTGCTGCGATGACAACCTGTCCGGCATCGAGAAGAAGACGGATGGAGTCGATCTCTACGATATCCTGCGGCTTCGGAGCAGCAACGATTCGGCGGTAGCCGTCCTCGGTTTTCGTTACGTAGTTTCCTTTTTCTTCCTCTGCGTCAGCCTCCTCCTTGGTAAGTGTACGGCCGATCAGTTTGACCGGATTGTTGAAGGCATCGTCGTACGGATCTACTTCAACCTGTGTAAGAATCGTGGATGTGGTTTTGAAGATTCCTCTGCGGAGAAGCTCAGCACGGATGGCGTTCTGCAGGTCGTAGCCGATGTAGCCTTCGCTCATAGCGGAGCAGACAGACATCGGGGCTGCGCTGTAGTCGGTGTGCATTTTGCCGAATTCATTCATCGCCATGTGGATCATGCCGACCTGCGGCGCATTGCTGTGGGTGATGACAACATCAGCGCCGGCAGCAACGAGATCTGCGATTACTTTTGCGGAACGTTTTACGGCTGCTTTCTGTTCCGGCAGCGTCGTTCCAAGAGCTTTGTGTCCCAGTGCAACAACTATTTTTTTTCTTTTCATTGGAAGATACCTCTCTTTGCAGTTCATAGATTTTGATACGAAAAAACCAGGCATCAATATAGGACTATTATAAAGTTTATGGGAGCAAAAATCAAGAAGAAACCGACATTGCGCACATTGAAATGTTTTTCGGACTATGGTATTCTATAAAAGTATCTGAGTCGTAGGGATTTGAAACGTGAAAGGGAGGTCCCGGCATGAAAAACATGCGCACGTTACAAAAGCGGATCGCATATCAGCTCCAGCAGGGCAGTCTGGATGCGGAAGTTACAGGAATCACATGCGACAGCAGAAAAGTACAGCCGCAGAACGTGTTTGTCTGCATCCGCGGAAACAGGATGGACGGGCACGTATATGCAGAAGAAGCAGTCGAGAGGGGCGCTGCTGTTCTGGTTGCGGAGCGGGAACTGGAAGGGATTCCGGAAAAGGTAACCGTACTCGTAGTAAAGGACAGCAGAGAAGCACTCGCACAGCTTTCCTGTGCCTGGGAGGACGATCCGGCGCAGCACCTTGTGACAATCGGAGTGACCGGCACGAAGGGAAAGACGACGACTGCATATATGATTTACGAAATCCTGCGAAAAGCAGGGATCCGCGCAGGACTCATCGGAACGATCGAGACGAGGATCGGGGAAAAAAGCATTCCGTCAGAAAATACAACGCCGGAGCCTGTTGTGCTGCAGAAGCTGTTTTCTGAAATGATGCGGGAGGGCTGCACCCATGTTGTGATGGAGGTTTCCTCGCAGGCGGAAAAACAGCACCGGTGTGATGGATTTACGTTTGATTACGGTGTGTTCACCAACATTGGAAACGACCACATCGGCGCCGGGGAGCATGCATCGTTTGCAGAATATCTGTCCTGCAAAAAGAAGCTGTTTCGCACCTGCAGAACCGGAATTGTAAACCGGGATGACAAAAGGTTTCCGGAGATCATAAGGCAGAGCACCTGCCGTCTGGTGACATTCGGATGCAGGGAAAAAGCTGATTTTATGGCAGCAGATGCAGCACTCGATCAGGCGCCCGGCGTGCTCGGTGTCTCATACCGGGTGCAGGGCGCAGCGGATTTTCCAGTACGGGTAGATCTGCCGGGTCTGTTTTCCGTTTCCAACTCGCTTGCCGCCATTGCGGTCTGCGCGCAGATGGGAATCCCGGAAAAGGCGATGCAGGAGGCACTTTCCGCAGTCCGCGTCCGTGGGCGGTGTGAGGCAGTTCCGGTGTATCCGGAAATGACGCTTCTCATTGACTACGCACACAATGCGATGAGCCTCGAAAGCCTGTTAAAGACACTGCGGAAATACCATCCGAAGCGCCTGATCTGTCTCTTCGGCTGCGGCGGAAACCGCGCGCGGGACCGGAGATTCCAGATGGGAGAGGTGTCGGGGCGTCTGGCGGATCTGACCGTCATCACCTCGGACAATCCGCGGGATGAGGAACCACAGGCGATTCTGGACGATATCCGGACGGGAATCGGGAAAACAGAAGGCGCTTTCGTTGAGATTGCAGACCGTAAGGAGGCGATCCGGTATGTGATCGAAAACCGGCAGCCGGGCGATCTCGTGGTGCTCGCGGGAAAAGGCCACGAAACGTATCAGATCCGGAAGGGAAAACGGTACGAAATGGATGAGCGCGTGCTGATCCGGGAAATACTGGAAGAAAGTAAGGGGAATGTATGAGCAGCGTTTACGCTGATGTAATCGTAGATATCACAAATGAAAAACTGGACCGGACCTTTCAGTACAAGGTTCCGCCGGAACTGACAGGGGAGATCGGTCCGGGAACGGCGGTACAGATTCCGTTTGGAAACGGAAACCGCACGATCACCGGCTATGTGCTTTCCGTCGGAAACGAGCCGAAATATCCGCAGGACCGGATGAAGGCCATCCTTGCGGTACAAAAGGATGCGGCGACTGTAGAGACGAAGCTCATCGCGCTCGCCGCGTGGATGCGTCATACGTACGGATCGACGATGATCCAGGCGTTAAAGACGGTGCTTCCGGTCAAAGTAAAGGCGCGCGGGAAAGAAACCCGCGAAATTGCGCTTCTTGCAGATCCCGCAGAGTGTGAGGAGCTGCTGGAAAACTACAGAAAGAAAAATTATAAAGCGAGAATCCGTCTCTTAAACGCGCTGCTGGCCCAGCCGGTTCTTCCAGGGCCGGTTGTGAGCAAGGAACTGAAAATCACGGCAGATACGCTGCACGTGATGGAAGAGCAGGGCGTGTTGGAAATCCGCCGTACGAGCACCTGGAGAAATCCGGTATCTGATGCGGCAGGAAGAACAACTGCGGGAAAACCAAACGAACAGCAGCAGGCCGTGGTGGACGGCATTCGAAAGGAATGGGAAGGGCAGAACCGCCCCTGCCTGATCCGCGGTGTGACGGGAAGCGGCAAAACGCTCGTCTATATGGAGCTGATGGAGCGAGTGCTGAAGGAAGGAAAACAGGTGATCGTGCTGATCCCGGAGATTGCGCTGACGTATCAGAACGTGGAGCGGTTCTGCGCACGGTTTGGAACAAGGGTCACGGTGGTCAACTCGCGGATGACACCGTCCGAGCGCGCCGACCAGATGGAGCGCGCGCGGCGCGGGGAGGTCAGTATTATGATCGGTCCGCGTTCCGCACTCTTTGCACCGTTTCCGGATCTGGGGCTGATCGTAATCGATGAGGAGCATGAAACCTCCTATAAAAGTGAAGTGACGCCGCGCTACCATGCAAGGGAGACCGCCGTGCGCCGCGCCGGGCTGGAGCATGCCCATGTGGTGATGGGTTCGGCAACGCCGTCGGTGGATGCTTCTTACGCCTGCGAGACGGGAGCGTACGCGCTGTTCCGGATGGATGCGCGGTACGGAAATGCAGCACTTCCGTCCGTATGGATCGCGGATATGCGGGAAGAATTACAGATGGGAAACCGTTCGATTCTGTCCGGAAAACTGCGGGAAGAGATCGAAAAACGGCTTGAAAAAAAGGAACAGGTTGTACTGTTTCTGAACCGCAGAGGCTATGCGGGCTTCGTCTCATGCCGTGCATGCGGCCATGTGATGAAATGCCCGCACTGCGATGTATCACTGACAGCACACAATAACGGAAAGCTCGTCTGCCATTACTGCGGTTATGAAACACCGCAGGTACATGCGTGCCCGTCGTGCGGTTCCCCGTACATCGGCGGCTTCCGTGCCGGCACACAGCAGATCGAGCAGAACGTGAAAAAGCTGTTTCCAAAGGCACGCGTTCTTAGGATGGACGGCGACACGACAAAAACGAAAAACAGTTATGAAGAAATCCTGTCCTCATTTGCGGCGGGGGAGGCCGATATCCTGATTGGAACCCAGATGATCGTAAAAGGCCACGATTTCCCGAATGTCACGCTGGTGGGAGCGCTGGCGGCGGATCTCTCCCTGAATGCAGTCGATTACCGTGCCGGGGAGCGTACGTTCCAGCTGCTGACGCAGGCAGTCGGCCGCGCCGGAAGAGGCGAAAAGCCGGGAATGGCAGTCATTCAGACGTACCATCCCGAACATTACAGCATTCAGACGGCGGCAGAGCAGGATTACGGGACATTTTACGAGAAAGAAATGGACTACCGCCGTCTGATGGGATATCCACCGGCGGCGGAGCTTCTGGCGATCCACGGAGCCGGGGAGGATGAAGCGCATCTGACGCAGGCGATGGAATACATTCGCAGATATCTCATCCGCATCCGGGGAAACCGCGAAGTCCAGATCATCGGCCCGGCAAGTGAGGCAGTGTCGAAAATCAATGACCTGTACCGCATGGCCGTGTATGTACGCGCGCCGCAGGAAGAGGTGCTGGCAGAGCTGCGGGAAAAACTGGAGCGGTATATCGAGATTAACAAAGGCTTCCGTACCGTTTATTTACAGTTTGACTTCAGCAGAAAGTATTAGTTTTTTCATACTATTTACACATAGATTATTTATAATAGAAGAGCAAAAGAAAGGAAAAGAATTATGGCAATCAGAGAAATCAGAGTCGTAGGCGACCGCGTATTAACGAAAAAATGCAGACCGGTGGAGAAGATGACACCAAGAATCAGCGAGCTGATCGACGACATGTTTGACACCATGTATGAGGCAAACGGTGTCGGCCTTGCCGCACCGCAGGTAGGCATCTTAAAGAGAATCGTAGTCATGGATGTGGACGGAACCCCGCATCTTCTGATTAATCCGGAAATCCTGGAGACTTCCGGAAGCCAGACAGGAGCAGAAGGCTGCTTAAGCCTTCCGGGAAAATCCGGTACCGTAACCCGTCCGAATTATGTAAAGGTAAGAGCGCTGGACCGCGACATGCAGCCGTTTGAACTCGAGGGAACCGAACTTCTTGCCCGCTGCATCTGCCACGAGTGTGATCACCTCGACGGACATATGTATACAGAAAAAGTAGAAGGCGAGCTTTGGGACAACACGTACGATGAGTATGATGAGTACGAGGACGAAGAGTAAGTCTTAAAATAAAGGAGATGACTTCAGATGAAAGTGGTATTTATGGGAACCCCGGATTTCTCCGTGGGAACACTTGAGGCACTCGTGGAGGCCGGTTATGAGATCACAGGCGTTGTGACCCAGCCGGACAAACCGAAGGGCCGCGGAAAACAGATGATGCCGACACCGGTGAAAGAGGCAGCCGAAAAACACGGCCTTCCGGTCTATCAGCCGCGCCGCGTGCGGGATGCAGAGGCGATCGAGGAGATCCGGAAAATGGAGCCGGATGTGATCGTTGTCGTTGCTTTCGGCCAGATTATCCCGAAAGAGATTCTGGACATGCCGAAATACGGATGCATCAACGTTCATGCCTCCCTGCTTCCGGCTTACCGCGGAGCAGCGCCGATCCAGTGGGCTGTCATGAACGGCGATGAAGTGAGCGGCGTAACCATTATGAAGATGGATGAAGGCCTCGACACAGGCGATATGCTGACGAAAGTGGAAGTTCCGCTTGCAGCAGATGAGACCGGCGGCAGTCTCTTTGACAAGCTCGCCGCAGCCGGAGCAAAACTTCTGGTGGAGACACTTCCAAAACTTGAAAAAGGCGAAGTGACACCGGAAAAACAGCCGGAGATAAGCACTACAGAGTATGCGCGGATGATCAAAAAAGAAGACGGAAAGATCGACTGGACGAAGAGTGCCGTTGAGATCGAACGTCAGATCCGTGCGATGAGCCCGTGGCCGAGTGCTTTTACAAAAGTAAACGGAAAGAACCTGAAAATCTGGGATGCCAAAGTCATTGCCATGTTCGGCGGCGATCTGTTCTCGAAAATTCCGGGACAGAATCCGACGAAGAGTGCCGGAAAAGTCTGGGTGGCAGATGAGACAGGTCTCCATGTAAAGACGGGAGATGGCATTCTGGTGATCGAGGAGCTGCAGCTCGAAGGAAAGAAACGGATGAAAACCGCCGATTTCCTGCGCGGCTATGCGATCGAGCCGGGTACCAGACTTGGCGAATAAAAGAGAAAAAGCAACCTGAAGTTAAGGCGGGGAACTGCACAGCGGTGTGATGGCTGCTGTGCCTGAGAAAAAAGGAGAAAAACGATATGGGACTTTTTTATGACAGTACGTATCTGCTGGTGATTCTTGCCGCACTGATTTCCATGGCGGTATCCGCCCGCATGAACACGATTTTTGGCAAATATCAGACCGTCCGCTCGTACAGCGGCATGACGGGACGCGAGGCGGCGATGCGCATTCTGCATCAGGCCGGCATCTACGATGTGACCGTCCGCCACATATCCGGTAAACTGACCGACCACTATGATCCGCGGACAAAAACCGTGAATTTATCCGATGCGGTTTACGATTCGACCTCAGTTGCGGCGATCGGCGTCGCAGCGCATGAGTGCGGCCATGCCGTACAGCACAATACGGATTACGTGCCGCTGAAAGTAAGAAGCGCCATTGTTCCGGCAGCGAACTTAGGATCCCAGCTTTTCTGGCCGCTGTTCCTGATCGGACTGATTTTCAGCCTTCCGATGCTGGTGAAAGCCGGTATCTGGCTGTTTGTGCTGGCACTGGCATTCCAGGTGGTAACACTTCCGGTCGAGTTCGATGCGTCGAGAAGAGCATTAAAAATGCTCAGTGAGGGCGGTATGGTGACAGAGACGGAACACGACGGAGTTAAGAAAGTACTCTGGGCTGCAGCCATGACATACGTGGCAGCGGTAATCGGTTCCCTGCTACAGCTGCTCCGGCTGCTGATTTTATCCGGAGCATTTAGGAGAAATGATGACTGATACAATCAATACAAGAGAGCTGATTATGAACATTCTGCTTGAGATGGACAGGGAGAAAACGCCCTGCCATCTTGCTGTAAGGGACGCCCTCGATAAATACCAGTTCCTGCCGCGGCAGGACCGTGCGTTTATCAAGCGGGTCTGCGAGGGAACCGTGGAATACGGCATCCAGAATGACTACATCATCAATCAGTATTCCAAAATTAAGATCAACAAATGCAAGCCGGTGATTCGTGCGATCTTACGGATGTCGGTGTACCAGATCCGTTTTCTTGACGCAGTACCGGATTCGGCAGTCGTCAATGAGGCGGTGAAACTGGCGGAAAAGAAGCATTTTTACAACTTAAAGGGCTTTGTCAACGGCGTTCTGCGCACGATCGTGCGGGAGAAAGATCATCTGCCGATGCCGAAGGAGAACAATACTACGCAGTATCTTTCCGTGAAATACTCCATGCCGGAATTTCTGGTTGAGGAGTTCGTATCCCAGTACGGAAAAGAAACGGCAGAAACGATGATGGCGGAGTTCCTGAAAGAAAAACAGGTGACGATCCGTATCAACCGCTGGAACAATACGGTTGAGGAGACGAAGAAAAGCCTGGAAAGCCAGGGGGCAGAGCTGGAAAAAGCGCCGTATCTTGGAGAGGCGTTCTATCTGAAAAACTTTGAGACGATCGCATCACTGAATGCCTTCCAGGAAGGCCGGTTCCAGATTCAGGATGTGAGCTCCATGATGGCGGCGCATCTGGCGGATCCCGCGCCGGGTGACCAGGTATTGGATCTCTGCGCGGCACCGGGCGGAAAGAGCCTCCATGCAGCAGATAAAATGAGAAATCAGGGATGCGTGGAAGCGCGTGATCTCACCGAATACAAGGTCGATCTGATCCGGGAAAATGTGCAGAGAGCAGGTGTTTCCTGCGTCGTGCCGAAGGTAAAAGATGCGGAACAGCTCGATGCGGAATGGATCGGAAAAGCGGACGTTGTGATTGCGGACCTGCCGTGCACCGGATACGGCGTCATCGGCAGAAAGCCGGATATCAAATATTACGCTTCAAAAGAAAAAGAAGAGGAGCTGGTACGGATTCAGCGGGCAATCCTTGCAAATGCCGCATCGTACGTAAAGCCGGGCGGCACACTGCTGTACAGCACATGTACCGTCAACAGAAAAGAAAACGGCGAGAATGCCGCATGGTTTCTGGAACAGTTCCCGTTTGAAGCAGTCAGTCTGGATGAACTGCTGCCGGATGAGCTGAAAAGCGGAGAAACGGCCAAAGGACAGTTGCAGCTGATCCCGGGGGTACACAAGACAGACGGATTTTTCCTTGCAAAATTCCGGAAAACAGAGGAAGGACGGGCGTAACAGATGGATATTAAATCAATGACCTTAGACGAATTAAAGGACGCCTGCCAGCAGATGGGAGAAAAGCCGTTCCGTGCCAAACAGTTATACGACTGGATGCATCATCGTCTGGCGGGCAGCTACGATGAGATGACGAATCTCTCGCTTGCCTTCCGGGAAAAATTAAAGGAACAGTATCCGCTTACCTGTCTCGAAAAAGTGCAGGTGCAGGAGTCCAAAATCGACGGAACGAGAAAATACCTGTTCCGCCTTAGCGACGGCAACGTGATCGAGAGCGTCTGGATGAAGTACCACCACGGAAATTCCGTCTGCATCTCATCCCAGGTCGGCTGCCGGATGGGCTGCCGCTTCTGCGCGTCCACAATCGGCGGACTCGTGCGGTGCCTGACTCCGTCGGAGATGCTCGACCAGATTTACCGGATTTGGGAGGACACCGGGGAGCGGGTCTCCAATCTGGTTGTCATGGGAACGGGTGAGCCGATGGACAACTACGACAATCTGGTGCGCTTCGTGCGGCTGCTTTCGAGCCAGGAAGGACTCAACATCAGCCAGAGAAACATCACCGTTTCCACCTGCGGAATCGTGCCGAATATGTACAAATTGGCAGATGAGGGACTCCAGATCACCCTGGCACTTTCCCTTCATGCGCCGAACGATGAAAAGCGCCGCGAGCTGATGCCGATTGCCAATAAATATTCCATTGATGAAATTCTCGATGCATGCCGCAATTACTTTGCAAAAACAGGCCGTCGGATTACATTTGAGTACTCTCTCGTTGGCGGGAAAAATGACAGCGAAGCCGATGCAAAAGAGCTTTCCGCGCGGATTTCGGATATCAACTGTCATGTAAATCTGATCCCGGTCAACCCGATCAAAGAGCGCGATTACGTGAAATCAACGAAAAAAGTCGTAGAGAATTTCAAAAATAAACTTGAAAAATACGGAATTAATGTTACTATTAGAAGGGAAATGGGCGCCGATATTGACGGAGCCTGTGGACAGTTAAGAAAAAGTTTTATCGATAAATCAAACGAACAGCCGTAAAAAGCGGCTGTCAATACAGGAGAAAAAAGCATGAAGGTATTTTCTGCAACCGATATCGGACAGAAACGGACGATGAACCAGGATTTTGTGTTTGCCTCCGCCTCTCCGGTCGGAAACCTTCCGAACCTCTTTGTCGTTGCAGACGGCATGGGAGGCCATAACGCGGGCGATTTTGCTTCGCGTTACGGTGTTTCTGTACTGGTGGAATCTGTAAAAAGGGATACGAATTTCAACCCGGTGCGGATTATTCGGCATGGAATTGAAGCAGCAAACAGCCAGATTTTTGAGCAGGCAAAACGAGATATATCCATGGAAGGCATGGGTACGACGATGGTAGTAGCTACGGTTGTCGGCAACTATGCCTACGTTGCAAACGTAGGAGACAGCAGGCTGTATCTGGCAGCAGATGGCACGTTTGACCAGGTGACGCAGGACCATTCCCTGATTGCAGAGATGGTGCGCCTTGGAGAACTCACTCCCGAGCAGGCGCGGAATCACCCGGACAAAAACATTATTACCAGAGCAGTAGGCACACAGGATACCGTAAAGATTGATTTCTTTGACATTCAGCTTGAAGAGGGCAATCAATTGGTGATGTGCTCGGACGGCCTTTCCAACATGGTAACGGATGAGGAGATTTTCGAACTCATCTGCCGAGAAGACGGTGAGGACAAGGCGAAACGTTTAATTGATAAAGCAAATGCAAATGGCGGCAGAGACAATATCGCAGTCATTGTCGTTGAACCATTTACAAACGAGGTGAAAGAATGTTAAAAGAGGGCGTTATTTTAGGAGAACGATATGAGATCATAAGCCGGATCGGTTCCGGCGGTATGGCTGATGTCTACAAAGCAAAAGACCACAAGCTGAACCGCATGGTGGCCGTCAAGGTTTTAAAACCGGAATTCCGGGAGGATAAAACCTTTATCCGCAAGTTCCGCACGGAGGCACAGGCCGCAGCAGGACTGTCCCATCCGAATATTGTAAACGTGTACGATGTCGGGGAGGACCGCGGCGTTTACTATATCGTCATGGAGCTTGTCGAGGGAATTACTCTGAAGGATTACATTGACCGCAAAGGGAAACTGAGCGTAAAAGAGGCAACCAGCATCGCCATTCAGGTTTCCCTTGGTCTTGAAGCAGCACACAACCGCAATATTGTACACCGCGATGTCAAACCGCAGAACATCATCATTTCCACAGACGGAAAAGTAAAACTTTCCGACTTTGGTATTGCAAAGGCAACTTCTTCCAATACGATCAGTTCGAACGTTATGGGAAGCGTACATTACAGCTCTCCGGAGCAGGTGCGCGGCGGATATTCGGACTATAAGAGTGATATCTATTCCCTTGGCATCACCATGTACGAGATGGTAACCGGAAGAGTGCCGTTTGACGGCGATACCACCGTTGCCATCGCAATCAAGCATCTGCAGGAGGAGATTGAATCTCCATCCAAATATACCCCGAACCTTCCGTTCGCACTGGAGCAGATCATCTTAAAATGTACCCAGAAGAGCCCGGACCGCCGTTACAATAACATGGCGGAGCTGATCGACGACTTGAAGCATTCGCTGATGGAGCCGCAGGGCAATTTCGTAAAAGTAACTCCGTTAAGTTCTCACGCCGAGACTGTTATGGTATCCGCAGAGGAGTTAAGCCAGATCCGTTCCGGCGCAGCAGCAAAGGCAAATGCGCAGACGGCAGAGGAGCCGGCCCGCAAGCGCTACAGCAAGATCGAGGATGAGGAAGAGGACGAAGATTACAGCTACGAGGACGAAGAAGACGAGGATGAGGACGAAGAAGAGGATGACCGCGATTCCTACGATGAGGATGACGACGATTCCTACTACGACGATGACGACGACGATGACAAAGCCGGAAACAAACTCGAAAAGATCATCACAATCGGCGGTTTTGCGATTGCAGCCATCATCATCTGCATGCTGATCTACTTTATTGCACAGGCAGCCGGCATTGTCGGCGGAAAAGGACCGACCGCAGCTTCTTCCAGTTCCGCATCATCTTCGAGCAGCACGGAAGTTGTTTCTTCCAGCAGCAAAGAAGAGGAAAAAGTAACCGTTCCGGATCTGACCAATAAAACCGAGGCAGATGCCGTCGATCTGGCAAACAGCCTGAACCTTGGTGTGGTCAACGGCGGAACCGAGGCATCGGATGTCATTGAGGCAGGAAAGATCTGCCACCAGGATCTGACACCGGGAACGAAAGTCGATAAAAATGCAACGATTACGTATTATGTAAGCTCTGGAAAAGAAACCGTAACCATTCCGACCGGCATTGTTGGAACACAGAAAGACGCTGCAAGTGCTGCACTGACTCAGCTGGGACTGCAGGTTTCCACAACAGAGGATTTCAGCGATACCGTTGCAGAAGGCTTGGTTATTTCCGTTGACCCGTCAGAGGGAAGTCAGGTTGCGCCGGAATCTACCGTTACGCTGGTGATCAGCAAGGGATCCAAGGACGCGGAAGAAATTGCAATCCGTGATGTAATCGGCCTGGATGAGGAGACAGCAAAATCAATCCTGAGCGATTTCAATATTATTGTAAAAACAGGAACCAGCAGCAAGGTGGCCGAGGGTGAAGTCATGGAGGTTGACCCGGCAATCGGAACCAAAGTGAAGAAAGGTTCGGACGTTACGATTTATGTCAACAGCCCAAGTGCACAGCCAACAACGCCGGATGAGAATACACCGACCCCGACACCGGCCGAGCCGGGCGCAAATACCGCTACGGATGTTACCTGGTCCTGCAGCCAGACCTTAAGTGCGCCGGATCAGTATCAGGGTGGTATTGCAAAAATTGAGCTGATCCAGGATGATGGAAACGGAAACGAGACCTCCATCACCATCATGGATGGACAGGCCATTACGAGCTGGCCGTATTCTGTCAACACCAACTGGAGTGCTTCATCGTCTGCTTCTTCTACCGGAAGAATCGTCTTCTATGAGATGGATTCGAGCGGAAGTTATCAGGCAATTGCACAGTACCCATCGGTTCCGTTGAGTGAAGGGTGAGTATGACAGGAAAGATTATGAAAGGAATTGCCGGATTCTACTACGTAGACGTAGAAGAATCCGGCATTTATGAGTGCAAAGCAAAAGGAATTTTCCGAAAGGAAGGCCAGAAACCGCTCGTCGGAGATCTTGTGGAAATCGAGATTCTGGATGAAGCGGAAAAAACAGGAAATATGACCCGGATTCTGCCGCGAAAAAATGAACTGATCCGTCCGGCAGTGGCCAATATCGATCAGGCGCTTGTGATTTTTGCGCTGGAAAATCCGACCCCGAACCTGACGCTTCTGGACCGTTTTCTTGTGATGATGGAACAGCAGAACGTTCCGACGGCAATCTGTTTCAATAAAAGAGATCTTGCGGGGGAAGATTACACAGACCATCTGCGAAGCGTCTATGAGAACTGCGGTTACCGTGTCTTTACGGTGAGTGCAGCGAAAGAGCAGGGCATGCAGGAAGTGGAAGCATACCTGAAAGGGAAAACAACGGTGGTAGCCGGTCCGTCCGGCGTCGGAAAATCTTCGATCACAAACCGGATGCAGAAAGAAATTCAGATGGAGACCGGAGAGATCAGCAAAAAGCTGAAAAAAGGAAAACACACGACGCGCCATTCCCAGATGATCCCGATCGACCATGAGACGTATCTGTGCGATACGCCGGGGTTCAGCTCGCTTTATACAACCGATATGGAAAAAGAGGAGCTGAAAAACTTTTTCCCGGAATTTCATCCGTACGAAGGAAAATGCCGTTTCCTCGGCTGCATCCACGGAAAAGAGCCGGGCTGTGCCGTCAAAGAGGCACTGGAACAGGGAAATATCAGCAAAGAAAGATTTGAAAACTATACCATGTTCTATGAAGAACTGAAAGAACAGGAAAAGAGGAGATACTAGCATGAGCCGAGTATATCAGTTGGCACCTTCTATTTTATCCGCAGACTTCAACCGTCTCGGAGAACAGATCCAAAGGGTAGAGAAAGCAGAGTGCCGGTGGCTTCATATCGATATTATGGATGGAATGTTTGTACCATCCATTTCGTTTGGAATGCCGGTGGTAAAGTCGATCCGAAAAGAAAGCAGTCTGTATTTTGATGTTCATATGATGGTAAAGGACCCGGAGCGGTACGTAGAAGAATTTCAAAGCTGCGGGGCGGATATGATCACGGTTCACGCGGAGGCATGCCGCGATCTGGCAGAAACCGTGAAAAAGATTCATGAAACAGGCGCAGATGCCGGAGTTGCCGTAAATCCGGATACGCCGCTTTCTGCGGTTACGGACGTGATGGATCAGGTAGAAATGATTCTGATTATGAGCGTTTATCCTGGCTTCGGCGGCCAGAAGTATATCCCGGAGTCGACGGAGAGAATCCGTACGCTCCGCAGAATGCTGGATGAAAAGGGACTGGAGCATGTGCACATTCAGGTCGATGGCGGCATCAACCGCGCGACCATCGATGAAGTCCTTGCGGCAGGTGCCAACATCATCGTGGCAGGCTCTGCTGTATTTGGCAGCAACATCGAGCAGAACGTGCGCGAGCTGCAGGAAAAAATTTCTTCATACAGCAAAAAGGCAGAATAAGATACAAAAAGACAGAAAAAAGAGGCAGGGAAACGTGAGAACATGTATTATTTCGGGAGGGATGATCGAACCGGATTTTGCCTTCCCATATCTTCAGAAACAGCAGTTTGATATTATCCTGGCAGCAGACCGGGGACTGGAGTTCTGCTACCATTACCAGATTATGCCGACGTATATTCTGGGAGATTTTGACAGTTTATCTCCGGAGATTTTAAATTATTACAAGGAGAACCATGTCGCACCGATCCGGGAATTTAATCCCATGAAGGACAATACGGACACGGACATCGCATTTCAGCAGGCGATTGTTCTGGGAAGCAGTGAAATCACGATCCTCGGAGCAACAGGGGGAAGACTCGACCATTTCTTAAGTATTGTGCAGAACCTGAAAACGGCATGGGAGAAGAAAATTCCGGCTTACATCGTGGACAGCCGCAATCTGATTACGATTCCGGTGGAAACTTCGTTTGAAATCCGGAAAGAAGAGCAGTTCGGAAAGTACGTTTCGTTCTTCCCGCTGGAAAAGGAAGTCGCATCCATCACCCTGGAGGGCTTCGCCTACCCGCTCGACCATCACTATCTGCCGAATACTTCGGGTGGTCTGTGCGTGAGCAATGAGATCGTCGAGGAGACCGCGCATGTATCGTACGAGGGCGGCATTCTTCTGATGGTACAGTCAAGAGATTAAAATCCATTGAAATCAAAGAGCCCGTGTGCTATAATTTATAGTTGCATTGGGCTCTTTTTGTGCATAAAAAGAACCCGAACAGAAAAAGAAGCGAAAAATAAAAACAAAGGAGATATAGATTACTATGAAATTAGGTATCGTGGGCCTTCCGAACGTCGGAAAAAGTACACTTTTCAATTCCCTGACCAAAGCAGGAGCAGAGAGCGCAAACTATCCGTTCTGTACCATTGACCCGAATGTCGGCATCGTGCCGGTTCCGGACAAGCGTCTGCAGCAGCTCGGAGATTTCTATCAGTCCAAGAAAGTAACACCGGCTGTCATCGAGTTCGTTGACATCGCAGGTCTTGTAAAAGGTGCATCCAAAGGAGAGGGACTTGGAAACCAGTTCCTTGCCAATATCCGTGAGGTAGACGCTATCGTTCACGTTGTCAGATGCTTCGAGGATCCGAACGTTATCCACGTAGACGGCAGCATTGATCCGCTCCGTGATATCGAGACCATCGACCTTGAGCTGATCTTCGCCGACCTTGAGGTACTCGAGCGCCGTATTTCCAAGACTGCAAAATCTGCAAGAATGGACAAAGAGGCAGCAAAAGAGCTCGAATTCCAGGAGCGTCTGAAAAAACTGCTCGAGGACGGAAAAGATGCCATCCTGATGGAGCTGCAGAACGAGGACGAGGAGAAATGGATCGCAGAGTACAACCTGCTGACCAGCAAACCGGTCATCTACGCAGCAAACGTAGCAGAGGATGATCTCGCTGACGATGGCGCAAACAACTCCTATGTACAGTCCGTCCGCGAATATGCAAAAGAGCACAACAGCGAAGTATTCGTCATCTGCGCCGAGATCGAGGCAGAAATCTCCGAACTCGAAGAGGATGAGAAAAAAATGTTCCTCGAGGATCTTGGTCTTACCGAGTCCGGCTTGGAAAAACTGATCGCAGCAAGCTACCGTCTGCTCGGCCTCATGAGCTTCCTTACAGCAGGAGAGGATGAGACCCGTGCATGGACCATCAAAGTCGGAACAAAAGCACCGCAGGCAGCCGGAAAAATCCACACCGATTTCGAGCGCGGATTCATCAAAGCCGAGGTTGTCAATTATCAGGATCTGCTCGACTGCGGTTCCTACGCAGGAGCAAGAGAGAAAGGCCTTGTGCGTATGGAAGGAAAAGATTACATTGTCCGCGACGGCGATGTCATCCTGTTCCGTTTCAACGTTTAACACCAGTAGACAAGAAGTCCCCCGCTTCTAAAGCGGTGGGATGAATTGTTAAAAGAAACATAACGGCAGTGGCGGGCGGAGAGAAATCGGTATCCTCCACTGACATGAGGCAGGTCACAGTCGAACTATTTTCGACATGTCAGACTCCGTGAAAATACCGACTGTGAGTTGAAACAATGAACTGAAAATCAGAGAGAATAAAATCTATGGATATGGAAATTAATTTCCCCAATCTCGGGATTTATCTCGATCATGTGGGAAAAAACATCAGCATTTTCGGATTTTCCATTGCCTATTACGGCATCGTGATCGTAACCGGTATGATGATTGCGATCTGGATTGCCCAAAGAGAGGCAAAGCGGACAGGGCAGAACCCGGAGCAGTACCTCGATCTTGCGATGATCGGCATCGCAGCCGGTATTCTCGGGGCGCGGATTTACTACGTTATATTTGCCTGGGACTATTATAAGGATGATCTTTTGAGTATTTTCAACATCCGCCAAGGCGGACTTGCCATCTACGGCGGCATCATCGGTGCCTGCATTGCGGTGGTGATTTACAGCAGAAAGAAGAAACAGAACTTCAGCCTTCTGATGGATACCGCGAGCATGAGCATCGTGTTCGGTCAGATTATGGGACGGTGGGGAAACTTCTTTAACCGTGAGGCATTCGGTGACTACACTAACAACCTGTTTGCAATGCAGCTTCCGGTTTCCGCGGTCCGTGCCAATGAAATCACACAGAAAATGTGGGATCATGTGGTGACGGTAAACGGCGTCGAGTATATTCAGGTGCATCCCACCTTTTTATATGAAAGTTTATGGAATGTGGGTGTCCTGCTTTTTCTTTTCTGGTTTCGGAAAAGAAAAAAATTTAACGGCGAAGTGTTCCTGATGTATCTGATAGGATACGGCCTTGGAAGAATCTGGATCGAGGGACTCCGCACCGACCAGCTTCTGCTTCCGGTGGTGGGACTTCCGGTTTCCCAGCTCCTTTCGGGGTGCCTTGTGGTGGGATGTACCATCTTGGTGGTATGGAAACGAAAAAAATTATCATCCGGTGGGGAGACAGCCCATTCTTAAGGATAAAACCAGTGAAAAAAACAGAATAAAAATACAGAAAAAGGGAAAACCGGCAAAAAAGGTTTTCTCTTTTTTGATACAAAATTGGTATAAAAAAGGCGGAAAATGCGCATAAAAATGTTGCATTTTGGGGAAAATCTTAAAAATGAAATAGAAAAAAGACCTTGCTATTTTCCCTGAGTTGATATAGAATAAAAATATAAGTGGTAGAAAGTGGTGAAAAGTGGTGCGTTGTGGAGCGGATGTGGCAGTCTGGCTGCGGCGCGATACATGAAGTGGTGCGTGGGGAGACCGCCATTTCAGGTGATAAGAGGGTTTTCATTATGTTCATGGGAGAGTACAGTCATACGATTGACGCGAAGGGAAGATTGATCATACCGTCCAAGTTCAGAGAACAGCTGGGAGAAGAGTTTGTACTGACGAAGGGATTGGACGGATGCCTTTCCATTTACCCAAACGACGAATGGGCTGCCTTTGAAGAGAAGCTGAGAGCCTTACCACTTACAAACAAAAACGCCAGAACTTTTTCCCGTTTCTTTGTAGCAGGTGCTACGTCATGTGAACTGGACAAGCAGGGGAGGATTCTCGTACCGGCAACGCTGCGGGAATTTGCTGGTCTGGAAAAAGATGTAGTCCTTACCGGAAATATCAACCGGATTGAAATCTGGAGCAAGGAAAAATGGAACGAAAACAGCAATTATGATGATATGGATGCCATCGCCGAATCAATGGAAGAGATGGGCATTGTGATCTGATCTGTTTCGTTGGGATACAGGAGATGACCATGGAATTTTCGCATACATCAGTATTACTGAAGGAAACCATTGAAAACCTTAAGATAAAACCGGACGGAGTCTACGTGGACGGGACGTTGGGAGGCGCTGGACATTCCAGTCATATATGTGAGCGCTTATCTGCCACGGGGAGATTAATAGGCATAGATCAGGACGAAGCTGCGATAGCTGCTGCGGGTAAACGCCTGGAACCATTTCAGAACCAGGTCACGATTATCCGCAGCAATTATTGCGATATGGTTCCGCGTCTTGCCGAAATCGGAGTCACCGGGGTAGACGGAATCCTGCTGGATCTTGGAGTTTCATCCTATCAGCTGGATAATGCAGAGCGTGGATTCACATACCGTGAGGATGTTCCGCTGGATATGCGGATGGATCAGAGAAATGCTCTTTCCGCGTACGAAGTCGTGAACGATTACAGTGAAGAGAATCTTTCGCGTATTCTCCATGAATATGGAGAAGAGCGTTTTGCAAGAAAAATTGCACACAATATATGCGTAAGCCGGCAGCAGGCGCCGATTCGAACAACTGGGGAGTTAATCGAAATCATCAAGCGCTCGATTCCGGCAAAAATAAGGGCGACGGGCGGGCATCCGGCCAAGAGAACCTTTCAGGCAATCCGTATCGAAGTGAACCAGGAACTTACCGTTCTGTCGGAGTCACTGGACGGCATGATTGATCTCTTAAATGACGGTGGAAGACTTTGTGTCATCACCTTTCATTCTCTGGAAGACCGTATCGTAAAAAACATTTTCAGAAAAAACGAGCATCCATGTACGTGTCCGCCGGAATTTCCGGTCTGTGTATGCGGAAAGAAGTCCAAGGGAACCGTAGTAACTCGGAAACCGATCTTGCCGGGAGAAGAGGAAATGGAAACAAATCCCCGTTCCAAGAGCGCAAAACTGCGCGTCTTTGAACGAAAAGTGTGACGGCTCGGCACGAAGGAGACAGAGAAGTTATGGCCAGACGGGCAGATGGAAGGGTAAATTCGACAGATAGAACGAAACGTTATACGCCAGATACGTTTGAGGACGGAAGTGCGGTACGGCGTCTTGCAGCACAGCCGCAGGAAGCACCAAAAGAAGCACGGCCTCTGAAATCGGGTGTGAGCAGCCAGACAAGAAGAAACCGGGCACGGGCGACACAGATCAGCGCGGGCTACGCTGTTTTTCTTGCCATTGTCTGCACACTGTGTATCGCGGCGTGTGTTGCGTATGTCAAGTTGCAGACCGTGGTTACCACGCAGGCGGAAGACATTACCAGCAAAGAAAAAGAATTGAGCGATCTGAAGGCGGACAATGACGCCTATTACAATACAACGGTTGCCTCCGAAGATCTTGAGGCAGTCAAAGAAGCAGCACAGAACCGGCTCGGCATGAAATATGCAGATGAGTCCCAGGTAATTTATTTCGATGATTCAGAAAACAGCTATGTGAGACAGTATCAGGATGTTCCGGATGCGAAATAGGTGAAAACGTGAGTAAACAGAAAAAAAATAAAAAACGAAGCGGGGCATTCCGGAGACGGAAGACAAGTGGGCGTATGAGCAGAAAACTGGTAGCACTCTTTTTGGGAGTGATGCTGGTTTTTGTTGCTTTAGCGATTGACATTACGTATGTGAATGCCACAAAGGGAGAAAAATACGAAAGACAGGTTTTAAGCCAGACGCAGCAGTCCTACGACAGCAGGACAATTCCATTCCAGCGGGGAAGTATCACCGACCGGAACGGAACGATTCTGGCAACGAGTGAGAAGGTTTACAACGTTATTCTCGACTGTAAACTTGCCAATACGACGGTAAAAGATGAAGAAAAGAACGATACCCATCCGTACGTCGATCCGACCGTAGCAGCACTGGTTGAATACTTCGGACTCGACGAGACGGATATCCGGGATCGTCTGACCGGCGAAACGACAAAAGAAAGCCAGTACCAGGTTCTCGCCAGAGAGGTCTCGATGGACGCGAAAAAAGCGTTTGAGGCCTATGTGGACGAGTACGCGGACAAAAAGAACAAGGAGCTCGATGAGAACGAGCAGGCGGAAAAAGCATACCGTGCCAACATCCGCGGCGTCTGGTTCGAGGAATCCTACCACAGAACGTATCCGTTAAATTCACTTGCCTGCGATCTGATCGGCTTTACGTATTCAGGAGACACGGCAGACTGGGGAATCGAAGGGTATTATTCCAGTATCTTAAATGGCGTGAATGGCCGCCAGTTCGGCTATTACAACGAAGATGCGGATATGGAACAGACGATCATCGAGGCGCAGCCGGGCAAAAACGTGGTTACGACGATTGATGTAAATATTCAGAAGATCATCCGCACGGCGATCGAGAATTACAATGAGCGGATTCATGTCCAGAACGGCGCGGACGAATCGGACACTGAGACGAACCGTCAGACAAAAGCGGCAAAGAATATCGGCGTTGTCGTGATGGATCCGAACAATGGAGAGATTCTTGGTATGGATTCTTCCGACTGGTATGACCTGAACAATCCAAGAGATCTGACACCGTTCTATTCGCAGGAAGAAATTGATGCGATGAACGATAACGAGACAATGGAGGCTTTGAGTGCCATCTGGAAAAACTACTGTATTTCCGATGCATATGAGCCAGGTTCCACGGCAAAACCGATGAACGTGGCGGCGGCATATTCCCTCGATGTAATCGATGATGATACCCTGTTTGACTGTGAGGGGTTTGAGACGATTGCAGGGCAGATGATCCGCTGCGGAGCTTATCCGGGAACACATGGCGTACAGACACCGGCCGATGTACTGAAAAACTCCTGCAACGCTGGTATGATGCAGATCGGACAGAAGATGGGAGCAGCGGAATTTCTCCGCTATCAGGATATTTTCGGTTTCGGCAGTCTGACAGGAATTGACCTGCCGGGTGAGGCGTACGGCCTGGTTCACACGGAGGATACCATGGGACCGACCGAGCTTGCAACGAGTACATTCGGACAGGGCTATACCGTGACGATGGTACAGCAGGCAGCTGCGTTTTCCTCTCTGATCAACGGAGGCAATTATTACCAGCCGCATGTGATGAAGACGATCACGGACAGCACAGGAGCTGTTGTTGAGAGCAATGAGCCGAATCTGGTGCGTCAGACGGTTTCCGCGGAAATCAGCGATAAAATGAGAAGTTTCCTCCAGGGAGTCGTGACCGATGGAAGCGGCCAGAGTGCAAAGGTTGCCGGTTACACGATGGGAGGAAAAACAGGTACTGCACAGAAGTATCCGCGAGGCAATGGAAAATATCTCGTTTCCTTTATCGGATTTGCACCGGTAGAAAACCCGAAAGCTGTTGTTTACGCGATTGTGGACGAGCCGGATGTAGAAAATCAGGCGAACAGTGTGCTGGCACAGGAGATCGTAAAAGAGATCTACACAGAACTGCTGCCGTATTTGAACGTATTCCCGGATGATACGGACGGTGTGACGGGCGAAGGCTCCGAGACCGGAACGGATGATCCAAACGTAGCGGCACCGGTACAGGAAGACGATACGGAAAACAGTGCTGAAAACAGCAATATCGAGAACGGCGGTCTGACAAACGCCGAGCTGGATCTCATCAATGAAGAGTAAAAAAACATAAAAAACAAAAGACATAACCCCATAGCAGTTTCCATATAGTGTTATCATAATGGATTCGGCTATGGGGTATTCTATGCGTAAAAACAAAACGTATCACCGGAAAAAGACGGTTCTTCTGTGGGTACTCTGCATGGGAATGATGGTCGGACTTGCCGGGCGGCTGGTGTATCTGTGTGTGTTCCGGTCCGTCTATTATTCCGAGAAGGCGGATGATCTGCACGAGCGGGAGCGCGGGATCAAGGCGGCGCGCGGCCGGATTCTTGATGCAAACGGGGAAGTTCTCGCGGCAAACCGCACGGTCTGTACGATTTCCGTGATCCACAGCCAGATCGAGGAGCCGGAGGCGGTGATTGCGATGCTGGTAAAAGAGCTTGGAATTTCGGAGGAGACGGCGCGGAAACGCGTGGAGAAGCGGTCTTCAATCGAGCGTGTCAAGACGAATGTGGACAAGAAGACGGGTGATACCATCCGGTCGTACGGATACGCGGGGGTAAAAGTGGATGAGGATTTCAAGCGGTATTACCCCAAAGGGAAGCTGGCGTCGCGCGTTATCGGCTTCACCGGAGGCGATAATCAGGGCATCATCGGGCTGGAGGTGGAATATGAGGAAATTTTAAAAGGAATCAACGGAAAAATCCTGACGACAACGGATGCGCGCGGGATTGAGCAGAACGGCATCGGGGAGAGCCGCCAGGAGCCGGTGGCGGGAAGGGACTTAAAGGTCAGCCTGGATGTCAATATCCAGGCGTACTGCCAGCAGGCAGCGGAAAAGGCGATGGCAGAAAAACAGGCGGACAGCGTCTCGATTCTTCTTATGAATCCGCAGAACGGAGAAATCTATGCCTGTGTCAATGTGCCGGAGTTCGACCTCAACGATCCGTTCACGCTGCAGCAGGATACAACGGGACTTTCGGAAAAAGAAATTCAGGATCTGCTGAACCAGATGTGGCGGAATGCCTGCATCAACGATACGTACGAGCCGGGATCTACCTTTAAGATCATCACGATGTCGGCGGGACTTTCGGAGGGCGTTGTGTCGCCGAACGATTCGTTTTTCTGTCCCGGCTACAAAATCGTGGAGGACCGCCGGATCCACTGCCACAAGCGGACGGGACACGGAGCCGAAAACTTCGTGCAGGGCGCGCAGAACTCGTGCAACCCGGTGTTCATTGAAGTGGGGCTGCGGCTCGGTGTGGAAAAGTTCTGTGATTACTTCCGGAATTTCGGCCTGATGGAAAAGACGGGGATCGATCTGCCGGGCGAGGCATCGACGATTATGCACAAGGAGGAAAACATCGGAGAGGTTGAGCTTGCGACGATGGCATTCGGCCAGTCCTTCCAGATCACGCCGATCCGCCTGGCGGCGACGGTCTCTGCGCTCGTCAACGGCGGAAAAATGGTGACGCCGCATGTCGCAACGGATGTGCTCGATGAAGAAGGAAATGTTGTAAAGCATCTGAATTTTCCGGAAAAAGAAGGGGTTCTTTCGGAAGAAACTTCCAGGACGGTGCGCGAAATTCTGGAAAGCGTCGTTTCAGAAGGGTCTGGAAAGAATGCGTACCTCGAGGGATATTCCATCGGCGGAAAGACGGCAACTTCGCAGACACTTCCGCGGAGCGCCAACCGCTATATTTCCTCATTCCTCGGCTTCACCCCGGCGGAGCATCCGACGGTGCTGGGGCTTTGCATTATCCGCAATCCGCAGGGCGTCTACTACGGCGGAACGATCTGCGCGCCGGTGATCCGCGATATCTTTTCCAATGTACTTCCGTATCTCGGTATTGGACACAATTCTCAGGAAACCTGAGAATTGTGTCCTTCGCAGCCCTCATTTAAAGTTTTGCTTCGCAAAAGGAGGGCTGCTCACACCTGAATCACTTTCTTACGCAGCGAAACAGCAAGTGTTTCACTGCTGAGCGAACCGTAACTTGGATTATAAAAGAAGGTTGCGAAACAGAACAAAAAGCTATATACTGAATAGGCTGGAGAAAATATTTTGACATGCCTGTTCCGTACACAATCCGTACAAAAAGGAAGAGGTGCGTCTATGAAAAGAGAAATGATCCTGCCGGTTCTTCTTTCCTTTGGCATCAGCCTGGCGCTGGGGCCGGTTCTGATCCCGTTTCTGCGAAAAGTCAAAGCGGGGCAGAAGGAGCGGGAAGAGGGTGTGCCGAGCCACCAGAAAAAAGCGGGAACCCCGACGATGGGCGGCGTGATGTTTCTGGCGGCGTTTACCGCAGTTTCCCTCCTTTTCCGGAAAGAGGGAGCGGAAGTGGTTCCGGTGCTGTTTCTGACGCTTGGTTTTGGCCTGATCGGCTTTCTCGATGACTATCTGAAAGTCGTGCTGCACCGCAGCGACGGGCTGTACCCGAAGCAGAAAATGGCACTGCAGGCAGTGATTACAGCAGTCTTTCTGTGGTATTTGGCGCGTTTTTCCGGAATTTCCCTCCGGATGCGCATTCCGTTCCTTCCAGGCAAAGAGCTGGACGCAGGGATTTTTACGATTCCGTTTCTCGCCTTTGTGATTCTTGGAACGGTCAACGGTGTCAACTTTACCGACGGCCTTGACGGACTGGCGGCGAGTGTGACGATTTTAAATGCTGTTTTCTTTTCCGTGGCATCGATCGGCCTCGGAAACGGTGTTTCCCCGTCCCCGCTTGCGGTTATCGGGAGTCTGCTGGGGTTTCTGGTATTCAATGTATTTCCTGCCCGCGTCTTTATGGGCGATACCGGAAGTCTGGCACTCGGCGGTTTCGTCTCGGGAATGGCGTGTTTCTTACGTCTCCCCTTATTTCTGCCGCTTGTGGGATTCATTTATATGATGGAGATTCTCTCTGTGATCCTGCAGGTGTCATTCTTCAAACTGACGAAGGGAAAACGGATCTTCAAGATGACGCCGATCCATCACCATTTCGAGCTGATGGGCTGGTCGGAGACACAGATTGTGACGGTGTTTGCTACAATCACAGCGATACTATGCCTGATCGCATTGATGGGGCTTTAAAATATGGAGGTAATCAAACATGATTTTCGCAGGAAAAAAAGTACTGGTTTTCGGAACCGGAAAGAGTGGAATTGCAGCGGAGGAGCTGCTGCACAAGAAAGGTGCTTCTGTCGTTCTTTACGATGGAAATGACAAACTCGAAAAAGAAGAAATCTTAAAAAAATTAGAGAGCCGTGACAGCGTGGAAGTTGTCTTAGGCGAGCTCCCGGAGGAGATGCTCGACAGCCTTGATCTTGTCGTTTTAAGCCCGGGCGTTCCGACGGATCTGCCGGTTGTCCTTAAAATGAAAGAAAAAGAGATCCCGGTCATCGGTGAAGTGGAGCTGGCGTATCAGGTAAGCCGCGGAAAAGTGCTTGCGATTACCGGTACTAACGGAAAGACCACCACAACATCGCTGCTCGGCGAGATCATGAAAGCATATCAGCCGGAAGTAAAAGTGGTCGGAAACATCGGAACCCCGTACACATCCGCGGCACTCGACACGACAGATGATACCGTAACGGTTGCCGAGATCAGCAGCTTCCAGCTGGAAACCATCAAAGAGTTCCATCCGGCGGCAAGTGCGATCACAAACATTACCGAGGATCATCTGAACCGCCATCACACGATGGAAGAGTATATCCGCGTGAAAGAGTGTATCACCGAAAATCAGACGATGGATGATCTCTGTGTGCTGAATTATGAGGACGAAATCCTGCGCCCGTTCGGCGAGAAACTGATGGCAGAGAAGAAAGTACAGGTGATGTACTTCTCGAGTCTGCGTGCGTTAAAGGACGGCATCTATTATCAGGACGGCGAAATCCGCATTGCAAAGAACGGCGAGACGGAGCTTCTGACCAGAACCGACGACTTAAAACTGCTCGGCCTACATAATTTTGAAAACGTCATGGTTGCTTCTGCGATGGCACTTCATGCAGGCGTGCCGATGGAAACTGTCCGCAAAGTCATTCAGGAGTTTGCAGGGGTAGAGCACCGCATCGAGTATGTCTGCGAGAAGGACGGCGTGGCATATTACAACGATTCCAAGGGAACGAATCCGGATGCGGCCATCAAAGGCATCCAGGCGATGAACCGCCCGACTCTGCTGATCGGCGGCGGCTACGACAAGCAGTCCACCTACGAAGAGTGGATTCAGGCATTCGATGGAAAGGTACGTTTCCTGGTTTTGATCGGAGATACGAAAGAGAAGATCGCAAAAGCGGCAAGAAACGTCGGATTCAACGACATTATCATGGCAGACAACTTAAAAGAAGCCGTACAGATCTGCCACGACAAGGCAAATGCAGGGGATGCGGTTCTTCTTTCCCCGGCCTGCGCAAGCTGGGATCAGTTTAAGAGCTATGAGCAGCGCGGTGAGCTGTTTAAGGAGTACGTAAGAGCACTGTAAAAACGTCATATCAGGAAACTATCCCGCATAAGCTGAAAAAGAGCGAACGGCGGGTGTGGCGCGGATGCGGAAGGAAAAAGAGAAAAAAATAGATGGGACGCTGCTGGTGACGGTATGGATTCTGCTTGGCCTTGGCCTTGTGATTCTGTACAGCGCCAGCGCGTATAACGGCCGGGTCAGATTCCATGACCCGGCTTATTATTTCAAGAAGCAGCTCTTTGCAAGTGCGCTCGGTGTGATCGGTATGTATGCGGTTGCAAAAATAGATTACCGGCGGCTGTTTGCACTGGCACCGTGGTTTTATGCGGCTTCCCTTGCGCTCTCGACGGCGGTGCTCTTTTTCGGAAGTGAGTACAACGGCTCGAAGCGGTGGTTAAAGCTTGGCCCCTTATCGTTCCAGCCCTCGGAATTTGCCAAGATGGCGGTGATTCTCTTCCTGCCCTGGGTGATGGAGCACACGAAAGGCCGGCCCGACAGTCTCTGGTTTATGACAAAGGCGGTGCTGTGCACCCTGCCGATTGCAGCGCTTGTCGGAAGCAATAACTTAAGTACGGCGATTATTTTGCTCGGAATCTGTGCATTTCTGATTTTTATTTCACATCCGGGCTACCTGCCGTTTCTCGGAATCGGAGGCGCCGGCATCGGGTTTATTGCCGTTTTTCTGATGATGGAGAGCTACCGCCTCGAACGCCTTGCCATCTGGCGCAACCCGGAGGCGTACGAGAAGGGGTTCCAGACCATTCAGGGACTCTATGCGATCGGCAGCGGGAGAATCTTTGGCTGCGGGCTTGGAAAAGGCCTGCAGAAGCTTGGCTTTGTGCCGGAAGCGCAGAATGATATGATCTTTTCGATTATCTGTGAGGAGGGCGGACTGTTCGGCGCCTGCCTGGTGATCGCCGTGTTTGCGGTGCTGATCTGGCGCTTGATGGTTATTTCGATCCATGCGCGGGATCTTGGCGGAGCACTGATTGCGGGCGGAATTATGGGGCATATTGCGCTTCAGGTGATCCTGAACATCGCGGTTGTGACAAATACGATTCCGAATACCGGCATTACGCTGCCTTTTATCAGTTACGGCGGCACCTCCGTGTTGTTTCTGCTCGGCGAGATGGGGCTTGCCCTGTCGGTCTCGAGGGACACCGATTAAAAAGGCGGAAAAGCGCTGCAGAACGGGAACAAAACGGGAGTGTAATGCATACCGTAAAAAGAGAGGCCGGATGGGAGAGAACAGGTGGGAGTATATCAGATTCTCGGCGGAAGGCGGCTTTGCGGAACGGTAACAGTCCAGGGTTCCAAAAATGCCGTTCTTCCCATGATCGCGGCGGCGGTTCTGACAAAAGAGGAGGTCGTGCTGGAAGGCTGCCCGAAGATTTCCGATGTGGAGGATATGGCGGAGATTGTAAGAAGCCTTGGCGGAACAGTCTGGTGGGAGAGGAATGCGCTCCACATGAACTGTGAAAAGATCGAAAAAAGCCGTGTGGAGGGAGCGCTTTCGAAGAGACTGCGCGCCTCTCTTTTGTTTCTGGGAAGTCTTCTTGCAAGGACAGGGGAGGCATACCTTGCAGGGGCCGGCGGCTGCCGGATCGGAAAGCGGCCGACGGACCTGCATCAGAGGGCAATGGAGCTTCTGGGAGCCGAGGTCTTCGAGGAGGACGGCACCATTCGGGCAAAGGCAGATCATCCGAAAGGAGCCGTGCTCTGCTTTCCGAAAAAGAGTGTCGGGGCGACGGAAAATGCGGTTCTTTTTGCTGTCGGAGCGGAAGGTGCAACAAGGCTGGAGCACTGTGCGCGGGAGCCGGAAGTGGTTCATCTCTGCCGGTTTCTTAAGGCCATGGGAGCGGAGATTACCGGCGAGGGGACGGAGCAGATTACCGTTTACGGAAGGCAGGGAAAGAGACTGCTGTCCGGCTGCCGGTATCGTGTTCCGGGTGACCGGATCGCGGCAGGGACGTATCTTCTGATGGGCGCGGCGACGCGGGGGCACCTGACGCTTTCCGGCGCGCCGCTGGACGAAATGGGGGCGGTTCTGTCCCTCTATCAGAAAATAGGTGGACAATATACAAGGAAGAGTGGTACACTGGTAGCAGACAGCAAAAACGTGCAGCATGCTGTTCCGTACGTGGAGACAGAGGAATATCCCGGTTTTCCGACGGATCTGCAGTCGCTGTATCTGGCGGCAGCGATGACGCTGGAAGGAAAGAGCTGTATCTGTGAAAATGTATTTGAGGACCGCCTCCGGACGGCAGAGGAGCTGCAGAAAATGGGCGGTACGCTGCAGATCTGCGGAAAATGGCTGACGGCCGAAAAAAGCCGTCTGCACGGTGCAGAAGTTGTTTCCCAGGATCTTCGGGGCGGCGCGGCACTCGTATCGGCGGCGCTTGCCGCAGAAGGATTTTCCACAATCCGGCAGACAGAACTGATTGAGCGGGGGTATGAACGGTTTCCAGAAACGCTCCGGGAACTCGGAGCCAAGATTATCGTAGAAAAAGAAATATGAGACAGAAAAAAAACAGAAAAAAGAAGAAAAACAGAAAAATACGGATTCTGACCGGGGTGGTGCTTGGCGTCGGCCTTGCAGGTGCCTTGTTTTTTAATGTGTTCAAAATCCGCAATATCCAGGTGGCGGGGAACACCCGGTATACAAAAGATGAAATCAAAGAGATGGTCGCGGACGACAAGTGGATGAAAAACACGGTGCTTCTTACGACGTTTCATTCGAAGGTTGATATGAGCGATATTCCTTTTATGAACTCCGTGGAGTTTACGTTTGTAAGCTATGACACCATCTGCATCCAGGTAAATGAGAAAAAAGTGGTCGGTTATGTCGAGTACGAAGGCCAGAAGGTCTATTTTGACAAGAACGGCATCGTGCTGGAGTGCGTGGACGAGGAGCAGGAAACACCTGCGGAGGGTGAGCCTTCCGACGGAACCGCCTCCGATGGAACGAGTGCGGATGGATCCCTTACGAGTGAGCCGCTTGCATCCGAAAGCGTATCATCCGATGGCACAGCATCCGAAAGCAGTACGTCCGACGGTGCGCTCTCGGCGGATACGATTAAAAGTGCACGTGTGACAACGACAGACTTTCAGCCGACCCTTTCCGATGTTCCGCTTGTAACAGGACTTACGTTTGACTATGTGACCGTGAACAAGCAGCTCCCGGTTGAAAAACCGGCAGTTTTCCGCACCATGCTCGCACTTACGAGAATGACGGAGAAATACAATATCACGCCGGACAGTGTGGAATTTAATGAGAACAGCGAAATTATTCTGCATTACTATGATACCGTGCGGATTCTGCTTGGAACCGATACGGCGTTAGAAGAAAAGATGACGCGCGTAGCAGCAATCCTGCCGAGCCTTTCCGGTCTTTCCGGAGAACTCCATATGGAGGATTACAAGGACGGCGACAGCAGCTTTGTCTTCTCGAAAGATGTATAAGAGGAAAGGAAAGCCGTCAAAAAAACGCAATAATCCTGAATTTTTTATGAAATACGAAAAAAACAGTTGATTATTTTCCGAAGAAATTATATTATATCTTTATGTATGACCATCAGAATATCAGACTATTTTGAGATAGACAGCAGTTCATAATCAAAAGGAGGAAGTTGAAATTGTTAGAGATCATGACAAATGAGGCAGAATCATCTGCAAAGATTATCGTAATCGGTGTAGGTGGTGCAGGAAATAATGCTGTAAATAGAATGGTGGAGGAATCCATCGGCGGCGTTGAATTCGTTGGAATCAACACCGATAAACAGGCGCTGACCCTCTGTAAGGCACCTACCATTCTCCAGATCGGCGAGAAGCTGACCAAGGGACTGGGCGCAGGAGCAAAACCTGAGGTTGGAGAGAAAGCAGCCGAGGAGAGCATCGAAGAGCTCAAACAGATCATGGAAGGCGCTGATATGGTATTCGTCACCTGCGGTATGGGCGGCGGAACCGGAACAGGTGCAGCACCGGTTGTAGCAGGCGTTGCAAAAGAAATGGGCATTCTGACTGTCGGCGTTGTAACAAAACCGTTCAAATTCGAGGCAAGAACCCGTATGAGCAATGCGCTGATGGGAATCGAAAAACTCGAGGAAAACGTAGATACCCTGATCGTGATCCCGAACGACAAACTTCTTGAAATCGTAGACCGCCGGACAACCATGCCGGAGGCATTAAAGAAAGCAGACGAGGTTCTGCAGCAGGCCGTACAGGGCATCACAGACCTGATCAACCTGCCGGCACTCATCAACCTCGACTTCGCAGATGTTCAGACCGTTATGACCGACAAGGGTATCGCCCACATCGGTATCGGCGAGGCAAAGGGCGACGACAAAGCGCTCGAGGCTGTACAGCAGGCTGTTTCCAGTCCGCTGCTTGAGACCACCATCGAGGGTGCAAGCCACGTTATCATCAACATTTCCGGAGATATCTCCCTTATGGATGCAAACGATGCTGCAAGTTACGTACAGAATCTGGCTGGAGAGGATGCAAACATCATCTTCGGTGCTATGTATGATGATTCTGTTACCGATACAGCGAAGATCACCGTTATCGCAACAGGTCTCAACGATGCAACGGCGAAACAGGCAAGCGTATCCCGCAAAGAGCCTGCAGATGCAAGAAAGAGCGCATTTTCCAGCAGCAGCTTCTCTGCACAGGCAGCCGCTCCGGTACACACTGCTCCGAAAGCTTCCGCTCCGGTACAGCCGCAGCCACAGGTTCAGGTGCAGCCGCAGGTACAGGCTCAGCAGACCATGACAAGCAATGTTCCGAAAAAGGACATCCAGATCCCGGATTTCTTAAGAAACCGCAGATAAGCAAAGAATAATAAGCAAATAACGAATTTACCTCGACACGCCGCAGACCGAAAATGTTGCGGCGTGTCGAAGTTTGTTGATCAAAAAAGAAGGTCATTCTTCCGAAAACGACAAAAAATTCACCCCCTTCCGTCTATAATAGGGTCTGTTAGAAATTCAGACCATGCAAAAGGCGCAGGGGGTGTTTTTTTGCACTATGAGATCTTTCTGGATCTTCTCTTTGCAGAGAATCTTCTGCTGAATTATACTATTCTGCGTCTTTCCTCCTTTCTTCTGAAACGATCTGCCACGCGAAGAAGGAGTTTTGCGGCAGCCGCGCTCGGCGCCGGTTATGCGGTGCTGTATGCCGTGTTTGCACGGTATCTGCCGGGTGCGCTGCTCGCCCTGGTCGGAATCGGAATTACAACAGGGATGGTGAAATCTGGCTGCAGAATCACGACAGTACGGGATCTTGTGGTGGGAATGGCAGGCTATATACTGTCCGGTTTTCTGATCGGCAGTGCATACCGCCTGTTCCGGGAGCTGATGCCGGGAAGGGGAATTTTTCTTTTTCTTCTTTCCGGGAGTGCCGCATATGCGGGAACACTCCTCCTGCTGAAGATCCGAAAGGAGATACTCCTGGAACACGCCAGGCAGGTTACGGTACAGCTTGTGCAGAATGGGAAATGGAAAAAAGTAAAAGGACTGTACGACACGGGCAATACTTTGCGGGATGCCACAACCAAAAAGCCGGTCTCGGTCGTACCGTACACTGTGATACTCGAATTGTTCCCGGACGAAATGCGGACAGGGATTGCGGCGCTTGCAAGGCACGAGACGGTGCCGGAGCCGGAACGGCTTCTTGCGCTGCAGCCCCGTTACATACCGTTTCGCGGACTGGAAGGCCGGGGCTTTCTGCCGGTGATCCGGATCTCGGAAATGATTCTTGTGACAGAACATACAGCCAGGCACATAAGCGGACCGCTGATTGCGCTTGGCGGAGAAAATAGTTCATCTCCCAGGGGCTATGAAATAATTTTGCATCCAGATCTCATGGAAGGACAGGAGGAATGAAGTATGCTGCAGGCTGCACTGCCAAACGGATTCCGGCTTCGTATGCTGCCGCGGTCCGTGCCGGCTGTATTTCGTCAGACAGGGGAAATTTTCTATATCGGAGGCGCAGATGTTCTCCCGGCACCTTTGGAAGGACAGGAGGAGGCCGATGCGATTGCGGGGCTTTCCGATCCGGAAAACGAGACGGCAAGGAGCGAGCTGATCGAACACAACCTGCGTCTCGTCGTCTACATTGCACAGAAATTTGATAATACAGGAGTTGGTGTGGAGGATCTGATTTCGATTGGAACCATCGGCCTCATCAAGGCAATTAACACGTTCAATCCGGAAAAAAAGATCAAGCTTGCCACGTACGCGTCCCGGTGCATTGAGAACGAGATTCTGATGTATCTGCGGAGAAATAACAAGACACGGATGGAGGTCTCGATCGATGAGCCGCTCAATGTAGACTGGGATGGAAATGAGCTTCTTTTGTCGGATATCCTCGGAACGGAGGAGGATGTGATCTATCAGGGGCTCGAGCAGGAGGCGGAACATCGCGTGCTGGGAAGCGCAATCAGCAAGCTCTCTGAGCGGGAGCAGGTGATCGTGAAACTCCGGTTTGGCATCAATATGCCGGAGGGGCGGGAGAAAACGCAGAAAGAAGTCGCGGATCTTCTTGGAATTTCACAGTCGTATATTTCGCGTCTGGAAAAACGGATTATGAAACGGCTGCGGAAAGAGATTGCGCGGTATGAATAGAGCATAAAAATGCCCTGCCCGGAGGAAAAACCATTGTTTTGGTCCCGGGCAGGACATGATTTGCTGCTTGTTTTAAGAAATGATCGTTTTATCGTGTTTCAAAACGGCATACGCTGCAGGCGTGCGGAGCAAGAGAAGCAGAAAAACCGCCGTTTAAAGAAAGTGCTTTACCGCTCCAGAGTTCTTTCGCCGCAACAGACTCCAGTGGGCAGTCTGCATCGGCAAGTGTGGAAGAAACCGTCTGCGGTGCATCCGAAAGATTAAAAAGTGCAACGTAGGTTGTTCCGGTTGTGTCATCCTTTGCATACCACACAGCTTCATTGTCTGTACGCGTGATCTGATGCGGACGAACGGACGGAGGCAGCATCGCGAGAATATCCGTGTTCGTAAGAAGTGCCAGTGTATCGTCATCGAGAAGCGTCATTTCGGCACCGAGCATCAGTGGAGAGCCGAAGAGACACCAGAGTGTCATCATCGTTTTCTGCTCATCCGGGGTAAAATACGTATGATGTTCTGTAGCAAAACCTTTTCCGAGTTCGCCAAGCGGCAGCATATCACAGTCCGGATAACAGCCGGCAGAGACGTGGCTCTGCCAGAGCTCGCAACGCTGGAACATATCCTTTAACTGTGCCCAGTTGTCCCAGAAATCATCGGTGATGCGCCAGAGATTCGCGTGCTTTTCATAGAACCATGCTTTCTCTATGAGCGCAGGTCCCGGAGACAGAGAGAGGACGATCGGCCGTCCGCATTTTTGGATGGCATTCGAGAGCATCTCGATCTCATGCGCAGCTGCAAACGGATTTTTGTGCATGTTGGTATTACAGATATCATCGCATTTAATGTAATCAACACCCCAGGAAGCGTAGAGCTCCAGCAGGGAATCATAGTAAAGCTGTCCTTCCGGAAGATCGCGTACACCGTACATATCCGGATTCCAGCCGCAGATGACCGTAGGATCGGCAACGTGTTCAGCACCAAGAGAACTGTTCTTGATCTTTCCGTGATGATGTGCAGCGATTCGCGGAATACCGCGCATGATGTGAATTCCGAATTTCAGCCCCAGACTGTGTACATAGTCGGCAAGTGGTTTAAAGCCGGAACCGTCTGCAGAAGATGGAAAACGTTCGGGATCCGGCAGCAGACGGGAGTATTCGTCCATTTCCAGTTCAGAGAATGGAATATACTGATACCGGTCGCGCATGGAACCGGCCTTTTTTGCATACCACTGGATATCCACTACAATATACTCCCAGCCATATGCTTTTAAGTGCTTTGCCATATAGTCGGCATTTGCCTTTACCGCAGCCTCGTCCACGGTTGTATCATAGTAATCGTAGCTGTTCCAGCCCATCGGTGGGGTTGGTGCACATGTATTTTTGTTTGTCAGATGCATAAGAAAAAACTCCTTTCTAAAGCAATGCTTGTTTTTTTCTGATAAGAAAAGTATAATAAAGGACATAGTGCAAAACAAGAAGACAAACCGGATAAAAGAGGTAATTTTTTGATGGAAGATCTGATCGGAGTATATGGAATCCTGGATCTGGATCACTGGCCGAACGCTCCGTTTTTGCTGCTGGACGGCGGGGTGGAAAAGAGATGGAAGGAACCGTATGCATTTCATAATACAGACCGCGGAACATATTCCGGATGGCTGATGCAGTATACGCTTTCGGGAACAGGATGGTTTGAAAAAAACGGAAAAACGTATGAAATGCGTCCCGGGAGAGGATTTTTGTGTCAGATTCCGGAGAATAGCAGATATTATCTGCATCCGGAATCCGAAGAACCATGGATTTTTCTGTATTTTCATTTTCGTGGAAGTGCAGTGTCCTATGCGGCAGAACGACTGTTTGAAAAAACAGGAGATGTTTTTTATGCGGATGCAGATAGCGAGCCAATTCGGACTGCACTGCAGATGCATCGAAAACTGAAAAACGGTTACCGGTCGGAACCGTATGAATGCGGTGTGTTTTTGTATCAGTTTTTTTGTTCTCTTCTGCGGGAGGTACAGCGTCCGGAGCGGAAGCAGACACATTTTTTTGTTCGGGAAGCGATACGGCAGATGGATACCGACTGCGCATCTGTGCAGGGGATTGAACAGCTGGCAGAACAGAGCCGGGTTTCCTTTGCCCATTTTACGAGATGCTTCCGGGAGGAAACAGGCGTTTCTCCCATGCAGTATCTTCAGGAAGCGAGAATTCGCAAAGCGATGACGCTGCTCTTGAATACCGGAAAGAGTGTGGAAGAGATTGCAGCAGAAACCGGATTTTCCAGTGGAAACTATTTTGGAAAAGTATTCCGTCACCATATGGGAATCTCGCCGTCGGCATACCGGAAAGAACGGCAGAACGGTGCTGTCTGAAGTTTTGGTTTTGTACGAAGATGTACTTGCGGAGAAATTCCGGGAGTATGGAAGAAAAAAGGGAGGAACAAAAAGAAATGGAACGAGAAACATTCCAATCGCGCCTTGGCTTTCTTCTGCTTTCGGCAGGATGTGCCATCGGCATCGGAAATGTATGGAAATTTCCGTATATGGTAGGAAACAACGGAGGCGGCATTTTCGTGCTGTTTTACCTGCTGTTCCTTGCCATCATGGGAGTTCCGATTCTGTCGATGGAGCTTGCCATCGGAAGAGGAAGCAAAAAGAGTACCGTGCGCGCGTATGGGGAACTGGAAAAGAAAGGGCAGAAGTGGCATATCCACGGATACGTTGCCCTCATCGGAAACTATCTGCTGATGATGTTCTACACCGTCGTTGCAGGCTGGATGCTGTACTATTTCTACAGCTTTTTAATCGGAAAATTCAGCGGCCTGACAGGCGACGCCGTAACCGGAAAATTCAACGAGATGCTTTCATCTCCGTCGATTCTTGTCATTACCATGCTGATTATTACAATTGCAGGCTTTCTGATCTGTTCGGTGGGTCTGCAGAACGGCGTGGAGCGTGTTACAAAGGTGATGATGATCGTGTTGATGGTCATCATGATTTTCCTTGCGGTTTACAGCTTTACGATGCCGGGTGCCAAAGAGGGACTGAAATTCTATCTGGTGCCGGATATGCAGCAGATCGAACAGGTGGGACTGTTCCACATTATCACAAACGCGATGAGCCAGGCATTTTTTACGCTGAGCCTTGGTATCGGCGCGATGCTGATTTTCGGCAGCTACTTAAACGGCGGAAAATCCCTGCTCGGCGAGGCAGTCAGCATTGCAGCGCTCGATACGTTTGTAGCGATTACCGCAGGCCTCATCATTTTCCCGGCGTGCTTCTCCTACAACGTACAGCCGGACAGCGGCCCGAAGCTGATCTTTATGACGCTGCCGCACATTTTCACCTCGATGAAGGGCGGACGGATTTTCGGAAGCTTCTTCTTCCTGTTCCTGTTCTTTGCGGCGCTGTCTACCATCATCGCTGTATTTGAGAATATCATGTGCTGTTTTTCTGAGATTTTCGGCGTTTCCAGAAAACAGTCAGCCATCATCAACTGCATTCTGGTGATCTTAGGATCCCTGCCGTGTGCACTCGGCTACAATGTGTGGTCCGGATTCCAGCCGCTCGGCGCAGGAAGCACCGTTCTTGATCTTGAGGACTTTATCGTCAGCAACCTTCTGCTGCCGGTCGGCTCTCTGATTTACCTTCTGTTCTGTACTTCAAAATGGGGCTGGGGCTTCAAAAACTACCAGGCAGAGGCAAATAAGGGCGGGGGCCTGAAAGTGCCGGACTGGGTACGGGTTTATCTTTCTTATATTCTGCCGTTGCTGCTTCTGGTATTAATTGTCCAGGGACTGATCGGATAAGACAGGAACAAAAAGGTCAATATCAGACGAAAAAAAGATAAGAAAAGAACTGGAAAAAAAGCCAGGAATACGAGATAATAAAAGACAAGAGACCAGAACAGGTGCCGGGACCCGGAAGTATCAGGTGTCCCGGCACTTGTCGGATCAGAAAGGATACAGGAGAAAGGGGAACAAAATGGGAAAATTTACACCACTGGATTTCAACAAATATGCAGCACTGGCCCGTCAGGCAGCGGCAGAAGGCTGTGTACTTCTGAAAAACGAAAATGAGGCACTCCCGCTTCGAAAAGGAGACAAAGTGGCTGTTTTCGGAAGAATTGCATTCCACTATTATAAGAGCGGACTTGGCTCCGGCGGTCTTGTCAATACGAAATACGTTGTCGGTATTCTGGATGCCTTAAAAGAAGAAAAAGACATTACACTCGACGAGAATCTTCTTGGAACATACGAAAAATGGATCGAGAAAAATCCGTACGACGAAGGACAGGGCTGGGGCAAGGTGCCGTGGTCCCAAAAAGAGATGGAGCTGACCGACGAGATCGTGGAGAGTGCAAAAGGCGCCGATGCAGCCATCGTTGTTGTAGGCCGTACCGCAGGTGAGGATCAGGACAACAAAAATGAGGCAGGCAGCTATCTCTTAACCGATACTGAAAAAGAGATGGTAGAAAAAGTCAGCAAAGCATTTGCAAGAACAATCGTTGTGCTGAACGTCGGAAACATTATCGACATGAAATGGGTGAAAGAGTGCAATCCGGCAGCTGTTCTCTATGTATGGCAGGGTGGTCAGGAAGGCGGAAACGGTGTTGCCGATGTACTGATGGGAAGAGTCAATCCGTGCGGTAAGCTGACCGACACGATTGCAGAGAATATCGAGGACTATCCGTCCCAAAGCTGCTTCGGCGATCTGACCCGCAATGAGTACAAAGAGGATATCTACGTCGGATACCGCTACTTTGAGACCTTTGCAAAAGAGAAAGTATTGTATCCGTTCGGTTTTGGTCTTTCCTATACGACATTTGCCGTGACCGCAGAGGCCAAAGAGAAAGATGTTGACAATGTAACCGTGACGGCAACCGTTGAAAATACCGGCAAAACGGATGGTAAAGAGGTTGTTCAGGTTTATGTAAAAGCTCCGCAGGGTGTTCTTGGAAAACCATCCCGCGCACTCGTCGGTTTTGCAAAGACCGGTGTTCTTGCACCAGGCGCAAAAGAGACGCTGACGATCGATGTGACCAAAGAGAGCTTTGCATCCTACGATGACAGCGGTGCAACCGGCCACAAATCCTGCTACGTACTCGAAGAGGGCAGTTATGAGTTCTACGTCGGAAGCGATGTCAGAAGCGCAGCCTTTGCCGGTGCATACGAGCAGCCGTTCAAAGTGGTTGAGATCCTGACCGAGGCTATGGCTCCGGTAGAAGCATTTGAGCGCATGAAAGCTGTTCCGGGCGAAGACGGAACGTTAAAACCGGGATATGAGGCAGCTCCTCTACGCACCGTAGATCCGATCGAGCGCATGAAAGAAAACCGCATGGAGCCGATCACCTATACCGGTGACAAAGGCTACAAGCTCGGTGATGTCCTGGATAAGAAAGTAACGATGGAAGAGTTCGTGGCACAGCTTTCCGATGAAGATCTGATCTGCATCTTCCGCGGCGAGGGCATGTGCAGCCCGAAGGTTACTCCGGGAACCGCAGCAGCATTCGGCGGCCTGACACCGGAACTGCAGGAATTCGGTATTCCGGCAGCCTGCTGTACCGACGGCCCGTCCGGACTCCGCTTTGACTGCGGAACGAGAGCCTTCTCCATGCCGAACGGAACCCTGCTTGGCTGTACGTTTGACCTTCCGCTGGTAGAAGATCTGTACGAGATGGCAGGACGCGAGATGAGACAGAACCGTGTCGATGCCTTGCTCGGACCTGGTATGAATATTCACAGAAACCCGCTGAACGGCCGTAACTTTGAGTATATCTCCGAGGATCCGTACCTGACCGGATGGATCAGTGCCGTACAGATTCTTGGTATGGAAAAATCCGATGTAACCGGAACCATCAAACATTTCTGTGCAAATAACCAGGAGTCCAACCGACATCATGTGGACGCCGTTGTTTCCGAGCGTGCCCTGCGTGAAATCTATCTGAAGGGATATGAAATCGCAGTCAAAGAAGGCGGCGCAAGATCCATCATGAGCACTTACGGACCGGTCAACGGCATCTGGACTGCAGGAAATTACGATCTTCTGACCACGATTCTGCGCGGCGAGTGGAACTACGACGGCTTCGTTATGACTGACTGGTGGGCAATGTCAAACCGTGAGGGATATGAAGCAACCAAAACAACCCATGCACCGATGGTATCTGCCGGAAACGATGTCTTCATGGTATGCACCGACTGCTCCGATATGGGACAGGACGATGTGAAAGAGGCACTGGAAAACGGCGAGATCACAAGAGGCGACCTGCAGAGAAATGCGATGAATGTCCTGCATTTCATCCTTGGAACTCCAAGCATCTTACGGTTCCTGGACCGCATCAGCGAGGAAGAGAAAGAAGCACAGGAGCAGATGGGCGACAACGATTTCGTTGCAGCAGATCTTGTAACATACGAGGCAGATCCGGCAACGGGAGATGTTGTGATTGACGCATCCGCATGGAACACGAAAAAAGGAAACAGTGAAGTATGCGGTGTTACGATTCTGGCTGACAAGATGGGAACGTACGATATCGAAATCGAGATGAAATCCGATCTGGAAGACCTCGCACAGCTGCCGGTAACCGTGTACATCGACAATATCGTAAAAACTATGATCAGCATCCGCGGAACAAAAGGTGAGTGGATCAAAGAGACGAGAGACCTTGGCTTCTTCTTCGGCCCGAACCACTACCTGAAGCTGTACTTCGGCGCAAATGGTCTGGAGCTTGGAAAGATCCGCCTGAAGTTAAGAGAAGGCATGGAAGTACTGAGCAAACACGAGGAATAAATAAAAAAAGAAATACAGAGAAAAACCGGAACCCGGGAGCCGCTGTTTGAAAGCGGTGCCGGGTTCCGGTTTTTCGTATGAAAGAAGATTTTTATGGAAGAAGCTGTTTTTTAGTGAAGCTCGTCCTCATCCACATCAATCACATTGTCATCGTGCAGGATTTTCTGCTGGTTGATCTCTGTCTGGATGACGTTTTTGATCCGGCGTTTTGCGCGGCCCATGTAGTAGGTGGTGACAAGATCGGAAATGCCGCTGTAGACAAGGCAGATACCGATGAAAATGTTTGTGGTTGCAACGGCATCAAACGGATTGGTACAGATGATGATGCCGAGAACGCTGGTTAAAAGAGCCAGCAGGAACTCAAGCCACCATTTTTCCAGCCCTGTTTTTTTGAGGTTGAACGCCTTCTGAATGCTGAGCAGTCCGTTTGCCAGAAGGATGATACCGATGACAACCGGGATGAATGCGATTACAAGGTCACTTTCAAAGATAACGAAGCAGCCGAACAGAATCAGTACCAGGGCAACGAACAGATCGTAGCGGAAGAAAAACGGCTCGCCGCGGCTTGCAATGTAGCGGATCAACGCAACAACGCCGCCAAACAGGAGCAGTGCTCCGGCGATATAACAGATCAGCAAACTCGTTTTTACGGGGTAGACGATCAGCACGATACCTAGTATAATAGAGACAGCGGCTGAAAGCAGGAAACTGTTTTTCACATCCTGAAAAAATTGTTTCATAAGGATTCTCCTTTCCACTTGAATGTGGTTTTTCGTTTGCTTTTATAGTAGCTTTTCAAAGCAGAAAAAGCAATGGACAAATTGAAAAAAATGTACGAAGAAATGGAATCGTGAAACGGAAGAAAGAGAGGGTAAAAAAGATGCAGGACGAACAGAAAAAGTTCCAGGAGAAGCTCTCCGAATTGCTGTCATACGCCAGAGACCATGAAAATAAAGTAACGATGAAAGAAGTCAGAGACTTTTTTGAAGACTTTGCACTGGATGAGCAGAAAGTCACCTTTGTCTGCGAATATCTGACGATGGAGCAGGTCGATGTGGCAGATTATGAGCCGGGCGTCGTGCTGGAGGAGACCGAAAAAGAAAAGAAAAAACCGGAGTTTTCCGAGGAGGAGCTGCGTGCCTTACAGCAGTATCTTGACGAACTGCCGGAGACAGAAACACCGTCGGAGGAAGAAACGGCAGAGCTTTACCGGAAAGCGGCAGAGGGCGATTCCCTTGCAAAGAGCATGCTCGTGCAGCTCTGGCTTCCGAAAGTTATTGAGACCGCAAAAGAAATGCACACCCGCGATTTCTTCCTGATGGATCTGGTGCAGGAGGGAAATGTCGGACTTTTAGTAGCGCTGGAGTCCGTTGTAAAAGCTGAGACGGCGGAGCAGGCGATTGATGCGGCTGTGCGTGAGACGATCAGCGATTTCATGGAAGAACACAGAGTTCAGAAACACAAGGACAATACTGTAGTCAATAAAGTAAACCGCTTAAAAGACGCCATCGAGGAACTCTCCGACGGCGATGACATGGATTTCAGTGTGGCAGAGCTTTCCGCGTATCTTGACATGTCCGTGGAAGAGATTGAGGATATTCTGCGGATTGCAGGCGAAGAGCCGTAACAAAAGGCTGGTATTTGCACAGAAACTGTGTGAATTGGCAATAAAACAAAAGCAAAGGAGAAAAATACAATGGTACATCATATTGTTATGTGGAAATTCAAACCGGAAGTAGAGGATGCAAAGAAACCGGAGCTGAAAAAAGCGATGGCAGAGAACCTGAAAAGCCTGGTCGGCAAAGTGCCGGGATTGTTGACGGTTGACTTTGTAGAAGCACCGCTTGCATCTTCCACCCATGATATGGCACTTGTCACAACCCTGGAAAAAGCAGAGGATGTAGCTGTATATGCAAAACATCCGGAGCACGTAAAAGTAGCAGACACCTATGTACGTCCGTACACAACGGAGCGTGCGGCACTCGATTACGAAGAGTAAAAACAAATACGGACTTTAGAGCGTGTCTGAAAAACCATTTCCGCAATCTGCAAGCCCCACTTTGCGGGAGATTTTACCCTCATTCGGTTGCCGTAGCCCGCTACGCCGCCCTCATTCGGATAAAATCTCCCACAAACTGGGACTCGCAGCTCACGAAAAGCCTTTTTCAGACACGCTCTAGCTCGTTGCCCGCGTAAATAAAAAAGTATCCCGCTTCCCCAAAAGGAACGGGATACTTTTTTTGTGCCGAGAAGATCAATTCCTGATCTGGTGAATACGTTTCATTTAAGTGTTTTTCTGTTCTTCCTTCTGCAGTTCGTCAATTGTAAGCAGCAGCTCATCGATGGAAACCTCTTCGTCCTTCGGATCTTCCGTAAATTCTCTGACCAGTTCTTCGTACGTTCTTCTTCTGTGTTCCAGCGCTTTCCGCGACCGCTCCCGCCGGATGCGTCGGACATACCGCAGGCGGAGGACAAAGAGCAGAATCAGAACGAGAAGGACAAACGGCATCGCCAGAAAAACAGGATCTGCCTTCCGGATACGGGCAAAAAGGGATGCACCGGCCGAGGCAAGATGGCGGAACCAGGAAGCGGCATGCACAGTGCTTTTCCAGAACGCTGCGAAATGGGAAGCCACAGATGAGAAGGAAACCGTGGATGATGCCGGTGCTTTGGAAATGGCCGGTTCCGGTGTCTGGGTTATGGCCGGTGTTTCGGTCGGCGTCGCAGTGGCAGTCGGCGTCGGTGTCGCCGTCGGAACCGGTTCAAACGTTACGGCAAGGGTATGATCCTTCTGGATATCGGAAAATGTGTAGCTGTCCGGATATTCCGTCACCGGCAGATACAAGCCGTCCACCGAGAGTTTCGCGAGCCGGAAGCCTTCGTCTGCCGTGTAGGAAACGGTTTTTTCCTCTCCGCGGGAAACTTCCCCGCCCTCGGACACCGAGCCATGCTCCGCCGCGGAAGTGGAAACCGTGAACAGATACGGCACCCGGGTGCGGTAGAACTGCACGTACCGTCCACCATCTGCCTTTGTTACGTTTACAATCGCAATAAATTCCCCAGGATTTGTCTCGCAGAGGCCCTCTGGTTCATTGATGGTGATATCGTCGGAAAAGCCAAAATCAACCGTGTCGTCCGCAAGCAGTGTTTTCTGCGAGAGCGAGTATGTCTGGATAAAGTTTCCGATTCCGAGATGCATCGTCAGCGGAAAAAGAAAAAAGAGATCGCCGGAAACACAGAGATCCTGAAAGTTTTCCATGTAAAAATCGAAGGGATACGTGCCCCAGTCATCCACCACCTGAAGTGAGACATCGAGGAGTTTAAAGCCGTAGCCGCCGTCCGCATCGGTCTGGATCAGATAGCCGCCGGTGGAGGGAAGATAATCAATACCGAGAATATTGTAGCTTGTCGAGAGCTGGATCCGCTCTTTCTGCTCGAGAGTATCCGGGTCGAGGCGGAAGATACATCCGTAATTGGAAGCATCCGGGCTGCTGTAGCCGCTCACGAGGATTTCATGTGTGACGGGATTGTATGCCATACCGTTTGCGTGAGCAAAGTCTGCGTCCCTTACCTGATGCGCGAGGGAATACTGCGTAACGGGATTTCCGTCTGCGTCTGTATCATTTTTATAGTAGGCAGAGACTACGTCCGGCTCTGTCGTCAGATCATTAAAATTTTCGATGCAGATGATATAATCTTCCGTCGCACAGACGGACTGCACCGCGCCGTTGCTGCCGAGAATCGGATATTCCCCGACCAGTTCCCAGGAGGCACCAGTAAACGGCGTACTGGAGGCAAAACCAGCCTGGCAGAGCATGGGGTGAGTCAGAAAGAGAAAAATGCCCAGAAAAAGGGCAAGAAAAAACCGGCCGGATTTCTTGCCGGTGGGAGATTTTAACGAAAAATTTGTAAATGCAAGCCGCATATGATGTGTAGGTCCTTTCTTACAGAAAAAAGGTGAACTTTTTCTGTCATCCTATCTTACCACGGAACCGGCGGAAAGTAAATGAAGGAGGGATGGAGATTTTCTTACATATCGTTTAAGAAAATGTAATAATTTTGTAGTGTTTGCCGATGCAAAGTAGTTGTAAACATTTTGCCGTCTTGGTAAAATAAACATAACAGAATTCAGAAAATTGTGAAGAAAAAGGAAAGGCAGAGAACCGATGATTAGAATCAAAGATATTGCAGACCGCGCAGGGGTCAGCCCGACGACGGTTTCGAATGTAATACACGGAAAGACAGGGCGCGTCTCAAAGGCGACGGTCGAGAAAATCAACCGGATTTTAAAGGAGATGGAGTACGTGCCGAGTATCAGCGCGCGCATGCTGGCGAACAACAGCTCCGGTCTCATTGGTGTGGCGCTTGGTTTCATGAAGAAAGGAAATGCATCTTCCTTTGAGGATCCCTTTGTGTCGGCAATGCTCGGAAATCTGGAATATCAGATCCGGGAACACGGCTATTATATGATGCTGGTTGCGCGCCATGAGCAGGACGACATTATGCAGCAGGCGCTCGGCTGGAATTTTGACGGCATGATTGCGATGGCTCTGAAGGAAAAGGAGATTGCAGAGCTCTCGGAACGTCTCGGAAAACCGCTGGTAACCATTGATCAGTATCTCCCGCCGGAACTTGGAGTCCGCTCCATTACGATGGATGACTGCGGCGGTGCGTACCAGATGAGTCAGTACCTGATTGGAAAGGGACATAAAAAATTTCTCTTTTTATCCGACTGCGATCTCGGGGTTGACCACTATCGGTGGCTCGGTGTGCGTCAGGCGATGGAGGAGGCGGGAATTGAGGACATTGAAAGTCGCCATATTGTGATCCCGTGGAATCCAGAGCAGAGGGAGAAGGCATATGAGGAGATGCTTCCGTTCTTCAAAAAACAGACAGCGCTCTTTTTTTCATCGGATTACTATGCACTTGAAGCATCCAACTTTCTGCAGAACAGGGGAATAAAGGTTCCGGAGGAAATTTCAATTGCGGGCTTTGATGATGTTACCTATGCGACACTTGCGCGGCCGAAGCTGACTACCGTGCATCAGATGGTGGATGGAAAAGCACGCCGTGCCGTAGAAGTCCTGATGCACTTGATCCAGGATGAGCCGGTACAAAAAGATATTCCGCCATTGCCGACAACGCTGGTGGAGAGGGAGTCGGTAAGAGATCTGACGAAGTAAATAGTTACCAAGTTTACAGAAAAACTCTTGTAGAAACTGCTGGTTTTGCGCAAAACTATTGAAAAATCACCGTGAGGTATGGTAAACTGTGCTTGCAAACGACAGAATCAAAGAACCAGACACGTTCTGGGGATGAAATAAAGGAGGTAAAAAAATGGACAAAAAATGGTGGAAAGAAGCCGTAGTGTATCAGATTTATCCGCGCAGCTTCATGGACAGCAACGGAGACGGTATCGGAGATTTAAATGGTATCACATCCCGTCTGGATTATCTGAAGGATCTTGGCGTAGATGTTATCTGGCTGTCTCCGGTGTACCAGTCACCAAACGATGACAATGGATATGATATCAGCGATTACCGGGCAATCATGCAGGAGTTCGGAACAATGGAGGATTTTGACCGCATGCTTTCGGAGATGCATAAAAGAGGCATCAGGCTGGTCATGGACCTTGTTGTCAATCATACTTCAGATGAACACAAATGGTTCGTGGAGAGCCGCAAATCGAAAGACAATCCATACCGCGATTATTATATCTGGCGTGATGCAAAAGAGGGAAAAGAGCCAAACAACTGGGGAAGCTGCTTCTCCGGTTCCGCATGGAAATACGATCCGCAGACAGAGATGTATTATCTGCATCTGTTCTCAACAAAACAGCCTGATCTGAACTGGGAGAACCCGGCGGTTCGAAAAGAAGTTTTCGATATGATGAACTGGTGGTGTGAAAAAGGCATTGACGGTTTCCGGATGGACGTTATCAGCATGATCTCCAAACCGGAAGGGCTGCCGGACGGAAAAATTCCGGAGGGCGGACTCTACGGTGATTCCGGCTGCGTAAACGGACCGCACGTTCATGAGTATCTGCAGGAGATGAACAGGGAAGTCCTCTCCAAATACGATCTGATGACGGTTGGTGAGTGTGCCGGTGTCACGATCGAGGAGGCAGAAAAATATGCATCCGCAGATGGCAAAGAGCTCAGCATGGTATTCCAGTTCGAGCTGGTAGATCTGGCAAGCGGAACATACGGCAAATGGACGGACAAACGCGTACCGCTCAAAGATTTCAAACGCGTCATGACAGCATGGCAGACGGAGCTTGAGGGAAAGGCATGGAACAGCCTATTCCTTGGAAACCACGACCAGCCGCGCTGCCTGTCCCGTTTCGGCGATGATTCACCGGAATACCGTGTGGTAAGTGCCAAAATGCTGGCAACCTGCCTTCATATGATGCAGGGTACCCCGTATGTATACCAGGGCGATGAGCTTGGCATGAAGAATGTTCCGTTCCACGATCTGTCCGAGTTCCGCGATATTGAGAGCATCAACGCGTTCCACGAGCTGACCGGAGCCGGAAAAGTAGCGCCGGACGACATGATGCGCTACCTGAACCTGCGCGGAAGAGACAATGCAAGAACTCCGATGCAGTGGGATGATACCGCTTCGGCAGGATTTACCACAGGAACACCGTGGATCAAGGTCGGACCGGATTACGAGACCGTCAATGCCAAGAATGAGATGGCGGATCCGGATTCTGTATACAATTATTACAAGAAACTGATTCATCTCCGGAAAGAGAAGGATATCATGGTTTACGGAACGTACGAGCTGCTCGATCCGGAGGACGAGGCACTGTATGTATATACCAGAACCTTAGGCGACCAGAAACTCCTCGTGATGTGCAATTTTACAAAAGAGGAGCAGGAATACACGGTTCCGGAAACCTTTGCGGGAGCAGATGTACTGATCAGCAACTATCCACAGAGCGGCGCAGCAGCGGGGGCAAGAAAACTGCGTGCGTATGAGGCAGTTGTTCTGGAAACCAAATAAAAAATGCAGAGGAACCTGTGGCAGAACGGACTTTTGCCACAGGTTCCCGTTCTCAAAATACGGCAAAAACCGGTAAGAGTAAGAAAGGGGAAAACAAAACATGAAACCATATCTGAAATTGGAGACACATCCGCTTGCAGACCCGAAGAATGTAGTAAAGGGCGATAAATATCGTATCACGGTACTGACGGAGCATCTTCTTCGGCTGGAATACAGTGAGGACGGTGAATTTATCGATGCGGCATCCCAGACGGTTGTAAACCGTGATTTTCCAGCAGTGGAATTTTCCGTCAAAGACACAGGCGATGAGCTGGAGCTGCGCACAAAGTATCTGCAGCTGAATTACAACAAAAAGGCATTCTCTGCAAACGGACTTTCCTGCAAAACAACGGCAGTCGGCATCAGTTCTGTACCGGCATGGCATTACGGAGATCCGACACAGGATCTTGGAGGAACGGCCCGTACGCTTGATCAGGTCAACGGAGCATGCGAACTGGAACCTGGTATCATGTCCTGGTTTGGTTCCGCTGTTCTGGATGATTCGAAGTCGCTTCTGATGACAGAGGACGGTTGGGTGACCCCGAGAAAGAAAGGAGTGCAGGATCTGTACTTCTTCGGCTATGGCTGGAATTTCCGCCTGGCATTAAAGGATTTTTATCACCTTTGCGGCAAAACTCCGATGCTTCCGAGATTTGCACTCGGAAACTGGTGGAGCCGTTACTGGCGTTACAGTGAAGCATCTTATATGAAACTGATGGAAGACTTCGACAAAGAGAACGTTCCATTCTCGGTTGCTGTTATCGATATGGACTGGCACCGTGTAGACGATGTGGATCCGAAATACGGCAGCGGCTGGACCGGCTATAGCTGGAATAAAAAACTCTTCCCGGATCCGGAGCGTTTTCTTGGAAAACTCCATGCACGCGGCATGAAGACAACACTGAATGTCCATCCGGCAGACGGAATTCGTGCGTATGAGGACTGCTATCCGGAAGTAGCAGAAGCTATGGGAGTGGATGCAAAAAAAGAAGAGCCGGTCAATTTTGACATTGCCGATCCGAAATTTGTCGATGTATATTTCGAAAAAGTCCATCATCCGATGGAAAAAGAGGGCGTCGATTTCTGGTGGATTGACTGGCAGCAGGGACAGAGTACCAAGATCGAGGGTCTTGATCCGCTGTGGATGCTGAATCACTATCATTTTCTTGACAGTGGAAGAGACGGAAAACGTCCGATGACCTTCTCCCGCTATGCAGGACCGGGCTCCCACCGCTATCCGGTCGGATTTTCCGGAGACACCCACATCACCTGGGAATCCCTGGATTTCCAGCCATACTTTACCAGCACAGCCTCCAACATCGGCTACGGATGGTGGAGTCATGATATCGGCGGCCATATGCTTGGCTACCGTGACGATGAGCTTGAAGCAAGATGGTATCAGTACGGAGTCTTTTCTCCGATCAACCGTCTGCACAGCTCTAACAGTGCCTTCAGTGGAAAAGAGCCTTGGAACTTCAGTATGGAAGTGCGCAGCACAATGGATGATTTCCTCCGTCTGCGTCATAAACTGGTGCCGTATCTGTATACGATGAACTACCGTGCATGGAAAGAGGACACACCGATCGTTGTTCCGATGTATTATGATTACCCGGAGACGGTTTTCTGGGGCAAAAATCAGGCACCGAATCAGTACTTCTTCGGAAGCGAGCTGATGGTAACACCGGTGACAACGAAATGCATTCCGGAGCTGAAGCGTGCAAAAACAAAGGTGTGGCTGCCGGAAGGTACGTGGTTTGATTTCTTCAACGGAATGATTTACGAGGGCGGCAGAAGTATGGATCTGTACCGTACGCTCGAGGAGATCCCGGTTCTTGCTAAAGCAGGTGCGATTATCCCGATGACAGAGAAGATCAGTGCGCTGGATGTAGAATCCAACCCGGATGAGCTGACGGTACGCGTTTACGCGGGCGCGGACAATACATTTGTCCTGTACGAGGATGACAATACTACCATGGCATATGAGAAGGATGACTGTGCAAAAACATCGATGACGCTCGACTGGGGTGCGCGGAAATTTACGATTGCACCGGTTGAAGGCAATCAGAGCCTCGTTCCGGAAAGCAGAATGTACTGCGTAGAATTCGGCGGAAGTACGGCAAAAGAAGCGAAGGCCTTTGTAAACGGTGTGGAAGCGGATGCAGAAGTCAAAGAGAAAGACGGACTTCTTACGATCGCGGTAACAGATGTAAAACCGCAGGATACCGTGACAATCTGTCTGCCGGAAGATACGGAGATTGCAAAGAACGATGTCATGACACGTGTGATGGATCTGCTGCTGCACGCCGAAATCAGCTACATCACCAAAGAGCAGATCGCAAATCTTCTTCGCAAAGCAGACGGAAAGGTAGCAATTCTGGCTGCAGAGCTGCAGAGCATGGAACTTTCAAATGATCTGCGCGGTGCGCTGCTGGAGATCATTACGGCATAAATTGCTGCAGAAAAACACGATTTGATTTACAGAAAAAGAATTCTGTGATACGATACATACAAAGAAAAGGAAGAGAGCGTGGCAGTGGATTCTGTCAGGCTCTCTTCTTGAAATGTGAGACAGGAGGATTTTTAAACGTGGGAAAATACATCATGGCACTTGATGCCGGCACAACGAGCAACCGCTGTATTCTGTTTGATCAGAAAGGACAGATCGTAAGCCTTGCGCAGAAGGAGTTTACCCAGCGTTTCCCGAAACCGGGCTGGGTGGAGCACGATGCCAATGAAATCTGGTCCACGATGCTCGGTGTAGCCGTGGAGGCAATGCAGAAAGCGGGTGCGTCCTACGAGGATATCGCGGCAATCGGCATCACAAACCAGAGAGAGACGACGATCGTCTGGGACAAAAAGACGGGAGAGCCGGTCTACAATGCAATTGTATGGCAGTGCCGCAGAACATCGGAATACTGCGATTCCCTGATGGAGCGCGGACTGGTTGACCGTTTCCGGGAGAAAACAGGTCTTGTGATCGATGCGTATTTTTCAGCCACGAAGCTGAAATGGATTCTAGATGAAGTTCCGGGCGTGCGCGAGCGGGCGGAGCGAGGCGATCTCTATTTCGGAACGGTGGAGACGTGGCTGATCTGGAAGATGACAAAGGGAAAGGTACATGTCACCGATTACACCAACGCGTCCCGTACAATGCTGTTCAATATCCATACCCTGAAATGGGATGAGGATATCTTAAAAGAGCTGAACATTCCGCTCTGTATGCTGCCGGAAGTCCGCCCGTCGAGCTGTGTCTACGGGGAGACGGCATCCACATATTTCGGCGGCCCGATTCCGATTGCGGGAGCAGCGGGAGACCAGCAGGCGGCGCTGTTCGGCCAGACCTGCTATGCGCCGGGCGAAGCGAAAAATACATACGGAACAGGCTGCTTCCTGCTGATGAACACGGGAGAAAAGCCGGTTTCTTCGACACACGGTCTTGTTACCACGATTGCATGGGGCATCGGGGACAAGATTACGTATGCGCTCGAGGGATCCATTTTCGTCGGCGGAGCCGCAATCCAGTGGCTGCGCGATGAGATGAAGCTGATCGAGTCCTCGGCGGATTCCGAGTACATGGCGCAGAAGGTGAACGACACGAACGGCTGCTACGTCGTGCCGGCGTTTACCGGCCTTGGCGCACCGTACTGGGATCAGTATGCGAGAGGAACCATTCTCGGCCTGACCCGCGGCGTCAACAAATACCATGTGATCCGCGCAACGCTGGAGTCGATCACGTATCAGGTGGATGATGTCTTAAAAGCGATGGAGGCAGATTCCGGCATGAAGCTCTCCGCACTGCGTGTGGACGGCGGAGCAAGCGCCAACAACTTCCTGATGCAGTGCCAGGCGGACATCAGCCAGGCGCCGGTGGAGCGGCCGTGCTGCATCGAGACGACCGCGATGGGAGCAGCTTATCTTGCGGGACTCGCCGTCGGCTACTGGCCGGATCAGGAGACGGTAAAACAGAACGGAGCCATTGACCGTACATTTGAGCCGGAGCTCTCGAAAGAGGAGCGCGATGAGAAGATGAACGGATGGCACAAAGCAGTCCGTTACGCCGAAGGATGGGCGAAATAGAAAAAGATTTTGAAAATGCAGAAAAGGAACGGTTTCGTAATGAAAACCGTTCCTTTTCGCGTACTGTGACTTCTTGTCTACTGATGTTAAAGAATGTCGATATGTTCGCCGTTTAAAGCTTTGTTCATGCTTCGCACGGCACAGAATTTACCGCACATTGAGCAGGTATCTTCCTGTTCCGGTGAGCGGTCGGCGCGGATGGCTTTTGCGGTCTCCGGGTCCAGTGCACAGTCCCACTGTGCTTCCCAGTCGAGCACGCGGCGGGCGTCTCCCATCTTGTCGTCAATATCACGCGCATGCGGCACGCCTTTGGCAATGTCGGCAGCGTGTGCGGCGATTTTGCTTGCGATGATGCCCTGCTTTACGTCATCGAGGTTCGGAAGAGCCAGATGCTCTGCCGGCGTTACGTAGCAGAGGAAAGCAGCGCCGTTCATAGCGGCAATTGCGCCTCCGATGGCAGCGGTGATGTGGTCATAGCCCGGTGCGATATCGGTTACGAGAGGTCCGAGAACATAGAACGGAGCACCCATGCAGATGGTCTGCTGTACTTTCATGTTGGCCGCAATCTGATCCATCGGAACGTGGCCCGGTCCCTCAACCATAACCTGAACGTCTTTTTCCCAGGCACGTTTGGTGAGTTCGCCGAGGCGCACCAGCTCCTCAATCTGGCAGACATCCGTTGCGTCGGCAAGGCAGCCAGGACGGCAGGCGTCGCCGAGAGAAATGGTCACATCGTATTCACGGCAGATATCGAGAATCTCATCGTAATACTCGTAGAACGGATTCTCCTCGCCGGTCATGCACATCCAGGCGAACACGAGGGAGCCGCCGCGGGAAACAATATTCATTTTCCGTTTGTGTTTGCGGATCTGATCGATGGTTTTTCTGGTGATGCCGCAGTGCAGGGTGACGAAATCGACACCGTCCTCGGCATGGAGGCGGATGACGTCAATAAAATCTTTGGCGGTCAGCGTATCCAGGTCTCTCTGGTAATGGATCACACTGTCATATACCGGCACGGTGCCGATCATGGCTGGACATTCGGAGGTCAGTTTCCGCCGGAACGGCTGCGTATTGCCGTGGCTCGACAGGTCCATGATGGCTTCTGCGCCCATATTGACCGCGGAGAGTACCTTCTGCATCTCCACATCGTAATCTTTACAGTCTTTCGAAACACCGAGATTTACATTGATTTTCGTGCGCAGCATCGAGCCGATGCCCTCCGGGTCGATGCAGGTGTGCAGCTTATTGGCCGGAATGGCAACCTTTCCGCTGGCAACGAGCGGCATCAGGTCTTCCACGGCCATATACTCTTTTTCTGCGACTTTTTTCAGCTCCGGTGTTACAATGCCGCGGCGTGCGGCGTCCATCTGTGTTGCGTAATTGCGTTCCATCTGTTGTTCTCCTTTATTTTCAAAATCAGATCCTGTAAGCGTGGTTCAGCGGTCCCGAGCCGTGGCCGAGATCCATCATGCTCGCGAGTGCGCCCGAAATATACTCTTTTGCGGCGGAAATGGCATCCGGAAGGGAAAGCCCCTTTGCGAGCCCCGATGCGATGGCGCTGGAGAGTGTACAGCCGGTGCCGTGTGTGTTCGGATTGTCGATGCGTTTTCCGGTGAACCAGGTAAATGTGCCGTTGTGATATAAAAGATCGTTGGCATCATTGATACTGTGGCCGCCCTTTAACAGAACGGCACAGCCGCAGGAATCCCCGATCTCTTTTGCGGCGCGTTCCATATCGCTTTCCGACTGGATTTTGATGCCGGAGAGAACTTCTCCCTCTGGGATATTCGGTGTGATGACTTCAGCCAGAGGAAAGAGCAGTTTTTTCATCAGGTCAGGCACGCCGCCCGAAGCGAGCGCGGAGCCGCTTGTAGCGACGAGGACCGGGTCCACAACGATGTGTTTGGCCTGGTAGAAGCGAAGCCGTTCGGAGATGACTTCGATCAGTGCCGGGGAGGATACCATACCGATTTTGACGGCGTCCGGGAAGATGTCCGTAAAGACGGCGTCAAGCTGTGCGGCCAGAAACTCCGGTGTTACATCGAAAATACCGGAAACTCCGGTGGTGTTCTGGGCGGTGAGTGCGGTAATTGCCGACATGGCGTAAACTCCGTTTGTGATCATGGTTTTGATGTCTGCCTGAATGCCGGCGCCTCCGCTGGAATCACTTCCCGCGATTGTTAATGCTGTTTTCATGTTTTTCGCGTCCATGAGAATTACTCCTTTGCATTACTTTTCTTTTTGGACAGGCGACAAAGAAAGTGGTGCCCCCAGTCTGCCGCCTGGTGTGAGGATGAATGGTTACGTAAAATTATTTGTTTTCCAGCATGCGCAGAGTCTGTTCTTTCAGATCCTTCGTTGCGGAAACAATGTCTTTCTGTGCAAAAATGGCACTGATGACGGCGATGCCGCAGATGCCGCTGCCGGAAAGCTCCGTCACGTTATCGCGTGTGATGCCGCCGATGGCGATGACAGGGATTTTAACGGCATTGCAGATAGCAGTCAGCGTTTCGTGGCTGACATCCTCCGCATCCGCCTTGGAACCGGTGTGGAAGACCGCGCCGACGCCGAGGTAATCTGCCCCGCGCTGCTCGGCGAGAATGGCCTGTTCCACGGTCTGCGCCGAAACGCCGATGATCTTGTCCGGGCCAAGCTTAGCACGGACATCGCCGGCCTCCATATCGCTCTGGCCGACATGAACGCCGTCCGCATCCATCTTAGCTGCGATTTCCACGTTATCGTTGATGACGAAAGGAACATGGTATGCAGCACAGAGTTTTTTCAGTTCCAGTGCCTCTTCCATAAAGTGATCCTGGTCAAGATTTTTTTCGCGGAGCTGGATAAACGTTGCGCCGCCCTGCAGAGCCTTTTCCACCTGGCTGTACAGTGTCTCGCCGTTCAGCCAGCTGCGGTCTGTCACAGCATATAAAAGCAGGCCTTTTTTATCGCACTTCATACTTTGCACCTTTCTCCAGCGTCTCGCCGTCCATGTGGTAGATGGCGTCGATGATGCGGTTCCGGTAGGTGGAGTTGCCGTCTTCCGGTTTCATATGGCTCCAGCCGATCTCGCCGGCAAGTCCCATCGCGCAGACAGCGGCAGCAGCGGCTTTTAACGGCTCGTCCGGGTTGGCAACGAGGTAAGCGGTCATCATGCCGGAGAGCTGGCAGCCTGTTCCGGTGATGCTTCCCATCTCGGCGCGTCCGTTGCGGATCACGTAGCAGGTGTCAGCATCGGCAACGAGGTCGATCGCTCCTGTGATGGCGACAACACAGTTGTGGTCTTTCGCAAAGTTTTTTACAAAAGCAACGGCGCTGTCGAGGTTTTCGTCTGTTACTTTATCGGCAACGTCTGCGTCAACACCCTTTGTCGTTCCGCTTCCGAGTGCCAGTGTTTTGATTTCGGAAATATTTCCGCGGATGACGGTGAACGGGATTTTTTCCATCAGTCCGACTGCGGTCGAAGTACGTAAGTGGCTTGCGCCTGCGCCGACTGGATCGAGCAGGATTTTGTGGCCGAGCGAAGCTGCTTTTGCACCGGCACGGTACATGCCGTCGATGCTCGTTCTGTGCAGCGTTCCGATGTTGATGTTCAGACCGCCGCAGATGGAGGTGATATCCTCGACATCCTCCGGTTCATCGGACATGATCGGGCTTGCGCCGCATGCCAGCAGAATATTGGCGACATCGTTTACCGTAACGTAATTTGTGATGTTGTGTACGAGAGGGGTTGTTTTTCTGACATTGTCAAGACAAGTGCCTAACATAATTTTTTGTTCCTCCTGTGTGAGTATTTTTGCAGAAGCAAATTCCCTTGTGTTACTGGAAGAACCTGTTGATGATGTGTTCATAGAGATTAAAAAAGCAGATATACGTGGAGGTATATCTGCAGAAAATGTGCATATCGTATCTCCCTACGTTGGCATTACCCAAATCAGGTTCAGGGTCTAGGAGATGCATCCTACTCTCAGCCCGCTTCGCACGCGAGCTCCCCTTTGCTTTCTGCAGACAATTATATACGCATAAAAACAATTGTGCAAGAGAAAAACGGAAGATTTTAAAAAAATTCAGAAAAATAAAAAAGACATGCAAAATATTGGAAATGTAATGTTATTTGGGTTGAAAGAGAAAATAATATCAGCGTAAAATGAAGTATAAAATATGCGTGGAAGTCATGGACGTGATGATGCCGCCTCCATTCCGATTTTCGCCATGAGCGCCAACGCCTTTGTTGAAGACCGGCAGGCCGCAAAAGAGGCCGGCATGGACGTACATATCGCAAAGCCGATTGATGCGGAATTACTGAAAAAGAAAATTGCAGAGTATTGCAGGTGAAAAGAAGTGCCCCTGCCCGGCATCTGATGTGTGCCGGGCAGGGGCTTTTGATGTGCGAATTTTATTTTTCTTCCTCCGGGTACGTATAGCCCCAGGTTCTGCGGAAGGAGGTCATCAGATCCATGACGTCCTTCGTGTAGTCGAGGTGCATGGCAGATGCATCTCCATTGATGGCGCGTTCCATGTCGGCGAGCTCATAGGCGAGTGCATCGGCGTTGTCACCGGCTTTGATGATTTCGGATTCGCCGGTGGAAGCGTCTGTGATTTTTGCTTCCCAGGCACGCGGGTACTCCATGATCTCGATAAATCCGTTCTCACAGGAAACCATGCCGCGTTTCGGCTGTTTGGAGTGGAGAGAGAGCATCACACTTGCCATCTGTCCTTCCTGATTGGTGAGAAGGAGGCCGGCCTGCTCGTCCACACCGGTCGGAGCGGGCTTTACCTGGGAAAGGAGCTGATCCGGCTTGGAGTCGAAGAACCAGCGGAGGAAGGAGAGTGCGTATACGCCGATATCAAGCATCGCGCCGCCTGCGAGATTCCGGTTGAAGAAGCGGTTCTTCATGTTGTACTCTTTGAAACTGCCGAAGTTCATCGTGATCAGATTGACTCTGCCGAGACGGCCGGAGTCGAGAATTTTTTTCAGCTCTTTGTAGATCGGCATATGGTAAATCGTCATTGCCTCTCCGATGATGACACCTTTTTCTTTTGCAAGCGCTATGGCCTCGTCGAGCTCGTCGCTGTTCAGCGTAATCGATTTCTCAACGAGAATGTGTTTTCCATTGGCAATCGCCTCTTTCATAAAGCCAAGATGCGTGTTGTGCGGCGTCGTGATATAAATGACACCGACCTCCGGATCGGTAAACATCTCATGGAAATCATCGTAAACTTTTCCAATTCCATATTTCTCCGCAAAAGCAGCCGCCTTCTCATGGGTCCGGTTGCCGACCGCGTAAATATTCTTTCCGTTTTTCTGCAGTGCGACCGCCATTTCATTTGCAATCACACCGCATCCGAGTACAGCCCATTTGATTTCTTTCATCGTTAGATTCTCCTATCGTATCTATTTCGCCCAGAGCGGTTCTTCGCTTCCGCTGTAGTCAAACCGTCCGTCGTTTTTCTCTTCCAGTGCTTTGATCATATGGTACGTAAATTCATTGTAAGGCGTTGGAATTCCAAGCTCTTTTCCCATGCGGATCAGCGCACCCGAGAACATATCAATTTCCGTATGGCGTCCCGCATCGAGATCCTGGAGCGTCGAGTAGCGCGCTGTCGGCGGAACCGCACTTCCGCGTTCCGAGGAGACATCCGCCTTGCTGATATCAATTCCCTTTGCCTCCGCAATCGCCATCAGTTCTGCGCGGAGTCCGTCGCTGATCGCCTTCATATGCACACTGTCGCGGTAGCAGCCGACCCCGGCACCGAGAATAGCCTGCGGCAGGTTATTGCAGACATTCAGCCGGAATTTGCTCCATATTTCCTCTAAAATACAATCGGTTGCCCGGCAATGCAGCCCTGTGCCGGAGAACAGATCCAGAACAGCCTGCACACGCTCACTGTCGTACGGCGCCGAAACTTCGCCGAAAATGATGCCGAGCGTCGCCTCAGGGTTGAAAACGTAGCCGTCATTCTCTTTATGAGAAGCTACTTTGATAACAGCATGAAGCAGATGCTCCGCACCGACTTTTTCCGCGATGATCTCCTCACTGTCCACGCCGTTCATCAGACTCATGATCACAGTATTCTCGCCGGTAACGGCAGTAATATCGTCAAGAGCCCCCGGCAGTGCGCCGTATTTGAGCGAGACGATCAGAAAATCCACGCCGTGTGCCTCTTCCGGTGTCCATACCTCCGGGTGATAAACCGTATCGTTAATTTTGCATCCTTTGTTTTTCAGACGCTTCGCCCGTTCCCCGGACGCGATAACGCCGAGCCGGATGTCCTTTTTCTCCGAAAGCCCCCAGATCACATAAGACCCAACCGCTCCGGCGCCCAGAACGGCAACTGATTTTATTTTCATAATAGTCTCCTTTGTAACTGTTTGAATTACCCTTACTATAACAAATTTTGCGGAGATCCTCAATTTGTTTTTCAAAATAGAAAATTTCGGAAAAGGAAGCCTAAATGTGTTAAGGTACATTGTAGAATGAAAAATATAAAAGAAACGCGCAGATGCGGCAAGAGGAGATGACAGAAACACATTACCACATTTCCAAACCGACGGCCTGCTTCATGCTGGATCTGAAAATGTACGAAGACAAAATCCGGACGAAAGAAGAACAGAAGGCAAAAGAAAAACAAGAGAAGAAATAAGAAACGAAGGAGAAACGAAATTCGAACATTTCTCCTTTGTTTTTTGCGCGCATTTTTACCGGGAAATCATATTCTAAGGTTAGAATGAAAAAACAGGAGAATCTGTTGATGAAAGGAAAATGGCTGACAGGTGCGCTTGTACTGGCAATGGCGGCAGTGACGCTGGCGGGATGCGGGGCAAAAGATGAGACAAAAGAAAAAGTGGAGCAGGTGACATTAAATGAGGTTGCCCACTCCATTTTTTACGCCCCGCAGTACGTGGCAATTGAGGAGGGGTATTTTGCGGACGAGGGCATTGATCTGACGCTGATAACAGGATTTGGTGCAGATAAAGTGCTGACGGCGATGATTTCCGGCGAGGCGGATATCGGGTTTATGGGGGCGGAGGCAACCGTCTACGCGTACCTCGAGGGAACCGCAGACCCGGTTGTGAACTTCGCGCAGCTGACGCAGCGGGCGGGAAACTTTGTTGTGGGAAGAGAGAAAGACAATTCGTTTACCTGGGAGAAATTGAAAAACAAAGAGGTATTAGGGGGAAGAAAAGGCGGTATGCCGGAAATGGTCTTTGAGTATGTTCTGGCGCAGAAAGGGATTGATAAAAAAGACGTAAACATTAACCAGAGCATCGATTTTGGTTCCACAGCTGCCGCGTTCTCCGGCGGGCAGGGGGATTATACGATTGAATTTGAACCGTCCGCGACACTGCTCGAGCAGAAGGGCGACGGCTATGTCGTGGCATCGGTCGGAACGGAATCCGGGTATGTGCCGTATACGTCGTACAGCGTCAAACAGAGTTATCTGAAAACGCACGGCGCAACCGTAGAAAAATTCACGAAGGCACTGCAGAAGGGAATGGACTTCGTGCAGACGCACACACCGGAGGAGATTGCAGAAGTGATTGCGCCGCAGTTTGCAGAAACCGAGCTGGAAACCATCACCGCGATCGTGCGCCGCTACTATGAGCAGGATACGTGGAAAGAAAATCTGATCTTTGAGGAAGAAAGTTTTGATCTTCTGCAGGAAATTCTGGAGCAGGCGGGAGAGCTGGAGAAAAAGGCACCGTACAAGACACTCGTGACAACAAAATACGCCGAAGAGGCCGCCGCCAAAGGCTGATTCCGGCGGAATAGAAAAGCAAAAAAAGACAGAAAAAGACACTTTTCGACATTCGTCGACAAACAGCGACATTTCATTCGAAAAAAATAAAGAAAATTGCAAAAGAAAAGAAGAAAAATAGAGAAAAAGTATTGCAAAAAAGTAAATTTTGTTGCATACTATGGATGTCGCATATGTTTTTTACAACACAGGCATACGGAGGCGAACAGACATGAAAGTAGGTTTTATCGGCGGCGGCAACATGGCGAGTGCCATGATTGGCGGAATGATTCAAAAAGGAGTTGTATCTGCAGATGACATTCTGGTATCGGTCCGCACGGAGAAAAGTGTGGAACGCTTGACCAACCAGTTTGGAGTCCAGGCGACTACGGAGAACGAAGCGGTCGTAGCCGGATCCGATCTTGTATTCCTGGCAGTAAAGCCAAACCAAATAAAAAATATAATAAACCTCGTCAAAAACTTCATCTCACCCGAGAAGATTATCGTATCGATTCTTCCCGGTAAGTCTTTACAATGGCTGGGTACAGAAATCGGAAAACCAACAAAGTTAATTCGCACCATGCCAAACACACCAGCACTCGTCGGAGAAGGAATGACCGGCGTCTGTGCCAATGATCTCGTGACGGAGGAAGAGCTGCAGCTCGTTTTAACCCTCCTGAAAAGCTTTGGCCGCGCAGAAGTTGTTCCGGAGTGTCTGATGGATACCGTCACAGGTGTCAGCGGAAGCTCGCCGGCGTACGTATTTCTTTTCCTGGAGGCTCTTGCAGATGCGGCCGTAGCCGAAGGAATGCCGAGAAAACAGGCATATGAATTTGCTGCACAGTCTGTCCTTGGAAGCGCCAAAATGCTTCTCGAGACAGGAATGCACCCGGGAGAATTAAAAGACATGGTCTGCTCGCCAGGCGGAACCACCATCGAAGCGGTTGCCGTACTGGAGCGGGAGAAACTGAGAAGTGCTATTATTGATGCAACACGAGCCTGCATCCGGAAATCAAAGGGAGTGGATTAGAAGGAGCAGCACCGCCGCTTTGACAGAATGACGCTAATGTGAAAGCAGCAAAAATAAAGAATGTATGCACAAAAAAACAAACCAAAACAAGCAAAAAGCAAGCACAAAAAAGAGTAAAAAAACAAACGAGCGGAAAAATCCCGGCAGCCGTGGAAAAGGCACCGGGATTTTTTCTGGTAATTTATAGTTTTTTTCCTTTACTGAGCGTACTGTTGTGATAATCGGAAGAATAGGTTACATCCTTTCCAAACCATACCGGAGGAACAAAGGCGTTTGCGGATGCTTCGTCCGGAAACTCCACCTCTGCGAGGTAAAGGCCTTCATACGGCGCATCAAAGACATCGAGCTCGATCGTCAGATCCGTTCCGGTAAGCGGCAGCAGATAGCGTGTTTTTGAAATGAGAACGCCGTCTGCCTTTTCCCGCAGATGCAGGTAGGATTCCTTTGTGAGCGGAAGATTATACTCTTCACGCACCATCAGCCCTTTTGACTTGTAGGTCAGATAATATTCGTCGTCAGAGCGGCGGATGCGGACAACCGGTTCGGTGGAAAGATAGCCCTGCTCGATTTTTTTACATGGATAGCTTGTAAGATTTTCCGGAAGCTGATCCAGAAGGTATTTGCGTTCGATTTCCATAAAAGAGACTCCTTCTCGTGATTGCATCACTGCTTTTTTCAAGAGTTTACCATGCTTTTCCCGTGATGTTAAGCGAAATCCGGCTTTTTGCGAAAAAAGTCCTGAAATTTTTATGAAATGCAAGCATTCTGCGGAAAAATGTGGTATAATAGCGGCGGTTTGTTACAAAGAAAAGCAGAGAATATCACGTGACAAAACACACGAGACTGATCATACAACACAGGAGGACAAAACCATGGCAAAGATTTATGTATTTCTGGCAGACGGATGTGAAGAGATTGAGGCACTGACCCCGGTGGATCTGCTGCGCAGAGCCGGAGAAGACGTATGCACCGTTTCTATTATGGGAAGAAAAGAAGTAACAGGATCCCACAAAATCACCATTCTTGCAGATGAAACCATCGAAGAGGGAGAGTTTGATGACGGAGACATGCTGGTACTTCCGGGCGGAATGCCGGGTACATTAAATCTGGCCGGAAACGAGACGCTCGCAGCGCTGATCCGTTCCTATGACGATCAGGGAAAGAAACTGGCAGCCATCTGCGCAGCGCCGAGCATCCTTGGTGTGATGGGCATCTTAAAAGATAAAAACGCTGTCTGCTTCCCGGGATTTGAAGAAAAGCTGGCAGGCGCAAACGTACTCGATGTACCGGCAGTCACCGACAAAAATGTGACCACCGGCCGCGGCATGGGAGCAGCCACTGACTTCGCACTGGAGCTGATCCGTGTTCTGCAGGGAGAGGACAAAGCAAAAGAAATGGCGGAAAAAATCGTATTTCATTGCTAAAAAAAAGCCTAAAAACCACAGAAATATAAAAAAATCACTGGCGTTTTTGAAAAGAGTATGCTATACTCGATAAATGACTGTAGAATGGAGAGGTGTGCAGGTTTTCTGCCGCTTTTCAGATAAATCAAGGAGGAAATTGATAAAATGAGTGTACAGGTCGAAAATTTAGAAAAGAATATGGCCAAACTTACCATTGAGGTTCCGGCTGAAGAATTAGAGAAAGCACTGGAGAAAGCTTACCAGAAACAGAAAAAGAACATCAGCGTTCCGGGCTTCCGTAAAGGAAAAGTTCCGAGAGCTATGGTAGAAAAAATGTATGGCCCGGCAGTATTCTATGAGGATGCTGTAAACAGCCTTGTTCCGGAAGAGTATTCCAAAGCAGCAGAAGAGAGCAAACTGGACATCGTATCCCGTCCGGAGATCAACGTAGAGCAGATCGAAAAAGGCAAAGCTTTCATCTTTACCGCAACTGTAGCAGTAAAACCGGAAGTTACCCTTGGCGAGTACAAAGGTCTGGAAGTAGCAAAAGCTGACACAACCGTTACAGATGAAGAAGTAGAAGCTGAGCTGAAAAAAGAGCAGGAGAAAAATGCAAGAACCATCAATGTAGAGGATCGTCCGGCAGCAGACGGAGATACCGTTACACTTGACTTCGAAGGTTCTGTAGACGGCGTTCCGTTCGACGGCGGCGCTGGAAAAGATTATCCGCTGACCCTTGGCTCCCATTCCTTCATTCCGGGATTCGAAGAGCAGCTCGTTGGCGCAGCTCTGGAAGAGGAGAAGGAAGTAAACGTTACTTTCCCAGAGGATTATCAGGCAGAAGAGCTTGCTGGAAAAGCAGCAGTATTCAAATGCACCATCCACAAAATCGAAGCAAAAGAGCTTCCGGCACTTGATGACGACTTCGCAAAAGACGTTTCCGAGTTCGATACTCTGGATGAGTACAAAAAAGAAATCAAAGACAACCTGACCAAGAAAAAAGAAGAGCAGGCTAAGACAGAAAAAGAGAACGCTGTCGTAGATAAAGCAGTAGAGAACGCAACAATGGAGATTCCGGAAGCTATGATCGATACGCAGGTAGAGAACATGGTTGACGATTTCGCAAGAAGAATCCAGTCCCAGGGTCTGTCCATGGAGCAGTACATGCAGTTTACAGGCGCTACCGTTGATTCCTTAAAAGAGCAGATGAAACCGCAGGCTGTTAAGAGAATCGAGAGCAGACTGGTACTTGAGAAAGTTGCAGAAGCAGAGAACATCCAGATCAGCGATGAGAAGCTGGACGAAGAGCTGGCTAAAATGGCTGAAATGTACAAAATGGAGCTGGATAAATTCAAAGAGCTCGTTGGCGAATATGAGAAAGAGCAGATGAAGAAAGATCTCGCTGTTCAGGAAGCAGTAACTCTCATGGCCGACAGCGCAAAAGAGGCGTAAGACCTCGGAAAGAGAGGCAATTGAATGAGTTTTGTACCTTATGTCATCGAGCAGACAAGCAGGGGAGAGAGAAGTTACGATATTTATTCAAGACTGCTGAACGACCGTATTATTTTTCTGGGAGAGGAAGTCACTGACGTATCGGCAAACCTGATCGTTGCACAGCTTCTGTTCCTGGAGTCTGAAGATCCGGGAAAAGATATCCACATGTATATCAACAGCCCGGGAGGTTCTGTAAGTGCAGGACTTGCTATCTACGATACGATGCAGTACATCAAATGTGATGTATCCACGATCTGTATCGGTATGGCTGCCAGCATGGGAGCATTCCTGCTCTCCGGCGGTACCAAAGGAAAGAGAATGGCTCTGCCAAACTCTGAAATCATGATTCATCAGCCATCCGGCGGTGCACAGGGTCAGGCAACCGAGATCAAAATCGTTGCAGAACAGATTCTGAAAACCAAACGGAAATTAAATGAAATTCTGGCGGCAAATACAGGAAAACCGCTGGAACAGATTGAGATCGATACCGAGCGTGACAACTACATGTCCGCAGAGGAAGCAAAAGCATACGGTCTGATTGATAATGTAATTACGAACCGATAAGAGAGGAAAGGTGTCCAAAAGCGTAGTTCCGGCAATGAGGCTTTTGTGGCACCTTTTGCCTTATCCGGCGATAAGGTTTAGTTGTAATATGTTGAAAGGAAGAAAACGATGGCTATAAAAGGGAATGATACCAAGATCCGCTGCTCTTTCTGCGGAAAGACAGAAGACCAGGTACGCAAGCTGATCGCAGGCCCGGACGGGGCATACATCTGTGATGACTGCGTGGCAATCTGCTCGGAGATCATTCAGGAAGAATTTGAGGATCTGTACGGCGAGCAGGATACCGACGAGATCAACCTGATCAAACCAAAGGAAATCAAAGCATTTCTGGATGACTACGTAATCGGACAGGATGAGGCGAAAAAAGTGCTCTCCGTTGCTGTTTACAACCATTACAAACGAGTGCTTTCCGGTGCATCCTCCGACATCGAACTGCAGAAGAGCAACATTCTGATGCTCGGACCGACCGGTTCCGGAAAAACGTATCTGGCACAGACACTGGCCAAACTGATCAACGTTCCGTTTGCAATTGCAGACGCAACGGCGCTCACCGAGGCAGGTTATGTCGGCGAGGACGTAGAAAACATTCTGCTCCGCCTCATTCAGGCAGCAGACTATGATATCGAGCGCGCTGAGCACGGCATCATCTACATCGATGAGATCGATAAAATCACAAGAAAATCCGAAAACGCTTCGATCACACGAGATGTTTCCGGCGAGGGTGTACAGCAGGCACTGCTGAAAATCCTGGAGGGAACTGTAGCTTCCGTTCCGCCGCAGGGCGGAAGAAAGCATCCGCATCAGGAGTTTATTCAGATTGATACGACGAATATCCTCTTTATCTGCGGCGGTGCATTCGAAGGACTCGAGAAGATCATCGAGACGAGACAGGATACGAAATCCATCGGATTCAACAATCCGATCGGCCATGCAAAAGATGAGAATGTCGGAGATCTGCTCCGTCAGGTCATGCCGCAGGATCTGACCAAGTTCGGCCTGATTCCGGAGTTTGTCGGACGTGTGCCGATTGTCGTTACGTTAAATTCTCTGGATGAGACGGCCCTGATGAAGATTCTGGTTGAGCCGAAGAATTCTCTGGTCAAACAGTACAAGAAGCTGTTTGAGCTGGACGGCGTACAGCTTGACTTCAAAGAAGATGCACTCGAAGCGATTGCAAAGAAATCCCTGGAGCGGAAAACAGGCGCCAGAGGTCTCCGTGCAATCATGGAAGATACGATGATGGATCTGATGTATGAGATCCCGTCGGACAATACGACAAAAGAATGCGTCATCACCAAGGACGCTGTAGAAAAGAAGGCGGAGCCGGAGATTATTCACGGCGAACCGGCCCCTGTTCCACGGCGGAATATGGGAAGAAGATCCGGAAGACCGGAAACCGCCTGAAAAACGCAGGAGGAAACTTAAATGGAAGAAGTGACAAAAGTATTACCGGCGATTGCGCTGCGTGGAACAACGATTTTGCCAGATATGATTGTACATTTTGATATCAGCAGACCTAAATCGGTTCGTGCGGTCGAGGAGGCGATGCTGGGAGACCAGAAAATTTTCCTGATTACACAGAAAGACCCGGATACGGAAGTACCGGGTCTGCTTGATGTGTATAAGATTGGAACAATTGCGGTCATCAAACAGGTTGTGAAAATGCCAAAGGATGTTCTTCGGATTCTCGTAGAAGCAGAAAGACGCGCAGAACTGCTGAACTTCGAGGAAGAGGAGAGCGAGTATCTCCGCGCCGAGGTGGCGCTGTTTACCGGCTCGGACGAAATGCAGTTTTCCGATATCGAGCAGGAGGCAATGCTGCGCAACTTAAAAGAGCTGTTTGCCGTCTACTGCGAGCAGACGCAGAAAGTCAGCAAGGAACTGGCAGGCCAGATCCTCGGAACCGAAGAAGTTGGAAAGCTGGTGGACCAGATCTGCATGAATCTGCCCCTCGACTACGTAAACCGCCAGAAACTGCTGGAGGCTGTGGAGCTTTCCGAGCGGTATGATACGCTCTGCGTCATGATCGCCAACGAGATTCAGATTCAGGAAATCCGTTCGGAGATTCAGGGAAAAATCAAAGAGCGGATCGATAAGAACCAGCGCGATTATATTCTGCGCGAACAGCTCAAAGTCATCCGCGAGGAGCTCGGCGAGGACAATTCCCGGACCGAGATCGAAAACTATAAGAAGCAGCTCGAGAAGCTCAAAGCCTCCAAAGAGGTAAAAGAGCGGATTTCCGAGGAGATCCACCGTCTGGAAAATTCGGCCAACAATCCGTCCGAGGCAGGCGTGATCCGCGGCTATATCGAGACACTGCTGGGGCTCCCGTGGGATAAGGCATCCCGTGACAATCAAGATCTGGCAAGAGCACGCGAGATTCTGGAGGAAGATCACTACGGTCTTTCAAAAGTAAAAGAGAGAATCCTCGAATTCCTGGCTGTACGCACCCTGACGAAGAAAGGCGAGAGCCCGATTCTCTGCCTGGCAGGCCCTCCGGGAACCGGTAAGACCTCGATTGCGAGAAGCGTGGCGAGAGCCCTGAATAAAAAATACGTCCGCATCTGTCTCGGCGGTGTGCGGGATGAGGCGGAGATCCGCGGCCACAGAAGAACCTACATCGGCGCGATGCCGGGACGCATTGCGGCGGGACTCCATCAGGCGAAGGTGAAAAATCCGCTGATGCTGCTCGACGAGATCGACAAAGTAAGTGCAGATTACAAGGGAGATACCTCTTCCGCACTTCTTGAGGTCCTCGATTCCGAGCAGAATAATAAATTTGCCGATCATTACGTAGAGCTTCCGATCGACCTTTCGGAGGTGCTCTTTATTGCAACCGCAAATGATATTCAGAACATTCCGCGTCCGCTGCTGGACCGTATGGAAGTGATTGAAATTTCAAGCTATACGGAAAACGAGAAGTTCCATATCGCAAAAGAACATCTCGTTCCGAAGCAGAAGAAGGCGAACGGTCTGAAAGAAGCACAGCTTGTGATCGAGGATGAGGCGCTGATGGAAGTGATCAGCGGCTACACCAGAGAGGCCGGTGTCCGCTCCCTGGAGCGCCAGATCGGCAGAATCTGCAGAAAGAGCGCGAGAAAGATTCTCGAGGAACAGGTAAAAGAGGTTGTTGTGACGAAAAAAAACCTGGAAGAGTTCCTCGGAAAAGAGAGGTATGAGTTCCAGCCGGCCAACGAAAAACCGGAGATTGGTATTGTGCGCGGTCTTGCCTGGACGGCAGTCGGCGGCGATACGCTGCAGATCGAGGTCAATGTGATGCCGGGAAAAGGAGAGTTTCTGCTGACCGGCCAGCTCGGCGATGTGATGAAGGAGTCTGCGCAGGCGGGCATCAGCTTTATTCGTTCCGTGGCAGAGCAGTATGAGATTCCGAAAGAATTTTTCGAGAAACACGACATCCACATTCATATTCCGGAGGGAGCCGTTCCAAAAGATGGCCCGTCTGCCGGTATTACGATGGCGACGGCGATGGTTTCCGCGATCACAAAGGTTCCGGTAAAAGCAGACGTTGCGATGACCGGAGAGATTACGCTCCGCGGCCGTGTGCTTCCGATCGGCGGCTTAAAAGAGAAGCTGCTGGCAGCAAAGAAAGCCGGTATCCATATGGTTCTCGTTCCGGAGAAAAATGAGCCGGATGTCAGAGAACTGGATGCGGAGATCACAGACGGACTGCAGATCGAATTTGTCGGCAGCATGGAACAGGTATTAAAACTGGCACTTGTGGAAAAAAAGTAAGGCCAGAAGATGCAAAAAACAGGAGAAGAAAAGTATGGTAATTAAACAGGTAGAGCTGCAGCACGTCTGCGGAATCACCAGTAAACTGCCGGATACCGGTCAGGTGGAAGTGGCATTTGCGGGAAAATCCAATGTTGGAAAATCTTCTCTCATCAATGCCCTGATGAATCGGAAATCACTGGCGCGTACCAGTGCGCAGCCGGGAAAAACACAGACGATCAACTACTACCACATCAATGAGGAAATGTATCTGGTGGATCTGCCGGGATACGGTTTTGCAAGAGCCTCCGAGGAGGTCAAAGCAAAATGGGGCAAGCTGATCGAGGATTATCTGCATCAGTCAAAAATGCTGCACGCAGTATTTCTTCTGATTGATATCCGTCATGCACCGTCCAACAACGATCGCATCATGTACGACTGGATTCTTCGAAACGGCTATCAGCCGATCATCATTGCGACGAAGCTGGACAAGATCAAGCGCAGCCAGCTTCAGAAGCAGATCAAGCTGATCCGCGAGACGCTGGAGGTTGAGAAAGATACGATTGTGATTCCGTTTTCTGCAGAGACAAAACAGGGACGCGAGGAGATCTGGAATCTGATTGATGAAATCCGCTCGGATGCAGAAGAAAGCGGGGAATAATGTCATGGGTATGATACGTGCGGCAGGCCTTGGGTATGAATACCTCCGTTACGAGGAGGAAGGACAGGAGCCGGAAGTAACAAAAGCGATCGAAGATGTCAGTCTGGAAATCCAGAAGGGACAGTTTATTGCGGTGCTCGGGCATAACGGAAGCGGAAAATCAACGCTTGCGAAACATATCAACGCTCTGCTGGTGCCTACAGAAGGCACCATGTGGGTGGACGATATGAAGACGACAGATGAGGAGGATGTCTGGAAGATCCGCCAGAAAGCCGGTATGGTATTCCAGAACCCGGATAACCAGATCATCGGAAATGTGGTGGAAGAGGATGTCGGCTTTGGACCGGAAAACCTCGGTGTCCCGACCGATGAAATCTGGAAACGGGTGGAGGAGAGCCTTACGGCGACCGGGATGATTTCATACCGGGCCCACTCTCCGAATAAGCTCTCGGGAGGTCAGAAACAGAGGGTTGCAATTGCAGGAGTGATGGCTATGCAGCCGGAATGTATTGTTCTTGATGAACCAACCGCGATGCTGGATCCGAACGGACGAAAAGAGGTTCTTCGCGCTGTGCGTAAGCTGAATGAAGAAAAGGGCGTTACGGTTATTCTGATTACGCATTACATGGAAGAGGTTGTTTTTGCGGACCGTGTGTTCGTTATGGACAACGGTAAGCTGGTAATGCAGGGGACGCCAAGGGAGATTTTTTCCGAAGTGGAGAAATTAAAAGAACTCCGTCTTGATGTACCCCAAGTGACACTGTTGGCTTATGAATTGAGAAAAAATGGTGTAGATCTCCCGGAGGGAATTTTGACCATTGAAGAACTGGTGAATGCATTATGTCATTGAAACTTGAAGATGTAACGTACACATACAGCCCGGGAACGGCATATGAAATGCACGCCCTGGAGCATATCAATCTTGAAATTCCGAATGGCCAGTTTGTTGGGATTATCGGCCATACGGGAAGCGGAAAATCGACGCTTGTGCAGCATTTGAACGGTCTGATCCGCCCGACATTGGGACGGGTGCTGTATAACGGAGAGGATATCTGGAAAGAAGGATATCCGCTAAGAGAGCTCCGAAGCCATGTAGGACTGGTTTTCCAGTACCCGGAGCATCAGCTTTTTGAGACGGATGTGATCACAGATGTCTGCTTCGGACCGAAAAACCAGGGACTTTCACCGGAGGAATGCAGAAAACGGGCGGAAGAGGCGTTGGATCATGTCGGATTTCCAAAGGAAATGTATGAAAAATCGCCGTTTGAACTCTCCGGAGGTCAGAAACGTCGTGTTGCGATTGCCGGTGTGCTTGCCATGAACCCGGATTTTCTGGTGCTTGACGAGCCGACTGCAGGCCTTGATCCGAAGGGACGCGATGAAATCCTCGATCAGCTTGCATCGCTGCATAAGACGCGCGGCATTTCGGTCGTGCTCGTATCGCACAGCATGGAGGATATTGCAAAATATGTAGAGCGGATTATTGTCATGAACCACGGTCATGTGGCGTTTGACGATACACCGAAGAAAGTCTTCGCTCACTATAAAGAGCTGGAGAAAATCGGTCTTGCGGCGCCGCAGATGACGTATATTATGCATGCGCTAAAGGAACACGGCATGGACGTGGACGTAACGGCGACAACGGTTGAAGAGGCGCGCGATACGATTCTTGCGGCGCTTGGAAGTCAGAAGAAAAACGGGAAAAAAGGAGCAGAAGTATGTTAAGAGATATTACTCTGGGACAGTATTACCCGGCAGATTCTATTCTGCACCGGCTTGACCCGCGTGTAAAATTTGTGGGAACACTCGTTTATGTCATTTCCCTTTTTCTGTTCCACAACTGGGGCTATCTGCTTGGAACCGTATTCCTTGCGGTGATGATTAAACTGTCGAAGGTACCGTTCAAATTTATCACGAAGGGTCTGAAATCAATTTTTGTGCTGCTTGCGATTACGATGGTATTTAACATCCTATTTACGCCGGGTGAGGTGCTCGTCCGTATCTGGAAAATTACGATCACCCGTGAGGGTGTGGCTATGGCATGCCGTATGTCGGTGCGTCTGATTTTCCTGATGATCGGCTCTTCGCTGATGACGCTGACGACAACACCGAACCAGCTGACGGATGCACTCGAAAGCCTGCTCGGACCATTGAAAAAAATCCATGTGCCGGTGCATGAGATTTCCATGATGATGTCAATCGCGCTCCGTTTTATCCCGATTCTTCTGGAAGAGACAGACAAGATTATGAAAGCGCAGATGGCGCGCGGCGCGGATTTTGAGAGCGGAAATATTATCCAGAGAGTAAAGAACATGGTGCCGCTTCTGGTGCCGCTGTTTATTTCAGCATTCCGCCGTGCAAATGATCTGGCGCTGGCGATGGAAGCACGCTGCTACCATGGAGGAGAGGGAAGAACACAGATGAAACCGCTTCGGTATCAGACGCGCGATTATGCAGCGTATGGCGTTCTTGTGGCATACCTTGTTTGCAGTATCGGCCTTCGCGTGTGCGGACTCTGACTTTGACGAAAACGGAGGAGAAGAATGCGCAGAATTAAGCTGATTGTAGCGTATGACGGCACAAATTACTGTGGATGGCAGGTGCAGCCAAACGGCATTACAGTACAGGAAGTATTAAATCAGGCTCTTTCCGATCTTTTTACGAAGAAAACGGCCTGCATCGGCGCAAGCCGGACCGATGCCGGGGTACATGCTCTCGGCAATGTTGCGGTATTTGATACGGATGCGAGAATGCCGGCGGACCGTATCGCATTTGCACTCAACACACGGCTTCCGGCAGATATCCGTATTCAGGGATCATCCGAAGTGCCGCCGGACTTTCACCCGCGTTTTACCGCAACAGTTAAAACGTATGAATATCGGATTTTGAACCGCACCTTTGCAGATCCGACGCGGAGACTGAATTCCTATTTCTGGTACGGCCCGCTGGATGTGGATGCGATGCGGCAGGCAGCATCGTATCTGGTTGGCACGCATGATTTTAAAAGCTTTGCAACAGCAAAACCGGAGGTGACCGACACGGTCCGTACGATCTATGAAACGAGTTTGGAAAAAGAAGACGATCTGATCCGCTTCCGGATCACCGGAAACGGTTTTCTCTACAATATGGTGCGGATTATCACCGGAACACTGCTTGAGGTTGGAAAGGGTGATTATCCGCCGGAGAAAGTAAAAGAAATCCTTGCGGCGAAGGATCGAAAAATGGCGGGAGCAACGGCCAGGCCGGAGGGGCTGACCTTGGTGCAGATCCGGTATCCCGAATGGGATTTCGAGTAAAGACATAAGTGGTCTGTATTTCCCGAAAAACAGACTCGCAGTTTACAAAAAAATGCAAAATATGGGTAAAAAACAGTTGACATTCCAAAATCCGTATAATATAATTACTAAATGTGTGACGTAGTTTGAAAACGCCGATGCCATAAGCCCCGGTAAGGCGGTTTCCTATATACATGAAACAGTAAATTGAATTTTTCACAGGAGGTTATATCCATGAACACCTTTATGGCAAATCCAGATAAGATTGAAAGAAAATGGTATGTTGTTGATGCAGAAGGATGTACATTAGGACGTCTGGCATCTGAAGTAGCAAAAGTATTACGTGGAAAAAACAAACCGGAGTACACTCCGCACGTAGATACTGGTGATTACGTAATCGTAATCAACGCTGATAAAGTAGCAGTAACCGGTAAAAAACTGGATCAGAAGATCTATTACAGCCACTCCGATTATGTTGGTGGAATGAAAGAAGCTACTCTTCGTGAGATGATGGCTAAGAAACCGGAGAAGGTTGTTGAACTTGCAGTGAAAGGCATGCTTCCAAAAGGACCTCTTGGAAGACAGATGTTCACAAAACTTCACGTATACGCTGGTGCAGAGCACGCTCATGCAGCTCAGAAACCAGAAGTATTAACATTTTAATAGGGAGGTAAAGAACATTGGCTAGCGCAAAATATTACGGAACCGGAAGAAGAAAAAAATCTATCGCAAGAGTATATCTTGTACCGGGAACTGGTAAAGTTACCATCAATAAAAGAGACATCGATGAGTATTTTGGTCTGGAGACCCTGAAAGTTATCGTTCGTCAGCCTCTGGCAGCTACAGAGACCGCTGATAAATTTGACGTGATCGTAAACGTTCACGGCGGCGGATACACAGGACAGGCAGGAGCAATCCGTCATGGTGTTGCACGTGCCCTTCTGACTGTAGACAACGACTACAGACCAGTTCTGAAAAAAGCAGGATTCCTGACTCGTGATCCTAGAATGAAAGAGCGTAAGAAGTACGGTCTCAAAGCAGCTCGTCGCGCTCCGCAGTTCAGCAAGCGATAATCGACTGCTCAGACTATATCAAAATGGTTCAAAAAGCCCGGAAAATCAAGGTTTTCCGGGCTTTTGCTATATCTAAACGGGCTGATATGGTTTGACCAAGTTTGGCAAAACGAGAGCCGGTTTCATCCAATTTTTAGTGGTCCGCAAGTGGTTAACTGGCTAAAAAGAGGGCAAAAAGAGGGGAAAGTGGTTCCCAAAGTGGTTAACCGAGAGCCGATTTTTGGGGTGCTTTTCAGCCCTCCTTCCCCTCGTTTTTTGGCTGTGGCAGTTTGGCATAGTTTGAGCTAATTTGAATAATTGAATATGAATTTGATGTAGCACACAGTATAAATGCTGGGTGCTTTTTTCATTTCAGAAACTCGTATTCCGGCGATAGAAAGAGCCGTCACTTCACTGTTAATTTTGAAGTGGCGGCTTTTTCTATTTCCAGAAACAACAGCAACAATCAGAAATGAGGTGAAGTCATGAACACACAAATCATCGCCATCGCCAACCAGAAAGGCGGCGTTGGCAAAACAACAACC
>NZ_JADNOP010000006.1 GCF_015557635.1 Fusicatenibacter saccharivorans
GGGTAGCCAAGTCGGGAAGGGATAAACGCTGAAGGCATCTAAGCGTGAAGCCCCCCTCAAGATGAGATATCCCATTCGAAAGAAGTAAGACCCCTTGAAGACGACGAGGTAGATAGGGCAGGGGTGGAAGTGCCGTAAGGCATGGAGCTGACTGTTACTAATCGGTCGAGGGCTTGACCTGAATGGTTGTGTTCACAAAAAATGGAATGATAGATGTGTAGTGTATGCGGTTTTGAAGGTATATCGGAAAGGCCATCGGAGAGATCCGGTGGCTTTTTGTAATTATTTTCCGCAAAATACTTGTTTTTCGAAAAAGATTGTGTTATAGTAACGATTGTCAGGAAAAGATTCCTGAGATATTCCTCGATAGCTCAATGGTAGAGCATTCGGCTGTTAACCGAAGGGTTGTTGGTTCGAGCCCAACTCGGGGAGTTAAGATGAAGAAGCGATACAGAAATGAAAAATCATGACTGTATCGCTTTTTTGCTGTCTGTAGCCATTAAGAAACGCCATCTAACATTTTGACGGTTTTCCATAACATTTCTTCCTGTTCATAGAAGAAAGATTTCGTTATAATGAAGTCAGACAGATCACGGAACATGTGCAGAGTCAGGAGTCGTGTCAAGGCGGAACTTTTTCCGATAGGCGCTTGGCGTCATGCCCTGCTTCTGGCGGAAGGCTTTGGTAAAAACTTCGGCATTCCGGTAACCACAGGAAAAAGCGACCGTTTCGATGGAGAGATCCGTATACGATAAAAGCTCGAGCGCACGCGTGATCCGGCAGGAAGAAAGATAGTCCTGCGGTGAGGTATGGAGATATTTCTGAAACAGAGTATAGAGATAACTCCGGTTGACGCAGACATATCTGGCAATATCCGAGACAAGAATTTCATTCGAATAATTATTTCGGATAAACTCGACGGCCTTTTCCACGTAAAGATTGCCACTCTCCCGTGCAAAAGGGTCGGCAAGCGTGATTTCGCGGGAAAGAATTGAGAAAAACTGGTATAGACAGCCTTCCAGAAGATACTGGTCAGAGGTGTCGTAGGTATTGTGCTTCTGCATCTGAAACAAGAGGGACTGCAGTTCACCGGAAAAACTGCACTGGTAGACAGGGTGCTCCTCGGAAAGACCGAGTTCCTGTACATAAGAGGCAGCTTTTTCACCGTCAAAACCGATCCAGAGATAGGTCCAGGGATCATCCGCATCGGCTTCATAGTAGGTGCGGACATTTGGCATCAGGAAAAAGCCCTGTCCGGCGGTTAAGCGGTAAGTGCGGTTTCCGATGGTAAAAATGCCTTTCCCGGAAATAATATAGTGGATCACGTAATTGGGGCGGACAGCCGGGCCGTAGCTGTGGAACGGCTGGCAGGCTTCGTAGCCGCAGAAGCAGAGATAAAGATCCGAAAATTTATGCTTTGGGACGGGAAGTGTCCAGGAAGTTTCCATAAGTATACCTCACAAAATGAATCATCAGAAAAGCCGGAATGTCACAAAAGGATGAGATTCCGAAATGTCAGTAAAATTATATCGTGTTTTGCAGGATACTGCAAGCCGCTGTAGAAGATCAAAGGCCCGGAGTAGCAGCCGTTGCGGTTCACGCAGCACCGGAACACTTGCTGTTCGGGTATGTAAGAAAGTGATTTTGGTGTGAGCAGCCCGAAAAAATGCGATAAGATAAAGGAGAAAAAACTATGGCAATCAAAGTAAGTGAAAATGGACGGTTATTTACCCTCCAGACAAAAGACAGCAGTTACCAGATGTTCGCAGATGACAAAAATGTGCTTCTGCATCTCTACTATGGAGAAAAAATCGGTGAGGAAAATCTTTCCGGTCTGATTTTCTGTACAGATATGGGATTTGCAGGAAATCCGGAGGAGGCAGGCCCTAACCGGAAATATTCTCTTGATGCACTTCCGCAGGAAATTCCGGGAAGTGGTGTCGGTGATTTCCGTGATGATATGATTGAGATCCGCCACGCGGACGGCAGCTTTGCAGCAGATTTTCGTTTCGATTCGTTCGAAATTCTGGATCATTCCTATGCTATTCCCGGAATGCCGGCGCTGTACGATACAGAGGAAGAAAAAGGTGAGACTCTTGTTATTACAATGACGGAGAAGGCTTCCGACATTGTGCTGAAGCTGTTTTACGGTGTATTTGAAAAGGAAAATGTGATTACGAGAGCGGCAAGACTCGAAAATCACGGAGAAACGGCAATTGAGCTGGAAAAAATGCTGTCATTCAGCATGGAGCTGATGTATGAAAATTATGAGATGATCTATTTCTCGGGTCGTCATGCGATGGAGCGTACGGCGGAGCGGATTCCGGTGCAGCATGCAAAAGTCGAGATCGGAAGCACCCGCGGTACATCGAGCCATCATTACAATCCGGCTGTGATCCTCTGCGAGGAGGGTGCGGGTGAGACACACGGTTCCTGCATCGGCGCATGCCTCGTTTACAGCGGAAACTTTGTTGCGGCAGCACAGAAGGATCAGAAAAATCAGACCCGTTTTCAGATGGGTATTCATCCGACCAATTTCTGCTTCCATCTGGAAAAAGGAGAGGCGTTCGATACCCCGCAGGCAATCTTAAGCTATTCCGGAACCGGCCTTACCAAACTGTCACAGCAGTATCATGAGATCATCCGCGAGCATATCTGCCGTGGCGCATACAAGCATGCCAAACGACCGATTCTGATCAACAACTGGGAAGCAACCTATTTTAATTTCAACGAAGAAAAAATCCTGAAAATTGCAGAACAGGCGCAAAAGCTTGGCATTGAGATGCTGGTGCTTGACGATGGCTGGTTTGGAAAACGAGAGGATGATAACAGTGGTCTCGGTGACTGGTTCGTCAACGAGAAAAAGATGAACGGCTCCATGGCGCAGCTTGCAGAAAAAATTCACAAGATGGGCATGAAATTCGGTCTCTGGTTTGAGCCGGAGATGATTTCCGAGGACAGTGATCTTTACCGTGCACATCCGGACTGGGCATTTGCAATTCCTGGCCGTGTGCCGAACCACAGCAGAAATCAGCTTGTACTTGATATGACGCGTGAGGATGTGCGTGAGTATCTGCTGGAGCGTCTGACAACCATCGTTCATGATGCAAAGATTGATTATGTCAAATGGGATATGAACCGCAGTGTCTGCGATGTTTACAGCCATGTGGCAGCACAGAGCCGAAACGGAGAGCTGTATCACCGCTATGTGCTCGGTGTTTACGATTTGATGGAAAAATTCCTTGCCGCATGCCCGAATCTGCTGCTCGAGGGCTGCAGCGGAGGAGGCGGAAGATATGATGCCGGTATGATGTATTACTCTCCGCAGATCTGGTGCAGCGATAATACCGATGCGATCAACCGCCTGTCTATCCAGTACGGAAGCTCGTTCTTCTATCCGATCAGTACCGTTGGTTCCCACGTTTCTGTATGCCCGAACCATCAGACCGGCCGTGTGACACCGTTCCGGACAAGAGGCGATGTGGCGCTGGCAGGAAGCTTTGGATATGAGATGGATCTGAATAAGATTTCAGAGGAAGAAAAAGAGATGGTAAAAGAGCAGGTTGCTGCGATGCATGAATATTACGAGCTCACACACGAAGGCCTGTATTACCGTCTGACCGGACTGAAAAAACAGGATTTCATGGCATGGGAGTTCGTGGCAAAGGATCAGAGCCGCGCACTGCTTACGATCGTAAAGACTGACGCAGAAGGAAATATGCTTCCGGTTCACACGAAAGTGTGCGGTCTTGCAGAGGATAAGCTGTACCGCTGCAGTCTGGACCAGGAAGTCCGCCTTGGCCGTACCTGGAACCGTGCGGGGCTGACCCTGCATCAGGTGCTGGGAGAGTATGAGAGTATCCGGGTCGAATTTACAGAAGTAAAATAAAAAAGATAAGAAAAATCTTCAACTGGATTTTTGGGGGAGGGAACCTCAATCTGGTTGGAGATTTTTTTGCATAAAGAAAATCAAAGCAGGAGGGAAGGAATGTACTCTTTACAGTGCAAAAATAGTTGTGATACAATAAGCAAAAGAAATTTTCTGACAGAAAATAAAGACGGAACTGTCAAGAAAGGAAATTGTACATGAGAAACAGAAAAAACTGTTTAGCTGTTCTTTTGATGACAACTATTGTGGTAATGGGATGTGGAAATCAGCAGGTGGAAAAGGAGAATCCATCGGTTGTCTCCGAAAGAGCATCCAGTGTCCAGGATGAGTCAGAAGATGGTGAAAAAGAGTTTCTTTCTACATACCAGAATATTACAATCACACTTCCAGAAGGCTGGAATGTAATGAGAGATGAGAAAATCCAATGCAGTTTCATATCAGAAGAGGGGGAAAGTCTTGAGATATCGTATCGGGAAGGAATGGCAAAAGTAGCGCTTATGGATTTTCCGGAGGACGAAGAGAGCGCTGAAAATTTGCTCTATCCGAATGAAATAACAGGGGAAAACAGCATCAGCGATTTTATGGTGAAAACAGCTAACGAAGGAAAAGATAACGAGAGTTCCTTTTATCGTTTCCAGGTAAAAAATTCCCTGCAGATTCCGATTGCATTTTTCTGCGGGGTGAAAACGGAGAATGAAGGGTATCAGATCATATGGAAAAAAGGAAGCGGCAGCAACGATACACAGCAAATCGTGCCGGAAATACTGGAGTCTCTGAAGTTCCCGGACAATGAGCTGCTGACAGAAACATTTCAGACGGCCTGCCAGGAGCAGAAAAGAGCGCTGGAAGCAGAAAATAATTCGGATGGCGTGAAAAAGCAGAAGGGTAAGAAAACCGTCACCTGTATCTCACCGGTCAATGTACGTACAGAACCCAACGTCAGCACAAGCCAGGTTATCGGAGCTCTGACGACAGGGGAAGAAGTGGAAATGCTCGGAAAAGAGAACGGATGGTACAAGATTTCGTATGAGGGAAAAACGGCGTATGTGTATGAAGACTATGTGAAAGAAAAAGAAAATTAAAAAAATGATATTTTCAAAAAAGCTGCCGAAGCAAACAGAACCGGCAGCTTTTTTGAAATAATTTTGAAAAAGAAAAATCCCAGAAACCATCTGTTTCCGGGAAAATAGAGGCGTCGACCGGATTTGAACCGGTGGATACTGGTGTTGCAGACCATTGCCTTACCACTTGGCTACGACGCCATATGACTCCGACGGGAATCGAACCCGTGTTACCGCCGTGAAAGGGCGATGTCTTAACCGCTTGACCACGGAGCCGAAGTTTTTGTTTTGTCTGCCGTGATTTTTGCTCAGCGACAAGTAGTATATTATCATAAGAAAACGAGTTTGGCAAGTGTTTTTTGAAAAAAAATCAAAAATTTTTGAGATTTGTGTTGCCGTGCATTCAGAAGGAAAAAATTTGCCGGGTCAGGGCATGGCTTTTCGATATTCTTCCGGTGACATACCAAAAGTCCGGCGGAAAATGCTGGCAAAATAGCTGGGGCTTTCAAATCCGGTATGCAGAGCAATTTCCAAGATAGAAAGCGAGCTGCCGGTAAGAAGATCTGCGGCTTGGGTTACGCGGTACTGGTTGATATAGGAAATAGGCGTTGTGTGAAAGTGCGTTTTGAAGAAACGACAAAAATATTGTGGATTCATATTGAGTATAGCAGCAAGATCTGAAAGACGGATTTTAGAATCATAGTTATCCTGAATATAACGTAAGAGTTTTTTACACTGATCAGATCTTTCTTTTTTACGAGTGCAGAGGGGTTCCGGATGAAGAAAAAGCTGGTATTGCGCCAGAAGTGCAAGAATCCGATACATGTCACTTTTGATCAGAAGAAACCAGCCGATGGGTTTGGTATCGTATGCATACAGGATTTCCTGGAAAAGCTTAGATAATGTCAGTACAAATGTTTTCTGTGTCTGAGAGGAGGCTTCAGCAGCAGAAAGCTCTTCCAATGGAAAAGCCGGAAGAAGCAGTTGATGAGAGAGCAGCGGACGAATCCAGTCTGCTTCACAGGAATCCAGATAGGCACATGAGAGAATTTCTGGAAGAAATACAAGGGCATGGTGAACCGAAGGGGTAGTTCCAATGCTGCAGAGCTGATGCAGTTCGTGACTGTTGATGAAAAGAAAAGTACCTTCGGAAATTGTCCGGGTTTCAGTTTTCAGTGTCAGAGTGAGAGTACCTTTTTCAACCCAGATCCATTCTAATTCTTTATGCCAGTGAAAAGGAACAGAGAGCCCGCCATGCGCATAATCCTGATGATAGATATGGAGCGGAACAGGTTCGGTTCCATGCACGGTAAAATCCCGGATTCCGCCAGAAAGAACAGGGGAACAAGATTCAGGAGAAAAGAGCTCTTTTGAACGTTCTTTTTTCATAAAAGTCAAAATCCTTTCATTAAATACGAAAATCAGGTTAGAAAATATAAGATAATATCATTATACTGCTCTTATAGGAAAAAAGAAAGAGAGGACAGAAAATGAAAAGAGAGTGGTGGCATAGCTTAACCGTATATCAGATTTACACCAGAAGCTTCTGTGACAGCAACGGAGACGGCATCGGCGATTTTGGAGGGATTCTGCAGAAGCTGGACTATCTGCAGGAGCTTGGTGTTGGAGCCATCTGGCTTTCGCCTTTTAACGATTCTCCTAATTACGACAATGGATATGATGTCAGTGACTATTATAAAGTAATGGAAGAAGCGGGCACAATGGAAGAGCTGGAAGAACTGATCGCAGCCTGTGAAAAGCGGGAAATTGTGGTCATGATGGATCTTGTTTTAAATCATAGTTCCCATCTGCACCCATGGTTCCTGGAAGCCAGAAAGGATCGAAACAGTAAATACCATGATTTTTACATCTGGAAGGAAGGAACGAAGGAGCAGCCGCCAGAAGGCGGCGGAGCATTCTTTGGAGGAAGCACCTGGGAATGGGTGCCGGAGGTTCAGGAATATTATTATCACAGTTTCAGTGTAATGCAGCCGGATCTGAACTGGAAAAATCCGTCGCTTCGGAAAGAGCTGTACCGGATGATCCAGTTCTGGATGGATAAAGGGATCCGTGGTTTCCGGCTGGATGCAATTGACAATATTGTAAAAGATGGACATGGAGGAAATGATACTCATTCGGAGCAGATTCATACATACTTAATGGAAATGAATCAGAATACGTATGGAAAATCAGAACAGATCCTGACAGTGGGGGAAACCGGAGGTGCTACGGTAGAAATGGCACAGCAGTATTCTGATCCGGAAAGCCAGGAGCTCAGTATGATTTTTCAGTTTGAACTGATGGGAATCGACGGCATCCGAAGTGGAAACTGGGATCCGAAACCGTATACGCTGCCGCAACTGAAGCAGATCTTTGAAAAATGGCAGACGGGACTGGAAGAAAAAGGATGGAACAGTCTGTTCTGGGGAAACCATGATTTTCCGCGTGTCGTATCGCGCTTTGGAAATGACAGGGAACCGTATCGGGAAAAATCAGCAAAAATGTTGGCTGTCCTTCTCCATGGGATGAAAGGAACTCCTTATATTTACCAGGGGGAAGAAATCGGTATGACAAATGTGTCAGGGCTTCGGATCGAGGACTATCAGGATATCGAGTCTGTAAATTTTGCCGAAGACCGTAAAAAAGAAGGCTGGGAGGAAGAAAAAATTCGTACCTATCTTGCACGGAACAGCCGGGACCATGCGCGGACGCCAATGCAGTGGAATGCGGAAAAACACGCCGGATTTACAGCGGGAACACCGTGGATGGCGGAAAATCAGAATTACGAGGAGATCAATGTGGAAAACAGCAGAAAAAATCCGGATTCCCTCTTCTATTTCTATCAAAAACTAATTGCGCTGCGTAGGAAAAATGACACTCTTGTTTATGGGGATTTCCGTCTGATTGAGGAAGAAAATCCGGATATTTTTGCTTATGAGAGAAATCTGGGAGAGAAAAAGCTGATTGTGCTCTGCAATTTCCGGGATACCGCGGCAGAGATGAAAGCCCGATATGATTTGACAAAAGGAACGGTTCTGATTCATAATGATACAGAAAGTCTCACAAAAGAAGTGTGGAAGTTACAGCCGTATGAGGCGTATATGATTGAACTTCTGCAGTAAAAAGACAGAAATGAAAAGCAGCAGGAGAAGAAAACTGCAGGAGCAACTGGAAACAGGAGGGAGAAAATGTATCGCGTTCTTCTTGTAGAAGATGAAGAAATTGAACTGGAGACATTGCGGGATTATATTGACTGGAAAAAGAACGGGATTTCCAGAGTATTTACCGCGCGCAATGGCAGAAGGGCACTGGAGTGCCTGGAAGAAAATATGGCAGATATTGTGATTACGGATATTCAGATGCCAGGAATGAGTGGAATTGAACTGGCAGAGACGATCGTACGCCGGGGGTATCCATGCAAAATTGTTTTTCTGACAGGATATGATGATTTTTCCTATATCCATTCCGCTTTTCAGGTGAATGCCGTGGATTACCTTTTAAAGCCATTTACGATTGAAGAAGTAGAAGCATGTCTGAAAAAAGTGAGAAGTGAACTGGAGAAAAGTGAGATAGCAGACTGGTCGCGGAAAACGGCGGCGAAGCAGTTGCTGGAAATGGCTTTGCGGGAAAAACAGGAAACAGAGCTTTTACGGAAAAATTTCCGTGGTGTATTTGGAGAAGAACTGGAAGAGTGCAGGTTTGGAATCATAGCGGTTTATGGAAAAACGGAAGAAAACATCTGTAGCCAAATTCAGGAAAAATACAAGGGCATCCGTTACATCAGCAAAACGGAACGGATCAGCATTCTGCTGCTGGCGGGGTATCTGTCGGTGAAAGATACGGCATTTCAGATCTGGAATGATTTGAAAGAAGACGCACCGAGAGCCGTTGGATGGTGCAGTGGAGCATGGACAGCTGACTGCCTGTACGAAAAGGCGGAAAAACTTCGGAACTGTTGTGTTCTGGCATTTCATATGGATCCACCGGAACTTTTCTGTGCAGATGAAAAAGAAACGGAAGAGGAAAAAGCATATCATTTCCGGGAACAGAAGGAGCGGAGAGAAGAAATCTGTCGTCTGGTCAGCAACGGGAAAAAGCAGGAAACGCTGCAGACCATGAAAGATTATTTTCAACAGCTAAAGGGGCTTGCGCCGAAAACATTTGCGGGAGAAGTTTACAATCTCTATATGTATCTATGGAACCGTCTTGTTTTGAGCGATGAACTGCTGGAAAACTGGATGGAAGCAGAAAAAATTTTGAGAGAAAATGAAATTTTTGAAGCAAACAACAGTTATCAGATGCGGGAAAAGATGAAGCAGTATCTGGAACGGATGTTGGCATTTTTTGAAGAACAGAATCAAAATCCAAATTACTATGCCGTTTATCAGGTAAAAACATATCTTCAGAAGCACTGCTCGGAAAGCGCAGATATCGAGAAGCTGGCCGCGGAGGTCGGTTTGTCTCCGAATTATCTGAGGAGCCTGTTTAAAGAGGCAACAGGAAAAACGATTTTGGAATACAATACGGAAATGCGTCTGCAGAGGGCGGCGGAACTGTTAAAGAATAAGAAAAATAAAGTACGGGAAGTGAGTCTGGCGGTTGGATATGAAAATGTTTCTTACTGTGGCGTTGTGTATCGCAATGGCGATGAGTGTCCTGATGGCAGCGGGAATGCTTGCAGGATGCGGATCAAATGGCAGTACATCATCAAGTACTGCATCCGGCAGTGCATCATCTGCATCGGGCGAGGTAACAACAGACGGAGTTACGATTTCTATCTTTGACAAAAACTCCGGAAGCAATACCTTTGATGATCCAGTTGCAAAAGCAATTGAGGAAAAAACAGGTGTCAAAATTCAGGTAGAAAATCCAACCGGAGATCCGCTGGAAAAATTGAACCTGATGCTGACCGGTCAGAATTACCCGGATATCGTCCTGATGGATCGTGGAAATGATATTGTAAACCGTTACATTGAGGCAGGCGCACTGCTTCCGTTGAATGATCTGATCGATGAGTACGGCCCGGATGTAAAAGAGATGTACGGGGAAACCTTAAACAAGAGTCGTTATACCGATGGAAAGAATTACTATCTGAATAACTGGTACGGAGAAGATCCGGATCCGGTAGCCGGTGTTCTGATGCGCTATGATTATCTGTGCGAAATCGTTGGAAAAGACCGCGCAGACAGCGATGAGCCATTTACACAGGAAGAGTATATTGACATTTGTAAGAAATTCAAAGAACTTCATCCGACCATTGACGGAAAAGAGAGTATTGCCATTACCTTTGATGCAGAATCCAAAAACTACGATGGAACATTAAAAGGAATGTATGGTCTGAAAACATATTATCAGGATGGGGACAATCTGGAACATGTTGCCAAAGCACCAAACTTCAAAGAGATGATGTCCTTTGCCAATGAACTGTATACCGAAGGCCTTCTGGACAAAGAGTGGGTTGTCAACAAGAAAAATCAGTGGACGCAGAAACTGTCTGCAGGCAACGTATTCAGTACCTTTGCTTCCTACTGGGATACCGATGCAGCAAATACAGCACTTGCTTCTTCTGTAGGAGAAGATGCAAAATTCTATTCCTATAAAATCCTTGGAAACGGAATCAGTGCAGATGAAACTACTTACTCCGGAAGAAGTACACTTGGCTGGGATGCAATCGCGATCACCAAGAATTGTAAAAATCCGGAAGCAGCCATGAAGATGATCAACTACCTTGCAAGCGAAGAAGGACAGTATCTTCTGATGTGGGGTATTGAGGGAACCAACTGGAATATGGAAGATGGAAAACACGTTCCGAACGATGATCTGATTGAAGGATTCCAGACGGATTTTGACAAAACAAAACTGGATACCGGCGTCCGCAAATGGACCTGGTTTGTAAAGAACGGAAATGGTACAGACGGAACTCCATACGATGTATCACAGTATAAAGTAAAAGAGACCCGGCAGGTGGCTATGAATCACTTTGGTGAGAACGACAGATGGGATACCGCAGAATTTGCAGGCCTTACCCCGGCAGGAAGCACTCCGGATGGCTTGAAATGGCAGAAAATCCAGGATATCTACGATCAGGAATATCCGAAGATTGTGAATGCAGACAGCCACGATGCGGCAATGGAAGAGTACGACAAGATGATTTCCGAAATGAATGACGCAGGACTGGAAGATGTAGAAAAAGTTATCACGCAGAATTATCAGGAGCGTATGAAACTCTGGAATGAGTAAGCTAAAGTAAAATAAAAAAATCACACACGGAAAAGAACCGGCAGAAATTGAAATACAGATTTCTATGTCGGTTCTTTTTTATCAGAAGAAGCATTGCGATTTTCAAGGAATCTGGATATAATGAGGAAAACTGGAAAAACAGGGAAATCCAACCGCATGAGACAGGAGGCATCGTACATGGCAGCGAAAGAACAGTTAACCGCAATGGAAATGATCTGGGGATTTATGAGTGGGACGACAGGACATATGGGAAAGACGGACTTTGCGCCGCAGAAGGAAGCGTTCGGGGATTTTGCATCTCCGGAGACATATTTTCCGCGCGTGGTGCCGGAGAGCGAAGGCATCTCATCGGAAAAGCTGACGCAGATGCTTCGTGAGCTCGCCGCTGCGCGCCATACGGACATGCATCATCTGCTGGTCCTGCGGAATGGACATGTCATCTGCGAATGCAATTTCGCCCCATACCGCAGCGGCATCTGGCATGCGACGTATTCTATGTGTAAGAGCATCACTGGCATGGCGGCTGGTTTTCTGATCAGTGAAGGAAAACTTTCCCTGGACGAGAACGTCTATGATATTTTTGAAAAACGAAACGGTCTGCTGCAGAAGATCCTGCGCCCGAATCTGACCGTGAAGCATCTTCTGACGATGAAGAGCGGCGTACAGTTCAACGAGATGGGCGTTGTTTCCGGCAACGACTGGGTGGACAGCTTCTTAAATGCGCCGGTCAAGGGAACACCGGGCGAAGCGTTTGAGTACAACAGTATGAACACGTATCTGCTGTCTGCAATCATACAGGAGCGCACCGGCATGAAAATGGTAGATTACCTGCGGCCGCGTCTGTTTGAGCCTCTCGGCATCCGGAAAGTTTTCTGGGAGAGCTGCCCGGCAGGGATTACGAAAGGCGGCTGGGGCCTCTTCCTGTGCCCGGAGGACGCGGCCAAGCTCGGGGTGATGTACGTGAACGGCGGAAAATTCGAAGGAAAACAGATCGTCCCGGCGGAATGGGTCGCAGCGTCCACCTCCGTTCATGCGACACCGCCGGAAAAGATGGGAAAATATGGCTATGGTTACCAGGTCTGGATGGAGGAGCGGCCGGGCAGCTTTGCGTTCAATGGCATGCTGGGGCAGAACGTGCTCGGTTATCCGGATACCGGCGTGGTGATTGTGACGAATGCGGGCAGCAACGAGCTGTTCCAGACGTGTGAGATGCTCGACATTGTGCGGAAGTATTTCGGCGCGGAATTTGGTGCAGAGCTGAAATCCGGCGAGGCGGAAAGCCCGATGGCATATCAGAAGCTGGTGCAGACCTGCCGTGATCTGGAGGGCGCGAAAGAGACACCGGGAAGAATCCTGCGCGGCGGCTGGAAGCGGAGAACACCGGGGCCGCGGAACAGCGGAACACCGCGTCAGATCGACATGGCGCAGCTTCTGCACGGAAAAGAATATAAAATGGAGGACACGCATGTCGGCATGTTTCCGCTGACGCTGCAGGTCTTCCACAACAACTTTTCCGACGGCATCCGCCGCATCGGTTTCTTCTATGAAAAAGGCCGTTTCTTTGTCGAGCTGACCGAGGGAGAAAAAACACAGCGCATTGAGATCGGTCTTACGGGGTCCAAAGTTGTAGAATGGGTGGAAAACGAGGAATCGTATCTGCTCGGAACGACGGGACAGTTTGCGGAGAATGAAGACGGCGAACTGGTGCTGAAGCTTGAGTTTGCATTTCTGGAAGAGGCCGCAAGACGGAGGGTCAAAATCATTTTCCAGCGTGATTTCGAGCGGATCAGACTGGAGTGGAATGAGACGCCGGGCAAGGATCTGATTATCGAGGGCCTTGAATCCCTCGTGACGGATGTGGCGATCGCACCGCTTCTGCCGTCGCGGTTCCGCGAGCGGAGCCTTGACATGATCCATCTGCTGATGGCACAGACCATTGAGCCAATGGTAGAGGCACACCGTGTGCGGCCGGGGGAAGAAACGGGGACAGAAGAAGCGGCAGCGGAAGCTGAATCGGCCGCGGCAGTGGAAAATGCGGAAAACGCAGAAGAAACGGTGTAAAAACAGAAAAAATCAGAAGAGAAATGTGGATAAAAAAGGGAATGGAGCTGCCGGATGCGCAGTTCCATTCCCTTTTAAAAATACAGATTACAGATTCAAAGCCATATCGCCGGATTTGATCAGGTTTGCCTTGCGGAATACCTCTGAGAAGAACAAGGTGATCACAGCCGGAAGCACGAAGTGGAGCAGAATGATTTTGATGATGACGAGCTTCGGATCATCGTAAGCGATCATCGTCTGATACGTTGTGATCTGTCCGACAAGACCTGCGGAACCCATGCCGCTTCCCGTTGCATTATTCTGCATATTGGCGAGGATTGTGGAGACGGGTCCTAAAATCGCACTCGAGAAGATGACGGGCAGCCAGATCAGTGGATGACGCATGATGTTCGGCACCTGGAGCATCGAGGTTCCAAGACCCTGTGCGACAAGGCCGCCGAATTTGTTTTCCCGATAACTTGCAACCGCGAATCCGACCATGTTGCAGCAGCAGCCGATCGTTGCGGCACCGGCGGCAAGACCGGAAAGATTCAGAATGATGCCGAGTGCAGCGGAGCTGATCGGCAGTGTCAGAACCATACCCATGACGACCGAAACAACGATGCCCATGATGAACGGCCGCTGTTCCGTTGCCCAGTTGATGATGCTTCCAAGGCCTGTCATCATCTGGGAGATCGGCGGTCCGACGAGCAGTCCGACAACGGAACCGGCTCCGATGGTGATGACCGGTGTCACGATGATATCAACCTTGGTCTTGCCGGAAACCAGATGGCCGCAGGTGATGCCTGCGAAAGCTGCGATGAAAGCGCCGAGCGGTTCGCCAGGTCCTGCCAGAACGGCATTTCCGTCCACAAAGAATGTGCCGCCGGTGATCTTGCCGGCATAACCGCCGACCATGGCAGCGACGGCTGCAGAAACCGTGACAAGCGGGCTTTCCCCATATTTCACTGCCACGCCGACACCGATACCGGCACTTGTCAGGGCTGCGGCAGCTTTTCCAAGCAGATAGATCACATTTCCGGTCGAACCGCCGATCAGAAGACCGATCTGCTGAATCATCGTACCGATAATCAGGGTTGCAAAAAGACCCTGCGTCATGCCGCCGAAGCCATCAATGAAGATGTGCGAGGCGACTTTTTTGATTGTTCGCATATGGAATTCCTCCTCATGTATGTGGTGTGTTACTGTATTCACAAGTGACTTGTCAGTCGACTTTTAGTCTATCATAAGATGGGGGCGGGTGCAATCCTTTTCCGGGGGCATAAGTTGACAAAAGAAAGGGGCACGCTTATAATTGAGACAAATTCAGAGCGCTTCCAGAAAACAGCGCAGACAGTAAAAAAGTGATAAAGGAGACGCATGGGAAAACAGAAAAAGAAACAGAAAAAACGCGGCAATCCGCTTTGGACTCTGGTATTTTTAGCGGCACTTGCTGTTTTCTGCTTTTCCGGGTACAAGCTGATCGGCATTTACCTGGATTACAAGACCGGCACGGATGAATACCGGGATCTGCAGCAGTATACGACGGAAATTACAAAAACACCGGAGACACCGGCACCGACGAAAACAGAGGAGCCGCAGGCGGAATCCGAACCGGCGGAGCCTTCCGAACCGGAGCCAGAACCACTGTCGTATCCGACAGAACCGCCGCTTGCCGTCGATTTTGAATCCTTAAAAGCGATTAACCCGGATGTGAAGGGATGGCTTTATATTGAAGCTCTCGACATCAGTTACCCGGTCGTACAGGGGCCGGACAATGATACGTATCTTCATACGACGTACGAGGGAACGAGCAACTTTGCGGGTTCCATTTTCCTCGATTACCAGAATCAGGATGATTTCAGTGATGGAAACACAATCGTTTACGGTCATAATATGAAGAATCTCTCCATGTTCGGAAAGTTGAAACAGATGAAGGAGCAGGAAAAATATAGGGACAGCGTCTATTTCTGGATGCTGACGCCGGAATCAAACGATGTGTACCAGATTTTTTCTGCCTTTTATACGGAGGCAGACAGTGATGTCTACACGTTGTATTCCGGCGGGGGTGAAGCGTTTGTACAGTATCTGAATACCATGGCGGCGCGGTCAGAGATCCCGGTGGAGCAGCCGGAGATGGATGAAAACAGCCATATTATTGTGCTGTCCACCTGTGCGGCGAGCGATACGACTGGACGGTTCGTCGTTCTGGGCGTGCGGCGGAACCGGTAATGATTAGTCAGAAGGAGGAATGACAGATGGAAGAGGAAAGAAAAATCGAAGAACTGCAGAGATTGATTGATACGCATGAAAATATCGTATTCTTCGGCGGCGCGGGTGTGTCCACGGAGAGCGGGATTCCGGATTTCCGGAGCGTGGATGGCCTTTATCATCAGAAGTATGACGTTCCGCCGGAGACAATTTTAAGCCACAGCTATTTCCTGCGGTACCCGGAAAAGTTTTATGCTTTTTACCGCGACAAAATGCTTCCGGTCGGCGCAGAACCGAATGCGGCGCACAAAAAGCTTGCAGAGCTGGAAGCGGCGGGAAAATTAAAAGCGATTGTGACGCAGAACATTGACGGACTGCATCAGGCGGCGGGAAGTAAAGTAGTGTATGAACTGCACGGAAGCACACACCGCAATTACTGCATGAAATGCGGGGCAGCCTGCGATACAGAGCTGGTGAGAAAGAGCAGCGGCGTTCCAAGATGTGAAAAATGCGGAGGCATGATCAAACCGGATGTCGTACTCTACGAGGAGAGTCTGAATGAGAAAGTGCTCGACGGTGCGATCCGCGCGATTGCGGCCGCCGATCTTCTGATCGTCGGCGGAACGTCGCTTGCTGTGTATCCGGCAGCAGGTCTTCTCCAGTATTTTCGGGGCGATGCACTGGTCCTGATTAATAAAGGTGCAACACCGATGGACAACAACGCAGATCTTCTGATCCAGCAGCCGATCGGACAGGTGCTCGGCAGTATCCGGGTGTGAAACTTCAGAGCTGTGAAAAATGGAGGTGCGGCTCTGATGATACAGAGAGAACCTTGAGAAAAAATCTCGGAAAGTGTCAGGAAATATAAAAATAAGGCGGAAAAACATGGCAGAACATTACGAAGTAGGCGATATTGTAAAACTGAAAAAGCCGCATCCGTGCGGCAGCAGCGAGTGGGAAATCCTGCGTGTCGGCGCAGATTTCCGTCTCAAATGCACCGGCTGCGGCCACCAGATCATGGTAGCACGCAAGCTGGTCGAGAAAAACACCCGCGGATTACGAAAAAAAGATGCGTAATATCGTGAAAAAAACAAGAAAACACGCGAAAAAGGGCTTGCTATAAGCCCTTTTTTATGTTAAAATAACAAATTGTGACGTATAAAAATAATTCCTTGCTCCCCATAATGAAAATGGGGTGCCAAAAAGTCCAAAAGGAGGTAAAGCATGAACAAGTACGAATTAGCACTGGTTGTGAATGCAAAACTTGAAGAAGAGGAACGCGCAGCTGTAGTTGAGAAAGCCAAAGGTTATGTAACCCGTTACGGCGGAACAGTTGGCGAAGTAGAAGAGTGGGGCAAAAAACGCCTTGCATACGAAATTCAGCATATGCGTGAAGCATATTACTACTTTATTCAGTTTGAAGCAGACGCAACAGCTCCGGCAGAGATCGAGAGCCATATGCGTATTATGGATAACGTACTGAGATACTTAGTCGTTAAAAAGGAAGCTTAAGAGGTAAGCGAATGAATAAAGTTATATTGATGGGAAGATTGACCAGAGATCCCGATGTCAGATACTCTGCTGGAGAGAACTCCACAGCGGTAGCCCGTTATACACTGGCTGTTGACCGCAGATTCCGCAGAGACGGCGATTCCGCAACCGCAGACTTTATCGGATGCGTTGCTTTCGGCCGCCAGGCAGAATTTGCAGAGAAATACCTGCGTCAGGGAACGAAGATCGCCATCACCGGCCGCATTCAGACCGGAAGCTACACCAACCGTGAAGGCCAGAAGGTCTACACGACAGACGTAGTTGTAGAAGAGCAGGAGTTTGCAGAGAGCAAAAATGCAGGTGGAAACAACGGAGGATACTCCGCACCGCAGCATAACAATCCGGCTCCGTCCGCGAATACATCTGACCTGGGCAGCGCCGATGGTTTTATGAATATTCCCGATGGCATTGACGAAGAATTGCCATTTAATTGATAGAAAAGGAGAGATTGATCATGGCTTATAATAATAGTGAAAGACCAGCTTCCAGAAGACCGGCCCGCAGAAGAAGAAAAGTTTGTGTTTTCTGTGGTGGAGAAGAGATCAGCTACAAGGATGCAGCTAAACTGAAAAAATATGTATCCGAGCGTGGTAAAATCCTGCCGAGACGTGTAACTGGAACCTGCGCAAAACATCAGAGAGCAGTAACAGTAGCCGTTAAGAGAGCAAGACATATGGCTATTATGCCGTACGTAGATGATTGATTCTGACTTGCGCTAAGCACTGTCCGAACGTTCATTTTGAATCGGTAAATAAATGGAGGTATCTGCCCGAAAAGGGCGGGTACCTTTTTTGTATCCAGAAGTATCTTGTTGCCAAAGTACAGGTCAAAGTGGTATAATCGGAAGGACAGGAGCGAAATACAACACGCAACGTTGGAAAGGTGTTAGGAAATGAAAAGCAAAATGAAGTTGAGCGGCCAATTGCGGAGCTATCTTCGATGGCCGCTGATTTTGTCCATCCTGATGCTTGTGATGAATATCGGCATGTATTTTGTGGATGTGATGGCAGGAATGTGGTTCACGCTGTTTTTTGCAGTCTATGTGATCGCAGCCGCAGTTCTCTATTACAGACAGCGTCCGCAGGTGATCAACGAGCTGATTACCTTTGCGACCGAATACGGCCAGGTTCAGAAGCATCTGATCCAGGAACTGGCGCTGCCCTATGCCGTTATGGATTCGCAGGGAAAACTTCTCTGGGTCAACAAAGAGTTTACAAAAATCACAGGGAAGGATACACAGTATCATAAATGTATCGCCACCATTTTTCCGGAGCTGACGGTCGAGCGGCTACCGAAAAATGAGGAGGAGACCGACATCAACGTGGCTTACGGCGAAAAGAATTTCCGTGCCCATGTAAAAAGCGTCTGCATCGACGAGCTGATCCAGAATTCGGAGATGATCAACACAGATATCAAAGGCTATTTTATTCAGGCACTGTATCTGTTCGATGAGACGGAGCTCCGCGAGTATATGCGGAAATTCGAGGACGAAACGATGGTCACCGGTCTTCTGTATCTGGACAACTACGACGAGGCGCTGGAGAGCGTCGAGGAGGTCCGCCGTTCCCTTCTGACCGCACTGGTCGAGCGAAAGATCAACAAATATTTCAACGATCTCGACGGACTGGTGAAGCGGTATGAGAACGACAAATACATCGTGGTCATGCGCCGGAGTTCGTTAAATGAACTGAAAGAGAAAAAGTTCGATATCCTCGAGGACGTCAAGACCATCAACATCGGAAACGAGATGGCGGTCACAATCAGTATGGGTATCGGAGCAGATGCTGGATCGTTTGCGAAAAACTCCGAGTATGCGAAAATCGCGATCGACCTGGCTCTTGGCCGGGGCGGCGATCAGGTCGTTTTAAAGGACGGTTCGAAGATTCAGTATTTCGGCGGAAAAACGCAGGCTGTGGAAAAGAATACGAGAGTCAAAGCCCGCGTCAAGGCGCACGCGCTGAAAGAGTTTATGAACACGAAAGAGAAGGTCGTTGTCATGGGACACCGCCTGCCGGATGCCGATTCGTTCGGTGCGGCCATCGGTATCTACCGTGCGGCGAAAACGCTGAATAAAAAAGCGTACATCGTCATCGACAACCCGACCAGCTCGATCATTCCGCTGATGAATACGTTCAGCGACAACCAGGATTATGAGGCGGACATGTTTGTCAACAACCATGAGGCGAAAGAGATCATGGACGACAACACGCTGCTCGTTGTGGTCGATACGAACAAGCCGAGCATCACACAGTGTGAGGATCTGCTGTACATGGCGAAAATGATCGTCGTGCTGGATCATCACCGGCAGGGAAGCGATACGATCCGCAACTCGGTGCTTTCCTATATTGAGCCGTATGCATCATCCGCGAGCGAGATGGTTGCCGAGATTCTCCAGTATTTTACCGAGGGAATCCGCATCCGGAACGTGGAGGCGGACAGCATCTATGCCGGCATCATGATCGATACCGACAACTTTATGCAGAAAACAGGTGTCCGCACGTTCGAGGCGGCAGCTTTCCTGCGCCGCTGCGGTGCGGATGTGACGCGTGTGCGCAAGCTGTTCCGTGAGGATATGAACGATTACAAGGCAAGAGGAGAGACGATCCGCAATGCGGAGCTGTTCCGCGGCCAGTTCGCGATTTCCGAATGCCCGAGCGACTATGTGGACAGCCCGACGGTGGTCGGAGCACAAGCGGCGAACGAGCTGCTGAACATTGTCGGTGTCAAGGCGTCCTTTGTACTGACCGAGTATAAAGGCGTGATCTATATCAGCGCCCGCGCGATTGATGAGGTCAATGTACAGATCATCATGGAGCGGATGGGCGGCGGCGGTCATCTGAATATGGCAGGATGCCAGCTTGAGACCGTCGATCTGGAGGGGGCGCGCAGCCTCCTAAAATCAACCTTAACAGAAATGCAGGATGGAGGAGAAATCTGATATGAAAGTTATCTTACTGGAAGACGTAAAAGCACTTGGTAAAAAAGGACAGACTGTAAACGTAAGTGACGGATATGCAAGAAACATGCTTCTGCCGAAAAAACTCGGCATCGAGGCAACCGCAAAAAACCTGAATGAGCTGAAACTCCAGAAAGCACACGAGGACAAAGTGGCAGCAGAGCAGCTCGCTGAGGCACAGGCTTTCGCGAAAGAGATTGAGGACAAACAGGTTACCGTAGCCATCAAAGTCGGCGAGGGCGGAAAAGTATTCGGAAGCGTATCGGCAAAAGAGATCGCTGAGGCAGCAAAAGAGCAGCTTGGATACGACATCGACAAAAAGAAAATGCAGCTTCCGAACCCGATCAAGGTTCTTGGAACGACAGAAGTGCCGATCCGCCTGCATACCAAAGTAACTGCAAAGCTGAAAGTTATCGTAAAAGAAGCATAATTCTATGGAAGAAGCACTGATTAAACGAATCCTTCCGCACAGCATCGAGGCGGAGCAGTCGGTCATCGGTTCCATGCTGATGGGGCGCGAAGCCATCATGGCGGCATCGGAAATCCTGACGAGCGACGATTTTTACCAGCACCAGTACGGCGTCATTTTTGATGCCATGGTGGAGCTGTTCAATGAGGGAAAACCGGTCGATCTGGTCACCCTGCAGAACCGCCTGCGTGAAAAGGATGTTCCGCCGGAGATCAGTTCGATGGAGTTTGTCCGCGATCTTTTAAATGCGGTGCCGACTTCGGCGAATGTGCGCCATTATGCGAACATCGTCAGCGAGAAAGCGGTGCTGCGCCGTCTCATTAAGCTGACAGAAGAGATAGAGAATGACTGCTATCTGAACAAAGAGCCGGTGGAAGTCATCATGGAGGAGACGGAAAAGAAGATGTTCCAGTTATTGGGCCAGCGGAATTCCGGAGACTTCATGCCGATCCGCCAGGTTGTCATCAATACGCTGGAGAACATCGAGCGTGCATCGAAGACGAAGGGAAATGTCACGGGTATTCCGACCGGATTCACGGATCTGGACTACAAGACATCGGGTCTGCAGAACTCTGACTTTATCCTGATTGCGGCACGTCCGTCTATGGGTAAAACGGCGTTTGTCCTCAATATTGCGCAGTATATGGCGTTTAAGAAAGACAAAGCCGTTGCGATTTTCAGTCTCGAGATGTCGCGGGAGCAGCTGATGAACCGTCTGCTCTCGATGGAGTCGAAAGTAGATTCCCAGCATCTGAGAACCGGAAACCTGAAAGACGACGAATGGAGCAAGCTGATCGAGAGCGCCGGCATGATCGGTGAATCCCGACTGATGATCGACGATACACCTGGTATCTCGATCGGAGAGATGCGGTCGAAATGCCGCAAATACAAGCTGGAGCACGGTCTTGATATCATCATCATTGACTACCTGCAGCTGATGTCGGGAAGCGGAAAGAGCTCCTCGGAATCGCGTCAGCAGGAGATTTCGGATATCAGCCGTTCCTTAAAAGCACTCGCGAGAGAGCTGAATGTGCCGGTTGTTGCACTGTCCCAGCTTTCCCGGGCTGTTGAGCAGCGTACCGACCACCGTCCGATGCTTTCCGACCTGCGTGAGTCGGGAGCGATCGAGCAGGATGCCGACGTTGTTATGTTTATCTATCGAGATGATTACTATAATAAGGATTCCGAGAATAAGGGAATCGCGGAAATCATCATCGCCAAACAGCGAAACGGCCCGATCGGAACCGTCAATCTGGTCTGGCTGCCGGATTATACGAAATTTGCGAATGCAGAGAGATAAAAGAAAATATTTGTAACTATTCAGAGCCATGCGAAATTGAGGGGAAAAGTGCGACTCATGCTTGCATGAATGAGCACTTTTCCCCTCAATTTCATATGGCGAGAAGCCACATCGAGATGTAGCGTAGCGGAATCGAGATGGGGCTCTGAATAGTATGGTGTCAGAACGTGTCGTGGGATAGTCCTGCGGCACGTTTTTTGTGTATAATTGTATGAATTTGTCGGAATATTACGATGAGATTTTCTTGCGGCAGGGGATAACAGATCCTATAATAAAGGGAAGAAGGGAGTGGCTGCCGTATGGAAAATAGAACGTATCTGGTCACGGAGGCGGAGAAGCTGACCGGGGAGAAAGCGCATGTGCTCCGGTACTGGGAGGACGAGCTCGGCATGGAAATCCACCGCAATTCGCTGGGACACCGCTGCTATACTGCGCAGGACATTCAGATTTTTCTGGGAATCCGGGAACTGAAGAAAAAGGGGCTTCACCTGAAAGCGATCCGCGAGCTGATGCCGAAGCTGGTGCAGGCAACGGCGGAGATCAAAGCGTTTCCGGCGGAAGCGGCAGAGACGGCAAAGGAGAAGCCGGATCCGGCAATACCGGGAAAAGCGGACGAAGTGCCGGAGGTGGTTGTCGATCTTCTGCCCGAGCGGGAAGCAGAACAGCTGGCGGACACTGTGATGCGGCAGGAAGAGGAGGAGCGTCAGACGGAGTTTTACCGCGTGCTCGGCCGTCTGCTCGATCAGATGATACAGAAGCGGCGCCAGGAAGAGCGGAGCCGCCGTGTGGATGAGGCGATCCGCCGCCACCAGCAGAGCCGGAGAGAAGCAGCGGCGACGCTGGAGCAGAAAGGAAAACGGACGAAAGCAAAACGGGACCATCGGAACAATGGGTAAATCGGACAGAAAAAAAGAACGCCTGCGAGAGGCGTTCTTTTTGGATCCACGCGGAAATCCGACTTATTTTGCAGCCAGATAATCGTTGATCTGGTCTTCCAGAACCTGAGCGTCCAGGCCGTGAACCATAGCTGCTTCTTCCAGGGACTCACCCTGTGCAGAAGGGCAGCCGATGCAGTGCATGCCGGCTCCCATCAGGATTCCGATGATATTTGTATCCATTGCGATTAACTCGCCGATTGTCATGTCTTTCGAGATCTTTGCCATCTTAAAGTTCCTCCTTTAAATGTGTATATACCCGTCGTTCCGATTTTGACGGCTATTTTGATTATAGCGTACCCCCGGGGGGAATGCAAGAACAAATTCATAAGATTATAGAATGTTTATAATTTTGTACTTGTATTTCAGGGGGCAATCGTTTACAATGTGGATAGTACCGAAAGGGCCAAAAAATCTACAAGGAGGATAAGATCATGGCATATGTAATCACAGACGAATGTGTAAGCTGCGGAACCTGCGCTGGAGAATGTCCAGTAGAGGCTATCGCTGAGGGAGATTCCCATTACGAAATCAACCCGGATGTATGCGTTGAGTGCGGAACATGCGCAAGCGTATGTCCAACCGAGGCTATCACAGAAGAGTAATTTGTACGGAACGTACAAAAAAGGAAGTCCTTCGCGGACTTCCTTTTTTTATACATACGTTTCAAAACTTACAGAGAAGCCAGCTCCTGCAGAGCATTCTCTTTTACCATTGCATTTCCATGTTCCAGCAGAAATGCTTCAGCGGCCAGGGAGAAGGATTCCTGTCTGCCGTACTCGGAAAGAATGTTGCAGACCTTGTTGAATTCCTCCGGTTTGCAGCCGGACTGGTGCAGAACGAGCTGATAGTTGGCATCTGCCGTGTTCTTATAGAGGGAATTGCTGCCGGTAAAATACTGGTTCAGCGCTTTTGCGGAGCTGATGACATCGTCGAGGGTTGAGAAGTGGAAGGTGCGTACCAGATCCACATTCTTTTCCTCGGATGCTGCAGGCTCTTTTTCGTTTTCCTTCTGTGCCGCTTTCTTTGCAATTTCCTGTGCCTTGTTCTTCACATCGCAGAGCTTGTGGAACAGGTCGATGATGTCGTCCGCGCCGGAATACTGTACCGGTTCCGGTCCGTCCGTATCGTCGCCGGATGGAGCAAATTTGGCGAAGCGGGTGTCGAGCTCCTGTGGATCCTCGACTCTGGTGATAATGAGGACAATGCTGTCCGGAGCCACCGGAACGGCCTCGACCATGAGCGGGGCATTATCCACATTGAAGCCGAACTGCTGGTTGGCTTCAAGCATCATATCCTGAAACAGGCTGCGGGCCTTTTCCGTGCCGTAAGCCAGTTCGCTGAGCTTTAAATTTCTTTCGGCAAGATCGGCGCTGGTCAGTGTGCAGCGGATCTTGTTATCATTGATTTTTTCTATTTTCATAACTCTCACGTCCTTAATTACTCTTTACTTATATAAATAGGGCTGCTTACGATATAGTATAACACATCACGGAAAGAAGTAAAGAACTTAAGATTTTTTTTACATTTCGCATAATTTTTTCAGAAATGAAGGGACAAACTTTATTTGTAATTCCCCCGGTTTGAAGTATAATAGGAGTTGGGGAAACCTTTGCTTCTGCCCGGAGGGTGCATACTCCGGCCGGAAGCAGGCACAGAAAAAACGGATCGGATAAGAAGGCGTCCCCGCGAAACATGATCATTGAAACTAAAAACAAAAGTATTTCATACGGATCGATGGGGCTTTCTTTTTTGTACGTCACAACTGCAAATAAGCCATGAAACAAACAATCGACAAAACTTTTTAAACAGATTTTCTGAAAAATACCCAATAGCAAAAAGCAACGATACGTTCGTTACTGTTCAATCAGCAGTGAAACACCTGCTGTTTCGCTGCGTAAGAACATGATTCAGGTGTGAGCAGCCCTCCTTTTGCGAAGCAAAACTTTAAATGAGGGCTGCGAATGTTACAGTTCGCTGGGAACCAGTGAACTGTAACGATACTTTCTGACTCGCATGCGGTTCCCTTGCGCATAACGGTTGCTATTGGGTATTTTTTTTGTTATAATGGGCGCAAGTGGGGAGATCTTCAGAGCGAAGAAAAGGGGAAAAGAACACATGAAGGAGCAACAGAAGAAAAAAGCAGCGCCGGTACTGGTCGTACTGATTCTGATCGTGCTAGTCGGTGCAGCAGGCATTGTTTCATTTTTGATAAACCGATATAAACCCGGAACCGAATACATGGCCGGGAACGAATATTTTAACCTGACAGACGAAAACAGCGTTGCGCTGATCCAGAACGGAGAACTTCTGGAAGAGCAGGCCGTCCTTATCGGAGGAGAGCCGTATGCGGCGTACACATATGTAGAATCCCAGCTGAACAGCTGCTTCTACTGGGATGAAGAAACAAAAGGAATCCTGCTTACAACGAGCGGCGGCGTGCAGACACTGCTTCCGGGCGATGCGGCCGTTGCCAAAACACCGGGCGGACAGCCTGCCGTACAGCAGGAGAGCGACGGAACGGTTTACATTTCGCTGGATGTCGTAAAAGAATACACAGATCTCGACTATGCATATTACAGCGATCCCAACCGTGTTGTAATCCGGAATGAATGGGACGGAGTGGAGCAGGCGACGGTACAGTCAGACACCGCGCAGGTGCGCCAGAAAGGCGGCATCAAGAGTCTGATTCTTGCGGATGTACAGAAGGGTGACACCCTGCTGTATCTGGAAAATCTGGACAACTGGTGCAAAGTCATGACGGCGGACGGCTATACCGGCTACATCCAGACAGAGGATATCTCCGAGCCGGAGGCCATCGAAGCGCGGACGGCAAAGAAAGATTCCTATGAAAGAATTACACGGGATCACAAAATCAATCTGGTCTGGCATCAGAGCACATCGACCGAGTCGAACGACGCGATGGCAGAGATGACAGCAGAAATGACCGGCGTGAACGTGATTTCACCGACCTGGTTTTCCGTGACAGACGAAACCGGTACGATTTCCAGCCTTGCGAGCGCCGATTACGTGAAACTGGCGCATGAAGCGGGACGGGAAGTCTGGGGATTGATTGATAACTTTAATGAAGCATTTGACGAAACAACCGATCTTGCCTACGCATCCGTGCGCAGTAGAATCATTGAGCAGCTGCTCGCCGAGGCAGCATCGTGCGGCATGGACGGCATCAACGTGGATTTCGAGAATCTGAAAGAGGCCGGAATCCCGCATTACCTGCAGTTTCTGCGGGAACTGACGAGCGCGGCGCATGCACAGAATCTTGTGGTGTCGGTCGATACGCCGGTACCGCAGGCTTACACGATGTATTATCAGCGCGGCGAGCAGGCAAGATTTGTGGACTATATGATTGTCATGGCCTATGACGAGCATTTCGCGGGAAGCGAGGAGGCAGGCTCTGTTTCATCCCTCCCGTTCGTACAGCAGGCCGTGGAGGAGATGACGCGGGTGATGCCTGCCGATCAGGTGATCTGCGGAATCCCGTTTTATACCCGTGTCTGGACGGAAAAGTTCGGACAGAGCGCCATTACCAGCGAGGTGCTGGGCATGGATGGCGCCAAAAACTATGCCAAAGAGAATCAGATGACAGAAACCTGGGATGCATCCCTTGGCCAGAATGTGGCAACGGTAGAAACTTCCGATGCCAGATACACGATCTGGATGGAGGATGAGCAGTCCATGGAGGAAAAACTGAAAGTGATCCAAAGTGCCGATCTCGCCGGAGTGGCAGAGTGGAAGCTCGGATTCGAGTGCGCAGACGTCTGGAGTCTGATTTCAAAATATATTGAAACAAACAGTTGACGAGGAGTCCGGGAAGGATAAGGGGAATGATAAAAGCCCGGGCACGAAGGAGGAGTATACATGTCAGAAAACAATCACGAAGAATTATTTAAAACAACGCTGATGGGCGGTTTCGATAAGGACGATGTTATGACGAAAGTGCAGAACCTGAAAGATCAGGCGTATGCCGCTCAGAAGAAACTGGAAGCGAAGATCGAGGAAAAAGAGCAGGAAATCGAGAAGCTGAACCGCAAGATCCGCGAGCGTGAGGATAAAATCGAGGAGCTCGAAAAAAACATTCATGAGAAATACCAGAGCTATATCGACAATTATGACAGCATCAGCGGCCTTGTGTTTGAGGCACAGGTGAAAGCGAAAAAACTGACACAGGAAACAGAGGAGAGCTGCAGAAAGCTAAAAGAAGAGACCGAGGAAGCCTGCCGCCGGAAAACCGAAGAAACGGACGAGTCCTGCCGCGAGAAAACGGAGGAAACGGATGAGGCGTGCTGCAAAAAGAGAGAGGAGACAAACGAGTCCTGCCGGAAACAGAGGGAGGAGACAAAGGAATCCTGTGCAAAGCAGCGCCGCGAGACGAAGGAACAGTGCGAATACATGGTAGAGAGCGCACGTCAGAAGGGCGAGGAACTGGCTGCTGTTTATGAAGAAAAACTGCAGGCCGAAGCAGAAGAAATCCAGAGCCATATGGACGCGGAACTGCAGAAAGCCAACACCAGATACCAGAAGATTTACGCCGAGATGGAAACCATGACAAGTGTACTCGAGAAGAACCGCAGAATTTTTGAGGAGACTTTTGCCGGCATCGAAAAAATGCGTGAGGAGATGAAACGTTCTGCGTCGGAAGTGGAAACCTTCATGAAAGATCCGGTAAAAAGTATCTTTCCCGGAGAGGCAAAAGAAACAGCCGCAGAGCCAGGCAGTGAAGATACCGCAGAAGAAGCAGAGGAAGAAGACGAAATCGTCGAAAATTCCGCAGTCATCGATTTCGAAAATGAGCCGGATTATCTCGATGATGACAACGACGAAGAAGAGGATGAAATCCCGAATCGCGCGCATGATGAAGAAGATGAGGAAGAGTAACCGGAAGCAATAAGAGTTGTAACCTGCCCCGCTGCTGCATAAAATGACCAAGAAAGGAAATTTGCAGCAGGGGGCTTTTCATTTGGAAAAAGGGAAAAAACTGGAATGGCTGATGGCGGTGATTCTGCTTTCGGCGGCGTATGTTCTGTCCCGCGAGGGCGCACGGCTGGTGGCAGCACAGAAGGCAGCCACAAAAGTAGTGGTGCTGGACAGCGGCCACGGCGGCGACGATCCCGGCAAAATCGGGGCAAACGGTGTCAAAGAAAAGGACATCAACCTTGCGATTGCCCGTCTGCTGAAAAAGAAGCTGGAAAAGCAGGGAATCCTTGTGGTGATGACGCGGGAAGGGGAGGATGATCTCTCCGATCCGGGAGCCGTGAATGCGAAAGTGCAGGATCTGCAGCGGCGCGTGCAGCTGATTCATGAAAAAAAGCCGGACTGTGTGATCAGCATTCACCAGAACAGCTACCCGGATGCGGCGGTCAAAGGGGCGCAGGTGTTTTATTATACGGATTCAAAAGAAGGCGAAAAACTGGCACTCTGCATGCAGGCTGCACTGGTCGCGGGGCTCGATCCGGCGAATCACAGGAAAGCCAAGGGAAACAAAACGTATTACATGCTGAAGAAGACAGACGCGGTGCTGGTGATCTGCGAGTGCGGATTCCTCTCAAATCCGGAGGAGGAAGCGCTCCTGAACACAAAGAAGTACCAGAAAAAGGTGGCGGATGCACTGTGTGACGGCGTTTTAACGTATCTGGGAGAAAAGAAGAATGGCAAAGAGAAGACACAGACGAAGACGGAAGAGACCGCTGCGGGCGCTGCTTCCGCTTATGCTTGCCCTGCTGGCGGCTTATCTGGTATTCGGAGAATTTGATGAGAGCGATCCCACGCAGAACGGAAGCGGAGCGGACAGCAGCACTGCTTCACAGACGGCAGACGAAAACAATGGTCTGTCAGAGAATGGCGCAACACAGTTTCAGGCGGAAAATACAGATGAGGAGGAGCTGGCGAAGCGGTATTATTACAGCCAGCTCGATGAAAACAGACAGATGATTTACCGCGAACTGGTGCAGGGAATCGCGGAACACCAGGAAACCATCATCACAAAAGGCGGCGATCCCGATGTGACGGCGGAGGTTTACGGATGGGTCTATATGGATTACCCGGAGTACTGCTGGATCAACGGAGCATCACATGTCACGGGATACGGCGAGCCGAAGAACTACTGCGAGGTAGTTCCGGAATACACGATTCCTGCGGAGGAGATTACAGGACGCCAGACCCAGATCAAAGGGGCGGGAAATGATTTCTTAAGTGATATCGACCGTTCGATGGATGACTATGGGAAGATCAAGGCTGTCTTTGAAAAATGTATCCGGCAGATTGATTATGTGAAAGATGCGCCGGAGAATCAGACACTCTACAGCGGACTTGTGAACGGACAGACGGTCTGCGCAGGCTATGCCAGAACGTTCCAGTATCTGATGAACCGCCTGGACATCCCGGTCATTTATGTGACGGGAACGACAGACACCGGCGAGGCGCACGGCTGGAATATCGTAAAGTGCGGAGACAATTATTACAACGTCGATGTAACCTGGGGCGATCCGGTATTCGCAGAGGGCGAGAGCGGCGAGTACAATCTGCCGGACGACCTGATCTACTACGATTTTCTATGCGTTTCCGATGCGGAATTTTCGGACACGCATCAGGCGGATGCGAATCTGCCGCTCCCGGCGTGCAATGCAGATGACCTCGAGTATTACCGCCAGATCGGCCGGTACATGGATACATTTGATGCGACGCAGATTCTGTGGGAAATGGAGACGGATATTGAAGAGACAAAAGAGTATTCCGAATTTAAATTTGCCACCGATGATCTGATGGCACAGGTCATGGAAGCCCGACCGGAGCTTCTCGATAAGGCTTCCGGCTATCTTTGCAGCTATTACGGACTCGGGTCCGTAAAATATACATACAGCGAGGATACGGCGACAAGAAAGCTGATGGTATTCTGGCAATATAAAGGAGAACCGAGTGAATGACGGTTCTCCTTTAAAAATATCCGGAAACAGAATGTCGATCAGCTCGCGCTCGCGAAACTCGATGGTAATCAGGCACGGATAAGGGAGTTCGGAAACCTGTGAAACACTCACAAGATCCTGACGGACGGTGATGGAATGATCCGTGACATCGGTAACCTCTGCGACCCAGGCGGCATGCGGGATCATCAGATGTTCCGCAATCGAAGGGCCGATCACCTGAATACCCTGCGCCGGCGTTAAGAATATCCCCCGTGGGGGCTTGTGAAAAAGGCCGATTTTTGGTAGAGTAAAGGAATATTTGAGCGGTTGGAAAACGGCTGCGCCGGGAAAATTAAGAAAAAGAAGAAAGAAGCGGAAGATATGGAACAGGAATTATTACAGGAAATTGCCTCCTACTGGGGAACCCGTGCGGAAGGGTATTCTGAGGTCAATGAAAAAGAACTGGCGGGAAGCCAGAGAGAAGCGTGGCTGCATGTATTAGAGGAGCAGTTTCCAGAGAAAAAGAAAGAAGAGATGAAGATTCTCGATATCGGAACAGGCCCGGGATTCTTCCCGATGATTTTGTCGGAGGCAGGTTATACGGTGGCGGCTGTTGACTACACGGAGGAGATGCTGGAAAAGGCGAAAGAGAATCTGGGAAAATATACGAAATACGGTCTGGAGCGCGTGACGCTGCAGCGGATGGATGCACAGAATCTGGAGTTTGCAGATGAGACCTTTGATGTTGTCATTTCCAGAAATCTGACCTGGAATCTGGAAAAGCCGGAGCAGGCATACCAAGAGTGGATGCGTGTCCTGAAACCGGGCGGCGTGTTGCTCAATTTTGATGCGAACTGGTACGGTTATCTCTATGACGAGGAGAAAAAAGAAGCGTACGAGGCAGACCGGAAGAAAGTGGAAGAGCAGCAGCTCGACGACCATTATCTGTGCACGGACATTGACCGCATGGAAAACATTGCGCGCCAGGTGCCGCTCTCTGCGATGGAACGGCCGGCGTGGGATACGAAGGTGCTCGAATCCCTCGGCGTCTGTTCCATCCAGACCGATTCCGAAATCTGGAAGCGCGTCTGGAGCGAGGAAGAGAGACTGAACTATGCATCGACACCGATGTTTCTGGTGCGCGCGGAAAAAAGCGCAGAGCAGCCCTTCCAGCTTGGTGATGTGACCGTCCGCCGCGGCGAAAAATATCAGGGGGATATCTCCTTTGCGAATGGGGATATCGTGCTTCCGGGAACGATTATCTGTGGAAAACTTCCGGGAAAAACAATGCTGATCACCGGCGGCGTTCATTCCGGGGAATACGTCGGCATTCAGGCGTGTGTGGAACTGGGAGCGGAGCTTCAGCCGGAAAAAACGGTTGGAACGATCGTGATTTTAAAGGTCTTAAACCGTCCTGCTTTTGAAAACCGTGCGGGCAGTCTCGGACTTTCCGATGGCAAAAACCTGAACCGTGTATTTCCGGGCAACCCAAACGGAACCGAGATGGAGCGGCTGGCGTGGGCGATGACAAAGGAAGTTTTCCCGAAAGTAGATTACTATATCGACCTCCACAGCGGCGACGATTTTGAGGATCTGACGCCGTACGTCTATTACGCCGGAAAAGCGGCGCAGGAAGTGATGGAGACTTCGCGGAAAATGGCGGAGCAGGTGGATGTACCGTACATGGTGCGCTCCATGGTATCATCGGGCGGAGCTTACAACTATGCGGCATCCAGAGGAATTGCAAGTATTCTCCTGGAGCGCGGCGGCATGGGCGCATGGACATCCGAGGAAGTCAATTCGGACAAGCGCGATGTGCGCAATATCCTAAGCAGTCTCGGGATGTATCAGATCCGCCGCGATGTGCGGAACTACGTGCCGATGGAAGTGACGGATGTCCGCTATCAGGCGGCTTCGGAAAGCGGCCTGTGGTATCCGGCGGCGAAACCGGGAGACATGGTTGCGGAGGGCGCACTGCTTGGAATCATCCGTGATTATAATGGAAAACTCCGGGAGACATGCCGCGCCGAATACACCGGTGTTGTGCTGTACCAGACGGGCAGCCTGCAGGTAATCGAGGGAGGATCTGTTGTTGCCTACGGACGGATCGTGCGCGAGCCGGAATATGACGACCGCAAAGAACAGATTGTCCATTACTGGGAAAAGCGGAGTGAGAGCTTTTTGGAGCAGAGACGCGCGGAGCTTGCCAACCCGATTGCGAAGCGCTGGATGAAAGAGATCGAAAAACAGATTCCGGAAAAGAGACGGTTAAAAATCCTTGATGTCGGCTGCGGAGCCGGATTTTTCTCGATCCTGCTGGCAAAAGAGGGCCACGAGGTATTCGGCATCGACCTGACACCGGAGATGATTGAGAATGCAATCCAGCTTGCCGAAGAAGAGAATGCCGACTGCTGCTTCCAGGTCATGGACGCGGAAAATCCGATGTTTGCGGATGAAACGTTCGATGTTGTCATTTCCCGAAACCTGACGTGGACGCTGCCGAATGCGGAGCATGCTTACGGCGAGTGGATGCGTGTGCTGAAAACGGGCGGTGTGCTGCTGAACTTCGATGCCAATTACGGAAAAGAAGATGTTGCCGATACGAAGGGACTTCCGGAGGCGCATGCCCATTTCAAGGTTGGAAACGAGATGCTCGAAGAGTGCGAACGGATCAAATCACAGCTCCCGATCAGCCGCAAAAACCGGCCGGCGTACGATGTGGCGGTGCTGTGCGAAAACACAGCGGGAGAAATCCGCATTGATACGAGCCTTGGAAAACGCATTTATCTGGAAAAAGACGAGTTCTATAACCCGGCACCGATGTTTTCGATTTGTGCCGTGAAGCAGTAAAGGAGTATTTGTGAAAAAATATTTGTTAAAACGACTGCTTCGCCTGATTCCGGTATTCCTCGGCGTGACGATTCTCGCTTTTCTGCTGACGGGACTTTCCTCGGTCGATGCGGTGGATTTAAAAGAGAGCAGCAGCGGCGGCGTGATGTCGGAGGCGGAAAAAGAAGCGATGCGGGAGGAGCTGGGACTGAATGAGCCGAAAGCTGTCCAGTACCTGCAATGGCTGAAAAACGCCCTGCGCGGTGACTTCGGGGAGTCGTACGTTTCCGGCAAACCGGTGCTTGTAAGCTTCTGCGAAAAACTGCCCGCAACGATTGCACTTGCGGCGCTGGCGCTTGCCATGACGGTCTGTCTTTCGTTTCCGCTCGGTATCTTAAGTGCAAAATATCAGAATACATGGGCGGACCGCAGTATCAGCCTGTTCTGCTTTGCAGGTAATTCGTTTCCGGGGTTTTTCACTGCACTTCTTCTCTTGTATTTCTTTTCGCTGAAATGGAATCTTTTTCCGGTTCTCAGTATGGGAAAGGGATGGAAAAGCTGTGTGCTTCCGGCGGCGACGCTTGCGGTTTCGATGACGGCAAAATACACCCGTCAGGTGCGTTCTGCCGTGCTTGCAGAGCTGGAGCAGGAGTACGTGGCGGGTGCACGGGCACGTGGGTTAAGTGAAAACCGGATTCTGTTTGGAAATGTATTAAAATCCGTGCTGCTTCGGATGGTCACGCTGCTATTCTTATCCGCCGGTTCGCTGCTTGGAGGAACCGCCATCGTTGAGACGATTTTCATGTGGAATGGTGTCGGAAAAATGGCCGTGGATGCCGTTTCCATGCACGATATTCCCGTGATTCAGGCATATCTGGTGTGGATGGCGGCGATCTATCTGCTGCTGCATCTCATTGCTGATCTGCTGATGGGTGCACTGGACCCGCGGGCGAAGCTGGAGGGAATGCGATGAAAAAAGAACAGAAAAGAAAGATCCTTTTTTATGGCATCCTCGCCGGTGCGCTGCTGCTGTTTGCCGCGTGTGCGGCCCATCTGGCACCGTACGATCCGTATGAGCAGAATCTGGAACTGTCCCTTCTTCCGCCGTCCGCGGCGCACTGGATGGGGACGGACCGCTATGGAAGAGATCTGTTTTCAAGGATTCTCTCCGGCGTGCGGGTCAGCATTTTTTCAGCACTTCTTGTCGTTGCGGCAAGCGCTCTGATCGGAACACTCGCCGGAATTTTCAGCGGCTGGCTGGAAGGTAAAACGGATACGGTTCTGATGCAGATCTCCGATATTTTTCTGGCCTTTCCGGGTATGGTATTTGCAATCGCATTTTCCGGCGTTCTGCAGAGCGGCATGACGGGAGCCGTTGTGTCGCTGATACTTGTTTCCTGGCCGAAATATGCACGGCTTGCACGGAACCGTGTGCTGGCATTGAAACACATGCCGTTCATCGCGGCGGCGCGCCTTACAGGAAACGGAACATGGAAGATGATCAGACGCCATATTCTGCCGAATCTTGCGGGGCAGACGATTGTCACAGCGGTGCTTGATATCGGAACGATGATGCTGGAAATCGCGGGTCTGTCCTTCCTCGGCCTTGGTGCGGAAGCGCCGTCGGCGGAGTGGGGAGCGATGATGAGCAACGGAAGAAGTATGCTGCAGACCGCGCCCTGGGTCATTCTGGCGCCGGGACTGGCGATTTTTCTGACCGTTCTTGTCTGCAATCTGCTTGGTGAGGCGGTACGGAAAACGGTGGATCAGGGATAAGGGGCAAACGAAAATGGAAACAAAGGGAGCAAAAACATGAGCGAAAAACTGCTGGAAATCAGCGGCCTTTCTGTCTGTTATGAGGGGGAGCAAATTTTAAATAACATCTGTTTTTCCGTCGAAAAAGGAGAAACCGTCGGCATCGCCGGGGAGTCGGGCAGTGGAAAAAGTACCTTGCTGCGAGCGATCCTGCGGCTGATGGGAAAGAATGGTTCCATCACCGGCGGGCAGATCACATTTCGCGGAGAGGAGCTGACGGGCATGTCCGAAAAGAAGCTGCGGAGTCTGTGCGGTTCAGAAATTGGTATGATTTTCCAGAATACAGGGGCATCACTCTGTCCGACCCGGACAATCGGAGCACAGATCTGTGAAAGCGTGCGCGCCCATGAGAAACGCTGCGGATTCATCACCCCGATTTCTGGGGGAATGTCTGGCAGAAAAAGCCGCAGAGAAATCAAAGATATGACGCTCCAGCGATTTGCGGATATGGGGCTTTCGGATGGCGAGACGATCTGGAACAGCTATCCACCGTCGCTCTCCGGCGGCATGAACCAGCGCGTCGGGATTGCGCTCGCAATGCTGCTGCATCCGTCGCTTCTTCTGGCGGACGAGCCGACGAGTGCACTCGATGTGGTTTCGCAGGCGCAGGTGCTGCGGGAGCTTCAGGCGTTGCAGCAGAAAGAGCAGACGGGGATGGTGCTGGTGACGCACAATCTTGCGGTTCTCGAGCAGATGGCAGACCGGGTTGCTGTTTTGAAGGATGGAAACATCGTGGAGCAGGGGGAGACAAGGATGGCTTTCGATCACCCAAAGGACGAATATACAAGAAATCTCCTTGCGGCTGTGCCGGGAAGAGGGAAGAACGATGCATAATCATAACATGCTGGAAGTAAACAACTTAAGCAAAAACTTTGCTGGAACCGGCCGGGAAACGGAATTTGCCGCCGTGGACGGCATCAGCTTCACACTGGATGCGGGGGAATGTCTTGGCCTGATCGGGGAGAGCGGATGCGGAAAAAGCACGACGGCCCGTCTGATCACCGGATTTGTCCAGGCGGATGCAGGCAGCGTTCTGTTGGAAGGCGAGGAAATCCTCGGAAGAAAAGGCAGGCGGCAGCGCGAAGTTTACCGGAAAATACAGATGGTATTCCAGACCCCGCAGGATTCCTTCGATCCAATGCAGACACTCGAAACCGGGATTCTGGAAGCTTTTCGGAATCAGGGAATGAGCCGGAAAGAGGCGTGTCTTCATCTGCCGGAGCTGCTGAAAAAAGTGGAACTTAGTTCGGAAACGGCGATGCGCTATCCCCGCGAGACGAGCGGCGGAGAGTGCCAGAGAGCCGCAATTGCGCGGGCTCTTGCTGTGCAGCCGTCTCTTCTGATCTGCGACGAGGCAACGAGTGCGCTCGATGCGGCGGTACAGGCGCAGATCGTTCAACTGCTGAAAAAACTGCAGCGGGAAGAAGGACTTGCGATGCTGTGGATCGGCCACGACCTTGCGCTGGTGCGGGAACTCTGCAGCCGTGTGATTGTCATGCGGCAGGGAAAAATCGTGGAGCAGGGGGAGACGCGGGAGGTATTGGAGTACCCGAAAGAGGAATACACGAAACTGTTGATGGAGTATAGTCTGTGAGAAAACTGTTGAAACAGAAAATCAGACAGCGGAAATGGTGGTGCCATTTGCGAAAACAGGAGAAGTACAGAATGCAGAGAAAGAACGGCAGAAGGAAAAAAATTGCATATGTTTTGTGCGGCATTCTGGCGGTGGTACTGTTTTCCGGTTGTCAGAGCACAGCGGCAGATGGTACAGATGAAAAAGTTTTCGTATACGGCGACACGACATTCAACGCCGAAAACGACGAGTCCGATGTCAACCCGCACAACGGCTATTCCGGCTGGGCGTGTATCCGCTATGGGATCGGTGAGACGCTGTTTCATTATTCCGATTCTATGGAGATCGAGCCATGGCTGGCAGAAAGCTATGAGATTGTGGACGATACAACATGGCGGATTACACTGCATGAAGGCATCTCCTTTACGAGTGGGCGTACTCTCGACGCGGAGGCGGTCAAAGAATGTCTCGAGGATCTGATCGCAGTACATGACCGTGCATGCGGGGATCTGAAAATTGAGAGCATAGAGGCAGACGGCCTGATCGTAACGATTCACACCGAACAGCCTGTCCCGGCGCTTCTGAATTATCTGTCTGACCCATATGGATGCATCATTGATATGCAGGCAGGCGTGACGGATGACGGCAATGTCGCCGGAACCGGCCCGTACCGCGCAGTACAGGTGGAGACGGATCAGGGACTGACGCTCATGAAAAATGACAATTACTGGAACGGAACGCCAAAGCTCGACCGGATCGAAGTAAAAACGATCCGCGACGGCGATACGATGACGATGGCGTTACAGTCAGGCGAGCTCGACGCGGCGTACGGCCTGCCGTATTCCAATCTGATCCTGTTCCGCGATGAACCATACACGATTTCTTCGGCGGATACGTCGCGTACCTTCTTCGGACAGTTCAACGGATCATCCGAGGTGCTGCAGGACGACCGCGTGCGCGAGGCAGTCATCGGAGCGATCGACCGGCAGGGCTTTGTGAATACGCTGATGGAAGGAAACGGAAGCGTGGCGGAAGGCCCGTTCCCCTCTTACTTTGCATTCGGCGACAGCAAAGTGCAGGAGGAGTCCTATGATCTTGAGTATTCCAGAGAACTGCTGGCTGAAGCAGGCTGGACCGATGAGGACGGCGACGGCTACGTGGAAAAAGACGGAAAACGCTTGACCATCTGCTGGCTCACGTATCCGAGCCGCCAGGAACTGCCGCTTCTCGCGGAGAGTGCACAGGCATCGCTGAAGAAAATCGGAATCGAAGTACAGATCCAGTGCACGGCAAATCATCTGGAACTGCTGAAAAAAGGAAACTGGGATGTTTATGTAAGCGCATTTGTCAGCGCACCGACGGGCGATCCCGAGTATTTCTTTACAACGCACTGCCTGCAGGATTCCTCCAAGAACCGCGGCGGTTATTACAGTGAGACACTCGAGATGCTGGAGCAGCAGTTAAGCGGCGAGTTTGATACCGAAAAACGAACCGAACTGGCCATCGAGATGACGCAGACGCTGCTGGATGACCACATGTTTTTCTTCGCATCACACCTCAAAATGTCGATGGTATCCGGCGAGGGCGTGACGGGGCTTACGGCGCATCCGTGTGATTATTATGAAATTACAGTCAATTTGGACAAAAACAAATGATTATTTGGAAAAAGAGCAGAAAATGTGGATTTTCTGCTCTTTTTGCGCTATGATAGGAAAAGAACGGCACTGCGACGGTGCCAGAGAAGAGAAAAGGAGAAGTTACGATGCGGAAAGAAGAATTAAGAACATATATTGAAAACCACGAATCCGAGATGATCGGGGATCTGAAAAGCCTGATCCGGATTCCAAGCGAAAAACAGGCGGCAGAGCCAGGCAAACCATTCGGCGCACCGGCGGCAGAAGCACTGGCGCAGGGAATCGAAATTCTGGAAAAATACGGCTTTGCCGTAACCAACTACGACAACTACGCGATTGCAGCTGACTTTAATCAGGAAGAAAAGGGTCTTGATATTCTCGCCCATCTCGATGTCGTACCGGCAGGCGAAGGCTGGCAGGAGACCGATCCATTCACCCCGCTCATCAAAGAAGGAAAAATGTTCGGCCGCGGAACCGCAGACGATAAAGGACCGGCGATCGCAGCTATCTACGCAATGCGCGCTGTCAAAGAACTCGGTTACCCATTAAAGAAAAACGTCCGTCTTGTCCTCGGTTCCGACGAGGAGTGCGGAAGCTCTGACCTCGAATATTATTATAAGAAAGAAGTGGAAGCACCATGCACCTTCTCACCGGATGCCGAATTCCCGGTCATCAACATTGAAAAAGGCGGCATGCGCGGCCACTTCGAAAAAACATCCGATGCCGGAACGACAGGCGTGCGCCTCGTATCCTTACAGGCCGGCACCAAACTGAACGTTGTACCAGGCAAAGCATATGCAGAGCTTGCCGGCATGGCAAAAGAAGACCTGAAAACCTGCGCTGACGAGACTGAGCAGAAGACCGGCGTTTCCTTCGTTCTGGAAGACACCGAAAACGGCAATATAAAAATCACCGCCTGCGGTGCCTTCGCCCACGCATCCACCCCGGAAATGGGTAACAACGCACTGACCGCACTGCTGCAGCTTCTCGCATCTGTTGGAATGGAAGAGAGTGAACTGAAAAACGACATCAGTTTCCTTGCAAAAGTTTACCCGCACGGCGACGGCAAAGGCGCAGGCCTCGGTGTCGCCATGTCAGATGAAGAGTCCGGCGAGCTCACCTTAAGCCTCGACCTCATGAACTACGACGGCAAAACCTTGACTGGTTCCTACGACTGCCGCGCCCCGATCTGCGCGACAAAAGAAAACCTGTATGATACTGCCGGGCAGAACATGAAAAAAGGCGGCTTCTCCATGGAAGGCAGTGGAATGTTCCCGCCACACCACGTCCCGGCCGACAGCCCGTTTGTCCAGACCCTGCTGCAGTGCTACACGGATGTCACTGGAAAACCAGGCAAACCATTTGCGATCGGCGGCGGAACGTATGTGCATCATCTGAAAAACGGCGTTGCGTTTGGATGCGCGGATCTTGAAGTCGACAACCGTATGCACGGAGCAGACGAGTTCGTGGAAATCGAATGCCTGAAAGAATGCGTTGTGATCTTCGCGGAGGCGATTCTGCGGATCTGTGGGGAATAAATAATTGAAAAATAAAAGATAAAAAAGATCTTCAGCCAAACCGATAGATTCTGAAAAGAACAAGGTTTGCCTGAAGATTTTTTATGGCTCTGAATTGTTACAAATTTTCTCAGAACCGCAGTTCCCTGCACCGGTTCAGGCATGCAAAGATTTCCTGCCGTCTCGGCCGTGCCAGGTCGCTGGGTCTTCCAGGAGCGAGAAGAGAAGCAAGGCCTTTTTCATCCATCTGTTTTTCCAGCAGATCCACCACCTGCACCAGTGTTTTCTTACCGTCCATCTTGTGCTCCGCTGCTTCTAAAAGGAGCGCAGCCAGCCCGTTCAACTGCTCACTGTCCGTGAGCTGTTCCACAGCGCGCAGATCGGTCAGAGACTTGTTGATGAGGATGGATTCCCGTCCCATTACTTTGACTTTCGTGCGGTCACTTCCCGTCAGACCTTTACCCGGCTGCGGGCAGCGATGGAAGGCTGGAACGGAAAAAGGGCGCACGGAGGCAGTAAACGGCGGAAATTCTGCGGCTGTGGTTTTCGCGCGATCCGTAATGTCATAAGGAACGTATTCTTTCATCTGAATGACAGTGTCTGCCACGTGGAAGTAAGAACCGGAGCTTCCGGCAACGAGAATCGACGAGATGCCGAGCTTCTCATACAGATCCCGCACGCGGCTGATAAACGGTGTGATCGGTTCCTCGCTGTCGGCAACGACGCGCTGCATCAGCTCATCGCGCACCATAAAGTTGGTGGCGGACGTATCCTCATCGATCAGAAAGAGGCTCGTGCCGGATTCGATGCCCTCGATCACGTTGGCAGCCTGCGAGGTGCTTCCGCTGGCATCGGCGGTCGAGAATGAAGTCGTATCACTCTTTCCGGGAAGATTGTGGATGAAGAGGGAGATATCGACGTTGCTGATGCTTCTGGAGTCCTCGGAGCGGAGCTTTCCGGCGCTTGCATCGGTGATGACATATTCACGGCCGTCCCCGGCGATGTGGTTGTATACGCCGCGCTCAAGCGCCTGCAGCAGGGTGGATTTTCCGTGGAAGCCTCCGCCTACGATCAGTGTGACACCGAGTGGAATTCCCATGCCGGAAACGGGTCCGCGGTTTGGAAGATCGAGGGTAACGCGCAGGGATTCCGGTGAGATAAACGGAACGGCGTGCTTCATCGGCAGATCGGAAACACCGGTCTCGCGCGGGAGAATGGAGCCGTCGGCGATGAAGGCAGTAAGCCCTTTTTCTTTTAATGCGGAACGGATCGCCTGCTGGTCCTCACAGAGATAGGCGACATTGGCGCATGCTTTCGGATCCAGAGCACGGTAGAACAGCGATTTTTCCACGCAGCCGGGCAGAAAGTCGAAAAGAATACGGATCAGCTCCTGCGAGGCGATGGTGCGGCCGTTGGCTGGAAAGCCGATTTCCATGTTGACGACAAGACTGCCGTCGGAAGGATTCAGAACGCAGGCAGTGCGCTCCAGAATTTCCTGTCCGCAGCGGCTTATCCCCAGCAGACCACTTTTGCCGGAACCCTTCGCGTGGAAGGAATACGGTGCGATGGCGCGCGCAAACTGGCGCAGCAGGTAATCCTGGAGGGCGACGCGCTTTTCGTATGTGTCGTAGAGAAAAGCCGGAAACGCAGCGGTTTTGCCGCTGACATGAACGCTGACCCGCGACGGAGCGGCGAACGGATCGCCCTGGACGTGGTCGATGGAGAGTGTGTAGCGCGGAAACTGATAGGCGCCGCGTGTGGATTTATAGGCGGGATAGCTTTTGTGATTGATACTGAATAAAAGCTGTTTCAGGTCATTTGCAGATTGCATGAAAAAAACTCCTTTCAAAATAAAAAAAGGTGAGGCTGCCGTACAGAGCGTGTCTGAGAAAGGCTTTTCGCAAGCTGCGAGTTCCGGTTTGCGGAAATGATTTTTCAGACACGCGCTGGACGACAGCCTCATCCAAAAAGCTTTAACGTCTGGAAACACTCTGGCGCTTCACCAGCTTGGTTGCCATGCACATTTTCAGACATTCGCGTTTCGGATCGGCCACGCGGTCAAGCAGGCGCTGGACAGCGGTGGCTCCAAGCTCGCGTTTTCTGACCTTCATAGTGGAAAGCGGCGGAACCATCATATCGCACATCGGAACGTCATCAAAGCCGATGATGGAGACATCCTCCGGGATGCGGTAGCCGTTTTCACGCAGTGCACGCATGGCGGCCGCCGCGATGATGTCATTGTCGGCAAAGTAAGCATCCGCGATCGGAGCTTTCGACTCGAGAAGGCGCAGCATGTCGCGGTAGCCTTCGTCCGAGGTCGGGGAAACCAGGTGAACATATGGATGCGAGGTGCTGATACCGTTTGCACGGAGCGCTTTGTAGTAGCCGTCGGCGCGTTCGGAGAAGTTGCTGATGTCGAGGCTCGAGTGAAAGTAGCCCACGTTTTTGTGTCCGCACTGAATCAGATAATTCGTGGCGTTGAACGCCCCCTGAATGTTGTTGATCAGAACGCAGTCGTAATCGAGCTCATCGTAATAGCAGTCCACGACAACGATCGGAACAGAAAAATCGCGGAACTTGCGGAAATCGGACGGAGCCATTTCGGTTGCAAGAAGAAGAATGCCCTCACAGTCCACAGCGCGGAGTGCATCGAGCTGGCTGTCAATATCCATGGTCTCATAAAAATAGGAGATATGAAGCGCACAGCTCTGGCGGGTGCATTCGGTGGAGATTCCTTCGGTCAGCTGGGAGAAAAACGGCGTGTCGGCAGCGACCTTTCCGTGCTTTTTATAATTGACCAGCTGAATAATGCGGGAGGAAGCGCCGGAGGCTTCATTTTTTTTCGGCGCATAGCCATACTCGGCTGCGGTTTTTAAAACCAGCTCTCTTGTGGCATCGCTGATGCCGGGTTTGTTATTGAAAACCATAGAAACCGTGGCAGGCGATACGTTGATCAGCTTTGCCAGTTCTTTCGCAGAAATATTCATAAGATTTCAGCTCCTGTTCGATAAAATCAGCCCGCACGGTGCTTTCAGGTGTTTTACGCATGCGGGGTGTTGAAATTTATTTCAGTATTTATTTGAAAAATGTTAAACTTATGCATTGATTTTAATATGAATTAAAAAAGAAGTCAACTTCTGAACTGTAAAAAAATGAAATATGAAGAAATGCATAAAGACAGCCATTCTTTTTTGTATAAATTACTAAAAAAGATTTAATAAAGCTGAATAGATGTTGACAAGTTCAAAAGAATTTAGTAATATAAGAGCCATAAAGAACAGGGAAATTCAAGACATAATTTAGCAGAATTTAAAGAAAATTAAGTGGAGGAAATGAATATGAAATCAATTAAGATCGGATTTGCACCTACGAGAAGAAGCATTTTCAGTGCCCCGGATGCCGTAAAATACGCCAACCTGACGAGAGAGCATTTAAAAGAGCTCGGTGTTGAATTTGTCGACATCACAGATATCAACGAGGAGGGTCTGTTTTACGATGAGGCGGACCGTGAGAAAATCCAGGAGAAATTCCGCCGTGAAAACGTAAAGGGAATTTTCTTCCCGCACGGAAACTTCGGAACGGAATATGTCTGTGCAAGACTGGCAAAGGAAATGGGGCTTCCGGTACTCCTCTGGGGACCGCGCGATGAGAGACCGGATGAGAACGGTGTGCGTCTCCGCGACAGCCAGTGTGGCCTGTTCGCAACCGGAAAAGTGCTGCGCCGTTTTGGCGTTCCGTTCACCTACATGACAAACTGCCGTCTGACCGATCCGGAATTTGAGCGCGGCATCAAGGATTTCCTCGCCGTATGTAATGTGGTAGATACCTTCCGTCACACCAGAATCCTTCAGATCGGACCGCGTCCGTTCGACTTCTGGTCCACGATGTGCAACGAGGGCGAGCTGCTGGAAAAATTCAACATTCAGCTTTCCCCGATTCCGCTTCCGGAACTGACTGCGGAGATGAAAAAAGTAAAAGCAGAGGGCAGCGAGGTAGAAAAAGTCGTTGCATACTGCAATACCAATATGTGTGTAAAGATCAAACCGGAAGAACTGGAAAATGTAGCAGCTCTGAAGGTTGCGATGAAGAATCTGGCTGTCAAATATTCCTGCAATGCCATCGCGATCCAGTGCTGGAACGCGCTGCAGGGTGAGATCGGCATCATGCCGTGTGCGGCAAACTCCCTGCTGAACGAAGAGGGAATTCCGGTTGTCTGTGAGACCGATATCCACGGAGCCATCACCGCGCTGATGGTAGAGGCTGCCGGTAGAAACGACAAGAGAAGCTTCTTTGCTGACTGGACGGTACGTCACCCGGACAACGAGAACGGCGAGCTGCTGCAGCACTGCGGACCGTGGCCGATCTCTGTTGCACAGGAAAAACCGACGATCGGTTATCCTCTGGCATTCAGTCATCCGGGGGCTGTAGAGGCACAGGCAAAATTAGGTGAAATGACACTGGCGCGTTTCGACGGAGACAACGGAGAGTACTCCCTGCTGCTTGGAAATGCAAAAGGTGTAAAGGGGCCTTACACGAAGGGAACTTACGTATGGGTTGAGGTACAGAACCTGAAACGCCTCGAGGCAAAAATCGTGGAGGGACCGTACATCCACCACTGTGTCGGTATCCACGAAAACGTTGTGCCGGTTCTGTATGAAGCATGCAAATACATCGGCATTGCCCCGGATTTATATGATCCGATCGAGGAAGATGTCAAAGCATATTTAAGAGGAGAATGAAAATCATGAGTGAATACAAGGAATTGAGTTGTCTGGCGTATGATCTGCGGAAGAAAGTAGTGGAAATGGTAGTTTCCGGCAAGGGCGGCCACATCGGCGGCGACATGAGTGTCATCGATGTGCTTGTAGCGCTGTATTTTAAAGAGATGAACATCAGCCCTAAGAACATGGACGACCCGGACCGCGACCGTTTTGTAATGAGTAAAGGTCATTCCGTTGAGGCATATTATGCAGTACTTGCGGCAAAGGGGTTCTTCCCGATGGAAGAGGTCATTGAAAAATTCTCCAAATTCGGCAGCCCGTACATCGGCCATCCGAACAATAAACTGCCGGGCATCGAGATGAATTCCGGTTCTCTCGGCCACGGACTTCCGGTCTGCGTGGGAATGGCGCTGGCAGGAAAAATGGATAAAAAAGATTATCGTGTCTACACCGTTATGGGTGACGGCGAGCTGGCAGAAGGCTCTGTCTGGGAGGGCGCAATGTCCGCAGGAAACTACAAGCTGGACAACCTCTGTGCGATCGTAGACCGCAACCGTCTGCAGATCTCCGGAAATACCGAGGATGTCATGAAACAGGACAGCCAGGAGGAGAGATGGGCAGCGTTCGGATGGAATGTTCTTTCCGTACCGGGCAACGATATGGACGCGCTCGTTCATGCGTTTGAGCTGGCGAAACACTGCAAGGGAAAACCGACGGTTATTATTGCAAACACAACGAAGGGCTGTGGTTCTTCCGTGATGGAAAATAAGGCGGAGTGGCATCATAAAGTGCCGACACCGGAGGAAGTAGAACAGATCATGAAGGATCTGGATGAGAGAAAGGAGGCACTGTTATGAATAAGATTCCAAACAGACAGGCCATTTGCGAGGTTTTAATGAAACATGCCGAGACGGATAAAGATATCGTGGTGCTCTGCAGCGATTCCAGGGGAAGTGCTTCCCTGACACCGTTTGCAAATGCGTATCCGGAGCAGTTTGTGGAGATGGGTATCGCGGAGCAGGATCTGGTCAGCGTTTCTGCCGGTCTTGCAAAATGCGGCAAGAAAGCATTTGCGGCATCTCCGGCGTGCTTCCTTTCTACAAGAAGCTATGAGCAGGCAAAGATTGACTGTGCATACTCCAACACCAATGTAAAGCTGATCGGTATCAGCGGCGGTGTGAGCTACGGCGCACTCGGCATGAGCCATCATTCTGCACAGGACATCGCAGCAATGGCAGCTATTCCGAACATGCGCGTTTATCTGCCGAGCGACCGCTTCCAGACAGCAAAACTGGTTGAGGCGCTCCTTACCGATGAAAAACCGGCTTATATCCGAGTGGGAAGAAATGCCGTTGCGGATATTTACAGCGAAGAAAATACCCCGTTTGAGATGGATAAGGCGACGGTTCTCTCGGAGGGCACCGATGTTTTACTGGTAGCCTGCGGTGAGATGGTCCGCCCGGCGCTTGATGCAGCTGCTATGCTGAAAGAAGAGGGAATCAGCGCAGGACTGCTCGATATGTACTGTGTGAAACCGCTGGACAAAGAGGGCCTGGTAGAGGCTGCAAAGAAGGCAAAAGTTGTCATTTCGATCGAAGAGCACGCTCCATTTGGCGGCCTTGGTTCGATGGTGAGCCAGGTGGTCGGTGCGGAATGCCCGCGCAAAGTCGTTCATATGTCTCTGCCGGATGCGCCGGTCATTACAGGAACGTCCAAAGAAGTGTTTGATCACTATGGACTGAATGCGGAAGGCATTGTAGCGAAAGCGAAAGAATTACTGAAATAATGATGTTTATGACGTTCCTGCGTGCCCGGACTGTGGAAGGCCCGGGGTGCAGGGACGTTTCTTTATCTATAATAGTAATGGAGTTGGAAATATGGAGAAAAGGTATATTATCGGAATTGATCAGAGCACGCAGGGAACGAAAGCGCTGCTCTTTGACGGGGTGGGACATTTACTCCGCCGTACCGACCTGCCGCACCGGCAGATTGTCAATGAAAAGGGATGGGTGTCCCATGATCTGAATGAGATTTACCGGAATACAGTACAGACGGTAAAAACGCTGGTGGCAGAGTCCGGTGTTGCACCGGAAACAATCGCCGGAATCGGCATCAGCAATCAGCGTGAGACGACGGCGATCTGGGATAAGGCGACCGGGGAACCACTGGAAGAGGCCATTGTATGGCAATGCGGCCGCGCAAGCGGGATTGCGCAGGAGATTGCGGAGCAGGGGCACGCAGAGGAGATACGCGAGGCGACGGGTCTGCAGCTTTCGGCTTATTTTCCTGCTGCAAAGATGGCGTGGCTGCTTCGAAACGGCGGAGAAGAAAGACAGAAACGTGCTGCGGACGGGAAACTCTGCCTGGGTACGATTGACAGCTGGCTGGTTTACAAGCTGACGGGGGATCATGCATTTAAAACAGATTTTTCAAATGCGTCGAGAACGCAGTTGTTTAATTTGAAAACGCTGGCGTGGGATGAGAAGATCTGTGAGATATTCGGAATTCCGGCCTGCGCGTTGGCCAGGGTGTGTGATTCCGATGCGGTGTATGGAACCACGACGATGGAAGGATTGTTTTCCGAGCCGGTTCCGATCTGTGGTGTATTAGGCGACTCTCATGCGGCTCTGTTCGGACAGGGCTGCTTAAAACCGGGTATGATCAAGGCAACGTACGGAACGGGTTCTTCGCTGATGATGAACATTGGAGACAAGCCGATTCAGAGCAGCCACGGCGTTGTGACTTCGCTTGCGTGGGGAAGAGGCGGCAAGGTGGACTATGTGCTGGAAGGCAACCTGAACTACACCGGAGCGGTGATTACCTGGCTGAAGGATGATCTGAAGCTGATTTCTTCGGCAAAAGAGACGGAAGGACTGGCGAGGGAGGCAAATCCGGCAGACCGCACGTATCTGGTTCCGGCATTTACCGGGTTTGGTGCGCCGTACTGGGATGAGAAAGCAACGGCATCGATCAGCGGAATTACCCGCACCACAGGAAAAGCCGAGGTGGTAAAAGCGGCTCTCGACTGCATTGCCTACCAGATCACCGACCTTGTCCGTGCGATGGAGCAGGATACCGGCATGCGGATCGAGGAACTCCGTGTAGACGGCGGCCCGACACGAAACGGATATCTGATGCAGTTCCAGAGCGATATTACGAATAAACGCGTAAATATTCCGGACGCGGAGGAGCTTTCCGGCATCGGGGCGGCTTATATGGCCGGTATTTCAGCCGGGGTCTACGATCTGGAAAAACTCGCGGGAAATATGAAACGAAGTGTGTATGAGCCGAAGATGGACGATGAAATCCGGGAGAAAAAATACGCCGGATGGAAAAAGGCTGTCGACGGGGTATTAAGTAAATAGGGGACGCGGGCATTACTGTGCACTCGGCAAATACGCGTTTATGATAAGAAAACGAAGACGCATACATGCGTGATTGAGAAATTTGAAAAATAAAATAATCTACAAACAAAAAGGAACGATTTGGATAGAACGTTCCTTTTTTGCATATAGAGAATAAATTGCACAGAAATAAAAGGCGCTGTATAAACAGCGCGTAATGCTGATAGAATGCGGGAAAACAGCAAGAAAAAGAGGATTAAACTTGTAGTTCAATGAAGAAAAGAATAGATGTGGTATAGTATCAAGAAAAGGGGATTTCGCATGAATGAAATTTCAATAGAAGATGTATTAGAGCGTACATTATGCAAAAAAAGGAGGGACAAGAGTTTGTCCGGTAAAAAACAGGAAGTATGGTAAGATAAGCTGGTAATGGAGAACGTATGCAGATTCGTATGGATGAAAAAGGGAGGGTTCTGTTTATGGCTACTTATGTTATTTCGGATATTCACGGTGAGTATGAGAGATTTATGGAGCTGCTGGAAGAAATTGAATTGAAAGATACAGATACGCTCTATGTTCTGGGTGATGTTTTAGACCGGGGTGAGCATCCGATTAAGGTGATATTGAAACTGATGGAAATGCCGAATGCGTTCTGTATCGTGGGGAACCATGAGGTGATGGCGCTGGAATGTCTGCGGTTTCTCTGTCAGGAAATCACAGATCTTGCCATCGAGGAAGTGGATGCTGAACTGCTGGACAATCTGGTTCTCTGGAAGTATAACGGCGGTGATGCTACGATCCGGGAATTTCGGGCGCTGGATTCGGAGATGCGGGAGGAAGTACTGAATTTTCTGGAGGATTTCAGTCTGTATGAGGAGCTTACAGTGGGAGAAAAACAGTATCTGCTGGTGCATGGAGGGCTGGGTGGATTCACACCGGAAAAGAGGATCGAGGAATATTCCCTGCACGATCTTGTATGGGCCAGACCAGATTATCAGAAGGAATACTTTGCGGATACAAATCTGGTAACAGGACATACACCGACGCAGACGATTCCGGAAAATGATAATCCCGGGTATATTTATAAAAAATATCACCACATTACGATCGACTGCGGCGCATGCTTCCCGGGAGGGCGGCTGGCGGCAATCTGTCTGGAAACGGGGGAAGAGTTTTACAGTTCGGACAACAATGGGTGAACGATTTTAGACGTTCCATGATGCCAGTATCAGAAGACCGGGATTCGGAACCAGCAGAACAAGCGGGAAGATTTTTGAAACAGGACATGCCAAAACACAAGCAGGAAAGCCGTTTTGGGAAAAATGAGCGGATAACAAAAGCTTTGAAGATTGCAGGAGCTGACACGAAAGCTGCGAAAGAAAAGGAGATTTTGGATGCACTATATTATTACCGATATACATAACGACAGCTGGCGGTTCATGAAATTGCTGGAAAAAATTGATCTCAAAGAGGACGACCACCTGTATCTGCTTGGTGATTTGTTTGACCGCTGCATGGATCATCCAGACCCGGCGGGCGTGTATTTTCAGGTATTGAAGCTGGGGAAAAAATGTACTGTGATCCGCGGCAACCACGATCATTGGCTTGCCAATTACATTTTCCACTATTACGGGATGGATGAGAGAGACCGCGCCCTCCTGCAGCCGTATCCGTACAATTCCTTCCATCTTTTACAGGAACGCCTGACGGAAGTTGATTTAAAGCAGCTCGCAGAGCGCATCCTTTCCTGGCCGGTACAGGTGGAAATCGAGGTAGATGGTCAGCCGTATCTGCTTGCCCATGCCTGTACGGCAGAACCGGGGAAATGGAAACTGGACAACTATTATCTGATGGGGGATTTGTGGTACAAGGTTTTTCTTCATGAGGGAGTGCATGGATATATTTCCGTCTGCGGCCATCAGAACATGGGAAATGGATCCATCTGGAAGAATAAAAAAGAAAACGTCTATCTGTGTGACTGCGGCTGCGGCTTTGAGAATGGAAGACTGGGATGCCTTTGCCTGGAAACGAAGGAAACTTTCTACGTATAAACAAACAGAGGAAAAGCAATGAAGCGATATATGATGTCGGATATTCACGGATTTCTGGAGGCATTCGAGGCAGCTCTGAAAAAAACAGATCTTTCGGGGAAAAACCAGCTGATTCTGTTGGGCGATTACATAGATTATGGGCCAGATGGCCGGGCGGTGCTGGAAAAAGTCAGGGCATTGCAGGAAAAATATGGTTCGGAAAAAGTCATTGCCCTGATGGGAAACCATGAAAAAGCACTGCTGGACTGGCTGGAAGAATATGCGGATGTCAACCGGCATATCGGCAGTGTGGAGCAATATCGCAGCCGGGAATGGCTGGCATCGGATGCAGATGGAGACTATGAAACGCTGCACAGCTTTCTGAAAGAAAAACATTTTCAAGAGTTTCTGGAAAAAGAAGCACACCTCTCAGAGGATTCCAGAAATGCAGAAGCAGTACGGCTGATGTTCGAAGATGCGGGGGATCTGATCACCTGGATGCGCCATTTTCCTTACTTTTATGAAACAGAACGCCAGATTCTGGTGCACGCCGGAATTGCCGAATGGGGCGGTAAAGACTGGCTGTGCGTGACCAGCAGGGAGCTGATGGTGGGGAAAAGAACGGTAAGCCGCGGAGCATTCCATAAGGATGTGATTGCAGGCCACATTTCCACGGCAAAAATCAGCGGAAACAGGACATATGACGGTATCTGGCACGACGGTCAGAGTCATTATTATCTCGACGGAACCACCTGGCGGAGTGGAAAAATTCCGGTGCTGGAATATGACAGTGAAACTGGAAAATACAGAGAAATATGGTGAGACACGTTGTAATGCAGCACAGTAAGATAACGGCAGGGCAGAAAAATGATTTAGTCAAATCAAGCAAGTGGTAAAGTGGATTGCGAATATCCGCTTTGAAAAGATACAGGATCGAAACAGAAGGGAGTACATCAGATGCATTTACCAATCAGTGTGACACAGGATGAATTATTAGAAGTATTGCTTCAAGTTGCGCCGGTGCGGCCGGTTTTTATCTGGGGTGCACCTGGCATCGGAAAATCCGCGTTAGTGGAAAAATTCGCAGATGAAGTCGGCCTGCCGTGTGTGTCGCTCCTTGGAAGCCAGCTCGCGCCAGAGGATATCATCGGCATTCCGCAGATCCGGGGCGAGACATCGGAATTTCTTCCGCCGAAGATGATCGCCAGAAAAGAGCCGTATGTCCTGTTTCTGGACGAACTCAACGCCTGTACGCAGGAAGTGCAGAAAGCCTTCTATTCTCTGATCCATGAGCGGCGGATCGGAGAATACCATCTTCCGGAGGGAAGCATTGTGATCGGAGCAGGAAACCGTGCCGAGGACAGCGCGATCGTAAAAACGATGTCGTCCGCCCTTTTAAACCGTATGTTCCATGTGCAGCTGAAAGCGGATGTGGGACAGTGGATCAAGTGGGCGCAGGCAGAAGGACTCCATCCGTGGGTCATTGACTATATCATCCAGCGGCCGGATCACCTCTTTTCCGAACCGCCGAAAACCGAAGAACCGTTTTCCACCCCGCGTTCCTGGCACATGCTGAGCGATGCGTTGAAGGAATACCGGGCCGGGGAGCAGGATATTTCGCAGGAAACATTAAAAATGATGGCGTACGCCTGCCTCTTGGAACAGCATGCGGGGATGTTTCTTGCTTACACAAAAACACTGCGCAACACACATCTCCTGGATGACATTATCGCGCAGAAAGCAAAATGGCCGGACAAGCCGGAAAACCGGGATGTGCTGTATTTTCTCGCACAGTCCTTCCGCGCCAGACTGCTTGCAGAACTGCCGAAAAGCAAACAGGGAATTTCCGGCGGCATGCTTTCCTTTGCGTACCGCGCCAAGGGCATGATCAAAGAACTCGCAGTCATCAATTTCGAAATCGCCCAGATGACCGTCGCAGCTGATGGAGCGGAGGCACTGCCGGACTGGTTTATGATGGAAATCATCCGTGATCTGCCGCGGCTCGTCGGATGAAAAAAGGAAGGAGAAAAGGATGCCATACGTTCGAAGCAGGTATTACCGCGAAGAAGAAAAGCCGGCCGGGTACCGCAGAGTGGAGGCCGGCTTTGGTTTGCTGGAAAAAAATACACTGTTCCATCAACTGGATGGGTACATCACTGCAAAGCCCTCCCATCTGAATGCAAAAGGAAGTCTGGCCTGTGTTACGAAAGATGGAAATATCTACGTCAACATGCGGGCGAACCTGTCGCCGGAACAATGGTGCTATGTGATGGCACACAACCTTCTGCACCTGGCGTTCGGCCACTTTGACAAAGCGAGCATCCCTTCCGACTGCGAATTTGTCCCGGCACTCTGGAACAAAGCCTGTGATATCTACATTACCAGATTCCTTTATGACATCCGCCTCGGCGAGCCGATCTGCGCAGATCCGGCGGAAGCATATCCGATCAAACTGAACAGCGAGCAGAAAATTTATGAATATCTGTTGAAGCACCAGGATAATGGTGCGCAGATCTGCGGGACAAACTCTGAAAAATTAAAGGATATGATCGGGGTAGAACGGCCGATCGTTTATAAAAAGGGAGAAAGAAATGCATATGCTGAAAAATTTTCCTATGCAGTCACTCATTCCATCAAATCTGCACTCTGCGATGCGGGAGGATACGATCTTAAAACGAAAAAGAATACCGTCATTTCCAGAGCAGCAGAATGGTTCCTGTCCCATTATCCGCTGCTCGGAGGTCTTGCGGCTGCATTTAAAATTGTGGAGGACATTGAAATGTGCCATCGGTATGAAATCCATATTGCAGCGGTTGACGCAGAGCAGGGAATCATTTATGCCAATCCGTCGTGCGGATTTTCGGAGGAAGAGTGGATTTTTGTTCTCGCGCATGAATATCTCCATGCCGGACTGCAGCACCAGAAACGGTGCAATGGGCGTGACTTCTTTCTGTGGAACATCGCCTGCGACTACGTCATCAACGACTGGCTGCACGAAATGGAGATCGGCAGAATGCCGCCGGATGGGCTGTTGTATGATGAAACACTTCACAACAAATCGGCAGAAAGTATCTATGATCTGATCGTGAAAGAGATCCGAAAGTACAAAAAACTAAACACCTTCCGGGGCTTTGGCAGAGGTGATATGTTTAACGGAAACAGACCGCATTTTACTGGAAGAGAAAACGGGGTCAGCCTGGATGAACTGCTGAAAAACGCACTGCGGGAGGGACTGGATTACCATCAGGAGCACAATCGTGGTTTCCTGCCGGCCGGGCTGGTACAGGAAATCAGGGCGCTTGCGATGCCGGCCATTCCCTGGGATGCCGCGCTGGCGAAGTGGTTTGACGTACAGTTTCCACCGCTGGAAAAACACCGCACCTATGCGCGGCCGAGCAGACGGCAGGGTGCCACGCCGGATATTCCAAGGCCAGGATATGCGTATTACGAGCAGGATCTGGAGAGCCGGACCTTCGGTGTGGTCGTGGACACGTCCGGTTCCATGAGTGCAAAACAGATCGGTATGGCACTCGGCTCCATTGCCAGCTATGCCGCGGCGAAAGATGTTCCGTTCGTGAGAATCATTTTCTGTGATGCCAAAGCGACGGATGCGGGATATCTGGCACCGGAAGATATTGCCGGCCGGGTAAAAGTCACGGGACGAGGAGGAACCATACTGCAGCCGGGCGTGGATTGTCTGGAACAGGCGAACGATTTTCCAAAGGACGGGCCGATTCTGATTATTACGGACGGGGAGATTGAGAATGATCTGAAGGTAAGACGAGAGCATGCATTTCTGCTTCCGAGAGGAAACCGGCTGCCGTTCCGGGCACGGGGAGAAGTGTTTTATTTTCGGGAATAGTGCGGTGTAGTCTGTGCCTCTGCAAGAAACGATAGCAGCGGTAGAGAAAGCGGACAGAATTTGCGGATGATGTTTTGCGATACTTTAGAGAACAGAAACAGAGAACACGAGAGGAGACGCTGAGAATGAGCATTGTCATTACAGGCGATACCCATGGCACCTTTGATATTGGAAAAGTTGTACGCTATTTTAATGAGCACGAAGACGAGTACACCCGGGATGACTATCTGATCATCTGCGGAGATGTCGGCATCTGCGGCTTTTCTGCAGCATACGAAGCGAATACGAGAGCCGTTTTCCGAAGTCTGCCGGTGACGACACTGTTTATCGACGGAAATCATGAGAACTTCGAACAACTGAATTCCTACGCCGTGGAGCAGTGGAACGGCGGAAAGGTGCATATCATTGAGGACAATATGATCCATCTGATGCGCGGCCAGATCTTTACGATTGACGGGCTGAAATTCTTTACCTTCGGAGGTGCTTACAGCATCGACAAAATGTCCCGCGCGGAGGGAATTTCGTGGTTCCCGGAAGAAATTCCGTCACGGGAAGAGTACGAAGAAGGATGGGCAAATCTGGAAAAAGAAGATTTCCAGGTGGACTACATCCTGACCCACACAGCCCCAAGAGATGTAGCCGCGGCAATGGGGTATGGAGAGCTGTCTGACGATGAGGTGGAACTTCGCCAGTACCTGCAGCGCGTGACGGATGAGACCGAATTTCAGAAATGGTATTTCGGACACTTTCATGAAGATGCGGAGGTGGAAGAGATGTTTGTGTGTCTGTATGATGAGATTGTGGAGTTGAGTTAGGACAGGATCTTGTCCTGAAAAAAATAAGAAGCATGGTAAGATAAAATAGAAGCAGAGAACAGCCAGAAAATGCACGTCGAACCATAAAAATCTGCTTTGAAAAAAGAAAAGTTAATTGTGTTCTTCTGACGGGGCGTCCATGTGATCCAGCGCATACTCACACGCCTGAATCACAAAACTGGAAAAGGTAATGTCCTGGTCAGAATCGGAAATTGCCTGTTCGATCTGATCGATCAGGTGAATGGGGAAACGGATGGTTTTGTTTTCCGTTTCCTTGCGGTTGCCTTTTAACTGAAATGCCATATCAAACTCCATTCTGCTGCCGGAGAATATAAGAACGGAGCATGTTTCCGGATCTTATGTGGAAACTACGGGCAGCATAAAACATAACAAAGGTGTTTCAAAAAAGGTTCGACAAAAAAATAAATTTTTCGAATCTGCGAAATCGAAAAATGAAGAAAAAGCTGTTTTGGGAACAGCTTATTTCAGTGCGCTTTTTTCTGGCTGTATTCTGATTTTAAAGAGTACTGGAAGCCCAGTCTGTTTTATTGTATTGCATAATAATGATGAAATATGCATTGCAAAATGCATGACAAAACATATTGCAAATAAAGGGAGGATGTATTACACTAAAAGAAATACAACAGAAGAAGGAGGAAAATGAAATGTTCATTGCTCTGCTCAGCTAATGATTGAGATGCAGAGCAAGAAAAGCCGCCTTTCCATTGACGGAAGGCACCAAGGATCCTGAAGACAGCATAAGCGGCAGATATTCAGAGAAAAAGGATCGAAATTTTACATTTACGAGGGAGAAGACGTATGAAAGTGTGGAAGAAATTACAAGTTGTCTTTCTGGCACTGCTTTTATGCACCGGAATGATGACACAGCCTGCTCTTGCAGCATCGCTGCTTCAGGATGGAATCGAAGCAGCTCTGACAACAGACAAAGAAACTTACCAGCAGGGTGAAAAAATCAAAGTTACTTTAACTGTAACCAATACAAATGATACAGCAGTAACGAATCTGTCACTGGAAAATATTTTACCGGAAAATTTTGTGCTGGCCGAAAATGCGGAGACAACAAAAAAGATGGAATCTCTGCAGGCTGGAGAAACCGTTACGTTGACAACGGTTTGTACGGTAAAAGCATCAGATGACAAGAAGGATGATGAAAATAAGGAAAATCCTTCTGGAGATGACAAAAAGAATCCGACAGATAATGAAAAGCCAGGAAATGGAAACGTAGCAAATGACACGAAGAATCCTGGTACGACAACGGGCAGCAAGGATTCCGGAACGACATTAACAAAAGATCAGGGAACTGGAAACGCAAAGCAAAATGGCCAGTCCTTAAAGGCTGAGAAACTGAAATCTGCACCGAAAATGGGTGACAACACCAAAATTATTGTTTGGGTTGTACTGCTGGTGCTGGCAGGAGCAGCCGTTGTTGTTGCACTGAAGAAAAAAAACAGAAGAAATAAAATGTTGACGTGGTTTCTGTGTCTGATTATGACGGGAAGCACCGTTGCAGGCGTATTTCCGGAACGGGCAAGAGCAGAAGCACAAAGTGTAAACATAGGAAAGGTCATGGAGCTTTCCAAGAATATTCTTGTGGATCAGACTACCGTGGAGCTGAAAGCAAAAGTTGAATATACCTACGTGAAGTCAGATGATCCATCGGGCGACACCAAAACATATACACGCGGTGAGTGGGTGCAGATGCTCGCTGAAAAGGTTGAAATGAACCTGGATACAGATCCGGATTCCTTAAACCATTATTATGCGGATACGGCAGGAAATGCGTATGAAGCAGCAATCGAAATCGCAGAGAAATATGGAATCCTGCCGCCACCGGATATCGAAGATCTGGAGCAGGATATCCCGTTTTTCTATCCAGATGAACCGGCAACACGCGAATTTGCGGCTTATACGGCAGTACATGCAATGGGATTCAATGGAATACATTCGTATGATACGAACAGTTGGACGGATTGGGATAGTATTACATATCAAAATGAAGCAGCAATTGCAGTAGGGAAAGGATTTTTGGAATTAAATACAGAAAACCAGTTCCAGCCGCATGCGTTGCTCTCCAAGAAAGATGTTAAATCGATTTTCTGTGAAATTGATGAAATCAGACAGGAAGACACAACAATTGGTGAAGAGCCGCATGATAATACACAGTACGTAGATGGTGTATTGAAAAAAGAACTGGAAAATATCACAGATTATACAGTTGTAGAGAATGCGGATGGAACCTATACAGTTACACTTCCGAAAACAACCGAGACAGAAAAAATCGGAGAAGGAAGTGTTATGATCCTTCCTGCGAATGAAGTTTATATTTCAGGTATCGCGCTCAAAGCAACTACGGTAACAGAGGATGGCGAGAAACTGATTCTGACATGCATAAAGCCAGAATTATGGGAAGTGGTCAGCAAAATTGATTTTGTCGGAGGCGGTACAGCACTTATCGGAGGAGCTGCCGACACGGATGAATACGGAATTGCAACACAGGCTAATATAGGAGCAGGTGGTGTTATTGATGTTGGCTACGAAAAGAATTTTGAATTTAATATTGGTTCGAATGATGAAGGAAAAGGAAAAATTGATTTTGAAATTCCTGAAATTCTGTGCGTTGTAAATGTTGACGTTGGAGTAAATGGTGTTTCGGTAAATGAACTTAAACTTGCTGTCACGGAAAATGCAAATGAAGATATTACGGCGGAAAAAGAATTTGCTGACAGTGGTCAGGTAGAATTAATGCGTTTTCCAATTACAATAGGGGCTACCGGTTTTACCTTTGATGTTGTACTTTTCTGTTCATACAAAGCAGATGGATCCTTACATATTTCATATAGCGTTGAATCAACACAGGGATTTGAATATAAAGATGGAACATGGAGAGGCATTTTCGATTTTCATCATGGTGTTGATACCCTTGAGGTAAAGGGAAATATGGAAGGCGGTATTGGCATAAAAGGTCTGTTGACTTTGTACAGTGTTTTTGATTTAGCAGGCTATTATGCAGATTTAGGCTTAGGCGTTGAGGCAGAATTTGCATACCATGATTTAGAAAATGGAAGTCTCGCATGCGAGGATATCAAGGTATATCCATACTCAACAAATGGACTCGATACAGATTCCCTGCTTGGAGATGTATTGAAGAAATATTTCGATTTTGATCTGGAATTCAAACCGCTTCAAAATGATGAAAACAATAACTTGAGAATAAAAATGCATAAGGAAAATGGAGTCCGCGTTGAAAAATGTACGTACGCCAGCGGCGGTATCACAGGATATGTTTACTCGAGCAAAACACGTTTGCCGATAGAAAACGCGAGAGTCAGAATTTCCAGAAAAGTCAGAGCAGGCAGCGGCAATGGTGGAAACAGCGTAGCCGGAGGCGGCAGTGGAGGCGGAAGCCATGGAGCCTGGAGCCTTGAAACAGAAGAAAATGAAATTGCTGTTTTTTCAGGAGGAGCTGGAGCCTGGAGAGAGGAAGGAACAGAAACAGAAAGAATTCTCTATACCGATGTGTTTGGCAAATACAGCACCAAAAATCTGCAGGATGGAACTTATGAAATTACAGTATCCGCAACGTCTTATCAGACGTACAAGGTTGCGGAAGTTCTGGTTCAGAACAGTGAAATCAGATATGTAGAAGATATCTATATGGTGGAGCGCCATGATGATTTTAATACAGGTTCTGTAGAGGGAACGATAACCGATGCAGTCACGGGAGATGGTATTACAGAAACAGCCTACATTGTACGCAAAGGCTGGAACAATCAAACGGGTGATGCTGTGACAGAAGGAGTATTTGAAAATGCAGACTATACTCTTTCAATGGAAAATGGAAATTATACGCTTGAAATCAGCAAAGAAGGCTATGTGACGAATTACAAAAATATCACAGTAGCGGGAGACCAGATTGAAACAGCAAATATTGTTCTTGTACCGGGAGATGGGGATGGTGAAACCGCAGGAGAACTCCGCATCGTATTAACCTGGGGCGAAGAGCCGTGGGATCTGGATTCTCATCTTGCATGCTACTCGTCGGACAAACCGTATCATATCTGGTTCGGACAGACAGATTTCGAAGGAAATTCTGTTGGAAACTTAGACGTAGATGATACAAGTAGTTATGGTCCGGAAACCATTACAGTACGTAACGTAAAAGCAGACGAAAAGTTCAGCTATTTCGTACACGATTATACCAACAGTTACAGTGAAGTGGCCAATGAAATGTCTCTTTCCGGAGCAAAAGTTCAGGTTTACCTCGAAGGCAAAAACATTGCAACATACACGATTCCGACAAATCAGCCAGGAACCTTATGGCATGTTTTCGATTTCGATGGAGCGACCAAAACCATTAAATCTGTAAACACGCTTGAATATCAGAATGACCCATACACCATCGGCGGAATTGATCAGGAAATGGATGATGTGGATGACACAGAAGAGATTGAAATGTACGCTGGAAAGGTACGAAACAAAAAACAGCCAGAGCAGAAAGTGGTTGTTGAGGAAACTCCATTACCGGAAACAACATCAGAGAGCGTGATTTCAGAGTCGGAAGCAGAAGAACCTGGTGAAGCAGTATCCAAATCAGAATCAGAGCCAGATGATGAAAACGTGGTACAAGATGAAACGGTAACTCCGTAATACAAAGAAGTTTAAAATGTGGTGAATCAGTAAATCTGATGCACCACATTTTAAACGAATCAAGTAAGTGGCGAAGCGGATTGCGAATATCCGCTTTGACAGGCAGAATAAGGAGCAGGTACAGATGAAAAAATGGATCCGCGCAGTATTGGCAGGCACAATCATTCTGGCATTGATTCTGTTTGGAATTTTTGCAGCTCAAAATACACAGAAGAGTACAAAGCCGGAACAGAATCCGGAAGAACAGAATACAAGTGTATCGGAAAACAGCACATCGGATGAGAACACAGCAGAAAACAGTACGGATGATCCTGACATCATTGTAAAAGACAATGTAAAGGTGATTACCAATGAGATGAAATCAGAAGATCAGCCAACGGAAGTTTCTGACAACAGTCTCACCTTTGAAAAAGATCCTGGTTACCAGACCGGAGATGTTCTTGTTGCGGGAGAAATCAGTGCAGCGCCTTCTGGATTTATTCGAAAAGTAGTGCAGAAAGAAAAAACGAATCAGGGTTACCGGGTAGAAACAGAGCCGGCGACCCTGCTGGATGTATTCGAAAAGGCACATATTATCAAACAGTTCCGGCTGACGGAGGATGGTGCAAGTGAAACAGGAAATAACAGCGCTTATACCATTAAAAGACTGTCCGAAGATGAATCGGAAGAAGAGACAGAGGAAGAAAACAGTGATTACGATTACAGTGTCTCAATCAATGTTGAAGAAGAACCCGTTCAGTTTTCCGGAGAGGCAGGATGGGGATGCTGGCTGGAACTTCAGATTGATATCAAAGACGGTGAAGTCCAGTGTGGAATTGCAGTAAGGAGCAAAGCCGGTATTGCCCTGGAATGCGGCGCAAACAGCGAGAAAGAATTTGAAAAGGAAAAAACCGTTTACGAACGAAAACTGCCGAATATCGAGTTCAACGCCGGTATTGTACCGATTGTTATTACAAATCATCTGGAAGCCGTTGTCGGGGCAGCGGGAAGTCTGGAGGGCGGCATTCACAGCTCTTACGGTGCAACAGCCGACAGCACCCTGGGATTCCAGTATGACAGCAGAACCGGCAAAGTAGAAGAAGTCAAAGAAGGAAATCTGAATTCAGACGGACTTGAGTGGAGTACGGTTGAGGTGAACGGAAGTCTGGAAGCATACATCGACATCCGGCTGAGCGCAAAATTATATGACAGCGCTGGCCTGAATCTTTCCGGCGGAGCAGCTGGAAAAGCAGAAGGCCAGGCAAAGGTATCCATGAAGGACGACCTGGGTGGATATGCGGGCTCACTGGAGCTTTCCATCAGCCCGAGAATCAAAGGAAAAGCAGTGGTTGATATCCCGGTCATTGATAAAAAAATGCAGGAAACAGATCTTTTTGACCGGACCTTTGATCCAATCTGGTCAAAACACTGGGAGTCAAGTGCAGACTGGCAGAAGGATATGGAATGGACGGAAACTGGGGAGCAGGGAGATATCTATGTTACACGGTATGGAGAAGTAAATCAGTGTGACAGCACGGCATTCCAGTTTGAAATCCCAAAAGGCTGGGAAATTCAGACGGAGGAAGTTGGCGGTCCCATGGATGCGGTCAGAGAAAACGTTGTTCTGACAAACGATAGAGGTGTTACCGTTTCGTTTTGGTACTGCCAAGGCGCGCTTGGCGGCTATTCGCGTGATATGCTGAAGGCACAGGTTTCACAGGCAGACACTTCTAATTTTGTGCCTGGATATCCATGGGGAACCGATCGTGACTGTTCAGATCTTGGCGAATTTATGGTAGCACGAGTACATATCACAGGCGAGATGATGGCTGGTATTGATGATGATTATGTTCCTGTAGACAGCACGTTGTTCGCAGTGATACCGACATCCCGTCTTGGCGAGATTGAATTTGCAGGCCAGGCTGGGGACGTAGACGAATTTTCTTTTGACTATCCGACACCAGTTGCATTTATCGCAGAAGCACCAGACGGTACATTTACAGAAAAAGAAGAAGAACAGGTGATTCGCATTTTGAAGAGCTTTAAAGTGGCTGAATTAGATTAAGAGGTACCCCGGAGGGCAGGAAGAGATGAACTGTGTTCCGGGGTATTTCAACATCACGTAAGATAAGATGGAAGGAAAGTGTTATTTTAAAATCTTGTGAAATCAAAGAGTGAGGATTTTTTGGAAATTACATAAAAAGAAATAGTAAAGAAAAACGAGCTGCGATATAATGAATGTGATGAAAAAATGAGTAACGAAAAATCAATAAAAATATGGAAAAGAACATAGAAAACATGGATTTTTCGGGAAACAGAAAGAAAAAGGAGGAGTGTTTCGAGATGGAAACAAAGAACAAAAACAAAAAGACAGTCATCATGCTTGCTGTAATTGGTATTGCGATTGTCTGCATTTGTGTCATCGGAGTTTTTGCAAAGAAAGCGTATGACCGTCATCAGGAGGAGCTTCGCTTACAGGCAATTGAGACAAAAAACAGTGAGATTGATGGGGAATATCAGAGATTTGAAAAAGAAGAAGACAGAAATAAAAAACTGGAAGCATTGAAACAAGAGATGGAGAGTGCGGAAAAGTATAAAAAGACAGAAGGCGATTATGAGGAATGTTCTGCACACTATGAAAAAATTATTGCGCAGATGAAGAATTCCTTTGTCTCCGAATATGACGACACGATCAAAATAATTGCGGATAAAATTGGTGATGATGTTGAAAAAGTGGACGATAAGGAAGCACTCAAAAACGCTACCAGCGAATTTACGACATTCAAAGATATCTTGAAAAATGACTTCGAAAATTATAATACCGTTGAGCAGGACAGCTTTGACAAATATAACAGTACGATTGATGATTATGTAACAAAATACAATGATAGAGTAACTGCTATTGAAAAAGCCGAGGAAGAAGCTCGTAAGAAAGCTGAAGAAGAGGCTAAAAAGAAAGCTGAAGAGGAAGCAAAGAAGAAAGCAGAAGAAGAGGCTGCTGCTAAAGCTGCTCAGGAAGAAGCAGAAAGAAAAGCTGTTGAACAGAGTTCTGGATCATCTTCAGGGGGTTCTAGCTATAGTTATGATGATAGTAATGATTATAGTTATAGTAGTGGAAGTTCAAGCTCTGATTATTCAGGTGGTTCTAGCCATAGTGATTCTGGATCTTCTAGTTCTGGAAATGATTACAGTGGTGGGTCAAGCTCATCTGGCGGAAGCTCAAGTGATATTCATAATGAATGGTATGGTGGATGGACTGATGAAAAAGGCAAAGAATATAATGATTATTACGATCCAAATACAGGAAATTCATATGATTCCAATGGAAATTATCAAGGAAACATGAACGATTGGCTTTGGGATTAATATTTCAAATTAAATATTAATTAAACTATTTAAATAGGAAAAGTTTAATGCTTTTATTTTGCTTTCCTATTCAGCTCTTTTTAGTGATAGGAGCCAATATAAGATCATAAAAAATTGGATAGATTAGAAACCGATAAGAACCATTGCCAAAGCAAATAAAACCCGCTAAAATAGAGATCAGAACATAAGCACAGTTGCTGGTGTCAAAAGCCGCAAAAGTTGGAAAGGAAGGTTTCAAGATGAGAAAACCAAAACTCCCGACCGGGATTGACAACTTTAAAAAGATTCGCAATGGAAATTACTATTATGTAGATAAAACTTCCCTTGTAGAACAGATTTTAAATAACGGAAGTGAGGTCACGCTTTTTACGCGCCCACGCCGTTTTGGAAAATCCCTGAATATGAGTATGATTCAACATTTCTTTGAAATTGGAACGGATCCAGCACTTTTTGACGGCTTGAAGATTTCTAAGAATACAGAGATTTGTGAACAATATATGGGAAAATATCCCGTTATTTCCATCAGCTTAAAAGGAATTGATGCCGATTCCTATGAAAAAGCCCGTGCGCAGCTCATAAAAACAATCAATCGTGAGGCAAGAAGATTTCAATTTCTTCTGGAAAGCGACAAATTGAGCCGGGTTGATAAAGCACTTTTTTCAGAACTTCTGACAAGAAATATGGAAGAAGACACCATTACCAGCAGTCTTCAGGAACTGACAGAACTGTTGGAAGTTCACTATGAACAGCAAGTGGTTGTCCTGATTGACGAATACGATGTTCCGATGGCAAAAGCCCATGAAAATGGATATTATGATGAAATAGTATTGCTGCTTCGAAATATGTTCGGAAATGTTCTAAAGACAAACAGCAGTCTTGCCTTTGCTGTTTTGACGGGCTGCCTGCGAATTGCAAAAGAAAGCATCTTTACCGGACTGAATAATTTCAAAGTATATTCGATTACAAATACAGAATTTGATGAAACCTTCGGCTTTACAGATGAAGAAGTAAAGACCATGCTGCATGACTATGAAATGGATGACCGATATGACGAGGTAAAAGAATGGTATGACGGATACCGATTCGGAAAAGCAGATGTGTACTGTCCATGGGATGTTGTGAATTACTGCAATGATCATATCCATAATCCAGAGGCCGAGCCGGAAAATTACTGGATGAATACAAGCGGGAACAGTGTGATTCATCATTTTATCGACAGCATCAATGAACCGGATATGCTCACAAAAACAGAACTGGAATGGCTGGTAAATGGAAAAACAGTGATCAAACAAATCGATGAAATGGTTACCTACAATGACCTGTATTCGACCATGGAGCATCTATGGAGTACACTTTTCATGACTGGATACCTGACACAGCGCGGAAGAGAAAGCAATGGCCGCTATTGCCTAGCAATTCCAAACCGGGAAATTCGAAATATCATAACAGAACGGATTCTTACACTGTTTCAGCAGGAAGTAAAAAAAGACGGAAAAATGGCAGAACAGTTCTGCCAGGCACTCTTTGACGGAGAAGCAGCAGAGGTGGAAAGCCTTTTGAATTTGTATTTGCAGATGACGGTCAGCGTACGCGATACCTTTGTGCGGAAATCACTGAAAGAAAATTTCTATCATGGAATTCTGCTTGGAATCTTAAGCTATAAAAATGACTGGCGTGTATCTTCCAATCGAGAATCGGGAGAAGGATTCAGCGATATTGTGATTGAAACGGGAGATGCAGAAACAGGAATTGTGATAGAAGTGAAGTATACAGATGAGAAAAAAGATCTGGAAAGAGATTGCCGGAAGGCATTGGAGCAGATTCGAGATAAAGATTATACGCAGACACTGTGGCAGGAGGGCTATAAAAAAATGGTGCGGTATGGGATTGCATTTCATTTAAAACAGTGTTGTGTGATGAAAGAAGAGATGCAGCGTAAGCGGAATCGAGAGGGGGCTCTGAATCGTTACAATTTGTTATAAAATTCAGGGCAGAGATATTGCCCTGAATTTTATATACGGACAAGTTTCTGTCAACATTTTCCGTTCGATATGAGATAAAATGGTAATATTCAAAAGAAAAAGCCTACCATGAGGAGAAAAAAGATGGAAGAAAAGACAGCAAACATGGCAGAGAATATTCGCGTTACATTCACCGGATTCCACTACATAAAGGATGGTGATTATCCAAATGAATTCGAGGTATGCTTACTGATCCTGAAAGACAACAGCTTATCAGCCGGCTGCTGGGATACAGGATTATATGCCACGGAAGGCGGCAAGCAGCCAGGTGCATTTCGACAGGCAAGGGGCTGTTTTATCGATGCGGACTATGTAAAAGCCTGGACGAAACTGGAGGATAAGGTGTATGATTTTCATCAGAACAGCATTGTGTGATTAGAATACGAGAGGAAAAGTGCAATGGACAAAAGAAGTAATAATATCGTGATATTTCAAGATTCTATGGATTTGATAAAAGCAAGCCAGAAGCTCCAGCAGGCAGTTCAGTTTTCGATTCAGAACCAAAAGCTGTATGTTCCATCGCAGGCAATTGCACTTCCAGAACCTGGAAAATCACCTTGCAAAACGATTGTTTCATCTAAAAGAAGCTTCGAAGCCGCCTCTGCATATGCAAAAGCCGGAAAACGAGTCTGTGTCCTGAATTTCGCCTCTGCAACCAACCCCGGCGGTGGTGTAACACGGGGAAGCACAGCACAGGAAGAATGTCTTTGCCGATGCAGCACACTTTATCCATGCCTGGATACAAAAACGATATGGCATCAGTTCTATCAACCGCATCGGAAAGCAGGTGATCCACTCTATAATGATGATCTGCTGTATACACCAGGAATTGTCGTATTTAAGACCGACACCTCTGCGCCGGAACGAATGGAAGAAAAAGACTGGTATCAGGTAGACATCATTACCTGCGCAGCCCCGAATCTCCGAAAGAAACCAAGCAATGCCATGAACCCGTCTGCAGGAAATGCGCCGGTTAAGATTAGTGAGAAAGCACTGTACGAACTTCAGATGCAAAGGCTGGAACGTGTTTTTCGGGCGGCAGCATCGAACGAAGCGGAAGTTCTGATTTTAGGAGCGTTTGGCTGCGGCGCTTTCTGCAACCCGCCAAGAATTGTAGCACGGGCATTTCGGAGCGTACAGGAAAAATATGCATCCTATTTCGACACGATAGAATATGCGGTGTTCTGCAGCAGAAACGACACGCAGAATTATGATGCATTCAATATGGTGCTTGGAAGTAGAAAATAGAATCTAAATGGTGTTCTGAAAGAACACAAAAGCGAACAGAAGATACGAGCGTATGAAAAGCACAAACAACAAAAATGAGAGGGACGGCTGTAGAATATGAAAGTTCTGAACTTCGAGGACAGTGTTTATAAGGCAAATGCAATTCGAAAAATATTAGGTAACCGCTGTGGTGTGGCATCGGTTGAGCAGGTGTCTAATGTGGAAGATGGTCTGAAAATGTTGAAAGATGCAGAAAACGCAGGAGAGCCGTTCGATCTGATTATCACAGATATGCATTTTCCAATGAGGTCAGGATCCATCAGCGACACAGAAGCGGGAGAAAAATTAGTTCGGATTCTGCAGGAGCGGGGAAATCAAACCAACATTATCGTATGTTCCTCAAGGAATATGAAACTTCCAGGTGTGTATGGATGTATCTGGTATTCGGAAATCAGCGACTGGGAAGAAGAACTTTGTGATCTTGTAAGAGAGATGGAAAAAAGTAAATGATTTATGCGATGAGTGATATTCACGGACAATATGAGCTGTTCAGGAACCTGATGGAGCAGATACTCCTTGGAAAAGATGATACACTCTATGTACTGGGTGACGTAGTCGACCGGGGGCCGGATTCCATGAATACCTTGAAATATATGATGGCAAACCTTAATATCATTCCCATTATGGGTAATCATGAGCTCATGGCTCTTCCGTGTCTGAAACTTCTGGTATCGGAACTTTCGAAGGACTTTCTTCATAAAATGTCATCACAGGCACATCAGTCCTTTGCAGAATGGACGTTGAACGGCGGAATCAGCACAATTCAGGAGTTCTTGAAACTTCCGCAGGAAGAGCGGCGACAGGTAGTGGAATATATAGAATCATTTCGTCCGTATGGGAAGAAAATTATAAATAATGGGGAATATTGGCTGATTCACGCAGGGCTGGAACATTTTTCGGAATCAAGGCAGCTTGAGGAGTATTCTGTGGAGGAACTTGTGTGGAAAAGAACCGATTTTGACATCGCGTATTTTAAAAACATTACTGTGGTGAGCGGACACATCCCTACGCAGAATATTCTTGGAAACAGCAGACCCGGATATATCTTTAAGAAAAATAATCACATTGCGATTGACTGCGGAGCAGGCGGAAATAATGGAAGACTGGCGGTGATTTGCCTGGATACAGGAGAAGAATATTATGCAGAATAAAATGCATCAGAACAAATTAGGCGGACAGAAGAGAAATACTTTATGATGGAAAATATGAGAACAGTATTGTGATAAAGTTGTAGAGAAATTTCTTGTTTTCGCTTGCAGAATAACGGAAAGTGCGACATACTTTGAGTAAGAACATTGTGATGATACAAAGAAACTGTCTTAGTGTTTATACAGATCGCGACAGTCTCATTTAACCGAATCAAGCAAGTAGCGAAGCGGATTGAGAATATCCACTTTGACTAAGGAGATATTTTTCGTGGTTGTTATTCAAGAAAGCTTCAATACGCGGAGGAGGGGAAGAAAATGAATTTTAATTTGAGCGTACAAAAATGGCATCTTGTTTCGGAAAAAGGATTACCAAAGGATGGCACATGGTGTTTTCTGGTATGGAAAAGTGCAAAAGATGAATATGAATGGACCATTGGCGGATACAACGATGCTGAGAAGTATTTTTACGCAAATCTTGGCTCAGGCGGGATGATTGTTGATACAGATGAAGTTGTTGCCTGGGCAGAACTTTTCAAGGACGAAACCTTTACGGCAGAGTAGGTAAAACAGCCAGGAAAAGAGGAAAACAAATGATTCAAAAGAGATCCAGAATAAAAATAAATACAGATCTAGCAAAAATCAGACAGGCAGGAAAAAATCCGCAGGAAGTGCAGAAAGAATTTTTGGAGTTCTTTATAAAAAGAGGATTTGAATATGAAGTGCATGTTGGATATTTGTATCAGGAAGAGATTACGCGGGAGAAAGCGCAGCAAATTGCGGATGAATTGAAAGAATGCGGATTGGCGAAATTTGTGCATGATTTTTATGTTTATGATGTGGATGGGAAAATTGTTGTGTTAGGAGATGAAAATAAAGAATGCATATTTACTATAAATGAGCAAATTTGAAAAACTGCACAAACAAATCTGCTATACACGGACATTAAGAGGATTAAACAATTTATTGTCCGCATAATGCGCACAATAAATTATGAGTTTTGTGCACTTTTCGGTATTTGCTCATTTATAGATATTTAGTTAAAAAATATGAAGCAACTTCTGTTTAAGGTGCTGAACAGACGAAGTGACAGAAAGAGTTATACAAGAGAAGGATTCATTGAAATGCTGAAATATTATCCATTGGAAATGCCAAAGATTTATGTCAGCTTGTTTTGAAACTGTAAATATTATTATGAAGAGCCGTATGCGGCAAAGCCGCACGTACGGTTCTGTGAGGGGCTTACATTGTGAGGTGTAAGTCTACTCGATTATCGAGCGATTAGTAAAAAAACTTAAATTTTGTGGAGGCTTATATGGAAATAAAATATTTAGAGTGGAACTTGCATGCAATGGGTGGAATAGGATATGAAATTCCATCATTTGTTAGTAAGTGTATTAATTCTGTAGATATATTTGCTTTAGTTGAATTTTGCGCATCAAATGGTTGGGAAGAATTTAAACATGATCTGGAGAAAGAGTTTGATCTATATTGTTCTCCATTTGTTTCAAAAGGATATAATCAAGTTTGTATCGGTGTGCGTAGAAATTTAATGTACAAATTAATTGCAGTTAAGACTGTAGATGTCTGCGATGTTAATCGTCCTGAATTTTTACAGGTTGATATTGAGATTGAAAATAAGAAATTAAGTATTATTGGTACTCGAATTAAAACAAAAAGTGACACAAAGTTAATTCAATATAATTATTTAAAAAGCTGCTTTAATAATATAGATAGATTTTTGTGTTTAGGGGATTTCAACTGTGTTCATAATACATTATCCGAATATTTTTCATCAGTTGCTGAGGTATATGGTCCAAGGATAGTTAATGATTACCATAGTTTTGTATTTAAGGATGGCGATAGAGTTGGCTTAGACTGGCTTGTAGAAAAAGGTTTAGATTCTGTATACAACGGATATCAAGATGTAAAATGTAGTCCCATTGCTACATATGATTGGAGTTTTCTTACGGAAGAAAATGGATATTTGGGAAAAACGGAAAATGATTATTTAGGAATTAAAGGTTTGCCAGACCATGCTATGCTAAAAGGAATGGTTAAAATTTAAGTGTTCTTAGAAACGAAATTCTCAGCTTATATATATCTTTCAAAAGGTATATGCTAGAGAAAGCGACAGGAGGTATCTGAATAAAAGTACATAAATATTTGTCAATTAGTGTGTTGATTACAATGCTTGGAATTTTTTATGTGAACTTCTTGAAATATTAACTCTCGTTTCGACATGTTCTTGATTTAAGCCAGTTGTAGCATACTTTAAAAGGAATTTTATGAGAGTTAATTAACTCTCGAATTTGCTATTGTTTTTTGTTGAAAATGTAGGGAATATGATATTTCTGCATATCGAGAGTTAATTTTATAGGAAATTCACATTTTACAGGTTATAAGTGATCAAAAGAAAGCCACAAATTATAGTCTACTCAGTAAAGCTTACGAACGCTTGATTTTTATTTATTAGGAAGTACGTGAAATAAATGATGAGTCATAACATAACGTTGCTTCATCAGCGGCGGTTTTATACATAGGTAATAATTGGGAGGGTGGCGGTAAATCCGCCATCTTCCCAATTATTGGTTCCAACATCTCAAACTCTTGCTCCCATGCCCCATATCCTGAAGAATCCAATATTTAGACGTATCAACATCACAAGCCTGTGATGGATCAATCAGGTGAAAGTCAAAATAGGAGAGAAATGCCTGGTTGACAGAAAATTTGATAAAGTTCCATTGACTTTCTCGGCTGTAAGCTTCCATAATTTGTTCCTTCGTTTCCAGCCCCCATACGCAGCGTGGGAAATACCAGATGCTTCGCGCCCCTTTCGCATCATCAATACCATACCAGTTGAGGAGCTGACCTCTATAGAGCAGTACAAATGTTTGACCTTTGGGATGGTATTTTTGACTTAAGAGATACGCGGCTATATTTTTGAGTAAGCGTTCACGTGTTTTTTCGTACAGCGTGTGTATTTTACCATCATTGCCAGCCTTCAGACTGTATAAATAAGAAAAACGTTCTTTTTTATTTTTCACAGGAGCGCCGGAAGGATCTTTCCGAAAGACCAAATACTGTTCTTTTAATGACCCACGATTGAGTGCCTGGGCAATTACGGAATTCAATGTTATTTGATTTTCCCGATAATCGTTGACGGACAAAGTTTCGGTCCATTTGGTCTCCAGGTTCTTCCAAAGAGTTTCTTTTTCCTTCTCGTTTTTCTCACAATGTGCCATCCAATATTTTTTAAACCATCCGTCTGCCTCACGAAAATAGTCTGTCCCATTCGAAGCTTGTCGGCGGTAACTGGGAGCGGGATTACGTTCCGGAGAATTCGCATGCTCAAAATGGAAGCCAAGCCAGCGTTGTAAAAAGAGTTTTGTATCATTCAAAAGTTCAGGGCGAACAAATCCATCTGAATAAATTTCATCTTCACGGTAAGTGTCAAAAATATATCCTCTTGCAAGTACAACCAGAATCTGTTCAATTCCATATAAACCGCAGTCCGTACTGAAATTTCCAGTAAGTAATTTAGGCTGAATTCTTGGCGAGCTTGATTCGGGATTTGTTATATATGCTTCGAATTCCGCTTTTTCATTCAACATGTAGTATCACTTCCTTTCAAATGAGAATCGATATCTTCCCACACAAATGCATCCCAGAAGAAATTCCGGTTTTCAGAGCTTGTTCTTGTGAGCTTATGCAATGTGGTAATAAGCTGTCCCATATCGACAGATGAATGGTCAATCAGTTCTTCCAGTTCGCGGAGACAAATACGGTAGATCTTGCGTTGTGCATTTGCATCATTATTTACGTAAAAATTACGGGCAGCGTTGTCCAGGTGTCTGATGAAGTCCGAATTTGAAGCCACATAGGAAGAAATGGGCGGAAGTTCTTCCTTAGGAGCCTTTTTTGCCTTTCTTTTCTCTTCTGACTTTTCCATTTGCTTTATCGCTTTTTCTTTTAGAACATCAAAAGGGGCATCCTGTGTTGGCACCTTTATACAGGAAAGAATTAACCATAACGTTTTGTATCCCTGCTGATAAAAATGGAACAGCAGTTCTCGCTCCGTTTCATCAAGGGAAGCTTCTTTGAATCCATTTCCAATGATGTACTCCAATGCCTTTCCACGATGATCAGAAGGCTGAAGAAGCCATTGCTCATGAAGAAGACGTGTGCGCATGTCCTGAATGGAATTGCTTTCCGTAATATGCTCTTGTATTTTACTTTTTAAGGCTGGAACCGTAATTCTTTGAAGCTGAATCGCAGTTTCTTCATCATAAATTTGAAACAAATTTCTCAGAAGATTTTCCGGTGCATAGAAAACCTCTTTTTTTTCTTCTCTTATAATAGGAAGAAGAGAATGGATGTAAAAGAAATGCGTGGATAAAATCTCACGGCATTGCGTTTCAAAAATTTTGATCGCTGCACTATTTTTAGCAGATGTTTTTTTCGGCGCAAGGAACAACTTTAAGGTATTATCGCGGACTTTTTCTTTCGCTTTGTATTTTTCCAATTCATCTCTAAAACGGCCAGGCAATTTGTTAATACAGGTTCCATAATCTGGAACAGAAAAAGTTGCGTTTGTCCGACAATCCTTTGCGGAAATCGTGAACTTCTCTTCGTTGGAAGATTTACTGTTTTTGACAGTCAAATTGCTGAAATAATAATTTTCTTCTGAGCGCAACTGTTTCCATTTTTTCAAAAACGTCAGATAGGAATTCTGATGCGTTTGCTCCTTTAGAATGGGATCTAAATTAGGGTGCTTTCCATTTTTGGCTGCATCAATTTCCAAACCGGTCAATAAGGTACAATGTTCACACGAAGGAGGAACAGGAGTTGATGAAGCATTTGGCTTTGTCACAAGTACCTGGTTCGTGGAATTTGATGATGAATTTAACGGCTTGCCATACTCGGTCTGCCCAATGGAAATGGATGCATTGGAAATCAGTCCGATCCGGTTGGAAAAGGTATTTTTGATATGTTCGAATGGAACATGTGCCTTTAATTCAACAGCAGGAGAATCCAAAGCAGGAATTGTGATAATGGGAAGAATACGGTATGGATACGTTTCTGTATCGTAGCATCCAGATGCAACTGCGTTTACAACATCCTGATCAAATATAACGTTAACCAAATCGCCGTCAAAATCAGCGCCGCCTAAACATAAAGGAGCAACGGAACCTCGTGGAACCATAACAATACCAGTTAATTTACCGAAATATTTTTGATAAACTTTAAGATGCTTTTTAAAGGAATTATAATTTACATGTCCTATTTTTGTGTAATGCGCTTCATCGGTATTTGTAAAACGCCGCATAATAAACTGTTCATTTCTTGAAAGATGTGGGCTTCTGAAAAAGGCATAATAGGAAAGATAATCCCATTTTTTGTCTAACTGTTGATTTGAAGTCATAGGAAGATAGAACCGATCAAATAAATAGTATGTGAAAAAGCCGCCCATATCGGTCTCTTTTTCCAGCAGGCTTACAAGCAATGGCAGCAGATCCCGGCACAAATACCGTGTTTGGCCTTCTACAAGCAGTTTTCCGCTCACCAGTTTTGTTAAAAGCCCTTTTTGAATGTTCTGCAATTGCGATTTTATATAGATATCATTTGCAAGAGCAGGATTCTTAAAGAGAGCCTTTTTCCATACCGGCGATTCAGTGTCAGTAAAAATATTTTCTAATTCATCCGTGTCGTTTGCCTCATCGTCACTGACCATGTTTTCAGTATCCAGCAGGCCATCACAACTTTTTAAATAATTAATGGGATTTTTAATAAAGGAGCAATGGCTGTTTAAAATATGCTCAAATTGTGTTTCAGAAAAATCAAGGGTATTAATCATCTGATAGCTTAAATGCGTATATTTTGACTGTCCATAAGGTAAATTAGTACCCGAAATATATAATGCATGGTCGTATTTTTTTAATGCATTGCAATAAAATTCCATCGGATCAATGGTTTTACCCTCTTTTTTTGCAGCTTCACAATACTGCTTTAACCAGCTATATGCTTTAAACATACTTTTGGTAACAAAAACATGGGCTTTATACAGGTCACGTTTAAATCCAAAGGCATCAGTATACAAGTTTGTGTGTGAATCGTTATCGCTGTTATGTTCCCTTAAAAATGCGTGAACATCAACCTCATGAAGCATTCCTTTTATAAAGGGGAGCCTTATTTGAAAAGAGGTTGCGTCGGATGTTCCAAGAGAAGTATTGACATAACATGAATAGGTTGGAGTGATAAAGCCAGAACCATCGAAAGGAGTATCTACATAGAAAAACTCTTCCGTTTTCGGTTTTAAAAATTGGTAATCTATTGTTTCATCTGAATTCGTTGTTTTTTCTGCTGTTAATAAGGGGACATTCCGCTGATAATTATATCCAGTCGCTGGTTTGTTTTCACGTTTACCAGAGGCTATCCGTTCGTCCTGCACAACTACAAATGTCTCAGGAGTAAGACGTAATTCTTCAGAATCAATTCTTTTGGAAGAAGACAGATACAATCCCCGGTAGGCATAATATTTACTTTCTGTTATTTTGATTTTATTTCCGAAAAAATCAATTCCTAAATTGAGGCGGAGATTTAATTCATCGTAAAGAGTTTCATCAATGAACGAAATCCTGCTGTGGCGGGTCATGTTTCCACTCTTATCAAATGCAGACATATGGACAGCTTTGTCAGAATCTGGAAAATAAAGATCAAACCCATGCTCGATCAGATCCCGCGCATCTTTCTGAAGAAATTCCTGATCTTTCAGTTTCCATTTGGGATCGGAAGATTTGTCAAAGGAAAGAAAGATATCCTGAAAATCAACGATAAGGAATTTATCATATAAAGTTTTCTCCGTGACCTGAAAGGAAGAGCCCTGTCTTTTCTTCAGAACTTCATAAATTTGATGAAAAAGAGGACAATCCTCTCGCGTGATTTCCTGTGTGACCACGTAGCTGTGAACGGGGTCGGAAAAATCCAGTTTGAAACATTGATTGTTTTCAGTGGGCTTTTTGGGAAAATAATCAAAAAGAGCCTTGGCGTTGAGGGTTATGATTATTTGCTTGGTATTTGTCATATATTATCTCCCACAATTGAGAATTTTGTAATTTCAATTAATAGTGACGGTTGGATCTTGACGCCAGTCAATCTTGGCAAGTGCATCAATTAATTTATTCCATTCGGTGGATGCAACTTCGGAGTTAGGGTATTTGTCAGTGAAATCAGCAATTTCAGCGACATCAATTTCAAAAGCTAAATTTTCAAAAACAAAACTTTTGTCATGCAATAGTTTTTTCCTTAACTCAATAAGATTTAGATTGTTCGATTCATCAGAATAGTTCAATTTTGTTATTTTGAAATATTTCCATATTAGTCCATTTGTATAAAGAACCTGGCCATACCATAATAATTCGCCTATTATTTCTGAAATATCAGGATCAAACGGCAACAATGAATTATCTTGTTTTTTTAAGATAAATGTATTGAGTCTTGGTTTAATGAAAATGTTTTTTTTATCTTTAAAATCCTTATCATCATAAAAGTTATCTAAGAGTTTAGAAAGAGTTCCAGCAGGATCTTTTAATTGTTCGTATTTTGTTATAGAACGTAGATAACATACATTTTCTGGGGTGGGTAGTATATCGACTACGAAGGCAACGGGATTAATCGTTGTCTTTAATTCTTTTAAAATAACATTCTTGGCATCACGGTTAAATTTTATTTGTACAAAGTTGCTAATAATAGAATATGTTCCAGAGTCTAAATCACTCAATTTTGAATCGGATTTTTTGCATTCAACACAGCCATAAATATAAGGAAGTTGTTCATTAGTGCTTTTTGAATCTTCGGATTTAATTGCTGTGGCATCAAATTTGTTTCCCAAAATTGCTATATCTGGAAACGCTAGGCTAATATTATCATTTTTTTTACCACCCAAAAGTTTCCTTCCTGGAAGTGCTTTGGTGTTTGAGGCCTTAGCAATTAATTGAATAGATACATCTTTATGTTTAGTCATTTGTAATAGCATATATATCCAAGGATACAAGGCTTCTTCTTGGGCATATTGCTTATTCATTAACTGCAATTGCCTAAGATAATCTTTTAACGTAAGTTTAATCTTCATGTTAATCTCCATTCTGCCAAGTTAAGATGGCTAATCAGATTTCTGACATAATTAGTATTGTGAGCAAGGCCTTCTTAGTGATAAGAGGAATATGCCATTGCTCAGTTTTAGTTTTGAAAGTTGCAAAGTCTTTTTATTACAGGAACATCTATAAAAATAATACCCCCGGAAAAGTAATATTACAAGACGACAATCAAAATTTGTCGAATATTTTTCGGGAAAATAAGAACTTGTCGAATTTGAGCCTGCATGCATTCTGATCGTGCGTGTTAGGAATGTCTGAATTCCACTATTTCTATTTAATGTACTGCGCAATGGAGTATTATTTTGAAAATCTTACAGGAAAGAGAGGTGCATGAAAATGATTGTCGACAGTAGAAAAATAGAATAGAAACAAAGACAATAGAATACAGCCAGTGTACTGTCTTTCCAATGTGAAAAAGAAGAAAAAAACAATACAAGACAATAAAAACAATACCCCCGGAATTTTGTCAGAGGATTTGATGCTGACTACTTTTCGGGAAAAATAAAAAAATGGAGGACATCCAACATGTTAAATTCTAAGTTATTTGAAAATCCAGAATATGAAGAACTGCAGTTAAATCTGAATGTGTATTTAAGGGCACAGCGATATGCAGATGAATACGAGTGCCCGAATTGCGGCTTCAAAGGCGGTCTGGTCGTGAGTCAATCTGATTGCGACAAATATGAATGCCTGAACTGCGGTCATCAAGGCAGCTTCGATCAGGAAATTGCTGATCGAAATGATGTGGAGAGCGAGTGGTTGTCATCGTACACAGAAGAAGAGCGAGAAGAAGTATACGATAAGGACTGCAGTGAATGGTAATAAAAACACCAGATAATTAAAACAATAAAAACAACACCCCCGGAAAAGCAGTCGGATAGATTTGATCTATTCGGCTGCTTTTTTGCAAGGGTAGGGAAAGGAGAACACAAATGGGCAAAAAACATAAAAACTTTGTAGTATTTCTGGATGTCGATGGCGTCCTGAATACCAGGACCACCGTCCAGCAAACCCCAAAAGGATATCAGGGAATTGACGATGCGCGCGTGGAGGTTCTGGCAAAGACAATCAGCAAGTTTGGCGGAGCGGATATCGTTCTGTCATCTGACTGGAAGGAACTAGAACCCACAGATGAAGATTACAGATATCTGGTTTCCAAGCTCGCCCGATATGGCCTGATTATATCGGGACACACGCAGGACAGGATGTACAAAAGAGGTGCCGGAATTGCAGCATACCTGGAAGAACATCCAGAGATCAAAGAATATGTGATTCTGGATGATTGCAGATTTGATTTCCAGAGTTATCCAAAACTTTGGGAGCGGCTGCTGCTTACCGAGGGGATAGAGCATGCTCGGTTCGCAGCCGGAACGCCGGCTGTGGAGACGATGGTATTTTTGGATTATGTAAAATTATTTTAACCAAATGGAGGAAAAGCAAATGAAGAGCAAAGTAATTGGATGGAACATCAATCAGCGCAGTGGTATGGGAAAGGGGATTCCACAGTTTGTGATCGATGAACTGATCGACCAGAATGCAGACATTATTGTGTTAACAGAACTGTTTCAGCACAGCACGATTGGTTATTTCTGGGCTGAGATGGAGCGAGCCGGATATCAGCACGCAGTCACGCAGAATGATGGGACAAATGAGGTTGGAATTCTCTGGAAGAGGGACGTATACACTTTTCATGCAGTGGATGATTCGGTGATTACGACGATGAAAAACAATCATCCGAATTTCCTGCTGGTGGATCTGGAAGACCAGAACGGACAGTTTCTTACCGTTGCCGGATTTCGGATTCGAATGGTGGATTACAGCCAGCGTGCCGAAGAATTGGAAATTGTTGTGAATAAGGCAAAGGAAAAGAAAAATCCAGTGCTTATGATTGCAGACTGCAATAACCTGCGGCGGGAGACGACGGAGACAAGCTGGAATTTGCAAGTGGTTGATCATATTCTTTCACAGGGTGGATTCGAGAGATACACGCCATGCGGTCAAAGCATCTTTGAGAAACACGCAGACAGAGGATATGCATATGAATTTGCAGAAGATCATTTGATTACACGCGATATTGTAGTTGAGCTTGGAGATTATGACAGAGAATTTGTAAGGCGCGATCGGATTACGTATCCGTGGGGGAAAGATTTTCAAACCTATGATAAAGAACACAGCCGAAGAGCATCCGTGGAACCTGGATTTCCGGACCATGCGATCGTAAAGGGATATCTTAGTACAGAGAAAGATCAGAAAAAGTAAATCTGATGAAGCTGTAGAATATAAAAATAACACCCCCGGAAAAGTGTGACCGTTGTGTGCAAGATGTTTGCTGATGCAGCGGTCACACTTTTTATGGGGCAAAAAGAAAGGAGGAGAATGAAAATGTTAGGAAAACTGCTTACCTTTTTGCTCACACTGTTCCTACCCTTTTTAGAAGGAACAAATATTGTATGATAAAATCGCGGATTAAAGAAAAAGGAGGAAGCGAAATGATGAAATTTGATAATGCAAAATATAGAACCGTACTCAATCTGATCAAGAAAACGGGCGAATTCAAGGGGAAAGCAGTACCCAGTAAGGCAAGGCTTCATGAGATGATTGGCGACGCACTTGGGATATCACATAATACGGTAAAGGACTGGGAAAGAGCAACATCAAATGGGCCAGATCCGAGAATTCCAGGCTTGCTGGAACAGCTGGAAGCATATCTGGAATTACCGGAGGGTGGACTGCGGGAAAGAACAGCTGAACCAATTAAACTGAATGAAGAGGAGAGAAAGATCATGAATACAACAACTGATTTTCAGAAACAGCAGATTATGGAGTGCTATGAAAGACTCAGAAAATTTGTCAGCGACATGGATATTGAGGATGAAAACGTATATTACGACATTCGCAATATGATCGAGGTGAAGAAAATTGCATTGCCGACAGCAGTATACAAGGCAATGATGAACTTCATGGATCAGGTCGTTGAACCATATGTATTTGAAGATACGACGGAGATCTTTTCCGAAGAGGAAGCAAAGCGCAATGAGAAAGGAATTGTGGAAATAAAGTCGGAGCAGGCATTTCAAAAGCTGATGGTTCGATTTATGGAGAAGCTGTCAGAACTGGATGCGAAGATCGAAACGTTTGCAGAGAGTGAGTTAAAGCCTTATCTCGAACGATAAGGCCGTGAAACAGGGCGGAGAGATATTGTCGATTTCGGTCGGGATATCTCTCCCACAACAAAGACAAGATCAGAAGAAAAAAGTTGGAGGGACAAAATGGGAAAACAAATTCAATTTACTAAGAAAGATGCTTATCATACCCCGGGCAAGGCAAAACGGGAGCGGATCAAAGTTACAACCATTCAAAAAGCCCATCTGCTGAAGAAATTCTCGAATGTCCTGCGGGATAACAAGGATGGTATCAGTTTCTGGTTCAATACAGAAAGATTCATGACAACGGCAAGAAGATATAATTTTGTAGCCTCCAGCATCCTGCGGGATATAGAATTATCAGAATATATTGAAGAGGATGAATCAGTGAGCCTCAAGACAATACGGAGATTGTTAAACTATTGTCAATACCAGGAGGAAGAGGAGCTTATGGTTGGAATTCAGGCGATCAAACATATTGGCAAGGCGTTATACGGGGATGAAGATGCCTTCCTGGAGGTCATTGACGAGGAAAGTCTGTGCTGCATGGCAGAGCAATATCTGGCAATGTAAGAGCCATAAATTTCAGAGTGCGGCAGTTCGGACAAAAATCTGACACCAGAAGGACAGTGAATCATGATACGATACTGCACAGAACTTCAGTCTGTGCAGTATCTGAACCTACATGTAGTATCAATACAGGAGGAAGAACATATGAAAAAAGAGAGCATGGAAGTCGTAGGAAGAATTGTAAAACGCGAGAGGGAGCTATTTGGCATTCGTGTAATAAAAAAGGACAACACATCAAAAGTGCGTCAGATGTACCCGGAAGCATGGCACATGTTTTACTTGTTAGAGAATGAAAATAATCTGGTTCCGCCGCTGGAAATCCAAGGTACGATGGAGGTGCTGAAAAATGATCAGATCCGCCTGCTGTGGTTCATTCATCCCATCATGATCAATGAGTGGAATATGGAGAACTGCATTTTGTTTGCCAATGAAGTAAACAGAGAGCTTGGCAACGGCGGCCGTTTCTGGGTAGATACGGAGTATTTTGATTTTGCGTATGAAGAGCGTTTTGAAGAAGAAATGCTGCAGCTTAGTGGGATGAATGTATTAGAACAGCATATGTTCGAATGGCCGCTTGGACAGTTCCGGGATATTCACATTCCGCTTATGATGCTTCTGCAGGGGAAATGGGGAGCTGAAACAGCCATTCGGTTTATCAAAGAACTCAGAGAAAATGGTTTCGTCGAAAATGAAAAATACGATCTGTTTCCGGATGCGTGATTTGAGAGCTGTTTTGGAAATGCAGCGAAATAAATGAGTACAAAGAATGGAGAAAGAAAAATGGCTAAAAAAGTGGATTACAAAAAATATAACTGCGTATTAGAGATGAGCAAATGGATGGGAAGCGCACCGAAAGCCTTTAAAGCGGCAATCCTGAAAGAGGCTGTGCGCCAGAATGCGAACAGCGGTGGGAAGGTGGAAAAGAAGGAAATAAGAGCATGCAGAGCCGAAAAGCATAAGAAAAGGACATGCAAATAAAAATATGGTGGAGGCGAAAGATATGACGACAATTATCTGTGAGATGGATTCTATGGAGTTGTGTGTCTGGAAGGAAAAGCATCTGCAAAGGGCATGCAGCGGAGATGAATGGATTTTCCGGGAGAAAGAAAAAGAACCGGAAGGCATCCGGGTGAATTTTGATGTGACGCATGCATATGAGATATTCAGCTGTCTGGGCAGGTATTGGGGCGATTTCAATTCTTGCCCGGACAGCGAAACCATGGGACGGGTGGCAAAAAGATGGGAAGAAAAATATGGATTAAAGCTGGTGGAGCTTTCGCATGATACGCTGACCTTTCAAAGTGATCGTCGGATTTCGAAAAAGGAGGCGGTCGAGATTACAGAAGAAACGGTGGAGCTTTGTGCAGAAATTGTAAACGGAAAAGAAAATCAGCAGATCGAGACAATCAGCAGAACAGGGAGGATTACATTATGGTGGGATTAGTGCATAGCTTAAAAAATAAAAAAGAGGTTTTTATGAATGTAAATGATCTGGCAAAACAAGTTTCTTCAATCATCACACCGCAAACCGACAATTTTTACCGCGACATCCGCATCTATGGTCATTTCTTCCACAATACAAACGACACGATGTGGTGGGGCGATGTAGGAATGAAATTTCTGACGCGCGCTCCGTTTGATGTCCGGTGGCTGCGAGAGGAAAGATTAGACGATCCATATGGCGGATTTCTGTATGACGCCACGGTAGAAGATAAAGCCCTTATTATGTTTAAACATAAATACAACCAGGAAAAATATGATAAACCTGGGGCTGATTTTTCATCCTGTTCCTACGAATTTTTCTATTCCAATCATCCGTTTTTGCGAACCGGATTGTGGAGTGGAACCATGCGTCCACGCTATGCGTATGTTGTCGATTTGAAAAACAAAAGCTTCAAACTGGCATCCCAATGGAAAACAAAGGTACCGCCTTACGACACGAAAGAGAAGTACGAACGCACGGAGCTGAATGAAATTTACAACACGCTGCAAAAGGAACTGGATGGAATCGCAGATCAGGTGCAGGCAGAATATCTTGAGATGCAGCGGAAAGCAGCCAGAGCAGCGTATGTGAGGGCATGTTTTGATCCGGTTAACGGACGTGAGGATAAAGAAGCCTTAGAAGAATATTATCGTGCCGAGCAGGAATTTGTGAAAGCTTTGTATACCTTGGCGGAAGCTGTCCTGAAAAGAAAGGAATGCACAGTGATTTATGATTTTCTGTCGGAATCCGGTACACTGACCAATAATAGAATTTCTATGCTGGCATTTCTTGCGGCAATTGAGAAAACAAGAATCTGGTAATGGACAGAAACTTCCCGATGTAAAAGAAAGGCAACAGAAGAAGTGGCCAAAAGAGTGTCCACATGCAGGAACGGTTCCATGATAAGATAAGGCATACCCGGAAAGTAAACCACAAGTTCAATGCAAATGCCGGAGAGAAGTGGAATAATAGGAGTACATCAGAACACCGGCGGATGCATCAGAATACCGAACAGATCAGGAGGAACAACTCGATATGACGTTGAACGAACTTTTCGCAATTCAGGAAGCAGACGTAACAAAAGAATTCCTGTTGAAAGCCGGCTGGAGTGAGATCGCAGAAGAACCGGCGGAGATATTCCGGCGGAGCAGGCTGGTTCCTGACAGAGTGGAATCACATAAGGAATACAAAAGTTAAAAGAGAAATATGAGTGAGGTAGCTCAGCCATGGTAGAGCAGAGAAACCAAGCCGATCATGGGTGTGGTCGGTACAGCAAAAGATCTATTGTCGCTGGTTCGATTCCAGCCCTCACTCCTGAAACATGAAAACTCACAGTCAACGTACAAAAGAATGGAGACGAGATCACAAATGAACACAGGATCTGCAATCGAAACTGAAAGATTATTCCTTCTCCCAAGCCGGACGGACAGAGACTCCGAGGCATTTTTACAAATGCTGCGGGATGATGGCGACTTCTACATATTCTGCGGAGTCAGCCCATCCGAAAAACATGTGATGGGGTTTGCCAACTACTTTGAGAGAACCGATCATGAGCTTTGCACCTATTCCATTTTTCCCAAACAGCAGAAAGACAAGTTTATTGGTTACGTAGGCGTACATAGAGAAATGGAAGACGAATACGAAATTGAATTTTATATCGCCAGAGAATACCGAAGAAACGGCTACTGTGAAGAAGCCAGCCGAGAGCTGATTAATCAGCTCTTTGGTGATGGGGTTTCTGCAAACGGAAAGAATCTTTTCATCGATAAGCTGTATGTGACAACCCAGACAGAAAATGAACCAACGATCAGCCTGCTGCGGAAGCTGGGGTTCAGAGAAGTAGAGGACGGCCCGGTCATGGTTGTGCTGGGTAACATTTTCGAAAAAGAAGATAATTTTTTCGCACACGAAGTAGTAAAACTGGTACTGACAAAGGAGGAGTTTTCTGATGGCAATTAAATTTGAAGAACTGAGAAAATATGTTGCACGCAATGTCCGCTTATCCATCTGTTTTGAGGATGGTTATTACCACGATTATCTGATGATGTCAGACATTCCGGAACAGAAATATGCCGGCTTTTACATCTATGGAGTCGGAATGGTGGATGTGGAATTTTACAGAGATGTCTATACGGCTTTGCCGGAACCGGAAGGAGAATGTTGGTGCAGTAAAGATGATACAATGAATCCGGCGATGGAACTTATGATTTCGGAAGAACCGCGGGATATCAAACGGAGTGTGGAACAGAAGCTTTTGTTCCGGGATCTAAAACCGTATCTGCAGATCGGCAGACATTTTTCTATCGTAAATCGAAATGACTGGTCATCTGAATACTATGAATATCGGAGTGAGATACCGGAGAAATACGATGATATGTATGTGTACGGCATCGGAATGGAAGAGTGTCCACATGTTGAGAAAATGTGGATGGATGTTCAGTATGAAACGGTTCACAGAAAGCAGATGGTGATTGTGCTTTCCAATCAGCCGAGAGAAGATCTGAGAACAGAATAAAAGAGAACTTTTTATGCAACGGAAAAAGGAAAGGAAGAGAGCCAGAGATATGGATAGAGATCACACGTTTGATTTACCGGATTTAACAGAAGACTTCTGGAAAACCGTTGTGTTTGCACAGGAGGATCCCCCTTCTGGAATGGGCGGCCCGGGATGTGTATGTCTGCTCAGCAAAGAGGGAAAAGAGTATATTTTCGGATTTGAAGAGACACCATTTTACAAAAGTACCGAACTTTTCCCGATCTTTGAGACGACCGATGAAAGAATTGGTTATCGTCATAAATATAAAGCAGAAGATCACGGCTGGAAATATCTGGAGAAAGAAAATGCACTGATCCGGGAAGACATTCTGGATGAGTACAGCAAAGCGGCTGCGGAGGCGAAACGGGAAAAGGAAAATTTCTGGCATTTTTATGCCATCGATCTGGCCGGCCGGGCAATTGGCGTGGAGCATCTGGAACGATATGATTACATCGGAAGCGTTCTGTACAGGGAAAGAATGGATCGGGAAATGGCGGAACGCCGGAAAAAACGCGAGAAGGAGAAACTGACGGAGAACGAATTTAACTGGAAGCCGATGCATGTGAACAATATTCCGGACAATTCTGAGATGGGCGTTTACGCACTGCTGATGAGAAGGAATGACGGAAAAATCAAGGGTGTAAAATACTCGATTCTGTATCAGTACGAGGAGCACAGCCCGATGCTGATATACAGTGATGCAAAGGTGGAAGCCTATATTCTTTTCTACGCGGATTACGATGATATCATCGGTCCGTGGGATTATCATTCTGTCAGCAGACAGGAATGTGCAGAGCTTTACGGAAAAGAAAATCATTTTCCGCCGGAATTGGCATATTATGACTGGATTACGTTTTCAGATGGTGATATTCATAACTTCGGCAGATTTCTCCGCACATTCCAAAGTCTGGAAGAAGCTAAAGCATATGCGATGTATTATGCGAATGTGAACAGCGGTGGAATCAACAAGGAAACAATTCTGAAACAAGAAGAGGAATCCAGAATCGAAGATCATGTGAACCGTATTGCACATTACGAAGCATATCAGATGTATCGAAAATATTATAAAAAAATTCTGGATGCCATCAGCGAAGAAAACTGTTTCCCGGATTCCTGCAGCGGAGGCGGTGTATATCTGCGGGAGGCAATTTTAAAGAAAGTGCCGGAGATCACAGAAGAACAGCTCAGGATGATCTGGAGAGAACTTCCATTTGTGATTGAGAAGAGAACGCAGGACTGGATTGAACGGGAAAAGCAGTTCAGTGAAAATTATATCCGAAAGGCCAAAAAGCGGAAACCCGGGAAAACGAAAAGAACCGCAGATCAGATCGGGAAATAAAGGAGAGGTGCAATATGGGTATTTTAGAATTTCTGGAATGTTTTGATCCACTGACGGAAATCTGCGTTGAAGATGCCACGGAAGTCGTGTTTGAAGGAAGGGCAGAAGATTTTCCTGAAGAAAAGGATAAGGCCTATATCATCGTTCCGTCTCGCACAAACAACAGAGATGGCGTGATTAGGCTGTTTGTTTCGAAACAGGAATATTTGGAGAAAAAGTGCGGGCAAAATAAAATATATGTACTGGATGCACTTTTGGCTATTCTGTATTCTGTTATGAGAAAAAATTCTGAAGCAAAACAGGTATTTCTTACCATGGTGGAAAAAGCGGAGGACTATAATGAAATACTGCAGAAGTGGGAAAAAGCTCCTGAGAAAGAAAAAGAGCCGCTTGAACGGGAAAAACAGGGGAGATGGAAAGCTTTTCTGGAGGAAAAAGAGCATCTTCTTCGGGAAATGAAACAAATAGAACCACTTTGGGATATTTCGGGTCAGTGGATCGGATACAGCCAGGAAGAGCTGGAGTATTTTGCAGAGTATCTGGTAAGAAGAAAGAACATGCTTCTGGAAAGAAAACACACGCTGGAAGCACAAAGCTGGGCACAATGCCATGAAGATGAACTTTGCCAGATCATGAAAGCGGACTACCCAAATGAGGGGATTGCAGCGTTGGCACTGGAAAAGCAGTATGGACTGGATGAACAGCAGGCCAGAATGATTTTCGATTTGAGATTTCGATTCATGTTTGGAACAGCCAGAGATCTGGTAGAACGAGACAATATGGTAATTGGACGTATGCTTGAAATTTTTCTGAAAGATGAGGGAGGGGCAGAAGGATGATTTTCCTGGCGGGATCTGCGGCGAGCGGAAAAACGAAAAAAGCGGTTGCATATGGCTGGAAAGAGCGAAAAACCAGCGAGGATGGAGTTCTCCTTTTTTCACTGCAGCATGAAAAGAAGGAGATGTGGAAGATTCTGCAGAGCATGTACGGGCAGGAGGAGCTTTCCAAGATAGAAATTGATGATACACCAGCGATGATGGTGGAGAGAATGGCAGAAATCATAGCGCAGAAAGCAGAGAATGGAGCAATTTCTGTTTTTGTGATTGATGAAGTGCCGATGATGACAAGCAGAAAAAATTTTGCCGACAGAAAAGAAGAGCTGCGGTATATGATTGGCTTGCTGGGAAACTGCGAGAAAAAAGAACATGTTGTGATTGTAGCCGTTATTCCAGTGTCGAAATACTGTACAGAAATGCAGAAGAAAAAAGAAGTAAGTACCTGTTATGGAGAAATAGAAAAACCAGAAAATTGTCTGGTTTTCGTATAGACAAGAACCTGTCCACATATGGGATACGGCAGGTGGTAAGATAGCAGGTAGAAAGAGACAACAGAAGGATTACCAGTAAAAGCTCCAAGGGAGGTAGCAGCGAATGATTCTTTACAAATACACAGCAGACTGTTCAAAACTGAATCTGGAACAGGAGGATTCAACGAAGGAAGGATATGAGCGTCTCTATTCCAGACGGAGTGATGCTGCGGAATGGAACAGCAAGTTTTACACTGCCTACCGTACAGAAAAGAAGTTTTTCATTATGATCAGTGATATTCTGAATGGTCAGATGACGATTGTGGCTGCACTTGAGATGGAAGTGGTTCCCCGGGTATGTGTGGATTGTATTCAGAAGATACTGCCGGAAATTGAGTTGCTTGCGTATGAGGAGATCACAAATGATGCGTTTTGCAAAGAACTGGTTCGGGCAGAACGGAATAACTGGACGGAGTGTTACAGCGGGTCGCTGAAGGAAAAATTAAAACTTGCGATAGAACCAGAACATCACAGTTTTTTTGAACCTGTTGCGTATCAGGTAAGTGAACGGATTTATACCGCTCAAAATATGACCAGACAAAAGCAGGCGGAGCAGATGCAGGAAATTATGGCATCGGAAAGCTTCTATGACGAAATGGAGCGGATTTACGCCCCGGAAAATGAAAAACGTTTTGTTGGGCATCCGGTTCATTATCTGATCACAGCCGGTGACAAAGCGGCTGCGGATGATATGATAGATCTTCTGATTCCGGCACTGCTGGAGAATCAACGATTGCTGAGCGGCAGAGTTTACGATGTGCAGAAGATGACATACAAGGCAGAGCGGGAAGATAATTTTGACAATATTTTCTCCAGTGCTAGAGGCGGAACAGTGATTCTGAATCTGGAAGGTGAAAAGAGTACAGGAATGTATGCCACCGGCAATTATGATCTGGCGAAAACACTTGGGAAGAAACTGAATGAGTATGGAAATTCTACATTGTTTATCTTTGTGGACATTTCCGGAAGCCGCAGCGTATCGGATGAGACGATAGCGGAAATTCTTTCCAACGCGGATCTGATTCAGATTCAGGAAGGCCAGGGAGATCTGGAACGGGCGACGGGCTATTTGAAACGTCTGGCGGATAAGACAGAGTATCACGACTACACGATAGAAGAGCTGACGCGGTATCTTCCGAAAGAAAAGAAATTGTATTCTGTATCGGATATCTTTTCTGCCTACAACAGATGGTACGGAAGCGGATTAAAAACGCATATTTACAAGGCCTACAAACAAAAAGACCTCGTCAAAATTCAACTGAAAAAGAAGACAGACAAGCCGTATGTGGAGCTGCAGAAAATGGTAGGCCTGTCGGATGTAAAGAAAGTGACAGATGAGATTCTGGCGGCGGCCAAAATGCAGAAAATGCGGAAACAGATGGGTCTTCCGGGGGTTCAGTCATCCATGCATATGCTGTTTTCCGGAAATCCAGGGACAGCAAAGACAACCGTGGCGCGTCTGCTATCCCAGGTCTTGAAGGAAGAGGAAGTGCTGAAATATGGCCACATTGTAGAGTGCGGCAGACAGGATCTGGTCGGAAAATATGTCGGCTGGACGGCACAGATTGTTGAGAGTAAATTTCAGGCGGCGCGTGGCGGCATTCTGTTTATCGATGAGGCGTATTCTCTTGTAGAAGACAACCGCACGTATGGCGCCGAGGCGATCAATACCATTGTGCAGGAGATGGAGAATTACCGGGATGAGGTCATTGTCATTTTTGCAGGATATCCGGAGAAGATGAAGGAGTTTCTGGAGCAGAATGAAGGTCTTGCAAGCCGCATTGCCTTTCACCTGAATTTCCCGGATTACTCACCGGTAGAACTGACGCAGATTCTGGATCTGATGCTGGAAAAATCGGAATACCGGATGGACGAAAGAACAAGGGAAAAATGCTTTTCCATCTGCGCCGATGCCTGTCGGGAAGAAAATTACGGCAATGGACGGTTTGTCAGAAACCTGCTGGACCACGCTATCATGCGCCAGGCAGACCGCCTGATTCGGGAACATCAGAATGGTACGCTGGGAAAAGAGGAGGCATGTCTTCTGACAGCGGACGATTTCGAGATGATCGGACTGAAAAAGAAACCACAGAGCCGGCAGATCGGGTTCTGCGCCGGGCGAACAGCATAAAAATTAAACCAGCGGTTAAGTGCAGAAAACGAAAACATGTGATACAGTATATACATGAAGATTGCGGGAGTGCAAAGCACGTAGCAATCTGGTATCAAAGGGGTCAAAAAACCTTTTGACCCCAACATCTATACATAACAAAACACGGATATTCACAAAAAGACCAGAAAGGGGGAATGAGCACATGAAGTTAAGCGAGCTGTTGAATGTGTTGAAAACAGCAGAAACTGCGGAAGAGATGGATGCGGGGAGAGAAGAAATCGCAGCACTGATTCCGGCCGTACAAACCATGTTCGGCTATGATCAGAAGAACAGTGCACATCAGTATGACTTATGGATGCATTCCCTCCATGTGGTCTGCAATCTTCCGCGGAGGATGGAAAATGATATGGTCTATCTGGCGGCGCTGCTGCACGATATCGGAAAGCCTGAAGCACAGTGCAGGGGAAAACACGAGTGTGATCCGGACATGCATTACTACGGTCATCCCGAAAAAAGCATGGAAATCGTGCGCGATATCGTGATCCCGGAGCTGGACCGGCAGGGGTATGTGATTCCGTGTTTCGATGTACAGGAACTTCTTTATTACGTGAAATACCACGATGATCATGTCAGTGTGAAATTAAAGCACGTCAGACGCCACACAAAAATGGCCAGCTTTGCGATGTTTCAAAACCTGATGCTGCTACAGACGGCAGATGCCAAAGCACATATCCAGATCCCTGTTATCGCCGAACGGGCAGAAATCTGCGGACGGCTTGCCGGTGAGGAAGGCAGACTTCTCTATCAGAAAATTCTGGATGGGGAGTAGGCTGATGAGCCGAAGCTGTAAAAAAACGCCCGTCAGCAAAGGCCGATGCAAAAATTCCCGTTGGGCAAAGCGCGCGGCAAATAAGAGGGTTCGACGGGCGAAAACACTGTGGGGAAAATCAAAAGCATTTCGAAAAATTTCTGAGACATGGGATATCTGCGACTGGAAATTTTACGGTGAGAGACCCTAAAATCCGAATCGGGAAGAAAAAAATCACTGGGGAAAATGCTATTACAGAAAATGATCTGGAAAAGATGCATGAAACCATGGATGAATTATGAATCAAGATCCCGAAAGGAAATCCTGAGCTGGGGACAGAAGACAGAAACACTAAAATAACAGAATAAGGCGGTAGTTTAACGGGCAAAACCTGTGCAGAAAAAAAGGTTTCATGTTTGTGGAACACACAGCAACTTTTTGAGGAGAATAGGGAGGCACAGAATGCAGGTTCAAGTCCTGCCCGCCTTACGCGAGTGAGGTAGCTTAAAAGAAAGAGCGCGAAAAAACGGTCATGTGCGTGACCGTAACGGCAAACTTTTTTCCAGTGGTAATGGCGAAGATGCCGGTTCAAATCCGGCCCTCACTCAGAAAAAAACAGAAGAGCAAACGAGAAAGAATGGAGTCCATAGATCCAGAAAAGGATGTCTGGAGAAAACAGTGGAACGAAGGAAAGGAGCGGCAGCGATGGATTTTGCAGAATGGATACGGGAGCAGGCGACAAAAACTTATACAAAAAATGGAGCAACAGCACGGAACACAACCGGCGATGCGCGGCTGGATCTGTTTGCGACAATTGGATCCCTGCGCAGAGCGGATCCGGAAAGAATTGAGCTTCTGTTTGCGGAAGCATATCAGGCAGACCCGCTGTTCGCATTGAAAATCCTGTTTTATGCGCGTGATATCCGGGAAGGTCTCGGCGAGAGACGTGTCTTTCGGATTCTACTACAGTATCTTGCCGAGTACCATCCGCAGGCAGTTATTGCCAACCTTGATCTGATTGGTGTTTTCGGCCGTTTTGACGACTGGTACTGCCTGATCGGAACTGGCGTTGAGGACGAGATGTGGAGTGCCATGAAGCAGCAGCTGGAAGCAGATCTGAAAAACTTTCAGGAGGGAAAAAGCGTTTCCCTGCTTGCTAAATGGATCAAAACGGCAGACTCTAAAAATACGGAGACGAGAAAACTCGGCATTCTGACGGCGCAGAAACTCGGCTATCCTGTTTACAACTTCAAAAGAATCGTCCGTTCTCTGCGGAAATATATCGGTGTGCTGGAAGTGAAAATGTCAGAAAGAAAGTGGGAGGAGATCGTTTACCCGGAGGTCTCCGGAAGAGCCATGATGATTTACAGGAACGCATTTCGAAAACATGATGAAAAGCGTTTTAACCAGTATCTGGCGAAGGCACTGGATGGAAAAGAAAAGATTCATGCGGAGACGCTGTACCCGTATGATCTCGTGGAAAAAGTTCTGTATGGACGTCAATGGAATCAGGTATTGGAGGCGCAGTGGAGGCAGCTGCCGGATTATGTGGCGCAGGAAACGAATGCAATTGTCATTGCAGATGTTTCCGGTTCCATGAGTGGAAGACCCTTGGCGACATCCATTGGTCTTGCTATTTACTTTGCAGAGCGGAACCGGGGCGCTTACCACAATCTTTTCATGACGTTCAGCCAGAAGCCGGAATTTGTTTCTCTGAGAGGGGAAACCCTGTTGCAGAAAATCAAATACGTCGAGCGTACGGAATGGGGGATGAATACTAATCTTCAGGCTGCATTTGAGCGGGTTCTGGAAACAGCGATGGATCACGATGTACCGCCGGAAGAAATGCCGAAAGCGCTGATCGTTGTATCTGACATGGAGATCGACAGATGCGGAGACCGCAATTGGATGTTTTATGATCATATGAAAGAAAAGTACGAGTATTGCGGCTACCAATTGCCGAATATTATTTTCTGGAATGTAGACAGCCGAAACGATATTTTCCATGCCGACAGTCGGAGAAAAGGTGTCCAGCTATACAGCGGCCAGTCGGTTACGACATTCCAGAATCTCCTGAACAATATTGACAGCACACCGGTCAAATCGATGGAAAAAGTGATTGAGAGCGAGCGGTACGCATGCGTCAGAACTGGAAATGCGGCATGAAAATGTTAAAGTTAGCAGTATGGATAGAAAGCTTTCAAAAGATGTAAAGCTGATATTGGAAAATAGAATGTAGAAGAATAAAGGAAAAGAGGACACTATGGCATCAAGCATGATTCACTTGGCAATTGTACAGGAGATGAGAAAGAAAGTCTCGTTTCGAGATATCAACCGCCTGTTCCTTGGGGTGATTCTGCCGGATGGGGCGGTGGCGGGAAATAGCCATTTAAAGAAGAAAATCTGCGAAAATACCAGATACACATACGATCTCGAATTTTTCCGCGACAGATACGGGAAATACATGGAGAAGGATGATTTATATCTCGGCTATTATCTTCATCTGATCCAGGATATGCTATATCGGAGATTTATGTATGAGGAGCATGGCTGGAATTCGAGCGCTCCTGGAAATGTAGAAAAACTGCATCGGGACTACGAGATATTAAATGAATATGTTTCGAAAAAATATGGCCTTTCCCAGGAAATGATCCAGGAGCTGGATCTTACAGAAGAGCCATTGGCACAGCTTGCTGAATTCGATGTGAAAGGTCTTATAAAAGAAGTCCGCGGGGAATTCGTCCAGAGAAAAGAAGAGAAATTGTCCATCCTTACCAGACAAATGGCCAACGAGTACATCGTACGCGCGACGGAATTCTGCGTGGAAGAGCTAAAGGCACTGTCCAAAGGGAAATCAGGTCTGGACAGTACTGTGTGGAGCTGGGAAAAACCAGAAACCATATCACATGAAAAATTAAACCAGAAGTTAAATGCAAAAATCGAAAATATGTAATATAGTATATACAGAACAAAGCACGGACATTCACAAAAAGAACAGAGACGTGCAGAAAGGAGAACCGGAGAAATGAATTACTACATCAGCGATCTGCACTTACTGCATAAAAACTGCATCGGCTTCGACGAGCGTCCCTTCGCGGATCTGGAGGAGATGCATGAGACAATTCTTGCAAACTGGAATCGGAAAGTAACGAACAGCGACACCGTTTACATCCTCGGGGATGCCACCTTATATGGAAAGAAAGAGGATGCTATTGCACTGGTTGCAAGAATGAAGGGGAAAAAGGTTCTGGTAAGAGGAAATCATGATCACATCGATGATTACCGGTATCAGCAGCTATACGAAGAGATCTGCGATTACAAGGAAATTCAGGACGGAATCGACGGAAAACAGTATCATCTGGTTCTCTTTCATTATCCGATTTTCAGCTGGAAAAATATGGGACATGGAACCATCCTTTTATATGGCCATACACACGACAGCATGGAGGATACGTATTATCAGGAGTGCCTGAGAAAAATGGCGGAGGAGGAATGCAGCAGACACATTTATGAGTGCAGACCGCAGGCATACAATGTGGGATGCATGAAGCCATGGATGAATTATGAACCAAGATCCCTGAAGGAAATCCTGAGCTTTAGAGAGAAGGATGAGGCAGGAAAATAGCATCTCCACCGATGATATAAAGCAAGTCAGAGTGGAACAGCATTTGATACACATCAGGATCCATAAAAAATGTGGCTGAAAATAAGGCGGTAGTTTAACCGAATCAAGTAAGTCCCCTGCTTCAATTGCGAAAAGCAATAAGCAGTGGGTGGGGACTTGCTTGTATCAGGAGTGGTATAAGCCACTCCTGATAAGCTGCGAAGCAGCTATTCGGTTATGAGCAAGTAGCGAAGCGGATTGCGAATATCCGCTTTGACCGGGCAAAACCTGTGCAGAAAAATGTTTCATGTTTGTGGAACGTACAGCAAATTTTTCGTAGAGGATAAGGCACAGAATGCAGGTTCAAGTCCTGCCCGCCTTATGCGATTGAGATAGCTCAAAAGAAAGGAGCGGCAGCGATGGAACAGATCATCGAAAGCGAGCGGTACGCGTGTGTCAGAACAGGGGATGTGGAAGAAAAGATGTAAAGTAGTGATTGGAAAACAGGATGTAGGAGAATAAAAGAAAAACGGACGCTGCGTTTCAAAGATGAAGCAGTGTCCGTTTTTTACTATATGTAAGATACCGGGGTCAAAAGGTCAAAAAGCCCTTTGCCCCCAACATCTATTTAAGAAAAGTTGACAGTTGAAAAATTATCCAAAATACTCTCCCGCCAGTTCCTTAAACGCCGGCAGTGCCCGCTCGATCTGCGCAGTAGTAACGCAGTAAGCAATCCGCACGAATCCCGGTGCACCGAAGTCATCGCCGGGTACAAGAAGAAGTTCGTATTTTTTCGCTTTCTCACAGAATGCATACGCGTCCGGTTCCGGAGTTTTCATGAAGAGATAGAAAGCGCCGTCCGGGTGAACGCAGGTGAAGCCGTAGGCGGTTAATGAATCATACAGCAGATCGCGGTTTTTCTTGTAGACCGAAAGATCCGAAACCTGTCCTGCGCATTTGGCGATGACGTGTTGGATCAGGCTTGGTGCGCAGACGAAGCCGAGGGCGCGTCCGGCACCGCAGACGGCTGCGTAGATGGTTCTTGCATCATCGACCTCATCCGGAACGAGAACGTAGCCGATACGCTCGCCCGGCAGGGAGAGGGATTTGCTGTAGGAGTAGCAGACCAGCGTGTTTTTGTAATATTTTGTCAGATACGGAACTTCCACGTCTCCGTAGACAAGTTCGCGGTACGGTTCATCAACGATCAGATAAATCGGATGACCGTATTCGGCAGATTTTGTTTCCAGAAAAGCAGCGAGCTTCTGAATGTTTTCTTCGGTGTAGACAACGCCGGACGGATTGTTCGGGGAATTGACGAAAACACCTTTGGTGTGCGCTGTGACAGCGGCCGAGAGGCGGTCAAAGTCGATCTGGAACGTGGAAGAATCAGCCGGCGTTTCGATTATGGCTGCGCCTGCAGATTCGATGAAAACACGGTATTCCGGAAAGTACGGGGTAAATACGATATACTCGTCGCCCGGAACGGTTAAAGCGCCAAGGACGATGCGGAGCGAAGCGGCTGCACCGCAGGTCATATAGAAGTTGTCAGCGTGGAACGTGGTACCAAAGCGTTTGTTCAGGTCGGCTGCAACGGCGGCGCGGGTATCGGCATCGCCCTGCGCGGAGGTGTAGCCGAAGAGATAGTAATCGTCTTTGGAATCGAGCAGCTCCTTGATGGTCTCATGAACGGAGGCCGGAGCCGGCACGTTTGGGTTTCCGATACTGAAATCAAAGACGTTTTCTGTGCCGATCTCGGCAGCGCGTTTTTTACTGTATTCGAAAATCTCGCGGATTACCGATTTTTTTGTGCCGAGAGTTACCATTTTTTCTGAAATCATGTGTCAATCCTCCTGAAGTAAATTGTTTGCCGCTGTTTTAAATGAACTGTAAATATTATTCTTTTTTCTGCTTTTTCCTTATTTTAGCAGACAAAGACTGAATTGTAAATGCAGCATTTTCGGTCTCATGCTCCCGCAGGCTGAAAAGATGGCGGAAGCACACCACGAGTGATACCAGCAGACTGCCGAGCCGCACGGACGGAAGAAAGCGGGAAATTTGTGCGGCAACGGCAAACCCGGAGAACGAAACGATCGAGCGCAGACTGTGTGGCTGGATAATGAGAATCAACGAAAACGTCAGATAAAACGCCGCCAGAAGAAGCGCCGGCCGCAGATCCGGCAGGAGGCCGAGCAGCACGCCGAACGAGACAGAGATCGCCTTTCCGCCTTTCGCAGGCTGCAGAAACGGCCATGCGTGTCCGGCCACCGGGGCGAGCAGAATCAGGGCGAAAATCCAGGAACCCATCGAAACAGCGGAACTGTGCGCCGCCAGAAACACCGGCAGAAATCCCTTCCCGATATCGCACAGGACGCAGAGCAGTCCAATCCGCGGTCCGGCCACTGAAAAGGCGTTGAAGGCACCGGGATTTTGATCTTCATTCACAGTTCGGACATCCACGTGGCAGAAGTATTTTGGAATCAGGTACGAGTACAGTACGCTACCCGAGAGATACCCGAAAAAACTATAAAACAGATAAGCAGTAAGCATCATAAGCAGTTACTCCGAAACTAATTTTTCCAAAAGGTGTGTAATTGCCGTTCCCGCCTGCGGATGGCTGTTTTGATGCTGGGCATCGAGCATCGCAATCTGACGTGCATCATCGCGGGCGAGCGAAATACCGGCCTCTGCCAGCTCTTTCTGATGTGCGCCGGTCACGGACATTCCGCGTGAGACAAAAAAAGCACGGTTTTTTGTTTCGCAACCCGGAATCGGATCAGTGTGGACGAGCGGAACGCGCCGCACAGCGGCCTCGGTACTGCTTAAGCCACCGGGCTTTGTAAACAGCACATCGGCAGCGGCCATATATTCCGCAACGTGGCGTGTAAAACCGATGATATGTACATTTGGGTTCTTATGGAACTGCAGCCGGAGCGAACGCATCCGTTTTTTATTATTTCCGCAGATGATCACAGCCTGTTCGCCGTTTTCCAGCCGGGAAACAAGTTCATGTGCGAGCAGATGCACTTTGCCGAATCCCATACTGCCGCTCATGACGAGAAACAGCGGAGCATTCTCGGGAAGACCGAGATGGCGGCGCACATCCTCTTTGGATGCAGGGCGCGCAAATGCGGGCCGCACCGGAATACCGAGAGGAAGCAGTTTTTCTTCCGGGATGCCGCAGGATGCAAACTCCGGGATCAGATCCTTGTGCGGAACCACATAGTAATCGCAGTTCGTCTCTTCCCAGAACGGAATGCACGCGTAATCGGTGGCAACGGCAACGCAGGGAATCGTCAGCCGCCCTTTCTGTTTCATCCAGGTCAGTGTTTCCGCCGGATAAAGATGTGTGGTGACAACGGCATTAAAATGGTTTTGATCAATATAATCTGCAAGCGCATTTCCAAGCCGCGCATTTGCATAGTAAACGGGGGATTTCCAGGGAAATTTCCGTACCAGCTCACCAAGCTGATAGAGTGCGCCGAAGCCGGCCGGAAAAACGGAGACGAGCTTCACATAAGCTCCGCCGACCAGTGCGGAGGTATGCTTTCGCCCGAGGCTCATCAGATCCAGAACCTCGGCTTCGTGGTGATAAAAATTCAGACTTTCTTTTAATGCAGAGGCCGCAGCATTGTGGCCACCGCCAGTATTGCAGGATAAAATCAGTACCTTCATAAGAAAACTCCATTCTTGTGTTGTATCCCAAAGAGAACCTAAGAAAGGGGATGCCGATGATTTGTTTTCAGACACGCTTTAGTATAGAACGCTGTTATTTTTCGGACAATCCACAAAATGAGAAAAGTGTCTGATATAACAGAAAAGCGACAAGCTGCAGAAACACCGGGGAGACGCAGAGGGAGCATCCACCTGCGGATCAAGATATTGAGAGAAAGGAAAGAAACAACGGATGCCTGAAAAATTGGCAAAATAGAATAAAATCAAAAGAAAAAGAAACGAAAAACAGGATAAAATGCTGAAAAATCAATTGACATCCACTCCAAAACTTCGTATCATAAAGACAGAATGGGGCGCGTTCGGAAAGCGATCTGCGCACCGGAAAACACAGGAGGTAAATTTAAAATGGGTAAATGGCAGAGAAGTCTTTACCAGCCGGTTCTGCCGCTGGGAAAAGACGGAAAAAGAGTAACAGGAAGCACGGAACATATCGCACTTTCCAGAAGAGCAGCAGGCGAAGGCATGGTTCTGGTGAAAAACGAGAACGAGACATTGCCGCTCGCAAAAGGCACAAAAGTAGCTTTATTTGGAAAAGGAACGATTGATTACGTAAAAGGCGGCGGCGGAAGCGGTGACGTTACCGTTGCGTATATCCGCAACTTCTACGAAGGCATGAAGATCAAAGAGGCCGAGGGGGAGGTTTCTCTGTTCCATGAACTTCCGGAATTCTATGAGAAAAATGTAAAAGAACAGTATGCTGCAGGCGCTGTACCGGGCATGACAAGAGAGCCGGAAGTACCGGACGAGCTGGTACAGAAAGCAAAAGCATATACCGATACCGCAATCATCACCATCTGCCGCTTCTCCGGCGAGGGCTGGGACCGCAAATGCCAGATCACCGAGGAAGGCTATGAGCTGTTTGAGGATGAGAAAAAACAGATCGAGCTGAGCGCCAGCATCTTCGAAAACGGCGACTTCTGCCTGACAAACGGCGAAGCAGCCATGGTAGAAAAAGTAAAAGCAAACTTTAAAAATGTCATCGTTGTCATGAACGTCGGCGGTATGGTTGATACCAGCTGGTTCAAAGACTGCAAAGAGATTCCGGCGGTGCTGATGGCATGGCAGGGCGGCATGGAAGGCGGCCTCGCGGCAGCGGACGTTGTAACAGGCGATGTCAACCCATCCGGTAAACTGGTTGATACCTACGCAGCAACCCTCGAGGATTATCCATCCACCGAGAACTTCCATAAATCCGTTTATTACGTGGATTACAACGAGGATATCTACGTTGGTTACCGTTATTTCGAGACAATTCCGGGCGCAGCGGAGAAGGTCAATTATCCGTTCGGCTTCGGTCTTTCCTACACCAGCTTTGAGACAGAAGTTCTGGGTGCAGAAGAGAAAGATGGAAAGATTGTTGTAAAAGCAGCCGTTACCAACACCGGAAAACGCGCCGGAAAAGAGGTTGTACAGCTTTACTACGGCGCACCGCAGGGTAAGCTTGGCAAACCTGCCAAAGAGCTCGGCGCTTACCGGAAAACAAGACTGTTGCAGGCAGGTGAGAGCCAGACGATAGTACTCTCCTTTGCAATCAATGATATGGCATCCTTCGATGATCTCGGAAAAATTGCAAAGTCTGCTTATATTCTCGAAGCAGGAAGCTACGTCTTCTACGTTGGAAACAATGTAAGAGATGCGAAGAAACTGGACTTCACTTACGATCTGGCAGAGACAAAAGTGACTGCACAGTACACCAGCCTTGCAGCTCCGCATAAGCTGGAAAAACGTCTCCTTGCGGATGGAACCTACGAAGCGCTTCCGACCGATAACGGCCCTGTCGAGGAAGAAGGACTGGAGCGTCAGGATAAGCTGACTCTGGAAGGCTTCCTCCCGGCAGTCAAAGCACAGGAGAGAAAGAGCTTTGGCGAGCTTATGGAAGCAGCAAAGACGAATCCGAACCTGATGAATGTGGTCGAAGGAAAAGAAACGCTCGACGAGTTTGTAGATAAGCTTCCGACAGAAGCACTTATTCATCTGCTCGGCGGTCAGCCGAACACAGGAGTTGCCAACACGTTTGGCATGGGAAATCTGCCTGAGTACGGCATCCCGAATATCATGACCGCAGACGGACCGGCAGGCCTTCGCATTCAGCCGCAGTGTGGCGTCAACACGACCGCATGGCCGTGTGCAACATTGCTTGCCTGCACCTGGGATCCGGAGCTGATCGAAGAGATCGGTAAAGCCGGCGGAGAGGAAGTCAAAGAAAACAATATCGGCATCTGGCTGACCCCGGCTGTCAACATTCACAGAAGCCCGCTCTGCGGAAGAAACTTCGAGTATTATTCCGAGGATCCGCTTGTGGCCGGAAAATCCGGTGCGGCAATGGTACGCGGTATGCAGTCCGAGCATATCGGGGCAAGTGTGAAACACTTCTGCTGCAACAACAAAGAAACAAACCGAAAAGACAGCGATTCCCGCGTTTCCGAGCGTGCGCTGCGTGAGATTTACCTGAAAGCCTTCGAGATCATTGTAAAAGAGGCAGATCCATACACAATCATGTCGTCCTACAACCTGATCAACGGCGTTCAGGCATCTGAGAACAAGGATCTTTTGACCGGTATTCTGCGCGGTGAGTGGGACTTTAAGGGAATGGTAACGACCGACTGGTGGACCCACGGCGAGCATTACCGCGAGACAAAAGCCGGAAATGATATCAAGATGGCAAACGGATACGAGGAGCGCGTACAGGAGGCATTTGAGAAGGGATACATCACCCGCGACGAAATCGCTCTTTGTGCAAAACGAATCCTGACCATGATTCTTCGCATGGACTGATGTGGATGCATGTGAATAAATAAAGAAAAGTGTGGATAACACATAAAAAAATCGTATGCTGTTGTGGAAAAAGCAACAGCATACGATTTTTTACTTTCCGGACAGGATTCTTTCCTGTTTACACGGCAATGATCTGTAGCAAGACTCTGGCGACCGCAGCTCACGAAAAGTCTTTTGCAGAAACGCTCCGGGAAAGAAACCTGTTTTCAGGCAGTAGCCTTCTGTAGCTCTGCCATGATCTTAAATTCCCGCACGACCATAACGATGCTGACTGATGCGGCTGCAAGGTCTGCAATCGGTGCAGTGTACATCACGCCGTCAATGCCGAAGAGATACGGAAAAATCAGCAGCAGCGGAAGCAGGAAAATAATCTGTCTCGTCAGCGAAAGAAAAATACCCTTCTTCGGTGCTCCGATTGAGGTAAAGAAGTTTGAGCTGACCGGCTGGATACCGTTCAGGAATGTGAAAAACAGGAAAATGCGGAAGTACCGCTCTGCAAAATGCAGGTACTCTTCTGAACCGGAACCAAAAATGCCGATAATCTGGCGCGGAAAGAACTGGAAGCAGAGGAAGGCGACAATGGAAATGGCAGTCGCCGCAAAAACTGCTTTTTTATAGGCGTCCTTCACGCGGTCATATTTCTGCGCACCGAAGTTGAAGCTGACAATCGGCTGAAGTCCCTGGGAAATGCCGATGACAAAGGAGAAGAACAGCATATTCACCTTTGAAATAATGCCGGCGCATGCAAGCGGAATGTCGCTTCCATAGACGGAATTGGAGCCGTAGTAGGTCAGTGTGTTGTTCATAACGATCTGAACAACCATCATTGCCACCTGATTGAATGCCGGAGTTGCACCAAGCGCAGCGATCCGTGCCCAGCAGGCCATGTTCGGCTTCAGATCGGAAAGAGAAAGCGGCAGCGTTTTAAAACCGCGCAGATAGAAGACAACGAGCGCGAATGATAAAATCTGTCCGGTGATCGTGGCGAGCGCTGCACCTGCCATGCCCATGTGGAAAACGAAGATGAACAGCGGGTCGAGAATCGTGTTGACGATCGCGCCGACCAGGTTGCACAGCATGGAAAATTTCGGGCTGCCATCCGCGCGGATCAGGTTGGAGCCGCCGATTGTGACGATCAGAAACGGGAAGCCGATGGAGGTGATTCTGGTGTAAGTACAGGCGTAATCAATGACGTCCGGTGTTGCACCAAAGAGAAGCATCATCGGGCGCAGAAAAAGCTGAACGGCAACGCAGAGAATCACACCGAGGATTGCCAGCATGGAGATGGCACTTCCAACATAAGATTTCGCGTGCTCCGGCTCTCGTCTGCCCATGCAGAGATTGAAGTTTGCAGCACCGCCGATGCCGCAGAGCAGACCGATGGATGTGCAGACCATGCTGAGTGGGAACGCTACGTTGGTCGCTGCGTTTCCGAGCACGCCGATGCTGTGACCGATAAAGAGCTGGTCTACCATGTTATAGAGGGCGCTGACGAGCATCGCGATGACGCTCGGAATCGCAAAACGCCGCAAAAGAGAGCTGACCGGTTCCGAGCCGAGAGGATTTTCGGAAGGTTTCATAGAGGGTATCTCCTTTCAAATGAGGTAAAAGTTCATCGTTTGTATCGGGTGAAAATTCCCGGAAAAACTCCGAGACTATATAGTATACCATAGAAAGAAAACAGAAAACAAGAGGGTGACCGCTATTTTCAGGAAGTGTAACAGAATCGTAGCAGAACTCTCTGCATTTTTAAAAAAGAGATTGACAAAAATGAAATATTAACCTATATTGTAACAAGGTTAACAATTCAAAGACAGAAAGAATTGCATACAAGAACCTGCGAGGAGGACTTACATTCATGAAAAAATCAAAACTTACAACAAAACAGATTGTACTGACCGGCATGATGACGGCAGTGCTTGCGGTACTGTCCATTGTGACGATTCCGCTTCCGACCGGCGTTCCGGTGACGCTGCAGACCTTTGCAATGGCATTTTGCGGCTACGTGCTTGGCTGGAAATTGGGAGGTGCATCGTCCGCTCTTTATCTGATCCTCGGCGCGATCGGCGTTCCGGTTTATGCCGGCATGAGCGGTGGCTTCGGCGCTCTTCTCGGACCGGCCGGCGGCTTTATTTTCGGATTTATTCCGATGGCAATGCTCTGCGGTGCCGGAATTAAAAAAGGCTTCCCGGGCAAACCATTCGTTCTTGGAATCGCAGGTCTTGCGGTATGTCACGCATTCGGTGTGGTACAGTTTTCCATTGTAACAGGAAACACGATCCCGGCTTCGTTCCTTGCAGTTTCCGTTCCGTACATTGTAAAAGATGTGATTTCCGTTGTAGTAGCTGAAATTCTCGGTGTAGCCGTTCGAAAAGCACTGTCAGCAGCTCATGTAATGAACTACGGAACCGCAGCATAATCACAGAGCGTTTCTGAAAAACCAAAAGATAAAAACAAGAGACAGGCATCCTGACAATCTGCCAGGTGTCTGTCTTTTTCTGTTTTGTCAAGCGGATATTCGCAATCCGCTTCGCTACTTGCCTGATTCGGTTAAAGTATTCCGCAGCAGCAGCGGTTATTTGAAAAAACGTGCAAAATGCATTTCATACAGTTTCAAAATTTTAATGAATTCCTAAGAAAGAGGCAAGAAGGCGTTAAGGGAGATATGGTAGGATAGAAAGCAGGAAAGAACAACAAAGGGGTTTGAAACCATGAGAAAAAGAACACGAAAACACCGGGGAACAGCGGGAAAAATGGTTGGAGGTTTTCTGGCATTTTTCTGCCTGATCCTGCTGACGGCCGGAATGTTCTGGGCAATCCAGGGATATGTTTCCTATCAGAAGGCAGTGAAGGAAAAGCCGCTCGCGCAGGCAGTAGAGGAAGCCAGAAGCGGAGCACAGTGGGCTTCTCTTGAACAGGTGCCGGATCTGTACAAAAAAGCGGTGCTTGCTGTTGAGGATCATCGGTATTACACACATCACGGGATAGACTGGATCAGCATGGCGCGGGCCGTTGTACATGATATCCGCGTGATGAAACCGGAGCAGGGAGGCAGTACCATCACACAGCAGCTGGTAAAAAACATGTATTACGATCAGAATAAGACATTTGCCAGGAAAGCGGCAGAGGCGTGGACGGCACTCTATGTGGAACGGCAGCTCTCGAAAGAAGAAATTCTGGAATTGTACATCAATACCATCTATTTCGGGGATGGCTACTATGGACTGAAAGAAGCATCGCTTGGCTACTTCGGGAAAGAACCGCAGGAGCTGACCGACAGCGAAGCCGTTCTCCTCGCCGGAATCCCGAATGCACCGTCCGCCTACGCGCCGTCGCGCCACGCGGATCTGGCGCTGCAGCGGGAAAAGCAGGTGCTGGCGGCAATGGTAAAATATGGATACCTGGAACAAAGTGAGACGGACAGCCTGCTGTGGGATGCGGCAGCCGATCCGGTTCTGGCACGATAGAAAGAAAAGTGAGGAAAAAAGAATGGGAAAACTGATCAGACTGGGGGCAACAGCGCTGTCCATGATTGGAATTTTGGTGATGATTCTCTGTGTGCAGGCGGCGATTTTATTTGTGAGGCTGTGCATCCGAAGAAAGCAGAAAAAAATTGAGCTGAAATAAGAGAAAGAAAAATGTGAGCAGAATTGCCGGAAGAAAAACGGTGATTCTGCTCGCGTTTTTTTCTGTGAGCAATCCGATTGCGTTTCCGCCGGGAAAAAGGTATAATGAAAAACAGGTAAAAAAATGGTAAAACAGACAGCTTTTGAGGAAAAATAAATGGAACAGAAAGACAGCGCAGAACGGATTTTAAAACAGATTCCCTATGAGATCGTGTATTCCGCCCGCAAAACGCTCGCCGTCCAGGTCAAAGCGGGTGGAAGCGTGGTGGTGCGCGCACCGAAACGGATGGCAAAATACAAAATCGAAGCATTCTTAAAAGAAAAACAGGATTGGATTCACACACACCGGGAAAAAGCGTTGGCGGCCGCAGAGCAGAAAGCAGCGAACCGTCTGACGGAAGCAGAACGAAAAGCGGCGGTTAAACGTGCGGCGCAGATGCTGGCGGAAAAGACGGCACATTTTGCAAAAGAGATGGGCGTAACGTATGGCAGAATCACAATTCGTGAGCAGAAAACCCGCTGGGGCAGCTGCAGCAGCGCCGGAAACCTGAACTACAACTGGAAACTGGTGCTGATGCCGGAGCGCGTGATGGATTACGTCGTTATCCACGAGCTGGCGCACCAGAAAGAGATGAACCATTCCGCGCGGTTTTACGCGGTGGTGGCACAGCAGATGCCCGATTACAAAGTGTGGCAGAGCTGGCTGAAGGAGCATGGAAGAGAGTACTGAAAAAGAGAGGCAAAACAAATGATACTGACCGAAGAAAAAACATATATCATCAATGTGACGGAAGTCGATACCGACGCAGAGCTCGGTTTAAATAAGAAAGATATTATGATCAAATACACAAACCTGGAGCTGCTGCACGCGGTTCTTGCAAGCACGATGCCGTATGGCCGTCTGTCGGCGCGCTACCGCGGAAAACGGAAGGCGGAGCTGCAGTCACGGATTGCGATGGTGGAGAGTGTGCTCGAAACACGCGGCGACCAGCTGGCAAAAGCGGAGCAGATTATGTATCTCGACACGGCGGAGCGCAGTGCAATCTGTCATTATCTCGGCATCATCTACACGCGGCTGATTGCGCAGAAGCTGTACGGAATTGACTGTATGGTACCGCTGAACCTGATCGAGCAGCCGGGGGAGAAAAAATTTGTAAAATACAACGGTGCATACCGCCAGGATCTGATCGGATACGGAAAGCAGAACGCATGGAGCGTCTGGGAGCCGGTCGGCAGGAGCGAGAACAGCCAGGCGGCCTTTGGAAACGGATGCCGGGCGGCGTCGGAGATCGAGAAGATCAATGAAAATCCGCTGGCGAAGAGTGCGGCGTGCATGACGTATTACGAGAGAGGCTATCTGAATGCCGTTGTAAAAGAGCCGGAGCGGACCGGGGACGGTACACTTTGGTTTCCAGAGGAGAATTATTTCAAGGCATATTATCAGCCGTTTTTCGAGCTGTTTGCGGACGAACAGCCGGGTGAGCTGTACGGAAGCAGCGGCGGCTTTGAACTGGAGCTGACTCTGCCGTGGACGGAGGAAGGAAAACGCGGCTTCCGCCATCTGCAGATCGGAACGGATCCGGTGACGATTGCATTGATGCGGGAAGGGAAGTACGATCAGATCTTAAAGCGGATGGAAAACGTTTTGGATTTATCAAAAGAGTGCAGATTCTGCGGGGAAGATGGCATCTGGGTAGGCGCAGAGTAAAGGTCATCGGAAGTGCCGAAGCTGTCGGGGATGATGGTACACAGATTCTGTGTGGGAAAAGCGAAAAAGAAAGGACAAGAGCAATGGCAAAAGAAACAGATACTCCAAAAGACGAAGGTCTGCAGGGGAATGAAAAGATAGAGGAAGCAATTCTGGAATTGCAAAAGGAGCCGACGCCGGAACTGCTGGCACACGTGCTGACGGTGATCCGACGCAGAATGAAAGAGGGCGGACAGGCGATTCTTTCCGTGGAACCGCCATCCGGCGACGATCAGATCCGGATCGGAACGGTAAAGAGCGCAGACGGAAAAGTCTGGTGGGCCGCGTTTACGAGCTTTGATGAGGAATTAAAGGGGAGCAGCAGCGTGAAATCTACGTTTCTCGTGAGTCTGGAACAGCTGATCCACATGGCATCCGAAACAAAGGAGATCAGCGGTGTGATTTTCAATCCGTGGAACCGCACGATCATGCTGGATCATACGCTGCTTTCGATTATCATCGGGGAAGAGAACGCAGGACATTGATATCATATTTCACTTGGCCAGATTACGATGCTGCTCACAATCAACTTCGATTACGGATTGCGTGGGTGATGATGCTGAGAGAAAAAAAGAAAATAGCATAAAATAGCGGAAGGTGGATCTAAGGCACAAAGCACAGGAGGGAAAGATATGGGGTATCGAAAGGTGTATCGTACGGTAGATGAACAGACTACAAAAAAGATGGTAAAGATGCTGCAGCGTCATGGAATCACGGCTTATGGAAAAAGCGAAGGAGCCGGAGAAATTCTGCAGATTACAACTGGAATACCGTATCAGGGACGCGTTGTTTATGTGAAGGAAGAACAGGCAGAGGAGGCAAAAAAACGGATTGCCGACTGGGAGAAAAAAGGGGAATTTCCTGAGCCGCTCCGAACACAGTCCCATACGCCAAAAGCAAGAATTGCAGCTCTGATCTGGGTTATTATTATTGTTATGGGGATTTTATTCAACATAGGGTTCAGTATGTTCCGGTGAACAAAAGGGAGGTTTTACAAAATGGAAGGTTTTCAGATAACAGAAATCGGAGAAAAAATTTACTGTATTCTTGACGCGGGAAATTCGTCGTTCTATGTGGTAGAAGGAGAAGAGAAAGCGGCTGTGATTGATACCGGCATCACAGCAGGCGCAAAGATTCTGCCGGTGATAAGGGAGTTGACAGATAAGCCTCTGCTGCTGGTTATCACGCATGCGCACCCGGATCACATGTATCATATCGATGAGTTCAACGAGGTTTACATGTGCCACGACGAAAAGAAGATGGACCCGGAGACGCTCAGCGTACTGACAGCGGGAAAATTAAAACCGTGGGAGGAGATTCATGACATCCGTACCGATTCCGTGATTCCGCTCGGCGGCACAGAGCTGGCCGTCTGTCAGACACCGGGCCATACGCCGGGCAGCGTTGTTGTGCTGGAGACGAAACAGAATTACCTGTTCACCGGAGATGCGATCGGAAGCGGCTGCGGTGTCTGGATGCAGGTGCCGGGCGGAACGAGCCTGGAAGAGTATTACGACGGGCTGGTCGGACTGATGGTGTGGCTTGTGAAGAGGGGCGGCCGCATGAAATTCTTCGGCGGTCATCACACGCAGGTGTTTGAATCGACGGCGCATCCGGTTTACAATCCGCTCAGCCTCGGCGTTCTCGCAGATCTCATCGACCTTGTGGATCAGGTGATCCACGGCGAAAACCTGGGACGGCCAAGCAATGCGAAGCCGTTTTCGAAAGAACAGGTCCGCTACGCGTCGTACGGCCGCGCAGAAATGCAGTACTGTGCATCGCGGATTCACCGAAAATAAGCGCGTGAAATCTTAAAACTTCCATAAGAAGAAAGGTTTTTGCCCGCGGCGGCTTGACAAAATAAAAAAACGCGATTATGATAAATGCAGTTTCTATTCCAACAGAAAAAGAAAAGGTTATGAGGAAGAGGAGTACATGGCAGGCCCCAAAAGAGAGGACGGTTCACCGGCTGAAAGGCTGTCCGGGAAGGTGGTCATGGAAGGTAGCTTCTGAACCGGAGAGCTGAAAAGCACAGAAGATGTGATGATTAGGTTCTCACGCATGAGTCACGTTACAGACTCCGAAACGAGATACAAATTAAGGTGGTACCGCGGAATTTTCGCCCTTTGCATGCATGTTATGTGTATGTGAAGGGCGTTTTTGATTTAAGACAAGCCTCTGCGGGAATAAATACCACAATACACCAAACATAAAAGGAGGATCTCATGAGCAAAGAACTCGCAAAGACCTACGATCCGAAAGGACTCGAGGACAGACTGTATCAGAAATGGCTGGATAAAGGATATTTCCACGCCACTGTAAACCCGAACAAAAAACCGTTTACCATTATGATGCCGCCTCCGAACGTAACCGGACAGCTTCACATGGGCCACGCACTTGACAATACCATGCAGGATATTCTCTGCCGTTTCAAACGGATGGAGGGATATGAAGTCCTCTGGCAGCCGGGTACCGACCATGCGGCGATCGCAACCGAGGTAAAGGTTACCAATATGCTCAAAGAGCAGGGCATCGACAAAGATGAAATCGGACGCGAAAAATTCCTGGAGCATTGCTGGGAGTGGAAAAAAGAGTACGGCGGACGCATCAACAGCCAGTTAAGGAAGATCGGTTCCTCTGCAGACTGGGAGAGAGAACGCTTCACCATGGACGAGGGATGCTCCAAAGCCGTAGAAGAAGTATTCTGCCGTCTGTATGAAAAAGGATGGATCTACAAAGGAAGCCGCATCATCAACTGGTGCCCGGTATGCCAGACTTCCATCTCCGATGCAGAGGTTGAATATCAGGAGCAGGCAGGCCACTTCTGGCATATCAACTACCCGGTAGTTGGCGAGGAAGGCCGTTTCGTAGAGATCGCAACCACCCGTCCGGAGACTCTGCTTGGAGATACCGCAGTGGCTGTCAACCCGGAGGATGAAAGATATACAGATATCGTAGGAAAAATGCTGAAGCTTCCGCTGACCGACCGTGAGATCCCGGTTATCGCAGATGCTTACGTAGACAAAGAGTTCGGAACCGGATGCGTAAAAATCACACCGGCACACGACCCGAACGATTTTGAGGTAGGAAAACGCCACAACCTCGAAGAGATCAACATCTTAAACGATGACGGAACCATGAACAACAAGTGCGGCAAATACGCCGGCATGGACCGCTACGAGGCAAGAAAAGCCATGGTAGAGGATCTCGAGAAGCTTGGCCTTCTTGTAAAAGTAGTGGATCACGTTCACAACGTAGGAACCCACGACAGATGTAAGACAACCGTAGAGCCGATGATTAAACCGCAGTGGTTTGTAAAAATGGCGGATATGGCTGCCGCTGCCAGCGAAGCAGAGAAGAACGGGGAAGTAAACTTCATCCCGGATCGTTTCAGCAAGATTTATCAGAACTGGCTGAACAATATCCACGACTGGTGTATTTCCCGTCAGCTCTGGTGGGGCCATCGTATCCCGGCTTATACCTGTGATGACTGTGGCGAGATCACCGTTGTAAGAGGCGGAATGCCGGAAAAATGCCCGAAATGCGGCAGCACCCATCTCATCCAGGACCCGGATACCCTGGACACCTGGTTCAGTTCTGCGCTGTGGCCGTTCTCCACGTTAGGATGGCCGGAGAAAACACCGGAATTTGATTACTTCTATCCGACAGATGTTCTCGTAACCGGATATGACATCATCTTCTTCTGGGTTATCCGTATGGTATTCTCCGCGCTGGAGCAGACCAAACAGGTTCCGTTCCACCACGTACTGATTCACGGACTCGTTCGCGATTCCCAGGGACGCAAGATGAGTAAATCCCTCGGAAACGGTATCGATCCGCTGGAAGTCATCGATAAATACGGCGCAGATGCGCTCCGTCTGACGCTGATGACCGGTAATGCACCTGGAAACGATATGCGTTTCTACTGGGAGCGTGTAGAAGCCAGCCGTAACTTCGCAAACAAAGTATGGAATGCTTCCCGTTTCATCATGATGAACCTGGAAAAAGCAGAGGTTCCGTCCAAGATGCCAAAAGACAAACTGACACTGGCAGACAAATGGATTCTCTCCAAAGTCAATACCCTGGCAACCGAAGTAACGGACAACATGGACCGCTACGAGCTCGGTATCGCCGTACAGAAGGTTTACGACTTTATCTGGGAGGAATTCTGCGACTGGTACATCGAGATGGTAAAACCGCGTCTGTACAGCGAGACCGACGAGACGAAGGGCGCTGCACTGTGGACCTTAAAAACCGTTCTTGGCAATGCATTAAAGCTGCTGCATCCGTTTATGCCGTTCATCACAGAGGAAATCTACTGCACACTGAATCCGGACGAGGATTCCATCATGATCGCCGCATGGCCGAAAGAGACCGAAGACTTTGCATACGCAGAGGATGAGGCAGCCGTTGAGATGATGAAAGAGGCGGTAAGAAGCATCCGTGGTGTCCGCACCAGTATGAACGTACCGCCGTCAAAGAAAGCAAGCGTATTCGTTGTAACGGAAGATGCTGCTGTACAGGAAACCTTCAAAAACGGTGCTGTATTCTTCGGAACTCTGGCAGGAGCAAGCGAAGTTCACGTACAGGCAGACAAAGCCGGCATCGCAGACGATGCGGTATCCGCAGTGATCCCGCAGGCAACGATCTACATTCCGTTTGCCGAGCTGGTTGACCTGGAAAAAGAGATCGCCCGCCTTACGAAAGAGGAAGAGCGTCTGACAAAAGAGATCGCACGTTCCAACGGCATGCTTGGCAACCCGAACTTTATCAACAAAGCTCCGGAAGCAAAAGTTCAGGCAGAGAAAGAAAAACTGGCGAACTATCAGCAGATGATGGAGCAGGTTCAGACAAGATTGGAGCAGCTGAAAAAATAAATGAATAAAGAAAGAAAACTGCATGGAAACAAGGAAACCGTAGTGAAAGTCTGCAACTGGCTCTCGTTGCCGCTGCAGGCTCTGGGGTGCTGTATTCTGTACCTGGTGATTGAAGCATTTTCCCGCCATTCGCTTGCGGCAGCGTGGAGCTACATGGTGGAAAGCCCCTGGGTCTTTTTGTATAATGCATTTTTGATCTTCACTACTTTTATGGTAGTTTATCTGTTCCGCAGACGTGTGCTGGTGCGGCTCATCATGAGCTGTTTCTGGCTGCTGCTCGGTATCATCAACGGTGTGATTCTGGCGAACCGCGTCACACCGTTTACCGGGCCGGATTTGCGGAACTTAAGCGATGGTGCCAAGGTCGTGACGAAGTATCTGTCGAAAGGTACCATGATCCTCGTTGCGGCAGCTCTTGTGGCATTATTGGCATTTTTTGTATGGGTCTGGATCAAAGGACCGAAATTTCAGGGGAAAATCCGCTGGTATCTGAATGTGCCGTTGATTGCTCTGGTAATTGTACTCTTTACGGGAGCAACGAATCTGGCGCTTACAAAGCGTGTGCTTTCCAGCTATTTCGTCAACATCGCATTTGCCTACCAGGATTACGGCTATCCGTACTGTCTGGCAGTCACCCTGTTTGATACGGGAATTTCAGAGCCGAACGGCTATTCCGAACAGCTCGTGAAACAGATTGAGACGAGTGAAGGCGAACAAAAAGAGGATGATACGGTAAAACCGAATATTATCTTTTTGCAGCTGGAGTCCTTTTTCGATCCGGAGCTGGTTAATTTCCTCAACATTTCCGAGGATCCGATCCCGTATTACCGGCAGCTGATGAAGGATTATTCTTCCGGTTATCTCCGCGTGCCGGTGGTGGGAGCCGGAACAGCAAACACAGAGTTTGAAACTATTTCCGGCATGAGCCTCCGGTATTTCGGAGCGGGTGAGTATCCGTACAAATCGGTGCTTTCAGAGGAGACGTGTGAGAGTGCGCCGTATGTTTTAAAGAATCTTGGCTATGCGACCCATGCGATCCACAACAATGAAGCAAACTTCTATTCCAGAAGAAGTGTATTCTCACGTCTTGGTTTTGATACCTTTACCTCGGAGGAATATATGCCGGATATCTCGGATGTGACGGCGACAGGATGGGTAAAAGACCATATTCTGACAAAAGAGATCATAAAAACGCTCGATGCGACAGACGAACCGGATTATATCTATACGATTTCGGTACAGGGCCACGGTGATTATCCGACAGAGCCGGTGCTTGACGATCCGGAGATTACAGTGACAGGCGCGGAAGACCGGGAAAAAAATAATTACTCCTGGGAATATTATGTAAATCAGATCCATGAGATGGACAAATTTGTCAAAGAGCTGACGACAAAGCTTGCGGATTATCCGGAGCCGGTGGTACTTGTGATGTACGGGGACCATCTGCCAACGATGGGACTGAAAGTAGAAGATCTGGAGAACCGCTATCTGTATCAGACCGAATACGTAATATGGGATAATATGGGACTGAAAAGAAAACAGGAAAACATTGCTTCCTACCAGATTGCAGCAGAGGTTATGAACCGTGTGGGAATTCATGACGGAACCATTTTCCGGTATCATCAGACGAGACGGAATACGAAGAATTATCAGGTGGATCTCGAGGTGCTGCAGTATGATATGCTGTATGGAAAACGGTACGTTTACGGAGAAGACGGAGAGACACCGTATGAGCGTGTGAAGCTGCAGATGGGTGCTCTGCCGGTAACACTGGAACGAATTGAAAAATCCGGAGAAGATACCTGGTATTTTTACGGAGAAAACTTTACGGCATCGAGCCGTGTGGAAGTCAACGAGGAGATACAGGATACCGTTTATGTCAGCCCGTCGATTCTGATGGTGCATAGTCTGACCCTGGAAGACGGTGATCAGATTACAATCGCGCAGCAGAGCAACAGCTCGACGAAGAAGGTGCTGACAAGGACAGAGCCGATGATGTATGAAGAGCCAAAAACGGTATCTACACCGACGCCGACGCCGAACCCGGACAGCACGAAAACGGACGTGACACAGGAGAATGCGGGCACAAGCACAGCGCCGCAGGATGAACTGACGGCAGCGCCGTCCGGTGCGCCGGAGGGCGAAGGCGACAAGATTGAGCCGTCAAAAACAGAAAACAGCGATAAACCGGCCGAAGACGGCGGTCTGCAGAATTAAAAAGAGTGTCCGAAAGATCATACAGTGGGGCGGATTTTGACGTCCCACTGTATCTTTTTACGGAGAAAGTCGAAAAGTCGGGACAAAATTTTGAAAATTGCTATGGACATATCCGGTCACTCGATTATAATGATACTAGGGTCTGAAAGCAGCCCTAAAATACTGAAGAATGGTGAAATAAGGTGAATTATACAGAAGCAGTTGATTATATCGAAACAATACCGAAATTTACGGTGAAGCATCCGCCGGAACATACGAGGGAGCTTCTTTCGCGCCTTGGGAATCCGCAGGAAGGGATCAAAATTATCCATGTGGCGGGCACGAACGGAAAGGGAAGCGTCTGCGCGTACTTGAATGCGATGCTGCTTGCAGGCGGCAAAAAGACAGGACTTTTTACCTCCCCGCACCTTGTACGCATCAACGAGCGGTTCCAGATCAACGGGGAAGATGTGTCGGATGAGCAGTTTCTTGACGCATTTCTCAAAGTGGAAAAAGCAGCCAAAGAATACGAGGCGGAGGGCGAAGGCCATCCGAGCTATTTTGAGACGCTGTTCCTGATGGGAATGCTGATTTTCAAAGAAGCCGGCGTGGAATATCTGGTCATGGAGACCGGCCTTGGCGGACGGCTGGATGCGACAAATGTGGTCGAAAAGCCGCTGGCATGCATCATCACGTCCATCAGCCGCGACCATACCGAGTATCTTGGCGACACCCTCGAGGCGATTGCGGGAGAGAAAGCCGGCATCATCAAAGCCGGTGTCCCGGTGATCTACGACGCCAGCCAGCCAGGTCCGGCTTCTGTCATTGCCGCAAAGGCGAAAGAGATGGGAAGCCCGGCATGGCCAATGGAGCCGTCGTTCTATGAGATGAAAACACAGAGCCGTGAGGGCATCACCTTTACCTTTGCATACCCGGGCGGCGAAAAAGCAGAGCTTGCGATTCCGTACGTGGCAAAATACCAGATGATGAATGCAAGCCTTGCGTTTTACACGATGCATATTCTGCAGGACGTGCACGACATTCCTAAGAATGTGCTTGCGGAAGGCCTTTCGAAGATCAAATGGCCGTGCCGTATGGAAATGGCTGCGCCGGGCGTCATTATCGACGGCGCGCACAACGAGGACGGCATTGCACAGTTTGTCAGCACGGCAGGCTATTTTGCGAAAGAAAACGAGATCACGATTCTGTTCACGGCAGTTGCAGACAAGCACTATCATGAGATGATCGGTGAAATCTGCGAGGGCATCCATCCGTCCCATGTTGTTGCAACGCAGATCGACGGAAGCCGCGTCGTACCGGCGGAAGTGCTTGCAGAGGACTTCAGAAAAGCAGGATGCACGGATGTCTGCGCGGAACCGGAGATCGGGGCAGCGTATGAGAAGGCACTGGGCAAAAAGGGCAGCGGCATGCTGTTCTGCGTGGGTTCTCTGTATCTGGCGGGCGAATTGAAAGCATATCTTGCAAAGCGGAATGGTTAGCGAATACAGGAAGGAATTTTTTGTTTATGTTAAATTACGAAGAAGAACTGAAGAAGTTTAAACCGTGTCTCGATGTGGACGAGGTGGAGGATGCGATTTACAGCCGTGATCTGACGGATGTGATCGACATTTTGAAAGAAATGATGAAAAACGACAAGCCGGAACAGGAAAACGAGACAGAAGCGGAAAAGGAAGAGTAAGGTGCCGGAATGAACTGTATGAATTGTAAAGCAGTTGTGGATGTCGGAATGGAGATTTGTCCCAACTGTGGTTTTAACCTGAGAGTACAGAGAAAATGTTTTTCTCTTTCGAACATGTACTATAATCTGGGCCTCGACAAGGCGGAGATCCGGGATCTTTCCGGAGCGATCGATATGCTGCGGCGGAGCCTGAAGTTTAACAAATACAATATCCATGCGCGGAACTTGTTAGGCCTTGTCTATTTTGAGACGGGTGAAGCGGTTGCGGCGTTAAGTGAGTGGATCATCAGCAAGAATATTATGCCGGAGAATAATGTGGCGACGGAGTATATTGCGACGCTGCAGGCGGAGCAGGCGAAGCTGGATATGATCAATCAGACGATCAAGAAATACAACAGTGCGCTGAAATGCTGCCGCGAGAACAATGAGGATGTGGCTGCGATCCAGCTGCGCAAGATTCTGAACCAGAATCCGAAGCTGATCAAGGGATATCATCTGCTGGCGCTGATTTATATTCACAAGGGTGAGTATGAGAAAGCGCGGAAGATTCTGAAAAAGGCGGCGAAAATTGACAAGACAAATTCGACGACGCTGCGTTTCCTGAAGGAGGTTGACTTCCAGACGGGTACGCAGACATCGCTGGAGCCGAGGCGGTTCGGACGCAGGGAGCGGACGGAAGAGCAGCGAGAGGACGAAAGAGAGCGGGTAGTAAGCGGCGATACGGTGATTATTCCGCCGACGTTCCGCGAGACGTCTACAGCGGCTACCATGCTGAATATCGGCATTGGACTGGTGCTCGGCGCACTGGTTGTGTGGTTTCTCGTCGGGCCGGCGAATACGCAGAGAATTAACCGCCAGGCGGATGAAAAGGTTGTGGAATACAGCGGAAAAATGGCGAGCCAGGAGGCGCAGCTGAATCAGCTTCAGAGCCAGGTGGATTCCCTGAACGAAACGACGGCATCTGCCCAGCAGCAGATCCAGACGGCACAGGACACGGTGGCTTCGTATGAAAACCTTTTGAAAGCAGTGGAAGCGCAGCAGCAGGGCAATACAAGCAATGCAACCAATGCACTGACGGAGGTCAACCCGGAGGCCCTCTCTGTAGATGCAAGAGCCGTTTACGATACGATCTACAAGAGCATGCAGTCGACGATGTTCCAGGAACTCTCAGATTCTGGCGTCAGTGCGTTTGATGATTCGAATTACACGGAGGCGATTGATAAGCTTTCGAAGGCTAAGAATATCAACGACAGTGACTATACGGTGCTTAACTATCTGGCGCATGCGTATCGGCTGAGTGGGGATACCGATAATGCGATTTCGGTGTTCCAGGAGATCATCGATAAGTTCCCGGGAACCCAGAAGGCTACTAAGGCCGAGCAGCAGATTGAGGCGCTGGGGGGGACTGTGAAGACGGAGGAATAGTGAGGACGGATGCCCACGGGGCAGAATGCCGCAGGAGATGCGGCGCTGTTTCGTCGGGCTGATACCACTGACTACGCGGAGGTTGCGTGGGACGAAGGGCAAAAAAGTATAAAAGTGAGAAGATAAAACACAAAAGATGAAATTCGCTTTACGGCGAAAAATCTTTTGTGTTTTTTATTTTATGACAGGAAAGAGGGAGGATGGGAAATGGATAATCGTGTTTGGGTGAAGGATGCGGTGATGACGATTCGGCTTCCGGAAGAGGTGGATCATTTTGTGGCTGACCGGCTTCGGGAGGAGGCGGGGGAGATTTTGGTGGAGAGGAATGTGAGGGAGGTGGTGTTTGACTTTCGGAAGACGGTGTTTATGGACAGTTCGGGGATTGGACTGGTGATGGGGAGGTTTCGGGAGATGGAGCTGATTGGCGGGAAGGTGAGAGCGGTGCATGTGGGAGAGCGGATGCGGAGGATTCTGGTGATGTCGGGGGTGACGCGGGTGATTGAGGTGGAAGAGGAGAAGACGTGGAAGTAGGTTTTGGACGGGGAGTGGGCAGAAAGGGGAATGGGATGATGCGAGAAAGGATGAAAACAGAAGAGAAGATGCGGTGGAATACGATGACGCTGGAATTTGAGAGCCGTCCCTGCAATGAGAGTTTTGCGCGGGTGTCTGCGGCGGCGTTTCTGGCGCAGCTGAATCCGACGGTGGAGGAAGTGGCGGATGTCAAGACGGCGATTTCGGAGGCGGTTACGAATGCGATGATTCACGGATACCGGCAGGAAAAAGGGAAAATTCAGATGAAGTGTGTGCTGGATCTGGAGGAGAAGGTGTTTCAGGTGACGGTAAAAGATACCGGCGTCGGGATTGAAAATGTGGAGAAGGCGATGGAGCCGATGTTTACGACCTGCCCGGAGCTGGAGCGGTCGGGGATGGGGTTTTCGTTTATGGAGGCGTTTATGGATGAGCTGGAAGTAAGGTCGCATCCGGGATGGGGGACGGAAGTGGTGATGAAACGGAAAATCGGTGTGCATCCGGAAATGTAAGGGCCGGATCGGAAGTCATAGGAGTCAGAATGCATGGAACATACGCTTGCCCTGATCGAAAAGGCACACGAAGGGGATAAAGCGGCAAGGGATACACTGGCAGAGGAAAATATGGGACTGGTCTGGAGCATGGTGAGGCGGTTTGCAAACCGCGGGGTGGAGATGGAGGATCTGTGCCAGATCGGGAGCATTGGGCTGTTGAAGGCGATTGATAAATTTGATCCTTCGTTTGAAGTCTGTTTTTCGACGTATGCGGTTCCGATGATTGCGGGGGAGATCCGGCGGTTTCTGCGGTCGGAGGGGATGGTGAAGGTGAGCCGCCCGATCCGGGAACTGGCGTGGAAAGCGTATGCGGTGCGTGAGCGGCTGGAGCGGGAGAACGGGCGCGATCCGACGCTGGCGGAGATAGCGGGGGAGCTTGATGTTACCGTGGAAGAAATCGTGGAGGCGATGGAGTCCGGCGCGGAGGTGGAATCGCTGCAGAAGACCATCTATCAGGGGGAAAACCACGATATTTCTCTGATGGACCGCATTCCGGAAAAAGAGAACGGGCAGGAAAAGCTGCTGAACCGGATTTTCTTGGAAGAGCTGTTGGGACGACTGCCCGCGAAGGAGCGGCAGCTCATCTACATGCGCTATTTTCAGGACATGACGCAGGCGCAGATCGCCGGAAAACTGGGGATTTCGCAGGTGCAGGTGTCGCGGATGGAAAAGAAGATTCTGCGGCAGATGCGGATGGAAAAGGTCTGACAAAAATACAAATCCGGCGGAAGGGCGCTTTTCCTGGGAAAGGCAGAGAAAAGCGCCTGAAACCCGGGCGGATAAAGGAAGAAAAGAAAGGCGAAGCGGGGAAAGGCGGCAGAAAGTTTAAAAATATTCACTGGAATATCGGAGGAAGGTGTGCTACAATGAGCGAAATACGAAGAAAGGCAGGTGGAAGAACATGGATTATCTGACAGAAAATGTGGCAGTCAATCTGAAACGGATCCGGCAGTCGAAAGGGATGAGTCTCGACCAGGCCTCAGAGCAGACCGGGGTCAGCAAGAGTATGCTCTCGCAGATCGAAAAGGGAACGGCGAACCCGTCGCTTGGCGTGCTCGGGAAGATTACGAGCGGCCTGCGGATTGAATTTCAGGAGCTGATTGCAACGCCGCTGGTGGATAGTTATCTTGTGACACCGGAGGATCTGGTTCCGACGAAAGAGCTGGAGGGGCAGTACACTGTGTGGACGTGCTTTCCGTATGAGGACACGCGGCTTGTGGAAATCTACCGTATCGACATCGAACCGGGCGGAACGTATGTGAGCGGCGGCCACGGAGAGAAAACAAGAGAGTACCTGGTGGTGACAGACGGCGTGATGACCGTGGAGTGCAATGGAAAAGAGCATGAGATCCACCTGAAGCAGGCATTCCGTTTCGAGACAGACCAGACCCACATCTACCGCAACAGAGGGACGGAGAAGACGAGCTGCATGTGTTTCTTTCTCGACTATCACTAAAAGCCGCAGAATAACAGGCTTTCTTTTTTTGAATGAACTGTTCAATATAATGGACAGAAATCCGCTGGAACATCAGAATAAAAAACAACGGATATGAAAAAAATACGGCGGAAGACGAAAAAACATCAAAAAAAATAGAAAAAGCGGGTGTTAAAAAAAAATAAAAATAAAAAACTTTTTAAAAAAAAGTAATTGACAAATATAGGGAGTGGTGCTATTGTATGGTTGTACAAAATAATAAACGAAAAACAAAGCAAAGACGCTTACCAACGAGTAGTCTTTGCTTTTTTGTTTTTTATTTAAAAAATCTTTTCAACGCTATGGGAGGATAACACTATGAGATTAAAAGACACAGGATTAACGGTTCAGGACATCAAAGACAAAGTAAACAAGTACATGATCGAGACCTACGAGCGTTTCGATTTCCTTGCAGAAACCGCAGAGGGGATGTACATGTACGACGAAAACGGAACGCCGTATCTTGACTTTTACGCAGGAATCGCCGTAAACAACGCCGGAAACAGAAACCCGAAAGTTGTTGCAGCAGCAAAAGAGCAGCTCGACGATATCATGCATACCTTCAACTATCCATACACCATCCCGCAGGCACTGCTTGCTGAGAAAGTCTGCGAGACCATCGGCATGGACAAGATCTTCTATCAGAACTCCGGTACCGAGGCGAACGAGGCCATGATCAAAATGGCAAGAAAGTACGGCATCGAGAAATACGGCCCGAACCGTTACCACATCGTAACCGCAAAGATGGGCTTCCATGGAAGAACCTTCGGTGCCATGTCTGCAACCGGTCAGCCGGGCAACGGATGCCAGGTTGGATTCGGACCGATGACCTACGGATTCTCCTACGCACCGTACAATGATCTGCAGGCCTTCAAAGATGCATGTACCGAAAACACCATTGCCATCATGGTTGAGCCGGTACAGGGCGAAGGCGGTGTTCATCCGGCAACGAAAGAGTTCATGCAGGGACTCCGGAAGTTCTGTGATGAGAACGACATGCTGCTTCTGATTGATGAAGTACAGACCGGCTGGTGCAGAACCGGTGCGGTAATGTCTTACATGAACTACGGCATCAAACCGGATATCGTATCCATGGCAAAAGGTCTTGGCGGCGGAATGCCGATTGGTGCAATCTGCGCAACAGCTGAAGTAGCAAAAGCCTTTACCCCGGGATCTCACGGAACTACCTTCGGCGGCCATCCAGTCAGCTGTGCAGCAGCACTGGCAGAAGTCAACGAACTGATCGACCGCGGCCTTGCCGGAAATGCAAAGAAAGTCGGTGATTACTTCGCAGAAAAATTAGCAAAACTGCCGCATGTCAAAGAAGTCAGACATCAGGGACTGCTGGTCGGCGTAGAGTTTGATGATATCATCAGCGGCGTAGAAGTCAAACATGGCTGCCTTGACCGCCATCTGCTGATCACCGCCATCGGAGCGCACATCATTCGTCTGATCCCTCCGCTTATCGTAACCGAGGAGGACTGCGACAAGGCAGTTGCTATCATCGAAGAAACCGTAAAAGCTCTGGAAAAATAAAGAATTCTTATAGAAACAAAGAAAATCTCATAGCGTGAAAAGAACAGGACAAGGACGTCAAAAAGCAAAGAACCATGCTTCGCCCCTGTCCTGTTTTTCTTTTCATTCTGTGAATCGGAAACAACAGGTAAAACAGAGAAATTAAATGTGAGAGGAAAACGGTATGGGACATCTGGTTATCACAATCGGCTGCGAGTACGGAGCCAAAGGAAATGCCATCGGCAGGAAAATTGCGGAGGATCTCGGAATTAAGTTCTACGACCGCGATCTGGTGGATCAGATTATTGAAGAAGTCGGAATTCCGAAAGACATCATGAACCGTGTAGAAGAGGGCGGTACGATTGCCGGAAAAGGAGCCGAGGGCGATGTCCGTGGATCCTTCTCAAAATATGCGGACCTGACCGAGCGTGCGATTCATGTACAGAAGCAGATCATCCGGAAACTGGCAGAAAAAGAGGCCTGCGTCATCATCGGACGATCCGCGGATTACATCTTAAAGGACAGCAAAGATATCAAGCTCCTCCGGGCTTTTATCTATGCACCGGATGAGATCCGCATTCAGAATATCATGAAGAGCCACAGCCTTTCCGAGAGCGATGCAAAAATTCTGCTGCTCGAGAAGGACAAACGGTATCACAAGCGTCATCTGGCGCTGACCGGCAGCAACCGCGGAGACCGGCACAACCGAGACATTCTGATCAACAGTGCATTCCTTGGTGTGGAGGGCACAGCGGAGTATCTCGAGGAACTGATTCAGAAGAAATACGGAAGCGGGGAGGAATAAGCCATGGAACAGAAAAAATCAGAATTTGACAAAGTATTAGGTGCATGGGATATTCTCGTCATCGCTTTCGGAGCCATGATCGGCTGGGGCTGGGTCGTATCCTCAGGAAGCTGGATTCAGAAGGGCGGCGTTGTCGGAGCTTCAATTGCGTTTGCGATCGGCGGTGTCATGATCTTCTTCATCGGACTGACTTACGCAGAACTGACTGCAGCGATGCCGCAGTGCGGCGGCGAGCACGTCTTCAGCTACAAGGCGATGGGCCCGAACGGTTCGTTCATCTGTACCTGGGCGATTATTTTAGGATACGTCAGTGTTACGTGTTTCGAGGCGTGCGCCTTCCCAACCATCATCACGTATCTGTGGCCGGGATTCCTGAAAGGCTATATGTACAGCGTGGCAGGATTTGATATCTATGCTTCCTGGGTAGCCGTAGCCGTTATTGTAGCGTTCCTCATCACACTGATCAATGTGCTGGGCGCAAAAACAGCAGCCGTTCTGCAGACGGTCCTTACCTGTATCATCGGCGGCGCTGGTATCCTTCTGATTGTGGCATCCGTGATCAACGGAGATTCCAGCAATCTGCAGGGACAGATGTTCGTCGGCGAGAGCACCGGAACGATGTTCCAGAACATCATCAAAGTTGCTGTTGTTACCCCGTTCTTCTTCATCGGCTTTGACGTTATCCCGCAGGCAGCAGAGGAAATCAACGTTCCGTTAAAGAAAATCGGTAAAATGATGATTCTCTCCGTTGTACTCGCTGTTGTTTTCTATTCCTGTGTTATCCTGGCTGTCGGCTATGTGCTGAACCCGTCCGAAATCCTGAGCTCGGAAGCAGGAACCGGACTTGTCACAGCAGATGCGATGGCGAAAGCGTTCGGTACAGCGGTTATGGCAAAAGTCATCATCGTCGGCGGTATGTGCGGTATCATCACATCCTGGAACTCCTTTATGATCGGCGGTTCCCGTGCTCTGTACTCTATGGCTGAATCCTACATGATTCCGCCGATGTTCGCAAAGCTTCATCCGCAGCACAAAACTCCGATCAACGCCCTGTTCCTGATCGGCGCGCTGACTATGCTGGCTCCGTTTGCAGGACGAGGCATGATGGTGTGGATCTGTGATGCAGGTAACTTTGGATGCTGTCTTGCCTACTGTATGGTATCTCTTTCCTTCCTGATCCTGCGGAAGAAAGAACCGGATATGCCGCGTCCGTACCGTGTTCCGGCATACAAATTTGTTGGAACGATGGCGGTTCTGATGTCCGGATGCATGGTGCTTGTTTACTGCATTCCTGGTTCCGGCGGAACACTGGTATGGCAGGAGTGGCTGATGGTAGGCGGCTGGAGCCTCCTCGGTGTTGTATTTTTTGCAGTCTGCAAGTTCAAATATAAAGAGAAGTTCGGCAGCCTGATCGAGCTGATCTCCGACGAGGACGCAGCGTCCCTGATGCCGGAGGCAGACGATGCGGAACTCGACGTTGTTATCGATGCAGCGATCGACCGTGTTCTTGCCAAAATGGCTGGCTGAAGCTGAGATAGGATAAAACAAAGCGTGTCGGAAAGAAAAATTTTCGGCACGCTTTCTGAAAGAAAGGGGAAAAATAAGATGAATCCATTCGAATTTTCGATTCCACAGAATATTATTGTCGGAGCAGGAACGCTTGCCAAACTGCCGGAGTGTGCCAAGAAGATGGGCGGAACCCATGCGATGATTCTTTCCGGTCCTACCCTGAAAAAAATGGGCGTTGTGGACAAAGCAGCGGACAGCCTGAAAGCGGCAGGCATCGCAGCCGATATTTTCACAGATATTGAGGCGAATCCGTCTGTGACGACAGTAGAAAAAGCAACCGAGAGCTATCTTGCTTCCGACGCAGACTTTCTCGTAGCACTCGGCGGCGGTTCTCCGATGGATGTAGCAAAGGCCGTCGGTGTGACGGCAAAATACGGCGGAAGCATCACGGAATACGAAGGCGCACACAAAGTGCCGGGAAAAATTGTCCCGCTGATTGCCATTCCGACGACTGCGGGAACCGGCTCCGAGGTGACCGCATTTTCCGTGATCACCGACCACAGCAGAGATTACAAGCTGACCGTATTCAGCTATGAACTTCTGCCGGAGTATGCCATTCTTGATCCGGAACTTTTAACTTCCGCTCCGGCATCCGTTGCGGCAGCCTGCGGTATCGATGCCTTTATCCATGCGGAGGAGGCTTATATTTCCACAGCCGCATCTCCGTTCTCCGATGCCATGGCAGAAAAAGCGATGGAATTGATCGGTAAAAATATCCGCCGTTTCGTGGCGCGCAGAACCGATCTCGAAGCCGCAGAGGCGATGCTGACCGGTTCGCTGTTCGCGGGTATTGCATTTTCCTACGCAAGACTTGGAAATGTCCATGCAATGAGTCATCCTGTGAGCGCCTTCTTCGATGTGCCGCACGGCGTGGCAAATGCCGTTCTGCTTCCGGTCATCGCAGAGTACAATGCACTGGCAGACCATGGAAGATATCTGAAGATCTACAACTACATCAGCGAAATCCCGGCATACGCCGATGAATTTGAGCCAATGATGCTGGTCGGCGCGATCCGCGAGCTGACCGCAGCCATCGGAATCCCGGCCAGCCTGACCGATGCGATCCGCCAGGCGGCAAAGGGAAAAGAAGTGACAGCAGAGGAGATCGAGAGCAAAATCGTGCCGATGGCGGTAGATGCGATGAAGAGCGGAAACATCGCCGTCAACCCGAGAGCGTCCTGTCAGCAGGACATCGAGGCGCTGTACCGGAAAGCACTGTAAGAGACAAGCTAATTTATAGAAGAAACCGTAAAGGGCGATGCTGTGAAAAGTATGTACAGCATCGTCCTTTTTCTGCTTGTCTTCCGAAAATATGTGCTGTAAAATAAATTTATCGTGCTGTTCTTACAAAACAGAGCAGCGAGGGGTGGATTTTTTTATTAAATCTTACTGTTGGAGGAAGCAAAACATGGAAAATAATGTATTGCAGCAATTAAAAGAAAATATTGCAAAGGTCATGATCGGAAACGAGCGCACGATCGAGCTTGTCCTGACCTGCCTTGTTGCCAAAGGTCATATCCTGCTTGAGGATGTCCCGGGGACAGGAAAAACGGTCATGGCGAAATCCCTTGCGAAATCCGTCGAGGCAGAGTTCGGCCGCATCCAGTTCACACCGGACTTACTGCCGTCCGATGTCACCGGTCTCAATTATTTTGATGCCAAAAGCGGAGAGTTTGTCTTCTCGAAAGGCCCTGCCTTCTGCAACATTCTGCTTGCCGATGAGATCAACCGTGCAACGCCGAAGACGCAGAGCAGCCTTCTCGAGTGCATGGCTGAGCGCCAGATCACCGTAGACGGTGTGACACGGCCGCTCGAGGAGCCGTTCCTCGTCATCGCCACGCAGAACCCGCTTGAGACACTCGGAACCTTCCCGCTGCCGGAGGCGCAGATGGACCGTTTTTTAATGAAACTTTCGATGGAAGCATTAAGCCCGGCGGAAGAGACACAGATGATCGCCCGTTTCCTGACCGAGGAGCCGCTCGCTGAGCTGTCGTCCGTCTGCCAAAAAGAAGAAATCCGTGCCCTGCAGGAGGCGTGTAAAGAAGTCTATCTGCATCCGGAACTGGTACAGTATCTCGTCCGCGTCGTACAGGAGACGAGAGTCAACAGCAAAATTGCAAGCGGTGTGAGCCCGCGTGGAACACTCGCATTTTTACGTGCCGTACAGGGCCACGCGCTGGTGCAGGGACGAAACTACGTTGTGCCGGAGGACTTCAAGACCGTGGCTGTTCCGGTACTCGCACACCGTCTCACCATGCAGATCGGCGCAGACGACGGAAGAGCCGCAGAATCGGTGATCGAGGAAATTTTAAACCGCATCGATCTGCCGACCGAAAACTGGTCAGGAAGGTAACGGACTATGCTTCTTTTATTACTATTTGGAATGGCGCTCGCCTGGTTTCTGCAGAAAAAGCTGTACCAGAAAAACTGGCAGAAAAATCTGAAAATCCAGGTCAGCTTCCAGGATTCCGCGATCTATGAGGGCGAGGAGAGTACGTTAAAAGAGGTCGTCGTAAACGACAAACTGCTGCCGATTCCGGCACTCGAGCTTGGCATTTCGATGAGCCGGAATCTGGAATTCGACCGCGAGGCAAAAGCAAATGCGAGCATCACCGACCAGAGCTACAAACGCGATGTCTTTTCGTTCCTGTTTCATCAGCAGGTCACGAGAACACTGCCGTTTCAGGCGAAAAAACGAGGATTCTACGAGATCACCGGTGCGCATGCCGTAGCGTACGATCTTTTTTTCCGGGAGGGTCTTTACAGCGATTACCCGCAGCAGACACAGATGTACGTTTACCCGCGCCAGGTCGATACTGCACGGATTCAGATGATCTGCCGTGCCGTGTCGGGCATGGTTCTGTCACGGAATCGCCTGTACGAGGACCCGTTTGAATTTTCCGGTATCCGCGATTACCGGAAAGAAGACCCGATGAACCGCATCAACTGGAAATCGTCGGCACGGATGGGAGATCTGATGGTCAACCAGTTTGACGCGACGACGAGCGTGGAAGTTACGGTGCTTCTCGATATCGAGGACGCCAACATTCTGCGCGAGGAAGCGCAGGTCGAGGAGAGCATCCGCATCACGTCTTCGCTTGCGGCGCGGATGGTGAAAAACAAGATGAATCTGTGGGTGAAGAGCAATGCGAAAGATGAGGAGACCGGCGAGGAGCTGCGTGTCCATCTGGCAGCGGGCGCCGGAAAAACAGCGGAGCTGAACCGGAAACTGGCGTGCGTGCAGCTTGGGGGCAATCTCACAGGCAGCGCGGAGTTTCTGCACAAAGAGGCGGAAAAAGAGCTCACCGGCCACACCTACGTTGTCGTATCCAAAAACAGAACCGATGAGGTCCGTGAGGCGCTTCATCTGCTCTCCGGTGCGCAGAACCAGGTTCTGTGGGTGATTCCGTATCTGCCGGGCGAAGAAGTTCCGTCAGAGCAGAACCGTGCGTACACCGCAATCGGCTGGGAGGTGAAACCATGGAAATAAAAAAGACACCGGTACAGATCCCGCTGACCTGGCTTCATGTCTGGCTTTTATTCGCCGGCATCTATGGCTTTGCCGCCGGTTTTCTGGAGCTGACGGGAAGGGAGGCGCTGTATTTCTGCGCCATATCCTTATTGCTGCTGATTCCGGCCGCCGCAAGCTGGATTCTGATCCGGAAAACGAAAGCACTCTGGCAGTTTCTGCTTGGCGGAATTGCGGTCTGCGCGGTGACGTATCTGGCAGCGAAATTTTTCTGTTCCCTGTTCAGTGTGCAGGCGGCAGCGGTAATTGAAGCGGCTGTGGCGGCAAACGATGGAAAAAACAAGTTTGAGAACGGTATTTCTCCTGCATTTCTGGAGAGCCTTTCCGGCGTGATGACGGGTCTTATGGCCGCTGTGATTTTCCTGATCCGCGGCTATGTCAGAATCCGCAAAGGCCAGTTAAAGAAAGCAGCGCAGGAACTGCCGGCCGGCTCAATGCCGCTGGCGGATATGGAAGTGTGGGAGATCCCGACGCTCCTCGATGAGCCAAAGCCCCTTCATTTTCTCTGGTTTATGATACAGTATGTGATCGGTGTGCTGATGAAAATGCCGTTCTACTGGCATCTGATCTACTGGTTTTTCTTTGCAGATGTATTCCTGTGCTTCTTCTGCCAGTACCTCGACGGCATGCACGGGTTCATCCGTGACCATCAGAAAATCGCCAATCTCCCGGTGGAGACGATGCAGCGGACGGGAAAACTGATCCTGAAAATTGCAGTACTCCTTCTGGTACTGTTCGTGCTCCCATCGGCGCTCTACGGAAAGGATCCGATTGCGGAGGCGATCGCAGGTTATGAGCCGAAAGAGCTGGAAAGCGATCTTACGATCGAAACACCGGAGGCCGAGACGCCGCAGGGCATGGAGCAGGCCGATCTGTCCGATATGCTGGGGGACAAAGAGTACAAACCGATGCCGCAGTGGATCCAGAATCTTTTTACGGCGGTCATGTATCTTGTGATGGTTGCCGTCGGAATCGCGGTTCTGCGGGCGATTTACCAGAGCGTAAAAAATGCGGGAAAAGCCTTCTCAGAGGATGAGGAGGACGAAGTTCTCTTCCTGCATCAGGGAAACGACGAACGGGAAAATCTGCCGTGGCGGCGGGAAAAGAAAGAGGGCTATCTCACACCGAATATGCGTATCCGCCGGCAGTATAAAAAAACGATCAAAAAAGCCGGAAAATACCAGCCGACCGGAGCCGAAACCCCGGCGGAGCTGGAAGAGAGAAACGAGCTTTCCGGCGACGGCATGAGACGGCTGCACGACGGCTATGAAAAAGCCCGTTACAGCCGCGAGGGCTGCACAAAAGAAGAGGCGGAAGCGCTGCGGAACTGATTTAAAACCAGTTCCCGGCAGCGGTCCACAGCCAATAGAGAAAGCCGAGCAGCCAGCTTGCAAAAACACCGTACAGAATGACAGGTCCGGCGATGGTGAAAATTTTCGCACCGATGCCGAAGACCTGTCCTTCTTTTTTATATTCAATCGCAGGAGCTGCAACCGAGTTGGCAAAGCCGGTGATCGGGACGAGCGCACCGCAGCCGGCAAAGGTGACGATTTTCTGATAGATGTTGAGGCCGGTTAAAATCACACTGCTAAGGATCAGAATCAGCGAGCACCAGGAGCCGGCGTCATCTTTGCTGAGCGAGAACTGCGTTTTGCCGATATGGAGCAGAATCTGCCCAACGACACAGATCAGACCGCCGACGATAAAGGCTTTTGCCATATTGCAGAAGAGATTCTGCTTTGGCGTCACCTCTTTGACAAACTGTTCGTATTCTTTTTTTGCCCGTTCACTTTTTAAACTCTGCATCACATCTTACCTCCAGTTCTTATTGAAATCCACTTGCAAAATAATAGAGAGAGCCCGCGATTTTCCCTGCCGCCATGCAGAGAATTACAAACGGCAGTCCGCGCGTCAGTCCGATCCGGCGGCAGAGGATCGAAAACAGGTTGACGACTTCGCCGAGCGCGATGATCCAGCTTCCCAGATAAATGCCCGCAAAAAGCCAGAACACACCGGCCGTCCAGGAGGGCAGGGAAAACGAGAAGGTGCCAAGCGAGAAAAGATCGCCGAACAGCGCCCCGGCCATACAGCAGCATTCGTAAAAACGCAGGCTCCCTGCTGTCTTTGTGATGCCGGCGTACCGTGTCACGATGCCAAGGCCGATCACAAGCGCGACAAGGCCGCTCGCGATGAAAAAGCCAAGGCTAAGACCGGCTGTGATCAGCAGGATCTCTGGCAGGATTCGCATGAAAAGCCTCCTTTCCTTTACCGGAGCGGTCGTTCTGTTCGATAATGGTCGTATCGATATCATCCTCGTAGACCCGCATTTCCACCTCGAGCGGCGTCGGGTCCTGCGTGAATTTCCGCCGTCCGAAATGGTTGAAATAGAGCACGACGCCAAGGCCGATGCCGATGGAATATGAAATTTCCAGCACCGAAAATCCGGGCGTCATCTGCGGGAGAAAACGGGTGTAAACATCCAAAAACAGCTCGCGGACGCCGATGTCGGTGTGGAAGGTCATAATGGAAAACGCAGTTCCGATAAACGTAAGGATGCCGACCAGAATCGTTTTGCACCAGCTGATCCAGGTGTTTTTCTGACGCGGATCCTCGTACGTTAAAATAAAATTCGGCTCGCCGATGTGGGTGACATCGACGTGCTCCTCGGCCTCCGTGACGAGGCGGACGAGGGTGGAGGCGGAGCAGACGTAGCGCCCGTATCCGTCATCGGGAAGATGCGCCACGCGGCGGACCTGATTGCGGGCAAGGACAGCGCCGTCTGAACAGGAAAGCTGCGCCACATCGCCGAGCGTCACGACGGGACTGGTGATTTTGATATTCCGCTCCGTCTGAAGATACAGCATTTCACTCATGAAAAAGATTCCTCTAAAAGTTTCTGAAACAGGATTTTTGTGCTACAGCGTACAGAGTTCCCTAAAACAGGAAAATCATGCGTAAGAATGGAAAAAACGGAAATACTGAAGGTCAGAAATGGTAAGACGCAAAATAAGAAAACGGAGGAATTTGCCGATGAGACAGATGACAGGAAAGCAGAGCATCTCGTTTGCCAAAGCCGTCTATATCGAGGGCAGCGCGGCGATTGTAGGAGAAAAGGAAAAGGATGGACCGCTGGGCGAATACTTTTCGCACACGCTTTCGGACCCGATGTGCGGGCAGGAGAGCTGGGAGGAGGGCGAGAGTGAACTGCAGCTTGCCACCGCGAAGCTGGCAATGCAGAAAGCCAATGTGAGGCCAGAGCAGATCCGCATGATTTTTGCGGGCGATCTTCTGGCACAGTCAATCGCATCATCGTTCGGCCTGGTGGATCTGAACTGCCCGCTCTACGGCCTGTTCGGTGCCTGCTCGACGATGGGAGAGGCGCTTTCGCTTGGCGCGATGGCAGTCGCAGGAGGATACGGTGACCGGGTGCTGGCGGTGACATCGAGCCATTTTGGAACGGCGGAGAAGGAGTTCCGTTTTCCGCTCGCCTACGGAAACCAGCGCCCGCCGTCCGCGAGCTGGACGGTGACGGGAAGCGGCGCGTGTGTGCTTGGAAAAACGAAGAGCAGAGTGAAAATCACGGGCGCTACGACGGGAAAAATCATTGATTACGGGCTGAAAGACAACCAGAACATGGGCGCCTGCATGGCCCCCGCTGCGTGCGATACGATTGCACAGAACCTCGTCGATTTCAACCGGGAACCGGCCGATTACGACCGCATTGTGACGGGAGATCTCGGCGTTGTGGGGCGGGAAATTCTGCTGGAGCTGCTGAAGAAAAAAGGATACGATATCTCGGAACAGCACAGTGACTGCGGCATGCTGATCTTCGATCCGGCAAAACAGGACACCGGTGCGGGCGGAAGCGGCTGCGGCTGTGCGGCATCGGTGCTGGCGGAGTATCTGCTGCCGAAGCTGGAAAACGGAGAGTGGAAGAGGATTCTGTTTGTACCGACTGGTGCGCTGATGTCGAAGGTCAGCTTTCAGGAGGGCAGCAGCGTGCCTGGTATTGCACAGGCGGTTGTAATCGAGAGGGAGGAGGATGTGTAAAATGGGAACGTTCATGGAATATTTCAATGCCTTCTGGGTCGGCGGCCTCATTTGTGCCCTGTGCCAGATTCTGCTCGACCGCACGAAAATGCTGCCGGGAAGAATTATGGTAACGCTTGTGTGCACGGGCGCGGTGTTGAGCTTTCTGGGACTCTACGATCCATTTGCAGAATACGCCGGGGCAGGCGCGTCGGTGCCGCTGCTCGGGTTCGGGCATCTTTTGTTTCAGGGAGTAAAAGATGCCGTAAAAGAAAGCGGATTTTTAGGATTGTTCCAGGGCGGATTAAAGGCGGGGGCTGTCGGAACATCAGCGGCGTTGATTTTCGCGTATCTTGCAAGCTGGATTTTCCAGCCGAAGATGAAAAAATAGCAGGTGAAAAATTGCGCAGAAGCAGGCGGACTGATATAATAAAGAAAAATGCCGCAGAAAAAAGCAGAATCGCAGCGGCAGGACGAATACAGAAAAAAGCGGGTGTTTTGCGGAAAAAACATCAAAACACCCGCGACAGGAAGAAAGGAAGTCTGCAATGAAGACAAGAGAAGAAGCGCTATCCTATGGCCTTTCCTTCCCGGACACATATCAGGAAGCACCGTTCCACGATGACAACTGGCAGCTCATCCGCGTGAAAGGAAGCAAAAAGGCATTTCTGTGGGTCTATGAAAAGGACGGAATCATTCAGCTGAATGTAAAAGCAAACCCGGAATGGCGGGACTACTGGCGCGATGCATTCGCGTCAGTTATCCCGGGATATCATCAGAACAAAGAACATTGGAACACGATTCTCCTCGACGGAACCGTACCCGATGACGCTGTGCGTACCATGATCGCAGAGAGCTACGACATCATCACGGACAGCCCGACCAAAAGAATCTATGAGGCGGTAAAGCAGATTCCGCGCGGAAAAGTGGCGACATACGGCCAGATAGCAGCGCTTGCAGGCGAGCCGAAGATGGCGCGTGCCGTGGGAAACGCCTTACATAAAAACACAGATCCGGAGCACATTCCATGCTACCGTGTGGTAAACTCCAAAGGCGAACTGGCCGCGGAATTTGTCTTCGGCGGCGCCGGGAAACAGGCGGATATGCTGGAGGCAGACGGCATTGTGCTGGAAAACGGCCGCGTCAATTTAAAGAAGTACGGCATCAACGTGGAAGAGATGCTGGCACAGCGGGAGCTGGAGCAAAACTGAAAAAACAGGATGCACAAAACAGCGAAAGACCGGAACGGCAGAGGAAAATGTCCGTTTCGGTCTTTCATTATGTTTGGCTTATAAAATTAGAAAATACAATTATTTCGCATTGAATACATACTTATCCATACGGTCAAATGCCTCTTTCACAAGCACATGCGGCAGTGCCAGATTCAGGCGGATCGCATACGGTCTGTGGAACGGCCGTCCGTCCTGCCAGATCACGCCGACAGCAACACCGGCTTTCAGCAGTGTATCCATATCGGTATCATGCTCCTTGCACCACTCCTCGCAGTCGAGGTACAGCATGTACGTTCCTTCTGGTTTGGAAAGCTTCACGCCCTTGAAATGCTCGAGAATGTAGTTGTACGCATAATCCGCATTCGATTTCAGCACTTCGCGCAGTTCATCCACCCACTGGTATCCCTCCGGACGGTAAGCGCCGATCAGCGCATGAACAGAGAGTACGTTCGGAGAATTGTAGTGAGAAAGGGACGAAGCCTTCTCCACACGGTCGCGCAGCATGCGGTTGTAGATGATGTGGTAGGAGCCTACAAGGCCAGCCAGGTTAAAGGTCTTGGACGGTGCATAAAGTGCGATGGTGCGCTCGCGTGCATCCTTCGAAACGGACTGCGTTGGGATATGTTTGAAGCCCGGCAGTGTCAGGTCAGACCAGATCTCATCGGAGATGACAACGCATTCATTTGCTTTGTAAATTTCCATCGCCTTTTCAATTTCCTCGCGCTCCCAGACACGGCCTGTCGGGTTGTGCGGAGAGCAGAAAATCGCGAAATGAATGTTGTGTTCTTTTAACTTGCGGTCCATATCGGCGTAGTCCATACGCCATACGCCGTTCTCATCCTGAACAAGATCGGAGAGAACGATATTGCGTCCGCAGTTCTCAAGAACACCGGTAAAACCGATGTATGTCGGGGAATGCAGAAGAATGGATTCGCCCGGGGATGTAAAAGCGGCAGCAGCCGAAGCAACACAGCCGAGCACGCCGTTCTCATAGCCGATCGCCTCACGCGGCAGATCTTCCACACCGTTGCGCTCTTTCTGCCAGCGGATGATGCTGTCAAAATATGCATCCGGCAGATTAAAGTAGCCAAAATGCGGTTCGTTGACTCTCGCGTGAATTGCTTCCTGAATGGTCGGAAGAGACGGGAAGTTCATGTCGGCCACCCACATCGGGATGCGGGAGAAGCCCTCTTTGACTTCCGCACCCGGAATCGGGATCTGATCGACAGCGATCGAATCGTGGCCGCTGCGGTTCATCAGAGATGTAAAATCGTATTTCATTGGTAAAAACCCTCCTTTGTGTTTGCTGTGCTCTCGAAGTAAAACCAAAAGCACATGGAAAACCGGATGCAGCTTCCTTTCCTCGCTGAAAGAAAAACCTGCAGCCGGCTGAATACAGATATTATAACACGGAGGGGAATTTTCGTAAACAAAAGAATGCTTTATTCGGCACCATTTATTCCGCGCCGATCCAGTTATCGCGGTTGATTGCTTCCGTGTGGCTGGTGCTTTCGTTCATGATTTTCTGCAGATCCGGCCGGTCATAGTTGACAATGCCCTTTCCGAGATATTCATGGCTGCCGCGCCGGAAGACGCTGACGACATCGCCTTTCTTGAAATCGCCTTCGACTGCCACGATGCCTTTAGGAAGCAGGCTCTTTGCCTGAACAGCAAGTGCTTCTGCGGCACCCTCATCGACGTAGAGGTTGCCCGCACTCGGCGCATAGAATGCCATCCACTGCAGACGCGTTTTCATGTTGTGGCCGCTGGCGGTAAAGTACGTTCCTTTTGCGGTTCCTTTCACCGCACGCACAATGTTGTTTTCCTCCGCCGAGGAGCAGATCAGAACCGGCACACCGGCTCTTGTGGCAAGCGAAGCGGCGGAGAGCTTCGTTGTCATGCCTCCAGTTCCGTTGCCCGATCCCGCACCGCCTGCCGCAGCAGTGAGCTCCGGCGTGATCTCATTTACCACGTCGATATGGCGCGCATTCGGGTCACTCTTTGGATTGGCAGTGTAGAGCCCGTCGATATCGGTCAGCAGAATCAGAAGCGATGCATGCAGCATCGCAGCCACCTGGGCGGAGAGCGTGTCGTTGTCGCCGACCTTCAGCTCCTCAATCGCGATCGTATCGTTCTCATTGATGATCGGAATCGCACCGCGCCCGAGCAGGACGGAGAGGGAGCCGAAGATGTTTTTATAGCGGCGGCGGTCCTCAAAGTCACTGCGGTTCAAAAGAATCTGCGCACACGGAATCTGGTACGCCATCAGATTTTTCGTGTATTCCTCCATCAGAAGGCCCTGGCCGACAGCAGCGGCAGCCTGTTTATCGGCAATTTTCGTCGGCCGTTTTTTAAAGCCGAGACGGGAAAAGCCTGCGGCGATCGCACCGGAGGAAACGAGAATCACATGGTGGCCTGCCGTCTGCAGCGCGGCAAGCTGGGTCGTAATGTTCCGTATTTTTTCAGCATCCATGGTTCCGTCTGAGAGTGTCAGGGAGCTGGTGCCGACTTTCACAACTATCGTCTGTTTTTCCATCATGAAAACCTCAAATGTAAGAAATGATAAGAAACGTTGTTTACGGGTGACAAAACATCAATTACAGACACTTTAACACAGTACTGTGTGAGAGTCAAGAAGATGCGGAATGGTCGTTACATTTTTCGTGAAAGATCTGCAAAAAGATAGAAATTTGTTGCTGGAATTCTGAAAAAGTATGGTAGAATAGAAAACGAGAAAAAGGTGTGTGCAGAAATACATTTTTCCTGAAAAACAAAAGAAGCGGAAAGAAGTCCGGCACACGACGGAGGGAGTCAAAGATGGAGGAAAAAACAGAAGAAAGAGGCAGAGGCTGCATGACAACGCTGTGCTACATCGAAAAGGATGACAGCTATCTGATGATGCACCGCACGGTGAAAAAGAACGATGTCAACAAGGACAAGTGGATCGGCGTCGGCGGCCATGCGGAACTTGGCGAAAGCCCGGAGGAATGCCTGCTGCGTGAAGTAAAAGAGGAAACCGGCTACACGCTGACGAGCTGGCGTTTCCGCGGTCTCGTTACCTTTGTGACAGAGGCAGAAAACAGCAAAACGGTGGAGTACATGGAGTATATGTGTCTCTACACGGCAGACGGATTCACGGGAGAACCGACTGCATGTGATGAGGGCGAACTCGCCTGGGTGAAAAAAGAGGACGTCCTGCACCTGAATCTGTGGGAGGGAGACAAAATCTTTTTCCGCCTTCTGAATGAAGACGAGCCGTTTTTCTCCCTGAAGCTGCGGTATGTGGGCGACACGCTCGCAGAAGCGGTGCTGAACGGAAAACAGATGGAACTTTTTGAGGAGCGCTCAGGCGACGGCACGCCGACCGGAACCATCGTAGAACGCGGCGTGGCGCACAGTGAGGGACGGTGTCACGGAACGGCACATATCTGGATTGCACGGGCGAATGAGAAGAGCGGCTGTGAGGTACTGCTGCAGAAAAGGAGTGCCTGGAAAGATTCGAATCCGGGCTGCTACGATATTTCAAGCGCCGGCCATCTTTCGGCGGGCGATACATATTTGGAAGGGGCTCTGCGGGAAATCGGCGAGGAGCTCGGCATCCACGCAGAGGCAGAGGAGCTGAGGGATCTTGGCCTGCTGGAAAAAGTATCACACGGTGTTTTTTACGGAAAACCGTTCCACGATCATGAGGTCAGCGCCGTGTATCTTTACACGAAGCCGGTCGAGGCGGAAAAACTGCATCTACAGGAGTCGGAAGTAGAAGCAGTCCGCTGGATGGATCTCAAAGAGTGCCAGAAGGCGGTAAGAGAAGGAAGCATTCCCAACTGTATTGATATACGGGAACTGGAAATGATTGAAAAAGCGTGGTTCGCCGGAGAAAAAACAAAAGATGAGGCAGAAAAAGAGGCAGCAGCCACCGCTGAAAAATAAAAAGAAATGCATGAAAGAAGTCACCGGTTCGAAATAGAACATGGTGACTTTTTTGGATATCGCGTAAATGAAATTTGTTTTTTTATTTCGCTGCTGCCTTTACCTGGCTAAACAGTCCGGATTTCTGAAGAGCCGGACGCAGTGCCATGTAGATGACAACGGAAGCGATGGTGGAAAGTACGGCGTTGATGGAAGTTGCCGCTACGTTCCAGCTTAAGGTAACCTCTGCTGCCGGTTTTCCAAGAAGAACCAGTTTGTAGAAGTAACCGATGAGCGGATCGAAGATCACATTGAACAGAAGTCCGCCGATGGCTGCAAGCAGTGCCCATTTGAAGATCTGTTTCTGATCGGTCTGCTCGTTGATTTTACCGATTTTGTGTGCGATCAGTCCTGCGATGAGGCCGATGCAGAATTTTAAGATGAAGGTCTTTGGTGCGTATACCACATAGACCGGATCGAGAAGATCTCCGATGGTCATGCCGATCGCACCGCCGATTCCGCCGTAAACACCGCCGAGAATCAGTGCACCGAGCACACAGACAGCGTTTCCGAAATGGATCGAGGTGGCATCTCCGCCTGGCAGCCAGATTTTGAACTGCAGGAAGGTGAAGACAACGTAGGAAAGGGCTGCAAAGACACCTGTCATTGCGATTTTCCAGACTTTTTCATTTTTCATAACAACGCACTCCTTTGGTATCTGGAACTTTCGTTCCTTGATTGCACCCTATTATAGGGAGTGGTGGCATGAAGAAAAAGTTCCAATTCCGGATTTTTTGACCAGACCAGTTATTTCCGGTACGATTTCATTTTTTCGTGTTCTTCTTTTAATTCTCTGTAGAGCTGCAGCGAATTCCACGCCTGGTTCTGCGTTGTGACGATGGCTTTGAGGGCGATCGGCGGCACTTTTTTCCGGCGCATTTCGGTGAGAAAAAGATCAAGTTTCCGCTCGGAAAAGCCGGCCATGACCATCATTGGTTCATCAAATCCGGCGCCGTCATAGGCTTCGGGGGATTCTGCAAATGCTTTATTTCCGGCAAGAAATCCGATCGACTGGAGATACTGTTCCGGTTCCACAATGCGCACGCGGATACCGAGCTTTAAGAGAACCGGCTTTAAAAGCACAGCTGTTTTCGTTCCTTTGATCTGATATAAGAGTACGGTTTCCATGAGAAAAATCCTTTCCACGGGCAGATTTCCGGATCAAATGCGCGGATGCCCAGAACTATGATATAAGAAATGTTTTGGAAAAACAATACTTTTATGGTATCATAGGAACGTACAATTCAGAACACGATAAATTTTGAGATAAAAGAGAAAGGAAACCAATAAAATGTGGATAGCAGATGGATGGAAAGATTATGAAGTGCTGGATACGTCCGGCGGAGAAAAACTGGAGCGGTGGGGAGATTACCTTCTGGTAAGACCAGACCCGCAGGTCATCTGGAACACGAAAAAAGAAAATCCGGGCTGGAAAAAGAAAAACGGCCATTATCACAGAAGCAGCAAGGGCGGCGGAGAATGGGAGTTTTTCCATCTGCCGGAGCAGTGGGAGATCAACTATAAAGACCTGACCTTCCGCCTGAAACCGTTCAGCTTCAAACACACCGGCCTTTTCCCGGAGCAGGCAACGAACTGGGACTGGTTCGGCGATCTGATCCGCCGTGCCAACCGCCCGATTAAAGTGCTGAACCTGTTCGCCTACACGGGAGGCGCAACGCTCGCAGCGGCCGCAGCAGGCGCAAGCGTCACACATGTCGATGCATCAAAAGGCATGGTCAACTGGGCAAAAGAGAACGCTGCCGTGTCCGGCCTTTCGGACAAGCCGATCCGCTGGCTTGTGGATGACTGCACCAAATTTGTCGAGCGCGAGATCCGCAGAGGCAACCACTACGACGCGATCATCATGGACCCGCCGTCCTACGGAAGAGGACCAAAGGGCGAGATCTGGAAAATCGAGGAGTCGATTCATCCGTTCATCAAGCTCTGCACGCAGCTCTTAAGCGATGACCCGCTGTTCTTCCTTGTGAATTCCTACACGACAGGACTTGCACCGGCTGTCCTGACGTACATGATTTCCCTGGAATTAAAACAGTACAAAGGCCACGTAGAAGCACAGGAAATCGGCCTTCCGGTCAAGTCGACCGGCCTTGTTCTGCCGTGCGGTGCATCGGGAAGATGGCAGTCTGACAACGTTTAAAACATCTTTTGGCAGCGGACGTATGTCCGTCATACGAAAAACATTTGGCTGAAATTGCAGGAAATGAAGTATAAAACTGCAAAAAGTGGGATAAAATGCTGAAAAGTGTATAAAACATGCAAGTTCTCCTTGACAGAAACTCATGATCTGGTAAAATGGTCTTTAGTTGAGCAAGAAACCTGAAAAACGGGTAAGGAAAGTACAAGGGAGGACGTTTCATGAAACCGTATATCGAATGGACCAAAGAAGAATTAGTTGCCGAGAAAGCCAGACTGGAGCAGGAATTTGCAGAGGTAAAAGCAAAAGGCCTCAATCTGAATATTTCCAGAGGAAAACCTGCAGCAGCCCAGTTAGATCTCACGGAAGGAATGCTTACCGTTCTCTCGAAAAATGAAGACACCTTCGCAGAAGATGGAACCGACTGCCGGAACTACGGCGTGCTGACCGGTATTCCGGAAGCAAGAAAACTGATCGGAGATATCTGTGAGGTTCCGGCGGAAAACGTCATCGTTTACGGAAACGCCAGCCTTACCATTATGTTTGATACCGTAGCACGTTCGTTCCTGAAGGGCGTTGCAGGCTGCACTCCGTGGAACAAGCTGGACAAAGTAAAATTCCTCTGTCCGGTACCGGGCTATGACCGTCACTTCGGTGTAACCGAGTACTTCGGCGTTGAGATGATCAATGTTCCGATGACGCCGGAAGGACCGGACATGGACATGGTAGAAAAACTCGTTGCAGAAGATGACGCCATCAAGGGAATCTGGTGTGTACCGAAATACTCCAACCCGCAGGGCTACACCTACTCCGATGAGACCGTCAGAAGATTTGCAAACCTGAAACCGGCAGCCAAAGACTTCCGTATTTTCTGGGATAATGCATATATCATCCATCACCTGTATGATGACAGACAGGATCACCTGCTGAACATCATCGAGGAGTGCGAGAAAGCCGGAAATCCGGATATGGTCTATGAGTTCGTATCCACCTCGAAAGTAAGCTATCCGGGAGCCGGAATTGCAGCTCTCATTTCTTCTGAGGCAAACCTCAAAGAGGCACAGGAGTACATGAACTTCCAGATCATCGGTCATGATAAACTGAATCAGCTGCGCCATGTAAAATTCTTCCAGAACCTGGACGGCGTGATGAATCAGATGAAAAAGCATGCTGAGATCTTAAGACCGAAATTCGAGGCAATTCTGCAGGTAATGGATCAGGAGCTGAGCGGCCTTGGCATCGCTTCCTGGACAAAACCGAACGGCGGATACTTTATCTCCTTCGATGCGATGGAGGGATGCGCAAAGAAGATCGTTGCAAAGGCAAACGAGGCCGGTCTTACCATGACAGGCGCGGGCGCAACGTATCCATATCACAACGATCCGCAGGATTCCAACATCCGTATTGCACCGTCTTTCCCGACACCGGAAGAGCTGGAAATCGCAGGTCAGGTATTCGTGCTGAGTGTCAAACTGGTCAGCGTGGATAAGATTCTGGAAAGCAAATAACAGATAAGTAAAAATACAAAAGCCGGATTCTCCCGGGGGACACAGTTTTTGTGAACTCTGGTGTGGGAGTTCCGGCTTTTTTCTATTAGAAAGTTAAAAAGAAATTTTCTATGGGACAGAAAGGAAAAACATGAAAAAGAAAGTAATAGGAATTGCCGCAGGAATCATACTCCTTGCGGCCGCAGGCAGTTACGCGGGCGTGGGGCATTACTATGCATCCCACTTTTTCCCGAAAACCGCGATCAACGGACTGAACTGCGCAGGGCTGACCGCAGAGCAGGTCAAAGAGGAAATTCAGAAGCACATTGTGGATTATACACTCAGCATTACCGAGCGCGGTGGAAAAACAGAGACATTAAGCGGCACGGAGATCGGCCTCACGTATGTGGACGACCACGCGGTGGAAAAACTGCTGGAGTCCCAGAATACTCTTGCATGGCCTGCATTCTATTGGAAAGAGAAAGAAAACCAGGTGGCGGCGGACTCTGTCTATGACAAAGAAATGGTGCAGGAAAAACTGCAGACGATGGAAGGGTTTCAGGAAGAACAGCAGGAAGCGCCGACGGATGCGTATCTGACGGATGACGGAACCTCGTACGTTATTGTGCCGGAAACAGAGGGCGAGCAGGTGGACTATGAGAAGGCGGAGCAGGCTGTCATCGAGGCGCTGGATGCCGGAGCGGCGAGCGTGGATCTGGAAGAAAAAGATGTTTACCGGAAACCGGACATTACGCAGGATGATGAAGCACTGAATGGGAAAATGGCGGAACTGAACCACCTGACAGCGGCGCGGATCACGTATGCAATCGGTGAAAACAGCTATGCCATAGACCGGGCGACCTTACAGAGCTGGCTCGTACAGGGGGAGGATGGAACCTACACGATTTCGCAGGACGAAGCGGCAGCTTTTGTGCGCCATATGGCGTATGAGACGGACACCTTCGGGCTGGCGCATACCTTCAAAACGAGTCTTGGCGCGACCATTAACCTGAATGCGGGCGGCGATTACGGCTGGTGCATCGACAAGGAGGAGACGACGCAGGCACTTCTGCAGGCGATCGAGGACGAAACACAGGGAAATCTCGACCCGGTTTACCTCTATACGGCCAATGACCGCTCGGCCAATGATATCGGAAATACATACGTCGAGGTGTGCATTTCCCAGCAGAAAATGTGGTGCTACAAGGATGGCGTTCTGGTGACGGAAACACCGGTCACAACGGGCAATCATGCGACGGGCTATGACACTCCGGCAGGCAGTGTCTGGGCGGTGGATGCGAAAAAAAGTGACTGTGATTTCAAGCTCTATCCGAGCCATGTCATGTTCTGGCTTCCGTTTAACGGCGACGTCGGAATCCACGATGCGAGCTGGCGTACCGAGTACGGCGGGGACATCTATCTGACGAACGGATCCCACGGATGTGTGAATACCCCATACACAGAAGCAGAAAAAGTGTTCAATGCTATTGAAATTGGTGACCCGGTTATCGTATACTATAGCCTGGATGATGTAACCGGGCCGCAGCCTACACAGAAAAACAGCCTGTAGGAAAAACGCTTAAGCATCACAGCAGAAGCACATCAAATAAAGGAGATTTTGATAGATGAAAATAGTAGTATTAGCTGGAGGAACCAGCACGGAACGTTCGGTATCCATTACATCGGGAACTATGGTCTGCAAGGCACTCCGCGAGAAAAACCATCAGGCAGTTCTGGTAGACGTTTTCTGCGGTATCGATGTGAAGGGGAACCTGGAAGATGTATTTGCAGAGGAGGCGTACGATATAGACAAAGCAGCAGAATATATGCACAGCTTTGATGCAGGATTAAACGAAATGATCGAATCCCGCCGCAGATTTTTCGGACCGAACGTACTGGAACTCTGCGAGGCAGCGGATGTTGTTTTCCTTGCCCTGCATGGCGCAAACGGAGAGGACGGAAAGGTACAGGCTACGTTCGATCTGCTCGGCATTCCGTATACCGGAACGGGCTATTTAAGCAGCGCCCTCGCAATGGACAAATCCATCACAAAACAGTTCTTCCGTGCACACCATGTGCCGACCCCGAACGGCGTGACCCTGAAAAAAGGCCAGGAGAGCGAGCCTTTGTCCGGCTTTGGCCTGGAGCTTCCGGTTGTCGTAAAACCGTGCTGCGGCGGTTCCAGTGTCGGTGTCTATATTGCACACACGAACGAAGAATACTGGCAGGCTATGAAGGATGCTTTCTCCTACGAACCGGAGGTTGTCGTTGAGGAGTATATCGAGGGAAGAGAGTTCTCCGTTGGCGTGGTAGACGGAAAGGCTTACCCGATCATCGAGATTGCACCGATCGAAGGCTTCTATGATTACACGAACAAATACAAAGCCGGAGCTACTGTTGATACCTGCCCGGCCGTACTGACGGAGGAGCAGACGAAAGAAATGCAGAAGCACGCAGAGGACGGCGCTGCCGCTCTCGGTATCGAAAACTACTGCCGTCTCGACTTTATGATGCGCAAGGACGGAAGAATGTACTGCCTCGAGGCAAACACCCTTCCGGGCATGACCCCGACCAGCCTTCTGCCGCAGGAGGCACAGGTACTCGGCATTTCCTATCCGGAACTCTGCGAGCTGCTGATCCAGCTTTCTCTCAGAAAAAGAGGTAACAACGCATGAAAAATATGACACTTGCGCACATCACAGAGGTGTGCGGCGGAATCTACTTCGGACCGGAAGAAAAGAAAACAGCGGAAGTCACGGATATCGTGACGGACAGCCGGAAAGCGGGAGAGGGAAGCCTCTTCGTTGCAATTCCGGGTGAGCGTGTGGACGGCCATAAATTTATCCCGAACGTGGCTTCCCAGGGCGCACTTGCTGTCATTTCCGAGCAGAAACTTGAAACACCGCCATGCCCGTATATCCTCGTGAAGGATTCCATGGAGGCCATTAAAGCAATGGCAGAATACTATATGCAGCAGCTCAATATTCCGGTTGTCGGCATTACGGGAAGTGTTGGAAAGACCAGTACAAAGGAGACGATCGCGTCGGTGCTGGCGCAGAAATACCGTGTGCTGAAAACGGATGCGAACTTTAACAATGAGCTGGGACTGTCACTTACTGTTTTCCGCCTGCGCGAGGAGGATGAGATGGCGGTTCTCGAGATGGGAATCGACGATTTCGGCCAGATGCACCGTCTGGCGAAGATCGCGCGCCCGGAGACTGCAGTCATCACGAATATCGGCTGGTGCCATCTGGAAAATCTGAAGACGCGAGATGGTATTTTACAGGCAAAAACCGAGATCTTTGATCATCTGCGTGAGAACGGGCACATTATCATCAATGGGGACGATGATAAGCTGTCTACTGTTGGAACGGTTCACGGCATCAAGCCGGTTCATTTCGGATTGGATGAAAAGAACGAATATTATGCCGATGAGATCGAGAGCCAGGGCTTCCGCGGCATTTCCTGCCGGATTCATACCCCGCAGGGGAGCTTTTCTGCACTGATTCCGATTCCGGGACGCCATATGGTTTACAATGCGCTGGCCGGAACCGCAGTCGGATGCACGTACGGGCTGACGCTGGAGCAGATCAAACAGGGAATCGAGACACTGCAGTCGGTGAGCGGAAGATTCCACATCATCGAGACAGGAAAATACACCGTTGTCGATGACTGCTACAACGCAAACCCGGTTTCGATGAAGGCATCTCTCGATGTTCTGAAAGAGGCGAAGGGAAGAAAAGTGGCTGTACTCGGCGATATGGGCGAGCTTGGAACCGATGAGGCAGCACTTCACGCCGAAGTCGGCACACACGCCGGAACCTGCGGCATTGACGCCCTCTACTGTGCGGGACCGCTCTGCGAGCATCTTGCAAAAGCGGCAAAAGAGGCTGATTCGAAGCTTGAGGTACGCCACTTTGCAGACCGCGAGAGCCTGATGGCAGAACTGCCGAAGCTCTTACAGGACGGCGATCAGATTCTGGTAAAGGCATCGCATTTTATGGAATATGGAAAGATTGTGGAGATGCTTGAAACAGCACAGAAATTATGATAAAATTTTAAACTGGAAAGTACCCATGACAGGGTGGTAGCCTCCCGAGCTAATGAATACATAGGAAGGGAGGTGGCGTAAATGACAGCATACGAAATTATTATGGTTTTTCTGGGAATCTTAGCTTTACTGATTTCCTTCGGAGGCTTCATCATTGCGTTGCTTACCTTTCTCGATAAGAGAAATAAGCGAAAATAAAAATGCCTACCCCGTCGGCAAACGGGATAGGCGGTGTTCGTAAGAACATTTAACCCTTTTCTCGAGAGCATCCACTTTGGAGTGGGTGCTTTCTTTTTATATATTTATTATATCGCAGGGGTCTGGCATTTTCAAGCATTTTCTTTCAATTGTTCTAATAGAATGTTTTTCGTATAATTTCCAATCTCTTTTTTCTCTTCCTTCGTAAGCTCGCCCGGAATGATCGGCTTGCCGTACGTTACGGTAACGTGGGTACCGCGGATCTTCGGGAAATGTGCTTCCAGAATTTCTCTGGATCCGGAAATCGAAAGCGGAATGATCGGGCAGCCGGTTTTCGTTGCCATCTTGAATGAACCGTTGTGGAACTCGCCGAGCTCCAGCTCGCTCTCCGTCTTGCCGCGGGTACCCTCCGGGAAGATACAGATGGAAGTGCCGCTCTTGATCTCCTCACATCCGGAGAGAATCATCTGCAGACCCTGCTTGATGTCGGAACGGTCGAGAAACAGGCAGTGGATGAGTTCCATCCAGTTCTTTAACAGCGGAATGCGTGAAAGTTCTTTTTTGGCGACAAATCCGCAGGAACCCGGAACCGTTGTATAGGTTACAAGGATATCGAAATAGCTGCGGTGATTGCCGATGTATAGAACAGCCCGGTCCTTCGGAATATTTTCCTGACCTTTTACGGTGATCTTCGTGCCGGAAAAAAACAGAATTACGCGAAAAATCCAGCGGATCAGGGAGCGGCTTACCTTGTCACAGACCTCCGGCTTTTTCTTCCGGATCAGAAGCAGAACAAGAAGCACCGGGATCGACAGAATCAGATACAGAAAAGCGGTCAGAATGACCAGAATAAAACGAATCATGAATCTTTTTCTCCTCTTGGTAAAAATAGTGATATTCAATTATTGCGTACTTTTCAGTATACGTCATATATGGGGCGGGTTGCAATAACTTTCGTCTTTTTCGGAAAAAGATTTTGCGTCATAGAAGACTGTGGCCCGTCATACAATGGATAGAAAGAGCGGGAAGCGGCGTTTGGAATGATGAAGAAAAAGAGACGGGGAAGAGTTCTTCTGGCGGCGGTGATCCTGATGCTCCTAGCATCGTGCCGGATCACAGATGTGAGCGAGGGCGAGCGGAAAGAACTGTCGTATGCGATTGTAAAGCCGGGCGATTTTCCGCCGGAAATCGATCAGATTTTGCGTAAGAAAAAAGAATCCGCGTTCCAGATGGCGTACGAGAGCGGGGACGATCTCTACATACTGCGCGGCTACGGAAAGCAGAAAAGCGGAGGCTTTTCCATACAGATCGAAGAAGTATCGAAATCGGAAAACGCCGTTTTCGTGCGGACAAAACTCGTCGGACCTGCCGCAAAGGAGGAGCAGAAAGGCGCCGCCTCCTGCCCTTACGTCGTGCTGAAAACGAAAGCGGCGGCGGGAATCTCAGTCGTATTTGAGGATTAGAGTGGGAGGAGCCTTATGGATTTTGTAAAAAAGATTCTGCATCAGATCAGCAGAAAAAGCGAAGCGGTGTCACAGATTACGTTTGACGAGGACTACAATGTGCCGGACGCAAGGCCCGATGTGGGGCGGATGATTCAGAAAAAAGGCGAGGTGACGATCGGGGATGTGCAGATTTCGGAAGGAAAAGCGCGTGTATTCGGCGGCCTCACCTTTCATCTGCTGTACGTCTCCGACGGCGAACGGCGCCGGATCTGCCAGCTCTCCGGCGAGCTTCCGATCGACGAGACGATCCATCTCGATGGTCTGACAGGGGGCGACAAGGTCTGCATCACCTGGGAAGTGGAAGATCTGAACCTGCATCTCATCAACTCGCGGAAGCTGGGCGTGCGCGCGATCGTCACGCTGCACGCGTGGATCGAGGAACTGTGCGACCTTGCCGTGCCGATGGAAATCCGCGGGGAGAGCGACGTCGCGGTAAAAAGGCAGGAATACCGCGTGGTTGAGCTTGCAGTGCAGAAAAAAGATGTGCTGCGTGTCAAAAAGGAGCTTACGATTCCGTCCGGCAAGCCGGAATTGCACGAGATTCTCTGGCAGGATCTGGAAGTGCGCGGTCTCGATCTCCGCTCTGAGGAGGGGCGGGTCAGTGCGCAGGGAGAACTCTTTGTCTTCTGTCTGTACAGCGACGGCGAGGAGGATCACCCGCTGCAGTGGGTGGAGCAGGCGCTCCCGTTCCAGGCAGAAGTGGAATGCCAGGGCTGCATCTCCGAGATGATCCCGCGGATCGAAAGCACACTCGGCCAGACCACACTCGAAATCCAGCCCGATTCCGACGGCGAGGAGCGGGTCCTGCAGGCGGAGGCCGTACTCGAACTTGACATCTGTCTGTATCAGGAAGAAACCGTATCACTTCTGCAGGACGTTTACCATCCGCACCGAGAATGCATTCCAAAAGTGCAGGAGGAGACTTTGGAGAGCCTTCTGATCCGCAATTCCTCCAAATGCCGCCTGACCGACAAACTGCAGATGCGCGTGCCGAAAAATAAAATTCTGCAGATCTGCCACAGCGACGGCAAAATCAAGATCGACGAGGAAAGAATCGTAGAAAACGGCATCGAAGTAACCGGCGTGGTGGAACTCAGGGCGCTCTATGTCGTGAGCGACGATGAAATGCCGTTCTACGCCGCCGAAACCGCCATACCCTTCCGCCACACCATCGAAGTCCCGGGAATCGGACCGGACTGCCGCTACGAACTCCAGTCCTCCATTGACCAGCTCTCCACAACCATGCCGGACAGCAGCGACATCGAAGCCAAAGTCGTACTGAACCTGAACGCCCTCGTCTTCCGCCGCAGAAAAGAGATGGTAATGCAGTACGTCGAAGAAAAAGACCGAGATCCGGAAGAACTGCAGAGCCTCCCGGGCATCACCTGCTACTTCGTCAAGCCGGGGGATACACTGTGGGATATCGCAAAGAAATTTTATACGACAACGGAAAAAATTCGGGAACTGAACGACCTTAAAACCGAAAATCTTACGCCGATGCAGCAGCTTTTAGTAGAGCGGGTATAGTAGGAAAAGACAGCCTCCTGCCTTAAGAATGGAGTCAATCCATCAGGCAGGAAGCTGTCTTTTTGTGAGTTAACGAAATTACAATATTTTGATATGAGAAGCTTTTAAATCAATCAATCTTTGCGCATAGCCCGTAATCCGTGATATCTGCTCTGAGGTATAGCCCGCAGAAAGATATTCTGAGAAAGTGTCATCAGGCAGGAGCAGCTCAATGGCAAAGGTATCAGCTTCGGTTTCATATTCTGCCGTTTTTAAATGAGTTCTGGTATCCATAAAGATGGCATTTGCCTTTTTATGGAGAAACAAATGCCCAAGTTCGTGTGCCAGAACCAGTGTGCGCTCCTGCTCGGAAAGAGTTTCATCGAGATAGATGATATGGTTTCTCTGAAAATACTGATAAAAACCACGGACTCCGCTTAAAGGAGCATCCACGAGAATCACATTCAGTCCACGGACAATTTCAAAAGGATTCCGTGACTGGAATCGGTGAGCGATCTGATTCGCTCTTTTTTTTATGTCCATAGACATCAGTCCTTTTTATATTTTTTCGGTGTGTATTTTTCTTTGTTCTTCTTTTTTGCGAGTTCCATACCGATCTGCATTGCCGAAAGAATGGAATCGATGGCTTCCGGGGAAGCGGGATCGCCGTCAAACATCAGTCCCTCCTGAGAAAGAAGCTGTTCTTTGGTGCGGGCGAGGATTTTTTCAATATCCCGTTCGTCACGGGAAGTCAGTACCGGATCTGGTGCAGGTTCCTCTCCGTACATCAGATATTGAGGGGAAAGACTCAGATAGTCGGCAATTTTGGAAAGACGCTCAGCGGGGAAGGATCCTTTTTTTAGCTGACCGACATAACCGTTGGAAAACCCAAGGTCTTTTTCCAGCTTCGATATTGGAATTTTCCGCTCTTTACAGATTTGCTTTACACGTTCTACGCAGTTCATAACATACCTCCAATAAAAAAATAGATAAAAGCCTAAAAAATGTATTGACAAAATAGAGAATACTCTATATAATGAGATCAAATTTAGAGAAAAACCTAAAGATAGAGAAGATTATATTTCTATATTAGAGTTTCCATAGAGAAAAGTCAATAGGTGATTCTCTAAATTTAGAACTTTATCAGAAGCGCGCAGATAAAGTATTTACGAAACCAGAAACAATATAGGATGAAGAAAAAGGAGAAATTAAAATGAGTCAGAAAACAGATCGCGTAATCGCGGAAATTTTACAGAAACGAGACCGTTTTACCAAAAACTTCCGAACAGAAAATCATGGCGGTGCAGCCGTCATTTACGGATACCCGGTTCATTATAAAGAAGGAGAAGAGTGGAAGGAAATTGATAACAGACTGGAAAAAACAGAAAACGGTTATCAGAACCATGCATCCCGGGTAAAAGTCCATTTTGCGGAAAGCAGTAATGCAAATGAAATGGTTACTATTGAAAAAACGGGAAGAAAACTGAGCTGGGGATTTCTGGCAGAAAAGCAGAAAAAACAGAACATCCGAAGCCAGGCGGCAGTACAGGCACAGAAGCGTGAAGCTGTATTTCAGCCGGAAAATCTCTATCCGACAGAAGAAGGAATGCAGAACAGAGCCGCAGTGCAGAAAACAGAAGAAAAAAGCGTGGAGCAGGAAAATCAGGAAAAAATGAGTGTTCCGGGTCTTGTGGCTGCCGGACATTATGCAGAGATTGCAGAGAATGTAGATCTCGAATACAAAATCATCGGAGAACAGGTAAAAGAAAACCTGATCTTAAAATCGGTAAAAGCAGCAGCTCTTGAATATTCGTTTTCCCTGCAGTTCCCGGGGATGATGATTGTCATTCGGGAAGACGGAGGAATTGACCTGATTGATGAAGAAACAGAAGAAGTTTTTTATTATTTTGCCCCGCCGTGTATGTACGATGCAGCCGGAAATTATTCGGAACAGGTACACTATGAACTGGAAACCGATGCGGAGCAGCATTGCAGTATTTTAAGCGTCGTACCGGATCAGAAATGGCTTCAGGACGAAAACCGAGTATATCCAGTTGTGATTGATCCATCGGCAGAAACCTCGAAAACAAATAGGGCAATTGACGATACGTTTGTCCGAGAAAAAAGTCCGGACAGCGCGGTGGTAGCTTCTTATGGTTCTTTTACCGTAGGCCATAACCGGGAATATGGAAAATGCCGTTCTTTCCTGAAATTTACCAGCTTGCCTGCAATGGAACCTGGAGCGGTTATCTACGATGCAAAAATCTATGTATGGCAGTACCGGTATTCTTCGGACAGCAACCAGCCGTTTTTTATTACCGCCCATAAAGTAACGGGAGGATGGAATCCGGGATCAACCACATGGAACAATCAGCCGGCATATCAGTCGAATGTACTGGATTACTGCAGTGTAAAGCAGGTACAGTCCGGTAATACAATTACCGTTACACCGTGCGGATTCAACGTAACAAAACTGGTGCGTGAGTGGTATAACACAGGGGTAAATCATGGAATTGTTATCACGGCACAGAATGAGACACCATATCAGGAAGCCGTTTTCATTTCTTCTGATTATCCATCCAATAACTCTTATGGAATTACTTCCGAGTATTTCCCGCAAGGAATCTTTTATTACCGTAGTACAACAGGACTCGAGGACTATTACAGCTACCATGAGCAGGATGCCGGACGCGCAGGCCATGGTTATGTCAATGACTTCAACGGAAACCTTGTATGGGTGCATGAAGATGCTTCAACCAGCGGCGGACTGCTGCCGATTCATATCCGCCATGTGTATAATCTGTCACAGCGAAGCAAAAACAACCGTATGGGAAAAGGCTGGAGAATGAACTTCATCCAGGAAATGGAAGCCACAGGAAATGCAAACTTCCCATATGTCTACACCGATGGGGACGGAACCCGGCATTACTTTTATAAAGATACAGCGGATGGAAATAAATTAAAGGATGAAGATGGACTTGGATACGAGCTGACGCAGACAAGCTCTTCCGACGGAGATTCTTATTACATCATGAAGGACAAAAACGGCTGGGAATATGCGTTTGGACATGACAAGTACATGAGGAGTATCAAGGATTCCAACGGAAATCTGCAGAAAGCGCAGTACGGCCCGTCCACAGCAGGAAACTATCTGGCATATCTGATTGACCCGACCGGTGTAAGAATGGATTTCGGATATGGAAAAGACAATAACCTGGGCAATCTGAATGCGAATGGAAGAAGCATTTATTTTTCCTATGACAGTGCAGGACATCTGACCAGAATTAGTTATCCGGATAATAAAAGTACGGAATTCTTCTACGATGGAGATATTTTGGTGAGCGTACAGAATAATGATGGGCGACAGATTTCATATAAGTACCAGGATGACTGCGGGGTAAAACGAGTGTCAGAAGTTTTTGAACATACAGGACCACAGAATGGGCAGAGAATGAAAATTTCCTATCGAAATGGAAATACTACGGTGTTTGAAACGCAGGGATTGGATGGAGAAATCAGTCGGACGGGTGATAATCGAAAGTTTACCTACCACTTTGACAATTTCGGCTGCCCGGCGGATGTGTCGGATGAAGACGGTGCTGCAAACAGTTATCAGTTTTTACGGGAAGGAAGAAAGAATAACAAGCTGAGCAAGACAGGAACGCTGCAGAAGGTTGTGAAGAATCGGATGGAGCCAGAACCATATTTTGTACAGTGGGATAAGATTAAAACCGGAAGTGAAAATACGATCGCTGACTTAGATATTCCAGACGGATTTCCAGTTAAAAAATGCTGTATCATAAGTAAGAATACAGTAAACGGAAGAAATGGATTTTCAAAGAAGCAGGTTTTAGAGAAAGGAACGTATACTTTTTCTTGTTATGTTAAGGTTGAAAAATGCGTACCAGATCCGGAGAAAAAGCGTTCTGAATGCGGCGCCGGAATTTTACTTTCTTCTGGAAATACAGAGAAAATGGATCTGGTAAAAGAGGTGAAAGATACAGATTCGGATGAATGGACTCGTGTATCGGCAACTATTACGATTGCATCTCAGGCGGAGGTAACTACTGCGTTTTTCTTGGATAATATGCAGGGATGGGCTTATTTTTCCTGCTTCCAGCTGGAAAAATCGGTAGCGGCAAATAAATTCAATATGCTGCGGAATGCATTTTTTGAAGAGGCATTTAATACAACCGGAGAAAATGGCTGGAAATTAAGCCAGGGAGAAAGCGCAGACCAGATTGTGACAGATTCTGTCAAGGGAAAATGTGCAAGACTCCGCGGAAACCTGTCCAAAGACAAGAGTCTGATGCAGACGGTAAATGTGAGCGGAAAAGAAGGCGATGTATTTGTCTTCGGATGCAGTGTAAAAGCAGATGCCATTCCGGGAAGAACCTTCCGTGTTCGTGCAGTGGTTCAGTTTACCGACAAAACAACGACAGAGACAATTGTGAACTGCAACCCGTATGTGACAGAGTGGCAGTTTGTCAATGGCGTGATCCTGACAAGAAAAGATGGCTCCACTACGAATAAGACCTACGAATCCATTCAGATCTATCTCGAATACCAGAAGCAGCAGAACGATGCATTTTTTACCGGCTTACAGCTGATCCGTGACGATGCAGAAAGCTATGTATATGATACAAATGGAAATATTGTCAGTGCCAAGACAGCAGCGGAGCAGAATGCATTTACCTGCAACAAAACTGACCTGCTTTCAAAACTGATCAAAGTAACAGGTTCTTCGTTTGAGTATGAGTATGATGGAAATAAAAATATGACGGCGGCAAGAAACTCCGAAGGAGTTCAGTACCGTTATACATATGATACCAAAGGAAATCCACAGAACGTAGTAATTCATCATGACCGGGTGAGCACGGCGGTAATGGCAGGAAAAAGCTATTTTATCCGTCAGCGAAAATCCGGAAAATATCTGGATGTCAACGGCGCAGTCGATGCAGATGGAACAGTAGTTCAGCAGTATGAATTTAAGGGGACAAATGCACAGAAATGGAAACTGGAGGATGCAGGAGAAGGCTATGTGATTCTGAAAGCATTTAACGGAACAGGAACCCGTGTGCTGGATATCGGAACGGATGCGAATGGATCAAAGACAGTATTAAATGTGTATGCGAACAAAGATTCACAGAAATTCCGAATGAAACCAGTAGGAGAAGGTGTGTACCTGATTACAAGTAAACTGTCCAAAGATCAGAGAGCAATTGATCTTCTGAACGGAAAGATGGATAATTCTGTACAGCTGCAGATTTGGGATCAGTCGGAAGTGAATGTAAATCAGCAGTGGTATTTGGAACCGGCAGAGTATGAGGGAAAGAGTGACACCCCGGTATCCGGAAAAGTCTATATGATGCGTCTGCGCCACAGCGGTCAGTATATGCGGGTAAATGGTACAGAAGCAGGTTCCAGAATTGTACAGGACCGCTATTGGGGCAGCGAATCTCAGATGTTCCTGTTGAATACAGATGGAAAAGGTGCATTTTTCCTGGAACCGGCAAATGCAGAAGGAAAAGCACTCTCTATGGCTTCAAATGGAACACTCACGCTGCAGGAAAAAGATGCTTCGGACAGCAAACAGAAATTTACTTTTGCGGCAAATGGAAAGAACTACTGTATCAAACAGGGAAACTTCTATCTTACAATGCCAAGTAATTCCTACAATGAAAATGCATGGATCAAAGGAGTTCAGCAGACAACGGCGGCGACCGATGCGCAGAAATTCATTTTAGAGGCATGCAGCGAACGTATGACGGCGCAGTATACCTACACGGCAACCGGCCGAAATGTAAAAACACTGACAGATGCCAGAGGATTCGTAACGACAAACGAATACGACAGCAAAGAACGCCTGCTGACGGGAGTTACCGATGCAAAAGGGAATAAGGTAACGTATACGTATGATACCAAGAATGACCTTCTGACCGGTGCAACGGCTTCTGATGGAACAAATACGGTAAAACTGGGTTATACGTATGATGAAGGTGACCGGTTAAAAACGATTGCCCACAATGGATTCGAATATACCTATGAATATGATTTCCTCGGAAACCAGACCAGAATTCTGGCAGGCGGAAATGCACTGGAAGAATACGATTACCTTCCGTCGGATGGCCCGCTCAGCGAAGTAAAGTATGCGACAGGAGAAGTGCTGAAAAACAGCTATGATAAGTACGAACAGATCGTGGAGCAGAAGTGGAATGGAACGACAGTCTTCCGAAATGTCTATGACGACTATGGAAATGTATTTTACCATGAGGATCTGGAAAACGACAGAAAGATTTTCTTTGACTATGACATGATCCAGAGAATGGCAGGATACCGCACAACAGATGGAGAAACGGCGCGTATTCAGTATGACAGCAAGAACAGACGCACAGGCATGGTACATCAGATTGATGACAGCAAAATTTCAACATCATGCGTATTTGGAGAGATTGGAAAAGCACAGGCACCGGATGTGATTTATCAGATCAAGGTAAATGATGCAGTCAAAATTTCGTATACCTTTGATACGTTATGCCGCGTTACCAGAAAAACTATTCATCTGAAAGATAAAACGTATCCAGTTGACTATACTTTTGTACCGGGAAGAAAAGCGGGAATTACAACTTTACTTCTTAAAGAAATCAACAACAACGGAAAGAAACTGTCATTTACTTACGACGCAGTAGGAAATATTGTTACGATTTCCGAAAATGGTGTTCAGAAAGTAAAATATACGTATAATGCTTTGAGTGAACTGACCCGTGTGGATTCTGTATGGGAAAATAAGAGTATTACGTATACCTACGATGCCGGAATGAATATGACGTCGAGAAAAGAGTATTCCTATACAACGGGAACACTTGGCACTGCGGTAAAGACAGATCTGTTTACTTACCGTACTTCAGGATGGAAAGATCAGCTTATTTCCTACAACGGCAGCAGTATTTCTTATGACGCAGTCGGAAATATCACAGCTTATCAGGGAAAAACACTGACCTGGTACAGAGGAAGCCTGCTGCAGAGCCTGACTTTAAATGGAAAGAAAGCAGTTTACTATTACGACAGCGAAGGACACAGAGTCCAGTGGAAAGACCTGAACGGAACCAGCCATAAGAACTATTGGTGCGGAAACAAACTGATGGGAACCAAATATGGAGATGTACTGGTTCAGTTTGTTTATGGCGCGGATAAATCCCCAATGATGCTGAAAAAGGGAGAAAAAGAGTATTATTACTTGTACAACAGCCAGAACGATGTCATCGGACTGATTGACAGCGATGGAAAACAGGTAGTAAACTATTCTTACGATGCATGGGGAAAACAGACAGGCCTGACCGATACCAGCGGAGAAAATATCGGTAAACTCAACCCGTTCCGTTATCGTGCTTACTGCTATGATGACGATACTAAACTCTATGTCACCGCGAGCCGCTATTACGATCCGGAACTGTGCAGATTCCTTTGCGCGGACAACTTTGATGTTGCAAAAGCGCAAATGTTCAGCATGAACGGAAAGAACCTTTATGTGTATTGCTGCAACAATCCGGTGAATGCGGTAGATGAGGAAGGCAGTTTAGCACAGGTAGTAGGGGTGATCGAAAAACTGCTTGAAACACCGTACGGAAGATTTTTAATATTCGGGCTGCTGGGAGGAGTCACATATTGGCTTCAATGTGAGCTTAGCGGGGAAGATGTAACAATGGAAGGACTGTGTGTTGCGGCTATTTCGGGAGGTATTAATGGCGCTGCTGGTGATATCCCAACAGCTATATTGGTGAGCTTTATGGGAGGCTTTTATTTAGAGTATAGGGAGACAAAAGATGCGAAGAGAGCTGTAGCAGCTGGAGTTTATGATGGGATTTCAACGTTTTTAGTGCCAAGTACTTATAATATTTACGTAAAAAAAATGTCAGAGGAAGTGGCGCTCTCTGTTTTTTCGGATCTTTTTCAAACACCAATACTTGGACATGGAAAAAGTGGCGTTTTGGATGGGATTTTTGGAAAAACAAAGAAGCAGGAAAATAAAAATGGATCAACACTTAAGAAAAATAGCAACAGCAATTTTAGTACGAAAAAAAATGGGAAAACAAAGAAAAACTGGCAAAATAATAAGCCTGCGATTTCAAAAAAAATGCAAGATATAGGACTTCCGGCACTTAGATAGAAAATCTATAAATCACCTTTGCACAAGATGAGAGTACCTTGTGCAAAGGTAAAAGTTAAATTAGTAGGTGGCAAATATGAAGGTAGGATATCGTGAATTTTATAAATATTTTAGTATATCGGTGTTTATGGGGTGCGGATACCTTATGCTGAATTTTTGGGAAGAGGCCAAAGGTCAAATTAGTTCCTATAATATGCAAGATAAAGCATTTATGATATTTTGGTTTATGATTTATACTTTTGGTGTAGCATATGGAATTATAAATGCTTTAACCAGTATTTATATTTATGAATGGGGAATGCAGATCTCATTTTTGAAATATAAGAAAAAAATTGAATGGGAAGAATTTTCTGTTATACGAAGATATCATAATCATTTTTTCTTTAATATGTCCAAACAAAAAGATCCAGGTCCGTATTGGGCAATGTTTCATCCATTTACTAGTTTTGTAATATTTGATAATTCGCGAAATCGTTCTGTTCATATTATACCGCTCAGCGCCGACGAATTTTGTGACCTCCTCACTTCATACGGTGTCAAGTATACGGAAAGTAAATAACATACAAAAAGAGTGGAAGTGGCTGTAAGATCCCACGAATTACCAGCCACTTCCCTTTTTATACGCAAATTTAGAAAAAGAAAGAAGGAAATGCCAATGAAATCAATTTATCGCACGATCATTGCCGCAGCAGGCAGCTTCCTTGCGGCACAGTTTGGAGGCTGGGATGCTGCGCTGGAAACGCTGGTCTGCTTTATGGCAATTGATTGGATCACGGGAGGTGTTCTGCTTCCTGTCGTTTTTAAAAAGAGTCCGAAATCTGAAAACGGAACATTGGAGAGCCGTGCGGGATGGAAAGGACTTTGCAGAAAAGGTATGATGCTGTTCTTTGTGCTGATCGCGGAAAAACTGGATCAGCTCACACAGACCAATTACCTGCGGGATGCCGTCTGCATTGGATTTATTTTAAATGAAGCAGTTTCGATCCTGGAAAATGCAGGACTGATGGGAGTGAAAATTCCTGAGATTCTGCGGTCGAGGATTGATGTGCTGAGAAAGGAGGAGCAGAGCAAATGAGGATTGACAGAAGCTATTGCAGTAACCAGAATACCTGGCCGGAAAATCATCCGCAGTGTATTGTGGTACATAATACAGACAACTTTGCCGCCGGAGCCGATGCCCGCGCACATGCAAGAGCGCAGTACCAGGGAAATTTTCAGGATATGTCGGCGCATTATTACGTAGATGACGGAGAAATTGCTTATCAGGCTGCGCCGCACAGCAGAGGATGCTGGCATATCGGGAGAAATTATGGAAGTAAAAATCTGTTCGGCAGATATGGAAACCGGAACAGCATCGCAGTTGAGATGTGCGTGCAGAAAGGATATGATTACGAAACCGCATTTTTACATACAGTGGAACTGGTGAAAGACCTGATGAACGAGACAGGGATTCCGGCAGATGCAGTTTACCGGCATTACGACATCTGTAGCAAAAACTGCCCGTCCCAGATTCAGAAGCGGGGAGACTGGGAGCGGTTCCAGCGTCTGCTTCGAGAAACGGAAAACGGCGGTGGAAAAAGTGAATACAATCCCGGCATTTACCGTGTAACGGACCCGGCACTAAACATCCGCACAGGCCCCGGAGTAGAATACCCAGTGGTGGGAGTCATCAAAGATCAGGGAAGTTATACGATCACAGAAATCAGAAACAAAAGCTGGGGCAGACTGCTGTCGGGAGCGGGATGGATCAACTGTCATAAAGCATATTGTTTTTACGGAGGAAGCGTGTAAAACGCCATCTTTGACAGTTGAGTAAAATATTGGATTTCTAAATTTCTCTATTTCCTTTTACTCATGAATTGACATAGAGTGAAAGCTGGGGGTAAACTGTTTTTTGATGGAGGCAAATATGAGAGCAGGATATCGTAAGTTTTTTATGTTTGGACAAGTTGCTATATTAATAGGCATCGGGTATCTTATGACAAGATTTTGGGAAGAAGCAAAGAATCAATGCGAATTATATAATTTGCCTCAAAAGCTTTGGGTAATATTGGGAATGATGTTTATTTGCGGGATAGTGTCATGGGGAAGTGTAGATGCTTTAACACGTATTTACATCCATAAGTGGGGAATGGAACTTGCCTTTTTGGGATATAAGAAAAAAATTGTATGGGAGGATTTTTCCGTTATACAAAGATATAAAAATCATTTTTTCTTTAACGTATCAAAACAAAAAGATAGCGGTCTGTTTTTTTCAACATATCATCCATTTACTAGCTTTGTGATATTTGATAAGTCAGAATTTAGTTGTGTCCGTACTATGCCAATCAGTGCCGACGAATTTTGTGAACTGCTCACTTCGTACGGTGTTGAGTATGCGGAAAGTAAATAGAAATTGGAGGCGAAGATCGAATGAAAGTAATATGGGATGATTTGGGTAGAAGTATAAAGTTGATTGTGTGTGCTATGGGTAATTATTATTTGGCGAGTATATGGATAAAAGAAAAAGCCCAGATCCAATCGTATTCATTGAAGGAAAGTATTATAGTACTGATAGGAATGATGTTTTTTATTGGCTTATTTGGTGTTGCTGTAACTGTAGAACTTCTAAGACAAATTTACATTTACGAATGGGGAATAAAGCTATCTTTTTTGAGGTATGAAAAAAAGATAGAATGGGAAGATTTCACTGTGATACAAAGATACAATGATCATTTTTTCTTCAACATATCGAAACAGAAAGACGACAGTTTATTTTGGTGCACCTATCATCCATTTACCAGTATTATGATATTTGATAAGTTCCGCGGACCGGGCTGGGGAATCATACCGCTCAGTGCCGATGAATTTTGTGAATTGCTCACTTCATACGGTGTTAAGTATACAGAAAGTAAATAACGTACGAAATGAGAGAAAGTGTTCTGATTTCTGTTGTTTTTACGGGGGAAAGCGTGTAGAATAAATGCAGATATTATGACGGAGTTGGAGGAAAAATAGTTGCTTGACTGGATCAATGTTTTTAAAGTAAACCGAAAAATTAAATCCCGTCTCTGGCCGTGGATCAAGATTATTTTGAGTATTATTCTTTTCTTTGCGGTATTTTACGGGGATACGTATGTTCACATTCTGGATAAAACAAAGACGGGACGAATCGTGGAAGCACTGATTCTGGTTGTGTTTTCGTTTCTGGACTATCTGATCTGCTTTATTTCCGTAGCTGAAATGGACTGCCTGAAGGACCGGCGGTACGCGGCGGCGAAAGAAAGCGGCGAATTTTATAAGGTTTCTGAAATAGAAAGCTCTCTGTTTAATTATGTACCGCGTACCTATACGATTTATTACCGGAGGGGTAGCAGAAGACTTACATTCGGTGTACGGACAAGAACGACAGGAAATCCGCTGGAAATGGGAGGCAGGGAATATTTCATAGGACCGACAGGAAAGCGGGAGCAGATCGTGAAAGACCTCGATGCGTTGATGAAAGAAGTAAAAAAATACGCAAGATTTGACAAAGTCCTGGTACAGACAGTGAACGGAGAACCGGTAAAGAGATGATGATGCCGGTTCTCCGTTGTTTTTTGTAAATGGATTGACAAGGAGAGAACTTGCCATACGAAGGGATGAACTTTCAGAAGTAATTGAAAAATACCAGATTGAGTTAAAAAAAGTAAAGTAAGAGAAGGTGAATAACGAGCAATGAAAATAAAAAGTTTTCTGCCATCCAAAATAATTGCATGTATGGAATGCTTTGGGCTTTATGTGACATTAGTATATTTGTTTGTTGAACTAAAACCTGAAAAGCATGAAGCAGTCATTTACCTATGTTTTCTCTATGGGGTGATATGTCTCGGATTAACCGTGATATTCTATAATCTTCGAAGAGTATATTTTTATCGGGAAAAGTGTGTTCTTCATTTTGGAAAATATTCAAAAACAATTTCGTGGGATGAATTTGAAGTAAAACGAATCGTTCAGTTTAAAAAAGATACATGGCATGAAATTTGTTTTTCTTTATATCCAGGTATAGACGAGCATAACATGGATTATTTTCATCCGTTTACGATTGTTATAATAACGTTGGAAGATGGTTATTATTGGGCTGACGGATTGTTTATGAAAAGTGAAGATATTGTTCCTGTTCTGGAAGATTATGGAATTCAATTTACAGAGAGAAAATAAGGAAGAGGGCAAGCAGTAAACGGAGAACCATAAAGCGATGATGCCGGTTCTCCGTTTTTTTCTGTCACCTTTCCAGAAACTGATGCGCCCAATGCCCAGCGTCCGTATTTTTGAGGTAGACGACATTCAGTTCGTGCGCCCCGGTGAGCGGGGGGCAGAAGAAGCGGCCGAAGCGGGGGTCGTCTTTGACGACGGCTTCGTAGACGAAGCTGATGCCGCAGTTTTCGCGGACGAGTTCTTTTAACAGTTTAAAGGAACTGATGCAGGCGCAGTCGGAGAAGGCGCTGACGTGGTAGCCGGACTGGGTGAGTTCGCGTTCGAGGATTTTCCGGGTGCCGGAGCCTTCTTCGCGGAGAATCAGGCGTTCGGAGAAGAGATCCGGGATGGGAATCTGTTTTCCGGCGAAGGGATGGCCGGCGGCGCAGATGCCGAGATACGGTTCCTCGCGGAGCAGGAAAAAGTCATAGCGCTGCTTGTCAAAAAGTCCTTCCAGAACAACAAAATCGAGTTCGCCGTCTTCCAGTTTTGCGAGAAGATGGGCCGTGTTGTCGACAAGAAAGTGAAGCTGCTGGTCCGGTTTTGCAAGAAAGCGGCGGATTTCCGGCAGCAGAATATAATCGCCGATGGATTTTGTCGCGCCGATGCGGAGCAGAGTCTTTGATTTTTCGTGAAGACGCGCGAGAAGCATTTCTTCGTTGTAGCGCAGAGAAAAAGCATACTGCTCGAGAATGTCGCCTTCCCGTGTCTTCTGCAGCCGCCGAGCCTGGTACGTAAAGAGGCGGACACCGTACTGCGCCTCGAGCGCCTGAATGTGCTTGCTGACGGCAGGCTGCGAGAGATGGAGCAGTTCGGCGGCGCGGCCGTAGTGCATCGTCTTGCAGAGCGTCAAAAAAGTTTCCAGTTTCTGATCCATAAAAACTCCTTTGTAAAATTCTCCATAACAAAATGGAATGAATGCATTCTTAGTTATGCGTTTATTTTATCATGGAAGCATATTAAAATAAACGGGCAAAGAGAGAAAAAAGGAAAAAGGAAAAAGAAAGCTGGAGGAAACGTATTGTGAAAAACGTAAAAAAACTGATTCCCGGAGCGGCGATTGCACTGGTGATTGCCGCTGCGGCGAAATTCCTGGAAAGCCTGGAGGAGAGCGCCGGACTGCACTTTATCGGGGCGTCGGTCATCGCCATGTTTATCGGTATGATTGTGAATGCCTTTTACAAGCCGAACAGTGTGACAGCGCCGGGAATTAAATTTACATCGAAGAAGATCCTGAAATTTGCTATTATTCTGCTCGGGGCGAGCCTGAATATCCGCACGGTGCTGACGGTCGGAAGATTTTCCCTGACGGTTATGGTATTTACCCTGGCAACGTGCTTTGGCCTCGGCGCACTGATTGGAAAAGCACTTGGACTGAACTGGAAGACGAGCAGCCTCATCAACGCTGGCACGGGTATCTGCGGCGGTTCTGCGATCGCGGCAATCGCGCCGGTCATCGAGGCGACCGATATGGACATTGCCTATGGGCTCTCCGCAACGTTTTTATTTGATACGGTCATGATTGTCGTATTCCCGATCCTCGGTCACTGGATGGGCCTTTCAGATGCCGCGTTTGGCCTCTGGGCCGGAACTGCGGTCAACGATACCTCAAGCGTCGTTGCCACCGGTTACGCATTCAGCGAGGCTGCCGGTGATTTCGCAACCATGGTAAAACTGACACGGACCCTCGCCATCATTCCGGCTGTTCTGGCATTTGCCGCCATTAACGTACATCTGAAGCGAAAAGCACAGGCAGCAGAAGGCACCGCTGTAAAGGTAAGCATCAAATCCATTTTTCCATGGTTTATCTTAGGATTTCTCGCCATGTCTGCACTGACCTCCTTAGGTCTTATCCCGGCAGGCACAGCAGCCGCATTAAAAACCATCAGCAAATTCCTGATGGTAGCCGCCCTTGCGGCCATCGGCCTGAACACCGATTTCAAATCCCTCTGCCGCTCCGGCGCAAAGCCGATGCTGCACGGATTCATCATTTCGCTGCTGGTAGTCCTGGTAGCGATTGCAGTCGAATTTGCGATCGGCATTGCGCCGCATGGGGTACTGTAAAGAAACAGAGAATTAAAAATCCAGGCATCCGTATAGGATGCCTGGATTTTTTGAATCAAAACGGGTTTGTCGTTTCCTTCAAAAACGTTTTCAGAACCTGCAGCACCCCGTTCTCCCAGTACGGCGGGCAGGTGTGTTTTGCCGAGGCAATGACTTCCGCTCGGGCGTTGGAGACGGCGTAGCTTTCGCCGGCGTTCTGAAGCATCTCGATGTCATTCAGGTTGTCGCCGAAGCAGCAGACTTCGTCTGAGGTAAGGCCGAAGTAGTTCATCAGAAATGAGAGACCGGTCCATTTGCTGACGCCGCGGGCGTTGCAGTCCAACCATTCCTTACCGGCGACAGCGAGTTTTGCCTGATGCTTCCACGCCGGGATGAAATTTGGGGAGCAAAGCTCTTCACAGGAGGTTGGATGGTAGATCGTGAATTTGATAATGTCCTCGTTTTCTACCTTCGACAGATCCGGTACTTCGCGGACATCGAAGCCGTAGGAGTCGCGGAGCCAGTGAAACATGCGGCTTCCGGCATCTTCGGCGAGGCAGTAGTCCGGGGTGGCGGCAAAGCAGTCGCAGGACGGAAGTTCGTCGTGTACCATGCGGCACATGGATTTCCAGAGTGCCGTTTCCATCGGATATGTTTTCAGAATCTTTTCCGGTGTGCGCACGACAGTTCCGCCATCGGAGATGTAGAGCAGGCGGTCCTTGATCGGAGCGAAAAGCTTCTGTTCACTGGAAAACTGGCGGCCGGAACAGACAACAAAATGGATGCCCTGGTCGACAAGCCTGGAAACAACAGTCATATATTCCGGGTCGATCAGAAGTGTGCCGTCTTTGACGAGCGTTCCATCGACATCGGTTGCAATCAACTTTATCATAATAGAAAATCTCCTTATCTTGTCACAGAAAAAATTCAAACTATAGTAAGACCAGAAAATAACGCAAAAAAGGCAGTTCTGCAGTGCTGAATTTTTTGCATTATTTTCTGGGATTGCTATAAACATGATTATATCGTGAATTGCTTCGGGGTGCAAGCCGGAACCGGAGGAACGCAAAACTCCACGTTGACGAAACGCAGAAATAAGGCGTAAAATAAAGAAAAATATATATCCACAGGGGGATTTTTATTATGGCATTTATTCAGGTAAGCTTCATGTCAAAAACTTTAATGCGCACCGTACCGCTGCAGGTTATTCTGCCGGTCGACAAATTTACCTTTGGGCAGCCGGAGCGCGAGGAAAAACCGTTTAAAACGCTGTATTTGCTGCATGGCATTTTTGGAAATGAGACAGACTGGGTTCATGGAACCAGAATCCAAAGATGGGCAGAGGAGAAAAACCTTGCCGTTGTCATGCCGGCCGGCGAGAATGCGTTTTATGTGGATCAGCCGTCCATCGGTGCCATGCACGGACAGTTTATCGGAGAAGAACTGGTTGAGATTACAAGAAAAATGTTTCCGCTGTCCAGAAAAAGAGAAGACACCTTTATCGGAGGCCTTTCCATGGGTGGTTTTGGCGCACTCAGAAATGGCCTGAAATATCACGATACCTTCGGGGCTGTGATCTGCCTGTCCGGTGCACTTCATGTGCTGGAAAATCCGGAAGAGAGCAGAGCGGACAGCTTTGCACATGAAGAAGGTTATTTCGGAAATCTGGTCGAAGCAGCAAAGAGTGACAAAAACCCGGCTGTTCTTATCGAACAGTTAAAGGAAGCACGGAAAAAAGATCCGTCTGTCAATGTGCCGACCGTATTCCAGGCGTGCGGAACAGAGGACGGACTTCTGGAAGTAAACCGTCTCTACCATAAACGGATGGAAGAGAGCGGCATGGACATTGTCTACTATGAGAGTAAGGGTGGCCATGAATGGGATTTCTGGGATGAGTGGATCAAAAAGGCACTGGACTGGCTGCCACTTGAGGAAAAGACGGAAGGCCTGAACAGCGGAAACGTAAATGTTTAAAGGAAAAAGGGAGACAGGCAATGCCAGAAACGAGAAATGACGAATTGTACCGTGCGTTAAAACACAACGGTTACCCGGACGACTTCTGCCGGGAAATTGCATACCGCCAGATGAACACGGACTTTACCGCCACGCGGATGCTCGGCTATCTCTACCGCGTCACAAGCCCGCGCGCCGAGGACGTTGTCGATGAGATGCTGGCTATTTTGAGTGACCGCAAAGCATGGGTTGAGAAAAAACAGTCTGAGGAAGCCCAGGCGGCAATCAGCAGAATGTATCGGGAAGGCCTGTAACCTGGGCGGGCGTTTATGCAGAAAAAGCAGAAGGAACGGGCTTGCATTCTTTTCCGGTTTCTGCTACAATCAGTGCAGTGAAAAAGCGAAGAAAAGAAACAGTAGCGACAGAGCGCATTCAGAGAGAAAGCGGCAGGTGAAAGCTTTTTGCAGAATCTATCGTGAACCGGTCTTGGAGCTGTGCACCGAAGAGAAGAAAATCCATCAGGGAAAATTTATTTCGTAGGCTGCACCGGGATCTCCCGTTACAGAGAAGGTACAGAGAGCAGAGATCACACGTATTACAAAATACAAAAATCGTGGGGTACAAATGCTTTGTGTCAGAGTGCAGGAGTTTTCCTGAATTTAGGTGGTACCGCGGATAAAAAAATTCGCCCTAAACTGCAGCTTGCGGTTTAGGGCTTTTTTCTGTTTGAAAACGAAGCATCTAACTCGTTACTTCAGTGATGAGTTAGATGCGTAAAATGTTGACTAAAAGCTTAAAATCGGACAGGCTGGAATGTTCTCGCGTCTGGAAGATTTCAGATGTTGAAAACCAAAAAAACAAGGAGGAAATCAGAAAATGAAACTTGAAAAATTAGTAGGAGAGCGCTTCAAAGAAAGACCTGCTGACTGTGTCATCGACAGCCATGCTATTATGGTAAAAGGCGGATACATCAAATATATGGCAAACGGAATCTATTCTTCCTATCTGCCGCTGCGCCGCATTGTGCGCAAAATCGAGCAGATCCTGCGCGAGGAGATGGACAAAATCGACGGCCAGGAAGTGCAGTTCCCGGTTGTCATGCCGGCTTCTCTGTGGGATGAGTCCGGCCGTTACGATAGCATCGGCGATGAGCTGCTGCGTTTCACCGATCGCAACAATGCCAAAATGGTACTCGGCATGACCCACGAGGAGGCAGCCGTACATCTCGTTCGCGAGTATGCACAGAGCTACACCAAATATCCGTTTATGATCTATCAGATCCAGACAAAATTCCGTGATGAGGCCCGTCCGAGAGCCGGCCTGATCCGTGTGCGTGAGTTTACGATGAAGGATGCTTACTCCTTCCATACCAGCCAGGAAGATCTGGAGCAGTATTACGAGAAATGCCACGCAGCATACGAGCGTATCTTCGAGCGTGTCGGCGTGCCGGAGGTGGTATCTGTCAAATCCGATTCCGGTATGATGGGCGGCAACATCTCCCATGAGTTCATGCTTCTGACTCCGGTCGGAGAGGATTCCATCGTTCTGTGTGATTCCTGCGATTACAGAGCCAACATGGAGGCAGCTGAGAATATTTCCGACATCGCAAGAGACGCAGAATCCGCTGCACTCGAAAAGGTTTATACACCGAACGTCCACACCATTGAAGACGTCTGCAATTTCTTCGGAGACGAGACAAAGAACTCCTGCAAAGCCGTTGTTTATCAGCAGAATGTCGATGATAAATACGTTGTCCTTTTCATCCGCGGCGATCTCGAAGTCAACGAGACGAAGCTGGTCAACTTCCTCGGCGAGCAGGTTCACGCAGCCGTGATCACCGAAGAATGCGGACTGAACGCAGGCTATATCGGACCGGTGAACCTGAAGGTGAACGGAGATGCCGTTGTTCTCTATGATAAATCCCTCGAGGGAAGAAACAACCTTTCCTGCGGAGCCAACGAGGCAGAGCATCATTACAAAGGACTCGACATGGAGCGCGACGTTCCGAATGCCGAGTATCACGATTTTGCAAAAATCCAGGAGGGCGGCATCTGCCCGAAATGCGGCAAAAAGACCGTGAAGATCTCCAGAGGTATCGAGGTCGGAAATATCTTCCAGCTTGGAACCAAATATACAAAATCCATGAATATGACCTATGTCGATGCAAATGGCGAGAGCAAGACCCCGATCATGGGATGCTACGGTATCGGTGTCGGCCGTCTGGCAGCATCGGTCTGCGAGGCACATCACGATGAGTACGGCCCGATCTGGCCGAAAGCTATCGCTCCGTGGCAGGTACACCTCTGTGCAGTCCGCGTCGATGACGAGGAAGTCAGAGCATATGCGGACAAGTTGTACGAGGATCTGCAGAACGCAGGCATCGAAGTGATCTACGACGACAGAAGCGTCAGAGCCGGCGTAATGTTTGCCGATGCCGACCTGCTCGGCATTCCGCTGCGTATCATCGTAAGCCCGAAAAACATGAAACAGGGCGTTGTCGAGGTTGCATCCCGCGATAAGACTCTGAAAACACAAATTCCGCTGGAAAATGTAATGGAAGAGATTAAACAGTATCTGTAATGATTCAGAACCATGCGACAGGGAAGAAAAATCGCGATGGGGCTCGGAAGAAGTTCGACAGGAGAAAACACGATATGGAACTCTGGGATATCTATGATGAAAATAAACAGCCGACCGGCCGTACGATGAGACGGAATGACTGGCATATGAAGCCGGGCGAGTTTCACCTGACCGTACTCGGCGTAATCGCAAGACCGGATGGGACCTTTCTTATCACAAAACGTGTCATGACGAAAGCCTGGGCACCGGGCTGGTGGGAGGTTTCCGGCGGCGCGGCACAGGCAGGAGAGAGCTCCTGGGAGGCCGTGCGCCGTGAGGTCAGAGAGGAAACCGGACTCGATGTGAGCAAGGCTGACGGCGGTTATCTCTTTACCTACCGGCGCATCAACCCGGATGAGGGAGACAATTACTTTGTCGATGTTTATCGCTTCGTGATGGATATCAAAGACGAAGATCTTCATCTTCAGGAGGAAGAAACAGACGGCTACCGTTTTGCTACATTGGACGAAATCAAAGGGTACGCCGCAGAAGGTAAATTCCTGCATTACGACAGCATCCGCCAGGCATTTGAACTGTAACAGAAAAATAAGATAAGAAAAACGCGTTCCCGCCGGAAACCACAGGGGTTTCCGAAAACGGGAACGCGTTTTCTTAGCCTTAGAGCGTGTCTGAAAAAGGCTTTTCGCAAGCAGTTTATTGCAGTTAATCGCGATTGAATACTTCGCGGTTGAGCGCCTTTTCCTGATGGCTGACAATCGTTGTGCAGACAGCATCGCCTGTGATGTTGACGGCGGTACGCAGCATATCGAGAATACGGTCGATACCCATGATAAGAGCGATACCCTCCGTTGGCAGTCCGACGGAATTCAGTACCATAGCCAGGGTAACAAGGCCGACACTTGGGATACCGGCGGTACCGATGGAAGCCAGTGTTGCGGTAACAACAACCGTTGCGAGGTTTGCCGGGGTCAGATGAATACCGTACGCCTCTGCGATGAAGATGACAGCGACACCCTGCATAATGGAGGTACCATCCATGTTGATGGTTGCGCCGAGCGGAATGGTGAACGAAGAAATCTGCTTCGAGACACCCATCTTTTTGTTCAGTGTATCAATCGACATCGGGATTGTCGCGTTGGAGGTTGCGGTGGAAAATGCAAATCCCATAACCGGAAGGAATTTTTTCACGAATTTAATCGGATTCAGCCGTGTGAATACGAACAGAAGAACCTGATAAATGACGAAGCACTGCAGTGCCAGCGCCAGTGTTACATTTCCCATGTATTTCAGCATCGGTGCGAACGCAGAAAAGCCGACCGTTGCAAAGGTACGTGCAATCAGACAGAAAACGCCGACCGGAGCCACCTTCATGACCGTCATGGTCATTTCCATCATGACATCGTTAAACTGGCTGATAAAGTTGGAAACGACCGAAGCGCGGTTTCCGAGCTTTGCCAGCATTACGCCGACAAACAGGGCGAATACGATGATGGGAAGCATATCGCCGTTTGCCATGGAACCAATCGGGTTCTTCGGGATGATGTTGAGCAGTGTATCCACCAGGCTGACGCTGGAATCTGCTGCTGTCGAGGACAGGTCGGCTTTCTGAACCGCACTCATGTTAAGTCCGAGCCCCGGGTGAATGAGCAAGGCGGTTCCAAGTGCGATGCAGACGGCAAGTGCTGTGGTAACAAGGTAAAAGCCGATCGTTTTTACGCCGACCTTTCCGAGGGTTTTGCTGTCTCCGATGGACATACTTCCGCAGACGAGGGAGCAGAAGACAAGCGGTACGACAAGCATCTGCATCAGGCGGATAAAGCCCTGTCCGATGACATACAGCACACCTTCTACGATGACGGTGTCCTTGATATAGCTGGACGGGATCCAATAGTGAATCACCACGCCGAGCAGCGCACCGGCCAGCAGGGCAATAAAAATCTGGGTGGAAAGCCCGGGCTTCTTTTTTGACTTTTCCGTTGTTTCTTTTCTGTTTCGGACCATTATTCGATTCCTCCGGTTTCTTCGAGATATTCTTTCAGTGCCGTTTTCCAGTCGGGCGGCTCAGGAATACCGGTCAGGCGGAGCATCATGTTGTCCAGAACAGAATAGGTCGGGCGGACATCATCGCGTGCGACAACCGGGTAGAGATCAAGGTCACCGGTTTTTCCGGTATACTCGAGGATGGTTCTTGCAAACTCATAGCGGCTGCAGCTTCCGGGGCAGACAACGTGGTACAGACCATACTCCTCGTTGTCGATAAAGTGGCAGATCACGCGCGCAAGCTCAAAAGCACTGGTCGGAGCCGCATACTGGTTGTTTGGAACCTCCATCGTGCCGCCCTTTGCCGCATTACGGAGTACTTCGTCCACAAAATCGCGGCCGATCCCGTAAATCCAGGAGCTTCGGATGATGACAAAGCGGTTCAAAAGCTGTGTCAGGATTTTCTCTCCGGCCTCTTTTGATTTTCCGTAGATCGTACGCGGATGTACGGTATCAAACTCGTTGTACGGGATGCGGGATTCCTTGTCGAAGACGTCATCCGTTGAGATCTGAATAACCTTTGCGTCGATATCATTGGCGGCAAGCGCTACGTTGCGCACACCGATGGCATTGACACGATAGGCTTCGTCGATGTTTTTTTCACACTCGGCAACGTCGGTCATACCGGCGCAGTTGATGATAACGTCGGGACGGTTGACATAAACGAACTGTGTGACTTCATCGATTTTGGTAATATCAACCTCGTGAATATCCGTTGGAAGAAGCTGATATTCCACACCCTCCAGCAGTTCCAGAAGGGCAGTACCGATGTGGCCTTCGGCACCTGTAATCCATATTTTTTTCATAGGTTCTCTCCTGTCCTTGATTTATATACAGAAAAACTGTAATTGTATTTATTTTACCTGTGGACTTTACAGAAGTCAATAAATTATGGAAAGTCTCTGTGCAGAACCGGAAAAAAGTGGTATCATTTCTGTATATGTCTGCGGTGTAAGACTGCATATCTGCTACAAAAGAAGGAGGAGTATTTTTGAAAAAGAACAAATATGAAATCGACATGTGCAACGGCACGATTATGGACAAGCTGATTTCCTTTTCGCTGCCGCTGATGGTGTCCGGCATTCTGCAGCTGATGTTCAACGCGGTGGATATCATCGTCGTCGGACGGTTCAGCGGAAGCCAGGCGCTTGCGGCTGTCGGATCGACAACGGCACTCATCAACGTGTTCATCAACCTGTTTATGGGAATCTCGCTCGGTGCGAATGTGCTTGCGGCGCGGTATTATGCAGCGGGGCGCGACCGGGAGATGTCGGAAACGGTACATACATCGATCATGCTGGCGCTGATCAGCGGCGTTGTGATGGCGTTTGTGGGCGTATTTTTTGCAAAAGGCGCGCTGGAGCTGATGGATACACCGGCGGATGTCATTGATCAGTCGGCATTGTATATGAGAATTTACTTTATGGGAATGCCGTTTTTCATGCTGTACAACTACGGTGCGGCGATTCTGCGTGCCGTCGGCGACACGAAGCGGCCGCTGTATTTCCTGATTGTATCGGGTGTGATCAACGCTGGTCTGAATATGTTCCTCGTGATCGTGTTCAGTCTCGACGTGGCAGGTGTGGCGATTGCAACGGTGGTTTCGCAGGCGATCTCCTGCGTGCTGGTTCTGCGGTGCCTCTATAAGAGCGAGGGAAGTTATCAGCTCCGGTTTTCGAAGCTGTGCCTGAAAAAGGATTACATCATCCCGATTTTCCAGGTCGGCATCCCGGCGGGTATTCAGAGTACCGTCATCAACTTCTCGAACGTGCTGCTGCAGTCATCCGTCAATTCCTTCGGTTCGATTGCAATGGCAGGCTACACGGCGGCCAACAATGTGCTGGGATTTTTATACACCTCAGTCAACTCCGTCACCCAGGCGTGCATGAGCTTCACAAGCCAGAACTACGGTGTCGGAAAATACAAACGAATGGATAAGGTGCTGATCGACTGCCTGATTCTCTCCAGCGGCATGGCACTGGTGATGGGTGGCGGCGCGTATCTGTTCGGTACGGAAATCCTGCAGATTTACACCGGGGACCCGGAGGTTATCCGCTGCGGTATGGAAATTCTGTCGATCACGACGGTTCCGTATTTCCTCTGCGGCATCATGGACCTCTTCCCGGGAGCCCTGCGCGGTATGGGATGCTCGGCGGTGCCGATGATTCTGTCCGTCATCGGAACGGTCGGAACGCGAATCGTGTGGATCTTCGGCATTTTCCCGCAGCACCGCTCGCTGTATGTGCTGTTCATTTCGTATCCGGGATCGTGGATCATCACGATTATCATGCAGGTGATCTGCTATCTGATTGTGCGGAAGAAAGTCCACAGCCGGGCAGCAGCCGTATAAAAAAGAAAAAAAAGACCAAAAGCCAGAAAAACCGCGGATAAATCCATTTTTAAGTGGAATTATCCGCGGTTGTGTGATAAGATGGCTGTATGCGAAGAGGCAGGTAGAAGATACAGGGACACCTGCCTCTTACTCTGTGAAAAAGGAGAGAAGAGAGAACATATGAAAAAGTTTTATGCATGGTATCAGAAGCATATTACAGGTGCGATCTTTACCGGACTGATTCTCGGTATCTTAACCGGACTTCTTCTGGCGGACCGCTTTACGCCGATTCTGACCGTAACCGGCGTCATCGGCGGCATCTACATGAACGCCTTGAATATGATGATTTTCCCGATGGTATTCTGCTCAATTGTCATGGGTATCTGCAGCATCGGAAATGCAAAAACGACAGGTAAGATCACCGGCTACTCGATGATTTTCTTCCTGTGCACCACTGCGATTGCAAGTGCAGTCGGCATTATCATTCCAAGACTGATCCGCCTCGGAAAGGGAGTCCATTTTGAGATGGCAACTTCCGATATCCAGGCGACCGAGATGACCAGCATCCTCGACACGATCAAAAACCTGATCCCGTCCAACCCGGTGAAGGCGTTTGCGGAGGGCAACATGCTCCAGGTACTCGTGTTCGCTGTCGTTGTCGGCTTTACGCTGATTGCGGTCGGAGAGAAGGGACAGCCGCTCTTAAACGTGATCGACTCCCTGAATGAGGTCTGTTTAAAAGTCATCAGCACCGTTATGTACTTCACCCCGATCGGTGTCTTCTGTACGATCGTGCCGGTTGTCGAGGCAAACGGAACCAAAACCATCGTTTCCTTGGCAACCCAGCTCATCATTCTGTATGTGGCATTCTATGGATTTGCGATCGTCGTCTACGGCGGCGCTGTAAAACTCATCGGAAAGACGAGTCCGGTCAAGTTCTTTAAGGCGATCATGCCGGCAGCCCTGAATGCATTCGGAACATGTTCCAGTTCCGCGACGATCCCAATCAGCAAGCGCTGTGTCGAGAAAGAACTCGGCGTTTCGAACCAGATCAGCAGTATCGCAATCCCGCTCGGTGCCACCGTCAACATGGATGCGGTATCGATCCTGATGTCGTTTATGATCATGTTCTTCGCAAATGCCTGCGGCATCAACGTCAGCATTTCGATGATGGTGATCATTCTGCTTGCCAACGTCCTGCTTTCTGTCGGAACACCGGGTATCCCGGGCGGCGCGATCGCATCATTCGCAGCACTCGCCACGATGGCAGGTCTTCCGGCCGGCGTCATGGGCGTTTACATCAGCATCAACACACTGTGTGACATGGGTGCCACATGCGTCAACGTCATCGGCGATATGGCAGGCTGCGTTGTGCTGCAGGAGAAAATCAAACTGGAAGAAAACTAAAAAATGTTACATAGAAAAAGAGGGATTCCTTTCACGGGAGTCCCTCTTTTGCAATGCGTAAAATAAATTAAATATAGTCCGAAACATATGGAATATGGTGGAAGAGCAGGTCATCCAGGCATTCCACAGTCTGCGGCGTCGTTTCGATGCGCGCCATCTCATACAGCTTGGAAGCCGTCTTGTAGCCGAGCAGCAGTGTCGTGAGCGATGCGATCGTCATTTTCATCACATGGTCCGGCTCGCGGTCGGTCGGCACACAGTGTCCTTTTTCAAAGAAGAATGTGAAGCTGTCATTGTTCCACGGAAGCAGCTCATCCTCGATCTCAAAACGGATACACACATCCGGCTCGTCCGGGTCGCAGGCGTAATGTTCCATAAACTGCACGACATCGATGATACGCCCCATCGAGTACGGGCGAATCGTTTCTTTGATATCGCTGTCCTCAAGCTCGAACGCAATGGGTTCACTGTAGTAGTTATTTCCTTTGACCTCATCGATCATGGAATCGTGCGCATGAATATACTCCCAGAGTCCCAGCTGCGCTTCGCGGTTCAGATAGATCATCTCTTTGATATGCATGATATCGGAGCTGATCAGATAGACCATGTAGCCGTACGGCACATCATCAGCGGAATAGTAGATCGCAACGACGGTATCATCCTCATCCCAGCGGAAATATTCTTCCCACGCCAGATTGTTGCGGTAGAGGCAGCCGTGCGTCTTCGAAGCAAATTTGGTATGTAGTTCCTTGAAATCCTTGTCATCCCATGCCACGCGGCGCACATAGCCAGGGGCTTTGAGTTTCCGCGGCACCTGCGTGTCCTTGATGGTGTACGTCATCTTATTGGAAATGATTTCCCATCCGAGATTCCGGTAGAGCGGAATAGAGTAGGGATAGAGAAGCGCAAAGGAACGGTGGTTTTCCCGCATGCGCGTGAGACTCCGGATCATCAGCTTTTTCATGATGCCCTGGCCGGTGTATTCCGGGTAGGTGCAGACGCTGGTGACAAAACCGACGGGATAGCGGACACCGTAGATATTCATGTCCAGCGGATAAACCGCGAACTGTGATACCAGATCCTCCTCGCAGAAACAGCCGAGCACATCGGCACGGACGAGAACCGGGAATTTGGACTGCTTGATTTCATCGTCTTTCCATCCGCTTTCGGAAAGCTCCTGCTCTGTAACCTGAAAGGCGTAGCGCAGAAGTGCATTGTACTGCTCTGCGTCGTCGATGGTCAGCGGGCGGAAGGTTAAGTTCGAATCTTTCGTTTGAATCATGGATTACTCCCTCATTTTATTGTGAATCAAAGTATAGTGAATCAGATACTTTATTTTTTCGTAAATATTCTATCATAAGAAATGGAATTTGTGCAGTTAAAAATAAAGCCCATTCCGCAAATTTGGTAAAAAGATCAAAATAGTGTTAGAAATCGGATAAAAACTTCAAGAAACAGACAAAAAAATCTAACAAAATGAAAAACATACAGGGACGGTCTGCGCGAAAAAGCAGACATACGATTTCCAGGGTGACTGCGTTGAGATCGACGTGTTCAATCCGGAGACAAGAAAATATGTCTGGGACGTATGCAAGAAGAACTACTACGATTACGGCATCAATGCTTTCTGGCTGGATAACTCCGAGCCGGATTACGGTGTTTACGATTTCGATCATTACCGCTATATTGAAGGACCGGCGCTCTCCTGCAGCAACATCTATCCGCAGTTATACAGCCGTGTCTTCTATGATAAGAAGAAAAAACCGACCGCGTAAAACCGGTCGGTTTTTTTGAATAAATTTCCATTACAGGACGGTTTTTGTACACTTTTTTCTTGACGAAACGGGAAACAATCGTTACACTATTATGTATAACTGTAATTAAAATGGGAAAATGTAGCAAAACGCGGAAGCACACAAAGGGGTAATGAAGTTTTGTGTGTACCGGGGAGAAGAGAGGGAAACAGATGAATCAGACCGAATTGCCGGAATGTGAAAAAATAAATAAGAAAGAGCCTTCTAAGGATGCTCAGATGACACAGAAACAGGCAGAACGTCTGGTGGAACATCTGAAGAATATTTTCATGTATGTGCGGGTTCTCCGTCCGGATGAGATCGGAGATTTTATTATCGATGAAGAGAATGGCAAGCTGTGTGAATGCTACGCAGTATGGAACAAAGCGATGCCGTGCCTTAACTGTATTTCCGAAAAAGCCCTGCGGGAGAAATCGCAGAAATCAAAACTGGAATGCATTGCGTCGAATGTGTATCAGGTCATTGCAAGATACGTGGAGATCGAAGGAGAACCATGCGTGATCGAGATGATCAACCGTCTCGACGATGAAACACTGATGGACTCCGAAGGACGCCAGAATCTGGTAAGCAAGCTGAACAGCTACAGCGAAGAGCTGTATCGTGACGCGCTGACCGGAGTATTCAACCGCCGCTACTTCGAAGACCAGATCCGGGACGCCAGCTTTTGCTGCGGCGTAGCCATGATCGATCTCGATGATTTCAAATTATACAACGATACATACGGCCACAATGCCGGAGATATGGCGCTTGACACCATTGTAAAGACCGTCAACCGCTGCACCCGACGTACCGACCGTCTGATCCGCTTAGGAGGAGACGAATTTCTGCTGGTTCTGCCGGAGATGGATGAGGAAAACTTTGTACAGAAATTAAAACAGATTCAGTCACAGATCCATGAGGCACAGGTGCCGGGCTACTCGAAGATGCGTCTTTCCGTCAGCGTAGGAGGTGTTCTGACAAGAGATGAGACGATCGGCGAAGCTGCGATGCGTGCCGACCAGCTGATGTATCTTGCAAAACAACGGAAAAACATGGTTGTCACCGAGAAAGACCAGATCCTGGGTTGTCAGGACGATGTTGTCCGTCAGGAAAACCGCAGAGAAAAACAGCGCATCCTGATCGTGGATGATTCCGAGATGAACCGTATCATCCTCTCGGAGATTCTGCAGGATGAATACGATATCATCGAGGCTTCCACCGGTGAAGAGTGCCTGCGTCTGCTGGAAGAATACGGAACAGGCCTTGCGCTGATCCTTCTGGATATCGTCATGCCGGGCATGGACGGTTTCGGAGTGCTTGACTACATGAACCGCAACCACTGGATCGAAGAGGTTCCGGTCATCATGATATCGAGCGAGGATTCCACCACATTTGTGCGCCGTGCGTATGAGCAGGGCGTATCCGATTATATCAGTCGTCCGTTTGATGCAAAAGTTGTTTACCAGCGTGTCTTCAATACGATCAAATTATATGCAAAACAGCGCCGTCTCGTGACGCTCGTCACCGAGCAGATTTATGAAAAAGAGAAAAACAATCAGATGATGATCAGTATCCTGAGCCATATCATGGAATTCCGGAATGGCGAGAGCGGACTTCATGTCCACCACATCAACGTTCTGACCAGTATGCTCCTCGAGCGTCTGGTACAGAAGACAGACCGCTACCACTTAAGCTGGTCCGATCAGCTGATGATCACAACGGCATCCGCGCTGCACGATATCGGAAAGATGGGCATTGACGAGAACATTTTAAATAAGCCGGGAAGGCTGACGAAAGAAGAGTTCGAGGAGATGAAGAAACATACCCTGATCGGAGCGTCCATGCTGAAGAGCCTGGAACTGTATCAGGACGAGAAGCTGGTACAGATTGCGTACCAGATCTGTCGCTGGCATCATGAGCGGTACGACGGAAAGGGTTACCCGGACGGCTTAAAAGGTGAGGAGATCCCGATTGCAGCCCAGGTTGTATCGATTGCCGATGTTTACGATGCGCTGACAAGCGAGCGTGTCTACAAATCGGCATACACGCACGAGAAAGCCATCGAGATGATCCTGAACGGCGAGTGCGGTGCCTTCAGCCCGCTGATGCTCGAGTGTCTGCTCGATATCAAAGATGCCATCTGCGAGGAGCTGAACACCATATCCGAAGAAAAACAGACTTCGATTCAGATTGAAAAGCTGAAAAAGAATCTGAAATCGGGGGGGGCAGAGCTGAGTTTTCTGAACTCTGATGAGAAGTTATCCACAGAAGATGCCTGGGAGAACAGGTATCATGCGGATTCGAAAGACGATCTTAAATAAAAATATACCAAAACCCATGGATTTCTGAAAAGATTCCATGGGCTTTTCGCACTTTTGTGCAAATTTTTGTTGTGATTCCGGAGGACAACTGCTATAATAACAGAAAATGTCAAAAAATACGACAAAAATACCGGAAGAGGGCTGTGCGAACAAGTACACACAAGTCTGGAAAGGATAAATATCATGAATCAGTTGGAAGTATTACGAGAGAGCCTCGGACAGTGCGATGAGATTATTTTGGATGCGCTGCTTATGAGAAACCGTATTGTCGAGGACATTATGGTATATAAAGAAGCAAATAACGTGCCGATTCTCCAGCCGGAGCAGGAAGCAAAACAGAAGGAATGGCTGGAACGCCGGATGCAGGAAAAACGCCATAAAAACGAAGTGGCGGATGTTTTCGAGAGCATCACAAGAAACAGTAAAAAGATTCAGGCAAGAAAGCTGTTCAATTATAATATTGTACTGATCGGTTTTATGGGAGCCGGAAAGAGTACCATTTCCGATTATCTCAAAACCGTGTTTGCCATGGATATCATCGAGATGGATCAGATCATTGCAGAGCGTGCCGGTATGAGCATCTCCGATATTTTCGAGACCTACGGCGAACAGTATTTCCGTGACTGCGAGACGAATCTTCTGATCGAAATGCAGTCGAGAACAAACGTTGTCATTTCGTGCGGCGGCGGAACTCCGATGCGTGAGTGCAACGTTGTAGAGATGAAAAAGAACGGCCGCGTTGTTCTTCTGACTGCAAAGCCGGAGACGATTTTAGACCGTGTCAAAGACAGCCACGACAGACCGCTGATTGAGAACAACAAAACCGTTCCGTTTATCGCAGATCTGATGAGCAAGCGCCGTGAGAAATATGAGGCCGCAGCCGACATTATCATCGAGACGGACGGAAAGAGCGAACTGGAGATCTGTGAGGAGCTGATCCACAGCCTGCGGCAAATGGATGCAAAAGCGGAATAAAAGAGAAAAGCAAGGGAAAAAGGAAAAGAGACTGCTGTGTGTAACGGAGGTCTCTTTCTTTTTTGCGTAACCGTGACACAAAAAACAGAAAACGCAAAATTTACGGGAAAAGGATTGACAAAACAGATATTTCCCGATATTCTGATAAAAGTTGGGCTAAAATCGCATGAAAAAAGTGAGAAAACAAGGTATTATTTTGTGTTATTGTCCAAATAAGAGAAAAATTTCAGGATAATTATATGAAATACAATAGCCCGTGTGCAGACACAGCCGGATCTGCCGGGGAAGGTCTGCGGAAAAAAGGAGGAACATCAATGAGAAAAAGAAACAAAGTCGTTTCTCTGCTTCTGGCCGGATGCATGGCAGCCGGTCTTCTGGCCGGATGCGGAAGCAGCGGAGAGACACAGGTAGCAACTGCTGACAATGCCACGGCGGCATCAACCAGTACTGGAGCAGCAGATTCAGCAGCAACGGATTCAGCAGCACCGGAGACTGCAGGCGAAGTGGACGGACAGATCAATCTTCGTGCAGTAGCCTTTGGAAACAATTTCGATGTGCAGGATATGGGATGGCGCTGGATGATGGGAGAGTGCTACGAAGGACTGATGCGTGACGTAGCAGATGAAAACGGAGACCGTTTCGAGTATGCCGGTGCAGAATCCATGGACGTATCCGATGACGGACTGGTTTACACTTTCCATCTGAGAAAGGATGCCAAATGGTCCGACGGACAGCCGGTTACCGCAGCAGATTATGAGTACGGCTGGAAACGTTTGTTAAATCCGGAATACGGCTATTCCTATTCTTTCTTCCTGTTCAACGTAGTAGGAGCAGAGGAGTATTATAACGGACAGGGCTCTGCCGATGAGATCGGAATCAAGGCAGTGGACGATTACACCTTCGAGGTTACCTTAAAGGTAGCGGATCCGACCTTCCAGTCCAAGCTGGTAGCAACTCCGCTTTACCCGACCCGTCAGGATGTCGCAGAGGCAGCCGGAGACCAGTGGGGAAAAGACTGGACAAAATGTGTCTACAACGGACCGTTTGCCATGACCAACCTGGTAGAAGATAACTCCATGACATGGGTGAAAAATGACCAGTACTGGGATAAGGACAACGTAAAACTGAATCAGGTAAACTGGTACTGTGTAGCAGAGAACGCAACAGCAGCAACCATGTTCGATAACGGACAGCTGGACGTTTTCGATGCAGCAGGCGATTACATTGCAAAATATGACAAAGAAGTAGAAGCAGGCAATATGCAGACCATGACCACCGAGTACCCGGGAACTATGGTTCTGTGCTACGAGCAGTCTGGGGGCGGAAAATCCGGTCTGATGAAAAACGTAAACATCCGCAAGGCAATTTCCTACTCCATCAACCGTGAGGAGATGGTATCAGCTGTTTACGGAAGATACACCGCAGCTTACGGCTTCGTTTCCCCGGCGATCACGCTCGACGGAACTTCCTACCGCAAGCAGGCGTCGGAGACCATGAAAAAGGAATATGAGCAGTATGCAGGCGATGCAGACAAGTTAAAAGCACTGTTCCAGAAAGGCCTTGATGAGCTTGGTATCACCGACAAACCGGAAGACATCACCATTACACTGCTGTCCCAGGGTTCTGCTACCGAGAATCAGCTCGAGCGAGAGTACCTGCAGCAGTCCATTTCCCAGAATCTGGGCGTAAAGGTAGAGCTGAACACCGTTGGCGATTACCAGATGTTTGCAAACGAGCGCGATAACAAGAACTACGATATCTTTGTAGGCGGATGGTTCAGCGATTACAACGATCCGCTGGATTTCCTGAACGTCATGAAGACAGGCGTTTATGATTCCTACGGCCTCTATAGCAACAGCGAGTACGACAGCCTGATCGACTCTCTGACCGGAGAGAACGACAACGCAAAACGCCTTGAGATTTACCAGAAGCTGGAAGATCTGCTGGTTGCACAGGATTGTGGTGTTGCACCGCTGTACTACTCTGATAAACATTACTATTATCAGAACTGGGTAAAAGATTTCTACACATCCTCCTTCGGCGCAAGCCAGGAGCTTTACAGAGCATCTGTACAGAAATAAAAAAGCAGCAAAACAGAAGAAATGAGGGAAGAAGGGCTTATGAAACAATAGGCTCTTCTTTCGCTATCATAATAAAAATTCCGGTCGGAAAAGACCGGACAGGGAGAGGATTTTTATGCCAAAATATTTACTGCGCCGTTTTGCAGAAATGCTGATCACACTGTTTCTGATTGCAACGGCCACGTTTTTCCTTCTGGAAGCGGTTCCGGGAGATCCGCTGACGGAGCGTGCGAGCAAGCTCTCGCCGACCGTAAAGGAAAACCTCTATAAGCGCTACGGCCTCGACAAGCCGATGATGGAGCGCTATGTGATCACAATGAAGGGAATCTGCAAGGGAGAGTTCGGAGAATCTGTTGTCTATGCGGGACAGACGGTACAGAAGCTGATTCATGACCGTCTTCCGGTATCCGCCCGCCTTGGTATCCAGCAGGTGCTGGTCGGTATCACGATCGGTCTGCTGCTTGGAATTCTTGCGGCAATGAGGAGGGGAAGCTTCTGGGACTATATGGTGATCGCCCTGTCGGTCCTCTTGATTTCCATTCCGAACCTGATCTTTGGTCTGATGCTTCAGAAAATTTTCGCAGGCAACCTGAAAGTTCTGCCGACGATCGGCTGGCCTGCGGGAAAGGATCTGTGGTTCGGAGGATGGGAATACACGATTCTTCCGACCCTGACAGGATGCTTTTCTTATATCGCAACGTATGCGCGTCTGCTGAAAACCTCGATGCTCGATGTGATCAATCAGGACTACGTGCTGACTGCTGAATCGAAGGGCTTAAGCCGCGGACAGATTATCCGCCGCCATATCCTTCGGAACTCGTTTATCCCGGTTATCACACAGCTTCCGATGTCGGTTGCCATGTGTATCACAGGCTCCTTCTTCATCGAGAGCATCTTTTCCATCCCGGGAATCGGACAGTATTATGTGACGGCGGTCAATAACCAGGATCTTTCTATTATCATGGGAGAGACGGTTATTATCGCAGCACTTTACATCGGTGTTCTCTTTATCACGGACCTGCTGTACGTGGTCGTTGACCCGAGAATCAGTCTGACAGGAAAGAGCAGATAAGGAGGATATTATGGCAGCATTAACACCGGAAAAATTTAAAGTAATAGGATACACCGAGGAAGATGCGAACCGGATTGACCGCCCGACCATTTCCTACTGGCAGGACGCCTGGAGACGGCTCCGCAAAAATCCGATCGCAATGGGATCTCTTGTTGTGCTCGGCATTCTGCTTGTCATGGTCATCATCGGACCGCATATCAAAGGATATGATTATGTATCCATGAATATCGCCGAGAAAAACCAGGGCGTATCGTCAAAATACTGGTTTGGAACCGACAACCTGGGACGTGACCTCTTCTCAAGAGTCTGGGTCGGCGCGCGGGCATCACTGATCATCGCGATCGTTGCAACGGCAATCAAACTCATCATCGGAACGGTATATGGCGCGCTGATGGCACATTTCGGCGGCTGGGTCGATGAGGTTCTGATGCGGATCATCGAGGTTATCAACTCGATTCCGTCTCTGCTTCTTACGATTCTGATCATGATGATTCTTGGAAATAACCTGTTTGCACTTCTGGTCGCGCTTAGTGTCACCGCATGGTGTAACACGGCACGTCAGGTGCGCGGTATGATCAAACAGCTCCGTGAGACGGAATACGTTTACGCGGCGGAGGTGCTCGGTGCAAAACCGCTCCGCATCATCTTAAAACACTATGTACCGAATATGCTGGGTATCCTGATTCTGGATACGGCGACGGCAATCCCGATGTTTATTTTTACGGAGGCAGGTCTTAGCTTCCTCGGCATCGGCCTCAAGGCACCATCGATCAGCCTTGGTGTCCTGATTTCGATGGGACAGCAGAACATGGATTTCTATCCGTCACAGCTTCTGTTCCCATGTCTCGTGCTCTGTATCATCGTTATGGCATTCAACCTTCTGGGAGACGGCCTGCGCGATGCCCTGGATCCGAGACTTCGCCAGTAATAAGTGGGAGATAACGATATGAACGAACAAAACAATCCGATTCTGGAAGTAAAAAACTTAAGAGTCTCTTATCACACCTATGCCGGTGAAGTAAAGGCAGTCCGCGGTGTACAGTTTTCTCTCGAGAAAGGTCAGGCGCTCGCAATTGTGGGCGAATCCGGCTGCGGAAAATCTGTAACGGCGAAATCCATCATGGGCCTCATCAAGGCCCCGCAGGGTGAGATTAAAGAGAACAGTGAAATTCTCTATCATGGAGAGAATATTCTGAAATACAACAAAAAACAGTGGCAGCATTACAAAGGCGGCGAGTGTGCAATCATTTTCCAGGATGCGCTGGCTTCCTTAAATCCGACGATGCGTGTCGGAAAACAGATTATGGAAAATCTGATGGGCCACAAAAACATGACAAAACAGGAAGCGGCAAAGGAGGCTGTCGAGATGCTGCGCATGGTCGGCATCCCGGAGCCGGAAAAACGTGTCAGACAGTATCCGCACGAATTTTCCGGCGGTATGCGTCAGCGTGTTATGATCGCGATTGCATTTGCCTGTGATCCGAAAATTCTGATCTGTGACGAGCCAACGACCGCACTCGATGTGACAATTCAGGGACAGATTCTCGATATTATCAAGAATCTGCAGAAGAAAAATCAGACATCCGTCATCATGATCACACATGATCTCGGCGTTGTGGCAAATATCGCACAGAAGATTGCTGTCATGTATTCCGGTATTATCGTGGAAAGCGGAACGTGTGAGGATATTTTCTATCGTCCGCGTCACCCGTATACCTGGGCGCTGATCCGTTCCGTACCGCGTCTGGATCTGAAAAACAAGCAGGAACTCGCGACAATTCCGGGAACTCCGCCGGATCTTTTAAACCCGCCGGTCGGATGTCCGTTCTGCACGCGGTGCAGCTACTGTATGCCGATCTGTAAGGAAGAGATGCCGGAGGCAACGGAATTCGGCGGCGAGCATAAGGCTGCCTGCTGGCTCCATCACCCGATGGCACCAAAAGTAGAAATGCCAAATCTGGAAGGAGGAGAACTGTAATGGAAAATAACGAAAAAGAAGTGCTTTTTTCCGTTTCCCATCTGAAAAAATATTTTCAGGTCGGAAACCATGCGACCTTAAAGGCCGTGGATGATGTCTCCTTCGATATCTACAAAGGTGAGACACTTGGAATGGTTGGCGAGTCCGGATGTGGAAAGACGACGTGCGGCCGTACCTGCATCGGCCTGTATGACAAGACCGACGGACAGGTGCTCTACAAGGGAACCGATGTCCATGCATTAAACGGAAAAGAGCGGTTTGCCTTCAAAAAACAGGTGCAGATGGTCTTCCAGGATCCGTATGGATCGCTCGACCCACGTATGACCGTTGCCGACATCATCGGCGAGGGCATCGACATTCACCATCTGGCAAAGAATAAGAAAGAGCGCCAGGAGATGATCTACAAATATCTGGAGCTGGTCGGACTGAACCGCGAGCATGCGAACCGTTTCGTGCACGAGTTTTCCGGCGGACAGCGCCAGCGAATCGGTATCGCGCGTGCGCTTGCCGTGCAGCCGGAGTTCATCGTTCTCGATGAGCCGATCTCCGCACTCGACGTTTCGATTCAGGCGCAGATCGTCAACCTGCTTGTGGACTTACAGAAGAAGATGGGTCTGACCTATCTTTTCGTTGCGCATGATCTGTCGATGGTCAAACATATTTCCGACCGTGTGGCGGTTCTGTATCTGGGAACGCTCGTCGAGCTGACGACATCCGAGGAGCTGTACGCCAACCCGCGCCACCCGTACACACAGGCACTGCTCTCCGCGATTCCGATTCCGGACCCGAAAGTAGAGGCAGAGCGCGACCGCAAAAAAATCCGCCTCGAAGGCGAGGTGCCGAGCCCGATCAACACGAAGCCGGGCTGCAAATTCCAGGGAAGATGCAAGTACGCAAAAGACATCTGCCGACAGCAGATGCCGGAATTAAAAGACGTGGGCAACAATCACTTTGTGGCATGTCATTTCTGTGATGCATTAGAAGAAAATAAGGAATTATAAAACATGGAAAAGATAAAGAACATCTGCCGTGATCTCGGCAAAGCATTTACAATCGGCCTGCTCTCTGGCGGCGCTGCGGCAGCTGTGCTGCTGCTGGGAGGATTCCTCTTTGGGGGATTCACGTTCCGCGCTGCCCTTGAGGCGGCGAAAGACGGCCTGCTGCTGATCGCGGCCCTCGGCATGTTCGTGATCGCCGGAATGCTGATGGTAAAAGGCAAAAACCCGGAGAAATTCACGCAGAAGGAAAAATGGCGCGTCCACTTTGCCGTGCTCGGATATAAGAGTGTGTTCGCAGTTCTCTGCGTTTCCTGGGTGCTGTGGGCGGCAGCGGCGGATTATCTTTTGTATCGGATGTGAAAATAGTTTCTATAAATAAAAAGAGAATTTTGCAGACTGTAAAAATGAGGTCCGGCAAAATTCTCTTTTTTCGTTTAGTCGTTATTCGTCTTCGAGACGGGAGATAACCATCTCCATGGATTTCTGATATTCTTCATCCGAAGAATTGTAGAACAGCATCAGATCGAGGCAGTTGCTCATTTTCTTCAGTGCTTCCGGGATGGAGTAGTCGATCGTTTTCACATATTCATCCCAGTGCTCCAGCTTCCACGTATCGCGCACGGAGTTGCGGTCGATCATGCGCTGGTGGCAGATCTCCGGTTTTGTGACAACCCAGATCACAACAAGCTTTGCCCCATGGTCAGCGAGCTTTTTGGAGAAGTCTTTCAGGAACTTCTCATCATGCACTTCGCGTGTGAATGGTGCGTTGATCAGCACAATATCGTCATACTCGAGTGCTTCCAGTCCGAAATTGACCGTTACTTCATATTCATAATCGCGGATATTCTCCTCGAAGAAATCAGAACTGCGGTTGATTTCCTGTCCGCCCGCTTTGAAAACGCGGTTCGACAGCGGAATGACCGTATCCTTGTCGAGATAAACAACGTGTTTCAGCTCCTTGGCGAGCTGTTTTGAAATGTATGTCTTTCCGCACGCCGGCGGCGAGGTTACGAGGATCATCTTTTTCATCGTTTGTATGTCTTCCTTTCCAGTTGAATAAAAAAAATCACTCCTAGCATTATAGAAAATTTGGAAAAAAATTGCAAGAGAAAAGACGGTTGTGCCGGAGAAAAAATTGTCTTATAATAAAATAAGATTTTTATGCCATCACGGAGAAAATAAATGGAGGAAAGAAAATGAGCAGAGCAAATACACGAGTTGTGAAAATCGGCGACCGGGTCATCGGAGGCGGAAATCCGATTCTGATCCAGTCCATGACGAATACCAAAACAGAAGATGTGGAGGCAACCGTAAAGCAGATCCAGGCGCTCACGGAAGCCGGATGTGACATTATCCGATGCGCCGTCCCGACCATGGAGGCAGCCAAGGCGCTGTCCGAGATCAAAAAACAGATCTCGATTCCGCTTGTAGCAGATATTCATTTTGACTATCGATTGGCGATCGCCGCGATCGAAAACGGAGCCGATAAAATCCGCATCAACCCGGGCAACATCGGCAGCCGCGACCGGATCCAGGCGGTTGTAGATGCAGCAAAAGAACGCCAGATTCCGATCCGCGTCGGCGTCAACAGCGGTTCACTCGAAAAAGAGCTGGTGGAAAAATACAACGGCGTAACGGCAGAGGGCCTGGTGGAGAGCGCGCTCGACAAAGTGCGGATCATCGAGGAGATGGGCTATGACAATCTCGTCATCAGCATCAAATCGTCTGATGTGATGATGTGTGCAAAAGCGCATGAGCTGATCACGAACCAGACGGATCATCCGCTTCATGTCGGCATTACGGAGGCAGGAACGCTGTATTCCGGCAACATCAAATCGGCAGTGGGGCTCGGTATTATTTTATATCAGGGCATCGGAGATACGATCCGCGTTTCCCTGACCGGCGATCCGCTCGAGGAAATCAAATCCGCAAAACGGATCTTAAAGACCCTGGGACTTCGAAAAGGCGGCATTGAGGTCGTATCGTGTCCGACCTGCGGACGGACCCAGATTGACCTGATCGGACTGGCAAACCAGGTGGAAACACTGGTGCAGAGCTACGATCTTGATATCAAGGTTGCCGTCATGGGCTGCGTGGTCAACGGACCGGGCGAGGCAAAAGAGGCGGATCTTGGTGTTGCAGGCGGAAAAGGCGTCGGCATTTTAATTAAAAAAGGTGAAATCGTGAAAAAAGTACCGGAGAGCGAGCTGCTGTCCGTCTTAAAGGACGAGCTGGATCACTGGGGCAAGTAGAAAAGAAAGCAGGAATAGGAATGGAAAAACAGTTTCAGGAAGTATTTCCGGATTTGAGAATCGAAGGGGGCATGGCAGAGCTTCTCGATACCGTGGAGGTTTCGCGGGTATCGATCAATAAGAAAAAAGATCTGCTGCGGATCTATGTGGTCAGCCATCAGTGGATTCACAAAAAATATATTTATCAGCTGGAGCGCCAGATCGAGGAGCAGCTCTTTTCCAACGTGCCGCTGCGCGTGAAGATTATTGAGCGGTTCTATCTGTCGCGCCAGTATACGCCGGAAAACTTTCTGGAGGTGTACCGTCCGAGTATCCTGCTCGAGCTGAAAAACCACAGTGTCTTTCTGAATCATCTGTTTTCGACTGCCGAGATTACCTTCCCGGAGACGAACAAAATGCACCTGGTGCTCGTGGATTCCGTTGTGGCAAAGGAGCGCGAGGAGGAGCTGGTCCACATTCTCGAGAAAATCTTCTGTGAGCGGTGCGGCTTCGACCTGATCGTGGAAACCGAGATGAGAAAGCCGGAGGGCGAGAGCCGCGCCATGAGAAATTCCGAGCTCCGCATCCGGGAGGAAGTGCGCCACGTTCTGGCGCATACCCATTACGGTGAGATGCTCGGCGAAAAAGAGCAGAACCGGATGGAAGAGCAGGCGGAAGCAGCAGGCGAACAGCCAAAAGCATCCGCAGCAGCCAAGGACGGCGAGGCGAAAAAAGAAAAAGCAGCAGACGGCGGAAGGGGAAAAGGTTTTTTCGGCGGCGGACGCGGTTCCTTCAAAAAAGGCAAGGGCAGTTTCGGCCGGAATGCGGACAATCAGCCGCGCAAATCCTCCAATCCGGATGTGCTGTACGGAAGAGATTTCGAGGATGAGAGCGTGGAGATTCTGAAAATCGGCGATGAGATCGGTGATGTTGTCATCCGAGGAAGAGTCCAGAGTGTGGATATGCGCGAGATCCGGAATGAGCGTACGATTTTCATGTTCACGATCACCGACTTTACGGATACCATCGGCGTCAAGATTTTCGTCCAGAACGCGGAAGTGCCGGAATTAAAGGATGCGATCAAAAAAGGCGCGTTCATTAAAGTAAAAGGAAAAACGACGGTTGATGCATTTGACCACGATCTGACGGTTATGTCTGTCTGGGGCATCAAGAAGATCACCGATTTCCGTACCGGCCGTCAGGATACGAGTCCGGTGAAGCGTGTGGAGCTGCACTGCCATACAAAGATGAGCGATATGGACGGTGTCACCGATGCTGCCCGTCTGGTACAGCGTGCCTATGAGTGGGGCCATCCGGCGATCGCGATCACCGATCACGGCGTGGTGCAGTCCTTCCCGGAGGCAAACCATGCGATCGAGGCGATCGACGGCGCTTACCGGAAAAAATACCAGGCAGAGCACCCGGATGCGACAAAAGATGAGCTGAAAAAAGTTTCGGCTCCGTTCAAGGTCATCTACGGCATGGAGGCTTATCTCGTCGACGACTTGAAAGATATCGTTGTCAACAGCAAAGGACAGGACATCCACGGAAGCTACGTTGTTTTCGATATCGAGACGACGGGATTTTCCCCGGTTGTCAACAAAATCATTGAGATCGGTGCCGTCCGTGTGGAAAACGGAGCGATTGTCGATAAGTTTTCCACCTTCGTTAACCCGAAAGTCCCGATCCCGTTCCGGATTGAGAACCTGACCGGCATCAACGACAACATGGTTCTTGACGCGCCGGACATCGAAACGGTGCTGCCGAAATTCCTGGAGTTCAGTGAGGGAGCCGTTATGGTTGCCCACAATGCTTCGTTCGATATGAGCTTTATCGAGCACAATTGTGTCCTGCAGGGGATCGAGCGGGAATTTACAACGGCGGACACCGTCGCCATGGCGCGTTTCCTGCTGCCGGGCCTGAACCGTTTCAAACTGGATACCGTTGCGAAGGCGGTCGGCGTATCGTTGGAAAACCATCACCGTGCGGTGGACGATGCCGGCTGTACGGCGGAAATTTTCGTGAAATTCGTAAAAATGCTGGAGGAGCGCAATATTCTGACTCTGGATGACCTGAATGCGCAGGGAAAAGTATCGGAGGAGGCTGTGCGCAAGCTTCCATCGTACCATGCGATCATTCTGGCAAAGAACGAGACGGGACGTGTCAATCTGTACCGCCTCGTGTCGGAATCCCACCTGAAATACTACAACCGCCGGCCGAAGCTGCCAAAGAGCGTCTACCTGAAATACCAGGACGGTCTGATGATCGGATCTGCCTGCGAGGCGGGCGAACTCTACCAGGCAATCCTGCGCGGTGAACCGGATGCGGCGATTGCGCGTCTCGTGGACTTCTACGATTATCTGGAAATCCAGCCGATCGGCAACAACGCGTTCATGATCAAAAAAGAGGACGTTTCTGCCGTAGAGAGCGAGGAGGATTTAAAGGAGATCAACAGGCGCATCGTCAAACTTGGCGAGCAGTTCCATAAGCCTGTTGTGGCAACGTGCGACGTCCACTTCATGGATCCGCAGGACGAGATCTACCGCCGCATCATCATGACCGGAAAAGGTTTTGACGACGCTGATGAGCAGGCACCGCTGTTCCTGCGCACCACCGAGGAGATGCTTGAAGAGTTTTCGTATCTCGGAAGTGAGAAAGCGGAGGAGGTCGTCATCACCAATCCGCGCAAAATCTCCGACCTTGTCGAGAAAATCTCCCCGATCCGTGCCGGAAAATTCCCGCCGGTCATCGAGGATTCCGACAAGACACTGCGGAGAATCTGTTACGACCGCGCGCATGAAATCTACGGCGAGGAGCTTCCGGAGATCGTTTCCGCGCGCCTCGAGCGGGAGCTGAACTCCATTATTTCCAACGGATATGCCGTTATGTACATCATCGCACAGAAACTGGTGTGGAAGTCGAACGAGGACGGCTACCTCGTAGGATCGCGTGGTTCCGTCGGTTCCTCGTTCGTTGCGACGATGGCGGGAATCACGGAGGTAAACCCGTTGAGCCCGCATTACTACTGCGAGTCGTGCCATTACAGCGAGTTCGATTCGCCGCGCGTCAAAGAGTACGTCGGCCGTGCCGGATGCGATATGCCGGACGCCGTCTGCCCGAACTGCGGCAAGCCGCTGAAAAAAGCCGGATTTGACATTCCGTTCGAGACGTTCCTTGGATTCAAGGGAAACAAAGAGCCGGATATCGACCTGAACTTCTCCGGTGATTACCAGAGTAAGGCGCACAAATACACAGAGGTTATTTTCGGCGCCGGTCAGACGTTCCGTGCGGGAACCATCGGTACGCTGGCGGATAAAACAGCGTTCGGTTACGTGAAGAACTATTACGAAGAGCGCGGCCAGCACAAACGGAACTGCGAGATCGACCGTATCGTGGAAGGATGCACCGGCATCCGCCGTACCACCGGCCAGCACCCGGGCGGTATCATCGTTCTGCCGTTCGGTGAGGATATCAACTCCTTCACCCCGGTGCAGCATCCGGCGAACGATATGACAACCGACATTATTACGACTCATTTCGATTACCACTCCATTGATGCCAACCTCTTAAAGCTCGATATTCTCGGACACGATGATCCGACCATGATCCGTATGCTCGAGGATATCACGCACCTTGATGCGCAGACGATTCCGCTCGATAACCCGGAGGTCATGTCGCTGTTCAAGAGCACCGAGGCGCTCGGCATCAAGCCGGAGGACATCGGCGGCTGTCCGCTTGGATGTCTTGGCGTGCCGGAGTTCGGTACCGATTTCGTTATCCAGATGCTTCTGGACACGAAGCCGCAGTCGTTCTCCGACCTGATCCGTATCTCAGGTCTGTCGCACGGAACCGACGTATGGCTCGGCAATGCGCAGACCCTGATCGAGGAGGGCAAGGCGACGATTTCCACCGCCATCTGTACCCGGGACGATATCATGATCTACCTGATCGACAAGGGACTCGAAAGTGAGCTTTCCTTTACGATCATGGAGAGTGTGCGAAAAGGAAAGGGCTTAAAACCGGAGTGGGAAGAGGAGATGAAGGCCCACGATGTGCCGGACTGGTACATCTGGTCATGTAAAAAGATCAAGTACATGTTCCCGAAAGCCCACGCGGCGGCGTACGTCATGATGGCGTACCGCATCGCTTACTATAAAATTTTCTATCCGCTGGCGTACTATGCGGCGTACTTCTCCATTCGTGCGTCTGCATTCTCCTACGAGCTCATGTGCATGGGACGCGACCGGCTGGAATATTATATGAAAGATTACGAAAAACGGAAAGACACGCTGACTCAGAAGGAGCAGGCAACCGTCAAGGATATGAAGATTGTCCAGGAAATGTACGCCCGCGGCTTCGATTTTGTGCCGGTGGACCTCTATAAGGCACAGGCGCACCGCTTCCAGGTCTACGATGACAAACATCTGATGCCGGCGCTCGACTCGATCGAGGGTCTGGGCGACAAGGCGGCCGACGCCGTTGTCCTTGCGGCACGAAACGGAAAATTCCTCTCGAAAGATGATTTCCGCGACCGCACCAAGGTCAGCAAGACGATTATCGACTTTATGGCGGACCTAGGTGTCTTCGGAGATCTGCCCGAAAGCAACCAGTTTTCGCTGTTCGACTATTAAAAGGAGCGTCCCCTTTCCGTTGCAATCCCGTGCGTCTTGGGGTATAATCAGACGTTGTGGAAAAGAACGAAAACGATTTAGATAAAATAAGGTGAAAAACATTGAGAAGAAGATTGGAACAACTGCTGAACGGCAGATTTGAATATGAGGTTCCCCATCTGCTGCTGTCCGAGACGGAGGTGGCCCTGACGCTGGACGCGGGGCAGAATTTCCGCGGAGAGCTGAATATCGGAGCGGAAGACGGGAGAAGAGTAAAAGGAATTGTGACCACAGATCATCAGAGAATCGTTCTGGCGAAAAATCAGTTCCAGGGAACGGCGAGTACGATTGAGTACGGCGTGGATACCAGCGGATTAAAAGCAGGCGATGAAATCTGTGGAAACATCACCGTCAGCAGCAATCTGGAGGAACGCTGCGTGCGGGTACACGTCTCGATTGCGGGAAAGACAATGAACATTTCCGGACAGGAGATTCATTCCCTGGCAGATTTTGTGCATCTGGCAAGCCATGATTTCGGCGCAGCGTACCGCTTCTTTGTAAAAAAAGAGTTTGCACGTCTTCTTCAGAAAGAGGCACCGGAGCAGATGGCACTTTATCAGGGACTGTCCCACAAGCCGGTGACATTTCAGCATCTGGAGGAATTTCTGGTTGCCCTCGGTCAGAAAGAGCCGGTGATGCTTTCGGCGGAACAGCCGGAGAAAACTGTGCTTACCGTGGACCAGCCGCGCAAGGAAACACTGTATCTGTATAAAAATACCTGGGGCTACGTCCGCATGGAAATCGAGGCGCAGGGAGACTTTCTGGAAGTGGAAAAGAAAGTCGTCACTTCAGAAGATTTCATCGGAAGCGTCTACGGTGTGGAATACATTATCCATCAGGAGAAAATCGGAAACGGCCGCCATTACGGCAGAATTACGGTGCGTCAGGGAAAACAGGAGCTTCGCTTTGAACTGGAAGTGACAAACAGCGAAAAGCATGTGACCAGCAGGAAAAATACGGAGCGCGACCGTCAGATAACTGCCATCGCGCGCGGCTATCTCGATCTGGCAGTCCATAAACGCGACTACCGTACCTGGTATCAGGATACCTGGGAGGCCATCGAGCAGTTCGAAAAAGCCGGCGGAGACATGGCGTGGGTGACGCTGGGAAAAGCATGGCTGTACGAGAGCCATGAGGAAACCGGAAAAGCAAGAGAAACGCTTTCTTACGTAAAAGAGCATCAGGAACTGCTGGACACCGCGGAGAAAAAAGGAGCGTACCTGTATCTGGCATGGAAGCTGAAAATGGAAGTGGGCCATACCGATCTGGTATCACGCCTTGGAACACTGATGCGGCAGGAGAGTGCAAGCTATTTTCTGCTAAAGCTTGCCATTGATGCCGACGATTCCTGGCAGCAGTCGCTGACCCGTCAGCTCTACGCGATGGAACTTTGCTATGAGTGCGGGTGCAAGAGCCCGCTTTTGTATCTGGATGCGGCACAGCTCTATCTCCGCCAGGAGGGACAGCTCCGCCGGATTTCGCCGTTCACCGTTCAGGTGCTGAAATTTGCGCAGAAAGAAGGCATTTTAAGCGGGGAACTGTTAAAACGGGCCGCTTATCTTACAGAGACGATGAAAACGTTCGATGAGAATGTCTATCAGATTCTGACTGCGGGCTATGAGCGTTTTCCATCCGATGAAGTGCTCGAAGCCATCTGCAAACTGGTGATGAAGGGCCGCCCGGTGCGGAAGGAATATTTCCCGTGGTATGCAAAAGCCGTGGAGCGGAACATCCGCATCACGCGCCTGTACGAGTACTATATCGAAACGATGGATGCGTCGTTCGACGAGGTCCTTCCGCAGGTCATCCGGATGTATTTCTCCTACAGCAACACACTGGCAGGCCAGAAGAAAGCGCTGATCTACGCCAACGTGATCAAAAACCGCGAAAAAGACCGCCATACATTCCAGAGCTACCGCCCGGCGATGGAGGTTTTCACGGCAAGACAGATCCAGAAAGGCCGCATGAACCGCGAATACGCCGCACTGTACCGGACTTTTCTGAAAAAACCGGAAGATCCCGACAGCGCAAAAGCGATCGCAAATGTGCTGTTTACCCATCATGTAACGTGTGAAAATCCGAAAATCACGCGTGTGATCGTCTGCCATCCGGCGATGGCGGGCGAAACGTCTTATCCGATGACGGAACAGGGTGCTTATATCCGTCTGTACGGCAAAAAAGCGCGGATTCTTCTCGAAGATGAGCAGCGCAGAAGATATGCGGTGACAGAAACCTGCCGCGTAGAGCCATTGTTTACGGATGAAGAGCTTGCCCGTGCCTGCGGCGGTTTTGCCATTGAAAATCCGGGTCTGCTGCTACACCTGTGCGGGGAGCAGGAAGAGGAGATGCAGCTTACTGCAGAAAATCTTGCCTGGTATCAGCAGGCAGCGCGCACGAGCGCATTTTCCAGTGCTTACCGGAAAACAGTGCGTCAGAAACTGCTGGAATACTATCTTGCCCATCCGGATGAGCGTGAGACCGAGGCGGCTGTTGCAGAGCTGGAGGACAGCGCTTACGCAAAGGTGGACCGTATTTCTACGATCGAGCTTCTGGTACGCTACGGCTGTTACAGCCGCGCCTTTGCCCTGACGGATCGGTACGGCTACGAAAAGATCCCGGTGTCGTGTCTCTTCCGTCTGGCGCATGCGATGATTCTGGAAAAAGAGTTTACAGAGGACGAGGAGCTTCTCTATCTGGCATCCTACGTGGTAAAACAGGGCATTTACGATGAAATTGTATTGTGCTATCTGAGAGATTATTTCACCGGTTCTATTGAGGATATGTGCAGTTTATGGGATAAAATCCGCGGCTTCCAGATGGAGAGCGACAAGCTGGAGGAGCGTATTCTGACCTGGTCCGTCTTTGTGCGCAGCCACCCGAAGTGGGAGCAGGAAATGCTGGAGAACTACATCCGACAGAGCGGAAAAGAGCATGTCATTCTGGCATACCTGACGTATCTTGCGATCGGCTATTTTATGGACGGAAAACCGCTTTCGGATCAGATGTTTGACTACTTGGACCGCGCCTGGAAACAGGGTTGGGAGCTGGACGAGATCTGCCATCTTGCGATGCTGAAACATCTTTCCACGAAGCCGCAGCTTTCTGAGGAGGAAGAAAAAGAGGCGCATACCCTGCTTCTGGCGTTTACGAAACAGGGACTCCGCTTTGCCTTCTACAAGGATCTGCCGGAGCACCTGACCGAAGGCTTCCAGATCGGCGACCGCATGTTCATCGAGGAACGCCAGAGAGCGGAGGCAAAGGTGACGATTCATTACCGGACAAACGCCGAAGAAACATGGAAGAGCGAACCGATGCGCAATATGTATCAGGGTATTTTTGTAAAAGAGTTTCTGCTGTTCTACGGCGAGAAAATGGAGTATTACCTGACCTTTACGAACCGTCAGGGTGAGGGAAAAACAGAGGTGAAAACCGTCTCCATGACCGGCGAACCAAAAGCAGGAAAGACGCGGTACCAGCTTCTGAATCAGATGAAAGCAGCGCGCGCGGCAGGAGATTTGAAAAAAGCAGAAGAAGCATTCCGAAAGTATCTGCAGCAGGAGGCTCTGGTTCGGAACTGTTTTGCACTTGTGGATGAAAAGAAGCAGCAGGAGGATACGACATGGAACAGAAAAATTTGATTTTAGGATTTGATTTTGGAGAGAAATATTCCCAGTTCTGCTGCTATGACAGGGGAACCCATACAGCTGTCTCCATCCCGGTAAAAGAAGGAGAAGAGGCGGTGGAATTTCCGACCGCCATTGCCAAAAAACGGAATGAGGAAACGTGGAAAACAGGACCGGATGCAGAAAAATCTGCTCACGCGGAAAGCGGCATCTGGCTGGACAATCTGTACGAGATCTGCATGGGATCCAGCATCTGCCAGATCGAAAACCGGGATTACACGCCGGGAGAAGTCCTTGGCACGTTCCTTCGCGAAGCACTGAAGATGATCGGCATCGAGCGCCCGGACCAGCAGATCCAGGCGATGATGATCACCACGGGCCATCTGACCCGTCCATTTGTGGAAAATGTGCGTGAAGCATACAAGATAATCGGACTTCCGCGCGGCAGAGCCTACCTGCAGGAGCATGACGAGAGCTTTTACTGCCATGTGCTGAACCAGAAGCCGGAGCTCTGGAGCCGTAAAGTCGGTCTGTTTTTCCTGAAAGATGAGGAAGCATCGTTTTCTGAACTTTCCATCAGCCGTAAAACGAAGCCGGCAACTGTGACCGTAAAACGGGGGCCAAAAGCCGCACTTTCGATCGAGCCGATGGAGCGCGACCGCGATTTCTGCCATCTGATGGGAGAAGCGATGGGGAATGAAATTTATTCCAGCGTATTTCTGGTGAGCGAGGAGTTCGACCTTGCCTGGGCAGACAACTCTCTGCGTCAGTTAAAGAAAAACCAGAGAAGAATCTTCGGCGGAACGAACCTGTTTGCACAGGGCGCCTGCTTTTCCGCGCGCGAAAAAGTGGAGGAGCGCCGCTTAAAGGGCTATCTCTTCCTCGGAAATGACCTCGTGCGCTACAACATCGGCATGGAGATGACGATCAATGGTTCTCCGGCATACTATGCGCTGATTGCAGCCGGTGTGAACTGGTATGAAGCAGAAAAAGAATGTGAGCTGATCCTCGACGGAACGGAGGAGCTGGAATTTGTTGTAAGCTCCATGGAAAGCGGAAAACGAAACCGCTATACCATGAAGCTGGACGGGCTGCCCAAACGGCCGCCGAAGACAACACGGATCCGTCTGCGTCTGGAGTATGATTCTCCGGTTACGTGTCAGATCACCGCAGAGGATTTAGGTTTTGGTGATATGTTCCCGGCAAGCCACAAAATCTGGCACGAGACGATGGGGGAGGTGTAAACGATGAGCGGTTATATTTTATGTCAGGTCAAACGGGCGAAAAATCCGTATTATATTTCCAACATCAGCACAAATATTTATTCCATCGAGGAACTGTGCTATTATCTGTACCACAACATCTATCTGCTGGACGAGACCATCATTAACGAGCAGCTGCTGGTGTGGATGAAAGAAGAACTCCACTTAAGAAGACTGTACCAGCGTCTCTACGTCCTTCTGGAGGAGAAAAAGAACATCGGTGAGTTTATCCTGCCGATCTTCAAGGAGATCAATTATCTTTCCCACGATCAGTTCCGTGAGATGAATGAGCGCCTGAAACGGTTCGAGGAGCAGCCGGAGATTGTGCGGAAAAAAATCAAGGGAGACTACCTTGTCGACCACGAAAAATATATCAATGCGATCCAGGTTTACCAGGAAACGCTGAAAGATACCGAGGAAAACGAAACCAACATGGGAAGCCAGTTCACCGGAAGTATTTACAACAACATGGGCTGTGCCTACGCAAGTCTGTTCCAGATGAATGAAGCACTTACGTGCTTTCAGAAAGCAAATGAAGAGCTGCACACGAAAGCATCGTTAAAGAGCTGGCTGTTTGCGGTCTACATGAGCAAAGGACAGGACGCCTATGAGCAGATGTGCACCGAGCGGAAAGTGGATGCCGAGACGAAACGGGAGATGGACCGCCAGATCACCGAGGCAATGCAGGTCGAGCTCCCGCGCGATCTGGACGAAGCTCTTGCGGCGTGGACACGGGAATATCATAAAAATACCGGACTTTGAACAAAAAGAACAAAAAAATTACTTGACAGCAAAAAAGAATGGGACTATAATACAGCGCATAAGAAAAAAATAAATACTTCGAAACCGATGAAGTGGAGATAACGTTGGAAGCGCACTCACAGAGAGCCCGGGCAGGTGGAAGCCGGACAGAAAGCGGATCAGCAAATGGACCACGGAGGGTACAGGGAAAAGCGGGAAACCGTCTGAGTATTCTGTAACGTGCAGGCATACGTTAGTTGCCAGGAATATGATCGTATTCTGCAGAGCGTGTGAGCAATCGCAAAACAAGGTGGCACCACGAGTATAAAAATATACCCGCCCTTGGCAAAGAACAAAGTGATTCTTTGCCGGGGGCGGTTTTTTGTATATCAGAAATTGGTTCTGAGGACCAGTGTTGATGACAGCCTTTGCAGACGCAAGGAGAGGAGATAACAAGATGAAACAGATGACGTTAGAAGAAATTTCAAAAGCAGCCGCATCGGGAGCTTTTCGGAAAATCCCGGTAAGCAGAGAAATTTATTCGGATATCCGTACACCAGTAGAAACACTGAAAGTCCTGCAGGGCGTCAGCAGCCACTGCTACATGCTTGAAAGCGTGGAGGATAAAAAACAGTGGGGAAGATACACCTTCCTCGGCTACGATCCGTCGCTGGAACTCACCTGTGTCAACGGAAACCTGACAATCACCGCCGATGCGGCAGAGATGAAAAAAGTAGAAGATATTCCGGAAAGCCACAAAGAACAGCTTCCGACCGGACAGATCCGGCTGACCGCAAAGACAGCCCATCCGGGAGCTGTCATCAAAACCCTGATTGAGAAAAATAAAAGTCCGAAGATCGCGACACTGCCGACCTTCACCGGCGGCCTCGTCGGATACTTCTCTTACGATTACATCAAGTACAGCGAGCCGACCTTAAAGCTGGACGCAGAAGATCAGGAACATTTCAAAGATGTCGACCTGATGCTGTTCGATAAGGTCATCGCCTATGATAATTATCGTCAGAAAATCGTACTGATGCTTAATATCGAAACCGAAAATCTCGAAGAAAATTACGAAAAAGCCGTACAGGAACTCGAAAAAATGGAAGAACTGATCCGCTTCGGAAAACCGGCCGAGACGAAAGCCGGCCACCTGAAATCCGAGTTCCACCCGCTCTTCGATGAGAAAGCGTACTGTGAGAAAGTCGAGCAGGTCAAACATTATATCCACGAGGGAGACCTCTTCCAGCTCGTTCTCTCCAACCGGCTCGAAGCCGATTTTGAAGGCAGCCTCTTCGATACGTACCGCGTCCTCCGCACAACGAACCCGTCGCCGTACATGTTCTACTTCTCGAGTGATGATGTTGAGATCGCCGGTGCATCCCCGGAAACTCTCGTAAAAGTCGAAGACGGAGAGGTCCGGACCTTCCCGCTTGCCGGAACGCGGCCGAGAGGAAAGAGCTATGAAGAAGACCAGCGGCTGGAAAAAGAACTCCTCGCCGATGAAAAAGAGCGTGCCGAGCACAATATGTTGGTCGATCTGGGAAGAAACGATCTTGGAAAGATCTGTGATTTCGGAACCGTGGAAGTAGAAAAATACATGTCAATCGAACGTTACTCCCACGTCATGCACATCGGTTCCACTGTAAAAGGACAGCTTCGGAAAGACAAGACCGCAGTCGATGCTATCGATTCCGTTCTCCCGGCCGGAACCCTCTCCGGTGCCCCAAAGCTTCGTGCCTGCCAGATCATCAACGAGCTGGAAAACAACAAGCGCGGCATTTACGGCGGTGCGATCGGCTATCTGGATTTCACCGGAAATATGGACACCTGCATCGCAATCCGGCTTGCGTTTAAGAAAAACGGAAAAGTGTTCGTCCGCTCCGGTGCCGGCATTGTAGCCGACAGCGTACCGGAAAAAGAGCATCAGGAATGCATCAACAAAGCAAAGGCCGTGATGGTCGCACTTGCAGAGGCAGAAGGAGGAAGCAACTTATGATACTGCTGGTAGATAATTATGACAGTTTTTCCTATAACCTGTATCAGCTCGCCGGTTCGATCAATCCGGACATGAAGGTCATCCGGAACGACGAGATGACGATCGACGAAATCTGCGCACTGGCACCGGCATCCATCATTTTATCTCCCGGACCGGGCCGTCCGGAGCAGGCAGGCCGATGCATGGAGATTGTAGAAAAATTAGGCGGCGAGATCCCGATCCTCGGTGTCTGCCTCGGCCATCAGGCAATCTGTGCCGCGTACGGCGCGACCGTCACCTATGCGAAACAGCTGATGCACGGCAAACAGTCCGAGACAACGCTGGATCTTACCTCGGAATTATTCCAGGGGCTGCCGGAAACCGTTCCGGTTGCAAGATACCATTCCCTCGCAGCTGATGAAGCGACACTGCCGGAAACCTTAAAGGTAACGGCAAGAACTGCAGACGGCGAGGTCATGGCAGTCGAGGACAGTGAGAAAAAGATCTACGGAGTCCAGTTCCATCCGGAATCCATTCTGACCCCGCAGGGCAGACAGATGGTAGAAAACTTCTTAAAAATTACAAGATAGATCACAGGACAGCAAAGAAAGAGAGGAACAGAATATGATTCGGGAAGCGATTGTAAAACTGGTAAATAAAGAGAACTTAACCTACGAGATGGCAGAGGGCGCCATGGATGAAATCATGGGAGGAAAAGCCGATCCGATCCAGATCAGCGCATTTTTAACTGCCATGACGATGAAAGGCGAGACAATCGAAGAGATCACCGCATGTGCCAACGGCATGAGAAAGCATGGTGTTCACATGGAACATGACAAGGATGTTCTGGAAATCGTCGGAACCGGCGGAGATAAATCCAATTCCTTCAACATCTCCACAACAGCATCCCTTGTGATCTCTGCAGGCGGCGTCGCAGTTGCAAAACACGGAAACCGCGCCGCATCGAGCAAATCCGGCGCAGCCGACTGTCTCGAAGCGCTCGGCGTCAAAGTCGACCTGGAGCCGGAGAAAAACAAAGAAGTTCTGGAAAAACTTGGAATCTGTTTCCTGTTCGCACAGAAATACCACATGTCCATGAAATACGTGGCACCGGTCCGCAAGATGCTCGGCATCCGGACCATTTTCAACATCCTCGGACCGCTGACCAACCCGGCAGCAGCCACGATGCAGGTGATGGGTGTCTACGAGGAAGCACTTATCCGCCCGATGGCAGAAGTTCTCTCCAATCTTGGTGTCAAACGCGGCATGGTTGTCTACGGCCAGGACTGCCTCGATGAAATTTCCTTAAGCGCACCGACAAGCGTCTGCGAGATCAAGGACGGAACGTTTGAGGAATACGTCATCACACCGGAAGAGTTCGGCATGACCCGCTGCACCAAAGAAGAGCTGGTCGGCGGAACTCCGCAGGAGAATGCTGAAATTACGAAAGAAATTCTTGCAGGAAAGAAAGGCCCGGCAAGAGACGCTGTTGTCCTGAATGCCGCCGCAGCCCTTCATGTAGCAAAAGAAATCCCGATGCAGGACGCTGTAAAACTGGCAGAGGAGCTGATCGACAGCGGAAAAGCACAGAAAAAACTCGAAGAGTTTGTGTCACTCGCCAATAAATTGGCAGAAGAGGAATAAACATATGATACTGGAAACGATTGCAGAAGCCACAAGAAAACGTGTCGCTGCAGAAAAAGAGAAGTGTTCTCTTGCAGAAATGAAAGAAAAGGCAATGGCGATGAACCCGGACACCGGATTCCCGTTTGAACAGGCGCTGAAAAAGCCGGGCATGTCCTTTATCTGCGAGGTAAAAAAAGCCTCCCCGTCGAAGGGCATCATCGCAGAAGATTTCCCCTATCTGGAGATCGCAAAGGAATATGAAGCGGCCGGTGCCTCCGCCATTTCCTGCCTGACCGAGCCGGAATACTTCAAAGGCGACAAGCGTTACTTAAAAAAAATTGCAGAAACCGTATCCATCCCGGTTCTGCGGAAAGATTTTACCGTGGATCCCTATATGATCTACGAGGCAAAGGTGCTCGGAGCCACCGCTGTCCTTCTGATCTGTGCGCTGCTGCCGGAGGAAACCTTAAAAGAATATCTGGAAACAGCGCATTCCCTCGGCCTTTCCGCTCTTGTGGAAGCCCACGATGAGGCGGAGGTTGCACAGGCCATGCGCGCCGGAGCAAGGATCATCGGCGTCAACAACCGCAACTTAAAAGATTTCACGGTCGATATCCACAACAGTGAGCGGCTGCGGGAGCTTGTCCCGGAAAACATTGTTTTCGTATCCGAGAGCGGCATCAAAACGCCGGAGGATGTCGGAAGACTGTATCAGAATAAAACCGATGCCGTTCTGATCGGCGAAACGCTGATGCGGAGCAGCAACAAAAAAGCAGAGCTTGAAAAACTCTCTTCAATGTGTTAAAGTGGTAACGTAAGTGTGCAAAACAAAACAGAGCGCACGGGGAGTCAAACGTTATGGAAGAACAGACCAGAATCAAAATCTGCGGGCTCACACGGCTGGAAGACATCGATGCGGTGAATGAGCTGAAGCCCGAATATGTCGGCTTTGTCTTTGCAAAAAGCCGCAGACAGATTACAAAAGAACATGCCGTGACGCTGCGGCGCTATCTGGATCCCGAAATCCAGGCGGTCGGCGTTTTTGTGAACGAGCTTCCGGCGATTGTCGCAGGATACCTCGAAGAGGGCGTCATCGATCTGGCACAGCTCCACGGAAATGAGAGTGAAGAATATATCCATTCGCTCCGGTTCCGCACCGGCGGGGAACTGATCAAGGCATTTTCCATCAAAACCAGGGAGGACGTCGAAAAGGCGAAAAAAAGCAGCGCCGATTACATCCTTCTCGACCACGGAAAAGGTGGTACCGGCGAATCGTTCGACTGGTCACTGATCAGAAACATGGACCGCCCGTATTTCCTTGCGGGAGGCCTGAACGCCGAAAATGTGGAACAGGCGATTTTACAGACACATCCCTTCGCCGTCGACATCAGCAGCGGTGTCGAGACAGACGGCGTAAAGGACCCGAAAAAAATCACAGAATGCATAAGGAGGATAAGACATGTCTGACGGAAGATTTGGTATTCACGGAGGCCAGTACATACCGGAAACTCTGATGAATGAAATTATCAATTTGGAAAAACAGTACAATTATTATAAAAACGATCCGGAGTTCTGCCAGGAGCTCGATGACCTGCTGAAAAATTACGCGGGCCGCCCGTCCCTTCTCTACTACGCAGAGAAAATGACAAAGGATCTCGGCGGAGCAAAAATTTACCTCAAACGAGAGGATCTGAACCACACCGGAGCCCACAAAATCAACAACGTGCTCGGACAGTGCCTCCTCGCAAAAAGAATGGGAAAAACCCGTGTCATCGCAGAGACCGGAGCCGGCCAGCACGGTGTGGCAACCGCAACGGCAGCAGCGCTGATGGGACTTGAGTGTGAGATCTTCATGGGAAAAGAAGACACCGACCGTCAGGCCCTCAATGTATACCGGATGGAGCTTCTCGGGGCAAAAGTAAATGCCGTTACTACCGGAACTATGACCTTAAAAGATGCCGTCAATGAGGCGATGCGCGAGTGGGTATCACGTGTCGATGACACCCACTACGTTCTCGGTTCCGTTATGGGCCCGCATCCGTTCCCGACCATCGTCCGCGATTTCCAGGCTGTCATCAGCAAAGAGGCAAGAGAGCAGATCCTCGAAAAAGAAGGAAAACTCCCGAAAGCCGTCATGGCATGCGTCGGCGGCGGAAGCAATGCGATGGGTATGTTCTATAACTTCATCAATGACAAAAATGTCCGCCTGATCGGATGCGAGGCAGCAGGACGCGGCGTCAACACCGCAGAGACTGCAGCAACCATTGCAACCGGAACACTCGGCGTCTTCCACGGTATGAAATCCTACTTCTGCCAGGATAAATACGGTCAGATCGCACCGGTTTACTCGATTTCCGCAGGCCTTGACTACCCGGGCATTGGACCGGAGCATGCATATCTGCATGACATCGGCCGCGCCGAATACGTTCCGGTAACGGACGATGAGGCAGTAGAAGCTTTTGAATACCTCGCAAGAACCGAGGGTATCATCTGTGCGATCGAGAGTGCCCATGCAGTAGCCCATGCGATGAAGATCGCAAAAGAATTTGATCCGGAAGACTCCATCATCATCTGTCTGTCCGGACGCGGAGACAAAGACGTAGCAGCCATTGCAAGATACAGAGGGAGGGACCTTCATGAGTAAAGTAACAGAAGCATTTTCAAACGGCAAAGCATTCATTCCGTTTCTGACAGCCGGAGACCCGAAAATTGAAAAAACAGAGAATTATATTCTGGAGCTCGAAAAAGCAGGCGCAGACCTGATCGAGATCGGAATCCCGTTTTCCGATCCGATCGCCGAGGGCGTTGTCATCCAGGAGGCAGACCTCCGTTCCTTAAAAGCCGGAACCACCACCGATAAAATTTTCGATATGGTAGCCTCCGTGCGCAAAAAAACAGACATTCCGCTGGTGTTTATGACCTACTTAAACCCGGTGTTCCATTACGGATACGAGCCGTTCTTTACAAAATGCGAGGAAGTCGGCATCAACGGCATCATCATCCCGGATATGCCGTATGAGGAAAAAGGCGAATTAAACGATATTGCGCGCAGCCATCAGGTAGATGTCATTTCCCTGATTGCGCCGACGTCTGAGCAGCGCATCCAGAAAATTGCCGCAGACGCCGAAGGTTTTATCTACCTCGTATCGTCTCTGGGCGTTACCGGTGTCAGAAGCGAGATCAAGACGGATCTCGATTCCATGATCGCCGCAATCCGCAAAGTAACCGATATTCCGGTAGCCGTAGGCTTCGGCATCAACACGACCGATCAGGCGGCCAACATTGCAAAAATTGCGGACGGTGTCATCGTCGGAAGCGCTATCGTCAAAATGATTGCGAAGTACGGCACTCATGCGGAGCAGCACATCTATACGTATGTCCGCATGATGAAGGAAGCTGTCATGACAGCAAATAAATAAAACCCGCGTCATTGCGTGTTTGAAAAAACTGTGTTAAGATGAGAGCGTGTCTGAAACAAACCGTTTTGGACACGCTTTTTCAACGTAAAATACCTGACCGGCTTTCGAAAAAGCCGGATAGAATATGGAGGAAAAACGTGTTAGATGTATGTTTACTGGGAACAGGCGGTATGATGCCTCTGCCAGGCAGACGCCTGACCGCCCTGATGACCCGATACAACGGAAGCAGCCTTCTGATCGACTGCGGCGAGGGAACCCAGGTTGCCATCAAGGAAAAAGGCTGGACCTTTAAGCCGATTGATGCCATCTGCTTCACCCATTACCACGCAGACCACATCAGCGGCCTTCCAGGACTTCTCCTGACGATGGGAAACACTGACAGGAGAGAACCGCTGACCATGATCGGCCCAAAAGGCCTGGAGCGCGTCGTCAATTCACTGCGTGTCATCTGCCCGGAGTTGCCGTTCCCGATTGTATTTCACGAGGTGACAGCGCCGGAGGAAGTGATTGAGATGAACGGCTACAAAATCACAGCCTTCCGCGTGCAGCACAATATCACCTGCTACGGCTATTCGCTGGAGATCTCCCGCAAGGGAAAATTCGATGTGGAGCGCGCTAAAGCACAGGAAATTCCGATTAAATGCTGGAATCCGCTGCAGAAAGGCGAGACTGTCACCCTGGATGGAAAGACGTATACGCCGGACATGGTCCTCGGCCCTGCCAGAAAGGGACTGAAGGTGACCTACTGCACCGATACCCGCCCGATTCCGTCGATCTCCGAACATGCGAAAGGCTCCGACCTTTTCATCTGCGAGGGAATGTACGGCGAGCCGGAAAAACAGGCAAAAGCAAAAGAATTTAAGCATATGACCTTCTACGAGGCGGCAAAACTGGCAAAAGATGCCGAGGCTGCCGAAATGTGGCTGACCCACTTTTCCCCGTCGCTCGTCGGCCCGCAGCGGTACATGGATGAGGTACAGAAGATTTTCCCGGCCGCAGAGCTTGGAAAAGACGGAAGATCAGTAGAACTGTTATTTGAAGAGGAAACGAAAAATGAGTGAAAAAGATACCCTGATTCTTGCAATTGAGAGCTCCTGCGATGAAACCGCAGCATCCGTCGTGAAAAACGGAAGATGTGTGCTGTCTAACATTATTTCATCCCAGATCGCCATCCATACCCTGTATGGCGGCGTTGTGCCGGAAATTGCATCCAGAAAACATATCGAAAAAATCAACCAGGTTGTAGAAGCAGCCTTAAAAGAAGCCGATGTCACTCTGGATGATATTGATGCGATCGGTGTTACGTACGGCCCTGGCCTTGTCGGCGCACTTCTCGTCGGCGTGGCAGAGGCAAAAGCGATCGCCTATGCAAAAAAGAAACCGCTGGTCGGCGTTCACCATATTGAAGGCCACGTCTCGGCGAACTATATCGAACACCCGGATCTGGAGCCGCCGTTCCTGTGTGAAATCATCTCCGGAGGCCATACCCATCTTGTCATTGTAAAAGATTACGGTTCTTTCGAAATTCTCGGAAGAACGAGAGACGACGCAGCCGGAGAAGCCTTCGACAAGGTAGCCCGTGCCATCGGACTCGGCTATCCGGGCGGACCGAAGATCGACAAGCTGGCAAAAGAAGGAAACCCGCACGCCATCGACTTCCCGCGTGCCCACATGGAGGATGCGCCGTATGACTTCAGCTTCAGCGGCGTAAAATCTGCCGTTTTAAACCATCTGAACAAATGCCGGATGATAGGCGAACCAATTGTCGAAGCAGACATCGCTGCGTCCTTCCAGCAGGCCGTTGTGGACGTTCTGGTGGATAATGCCATTCGTGCGGCCAAAGATTACCATATGGACCGTCTGGCGATCGCCGGCGGCGTTGCATCGAACGGGGCACTCCGCGCGGCGATGGAAGCAGCATGTGAAAAAGAGGGCATCCGCTTTTACCGTCCGTCCCCGATCTTCTGTACCGACAATGCGGCCATGATCGGTGTGGCAGCTTACTACGAGTACCAGAAGGGAACCCGCCACGGCTGGGACCTGAATGCCGTACCGAACCTGAAGCTTGGAGAACGATAAGAAAAAGAAACTTCCGCAGCAGAACGGAGAAGAGAGATCTGCTGCGGAGTTTTTGTATTTGTAGAAAACGGAGGAAAAGATGAACGAGAAGAAAGAAAAATACACTGCGGTTGTCCTGGCAGCCGGAAAGGGAACCCGGATGGGCGGAAGCGTAGCAAAACAGTTTCTGGAAATCGGAGGAAAACCAGTCGTGGTTTACGCGCTGGAGGTTTTTGAACATTCGCCGGAGATTGACCAGATCATTCTTGTGACAGGTGCGGATAAAATAGAATACTGTCAGAAAGAGATTATCGAAAAATATGGAATTAAGAAAACTGTTTCCGTATGCGCAGGCGGAAGGGAACGGTATGAATCTGTCTGGAAAGCATTGCAGACGCTGAAAAGCCTGGAAAGCGAACAGGAGCAGAAGACCGATTACGTTCTGATTCACGATGGCGCCCGCCCGTTTTTAAACCAGGAAATGCTGGAACGTCTCTGCGCATGTGTAAAAGAAGAAAAAGCCTGTGTCCTTGGCATGCCGGTCAAGGATACCATCAAGCTTACCGATGAAAACGGAAAAATCAGGGAAAGCCCGCGAAGAGATCTTGTATGGCAGGCACAGACCCCGCAGGCCTTTGCAGCAGAGCTTCTGTTTCCGGCATTCGAAAAACTGATACAGCATTCCACAGAAGGAATCACCGACGATGCCATGGTTGTGGAGCAGGAGATGGGAATCGCATCAGTGATGGTAAAAGGCGGCTATGAAAATATAAAAATCACAACACCGGAGGATCTGCTCGTTGCAGAGAGCTTTCTGGCAGAAAAATAGAAAAAAGCAAAATACAGAAAGCAAACTATAAATGGGTAAAAACAAATGTGCGAATTGCAAAACAGGGAAAAACAGCGAAAACGAAAAAGAAATTGAAAAAAATGTAAAAAAAATTCAAAAAAGTGGTTGACATTCTGAAACACTGCTGATATAATAACGAATGTCGCTGAGCGAGAGAGATAAAAACGCAAAGCTGACAAGCCAAAAACTGAGATGATTTCGGGAGTTACCGAGATTTGAATTCACACACGGAGAGGTATCGAAGCGGTCATAACGAGGCGGTCTTGAAAACCGTTTGTCCGAAAGGGCGCGTGGGTTCGAATCCCACCCTCTCCGCTCAAAACTCAGTTAACTGAATATCTGATTATGAATCAGGCAAACTATGGAGAAGTACCCAAGCTGGCTGAAGGGGCTCCCCTGGAAAGGGAGTAGGTCGTTAATAGCGGCGCGAGGGTTCAAATCCCTCCTTCTCCGCTCGACTTTGAAAAAAGTTGAAAAAAGTTCTTGACAAATGCAAATGAGTTTGATAAAATAAATGAGTTGCTGATCGAGAGAACAGCAAAGATCCTTGATAATTAAACAATGAAACACATCCTCGAAAGTTCTGAATAAGTAATTCAAAACGATCGAAAGATCCTTTAAAACAGTAAAAGGGATAAATTAGCTAGTATGTTGATTTTGAACTTGGAACAAATCTCGCAAGCGAAGCTTGCAAGATGAACGCGTAAAATTCGCCTGTGCAAGCACGTGAATTTCTAAACGCGCACATTTTATCAGAGAGTTTGATCCTGGCTCAGGATGAACGCTGGCGGCGTGCTTAACACATGCAAGTCGAGCGAAGCGGC
>NZ_JADNOP010000007.1 GCF_015557635.1 Fusicatenibacter saccharivorans
TGTAAAGTTTTTTAACTTTCTTCAATTTTAGTATTGACTTTTTATTTGCAGGCTAAAGTAACGAGAATGCGACGCGCAGTTTTCAAATTCATAGCGACAGATTAAAACTCGTACGGTGGGTTTCCGGAAAAGTCTGCGATTACACCGTGTGCATTGTCCAGATAGAACACCTCGAAAATCGGGTTGTCAGCGGTCTGGTACTGGCCTTTTACGATCGGGTTCTGCATGCACACTTCTTTTACAGCCATGTTATTTTCAAACACTGCGGTTCCGTGCAGACGGATCCATGCGTAGGACGGGCTGGAAACAGAGATTTCGATTTCCGGATTCTCCTGCATATCTTTGTAAACATCTTTTGTGTTGTTGGTGCAGAACCACAGTTTTCCGTCAACCTCTCCTGCAAACATGAACGGGCGGCATTTTGCCTTTCCGTCACGACCTACCGTTGCCAGATACTGTACCGGATTCTCATTTAAAAATTCTACTGCTTTGCTCATTTTACTTTCCTCCATTTTGTTTTTTTGAATTGTTTTTTTCTTTCGATGGCTTTATAATAAGTCCATAGAGTTCTTTCGTAAAGTAAGCACAATATTGTGGTGTAGTTACCCAAAAGATACTATTGTGTAAAATCAGACGTTTCCGCCATCTTTCAAATCATTATTTTCTTCAAAAAGGAGGTCTTCTCTTATGTCATCCGCAGAAAAAACACCCGTTTCTCTTGCTGATCTTCCGCCCTGCCCGGTGGAAACTACGCTGACTCTGATCAGTGATAAATGGAAAGTTCTGATCTTGCGCGATCTGCTGCTCCACGGCACCATGCGGTTCGGCGAGCTGAAAAAGTCCATCGGTCACGTCTCTCAAAAAGTTTTAACTTCCCAGCTCCGCCAGATGGAACAGAGCGGTCTGGTCAACCGTAAAGTTTACGCCGAGGTACCGCCGCGTGTCGAATATTCCCTGACGGAACTCGGCTTCAGCCTCCACCCGATCATGGATGCGATGTGGGACTGGGGCGAAGTGTATAAGAAAAAGCTGGCGCAGGAAGAAGACGCTGCTGCAAATGCATGAACGAAAAAAGTCTGTTGAGAAACAGCCCATTTCGGTTTTTCTCAACAGACTTTTCTTCTCTTCTATCTTCCTTTCAGCACAATCGTCTTCCAGCTTCCGATCGTTCCGTCATACGTTCCCTGCCATACCGGATAGCGCTCGATCGGCAGTTTGACTTCAACGGTCTCCCGGCTAAAGTTCTGGACAAACACGTACCTGGTTCCGTCCTTCTGCTCGCGCATCGTGACTTCCACACCTTCCGGAACTTCTTCCACGATCCGCTCCACACCGGCCTCTTCTGCCAGTTTCCGGCAGACTTCATCGTACAGTCCCTGTTCAAAGTCCGCACAAACGGCATACGCTTTTCCCTTTCCATACACATTCCGGGTCATCGCCGGCATGCCGTCATAGAAATCCTTTCCGTATGTCATCACCACTTCCGCCGTCGATGGCTGTACCAGCTCGCAGAGATGACTGCAGCGGTATGCCCGTTCCAGATGCAGCGGATTTTCCGGCTCCGGAATTCCTTCGTTCCATTCGCCATCGTATAAGCCGTCAATCTCCATACTCCGGAATCCCATCACATCCATCAGGTCATGCGGTGTTCCGCCTAAGTAACAGAGATCCGTCTCATCCACAATGCCGGACCAGTAAGTCAGCAGAAAAATTCCGCCGTTTTTCACAAAGTTCCGAACCTTCTCTGTCCATCCTTCCCGCAGCAGATAAACCATCGGCGCTGCCACAACACGGTATCCGTCGAGGCTGCACGTCTCATCAATCACATCCACATTGATGCCCAGTTTCCGGAATGCCTGATATGGCTTTTCCACGGTTTCTTTATAAAAAACACCTGCATTCCGCGGACCCGCCGCATCTTCCACCGCCCAGCGGTTTTCGACATCATAAATCACGGCTGCTTCCGCCGGGTTCTGCGAACCGTTCACTTCCTGCAGTTTCTCCAAAGCTACGCCGACTTTCGTCACTTCACGGAATACCCTAGTATCCGATCCGCCATAATGGTCGATCACGGCCCCATGGAATTTTTCGGATGCACCGCGGCTCTGCCTCATCTGGAAATACAGCACACTATCCGACCCATGCGCAACTGCCTGCAGTGACGCGGCCTGCAGCATGCCCGGTTTTTTCAGCTTGCTGACGGACTGCCAGTTCGTTGCGGAAGGACAGCTCTCCATCAGATAAAACGGCTTTTTCTGAATGCTCCGCATAATGTCATGCTGCATACCTGTATCCATCGCTGTTACCGTCTCCGCCTCTTTATGCCAGGTCGGATAATTGTCCCAGGATACAAAGTCAATCACATCGGCAAACTTGTAGTAGTTCAGTCCGGTAAAGTTATACATCATATTGATGGTAGACGGCTGTTCTGCCCCAGCGTCCCGCAGCGCTTTGATTTCCCATTTTACAAAATCCGCGGTCTGATCCGTCACAAACCGTTTCCAGTCCAGATTCAGTCCATGCAGCGAAAAATCTCCTTTCGGAGACGGGCTCTCCACCTGGTCAAAACTCTGGTAAGTATGACTCCAGAACCCGGTATTCCAGACACGGTTCAGCCGTTCCAGTGTGCCGTATTTTTTCTTCACCCAGCCGCGGAATGCCTCCTGGCACAGCGGGCAGTGGCACTCTCCGCCGTATTCATTCGAAATATGCCATGCAATCACGCCAGGGTGATCTTTGAACATTTCCGCCAGCTTCGTATTGATGATTCTCGTTTTTTCCCGGTAAACCGGTGAGGTATAGCAGTGATTATGGCGCTCCCCGTACAGATTCCGTTCTCTCGCTGCATTGACACGGAGCACCTCCGGGTATTTTTCCGCCATCCAGCGCGGTCTTGCCGCCGTCGGCGTGGAAAGCATAACCACAATTTCGTTTTCGTACAGGCGGTCAATCACCTCTTTTAACCATTCCAGACGGAAAACTCCTTCCTCCGGCTCTAAAAATGCCCAGGAAAACATGCCAAGCGAAACCTCGTTGATTCTGGCTTTCTTGAAATACGCCAGATCCTGTTCCAGAATCTCCGGGTAATCCAGCCACTGTTCCGGGTTATAATCGCCCCCGTGCAGGAGCTTTCCAAAATTTACTTCTTTCCCCATCTGCTTTTGTCTCCTTTTCTTTCGCAGACAGCCCATCCTGTCCACGGACAGAATGGGCTGAACGCATCAGATTCCCTTAAACGTAAAGGTAAACTCCAGTTTTTTATCAATCGGAATCAGGTACTCCGGATGGGTCTGTGCACCCCAGCTGTCGTCTCCGCCAACACCCATCTGCTGTTTTGCCACGCGCACAACGGTGTAATGTACCTGCGGCAGTTCATACGGATGCATCGCATTTTCCAGCTCGTGCGGTGTGTACGGCAGTGCGGAAAATTCCATCTTGTCGCCGCTGAACATCATACCGCGGCCCTTGCGGTTCGTCACGGTTGCCCAGCGTACACCAACCTTGTTGCCGCACTCCTGCGGAACGAGATATTTCGCCATATTATCTTCGACTTTATTCTTATAAACACCGAGCTTTGCTCCGGCACAGCGGTCCACATACGTCTCCTCCGGTCCCATGCCGTACCAGGTAACGTTGTCATAATCGGCATCCAGTTTGAACATCACGCCGAATTCCGGCATATCGCCGAGCTCTTTCACCGGATCATACGTCAGCGTCGTCTGAATGCTTCCATCGCCGAAGACACGGTAGGTCAGACGGCACTCGCTCGCCGGTGTGGTCGGCATTACATAGCGGTAGCTGACTTCTGCGCAGTCCTCGTGTACTTCGATTTCCGGCGCATACAGTCCCGGATAATGGCTGCCGTTCGGATATTTGTGGGACAGATACATTGAAGCAATCTTCCACTGGCTGTAACGCATCGGCATCAGGCTTCCGCAGTCATTGTCGATCGGCGCACGCCAGAAGTTCGGTTTCGGAATCATTTTGATCATCTCAACGCCGCCGTAACGGTACGATACGAGTCCGCCGTTCAGATCGGAGAACATCACATCGAAATTTTCGCCGCGCACACCAAAATCATGGTTGGAACGGATCACTTCAAATTTCGCCGGTTTTTCTGCTTTCGCCGGTGCTTCCACTTCATAAACACCCTGTCCGAATGCAACTTCATGGCCGCGCTTGCCCCATATGGTATCTTCTTTCAGGCGGAAGGAAACGGTCACCGCATACTCGCCCGGAAGGGTCTGTACGGCAATCGGAAGCTCCACTGTTTTTTCGGAAAGCGGCTCCACGGAAATTTCCATCGGCACTTCTTTCAGTTTCTTTCCTTCTTTTTCGAGAATTACCACGCAGTCAAACGCATCGGTATTCACAAACAGGTTCTTATTTTTTACAACTGCTTTGTCTTTCTGTACATCCACAGCAATGTTCTGATAGCAGAATTTTACTTCCTGCATCTTCGGGGAAGCATCGCGCTCGCCGCCGTATACAATACCATTTCCGCTGAAATTGTAATCGCATGGATGATCATCAAAGTCTCCGCCGTACGCCTGGAACTCTTTTCCGTAGCGGTCTTTTTTGTAGATTGACTGGTCGATATAATCCCAGATAAAGCCGCCCTGGAACAGCGGTTCTTCCTCGGCAAGATCCATATATTTCTTCATGGCGCCGCAGGAATTTCCCATCGCATGTGCATACTCACAGCAGACATACGGTTTTCTTCTGTCTTTCGACAAGAATTCACGGATTTCATTGACGGTGGTGTACATCCGGCTTTCCATATCGCTGGTGTCGTTGTATCTGCGGTCGTCATTAACTCCTTCATAATGAACGAGACGGGTCGGGTCCATTTTCCGGTATAACTGGGACATTTCAAAAATAACTTTTCCGCCAAACGATTCATTTCCGCAGGACCAGATCAGAATCGCCGGATGGTTTTTGTCTCTCTGATACATCGAATTGACACGGTCGAGCATACAGTCCATCCACTCCGGGCGGTCGCATGGTACAACACCGGAGAAATCTCCGCTTCGTACCGCATCCGTATCTCTCGTTCCATGGGACTCCATGTTGCACTCCGCGATCATGTAAAGACCGTATTCATCGCACAGATCATAAATGCCGACCGCATCCGGGTAATGGCAGGTACGGATTGCATTGATGTTGTTCTGTTTCATCGTCGTCAGGTCTTTGATCAGCTCTTCTCTCGAAACGACACGGCCGGATACGGAGCTGAACTCGTGGCGGTTGACGCCTTTAAAGACAACCCGCTTTCCATTCAGCATCATGATGTGGTCTTTCATCTCAAAGCGGCGGAATCCGACTCTCTGCGGAATCAGTTCCTGCACCGTTCCATCCTCTGCGGTGACTTCCAGCAGAAGATCATACAGTACCGGTGTCTCTGCGGACCACAGTTCCGGGTGATCGACTTTCAGAACAAACTGTGTTTCCCCATCCAGCACACCTTCGGTGCTCTGCAGTGCCGTTCCGTCTTTTAACAGGGTAATTTTTACCTTTCCTGTTCCGATCATTTTCGTATCAATGACCAGATCTGCCTTCGTAAACGTATCATCCAGCAGCGTCTGTACTTTCAGATCCGAAACGTGAACCTCCGGAATCGTGTACAGATACACATCACGGTAAATACCGGAGAAACGGAAGAAATCCTGATCCTCGCACCAGCTTCCGCTCGTCCATTTGAAAACCTGCGCAGCCAGTTTATTTTCGCCCTCTTTCAGATACGGGGTCAGTTCAAACTCGGACGGAGTAAACGTATCCTCGCTGTAGCCAAGGAACGTTCCGTTCAGCCATACGGCAATACCGCTCTCTGCTCCCTGGAAGGAAACAAAAAGCCGTTTTCCTTTCATCTGCTCCGGCACTTCAAAATATTTCACATAGGAAGCCGTCGGATTGAACCGCTCCGGAATCTCGCCCGGCTGGATCTCTTCTCTTCCTTCCCATGGGTACTGCACATTGGCATACTGCGGTGCGTCATATCCCTCCATCTGGATATGTGCCGGCACGCGGATATCGTCCCATTTTGTGCAGTCATACTCCGGTGTCTCGAATCCCGGAATCGTGCTCTCGTAGTTCTTTGCGTAATGGAATTTCCACAGTCCGTTCAGACTGTGACGGAAGTTTTCCACATGCTGCTCCATTTCTTCCACCGATCCATAATATCTGTGATCGGAATGCGCCGCCACCCGGTTTTCTCCATAGTACGTCGGGTCCTTCACTTTTTCATACTGAAATACACCCATTTTTATTTTCCTCCTTCTGGAATTTTGTTCTTTTTGATCTTTTGAAAAAAAGGTGGATATTCATCCAAATATCCACCTTTTCTGTTCGATTCTTTTTCTTATTTTACGGCACCTGTGATACCTTCTGTGAAGCTCTTCTGGAAGCAGAAGAAAATAATTGCTGTCGGGATCGTACAGATAAATACGCCGAGCATCAGCACACCATAATCTACAGTGTAGCCGCCGAGCAGGTTCGCTACCAGCATCGGCATGGTGATGGATTCATTGTTCTGTAAGATAACCTTCGGCCACAGGTAGTTGTTCCATGCGTTCATAAAGGTGATGATTGTTGCTGCCGCATACGTCGATTTCATGGTCGGCATATACATACGAAAGAAAATTCCTGTCTCGCTTAAGCCATCGAGTCTTGCCGCTTCGATGATATCGTGCGGGAAGGAACGGGAAGCCTGGCGGAACATCATGATCATGAACGGTGTTGAAATCGAAGGAAGCATGAAAGCTGCCATCGTGTTGACCATCTTTAGCTGGGAAAACATACGGAACATTGGGATCATGATGGCTGCGAACGGAATCATCATCGCAGTCAGAAGTACGGTAAATACCGCATCTTTTGCTTTATCATGATAGATCTCAAATCCATAACCGGCGATCGAGCAGACCAGAAGACAGAGAATGGTCAGCACCGTCGCATTCCGGAAGGAGTTGCACAGTGCAAGGCGCAGGTTCTGCTGCGCAATCAGCGCTTTAAAGTTGTCAATCAGATACGTACCCGGAATCAGTTTTCCGGCAATGACATCAATACTTCTGTTTGTAGACGCGCAGAACATATAGTACAGCGGAAAAACAGAAAGGATCGACGCTACCGTTAAAATCAGATACATGAAAAATTTCTTTGCTTTTCCCATTATCGCTCGTCACCTACTTTCATCTGAAGCAGTGCCAGAATGGCTACCATGATCAGGATCAGGATGGACATTGCTGCCGCATAGCCAAAGTTCGGGCTCTGTACAAAGGACATATTGTAAATATAATGAGACATGGTCATGGTTGATTTTCCAGGACCTCCGTTTGTCAGGTTCAGGGACTCATCGAACAGCTGCAGAGTACCGTTGGTAGAAGTAATTGTGGTCAGCAGAATCATCGGTTTTAACAGTGGAACGGTGATCTTGAAGAAAGTCTGCAGCGGGCTTGCGCCGTCGATTTTGGCTGCTTCGTAGATCGAATATTCAATGTTCTGCATACCGGAGAGATAGAAGACCATGTTGTATCCGGTCCATCTCCAGATCAGGGCGATGATGATAACCGCACGGGCTGTCCACGCATTGGAGAACCACATGATCGGGTTCATGCCGAGGCCGCGGAGAACGGTGTTGATAAAACCGTCATTTGCAAACAGGGAACGGAAGATCATCGCGTAAGATACGAGAGATGTTGCGCACGGCAGGAAAATGCAGGTACGGAACAGTCCCTTAAAACGCAGATCTTTGTTGTTCAGCATGGAAGCAAACATCAGGCCGAGGATCAGCATGATCGGCACCTGAATAATCAGATAAAAGAAGGTGTTGCTTAAGGTCTGTTTAAAGGTCGGGTCTTTTAAAATACGGGCATAGTTTGCAAATCCGTTGAATTTTAGGTTGATGCCCATACCTGTCTGTAAAGACAGGATGAATGCCTGAATCATCGGATAAAAGCTCATCCATGCGATCAGGATCGTTGCCGGCATCAGGAAAGCCCAGCCGGTAAGATTCTGTTTTCTTTCCAAGTTCATTCCTTTTTTCTTCTGACTGCTCATGGAATCTTCCTTTCTTTTTTTACCTGGCGTGTGTTTGAAAAAATCTTTTTGCAGACAACATTTCATGTTCTCCTGCAGAAATCATTTTTCAAACACACACCGCATAGATACAGAACGGGCCTGCTTCTGTCTGTCCAGGAAGCAGACCCGTTTCTTATCGTCCTACTTTTTTATGTATTGCAGGATATCAGCCACCCATGTTGAACTCTACAGTTTCCTGTGCGGTCTGAAGTTCGCTGTCCATATCTGCTCCTGTCTGGATGATATTGGAAAGTGCGGTTCCGACAGCATCACGTGCATCGTAGTAGAATGCTCCAGTGATGTTGGATGGAGTCTTGGTTGCGAAATCAACGATCTTTGCGTAAACCGGGTCATCGCTGAAGAATGCAACTGGCTGTGCATATGCTTCGGAATCTCCTGCCGGTGCCCAGGTTGCCAGAGCGCCTTTTGCGATGATATCATCGTAAAGAGCTGTGCTGCCTGCGAAGGTAGATTTCATAAAGTCAATGGCAAGATCCTGTTTTTTGCAGTTGGAAGAAATTGCCCAGGAAGAACCACCGTTGTTGGAGTAGTTGGTTGCTCCGTCAACGCCGTCCAGTTTCGGCATATTGGTGATTGCCCATTTGCCGGACTGATCTTCATTTGCTGTGATGGAAGCCATGATCCAGCATCCGTTGATAACGCCTGCTGTAGTTCCGTTGTTGATGGATGCGATGTACTGATCCCAGTCAGTAACCTCTACAAGAGTGCCATCTTTTACCATCTGGCTGTAAATCTCAAGGATTGGTTTCAGTGCTTTGTTGTCTACGATGTTGACAGATCCATCTTCGTTGAAAAGGGACTCACCGCAGGACTGCAGCATTTCCATAACAAGGTCCGGAGATCCGGCCTGAGATGTCAGGATCGGCTGGCCTGTTTTCTCTTTGACAACTTTTGCTTTCTCCATAAAGTCATTCCAGGTGATATCTGTGAAATCATCTACGGTGAAGCCTGCCTGCTCCAGCATATCAGTACGCAGGCACTCGATAACGGCACCATTGTCGAACGGAATTCCGTAGTTCTTCCCATCCAGAGTAGAGTAAGCAACTTTTGCGGATGAGAATTCGCTGAAATCAATTCCGGAATCGGTCAGATCGGTGAAGATGTCCGGATAGTTGGTTGCATATTTCTGGAAGGAGTTATCCTGCATCAGGAAGATATCCGGCAGAGTGCTTAAGTCTCCTGCGGAAACTGCTGTGGTCAGACGGGTTTCAATGTCGTCGGACTGTACTTCGCTGACTTCTACTTTGAATCCTTCGTGATCCTGTGCATAAATTTCAGCTGCTTTCTTGATCGCGTAAACGTTGAAGTTCGGGTCCCAGGTCCATACGGTTAAGGTGTTGTCATCATCAGAGCTGCCCTCTACTACGTCGCTGCTCTCTGATTTTGCAGTGGTTTCACTTGCTGCTGATGCATCGTTTCCGCCGTTGCTGGAACTTGTTGTAGTTCCTCCGCTGGAACCACATGCAGCCAGTCCAAATACCATTGCTGATGCCATTACGATTGATACAATTTTTCTTTTCATATTGCACATCCTCCTTAAGATGTTATTTTACAACCGGAACCTCCGCACTTTTTACAGCGCAGAAATTTTTTGGTTGTTTTGTACATTTTTTATGTTTTTATTCCCTCAACATGTACAAAGTATAACATATTTTCCCGTCGTTTGTGCGCATTTTTAACTCTATACTATGCATTTTCAACCATTTATATGCATTTTGACGGACATCACCATCCTTCCTGTGTTTTTATATCAAAATTCAACAATTTTCGTTCATAATGTTCCGGTGCACTTCGCCACTGCTGTGGAGATACACCAAGAATCCGGCGGAAATTACGGTTAAATGTAGAAATTGTTGTGAATCCGCTTCGCATTGCAATCTCATTTACAGAAATATTTGTTTTCCGCAGTTCCTTACATGCCGCCCGGATCCGGACCCAGTTAATGTACTCAACCGGCGTCATCCGCATGGATTCCTGAAAAATACGGCGCAGATGTGTTTCGCTGATATGACATACCTCTGCCAGCTCCTCAATTCGAAGAATCTCTTTATAATTTTCTCCAATATAATCCAGCGCAGGCAGAATCAGAGCGATACTGGCATCATCTACAATAGAATTCTTTTCCTGCTCCTCGTCCCTTTCATTCCATCTGGCAATCTGCATCAGAAGCGCTCTGGTCAGTCCTTTCACTTCCTCGAGATAAAATTCCCGTTTTTCACCCATGCATTTAATGATCAGTTTGATCATCTCCGCGACCTCCGGCCTTTCCTCATTTTTCACAAAATGGGCCTTCTGGTTAATACGCGCAATCAGCTTTTGTGCCATGCGCATATTGCCCTTATACAGCTCTGTAATAAATCCTTCCACATCCACAAACACCCATGCCCAGGAACATACACTGTTTTCTTTTGAGTTTGTTGTATGCGGAAAGTTTTTCGGCACCACCGTAAACATACCGCCATGATACGGCAGTTCCTCATCTTCCAAAACAATCGTTCCCTCACCGTAATAGCAGAAACCGATCTCCATCAGGTTATGAAAATGCAGATAATCAATCTGATACCCATAATTCTGCAACCATTTTTCTCCCTGCAGCACCAGCACCGGGCATTTTTCCGGCACTTCGTAATAGCGGTATTCCATTCTGGGTTTTTTCTTTCTGCTCATATCCGTACCTGCTTATTCTACTTTTTTCTGAATCATCGCCAGAAACACGAGCGGTTCTTCCCCTGCGCAGGAAACCGCATGGCCGCTGCCGTCCTCGCAGAACGTCGTCATGCCCGCCTGCACCGGATATGTTTTGTTATTATCCTGATATATTCCCTCCCCGGACAGAATGTGATACACTTCCGTCTCGCCGTGATGCTCATGGTACGGGAGCTCATCGCCCGGTAAAATCGTTACTTTTGCAAAGAGTGTCACCTTTCCGGAAAGGCGTTCGCCTTCCAGCAATTTTTCTGTTGTGTGTCTGTCTGCCATTGTTCACGTCCTCGTTTTCGTAATCTTTCCTCTGTCAATCTCCACCGTCGTATCGCACAGTGCCGCGATGTCTTCCCGGTTGTGGCTGGCCAGAAGAATCGTTTTTCCTTCCTCTTTTAACTTCAAAAACAGCTGCCGCATCTCCTGCACGCCCTGGTTGTCGAGACCGTTCATCGGTTCGTCCAGGATCAGGAGAGAAGGTTCTTCCATAATCGCCTGTGCAATGCCGAGACGCTGGCGCATGCCGAGCGAATACTTGCCGACATGCTTTTTCGCTTCCGGATCCAGTCCGACTTTTCGGATAGCCTCATCGATCTCCTTTTTTCCGATCTTCCTGCGGATACCGGCGAGAAACTGCAGATTCTGTCTGGCGCTGTATCCCGGAAGAAAGCCCGGCGTCTCGATGATGGCGCCAATACTCTCCGGCGCTTCGATCTCTTTCCCGATCTGCTTTCCATCCACAAAAACCGCGCCATCATCCACCCGGAGAAATCCGCAGATGCACTTAAACAGTACCGTCTTCCCACTTCCGTTTCTTCCGATCATTCCGTGAATTTTTCCTTTTTCAAAGCTCAGGCTGATCCCGTCCAGCGCCGCGTAGCTGCCAAACTTTTTTGTCACGTTTTCTATTCTTATCTTTTCTTCCATTCTTTCAGATTTCCTCCACAAAGTTCAGATCCTTTTTCCGAATCCCGAGATACGAGAGGATCGTGCATGCGCCGATGACAATCGCAAAGACACTGTAAACATATGCCATCGACGGCCCGTTTCCATACCCCTGCCACTTGTAGCTCGCAATGTTCATCCAAAGCGGCGGCGCGCAGTAATAGCCGATTGTGATGTTGGAAAATTTGCTGAGCAGAAGCGCGGTGAGTGCGATGCCGCAGTTGATGACGATTCCAAATCCCCTGTGTACCAGAAAATTTCCGGCATAACTCACAACGCCTGTCATAACCGACAGGCACCAGATTGCAAGCATTGTGAGCCCCATTGCCTCCTGCGGCGAAAATCGCGAAATGATCAGATAATCCAACGGTTCCTGGTCAAAGGTATATGCCGCATTCGTCTGAGCCAGCGTACTGATCACCTTCCCCCATCCGGTTTCCCACCCTACATTCGGAAACACAAGCAGTACCGGAATCATACTTAAGCATATGGTGTAAAAAAAGGAAACAACCACAATGTATAGCATGTTTCCCCAAAACCAGCTTTTCCGCCCGACCCGCAGAATCTGCCACCCGCTGTTCGGTTCCAGAAACGGAGCATCACAGAAAAGCAGCAGAGCCCCAAGAACGATGATAATCTGGTCTCCATTATATCTGGTCATAAACGGCAGCATCCAAAAAGTCACATCAACTCCGGTCTGCTCGCAGAAGCCTCGAATACCCGCCGTCATTACATGAAAAAGGATCGCAATCCACAACAGCGCAACATAAAATCGTGGTGTTGTGAATGTTTTCCGCAAACGTATCTGACATACCCGAAGGCTCATCCGTATTCTATCCATTCTGCGCCCTCCTCTTTACCACTCGCACGAAAATTACACCTTCCATTCCTGTCAGAATAAGGAAATAACCAGCTATCACAAAAAAATCCTTAAAATTCCGGATACTTCCCCCATGGAGCTGGTACCACCTCATCTGGCCCGGCAGCTGCAGCGCTTCTGCTACAAGCTGGCTTGCATAATAAAAAAGAGCCGGTGTGCTGACCAGCACGAACAGATTTTTTATTTTCCCCGATATCATAAGCGCAAAAACTGCCATAAATGCATATTTGACAGCCTCAACTCCAAATCTTGCGGCAAGGTAAAACGGCAGAACGAGTCCATTTCCATAGCTTAAACCGCCTGTTAATGTTTCAAGCTCTTCTTTTTTTATCCACGGTATTTTTAATGCCAAAACGCCATAAACAACTGCCATTCCCAGAAAAATGCTGATCACAGAGCCGAAAAAGGCAACCACCAGATGCGACCAGCAATATGCTGTTCTCCCTATGCGTGTCTCAATGCATCTAAGATAGCCATTTCTGCTGTCTTCCCAATAGCTCAGCGCAAACGGCAGCACAGCCAGCACAGAAAACACTTCAAAAAATGCACCCACACCATGGCTGCTGACAACCAGGTAATATACCGATACATTCCACCGGCTCTGCATTGCTTCCTGACTGATGTTCAACACAGTAACCAGTATCGCACCTGCGATGGCAAAATAAAATTTTCCTGATAAAAACATTCTTTTAAAATCCATTTTTATCATTCGAAAAAAATTCATGAAAGATCACCTTCTTTCTGTTTTGATTTTCGAGATGGTTTTATCGGTTGATATATTCCATCCCTTGAAACTTCTCTTCGCCTCTATAAAAGATGTGACCCCGCTTAGCCCGGAGCCACATCTTTCACAAAAGTAATTTATTCTTTGAGTAAATCATAAAGCTCAGACAAACTCACCCCGCAATTTCCCGTCCATCCAGTGCATTGATGTAAACATACTGTTCGATCTCATCTTCTATAAATCGAAACTGCCACGCAGGAATCATATCACACATCCAATGCCCCGTTTCATTTCTTCCCGTTGTCATTGGGTAATAAATCAGTTTCATCTGATCCAGCGTAATCGGCTCGGCAATTGCCAAATCATACTTATTTCTCAGCGTTTCCAAAATAATATCTTTTTCCGCAAGAGATACCGGTTCCTTTTCCCGAATAGCATAGTGATTAACTGCTTGAAGATATTGAATTCCGCCCTCCGTTATAACAGCCTGTATTTTAGATGACGGAATATAAAGATCATCCTGCCGGTTAATTTCATTGCATAATACAGGAACCCCATTCAGATATCCCTGAAAAAACACCAGGAAGCAATCATCTGCTTTTGACCACTCATATTTCTGAATCTTCTGAGGCTTTAGCAATTCTCCATTCTCGATTGCCTGTTCCATTAATTCCTGCTGTTTTTCCATCTGTTTATACGAAAAACTGTATTTACTGGTCAATTCAACTTTTTCCCAGTCTCCAATCCATCTAACAAACTCTTTTCCTTCCTCTATCAGCTTTTCTTCGTCTTCCAATGAAATTTCCTGCTCATTGTCTCTGACCAAAATCCCTTCACCATAGGCTGATGTAATATATTCAACAGGTAAATTATAATAAACTTTTTTCCCTTCTTCCGTTTCCACTCCTAATATATTACTGACAGACACCGTTCCATTTTGATTTTTTAATTGTTCACCAAGTGTTCCCTCATACGAATAACAAACATCCGGCTCTCCCATGTCTCCTTTTCTTGTTTCCAATCCACTTTCCGGAATTTTCCCAAGTATTTTATTGAACACACTTTCTCCTTGAAATCCATCCACTTCTATCACACATTTTTCAAACTCGTTCCATTTTTTGTCCGGCATGTCAATAACCGCATCAATTTTTGCCTGGCTGCCAAGCTGAAAACGGATGTGCTCACCATTGCTTAATTCCTGATCCTTTTCATGTGTCACATTTGTTTCCGTTTCATCATTGCTGATAGAACTATTCCGTTCTTCTCCATTTTCCTGTTTTTCTACCTGCTGCAAATTTTCTGACTCATTTCCCATATTCTGACAACCTGTAAAGAACAGTAATATTACCATAATTCCCAATACTTTCTTTCCCATATATCCCCTCTTTTCAAAATTTCGTTCTTTCTCTTCTGTTACTCGAAGCATAACGAAAATTTTCTCCATCGTCAACGGATCTGGGATATCATGCTCTATCTGGGATAATCGGTACAGATAGCAAAAAATATAAGACTTTGTTCTTTGAAATCCGCATTCTTTTTGCTTCCTTCATACAAACAAAGTCTTTTTTATTACGTTTTATCTTATTTTATCGGAAACACTGCCTCTGCGCAAAACAAATCTCCTGTCTCATAATACTTTAACGCGCCACCTACCTTTTGCATCGTCCGTTTTACACTTTTGTGCCCAATCCCATGGCTGCTTGTATCTTTCTTCGTCGTATTCAAACTTGAATTTTCATTTAAAACAGATTTCTCTATTTTATTTTGAATCTCCAACCGAAGATATCCCATTTTTTCCTCTACAAAAATTATAATTTCTTTCTTCCCTGTAACTTTCCGCTCTGCTTCAATCGCATTATCCATGAGATTTCCAAACACAGTGCAAAACTCCAAATCATCAATTCCTTCCATTTTGCTCAGAATCGTACATTTCACATCTACTTTTTCACTTCTCGCAAGAGTAATTTTTGTATTAATCATAGAATCCACATAACTGTTTCCGGTCTGAATCAGTGTCTGCACATCTTCAATTTTCTGATTAATTTTTTCCCATACCTTTACCATTTCCGACTGCGGCATGGTCTCCATTGCCTCTTGCAGAGGTAAAAGATAATTTTTCAAATCATGTTTAAATTCTCGTAATTCTTCATTACTTCTCGTAATAATTTCCATACTTTCCTTTGAATATTTCTCTTTTTCTTTCATCAGTTCATATTCTAGCTTTGTTTGATTATCTTTGCTCATTTGCTGTACTACAAAGTACATAATCAAGCACATCAGCCAGATACAGGACACGCACAGCAGCATTAATTTCTGTTCCTGCATCTGGATTCCCGGAAAATCTCTGGACAAGGTAATCAATGTCTTTCCCGCAACGGTTGAAAATACAAGACTGCATCCTATAACAATCCACTGCCAATTCACCAGATTTTTTCTTTCAAAAAGAAGGCCGTTTAAAATTTTGCCCACAAAAAAATATAAGATTTTCGTCAAAAGAACAGTAGCAATTCTCGCGATATCCTGTTGTTGAATAAAAGATGCTACACTCTCTTGTAGAAGTAAACTGCATCCAAAAAGAACTGCTGTATTCACAAACGTCGTTAATTCCCTCGCAACTACTGCAGCAATGATTTTTCGAAGAATACTGCCCCGCGTACTCACTGCCAGATATCCAAACAGCCAGAGCAATGTAAGCCATAATTCCCATCGATCATAAATCGCCGGATACTTTTCCAGCGCCGGAAAAATCATTCCGACCAGCACCGCGAACAACCATAAAAATTTCCCCCGTTTTCCTTTCGGCCGCTGCTGCATGAAATCCATACAAAACCCCAGCAGAAGCATATTTTCCAAAACAGAAATCGTAAGTTCAAAAACCTTCCAAAATGTTGCACTCATTCCATCACCACTCCCATAATTTTCATTCGAACCTGATTCAGATAATTTCTGCTGACAGGAATGCTTTTCCCGTTCAATAGCAGAAGTTCTTTTTCGCGCAACCGATATACATAGTTCATGTTAACCAAATATCCTTTATGTGTCCTTACAAATTTATGCGCTTCCAGTTTTTTCTCCGCTTCTGACATTTTCATTCTTACACGAATCGCCTCGTCCCTCGTATCTTTTTCCCGATAAAAAAGCAGATAGTTCTTCTCGCTCTCCACAAACCAGATATCACGCAATGCAAGTTTTACACTCTGACGCCCTGTCTGCAGTTCTATTTGCGGAACTTTCTTTCCTGCCTTTTTCTGCAGTTCCAGCAACTGCGGCTCCAATTCCTCGTCCAGATGTGCCTTGCGGATAAAAAAGAATGGATGATACACCAATGACTGAAACACCAGATCATCCTTATTTGATACAAACACAATACAACATTCCCTGTTCCACTTTTTCAGATACGATGCAACCTCAAATCCATTCACTTCCGGCATATCAATATCAATAAAAAAAACAGAAATCTCATCAAGATTTTTGATTCCTTCCAGCATCTCCTTCGCAGATACGTAGCACTCCATTTTCACTGCAATCTTATGTTTCTGACATAAACCTCGAATTCTGATTTCCAGTTTATTTAAAAACACTTTATCATCATCACATAAAATTAAATTCATTATTTTCCCCCGTGCTTCTTATCGAAGATTCTACTTCTCAATAGCATACCAAATTTTTTCTTTTCTCTCAAGTAACCTGGGATAACATGAATGATCTGGGACAAACATCAGATCATTCTGCTCTGAGAGCTTTTTTGCCTGACGGGAAAATGTAACGAGATTTTCCCTCGAAAAAAAACAACACCTGAACCGTTTTGCCAACTCAGGTGTTGTTACAATAAATTTATATCGCCCGCAAAGGCTGTTACGCAACTATATCCTCAAACTGCGAATTGTAAAGGTTTGCATAGAACCCATTCTTCGCAAGCAGTTCTTCATGGTTGCCCTGCTCGATGATATCTCCGTCCTTCATGACAAGAATCAGATCCGCATCACGAATCGTGGACAGCCGATGGGCAATGACAAAGCTTGTTCTACCCTTCATCAGGTTATCCATTGCTTTCTGGATCTCGATCTCTGTTCTGGTATCAACGGATGAGGTCGCCTCATCGAGAATCAGGATCTTATTGTCTGCAAGAATTGCTCTTGCGATCGTCAGAAGCTGTTTCTGTCCCTGGGATACATTGCTTGCATCCTCATTCAGCTCCATCTGGTAGCCGCCCGGCAGGGTCTGAATGAAATGGTGTGCCCGCGCAGCCTTCGCCGCTGCAATAACCTCCTCATCCGTGGCATCGAGCCGGCCGTAGCGGATATTTTCCATGATACTGCCCTTGAACAGCCACGTATCCTGCAGCACCATACCAAAGGCATCGCGAAGCTCTCTGCGGTTGAAATCCCTGATATTGTGGTCATCCAGAAGAATGGCTCCGCTGTTTACATCATAATAACGCATCAGCAGCTTAACCATTGTCGTTTTTCCTGCTCCAGTCGGGCCGACAATGGCAATTTTCTGACCCGGTTTTACCTTCGCACAGAAATCATGGATGATGATCTGATCCGGATTGTATCCGAACTGTACATGGTCAAAGGTTACTGCTCCTGTTACCGTCTCAATGTCCGCCGGATTTTCCGTGGTCTGATCCTCTTCCTCTTCGTTCAGGAATTCAAAGACACGCTCGGATGCCGCCGACATCGACTGTACCATGTTGATCACCTGCGCAATCTGCTGGATTGGCTGGGTAAAGTTTTTCACATACTGGATAAATGCCTGGATATCACCGATCGTGATCACGTTTTTGATCGCCAGAAGTCCGCCGGTCAATGCCACGCAGGCGTAGCCTAAATTTCCGACAAACATCATAATCGGCTGCATCATACCGGATAAAAACTGGGATTTCCATGCGGAATCGTAAAGAATATTGTTGGTTTTTTCAAACTCTTCGATCGTATCCCTCTCGCGGTTGAATGCCTTGATGACGAGATGGCCGCCGTAAACCTCCTCAACCTGACCATTGATGTGGCCTAAATATTCCTGCTGGGCACGGAAGAATTTCTGGGATTTCTTCGTCACCAGTCCGATCAGCCCCATAGAAATTGGCAGGATCACAAGTGCGATCAGCGTCATCAGCGGAGAGATACTCAGCATCATGATCAGAACGCCGACCAGCGTTGCCACGGATGTGATGATTGTGGTAATGCTCTGGTTCAGTCCCTGACCCAGTGTGTCGACATCGTTGGTAATACGTGAGAGCACTTCGCCATAGGTGCGGCTCTCAAAATATTTCATCGGCATGCGGTTGATTTTCTCCGAGATTTCCTTCCGGAGACGATAGCATACCTTCTGGGTAACGCCGGTCATAATCCAGCCCTGGATGAAGCTGAACAGGGCGCTCATCAGATACAGGCCAAGTACAAACAGCAGAATCGTTCCGATTCTTGCAAAATCAATGCTTCCTGTGCCCCGGATCTTTTCCATCAGTCCCTCGGACAGTGCGGTCGTAGCTTTTCCGAGAATCTTTGGTCCGGCAACGTTGAACACCGTCGAGCATGCGGCACAGATCATAACGATAAAAATCGCAATTTTATATTTTCCGATGTACTGGGCGAGCTGTTTGATCGATTTTTTCAGATCTTTCGGCTTCTCGCCCGGCTGCATGCCGCGGCCCATCCGTCCCATCGGTCCTCTTTTGCGCGGCTGCTGGTTCATTTCATTACTCATGGTCAGCCACCTCACTTTCCTTCAGTCCAAGCTCTTTCTCTGACAGCTGAGATTTCGCAATCTCCTGGTAAACCTCGCAGCTTCTCAGCAATTCCTCATGCGTACCTTTTCCGACTACTTTTCCGTCATCGAGCACCAGAATCTGCTCCGCATGGAGAATCGTGCTGATCCGCTGTGCCACGATGATCACGGTGCTGTCTTTGACATTCTCCGCCAGTGCTTTTCGAAGCGCCGCATCCGTTTTCAGGTCAAGTGCAGAAAAACTGTCGTCGAAAATAAAGATTTTCGGGTCTTTTGCAATCGCACGCGCAATCGCCAGACGCTGTTTCTGTCCGCCGGATACGTTCGTTCCGCCCTGTGCAATCGCGGTTTCGTATTTGTCATCTTTTGCCTCGATAAACTCGGTTGCCTGCGCAATTGCGGCTGCCTTTTCGATCTCCGCATCCGTCGCATCGTCTTTTCCGAAGCGCAGGTTGGATGCGATCGTTCCCGAGAACAGCACACCTTTCTGCGGCACGAAACCGATCTCATCGCGCAGATCCTTCATCGTAATGTTTCGAATATCTTTTCCATCGAGCGTAATCTTTCCGCCCGTCACATCATAGAGACGTGGGATCAGGTTGACCAGCGTCGATTTACCGCAGCCGGTGCTTCCGATGATCGCTGTCGTCTTGCCAGGCTCGGCAACGAAGTCGATGTCATGCAGCACATCCTCCTCGGCGCCCGGATAACGGAAGTTGACGTGATCGAAGCGGACAACTCCGTTGTGAACCTCCAGCTGCTCCGGATTTTTGACATCCTGAATGGAGGATTCTGTCTGAATGACTTCATCGATACGGCCGGCGGCAACAGCGGCACGCGGCAGCATGATTGACATCATTGTCAGCATCAGGAAAGACATGACGATCATCATGGCGTAGGTAATAAATGCAGTCATTGCACCGACCTGCATCGTGCCGGCATCGATTTTATGTGCACCGACCCATACGATTCCGACGGTCAGCACGTTCATAATCATCATCATACCAGGCATCATAAAGGTCATGACGCGGTTGGTGAACAGGGTTGTTTTGGTCAGTTCCTTATTCGCACCGTCGAAGCGCTCTTCCTCTTTGTCCTCTCTTCCGAACGCACGGATGACAGAGAGTCCGGTCAGGATTTCACGCGATACGAGGTTGATGTTGTCGACCAGTTTCTGCATCAGCTTGAATTTCGGCATCGCAAGGGAGACAAGCAGCATCACGTAGCCGAGAATGACGATGATCGCAAGAACAATGATCCATTCCATACCGGCTCCCGTTTTCATGACTTTCAGCACACCGCCGATGCCAAGGATCGGTGCGTAGGCAACCATTCGCAGTACCATGACGGAGACCATCTGGATCTGCTGGATATCGTTCGTGCTTCGGGTAATCAGCGATGCGGTGGAGAACTGATCCATCTCCACATTGGAGAATCCGACAACCCGTTTGAATACTTTTTCGCGCAGATCGCGGCCGATTCCGGCGCCGACGCGGGAGGCAAACAGTCCGACGAGAACAGTTACCACACCCATCAGGAGTGCCATGCCGACCATCTTGAGGCCTGCGGTCAGAAGATACGTTTTCTGAATCTGGTCTAGATCGAGGCCCGCCGCTTTGTCTGCGGAAACTGCATACGCAATGCCCATCGATTTTACCAGGGAGCTTCCCATCGTATCAAGCGTTTTTTCCATGCTGTCGCGCATCGAGAGCACGGTGTCTTTATCCATCTGTCCGCTCTCGAGCATCGCTGCAAAGATTGGACGGACATCCACACAGGTGACTTTGACTTTGTTTCCATCGTCATCCTCTTTTTCCTGTTGGAAGCTCTTCAGCTCCACATGCATCATCTCGCCGATCTGCTCAATCGTCATGTTTTCAAACACCGACGCACCCTGACCGGTCTGCTGTGTCATGAGTTGTTTAAAGGTATCCTCCTCCATCGCACCCATCTGGTAATTCATCAGCAGTGCAACGGTCAGTGTATCGTCTGCTTCATCAAGTTCTTTTTCAGAAGCTTTGTTCCGTTCGTAATAGCCGTCCTTTTTCGTATAAAGGCTTTCCCACAAGTCTGCCTCATCATCCGTCATGATGAACTCGGCCGTCTGAAATTCTTCCTCTGTGATTCGTTTCGGTGTAACGTGCTCAACACCACTGTTCTGAATGCCCACATCAATAATATCGGATGTGTACGACGGGAGCGACAGGTCGCACCACGCCTGGACAAACAGAAGCACAAGAATCACGAGAATCGATTTCCAGTACGGGATCATGTTCTTGAAAATCTTACTCATTTTTTCCCCTTTCTGTCTTTTTTTGTGTACCAGCTTGCCGGCACACTAATTCTGTCGTTTTCGGGTGTCAATTTCTTTTTCTGCGATCTCATAGATACGATCCAGATAAGCAACCAGCTGATCTATATCCTCTTCCTTTAACTGTGACATCACAGAGCAGCCAAAGTCCTGCATTCTGTCCCGTACCTCTTCCCCTTTTTTCCAGCCCTTCTCTGTCAGACTGATATATGTATTCCTGCGGTCTTTTTTGTCAACGCTCCGCTCTACATATCCTTTTTCCTCCAGTCCGCGCAGTGTGCGCGACACAGCCGGCGGAAGTGTTTTGGTCTTCGCCGCCAGCTCTGAGCTTGTAATTTTTCCGTTTTCTCCCATTTGCAAAATCGCACCCATAACGGAAAATTCGGAACTGCTGAGTCCCGGAATCAAGTCTGATACGTTCAGTTTTTTAAACTGGTGCACCGCACGAAACAGTTTTTCAAATGCATCTTTCATGTTTTCCCCCTCCTTTTGCCGCAAATACTTAACAGTGTTATTTATTTACGCGTGTTAAATAATAACACCGGCAAATTTCTATGTCAAGAAATCTGCCGGTGTTTATGTTTTTTTTAGAATTTACGCCACTCAAATAGAATTTGACAAACGCTGCCATTTTGTTTAGATTAGAAGCAAATACGAAAGGACACCTTCATTCCCATGCCAGGTTTTATTTTACATCTCACCGCAGCCCAAATGCTGTTAAAGCACCTCCCGTCCCACCCGGATTTTCCATATCCGATTTCATCGGTAAATGATTTTCTAATCGGAAATCTTCTGCCGGATGCGACGCAGCAGAAAGAATCCTCCCATTTCCGCGATCCGCTTTACCGCGAAAAAATGATGGTATTCCCGGATCTTACACGGTTTACAGCGAAATACCGTTCACTTCTGCCAGATTCGAGCGCACTTGGATATTGTTTTCATCTTTATATTGACCGGAAATTTTTTAAGGATTTCATTCCGCAGATTGTGGAATTTTATAATGCGGATGGGGAAATTACAGATATGAGAGATGAGATTGCAACGGTTTATATCAAAAAATCGCGGACATCCATTCCTTTTTCCAGATATCTCACGGAGGAGTATTATTACGGGGACTATACACGAATGAATACATATCTTGTCGACTGCTATTGCATCCCGCTCGATCTCAATCCTAACGTCACGAACCCCGGAATCGCAGAAATTCAGTATGAGAACGTCCAACAGGTACTTGACCTCCTCCATCACTTCCTCTCCGTCCCGCCGGAAGCCGCGCAGGATCTGAAGGTCTTTCCGCTTGAAGAACTGCTTGCGGCACTGGAACAATATGTAGAAGAGTTTTTGGCTGTGCCGAATAAGTATATTTCATAATTCTCCATTCAAAAAGGAGCAGAACCCACACCGGACTCCGCTCCTTTTTCAAAATATAATTTTATCTCCCATCTATATTTCTCACAACTCCCGAAAACAGAATCGATCCGTCCTGCCCCGTGACAAGAAACAGGAATGGACGATCCAGTACGAAGTCGATTTCGTCGTCCGGTATTTCTGCTGCGGTTTCTGAAATGCCGAGTTCTGTATACGCTGCTCCGGTTACTCCGTTTTCGTCGATTTCAAGCGTGGCGGCATGATCTGCTTTGCTCAGGTATAAATTCTCTTTGTCCCCTGTTAATGGACTGAAATCTGCCAGATCCGTATCCAGCGCATCCGTTACACCTAGTGCGCGCACCGTTTCGATCAGGTCTGTTTTTTCCGATACTTTAAATTTAGGAACAGACAGGTTCACCATAGGGGAATACCAGTTATCACTGCTTTCATCCCGCCGTATAACCTTCATCAGATCCGGATCCGATACCAGTTCATTGACATCGGTATTTTCATCCGGAAGCAGGAAATACATGGAGCCGCTGTCCTGAAGGCTAAGGCTGACTGCACGGAAATGTTCGCCCTGGTAGACATCCATCCATTCCGTTTTTTTCATCATGTCCACAGTGGTATCTCCCGCAGCTCCGTGGAAGGTTTCCTTCTCTGTATCTACTTCCCAGAAATTTTCCCTCCACATCGCCTTATAATAGATGGTTGATACCAGTTCAAATACCGTTTCCGGGGCAATCGCCATGTCTTTTGTATATTCCTTCAAAAGTCCGCCGGTATTATCATCCGTCCACGTCCGCAGGGCCTGATTCATCTCTTCCGATCCGGGAGTCCCACGGAAGGTCGATGCATAATACTGTTCCGCCAGCCGCTGCAGCGTTGTGTCATTGTATGTTTCCTCACCATCCAGCCACAGCGAATTTGCCAACACACTTTTCAGCGCGGGCGTGTCTGCATAATTGCTTTTCCAGAGCGAAGAAATATTTTTCCGTAAGGTGTCCATATCCTGCGCACCAAGCATATCCAGAATCTGCTGCCGCGTATTTCCATCCGAAGTTTCCGCCAGCATCGCAAACGCGATATACAGATTGATCGGCGAGCAGACGGTATTTTCATTATCGGAAACCAGCATCTGTTCCATCAGTTTCTGATAATACGCATCCATTCCCGACTGCAGTTCCGCTGATTTTGTCGTCAGTTCCCTGTAGGAATTCCACCAGTCCCAGTGCGCATCACTTTCCATAAATTCCTGTGCATCCATCGTCTGCGCCACAGATGCCGGATAAGCTGCCATAACCGTCTTTAGCCCCGACGGGTAACGGACTGCCGAACTCTCCTGTCCATTTCTCCATGTCGTAACCCCCAGCACAGCTCCGCCGATGATCACCGCGCAGGCTGCCGCGGCCGTCCATTTTTTCCATGCAGCCCCTTGGGAACGCTGATAGTCCCGCGCCTTTTTCACCATAGCAGGATCCAGGTCACTCAGTGTTTCAAACAGTTCTTCTTTCTTCATACTTCGAACCCCCTTTCCGTCAAGTGTGTATGCAGTTTCCCACGGATCCGGTTCAGCGTAACTGAAACATAGTTTTCGCTTCTGCCCAGACGCCCCGCGATTTCGCTGATACTGTCCACATACCAGTACCGCAGGACAAACATGCATCGTTTCTCCTCCGGCAGCTTCTGCAGAAACTGATTGATCTCCGCGATCAGTTCTTTCATCTCCCACTGCCGCTCAATATTATCTTTCCCCGAAACGCATTCTTCCAACTCGTCCAACACCGCATCAACCTGACTTCCTCCGCGTTTTCCGCGATGCATTTTTCTATACAGATCAAACGAAAGATTTCTTGTTATCTTTCCAAGAAATGTCGATAACAGAGACGGCCGGTGCGGCGGCATGGCATTCCACGCATGAAGCCAGGTGTCATTGACGCATTCTTCTGCATCCGCCGGATTCTGCAGAATATTCTGTGCAATAGATGTACAGTATGCACCATATTTCATCGAGGATTCGCTGATCGCAGCTTCATCTCTGTCCCAATACAGCAGGACAATTCTTTCATCTTCCATATGGAACTTCCCCCTTTCATCTATCATCACGCTGTTCTGCAGAAAATCTTACACTTTTCGAAAAAAAATTCAGGTTCGAAAAAGGGCGCAGCCGAAGCCACGCCCTTCTATTCTTTTTTGTTTTCTTTATGCCAGAATCGGTTTTAAAGCCTCTGCGAGTTTTTCTTTCTCTGCTTCTGCCTCTGCCAGATCCTTACCAAGTGTTGTGTAGTATACTTTGATCTTCGGCTCTGTTCCGGACGGGCGGACGATAACGGTTTCACCGTTTGCCAGTTTGTAGATCAGAACGTTTGCGGATGGGAGTCCGGTCTCTTCTGGTTTCTCGTAATCGGTTACTTTGACAACAGTGGAACCTGCGATCTCGGTCAGCGGCTGTTTTCTGAGGCCATCCATGATGCCGGCCATCTTGTCCATTCCGCTCAGACCCGGGAATTCGAAGCTGTCTACTTTGTTCAGGTAACGGCCGTACTCAGCATAGATCTCTTCCAGTCTCTGTTTCAGAGAGCTTCCGATGCTTCTGTAGTAAGCTGCCATCTCGCAGATCAGCATGGAGCCGATGACTGCGTCTTTATCTCTTACATACGGGCCAGCCAGGTATCCGTAGCTCTCCTCGAATCCGAAGATGAAGCGGTCTACTTCGCCGTCTGCCTCAAGGTTTGCAATCTGATCGCCGATCCATTTGAATCCGGTCAGAACGCTGCGGAGTTCCACGCCGTAGTGCTCTGCAACAGCATCTGCCAGCGGTGTGGATACGATGGATTTGACAGCAACCGGTTTCTCCGGCATGGTGCCTTTCTCGATGCGGCCTGCGCAGATGTAGTCGAGAAGCAGAACGCCGACTTCATTTCCGGTTACCAGCTCATAACTTCCATCCGGGCATTTCATGGCGATACCAACGCGGTCTGCATCCGGGTCGGTTGCCAGCATCAGGTCTGCGCCGGTCTCTTTTGCAAGATCCAGGCCTTTTTCCAGTGCAGCAAAGATTTCCGGGTTCGGATAGCTGCAGGTGGTGAAGTATCCGTTCGGATACTCCTGCTCCGGAACGATGGTGATATCAGTGATGCCGATGTCTTTTAATACACGGGTAACCGGTACAAGACCAGATCCGTTCAGCGGGCTGTAAACGAGTTTCAGTCCAGCGGTCTTGCAGAGGCCTGAACGAACCTGACGGGATTCGATGGCTTCGTACAGTGCATTCTTGCAGTCATCGCCGACGAAACGGATCAGTCCCTCTTCTACTCCCTGTGCAAACGGCATATATTTTACGCCGGTCAGGATATCGGTTTTCTGAATCTCTGCGTATACGATTGCTGCAGCATCATCGGTCATCTGGCATCCGTCCGGGCCGTAGGCTTTGTAGCCGTTGTATTTTGCCGGGTTGTGGGATGCAGTTACCATGATACCTGCATTGCAGTTATAGTAACGGGTTGCAAAGGAAAGTGCCGGTACCGGCATCAGTGCATCGTAAATTCTGACTTTGATTCCGTTTGCAGCCAGAACGCCTGCTGCTGTTTTTGCGAAAACATCGCTCTTGATACGGCTGTCATAGCTGATGGCTACGGTCTGGTTTCCGCCCTGTGTTTTTACCCAGTTTGCAAGGCCCTGTGTTGCCTGACGCACTACATAGATATTCATACGGTTTGTTCCTGCGCCAAGTACACCACGAAGTCCTGCGGTTCCGAATTTCAGAGATACAGCAAAACGGTCCTTGATCTCCTCATCGTTTCCTTCAATCCGTGCCAGCTCCGGGTTCAGATCTGCGTCTTCCAGATCAGCTGCCAGCCATCTCTTATACTCTTCCAGATACATATCTTTTTTTCTCCTGTTCTATTCTTTATTTGTAACTATTCAGCGCCATGCGAAAGAGAAGAAAATCGTGAATCATGCTTGCATGAATGCGCGGTTTTCTGGAATTTCATATGGCGAGAAGCAACATCGAGATGCAGCGCAAGCGGAATCGAGATGGGGTTCTGAATAGTTACCTTTCTTTTATGTCTCACTCTTATGTCCCCATGTAGCGCCACATAAATGTATGTATAGTCATAATATACCATAACTGTCCCAAAACAGCAATTATTTTTGGTAATTTAAGCAAAATTTTACCGATTCTTTTTCTCTTTTTTCGACTCTATCCGCCGTTTTCAGACAGAATTAGCTAAAACTCTTTTCGTCCAGCCATATCTTTTTGTCATTCGAATATAAAATTCCCGCTGCAAGTTATCCTTGCATTTTTCCATAATGATAATATTATTGTTCCAACTAATTTCTCGCACCAGTGGTGCGAGTTTCTATCCTTCCGACAACTTTCCATTCCGACAAGCTCTGGTAATTATGATATCGCTTAGTGGGTTACAAAAGCAGAAATCTGCACGTCTCGCGAAAACGCAAATTTCTGCTTTTGTTATGGTATTTATATTAGTTTTTATTCCTCTCCCGGTCTGTGATTGTAGTCAAATCCGCATTTCTCCAAAAACGCCCGCGCAATCACGGTTGCACCGATCTGGTTCGGGTGAATCCGATCCCATGCAATGTAGGAAGAATGACGGTATTGGAAGTAATCATTAAAAACAGCCTGCAGATCGATAAAACAGCAGCCATATTTTTCGGCCAGCTCACGGCAGATTGCCCCATACGTATCCATACGTTTTCTCATCCAGTCCTCTGCATTTGGCTCCATATAATATGGGGTCATGAGAAAAACACCTTTTACGTTATCTTTTACGGAGAGAATCATCTGTTCGACGTTAGAACGGTACTCCTCCGGAGATACCTGGACATCCGGCATAGCCGGGCTGTCGAACTGTCTCCAGACATCGTTGATACCGATGCAAATAGAAACCCAGTCCGGGTTCAGGGAAACAACGTCGCGGTCAAACCGCTGCAGCAGATCGCGGCTTGTGTTTCCACTGATACCGGAGTTTGTCACACGAATGTATACCTCCGGGTAAAATGCAGACAGCATGTTCTCAACAATTCTGACGTAGCTCTTTCCGACATTTTCAAATAAACCTTCCCCCACCGGCTGTGCACTCTCCATATCCGTTACGGAATCCCCTGCAAATACAATCCGGTCCATGTGTTTAAAAATCATTTTTTTGCCTCCCATAAATTTAGAAAAACCATCTGAACCCATTATAGTCTTACAGTTTCGACCGTGCAAGGCAAATTTTGTGTAAAAAAATCCGGCCGCGAAACACTGTTTTTCAGTGCCCCGCAGCCGGGAATTTCATTTTCTTTTCTTACTCAATTCCATCCATATACGCATTGTAAATCGCCGGATCAATATTCTCTTTGATCGACTCATACACGCTCTGGGATGCCTCGCGGATGTCAGCTCTTGTCTGGTCATCGAGTGTCAGAATCTTCGTTCCGCTCTCCTCGATTTTCGCGATCTTGTCGACAATACGGGCATCGGACTGCTCTCTTGCGTACTCGGTCGCAATCTTTGCAGCCTCAGTCATAATCTCCTGCTCGTCCTCCGACAGATCCTTGAAGAAATCGTCGTTGACAATCAGGGAAATCAGATGCGGCAGATGGTTCGTTTCCACTACGTAATCCTGCTGCTCATACAGGTTATTCGAAACGATAACCTCATACGGGTTCTCCTGCGCATCAATCGTATGCTGCTGCAGGCCGATATAAACCTCACTGAAGCTCATCGGCGTCGGGTTGGCACCGATGGCTTTCCAGAATGCCAGATGGTAGCTGTTCTCCATGGTACGGATCTTCTGGCCTTTGAAATCCGAAAAGCTGTAAACCGGCTTATTCGTACTCATGACACGAAATCCCTGATCCGCCATGCCGAGCAGGTGATAGCCGCCCTCTGTGTAAACATTGCTGATCAGATCGTAAAACTCCGGATTATCAATCTTCTCACGGCATTCATCGAGAGAATCAAACACACACGGCAGATCAAACACGGCAAGATCCCCCATAAAGGAAACCTGCGGTGCCGTATTCTGTACGACAAACGGAATATCGCCGTCGGCACACGTTTCCAGCAGATCGCGGTCGCCGCCGAGCGTTGAGTTTGCGTAAACCTGAATTTTCATTTTACCGTCGCTCAGCTCCGAAATCTCTTCCGCGAACTTCTCGGCAAAAATCTGTGTTACCGTGTCCTCCGGGCTCGCCGTTGCCAGCGGCCAGGAATAGCGCTGTGTCGTCTCTCCCTCGGAAGAGCCGCAGCCGGCAAGCGATGCGCCAAGCGCAACGACAACAGCAAGTACCGTCGCTGTTCGGAAAAGCTTTTTATTTTTTGTCATCTTTTTCATTGTCCTTCGCTCCTCCTTATAAAATTCCAATCGAAATCGCCGGAATAAACGTAATCAGCAGCAGTGCCACAAGAAAGAAACCGATCATCGGCATAGCCTTCTTTGCGATCTGCATGACCGGAACCTCGGTCAGGGAGCTTGCCACGAACAGGTTGACGCCGATCGGCGGTGTTACGAAGCCGATCGCCAGGTTGACAACCATGATCACACCAAACTGAATCGGATCCATACCGATTGCCTGTACGATCGGCAGCAGGATCGGGGTCAGAATCAGGATTGCCGGTGTGGTATCCATCACCATTCCGACAATCAGCAGGAATACATTGATGATCAGAAGGATCGCAACCGGGCTGTGGAAGTTGTTCAGAATGAATTCGCTGACCGTCTGCGGTACCTGCATCAGCGTCAGCACACGGGAAAATGCCGTCGATGCCGCCAGGATGAACAGGATCGGGGTGAAGGTACGAATCGCCTCAACCAGAATGGACCAGATGTCGCGGATGTGGATACTCCTGTACACAAAAAGGCTGATAATCAGTGCATAGAATACGGAGATAACAGCCGCCTCGGTCGGGGAAGCAACGCCGCTGTAGATACAGCCGAGGATAATCACCGGGCTGAGTAATGCAAAAAAGCTCTCTCTTAAAACGCGAAGCAAACCTTTGTCATGCAACGTTTTGACTTCTGCATGAATCTTCTCTTTGTCCTCCCCATACCGTTTGCAGTGATAAACGGCATAAATCATCAGCAGCAGACCGATCATCAGACCCGGTACAATTCCGGCAAGAAACAGATCGCTGACCGAAGCGCCGGAAGCCATACCGTACATGATGAACGGAATACTTGGCGGAATGATAACGCCAAGACCGCCGGCAACTGCCACAATCGCAGTGGAGAATGTCAGATCATAACCAAGCGTGGTCAGAATCGGGATCGTCATACTTCCGACCGCGGCAACGGTCGCCGGAGCGGAACCGGAGATCGCACCATAGAAGAGGCAGGTGACGATAACCGCACACGGCATACCCGCAGTAAATTTTCCAAGGAAATAGGCAAAGACGTCAAACAGCTTCTTGGAGATTCCTCCCTTTGCCATGATGATACCGGAGAGAACGAACATCGGAACTGCCAGCAGGGGGAAGGAATCGAGTCCTCCGAACATGGCACGGATCAGATATTTGGCTCCTACCGTAAAAGACGGGTCAAACACCGACGGAAGCACAGATGTGATTCCAAGGGTAATCGATACCGGAACAGCGATGACCAGCAATGCAACAAAAATCAGAAATAATACTACGACCGGCATTAGCGTTCCTCCTCATTCGAATTTTTAATCGTATGGATGCGGTTGTCGATACCCGCGTTCAGAGCATTTTCTGTGGTGTTATCTGCTCCGGCATTTGCCTCGATGAAGGATTCCGGCGTATTTCGCTCCGGATGGGCTGGGTCGAAAACGTTCTCACCGCGTGCCACACGGAACTCGATCATCCACCGTTGCAGAACGCGGAATGCAACCAGCACAAAGGAGACAAGCGGTGCTGCCTGGATAAAATACATCGGGATTTTGCAGGCTGGGGAAAGCTGGCCGCTTTTAACTGACGACATCATATAAGAAAAAGCAAACGGAATCATATAGATGAAAAAAATCAGTTCAAATGTATGATTCACAATTTTGAAGATGGCTTTTCCTCTCCGCGGAAAAATCGCAACAAACTGCTCGATCTTGATGGAAAGGCATTTTTTGCTGCAGTAGCTGACGCTTAAAAAACCGCACCAGATAAAAATATATCTGGTCAGCTCTTCCGACCACGACAGCGACATGCCAAGAACGTAGCGGCAGAAAACCTGAATTCCCATGATCAGCGTCATGGCGATCAGACCGATCACAAGAAGAAATTCTTCCAAGTTTTCATCCAGCCAGTGAAATACTCTCTTCATAAAAGGCATACCTCCGTTAAATTTATAACAGAACAATAATACAAAAGGGACATCGGCATCAACAGCAAAGCTAAAAATACCGGTGTCCCCTAAAGAAAAAACGGTTACATGGCTTTGTGAAGCAGATCCAGAACGGTGCTCAGATCATTCACACCCATCTGACCCGGTGCGGATGCTTTCTTTGCCGCGCCGAAGGTCATGGAAGAGCCAAACACCTCACCGCAAAGACGGCTGATCACGCCGGTGCCTGCCATCGACATGGTGATGATCGGTCTGTCCGCATAATTGGTGGTCATTTCCTCTGTTGCCGCAAGCAGGGTCAGAACGTCTTTCTTATTCTGCGGCATAACAGCGATCTTCGGAATATCTGCGTTCATATCCTGCATTTTGCGCAGTCTGTAGATGATGTCTGCTTTTGCAGGAGTTTTGAAGAAATCATGGTTGGAAGCAACAACCTTTACGCCTGCAGCGTGTGCGCCGTCGATGATTTTCTTTACGATCTCATCTCCGGTGAAGATCTCAACGTCGATCAGATCAACGTATCCGGTCTGTGCTGCCTTGATGTTCAGCTCAGCGTATGCTTCCGGCTCGATAGCTTTCTCGCCGCCCTCTTTGGAGGTACGAAACGTCATCAGAATCGGAATATTGCCGAGTGCTGCACGAAGGTCTTTTAATGCATCTTCTACCTGTGCGAAGTCGAATACGCCTTCAAACCAGTCTACACGCCACTCTACAACGTCAACCGGAATCGAATGGAAGGTTTTTGCTTCTTCGATGATATCGTTTTTAGTAACTCCTACGATCGGAACGATGATCTTCGGTGCACCGGCACCGATTTCAATATCACGAACTTTTACTGTATTCATGTGTTTTTCCTTCTTTCTTCAATATTAACCCTGACTTTTCTTTTGCAGGCTTTTCTTTTTCACGCCCGGATTACTTGGCTCTTCGTACTCCGCAATCCTTAATCTCATTTTAGTTGTCCTGCTGTGCAAGTTCAACCATTTTTTTATAGCGAATGTTTACAAACAGTCCAAGTGCAACGCCAACTGCGGTCAGAACGATGTTCATGGTCATAACGCCGGACGGCTGCATTTTAGATGCTGCGGTCAGGATGGTGTAGTTGCAAAGAGAAGATGCAATCATAACCAATGCGGTTACGGTTCCTTTGATTTTCGGGAACAGCATATTGCAAACGGAAGTTGCGATCTGAAGCAGTCCGCCTGCGCCTGCCCATCCGATAATGAAAGCACCGGCAATCATCAGCGGTTTGCTCTGTCCCATCAGGACAGCAATCATAGTTACAAGGCAAATGGCCGGGTAAACAACGATGAAACGAACATCTTTGATTTTTCTGGTCAGGAACGCTGTTACGATCAGTGCCAGCATGGTTCCTGCAGAATAATAGGTCTGCATGATGGACGGATCAGCCCAGCCTACATTCTCTTTTGCAAAGTTCTGTGCACAGTTCAGCCACAGCTGGAAGGTACCGGTGCAGGTGAATCCGATCAGGATCATGGCGATGGATTCGAAGGAGAAATGTGTATGTTTCAGACTGTCGATCAGGCCCTCTTTTTTGCCGGATGCTTTCTGGTCAGCGTCTGGCAGCGGGAACAGGAATACCAGTACAAAAAGTACGATATAAGCAATTCCGCATCCGTAGAATAACGGATTGTAGGAGGTAAGGCCTGCTGCTGTAGAAGTAACAGCTACACCAAGAACAAATGGAAGCAGCATCTGAGCGATTGCGATGAAGAATTTGATTCCCATGGTAGCAACGCCAGGAGCTTTGTAAATAATCTCGGATACTGCCGGGTAAATACCGGTATCCAGGAAGGAGTTTGCGATACCGCCGATGATGGCGCATACGTAAGCGATGGTGTAACCGCCGTGTGTTCCTGCATTAAATGCAAGAGCAAGGCCGATCAGGTAAATTGCATAGGAAGCACTTCCGATTGCAGTGGAAATGCGGCGTCCGAGTTTGTCGGACAGAGGACCTGCAAATGGCAGTGCGATCAGACGGCCAAGACCGAGTGCTGCGGAAATTGCGGTAATTGCCATTGCTTCCACTCCCCAAGCTGCTGCCAGAGCCTCTTTGATGACTGCCTGGCCCAGGATGGAGCATCCAACACCGTGGATAAAGTAGTTCAAGTACAGAATTAATGCACTTGGCAGGTATTTCTTGTTCATGGTTTCTCTCCTTTTTAAATAGATTATGTTGAGGTCAAATTGTCTTTTTCCTCTGTTCGGTTCATCCTTTTGTTTTGTCACAAACAACAGATTACCAGTTTCGTGAATGTTAAAAAAATAACATTTGCCTTTATTTTAACAGTGAAAACGTGTACGGTCTAATGCTTTTAAAGGAAAAAACCAATGCATTGAATGCATTGATGTGGTATACTTGAGTTATCATAATAAGAGGAAGCAAAGACTTTCTTACGGAATCATTTTTTCAGGAGGAAAAACCACATGACACTGAATCAGATTCTCTATTTCCGAAAGGTTGCCCGGCTGGAAAATTATCACCAGGCAGCGGAGGAACTTTATATTTCCCAGCCATCCCTGAGCCGTTCCATGGCTGCCCTTGAAAGTGAGCTTGGGATCACACTGTTTGAAAAGAAAGGGCGCGGTGTTGTCCTTACCAATGCCGGCCGCCTTTTTCTGGAGCATGCAGACCGGATCGCAGGCGACTGTGACATTGCGGCAGGCAAGATGAAAGAGCTCGCCTCCGGTGGCGGCAAAATCAACATCGGTTATATTTTTCCACTTGCCGGACATTATATTCCGCACAACGTCCGTACCTTTCTGGACCAAGAAGAAAACAAAAATGTTGCATTTAGCTTCTGGCAGAACCATACCCCGGCCATTGCACAGAAGGTGAAATCCGGCGAACTCGATCTTGGGTTTGGCGGCTTTTTAAAGCGCGACGACATGGAGTTTTTTCCGTTGATCCAGCAGCCGCTTGTCATCGTGTCCCCGGAACAGCATCCGATTGCCGATGAACCGGAGGTTCCGCTTGTAAAGCTTACCCGTTATCCGGTGATCGGCTACGACCGCGCATCCTGGATGGGGGCCTACACCGGTCATCTCTACCGCAAATATCAGCTTCATCCGAATATTATCATGGAATGCCCGGATGAATATTCGATTGTGGCACTGGTACGCGAAAACTTCGGCATCGCGCTCATGCCGCGAACCGATATTCTGGAACAGGCAGACGGTATCCGCATCCACACACTGAAAGGTCTCGAGATTTATCATCAGACTTTTATGTTCTGGATGAAGAACCGCTACCGGCTTCCGGCTGTCGAACGGTTTACCGAATACATGAAACAGCACGCTGACATTATCGAAGAGTCCAGAAACGATAGCGAAAACGTATCAAAAGTTTATCTGAAAGATATTGTTAATTTTTAGTCGAAAGAGTTATGATGGATTTGTCACAAACAGAGGATTACCGCTCATGTAATGAATAAGGAGAAATTTTCATGAAGAGTGCTTACCCAAAAATTTTCGAGCCAATTACCATCAAACGAACAACGATTAAAAACCGTATTGCAATGACCCCGATGGGAACCAACTACGGTGAGACAAGCGGTGAAATGAGTAACCGTCATATGAACTACTACTCTCTCCGCGCAAAAGGCGGCGTTGGTCTTATTATTCTGGAGAACGCCAACATCGAGTACCCGGTCGGTTCCAACGGAACCAGCCAGATCCGTATCGACCACGACAGCTTTATGCCGCGCTACTATCAGTTAGTCGAAAACCTTCATAAAAACGGTGCTACCGTAGCGATCCAGATCAACCACGCCGGAGCTTCCGCATCTTCCGCAAGAACCGGTATGGAAACCGTTTCTTCTTCCAACATCCCGACAAAAGCCGGCGGAGAAACCCCTCGCCCGATGACAAAAGAAGAAATCATGACAACCGTGAAAAAATACGGCGAAGCTGCAAAACGTGTGCAGGCCATCGGCTTTGATGCCATTGAAATCCACTGCGGCCACTCCTACCTGATGAGCCAGTTTATCTCCCCGTATTACAATAAAAGAACCGATGAATTCGGTGGTTCTGTAGAAAACCGCCTGCGCTTCCCGCGCATGGTCCTCGAAGAAGTACGTAAAAACGTCGGACCGTGGTTCCCGATCATCGTTCGTATCTCTGCCGAGGAGCGTGTTCCGGGCGGAAACACACTGGAAGATACCCTGGAATACCTGGAGTACCTGGATGAGTTCGTAGATATGTACGACGTATCCTGCGGTCTCAACCCATCCCTGCAGTATCAGATCGATTCCAACTTCCTGCCGGATGGATGGCGTTCCTACATGGCAAGAGCCGTAAAAGACAAATTCAAAAAACCGGTCATCAACGCTGGTAACTACCGTGACCCGAAGGTCGTTGAAAAAGTTCTCGAAAGCGGCGATGTGGATATCGTCGGCATGGGACGCGGCCTGATCGCTGAGCCGAACTGGGTGAAAAAAGTTGAAAACGGCGAGGAAGATCTTCTTCGGAAATGTATCTCCTGTAACGTTGGATGTGCTGGAAACCGTATCGGCGTCAACCGCCCGATCCGCTGTACCGTAAACCCGGCTGTTCCGGAAGGCGATATTTACAAAGCACTGAAAGTAAACAAAAACTGCAACGTTGTTGTTGTCGGCGCCGGTACTGCCGGTATGGAAGCAGCCTGCACCGCAGCAGAAGTCGGATGCAACGTTTTCGTACTTGAGAAAAACGATCACATCGGCGGTCTTTCCACTTTCATCTCCGATCTTCCAAGCAAGACCCGTATGAAAGATTTCCCGAAATACCTTGAGGCAAGAGCCGCCAGACTGAAAAACCTGTATATTTTCCTCAACACCGAAGCTACGGTGGATAAGATCAAACAGTTCAAACCGGACATCATTGTAAACTCCACCGGTTCCGTTCCGCTTGTTCCGCCGATCAAAGGCCTGAAAGAGAACATCGATGCCGGAAACGTAAATACCATCTTTGGTATGATCAACAATGTAAACGCCGGAAAATATCCGGAAGAAGCCTGTCAGGGCAAGAAAGTCGTTGTAGTCGGCGGCGGTTCCGTAGGACTTGACGTTATTGAATACTTTGCACCGAGAGGCGCCGAGTGTACCATCATCGATATGCTGCCGCAAATCGGTATGCTTGCAGACCCGATCACCAAATGCTCCATGCGTGAGACACACGACAAATACGGCGTAAAAGAGTATGTCAACACCGCTCTTCAGGAAGTAAAAGAAAATGCATTCACCGTAAAACTTTCGGACGGAACCATCCAGGATCTTGAGTTCGATTACGGATTCAACTGCCTTGGAATGCGCTCCAACAACCCGATTCTTCCGGAGCTTCAGGAAGCATTCGCCGATACCCATACTTATATTTATACCATCGGCGATTCCGTACGCGCACGCCGCATCATGGAAGGTACCATGGAAGGCCGTGCGATCCTGAATGTACTGGAGTCCCAGGGATACCTGCATCTGGAGCCGCTTGAGTAATCCCCAGCATCGCTTTCTTACCCAGCGAAATAACAAGTGTTTCACTGCATAAGGGGACGATAACGATTCCACTACTTTAAGCAGCCCGACAAAAACTGTATATCATCTGCTACGCTGTTTCTTTTTCAAATGACAAGATACCAGGGTCAAAAGGTCAAAAAACCTTTTGACTCCAACATCAATGACAACAGCGCAGCATAAAAAAAGAAAAGAGGAAAATATCATGCCAAATATTACAGGACATACCGAATTAGTTGGATTAATGGCTTACCCGATCCGTCACACCCAGTCTCCGACAACCCACAACCTTGCATACGACAAAAACGGAGATGATGTCATTCAGCTTGCTTTCGAAGTTGATAACGATTCTTTAAAAGATGCTGTGCAGAGTATCCGCGCGCTGAAAATGCTCGGTTCCAATATTTCCATGCCAAACAAAACTGTTGTCCACAAATATCTGGACGAAGTAGATGAAGCAGCTAAGTTATGCGGCGCTATCAATACCGTAGTCAACCTCCGCGACGAAAACGGTCAGGTAACCGGAAAACTGAAAGGCTACAATACCGATGGTATGGGATACTGGCAGGCACTGACCGAAGAGGGCATCGATTTCAAGGGAATGAAGATGGTCCTGATCGGAACCGGCGGTGCTGCTACTGCAATTGCAGTGCGCGGTGCTCTGGATGGAGTTGCAGAAATTGAAATCTTCAACATCAAAGACAAATTCTACAGCCGTGGAGAGGAAATTGTTGATCTGATCAATAAGAACACCAACTGCAAGGCTACCATGAACGATCTGGCAGACAAAGACCTCCTGAAAGAAAAAATGCACGCAGCTGACCTGTTCTGCGATGCTACCGGCGTAGGAATGCATCCACTCGAAGACCTTTCCAACATTCCTGATCCTTCCTTCTTTAAAAAAGATCTCATCGTAACGGATACCGTTTACGCTCCGCGCGAAACCGTTATGATGAAACAGGCAAAAGAAGCAGGATGTGAGAAAGTATTCAACGGCATGGGCATGATGCTGTTCCAGGCACTCATCGCAATCAAGCTGTACACCGGAAAAGATACTCCGGTTGACTACATGAAAGAGAAACTTGGAATCTGATTTCCGGGCGAATCTTTTCCATCTTAAACCTTAATCAAAAACCAACACGAAAAGAGGAAATGAACTTTGCGTCATTTCCTCTTTTTTTCTTGCTTTCTTTCGGCATCTGGAGTATAATTCACTTCATATAGTAGCAGTTTAAAGTGCTACAGCACGATTTATCATCATGTGGAAATACGAGGAGAGAGAGGATTTCAAATTATGTCAAAACACATCACAGGACACACCGGATTATTATGTTTACTCGGAAGCCCGGTTGCACACAGTGTTTCTCCGGAAATGCACAACGAAGCATGCGACCAGCTCGGCCTTGATTATAGCTACCTTGCCTTTGATGTACCGGAAGACAAAATGCCGCAGGCAGTCGAAGGACTCCGCACCATGGGTGCAAGAGGCTGGAATATCACCATGCCTGGCAAAAATATCATGTGCAGATTGGCAGACAAGGTTTCTCCTGCTTCGGAGATCTCCGGCGCATGTAATACCATCGTCAACGACAACGGCGTTCTCACCGCTTACACCACCGACGGTGTCGGCTTCATGAGAGCAGTTGCAGAAAACGGCGTAGACATCATCGGCAAAAAGATGACTCTGCTCGGTGCCGGCGGCGCTGCTACTGCAATCCTGGTACAGGCAGCCCTCGACGGCGTGGCTGAGATCAATGTATTCAACGTCAGAGACAATTTCTTCGGAAGAGCCGAGGAAATCGTTGCAAAACTCAATGAGCGTACTTCCTGCAAGGTTACCCTGCACGACTTCTCCGATCCGGAAGTCCTTCGCGCATCCATCGCAGACAGCGCCATTCTTGTCAACGGAACTTCCGTCGGAATGGCTCCAAAAACCGAGAACACCATCATCACCGACACAACGATGTTCCACAAAGACCTCTTCGTTTTCGATGTGATCTACAATCCGCAGGAAACCCGCCTGCTGCGTGAGGCAAAAGAGGCTGGATGCAAGACCGGAAACGGTATGTACATGCTGTTATACCAGGGAGCTGCTTCCTTCAAACTGTGGACTGGCGAGGATATGCCGGTTGAGATCATCAAAGAGAAATACTTCTCCGGAAAATAAAATATCACGCAATTTCAAAAGGCTTCTGCCCCGGATTTTCATCCGCCGGCAGAAGCCTTTTTTATCATCCTGAAGTATGGGTCAGCCCGCTTTCTGTACTTCGTCGAGCTGTGCCGTATACAGTTTGTAGTAATATCCCTTCTTTGCCATCAGTTCGTCGTGCGTTCCGCTTTCCATGATACCGCCGTTGTCGATATACATGATCTTATCGCAGTTGCGGATCGTGGACAGACGGTGGGCGATGATGAACGATGTTCTACCCTTCAGCATCGCATTGAGGCCTGTCTGCAGTGCTTTCTCGGTCTGTACGTCGATGCTTGAGGTCGCCTCATCGAGAATCAAGATTGCCGGATCGGAAAGCAGTGTTCTGGCAAACGAGATCAGCTGTTTCTGGCCCTGGCTCAGCATGGAACCGCGCTCGCGCACCTCTGTCTGGTAGCCGTCCAGCATTTTGCTGATGAATTCGTCCGCACACACGGTTTTGCTCGCATTGACAATCTCCTCCCGTGTCGCATCGAGTTTTCCGTAACGGATGTTGTCCTCAATGTCTCCCGAGAAAATAAAGCTGTCCTGCATCATAATACCCATCTGTTCACGCAGCGAATGAATTGTCACCTGTGAGATGTCCTGGCCGTCGATCAGGACGCGGCCGCCGTTGACATTGTAGAACCGGGAGATCAGATTGACAATCGTACTCTTTCCGGCTCCCGTCGGTCCGACAAGCGCCACACTCTCACCCGGTTTTACCGTAAACGAAACGTCTTTTAAAATCTGCTTCGATTCATCGTACGAGAAGTTGACATGGTCAAACGTCACCTCACCGCGGATCTCCGGCATTTTTACGGCGTTCTCCGCATCTTTTACCGTTACCGGCTCGTCCATTGTCTCGAAGATACGCTCCAGGTAAGCGATGTTGTTGATAAAGTTGTTGAAGATATTTCCAAGGTTCATGATCGGCTGCCAGAAGTACGATGCGTAGCTGGAAATCGCCACGATGGTACCGAGTGATTTGCTGCCCTGTCCGAACAGCACAAGGCCTGCTAAGAAGATCGCCGCGCGCACGCAGACGGAAATCGAATCGATGCCCGGCCATACCAAGTTGGAATAACGCACCGCCGTGTTCCACGTTCTGCGGCAGTCCTGTGAAAGATCTTTGAAAATCTCCGCATTTTCATCCTCTCTTGCAAAGATCTGTGTAATGCGGGCTCCGACGATATTTTCCTGCAGATACGCATTCAGGTTCGAGTTCTTATTTGAAACTGCCTGCCATGCCCGTCTCTGTTTATTCTTGATCCAGACCATGAACACGCACAGCACCGGCACGCCGCAGAGAACGACGAGCGCCATCTGCACATCGACCAGGAACATGAAAATGACGATGAACAGCAGATTGAAACACTCCAGCACAATGTTGATCAGTCCATTCGAAAGCATATCCGATACCGAGTTGACGTAGTTGACCACACGGATCAGAATTTTGCCGTGCGGGCGGTCGTCGTAATACTGGAACGGCAGCTCCTGCAGATGCTCAAACAGGTCTTTTCGGATATCGTAGATGATATTCTGGCTGACATCCACCATGATACGGCTTCGGATCGTCGTGAAAATGACGCTGACGACGTAGATGCCGACGAGCATTCCGACCAGAGAAAACAGAAGTTTCTCGTTTTTGTCCGGAATCGCAAGGTCCAGTGCCCGCTGGATAATCATCGGCGCAACGTAGCCGAACGCGCCGCCGATGCCGCTTAAGAGAATCGCCACAACCATCCGGCCCGCGTATTTTTTAATATAAGATGATGCCCGGAGTAAGTGTCTGATGTCAAAAGGTTCTTCGAGCACTTCATCCTGCTTGTATGTATTTTTTGCCATTGCTTCCCCCTCCTACAGTTCATCCACACCGGTCTGCAGTTTCACCAGTTCGTAGTAATAGCCCTTCTTTTCCATCAGCTCCTCGTGCGTTCCCATCTCCTTGATGTAACCGTTCTGCAGCACGATAATTTTGTCCGCCGTCTTTGTGGTGGAGATTCGCTGCGCGATGATAACTTTCGTGCACGGGAAATCCAGTTCTCGTAAGGAATGCTGGATCTGTTTTTCCGTCTCCATATCGACGGCCGATGTCGTGTCGTCAAGAATCAGGATCGACGGACGGATGGCCAACGCTCTCGCCAGGGAAATTCTCTGCTTCTGGCCGCCTGAAAGACCGACGCCGCGCTCACCGACCAGAGTGTCATAGCCCTCCGGCATCTTCGAAATAAAGTCTGCCGCGGCAGAATATTTTGCAAATTTAATGACTTCATTCATCTTGATCGAGTCATCGCCGTAAGCAATGTTGCCCTCGATCGTATCAGAATACAGCAGGACATCCTGCGTCGCAAGTCCGATGTGTTTCCGGAGGTCATACAGCTTCAGATCTTCCACCGGAATACCGTCGATGCGGATCTGGCCTTCTGTCGGCTCGTAGAAACGCGGAATCAGGTTGATGAGGGATGTCTTTCCGCATCCCGTCTCTCCCATGACCGCCACGGTCTCATTCGGGTTAACCGTAAACGAAATGTTATGCAGAACCGGCAGATCACCGTCCTCATACTGGAACGAGACGTTGTCGAACTCGATTTTTCCCTCGAAGCGTTCCGGGTGTGCCACTGCATTTTCCTCGTCCTTGATCTTTGCCTCGGAGTAATACAGCTCCATGACTTTTTTTGAAGCCGCCGAGAACCGCTGGAACTCGTTCATGATATTTCCCATCTGGCGCATCGGGTTTGCGATTGCCCAGATGAGGCCGGAGAATGCCACATAATCACCCATGGTCAGCTGGCCCTTAATCATAAAGACACCGCCGACTGCCAGCAGGACAACCGGCATCAGGTTAGCGATACTCTCGACAAACGGGAAGAATTTCAGCCATACCATCGCGGTTGCTTTGTTTGTCTCCGCGTAATCGGTATTAGCGCGGTCGAATTTCTCGATCTCGTACTCTTCTCTTGCAAACGCCTTGACGACGCGGTTTCCGGAGATATTCTCCTGCGCACACGTATTCATCTGTGCCAGCTTTTCACGCAGTGCCGCATGCATCGGGGCAACACGGTTGCGGAACAGGTAGATGATCCAGAATACAAACGGCGAAATCACAAGTATGCAGAGCGCCAGCTTCCAGTTCGTGTACAGGAAGAAAATGGCCGCTGCCGCGAACAGGGAAAACGACTCAATCACCATTCGGATGACCCATGCGACCATATGGCGGACGGCATCGAGGTCTCCGGTCAGACGCGTCATCAGATCGCCGGTACGGTACGTGCTGTAAAACGTCATATCCTGCCGCTGGATTTTGTCATACAGGTAATTCCGCACCCGGTACAGGACGCTCTGTGATACGTGCTCGTAAATCATACAGCTGCCGTAGACAATAACGACACGCAGAAACGTGAAGCCAATCATCGCAATCAACAGGCGGTAAAACAGATCCCGGTGTGTCTGCAGATTCTGCACCGCATTTTCACCTGTCAGAAACAGGTCAACAATTTTTCCCGAAAAATATGGAATCGTAAGCTGCAGAACGTTATATAATACCGTTCCGATCATGCCGATCAGATACAGCGCACGCTTTCCTTCCATGTTTTCCCACAGCCATTGGATTTTGGTTTTCGGGAATGGTTTTGTGCTGCTTTTCATTTTTTCATATCCCCCCTTATCTTCTGAAAATCAAAAGGTTTCCGCATTTTTCTCTTTCAAATGCTTTCGCCATTGTATCAATTTTCATTTCATTATGATATAATGCGACTGTATAAAAATAGAACGTTTCTATCTTCATGCATGATTCTTTTGAATAATCCTCGTAATTTTTTGCAGAACTTTTTAACCGGAACAGGAGGAATTTACTTTTGAAAAATCTATTTGAATACAGTGATATCCTGCGCTCACCAATCGAGGCATTTTCCTGCAGCTCGGAAAACTTTTCCATGCCGGTGGTATCACACTGGCACTATTTTACTGAAGTACTTTATCTGCAGGAAGGCTCGCTCCTTGTGAGCTGCAACGATGTTGTCTATCCGATGGAGGCCGGCTCTTTCATCCTTTTTCCGCCGCAGGCAGTCCATGCGCTTGCCGCGGATCATGACAAACCGTTTCGCTTTTTCTGCGTAAAATTCAATCTGAACCGGATTCATCTTACCGGAAGCTATCTTCCGAACCTGAGCTTTGCGTTCCATAAGGTTGCCTCCATGACGCATCCTTCCCTGCTCTTTACGCAGGCGGATCTTCCGGGGCTCGACCTGAACGATTTTTTCACAACCATTGAAAAAGAATCCCATGCGAAACAGTACGGATACGACGCGTATATTTATTCGCTGTTTTCGACACTGTTCCTGCGCCTTCTGCGTACCTGGCACTGCCAGGGAATCTGTTTTGATCTCGAAACCATCTCCGAGAGTGAAGAGAAAAGTATGCAGGACATTCTCGTCTACATCGACCGTCATTCACAGGAAAATATCAACATCGAAGAGCTGGCGCATAAATACAATATGAGCTATTCGTACTTTGCCAAGCTGTTTTTAAAACACTACGGACAGAGCTGCAAGCAGTATATCGAATTTATCCGTTTGAACAAGGTCGAGAACCTGCTCCTCTTTACCGATTATGACCTGAACTTTATTGCCACCGAGACCGGCTTTGCAGACTGCAGCCACCTGATCCGTACGTTCAAAAAACGGTATCAGATCACCCCGCGGCAGTTCCGGCAGGAGCATCAGTCCACAGTGTCCTCGTCGCTTCCGGCGAAGCTGGGATAACCCCATAATATAGTAATAAAAAAGGCGGCATACCGTTTTCCCCCTGAAACTTTCAGAAAGAAAATCCGGTATGCCGCCTTTTCATATCTTAAATTTTCTGATTTAAACTTCTTAGATGTTGAGCAGATCGCTGAATACCTTCAGTGCTCCGTCTGTCTCGTGAGCCAGAACGCGTTTTGCAAGGACTTTACCAAGCTGGACGCCCTCCTGGTCGAAGCTGTTTACGTTCCACAGGAATCCCTGGAACATGATCTTATTCTCGAAGTGTGCAAGCAGTGCTCCCAGCGTCTTCGGATTTACCTGATCTCCGATGATGATGCTGGACGGACGGCCGCCTTCGAAGTTTTTGTTTTTATTCTCATCTGCTTTACCGCAGGCAAATGCAACGATCTGAGCTGCTACGTTTGCGCAGAGTTTCTGCTGGCTGGTGCTGCCCTGGATGTCGACATCGGTCTCCATCTGGTTATTGCGGAATCCTACAAACTGCAGCGGAACGATATCAGTTCCCTGATGCAGCAGCTGATAGAAGGAATGCTGTCCGTTGGTACCTGGCTCGCCGAAGAGAACCGGACCGGTCGGGTAATTGACCGGCTCGCCGAAGCGGTTGACCGATTTACCGTTGGACTCCATATCTACCTGCTGTAAGTGAGCCGGGAAACGGTTCAGTGCCTGGGAGTACGGAAGAACTGCAGTGCTTGGATAGCCAAGAACGTTTCTCTCGTAAACACCGATCAGCGCATCGAGCATCTCCGGGTTCTGTAATACGTCTTTGTTTGCAGAAAGTTTATCTTCTGCTGCAGCGCCCTCGAGGAATGCTGCGAATACTTCCGGTCCGAAAGCCAGGGACAGAACAGCGCCGCCGACTGCGGATGTGGAAGAATAACGGCCTCCGATGTAGTCATCCATGAAGAATGCTGCCAGATAGTCGTCGCTCTTTGCCAGCGGAGAAGTCTCACTGGTAACGGCGATCATATGCTTGGATGCATCCAGGCCTGCATTTTTCAGAGCGTCTTTTACGAAGGACTCATTGGTCAGAGTCTCCAGTGTGGTTCCGGATTTGGATACCAGAACGAAGATGGAATGTGCTACGTCGATCGAATTCAGAACAGCTGCTGCGTCATCCGGGTCAACGTTGCTGATGAATTTTGCTTCCATTTTGAAGCAGCCGTTTTTCTTTGCCCAGTTTTCCAGAGCCAGATACATCGCACGCGGGCCAAGGTCGCTTCCGCCGATACCGATCTGCACAACGGTGGTGAATTTTTCACCTGCTGCGTTGGTGATCTCACCTGCATGTACTTTGTTCGCAAACTCTGCGATGCGGTTCTGCTGCTCTACGTAGAAAGCACGTTTGTCTACGCCGTCTGCCGTAACGGTGTTTCCGAGCTGGCCGCGGGTCAGCTGATGAAGCACGAGACGGTTCTCTCCGGTGTTGATGACAGCACCGTTGTAAAGCTCCTCAAATTTTTCAGAAAGCTGTGCCTCTTCTGCCAGTTTTACGAGTGCGGCAAGGACATCCTCATTCACCTGTTTTGCTGCGTAGTTATACGCAAGTCCTTCTGCCATCGGAACGCTGTAAGATTTTACGCGCTCTGCTCCGTTTTCGCCGGACATCACCTCGGCAAGATTGACACGCTCCACTTTTTTCAACTCCTCAAAAGAAGCCAGTTTATCAAGATTGTTCCAGGTAACCATTGTTAAGTTCCTCCTGTTTTTTTATTTTGTCTCTCTATTCCGTCCGCGGAAACATTTTTATTCCCGCTATTATACCAATGAAACAGACTGCTTGCTAAAAACAGTCTGTTTCGTGATATTTTTTTATTTCGTATAGTTATAAGAAAGAGCTCTTGCGATCTCCCACTGATATTCCGGCAGAGTCTTTGTCATGGACAGTGCCTCATCGATATCGTAATCTACATACTCACCGTTCTTGTATGCAACAACGCGGTCTGTTTTGCCTTCCAGAAGAAGGTCAACTGCGTAAGCACCCATGATGGACGCATATACACGGTCTTTACATGTCGGGCTTCCTCCACGCTGCATATGTCCAAGGATCGTTGCACGGGTCTCGATGCCGGTTGCAGCTTCGATTCTGCGCGCCATGCTGGTGGAATGGCCGATGCCCTCAGCATTTACGATGATATGATGTTTTTTGCCTTTTCTACGGTTCTCGATGATGTTGTTGATGATCTTCTGCTCATCGTAATCGTATTTCTCCGGAAGAAGAATATCCTCTGCGCCGTTTGCGATACCGCACCAAAGAGCGATATATCCGGCATTACGTCCCATAACCTCGATGATCGAGCATCTCTCATGGGAAGTGGAAGTATCTCTTACTTTATCAATGGCTTCCATTGCAGTGTTTACCGCGGTATCAAAACCGATGGTATATTCTGTGCAGGCGATATCCAGGTCGATGGTTCCCGGTACACCTACGGTGTTAATTCCAAGAGCTGCCAGTTTCTGCGCTCCTGCAAAAGATCCGTCTCCGCCGATAACTACCAGTCCGTCGATGCCGTGTTTTCTGCAGACATCTGCAGCACGTTTCTGGCCTTCCAGTGTACGCATCTCTGCGCAGCGGGCGGTATAAAGGATGGTACCTCCGCGCTCGATGGTGTCGGATACATCGCGGGCTGTCATGTCGATGATTTCTTCGTTCATCAGTCCGTCGTAGCCTTTCAGGATACCTTTCATCTGAACGCCCTTCTGCAGACCTCTTCTTACGGCTGCACGGATCGCTGCGTTCATACCTGGTGCATCACCACCGCTGGTAAGCACTCCGATTGTCTTTACCTTGTTAGTCGTTGCCATATGAATTCCTCCATCTCATCACACACATTAATAAACGAGTAGTTTTATTTATTAATCACACACAGTTTTATTTTAAAGCATTCAGGCCCTTTTTTCAATACTCTTTTCTACAACTTTCACGTTTCCGGTACCGAATTTTGCCTGAAGTGACGCCACCAGACGGGCATCTGCCTGCACATTGCGGCTCGGCGGCAGTTTTTTCATCGCTTTGATCGATTTGATGTAGAGAATCACGCTGTCCTTGCCGTCGGATTCATGCAGCATCTGGTACAGATCCGCCACTTCTCTCTCGTACGTTTCCTTGTCCGGGAACTGGATCCAGAGCTCTTTCGGGATGCCAGCAAACGGGAAAATTTTCTCGCAGATCAGCTTGCTCGGCTTATCATCCTCCGCGGAAACACGGCCCTGGATGAAGACACGCGCATCGGTCTGCATCATCGGTGCGTTTTTCTCGTAATCGCGCGGGAATACGACGATTTCCATACTGCCGACGAGGTCCTCGAGTGTGAGAAATGCCATTGTCTTGTTATTCTTTGTATATTTGATTTTTTTATCCGTGATAATGCCGCCGACAATCTCTTTCGCGCCGTCGGTGACGGATGGGAAACCCGTCTCCTCATCCGGCTGGAAGTCTGTCGTTACCGCGGAAATGTTCTTCCGCCAGCACTCCTCCTGCTCCTCGAGCGGATGACCGCTGACGTAGATGCCGAGCACCTCTTTTTCGAGCGCCAAAAGATCACTCTTTTCGTATTCTCCGACATCCGGGTACACCGTTTCATACGACCGTTTGGTCGTCTCATCTACAAAGTCAAACAGACTCATCTGGCCGCTTAACGAATCTTTTTTCTCGCGCGCCACATCATCGAGCACATTGGCGTAGACGAACATGAGCTGCTTTCTCGTCACGCCGAAGCAGTCGAATGCGCCCGCCTTGATAAAGTTCTCGACGGTCCGCTTGTTGACTTCTTTTCCGCTCAGGCGCTCCGCGAAATCCTTTAACGAGCGGAACGGTCCGTTTGCACTCCGCTCCTCCACGATCGCCTCCATGACCGGCTTTCCGATGCCTTTGACCGCCGCCATGCCATAGCGGATCGCCTGGCCGTCTACCGTGAATTTTCCTTCGCTTCGGTTGATGTCCGGCGGCAGAATGGAAATGCCCATCTGCCGGGAACTCAAGATATACTCTGCGACTTTTCCCGGGTTATCGATGCAGGAGGTCATCAGAGCCGCCATGAACTCAACCGGGTAATAGTATTTCAGCCATGCCGTCTGGTACGATACGAACGCGTACGCCGCCGCATGGGATTTGTTGAAGGCGTATTTCGCGAAGTCGATCATCTCGTCGTAGATCTTGTTCGCTGTCTTCTCATCAATGCCGTTTTTGATACAGCCCGGCACGCCCTCGGCCTCGTTTCCATAAACGAAATTCTGGCGCTCTTTTTCCATGACAGATGCCTTTTTCTTCGACATCGCACGGCGCACCAGATCGGCCCGTCCAAGCGAATAGCCCGCCAGTGCCTGTACGATCTGCATAACCTGTTCCTGGTAGACGATACAGCCGTACGTCGGCTCCAGAATCGGTTTTAAGAGCGGTGTATCGTACGTAACGGATTCCGGGTTGTTTTTTCCTTTGATGTACTGCGGAATAAAATCCATCGGGCCCGGACGGTACAGGGAAATTCCGGCGATGATATCCTCGAGGCTCTGCGGTTTTAACTCCTTCATGAAGTTTTTCATTCCCGCACTCTCGAGCTGGAACACACCGACCGTTTTCGATGCGCCGATCATACCGAGCACTTTCGGATCGTTGTAATCGATGTGAAGCAGATCAATTTTCTTATTGCTGTAACGCTCTGCGAGCTTTGTCGCATTCTGAATGACGGTCAGGGTCCGAAGTCCTAAGAAGTCCATTTTCAGAAGTCCCAGTTCCTCGAGCGTCGTCATCGTGAACTGCGTGACGATCGTTCCGTCGCTTCCTCGCGAGAGCGGCACAAATTCCACCAGCGGACGCGAGCCGATGACAACACCGGCGGCGTGCATCGACGTGTGGCGCGGCAGACCTTCAAGTCTCCGTGACATGTCGATCAGATGTGCAACCTCTTCATTGCCCTGATACAGCTCCCGCAGCTCGTGGTTCATCTGCAGTGCCTTGTCGATCGTGATATTCAGTTCATTCGGAATCATCTTCGCAATCGAATCGACCTGTGCATACGGCATATCCAGCACACGGCCGACATCGCGGATGACACCGCGCGCCGCCAGTGTACCGAATGTGACGATCTGTACAACGCGGTCCTTGCCGTATTTTCTCGTTACATAGTCGATGACCTCCGGGCGGCGTTCGAAACAGAAATCCACGTCGATATCAGGCATGGTAACTCGTTCCGGGTTCAGGAAACGCTCGAACAGGAGCTGGTACCGCATCGGATCCAGCTGTGTGATGCCAAGGGTGTAGGAAACAATACTTCCGGCCGCCGATCCTCGTCCCGGTCCGACCATGATGTCGTGGTCGCGCGCAAATTTGATGAAATCCCACACGATCAGGAAGTAATCGACGTAACCCATCGTTTTGATCGTATCAAGCTCGTATTTCAGCCGCGCTTTCAGTTCATCCGTCGCCGGGTAATACCGTTCCTCGAGGCCGTCGTAGCAGAGCTTATTTAAGTATTCCCAGGAAGTGTATCCTTCCGGCACATCGAATTTCGGAAGTTTTGTGACACCAAATTCGATCTCCACATTACACCGGTCTGCAATTTTCTGTGTATTTTCGATTGCCTGCGGTGCATACGGGAAGAGCGATGCCATCTCCGCCTCGGATTTCACGAAATACTGGCCGCCCTCGTAGCGCATGCGGTCCTCATCCGTGATCTTCTTTCCGGTCTGCAGGCACAGAAGAATATCGTGGGAATCCGCATCTTCTGCGTACGTGTAGTGAATATCATTCGTCGCCACCAGCTCGATGCCGGTTTCTGCCGAGAGGCGCATCAGCTGCTGATTGACCATCCGCTGCTCCGAGATGCCGTGATCCTGCAGTTCCAGGAAGAAATTGCCTTTTCCGAAAATCTTCTCATACCGCAGTGCGGCCTCTTTTCCCATCTCGTACTGGTTCCGCACCATCGCACGCGCCACCTCACCTGCAAGGCAGGCGGAAAGCGCGATAATGCCCTCGTGATACTTTTCCAGAATCTCCATGTCGACACGCGGCTTATAGTAAAATCCATCAATAAAGCCCGCCGAAACAATCTTCATCAGATTGGAATAGCCCGTATTATTTTCCGCCAGCAGAACCAGATGGTAGTATCGGTCCTCTCCGCGGCTGGTTTCGCGGTCGAAACGGGAACCCGGCGCCACGTAAACCTCACAGCCGAGGATCGGCTTGATGCCCTGCGCGCGGGCTTCTTTATAAAAATCGATACAGCCGAACATGACGCCGTGATCGGTGATCGCGGCGCTGTTCATGCCAAGCTCCTTGACTCTGGCAACGTACTCTTTGATCTTGTTCGATCCGTCCAGAAGGCTGTATTCGGTATGTACATGTAAATGCGTAAAACTCATCGTTTTCTCCTCTATTTTTCAAAGGCATGTTCCGTTGTCTCCAAGATCGTCTGCACCAGACCGTCCGGCTCGATCGGCTTGGTCAGATGGCTGTTCATGCCCGCGGCGCGGCATCCCTCTTTGCTCTCTTCGGAGGACTGCGCCGTCATCGGGATAATCGGGACTTGTTTTGCTTCCGGAAGCTCCATGGTGCGGATCTGCCGCGCTGCCTCAAGGCCGCCCATCACAGGCATCATCAGATCCATTAAAATCACATCAAATTTCTGCGGATTCGCCGCATACTTTTCGACCGCCTCGCGGCCGTTCCATGCCTCTTCCACCGTCGCACCGTGATCGGTCAGGTAAAACTCGGCGATTTCCATGTTGATCTCATTATCCTCGACAAGCAGAACGTGGAAGCGGACAAGCTCTTTTCCTGCGATCCGTGTCTTTACTTCCTGAATCCGCTGTCCCTCGCAGTCAATGTAAAACGGAAGCCGGAATACATACGTCGTTCCGACGCCCTGCTGGCTCGTTACCTCGATCGTGCCCTGCATTTTTTCGATCAGTTCTTTGACGATCGACATGCCAAGGCCCGTTCCCTTGTACTGCGTTCTCGCACCGGACTTCTCCTGTGTGAACGGATGGAACAGCTCTTTTTCGATAAATTCGCTGCTCATTCCGATGCCGCTGTCCGTGATGCGGAACTCGTAGACGACCCGGGTTCCGTCGCAGGAGACTTCGCCCGCATACGTATCGATCATTCCGCCCGGCTTGTTGTACTTGATTGCATTGCTGAAGAGATTCAGCATAATCTGCCGCAGGCGCAGCGGACTGCCGATCAGTCTCGTGTGCGTCAGCTCACCGCGGTGCGTACAGTGGGTAATGCCCATCTCCGTAATCTGCGCATTGACAAGGGATGCCACATCATCCATCAGATGCTTCAGGTCAAAAGAAGCGCTCTCGATCATCTCTTTTCCGGACTCCAGCTTATTCATATCGAGCACATCGTTGACGAGTGCCAGCAGATGGCTTGCGGAAAGATTGATTTTATCGAGGCAGTCGTCCACTTTTGCCTCATCCTGCCGGTTTTTGCGGATGATATCCAGCATGCCCATAATGCCATTGATCGGCGTGCGCACATCGTGGCTCATGCGGTTCATAAATTCTGTTTTTGCACGACTTGCACTGTCTGCAGCTCTAAAGGCATCCTGAAGCTGTATCTTCTCCCTCTCTTCCCGGCTGTGGAACTCTGACGTATCACGGAAAAGGATCATGCCGTGTACCACAACGCTCTCCCGCTTTGTCTTTCGGTCGTAGACGGTATCCTGTGACATAAGAACCGTCTTCTGCAACCATATTCTTCTGCCGGACTCATCTGTCTCCTGATACTCCACGACTACCTGCTTATCTCCGTTTTCAAAGCGCTGCAGCAGTTTCTTCGAGGAATCCACAATGCGGTATGATTCCAATGTCTCCTCCGCGACAAACGCACTGCATTCCCCGCAGTATTTCTCGTAGGAACACGGCAGATCTATATTGAGGTCAAATTTCTTCTGCCCGCTGTGGTAAAAAATCTGCTCCAGCGAATCATTCGTCAGATCAACGGCGAACACGGCCTCAGCCGTCTCGAGAAGAGCCTCGGCGTAGTGGCTGTTTTCAATGATCGACTGTTTCATCTGTTCATAGTATTGGTCGAGCTGTTCTTTTTCATTCCGAGCAGCTTCCTCATTGAAGCGGAACCGCTCAAAGCCCATCAGAAAATGGTGCAGTCCGCCGTCCTCGGCCGCGTCGTAGAACAGAATGGTGACTTTTCCCCGGCAGAGCGCTTCCCCTTCGCTGCCCTCCCGATACTCGCACAGAATTTCTACGCTCTCTTCTCCCTTCTGATAGCACTCCTTCAGATGGGTAAGATCCAGCATTCTACGCATTTCCTTTCTCTTTTCCTCATCCGTGATGCCCTGCACAATATGCTCGGCCGCACCGGTATAGCTGCCGTCCTCGGCAAGGAAAAAGCCCGAAACGGCGCGCAGAATCCGGTACTGGTCCTGTCTTGCATTACAGTAAATACAGTTGGAAAAATGGTATCCCTTTTTCTTTACGACGTCCAGCGCTTCCAGGCTGATCTTCCGCTCTGCGGCGGATTCTTCCATCTTCGCGCGGTTTTTGTCGATATACATGTTCTGGTCCGCATGGCGGAACAGTTCCCGGATATCACAGTCTTCAAATTCCGTGGACAGTGCATAGCCTCCGGCGTAGCTGATCGGCATCTCCGGGTGCTGGCGGGAATATTCTGCCGTCTGCGTGCGGATGTGATTCATGCACGCTTCCACTTCTTCGCGGTTCAGTCCGCGCAGAATGGCAAGAAACTCATCTCCGCCGTTTCTTCCGACGAAATACTCCTCCGGGACTGCTTTTCGAAGCTGAACGGCAAAGGAACGGATATATTCGTCTCCCTTGTCGTGACCCAGACTGTTGTTGATCGTGCGCAGATTGTTGAGGTCAAACACGCAGACCGCATACACGCCGGAAATTTCTTCTCCTCCGTCGCTTTCCTCCAGAATCTCTTCGCATTTATTTTTATTTGGCAGGCCCGTCGCCTCATCGAGATAGACTTTCTTCTGCAGAATACGGTTCATCGCCGCATAGCGGACGGCCTTGATCAGCTCCATGCCGATGACAAACACCAGGCCGATGATATCTCCTACTACCACCTGCTCCAGCTTCTTCAGCGAAGACGCCATTCTCTGCGAATACGCTTCCGCAAGGCCCGTCGCCTCGTCACAAATTTTGAAAAAGGTCTCACTCTTTTCGATAATCGCGGTATTCTCATATCCTTTTTCACGCACCAGCAGAATCTCTGCCTTCAGCTCTTCAAAATATGATGCCAGCTCAGTCATCTTATCCTGAAAATCCCGGTCATCCAGGCGCACCAGATCCAGCTCGCTGCTTCCGTTCTGCAGACCGTCGATATAAGCGTTGATGTCTGCAATCATCGTATCCTGCGGTTCTCCCGCATCCTCCAGCTTGATAATCCGCTGCGTTTTTCCGCGTACCAGACCGGCATAGTTGACAACGCGGGCCGTTCCCTGTATTTTCTCGACCATCGACATAATGCAGAAAAACAGAATAATCAGAATGATCGTCAAAACCGTCATTGCGGTTTTGGAAATAAAGGATGTTTTTTTCTTACTTTTCTTTTTCTTCATCGCTCTCCATCAGATCCTGTGTCATTTTTTGTCATATAGATCATATTATAAGCGCAATCCTCTCTTCGCGCAACCGCAAACCGGGCGCAGAAAAAATTTCAAAATTTTATCTGCTGTCTGACACAAAAAAACGGACACCGGAGAGGATGTGCTTCCTGTCCAGTGCCCGATCTTTTCTTATTTTGCTTTTTCTGCCGTCCAGATTTTACCGTCGCGGATGACAACCTGTTTTTCTTTCATCAGATGGCCGACCGCGCGCTTAAATGCTGCTTTGCTGAGGCCGAATTCTCTCTGAATCACTTCCGGTGATGCTTTGTCATCAAACGGAAGGACACCTGCAAATTCCTCGATCACAGAAAGAACGCTCTCTGCATCGATTGCGATCTGCTCGTACGCTTTTCCGCGTGCGGACAGGGAGAGTTTTCCGTCCTCTTTGACTTCTGTAACGCGGCACTCAAGTTCCTGGCCGACATGATAGTCTGCCTGTGCTTCTCTCTTTGGAATCAGGCCGGAGTAGCGGTCATCAACAGCAACGAAAACGCCGAAGTTTCCGCTGATCTCGTAGATTCTTCCCTTTACGATATCGCCTACGACGTACGGAGAATTGGTTTTCAGGAAATGGTAAACCTTCATCGTTGCGCAGAGACGGTCGCTCTTGTCGATGTAGAGGGAAACCAGAACCTCGTCACCTGGATGGAGGCGGCGGGTCTGCTGTTTAAACGGAAGAAACAGATCTTTTTCCAGACCCCAGTCCAGAAATGCTCCGATCTTTCCGGTAGCAGCTACGTTTAAGACAGCCAGCTCTCCAAGCACCAGCTTCGGCTCTCTGGTTGTCGCAATCAGACGGTCGCTGGAATCGCGGTACAGAAATACTTCCAGCTCATCTCCCTCTTTTGTTCCTTCCGGCACCTGTTTGATCGGCAGAAGAACACGTTCCTTCTCGCCTGCTTCCCGGGTCTCCCCAAGATAAATACCGAATTCTACTTTCTTTACTACTACCAGCTTTTGCTTTCTTCCTATATTTAACATTTGACTTCCTTTCTTACTGCTCGCCGAGAGCCTTCATGCTCATCTCCTCGAGCAGGTCGCTCTTGATGTGGTACAGCTTGTCGGACAGATCCACGTAAACCTCATGCGGATTGACCAGACGTTTGGACTCCTCCCAGAGGGTATCTTTCTCTCTGGTGCAGATGTCGCGGATCTCCATGACGGATGGAGAAGTGTAGACGCATGCGCCCTTCTGGAAAATCGGAACGAGGAGCTCGCGTAAGGTGTAGGTTCCGCCTTTGATCTTCGTCTTTTTCCAGGTCTCGATCGGGTCGAAGATGATCATATCTTTGCTCTCGTCGAAGGTCTCGTCTGCAAGGCAGATCAGGTCGGCACGGATCTTTCCGGTTTCTTTATCATAAATACGATAAATCGTCTTATTGCCCGGGTTTGTTACTTTCTCGGAGTTCTCGGACAGCTTGATCTTCGGTGTGAATTCTGCATCATCTTTATCTTTTGCTGCTGCCAGCTTGTAAACGCCGCCGAATGCCGGCCAGTCACCGGATGTGATCAGGTTGGTGCCGACGCCCCAGGAATTGATCTTCGCACCCTGGGTTTTCAGGCTGTCGATCAGGTACTCATCGAGGTCGCTGGATGCGGAAATGATGGCATCACCGAAACCTTCTGCCTCGAGCATCTGATATGCTTTTTTCGACAGGTAAGCCAGGTCACCGCTGTCGATGCGGATGCCGTAGCCCTTCATCGGTAAGCCCTCTGCTCTCATCTCTTTGAAGACGCGGATCGCATTCGGAACACCGGATTCGAGAACATCATAGGTGTCTACGAGAAGAATGCAGGCTTCCGGATACATTTTCGCATACGTTTTGAATGCGGTGTACTCATCCGGGAAGCTCATAATCCAGCTGTGTGCGTGGGTTCCCTTGACTGGAACGTCAAACATCTGTCCGGTCAGGACATTGGAGGTTCCGATGCAGCCGCCGATCATGGCAGCACGCGCGCCGTAGATACCGGCATCCGGTCCCTGTGCACGGCGGAGTCCAAACTCCATGATGCCGTCGCCCTTTGCCGCGTAAACAACGCGGGATGCTTTCGTCGCGATCAGGCTCTGATGGTTGATCATGTTCAGAATCGCGGTCTCTACAAGCTGTGCCTCCATGATCGGAGCGACAACTTTTAAGAGCGGTTCTCTTGGGAATACGACGGTTCCTTCCGGGATCGCATAGATATCTCCGGTGAAATGGAAGCCTCTTAAATACTCCAGGAAATCATCGTTGAAAATATGGAGGGAACGGAGATAGTCGATGTCATCCGGTGAAAAGTGAAGATCGCGGACATACTCGATTACCTGCTCAAGTCCTGCACATACGGCGTATGCGCCGCCGCATGGATTCTTTCTGTAAAATGCATCAAATACCACGATCTGATCGGACGGGTTCTCGTAGTAGCCCTGCATCATGGTAAGTTCATATAAATCGGTTAACAGTGTAAGGTTCTGCGCTCTCATGCAAAATCCCCTTTCCTCATTGTGTTGTAACGGTTCCGAGTTGTATTATATTTTTGTTTTTGTTCTTTCCGATTGTACCACAATCATTGAAATTCCACAACTACGTATGACTGGCCTTTTTCGTCGTTTAAAGAGACAAAACAGCCATTTTCCATCTCTGCACGCCGCGGGCACAGGATGTCACCAAGATGCGCCTGCTGCTTGTATTCGGCACGCATCCGGTGAACGGAAAAATCCTTCGGCAGACACTCAATGGCCAGGGAGATAAACTGCGCATTGTTGACATGATGATTCGTATCGAGGTTATGCGGACGCACCGGAAACGGTTCGCCGATAAAATCTGCCTCCGGCATTTTCACCTTGCGCTCCCCAAACTCTTCGTCAAGCGGATCCTCCACTCCGTATGCGTCCATCGTCTCTTTCGGCGCGCGGACCGGATGGCCTGTTTTCATGCTGACGTATGACCAGATGGAATTGGCACACGCAAGCATTTCACCTTCTTCTGTCTCCAGGGTGAAGTTACGCATTCCCAGAAATCCCCGGAAGCCGTTGGCCCATGTGGTGATTTTCACTGCTTCGCCAAGAGACGGATAGCGGCGAATATGAATCTGCCACGCGGACAGTACCCAGGCACAGCCTCGTTTTTTAAGTTCTGCAACGCCTTCACCGATCGCCTCTGACTGAAAGGTGCTGCAGTCCTGGAAGTAATTGATCAGTCCCGGCAGGGTAAGACAACCGTCCTCACCGATTTCACTGTAGCGGATTCTGCTTGTAAAGGAATACTTCATCGTTTGGTTCCTCCTGCTGTATTTTTAATCTTTGACCGAAAATGTTTTGTCAATCGGATATTCGCCAAAGTTTCGAGCAAACACAGACTTTGGCTCATTGCCTGCACAAATCGAAAAAGGCCTCAGGTACGAGACCTGAGACCTTTCAATGAGCTGGGCTACCTGGATTCGAACCAGGAACTGACGGAGTCAGAGTCCGTTGCCTTACCGTTTGGCGATAGCCCATTGCCTTGCGACAAGATGTATAATACACTATCGCAAGAGAAAAGTCAACACCTTTTTTGAAATTTTTTTATTTTTTTCAAAAAACTGACTTTTGGAACATTTTGGAAGGGATTTGACGGCTCAACCCGGCCGTTGTCACTCTCCCGCCACGTATTTTTTGTCGATGTTGACGACACATTCATACTTCTCATCCATTTCCTTCATCAGCGCCCCGATCTGCCCGATCACGCGATCACAGTCTTTCTTCTTATAAGAATACGGGATTTCAAGATCAAAAATCAGCTTCTTTTTCTCCGCCCCGTTGATCATACGGAAATCGTGGAAGGAAAGCTCCGGATCGAGAATGGAAATTACGTTTCTTACCTTCTCCTTTGTCGCAAGAACCGTCGCATCGTGGATCTCCACCGGATCCATGTGGATGACCAGTAGAATTCCCAATTTTTCACCGACCTCATGTTCAATGCGGTCGATAATATCATGCGATACCTCGATATCGACATCTCGCGGCACCTCCGCATGGATCGATGCCATACTTCTGCCAGGCCCGTAGTTGTGGACAATCAGATCATGGGTTCCTACAATTCCTTCATAGGAAGCAACCTCTTTCATGATCCGTGCATACAGATCCGGATCCGCGCCCTGCCCGATCAGCGGTTCCAATGTATCTTTTGCAATGGAAATACCGGACCACATAACGAGTACCGCCACAACAAGTCCTGCGATTGCGTCGATATTAACCGAAAGGAAATGGCAGATCAATGTAGAAGCGATCGTTGCGCTCGTCGTGATCACGTCACCCATGGAATCCGCCGACGTTGCCAGCATCACCTTCGACTGAATGCGGTTTCCCAGTTTTCGGTTGAAAAGCGCCATCCACAGCTTTACACCAACCGAGAGCACCAGAATCAAAAACGGAACCATCTGAAATGTGATCTCTTCCGGATTGCGAATTTTCTCCAGGGAGCTCTTTAAAAACGTAAAGCCGACTTCAATAACCAGAAACGAAACGATCAGCGCTGCAATATACTCGATCCGACCGTGCCCGAACGGGTGCTCTTTATCTGCCGGTTTGTTTGCCATCTTGACACCAACAAAGCTGATGACCGAAGATGCCGCGTCGGAAAGGTTATTGAACGCATCCGCCATGATTGCCAGCGAATGCATCCCAACGCCGATCAGCAGCTTTGCAGCGAACAGCAATACATTGCAGCAGATTCCCACCATACTGGATAAAATACCATAGCTCGTGCGCACATCCGCATTGTCGGTGTTCTCATACTCTTTTACAAAACATCTTACCAGAAAATCTGTCATGGGTTCCCCTTCTTTCCACCCTATATTAAGAAAAAGGCCTCACGCATCGCCGCGGAGCCTTTTTGTTTTCCCTGTCCTTTCTATAGTAGGCAGTGTTGAAAAAAAAGTCAAGCCTAACATATTTTCGGAGATTCTATCGACAGAGAGAAAAAGCAACGCAGACTGCTTCTTTTCAGCAATTCTGCGCCGCTTTTTCTCTGTTTTTTCAGATTTTATCTCTTTTCAGGCAGATTTGACAATCGAATGAGAGTTTTTCTTTTTCCTGCCTGAAATAGCGTTACCGCCCACCGGTACCCAGCGAGCCGTAACGGAATAGCTACTATTTTACTTTATAAATTTTCGCCATATCCTGCACATACAGCGGATAGAACCGATAGCCCGCAAAATCGCTCCGAAGAGCAACCTCGCATGCCATATCCTCGATATACAGGTTTGCCGCATCGTCACAGAGCAGTGTTTCCATTTTTTTGTAAAGCTCAACCTGCTCCTCTTCATCCGTGCTGGTCTTAACCTGCTGATACAGTTTATCATACTCTTCGTTGCTGTAGTTGATAAAGTTCTTGGATGATGTTGAGGTAAAGCGTTCCAGCAACGCGCGTCCGGTCAGATATGCCGCGTCAACGCCGACAACCGTGGACTGGAACTTCCGGTCTGCATATACATCCGACAGCCAGCTGTCCCACTCGACCTGCTGAATTTTGGCAGTAACACCGATCGCTTTAAGCTGCTCTACCAGAACCTGGGCTGTATCGATATGCTGCTGATAATTGTTCGGCACTGTAATCGTAAGCTCAAATCCATCTGGGTATCCGGCTTCTTTTAACAGTTCTTTTGCCTTCTCAATATCCTGATTATATCGCTCTGACAGTTCCGGCACATAATATTTTCCAAATGCCGGAAACATGCTGCTTCCGATGATCGTTCCTTTTCCGTCCGCAATCATATCCAGCACTTCCTGACGGTTTGCCGCATAGCAGAGCGCCTGGCGCACCTTCACATTGTTGAGCGGTTCCACGGCATTGTTCAGATACAGCGCCTGTACCAGGTTCATACCGCCGTCATAAATCGTAAAATCGGAATCTTCGGCAAGCTGCGCTGTCTGTGTGGAACTGAGACGTGCATACATGTCCAGTGTACCGGATTTCAGGTTTGTTACGACTGCATTGCTGTCCTTGACAATTCGAAATGTTACCTTGTCCAGATACGCCTGATTTTCCGTATCCCAGTAATCGCTGAATTTTTCAAGGACAATGTTTTCCTGCGGGGACCGTGATACATAGTGGAACGGGCCTGTTCCGACCGGATCTGCTTCCAGATCTTCCACATGCTCAGGTACAATCGCCACCGTCAGATAGGCAAGAAACTCGGTGTCTGCCTCTTTTAAATAGATGTCAATCGTGCTCTCGTCTGGAATTTCAACCTTGTCCACATTGGAAAATGCCTCTACCAGAGGCGTTCCGTCTCCGTTGATACCCGCACAGCGTTCGATTGAATATTTTACATCCTCTGCAGTGACGGTCGTTCCATCGTGGAATTTGACACCATTCCGGAGCTTGAAGGTATAAACCTTTCCATCCTCCGAAATCGAATGGCTCTCTGCCACCGCATCGTTCAGATTTCCTTCTTCATCGGGCTTTACAAGGCCCTCATAAATATTGAATAGGATTTCTTTCGTTCCTGCCGCAACAGATTTGTGTGGGTCAAGACTATCCTCAATGTCCTGAGGAATTCCTACCGTGATGGAACCTCCCATAACAGGTTCCCCTGTCGGGGTTGATTCCGTTGATACCTGAGAACTTGTGGTATCGGAAGAATCTGCTTTCCCATCCTTGCCATCCTGGCATCCGCCAAGTACAACAGTAAGAGCTGCAACTAAAAGCAGCGCAAGTACGCTTCTTCTTTTCTTCATGATTTCTCCTTTTGATACGAGTTCTCTCATTTTGTAATTGTCACGCCTATTGTATCCGACCTGTTCCCAAATAGCAAGTACATTATTGTATACAATTTATTTTCCGAATTCGAAAATCACGTATATCCGCCCCGCGTATTCCGGATTCTTTCCCTCGGGATGTACCGGAAAAGATAAAAATTTTGCCGCCCGGGAATTTTAACATTCCCGGGCGGCAAACGCTTTTGCTTTTTTTCTTTTATCCTTCAATGGAGATTGTCTTTTTCTGCTCCACAGCCGGTTTTGCTTCCTTCTTCGGTACGAAGAGTTTCAGCAGACCGTGTTTAAATTCAGCCTTGATATCCTCTTCGGTAATATCTTCACCTACATAGAAGCTTCTGCTGCATGCACCTGCGTAACGCTCTTTGCGGATGTAGCGGCCGTTCTCTTTTTCTTTCTCGTCTTTGTCAAGACCTTTCTCTGCACTGATGGTCAGATAACCATTTTCCAGTGTGGCCTGAACTTCATCTTTTGTGAAGCCCGGAAGGTCAACCACTACCTCGTAGCCATTATTCAGCTCGCGAATATCTGTTTTCATCACATGGCTGGCTTTGCGGCCATACAGTTTCTTTTCTGTATTCTTCATCTCTTTGTCATAATCATAGAACGGAAAATCGTTGAAAAAGTCATCAAATAAATTTTCTCCAAAAATACTAGGCATTAACATAAGTCATCGCTCCTTCTTATTCTTCTCATGGAACCTGATCCATGCTTTTTCTCCGGTTTTTCTTTTCACCGGATCTTTTTGTTTACCTGTTTCTTTGGAACGGAAAGGCTTCCGGATACCGGAGGTTTTCTTCTTTTCCTCTCTTTGTATCCCTCTTCCTTTGTTCTAGCTGTAATATAACACTTATTATTAGCACTGTCAAGAGGCGAGTGCTAATTATTTTGTGAAGATTTTGTGAACGCTACGAGCCATGCACATTTACGTGAAAAGCCCTCGTTCAAGCTTGCTTGGTAAAGAGGGCTTTTTCATGGAAATGTATAGGGCGACAGCCCGACAGCGAGGGAATTTATTCCCGAGCTGTGCACAGACACCTATATGAGTGAAACTTAGCGAAACTTAAATTACGCCCAAGATGGAATATACTTATTTGTTTGTACTTGATTTTTTAATCTGATCATCTATATCTTCTCCATCACCAAATACCGTAACCTTTATTGATCTTCCCCTTTCCGTTTGATATTTCCGTATATACTCTGTTAATTGTTTTACGTAAATTTCTTCATCTTCCACAATTGCAATCTGTATCATCCTATACCCACCTAAATCTCCTTATTCTGTTAAATAGAAAGTAGAAATTCTGTTAAATTTTCAATAGCATCTGGTTTTTCTGATAGTTCTTTCCCCATCAGTCCCTCTCCCATAATACCAGGATCCGCACTAAGAGATACAGCGACTCGACTTGAATTCCATACAGCTTCATACATCATTTCCTGATTCTCTTTAGTTACTTTATTGAGAACGTAATAAAATGGTTTTTGAATACTTTCCGATAATTCCCCGATTTTTTTGGAAAGCTGTAGGGATTCATAGGATGGATCTATGATTATCAATATCAAATCTACACCGTTATCAATTCCACGTCCAAAGTGTTCAATACCAGCCTCCATATCCATTAGCGCAAATTGGTCTTCTGTAAGCCTGAGATTTTGGATAAATTGAGTCATAACAGTTCCCATAGCACAAGAACACCCTTCATTTGCCTGATGAATTTTTCCACTGGTCATCAGTTTTACACCGTCCTTCAGACTATAATAATCTTCCGGTATATCATCTATAGTCCAGGTTTCCTCAAAAAACTGATGAGTAAATTTTGATAACATCATATCATTTAAAACATTTTGCTTACCACCGAAATAGTCTGTAAAATCTCTGGGAAGCTTCATACCCAGCTGTCGGTGTAGACCATAATTAGATTCATCGGAATCAATTACCAAAATTTCTTTTCCTCGTCTGGCTAAAGCCTTAGTCAAAAGACTGGTTACTGTACTTTTTCCACATCCACCTTTTCCGCAAACTGCTATTTTCATCTCTATCTTTACTCCTTTTCTTTTTTCTAAATAATAAGCATTACATATGACCATACTTCAAACTGTCTTACTCCACTTCCTCCAGTTCTGTTCCTTCTGGAAGAATATATCCGCAGTTATCACATACTCCGTCCTCTGCAAGTATCCCGTCTTTCACAAAGGCTTCAATGCCTCCCGGTTCATGACAGCGTGGACAATCTAATTCCTGTATCCTTTTCTGATTTCTTACATCCTGGCAATTGGAAAATTCAATTTTACCCATAGTGATTCCTCCATTTTCATTCCATATCAATTTGTCTTCGTAAAAAAGTTCCTACTATACGGGAAAAATTGCTGATATTACGAATATAGGCAAAGTCTTTTCCATAGATTCTCTTTTCCACGGAGAGCTCTTCTTCATTCCCTGCAAAAATACCAATTACGAAAATTCCCTGATTTCTGGCCCGACGTACCTCATATGCAGTATCTTTCACAGCTTTTTCTCCGTCATAGATCTTGGGCTGGCGGGTTCCTGGTCGTTGTATGCTCATATCACAGGGTTTTCCATCACTTAATACGATTAAAATCTTATTTTTTTCCGGTCGCTCCATGAGAGAGGAACCGACTGTTTTCAGTGCAAGCCCATCTCTGTTATTGGCATATGCACGAAATTGAAAGATTCTTTCATTTGTTTCCCTTGGATCTTCATAATCCCGAAATCTCTGAAGTACTGTATATCCCCAGAAAGCACAGTATCCTGTCACCCGATGAGGAATTCCTGCCTGGCTTAATGCTTCACTGATAATATATCCCTGCGCCGCTACCTGAGCCTGTCTGTCAGCCTGGGAACCACTGGAATCAATCAGGACGTCTATTACAAACTCAGAATCGTCAGATCTCTTTTTTCTATTAAATAACTTGTCATCGTCTGTTCTTCCAATTTTCCATAATCTCTCAGGAACAAGCTGCCCTGCATCAGATCTGCTGACAGAATCATCCTTTCGGATTATAAATGCCCGTTTCAGTGACTCTGCCAACACAGAAATATTTCTTTTGATGATCCAGTGATTATTTCCATAATAGGCTTTATTTTTTTCAAACTGCAGCTGAGAAAAACGGTATTGATTATTTTTAATCACAGGGCTCTGTAATATTCCATCTGTAAGATACAGGATACAGTTTTTGTGGATTCCTGTACAAAATTTCCGGTTGATTCTGGCCTGCTCCGATTCACTCAGATACGATTTCCCGTAATTCAGTTCCACATATTCCCGTATCCGTCGCACTGCCTGTGGATTTATATTCTCCGAGCTTTCCGGAACTTCTTCATTTTCCGGAGAGAAATAAAATCTTTTTTTCTTTTTGTTTCTGATATCCAGACTCATCATCTTTTTTTTGAGATTAGAAAGATATTTTTGAATGATGTCTTCCATCTGTTCATCTGTCATGCATTCCTGCCACGCGTCATTGGTCAATGCCATATCCGGTAAATTCAGAATCTTCTCCAGATTTCCATTCTTTTTTTCAAAAGAGGGATCCAGAACATGATTATAAATCTCATCTATCACGTTTATGACATCTTCCGTATTTTCTGCATCCTTCAGAGAAAGAATCTTGTACAATGCAATCTCTGCCTGTGGATCCATTCCCTTATCGTCTGTGTTCTCCAGAACATGCCTTATATACAGAAGCCTAATCCTGTGAATCAGGTCTGTTCCAGCTTTGTCTGATACCTGTTCTTCCTCGGCCTTTTCCAATTCTCTGAACGCCTGTTCTCTGATTTCCTTTGTTCCCAAACGTTCTCGAATGATAAAACGCTCCACAGCAGCATCCATGCATAATCCAGCAAGAGGCAAAAGTATATCTTCTCCAGCAGAAAAATGTAATTTTTTCATCAAATACATGCCAAGTTTCTTCTGATCAAAATATCGTGCAAAGGCACCCTGCTTCACTGCCTCATATAGAACCGTTTGTTTTGAATAAACATATTTTTCTGTATCCGGTTCAAATTCCATATCATAATCACCACTGACTGTCCAAAAAAGATTTCTGATACGATTGCTGATCTCCAGACGATGTTCTTCCAGTTGTTTCGCCGGCCATCTGACATCCTCCATACAAGTTTACCCCCATATGTCTTTTCCGGTCCAGGAAGATGGGATTCTGGTAGAAACCACATCTTCTACGATCTCTTTTTCAAATACATCAAAACTTTTATTTATGATTCCCATCTGGATTGCATCAATTGGAGAAAGTCCGCTTCTTGTTGCTTTTACAGCAGAAACCAATCCTCTCAGGTCAAGAGATTTTGTTGAGATTTCTCCATGGTAAGCTTTGATCTGCAAATCCAGAAACAGTCCTGCAAAAGCTTTCAGTGCACTTTTTTCCCCATCTGGAAAATGTTGTCTTAATACAAAAAGGACACTATCCTCATCCATTTCAGGCATATCAATTACCATAAACCTTGAAACCAATGCTTCATTTAGCTCTCTGGTACCTGCGTAGCCATAATTCATCGTGCCGATAAATCGTGTTGCCGGATGAAGTAAAATCCTGTTATATCCTGGAATGTCAATTCTGCGCCGATGATCCAGTGTGGCATGCAGTACAGAAACCGCATCATTTTTTGCCATATTGATTTCGTCCAGGATTCCAAATCCTCCAAATTCCGCGCATTGGTAGATGGGGCCTTTCCGAAGGCGAACCTCATTATTTATAAAGGTATCCGTTCCAATCAGATCGGCACTGTCTGTATTTACATGAAAAGAAATGTCGTATTCCGGTCTTCCGAATATCCATGCCAGTGTCTCACATAGTACATTTTTCCCTGTAGCTTTCGCACCGGAAAGTAACAGGTTATCTCCCTGAAGAAGCGCTGCTATTGACATTTCCAGAATCTTTTTCCCATAAAACAGGATATCCGGTTTTTCTACCCGTTCCTTTACCTGATCCTCTACCTCATAACGCATGTGAAAATCTCTCAGTTCTCCAATCAGTTCCTGCGCTATCTTCTGGTCTTCTAAATATTTTTCTATTTCTGCCCAATGATTTCTCATGAAGATTTTCCTTTCTTTACAATTAGTTATGCCAAATCAGATAATATTTCTGTTTACTCAATCTTCAAACTTTCAATCCTCCAACTCACAATCCCAACTTCTTTACAATTTCTCCCAGTGCACTTCTTACAGGAGAATCTTTCGGAAGCTGTATGATCGGCTTTCCATCACAGTCATACTGATATACCTGGTCATCATGTGGTACAACGCCTAACAGTTCCAATCCCTGATTTCGGATTTCTTCCAGAGTTCCGGCATCCAGTTTTCCATCCGGAACACGATTCACGATTAATCCAGTTTTCTGTGGTTTAAAGTTTAATTCATTCATCAGCTTTGCAATACGTCCGGCTGCCTGAACACCTCTTCTGGAACAGTCACTCACAAGAATCGCAACTTCCATCATTGGCAGAATTCCTCTGCTGATGTGTTCCATACCCGCTTCGTTATCAACCACAATATATGGATAATGGCTTTGCAGTTTCTGAACCTGGGTCTGTACAAGGCCATTTACAAAACAATAGCAGCCCTGTCCCTGGGTTCGTCCCATTACCATCAAATCATAATCGTCTTCTTCTGCAATCGCATCAGAAAGACGCATTTCCAGATATGCCTGTTTTGTCATACCGGAGGGAATCTGATATCGTGGGTCTACGCCTGCCCGCTCAATTTCTTCTCTCAGCTCCCCAAGTGTGATCTCCGGCTCAACACCGAGCACTTCGTTTAAATTTGCATTTGCATCTGCATCCACCGCCAGGACCGGACGTTTTCCGCTTTCACATAAATACTGGATCAACAATCCACAAAGAGTTGTTTTTCCTACGCCGCCTTTTCCTGATACTGCAATTACATGTCCCATGTTTTTCCTCCTAAAATTCTGAACAATCTGTTGACTTTTTCTTTTAACCTCATTATAGTTGTTACTATATAAATTACAATAATCAGTCTGTGAGATTTGTATGGTTACTCAACATATAAGAAAAATTGTTGAGGAATCATATGATACTAACTAATACAGGAGTATATAATGTCAGAAAAAACGAGAAAACAAGATCGCCGTACCCGCTATACCAGGCAAACCATAAAAGATACGTTCTTAGAGTTGTTAAATCAGAAAAGTTTTACGAAAATTACAGTTACAGAGATCTGCAAAAATGCTGAAATCAACCGTGGCACTTTTTATCTTCATTACTACGATATCCATGATGTATTATCAGATATTTTTAATGATATGACTCAGGATATGTTAACAACTGTAGATCATTTATTCTGTCTAAATCAAAAAAGCTGTTCCTATCCGTTCTGTCAGAAAATACAGATGGAATCACAATACAGGGCACTGTTTCTGGATGATGCAATTGCCCCTATTCTTCTGGAAAAAATAGCAGAAAATACAAAAGAAGGCTATGTGACCTGGCTTATGTCACACAGCCTCCTGACCTTTGAACAGGCAGAATCGGTTTTTTATTTTCAAATGAATGGCTGCCTTTCCATCAACAGACTGATGCTCCGCAATCACTGTAATGACTGGAAACAGATTCAGACAGTAATCGACAAATTTATCAAAGCCGGGTTGGAAAGTTTTCTGATTCATGATCAGAGAGAAGAAAAGGCTTCCGATAATTTTTGCAGCAAAATTTCTCCAACTGTTACCGCATCTTCTACACTCAGATAATGATCGGCATGATCCTGAAGAAATATTTTGCCAGATGCAGGAAATTCTTCATCTGCAAACCATATCTTTAAAGTTACCGGATATCTTGGCAGAACTGGAAAAACAGCACACAGATCCGCCTTTGTTTCTGTGAATTCTGCACCCAGGTTTTTACATGCTTTCTGAATTTTCTCAGGATCTTTATCCTGCAAAAGCTTTTCCAGTTTCTGCTCTGCAGTCCGGTCAAACTTAGTTCCCCGTATCAATCCATCTTTCAGGTTACCAAAAGTAATGAGCTTCTGTGAGCCTTCTGTGCCATCGGCCATATCCAGATAATGCAACAACGTCAGATAATGCCATTCATCTATGTCTGAGTTAATATAGAATTCAGGAAGTTGAATTTCAATCGTTTCATAAAAACTCATTATCTCAAGTACATTCCGGCTGCTATGAAAAACAGCCCCGCTTTTTGCAGCAATCTCCTCTCCGGAACGATTTTGCAGCCGTTTTACTGCTGCCTGCAACATTTCCTGAAATGCACGATTTTCTGTTTGATTTTTGTATTCCATAAGTTCTCCTTTGTGAACATTTATAGTATCTGTGTTGACTTTTCCTTTAATCTCCATTATAGTTGTAATTATATTATTTACAATCATCAAAGCATTAAAAAATGTACAGTTTATCAACACATTAAAAAGAACTGTTGAGAACTTAGGATGTTTTAAACAAACCAGAAATATTTTCATCCCAAAAACGTGAAAACAAGATCATTATATCATACTACAAGGAGTTTCTTATCATGAAATATTCAACGAAATTAAGTGATGCTGTTCATGTGATGGTTCTGATTGCTATCAACCAGGAAAAATCCCTCTCCAGTGCCTCAATTGCAGAAAGTGTCCATACAAATCCCGGCTTTGTACGCCAGCTTATGTTAAAACTAAAAAAAGCGGAACTTATGACAAGTGTAGCCGGACATGCCCGTCCTTCTCTTTCAAAACCAGCCGATCAGATTACATTGCTGGATATTTATAAAGCAGTTGAAGGTGATAAACCATTGCTTCATTTAGATACTCATACCAATCCAGATTGTGGCGTTGGCATTAACATTCAGTTATCTTTGCAGGGATTTTATAATGAAATTCAAAAGGCTACCGAAGAAAAAATGAATACGATTACTTTGCAGGATATCATAGATACCTACTATCAGCGGATATCTATAGAAAATAACTTACAGAATATTATTTAACAGGAGAACACTTTCATGTACCTTCAGCAAATACGAAATGCTACCAAAACACTGTGGGAGAAGTAGACTATGAGAAAACAATCTGGTCAAGTTCATAGCAGGGAATCTTCTGCAACTCTCCAACTGACAGTAAGTTTACTCTATCCTTAATTGCTTAAGCTGGTTGTATATGAATAAAGAATGATGTATAGTATTTGCAAGAGGCACCTTCTTTCGTAAATGTTGCAAATGTTTGTTTCGTCACTTTCATTATACAACATCAAGAATCAAGGTGTCTTTCTTTTATGCAAAATCACGAACTTGCTCATTTATAGATAAAACGATTTTATTTCAAAAGCGGTTTTTACTAAAAATACGTCTGCCGTTTTTGGTCATTATTACTATGCATTGATACCTGGTCAAATTTCTTCCGAAAACAGATGATTTCAGGAATCAACTTGTCGGCACACTCCTTTGTAGTATGTTGTCTATCCTCCATTGAAATCCCTCTTCTTTGGTGATACAATATGTTACAATGCTTATCAAAAGTTACATCATTTTGGGGGACATTTACACTACAAAGGAGAATTTATTTATGTTTCAGGTTTTTGTTGATTCAGCAGCAAATCTGCCTGCTGTTACTGCGAAAAAATACGATATCCATGTCGTTTCTTTCGTCAATCTTGTGAATGGAAAAGAGCTGGTCTGCTTCGACCCGGATCTGTCACCGGAAGAGGAGCTTGCAAAAGGAAAAGAATATTACAATGCCATGCGCACCGGCTGTGAAATCAAGACCGGACTGATCAGCACCGCAAATTTTGCGGATGCGTTCCGCACCGCTCTTGAGGCAGATCAGGATGTCATCTATCTTTCCTTAAGCAAAAACATCAGCGGAACTTATAACTCCGCAAGACTTGCTGCCGAGGAGCTTCTTGAGGAATACGGCGGAAAACGTAAAATCCGCCTCGTCGATTCCCTGAATGCCTCTCTTGCACAGGGCATCCTCGCCATCTATGCCAGCGAGATGCGCGATCGAGGCATGAACGTAGACGAAGCGGCAGATCTTCTGGAAACCTACGTTAGCAAAATGAACGGTGTTTTCACCGTCGGCGATCTGAAATATCTTTCCCGTACCGGAAGAATCAAGGGAAGTGTCGCTGTGGTCGGAAATATGCTGAAAATCAAACCGATTCTGCGTGGAAGTGAAGATGGCTATATTGTTTCCTACAAGAATGTCCGCGGGCGCAAGGCCGTTTTAAATGAACTGATTCGTCTTTTCTGTGAAACGATCGAAGAACCGGAAAAGCAGATCGTCGGAATCGCACATGCAGATGCCTATGAGGAATCTCTTTATATGATGGAAGAAATCCAGAAAAGAGTGAAGGTGCGTGAATTTATCAATACTTCTTACGATTACTGCACAGGAAGCCATGTCGGACCGGATACGATCGCTTTGTTCTATCTCGGAAAAGACCGCAGTCTTCTGTAAAAGGAGCAACCAGACTAACCACTGCTGTTCCACTGTATTTTTTCCGAAATTGCTGTAAACAGCGGAAATACGTTTCTTCTTTCCATGCATAATTCCACCTGTTTTTCCACATACTACCCATACAGCACAAATTATGGAAAGTACATTGCGGAAACAGGAGGAATTTTTCATATGAAAGCGACGGGAATTGTTCGAAGGATTGATGATCTGGGGCGTGTGGTAGTTCCCAAGGAAATCCGGCGCACGATGCGGATCCGGGAGGGACAGGCCATGGAAATTTATACCGGACGGGAGGGTGAGATTATCCTGAAGAAATACTCACCGATCGAAGAGCTGGCGGAATGCGCAGCAGGGTTTACAAAATCGATTTCAACGGTGACCGGGTGTCTCGTTTGTGTTTCGGATCAGGAACAGATTGTGGCGGCAAACGGGCCGGAACAGAAAAATTATCTTGGCAAGTCCATCAGCAGCCGGCTGGAGGAGGCGATTCTGAACCGGAAAACAGTACTTGCGCGTCCCGGTGAAAAGGCCTATTTTTCAATTTTGGAAAACACAGACAATACTACTCCTCTGCCGGAGCTCATCTTTCCGATTCTCTCCTCCGGTGATGCCATCGGTTCGGTCATTCTCTGCGGCAAAGACAGGGAGTCCCTGCCGGGCGACACGGAAAAGAAGCTCCTCCAGGTAGCGGCAACGTACCTCGGACGGGAAATGGAAAACTAAACAGGGGATTTATCGAAGGCAATTTATCAAAGGCTTTTTGCATCATCCGCACCGGTTATGCAAGAGGCCTTTTCCTGTTATTCTGTAATTCGAGATATTCCAATTTTATCTTGCTATTTACACCTGCATTGTCTACAATAAAAATGACGTGCACGAAAACCTTCAGCCGATACGCCCGAAGCTTTTCTGTGCCTGCTTTTATAAGCCGGGAAAAATTCCCGGTGTATCCTACATTACACAAGGAGGAATTTCCATTCATGAAATACCTTGCAAAGAAATTCGGCTCTCTCTTTCTTACGCTGCTTCTTGTATCCTTTTTATCGTTCTTTGCCTTTTCCGTCATACCCGGAGATGCGGCAAAATCGCAGCTTGGAACGGAGGCGACGCCGGAGCGGATTGAGGCTCTGCAAAAGGAAATGGGCCTGGATCGGCCGGTTCTGGAACGGTATGCTTCGTGGGTAACCGGCTTTTTTCATGGAGATCTCGGCACCTCGTATTCGTACTTGATGCCGGTCGGAGAACTGATCCGCGATAAAGTTCCGATTACCATCGCTATCACCGTTATCGCATTCCTGATGATCCTTGTTGTCTCGATTCCCATCGGCATTTTCACAGCACAGCACGCCGGAGGCCATCTGGACCGGCTGATCATGACGATCAATCAGGTGATCATGTCTGTGCCGGGATTTTTCATCGGTATTCTGATCACGTATCTTTTCGGTCTGATTCTCAAATGGTTTCAGCCGGGCGCCTATGTGCCGATTTCTGAAAATTTTTCCGGTTTTATCGGTTATCTTGTTGCACCGTCTGCCGCCATTGCACTTCCGCGCTGTTCCATGGCTGTCAAAATGCTGCGCAGCTCTGTGCTCTCGCAGCTCGATGCCGACTATGTGCGCACCGCCTATTCCCGCGGAAACAGTACACGCCGTGTTATGTATCACCATGTGCTGAAAAACGCCCTGATTCCGGTACTGACCTTCTGGGGCATGACAATCGCAGATATTGTGGCAAACAGCATTATTCTGGAACAGGTTTTTTCGATTCCGGGCATGGGCAATCTTCTGATCACTTCGATCTCCAACCGCGATTACCCCGTGGTTCAGGGCATCCTTGTACTGATCGCCGCCCTCATTATTATCATCAATTTCGTGGTAGATCTACTGTATGGCAGAATTGATCCGCGTATCCGCGTAAAAGACTGACGGGAGCTTTCGATCATCAGCTCCCGCGACCGAAAGGTCGTGGGGAGCCGCCCACGACAAAGGAAAGGGTTTTCATTATGAAAAAGAAACGCAATCTCACGCTGATCATCGGAGCTGTTCTCACCGCTTTTATGCTTCTGTTTCTTCTGATCGGCTTTTTCTACACACCGTACGACCCGGATGCAATGAACGGCGCAGCCAAGTTTGCTGCTCCATCTCTGTCGCACCCGTTCGGCTGCGATCACTTTGGACGCGATATTTTCAGCCGCGTCTTAAAAGGAACCGGTACAACCTTCTTCGTCGCTTTCGCTACTCTGCTGCTCGGCGGAACCATTGGTGTTCTTGTCGGTGCGTTCACCGGGTATTTTGGCGGATGGATTGACGAAATCCTGATGCGCATAAACGATGTCATTGTTTCCTTTCCGGGAATCCTGCTGGCGCTGGTATTTATCGCGCTGCTGGGTCCCGGCAAATACAACGTGATCCTTGCACTCGGTATCGTATTCATTCCGAGCTTTGCACGTATCACCAGAAGCGAATTTCTCGCACGCAAAGATATGGACTATGTCAAAAGTGCCCGTCTGATGGGTGTTTCCCATCTTCGGATCATATTTGTACATATCCTGCCAAATACGGTCCCGTCCCTTCTTTCGATGGCAGCAATCGGTTTCAACAACGCCGTTCTCTCCGAGGCCGGCATGAGCTTTCTCGGCATCGGTGTCCAGCCGCCCGATGCCTCGCTTGGACGGATGCTCTCAGAATCCCAGACGTATCTGATGACTGCTCCCTGGGGCTCTGTTTTCCCCGGTCTTGCCGTCATTTTACTGGCGCTTGGCGTATCGCTCCTCGGCGACGGATTACAGAAGAAAGGCGGTAACTGATATGGCACTTCTCGATGTACGTGACTTAAAAATTGCATTTTACGATACCACGCCACCGACCGAAGTGGTAAAAGGCATCTCCTTTTCCTTAGAAGAAGGTGAGACGCTTGGCATTGTCGGGGAATCCGGTTCCGGCAAAACGCAGACAGCACTCTCCATTCTGCAGCTTTTAAAGGAAAATTCCGCCGTATCCGGCGGAGAAATTCTCTACGAAGGTTCTTCCGTTGCGCACGCCTCCAGCCAGGATCTGCAGCGCATCCGCGGAAAAGAAATCAGTATGATTTTTCAGGAGCCGATGACCTCTTTAAATCCGGTTCTGACCATCGAAGAACAAATTGCAGAGGGACTGCTGATTCATGAGAGCTGCACACCGGCAGAACGTCATGAAAAGGTTCTTGCCATAATGCATGAGGTCGAGCTTCCCGACCCGGAAAAGCTTTGCAAAAAATACCCTCACCAGCTCTCCGGCGGTCAGCGCCAGAGGGTGATGATCGCTGCGGCGCTTATTACAGAACCGAAGCTTCTGATTGCAGACGAGCCGACAACAGCTCTTGATGTGACGATTCAGTCGCAGATCTTAAAGCTGCTGAAAAAAATCAATGAACGCCATCACACGGCGATTCTTTTTATCTCACACGACCTCGGCGTCATCCGTTCGCTCTGTGACCGGGTCATCGTCATGAATCATGGGACGATTGTGGAATCCGGCAGTGTAGACGATGTCTTTTTCCACCCGAAGGAAGACTACACCCGCCGCCTGCTCGATGCAATTCCGAACCGACGAACATCGCTGCGAAAGCGAATCAAAATCGCTTCAACAGCTCAATGGCCGACAGGCTCTGACAAAAAAGCTGCTCCGCCGGCGGAAAAGGAGGAATAACCCATGGAAGAAATCAGTCCGAACAACATTCTGAAAGTCAGCCATATTTCTGCCTCCTATCAGGAGGGAAAGCAGAGAAAAACGGTGCTTCATGATATCTCTTTCGAGCTTCATGAAAATGAAATTCTCGGTCTCGTCGGAGAGAGCGGATGCGGAAAATCGACACTCTCCAAAGTGATCTTAGGATTTATCCGCCCAGATGAAGGCGAAATAATTTCGCAGGTCGACCATCCGCAGATGATTTTCCAGGACCCGTTTTCCTCCCTGAATCCGGCGAAGAAAATCTCCTGGATTTTAGAAGAACCGCTTCGGATGCAGAAAGTTCCGAAAGAAGAACGAAAAAAACGGGTTCTTGCGATGGCCGAAAGAGTCGGTCTCTCCGCAGAGCACCTGAAACGCCGCCCGCATGAACTTTCCGGCGGCCAGCGGCAGAGAGTCAGCATCGCAGCCGCACTGATCCAGGGCTCACGCCTGATTCTTGCCGACGAACCGGTTTCCGCTCTCGATGTGACGATTCAGAAACAGATCATGGAGCTGATGGTTCAGCTTCAGGAGGAGCTTCAGCTCTCGATTCTCTTTATCTCGCATGACCTCAACGTGATCTATCAGATGTGTGACCGGGTTCTCGTGATGAAAGAAGGCCGGATTGTGGAGAACGCGGAGACGGAAGAACTGTTTGCGCATCCGCAGAATGATTATACAAAGGAGCTTCTGGCGGCATCACCGGAGCTGTAGTTTTATTTCCAGCATTCTCTAAACACCCGAAGTACATTCTTGGAAAAGACCTTCTCGATCTCCTCATCTGTAAAGCCTTCGTGACTCATCACATCTGCGAGATGCTGCATATGCGCAGTGTCCGGCACATCCGTCTCGCCGCTGAAGCCGTCAAAATCGGTTCCAAGGCCGATGATGTCGATACCGCCGACGTTGCGCAGATATTTCATATGGCGTACCATATCCATCGTCGATGCCTTTTTCGCCGCCGGTTCCTCCTCGCGCAGAAACGACGGACAGAAATTGATACCGGTGACGCCGCCACGCTCTGCGAGCTGACGAATCATTTCATCCGAAAGGTTTCTCAGATGGAAGCACGCGCCGCGCGCATTGGAATGGGACGCAATGACCGGACCTCTCGTATGCGCAAAAACGTCGCGGATTCCGGCATCATTTAAGTGTGATAAATCGATCACTATGCCGAGCCGCTCCATCTCCTCGACAAAGGCAATACCGGTCGGTGTCAGCCCGTTTTCAAGATCCGGAAGATATGGCTTTCCCTCTTCCTGCGCCGGGTTCGGGAATCCAAGCTCATTCGGAAAGTTCCAGGTCAGCGTGGAAATCCGCACACCGAGATCGTACAGCGTATGCAGCTTCTCTATGCTTCCCTCGTAGACACCACCCTCTTCGACGGTCATCACCGCACCTATTTTTCCTTCCTTCTGTACCTGCATCAGATCCGCATACGTTTTGATCTGACAAATGCGGTCCGGATACCGTTCCACCTCTGATTTCCAGAGATCAGCCAGCTTTCTCACATGCTCAAACGGTGTTTCGTCTTTCAGTCCCTTCAGGAACGTAAACAAAGAAAAGCACTGGCAGAGGCTGCCGCCCTTTTCCAGCTTATCCAGATTGATCTGAAGATCCGCATCCGCAAGATGCTCCTGTTTTTCCTTCCACTGCAGCGCCGGGATGGTGTCGCAGTGCATATCAATTACCTGAAACATGGCAATAATCCTCTTTTCTGTTTTTTCTCTATTCTATCATACTTCGCTGCATTCCTTCACAAAAACTGGAAGAAAACGTAAAAAACCGCCTGGCTCATGGTAAACCCATAAGGCTAGAGAAAATATATCTTTCCGGAATCGCAAAAAATTGGGGGTCCGCGTTTTTTCTCGAAAAAAACTTGCAAATCTCGTCTGAGATGATATACTTTTTGCATTGTGTTACTTTATGAAAGCACTGATCTTCCAAGAAAGTGCTTCTGCTTATGAAAAAGAAAGAGGTATCTATGCTCCAACTGATTGAAACCATCAACAATGCCGTGAACAATTTTATCTGGGGTGTTCCGGCTATGATCTGCATTTTCGGTGTCGGCCTTTACCTGAGTCTGCGCACCCGTTTCCTCCAGATTCGAAAATTCCCGTATGCGATCCGCACAACGCTCGGAAGAATGTTCCGCAAACGAGATGCTTCCGATGGCGCAATTACACCGTTCCAGGCGGTCTGTACAGCACTTGCCGCCACGGTCGGTACCGGTAATATTGCCGGTGTTGCCGGCGCTATCGCTATCGGCGGACCCGGTGCCGTGTTCTGGATGTGGGTTTCCGCCCTGCTCGGCATGTGTACGAAATTTGCCGAGGTAACACTGGCTGTTTTCTACCACGAGAAAAACGCCAACGGGGAACTCGTCGGCGGACCGATGTATTACATCAAAAACGGTCTCAGCAAAAAATGGCATTTTCTGGCCTATCTTTTCGCTGCTTTCGGTGTACTGACTGTGTTCGGAACCGGAAATGCAACGCAGGTCAACACCATCACAACCGCAGTCAACTCCGCACTGATGAATTACCATGTGATCTCAAAGGACGCGATCCCGACCTCCAACCTGATTCAGGGTATCATCATTGCGGTACTCGTAGCGCTGATCCTGCTCGGCGGTGTCAAACGGATCGCACAGGTAACAGAAAAGCTCGTTCCGTTTATGGCTCTGTTTTATATTGTCCTTGCCATCGGTGTAATTTTACTGAATCTCAACCGGATTCCATCTGTTTTCGTATCGATCCTTGAGGGCGCCTTCCGTCCCTCTGCTGTTACAGGCGGTATCGTCGGAAGCATGCTCATGAGTGTGAAAAAAGGTGTGTCCCGCGGTATTTTCTCAAACGAGGCAGGTCTTGGTACCGGTTCGATCGCGCATGCCTGTGCCGACACAAAAAAGCCGGTCAAACAGGGTATGTTCGGTATCTTTGAGGTATTTACTGATACGATCGTGATTTGTACCTTAACTGCACTTGTTATTCTCTGCAGCGGTACTTCCATCACCTACGGACAGGCTGCCGGCGCAGAGCTGACCATCAGCGGTTTTACCCTTACATACGGAAACTGGGTTTCGCTGCTCACCGCGTTCGCGATGTGCTGCTTCGCCTTTTCCACGATTCTCGGATGGGGACTTTACGGTGCACGCTGCATCGAGTTTTTGTTCTCCGAAAGAATCACAAAATATTTTATGGCCGCCTATGCGCTGGTTGCCATCCTTGGCGCCACCGCAAATCTCGGCCTGATGTGGAGCATTGCCGAGACCTTCAACGGCCTCATGGCGATCCCGAACCTGATTGCGCTCTTCCTGCTTTCGGGCAAGGTTGTGGAACTTACAAAGGAATATTTTTCCGGAGAAGGCAAAACCCGGTAAAATTCCTTTTCTCGCGGCGCATTCCCTTCTTCTGTAAGAAAATCATGTAAATTCGCCTTTTCCCTTGACAATCAGGTTGCTACCCCTTACACTGTTAAAAGTTTATAGCTTGGCTTCACCTTCTTCTCGGCAAGCATGTGGGTAGGCCAGCAGCTCGCTGACGGCCTCGATTTCTGGGGCTTTTTGGGATCACTGATCCTTGGTGGAATCATTCTTGGTATTTATACCGGTCTGCTCGGCTACGTCGGTGCAAAAACCGGTCTGTCACTTGATCTTTTGTCCCAGAGAGCTTTTGGCGAAAAAGGTTCCTATCTGCCGTCAGCCATGACCAGCTTTACGCAGATCGGATGGTTTGGTGTCGGCTCCTTCGTTTCCGGCGGAACCGCAACCCCGAACTTCGCACGTTTTGCAAAGGACGGAAAAGCGGGTGCCATCACCACGGTTGTGGCTTTCTTTATCGGAAATTCCCTGATGTTTTTCTTCGGTGCTGTTTCCTCGATCTTTGTCGGCGGAAACGATATCTTCGAGGTTATGGTCCGCCTGAACCTGTTCTACCTGGCTGTTCTCGTTCTCGGTCTTAATATCTGGACTACAAACGACAACGCTCTGTATACCGCAGGTCTTGGTCTTGCCAACATCTTCCATCAGAGGAAAAAACCGATGGTTCTCCTTTCCGGTATCATCGGAACGGTTGCCTCCGTATGGCTGTACTACAACTTCTGCGGCTGGCTCAACATTCTGAATTGTACCCTGCCGCCGGTCGGCATGATTCTGGTGCTCGCCTACTTCATGAACAAAAAGGACTTTGAAACCGATCAGCCGAAGCTTAAAACCGTAGACTGGTTTGCAGTTGCCGGTGTCATTCTCGGTGCCATTGTTGCGAACCTCTTACACTGGGGCATCGCTTCTATCAACGGCATGGTTGTTGCCGCTGTATGCTACTGTGTCGGACAGGCCGTAAACAAAAGAAAATAACAATAACGCCCTTGGCATGTTTCTCGCTTTCATCCTGGAAACATGTTCAGGGCTTTTTATTTCTTCTGATTCGCGTTATAATGTATGCATAACTCTGCATAGTTATAATTTTCGAAACGAAAGGAAACTGCCCGGATGATCCATTCCACCGTATCTGCTCCCAAAGGAGAAAAAACAAAATACCGTCTTGCCGAATCCATGAAGGAGTGCATGAAATCAACCCCTGTCGAAGAGATCACCGTGCGCCAGATCTGTGAAATCTGCGGTGTTACCCGCCAGACCTTCTACCGCAATTTTCTCGACAAATACGATCTGATCAACTGGTATTTTGATAAATTACTGACAAAATCCTTCGAACATATGGGTCGCGGAACGACCGTTTTTGACAGTCTGGAAAAGAAATTTACCTATATTCAGAAAGAAAAAGCTTTTTTCGCCGCTGCCTTCCGCTACGACAAGCAGAATTCTCTGCGTGAGCACGATTTCGATCTGATTCTCGCGTTCTACGAAAATCTGATTCACGAAAAAAGCGGCAGTCCGGTTTCACCGGAAATGCATTTTCTTCTCGAAATGTACTGTCAGGGTTCCATCACCATGACCGTAAAATGGGTGCTTACCGGCATGGATCTGACACCTTCCGAGTTTGCCGCTCTTCTCGTCCGGGCAATGCCGGAAGACTTAAAAAAACTGTTCCGGAATCTGCAGCTGCTCTCTTAGAGCGCGTGTCAAAGTGGGGCTTGCAGATTGCGGAAATGGTTTTTCAGACACTCTCTGGTTATTTTTCACAAATTTTGTTCTGTTGTTTTTGTCACAATGGCGATTTTTTTTAAAGTGTTACACTTCGCTTCTTCTGTCACTTTCTTTTTCCCTTCCGGATTTGTTAATATAATAACAAGTTCAGTAAAACCATTTATTCATTTTAGAAGGGAGTTTTTCAATCATGGCAAATCGTATTAATTTAAATGCAACCTCTTATCACGGAGCAGGCGCTATTGCCGAGATCGCAAATGAAGCAAAGGCACACGGCTTCAAGAAAGCTTTCGTATGCTCTGACCCGGATCTGATTAAATTCAACGTTACTTCCAAAGTAACCGATATTCTGACCGCAAACGGACTCGACTATGAGCTTTACAGCGATATCAAGCCAAACCCGACCATCGAAAACGTAAAACACGGCGTAGAAGCTTTCAAGGCATCCGGCGCTGACTATCTGATCGCCATCGGCGGCGGCTCTTCTATGGATACCTCCAAAGCCATCGGTATCATCATCGCAAACCCGGAGTTTGAGGATGTCAGAAGCCTTGAGGGCACCGCACCGACCAAAAATCCGTGTGTACCGATCATCGCCGTTCCGACTACAGCCGGTACTGCTGCAGAGGTTACCATCAACTACGTTATCACCGACGTAGAAAGAAAACGTAAATTCGTATGCGTTGACCCGCATGATATGCCGATCATCGCAGTTGTTGACCCGGATATGATGTCCTCCATGCCGAAAGGCCTGACCGCTTCCACCGGTATGGACGCTCTGACTCACGCAATCGAAGGCTACACCACAAAAGCTGCATGGGAAATGACTGACATGTTCCATCTCAAAGCCATCGAACTCATCTCCAAATCTCTGCGCGGTGCTGTCGCAAACACCAAAGAGGGACGCGAAGGAATGGCTCTTGGCCAGTACATCGCAGGTATGGGCTTCTCCAACGTAGGTCTTGGAATCGCTCACTCCATGGCACACACCCTTGGTGCTGTTTATGATACCCCACACGGTGTTGCATGTGCCATGATGCTTCCGATCGTTATGGAATACAACCAGGAGTGCACCGGTGAGAAATACCGTGAAATCGCACGTGCCATGGGCGTTGCAGGTGTAGACGAAATGTCTCAGGAAGAGTACAGAAAAGCAGCGATTGATGCTGTTAAGAAGCTGTCCGCAGACGTTGGAATCCCATCTGTTCTCGAGGCAGTCAAAGAAGAAGATCTGCAGTTCCTTGCAGATTCCGCACACGCAGATGCCTGCGCACCGGGCAATCCGAAGGATGCAAGCGTAGAAGATCTGAAGGATCTGTTCCGCAAAATCATGGCGTAACGAACACAATTCGTTTCCCACATGCGAAGCGGATATTCGCAATCCGCTTCGCTACTTGCTCATAACCAAATAACTGCTCCGCAGTTTATCAGAAGGAGCTTGCACTCCTCCTGATACAAGCAAGTTCCCACCCACTGCTTATTGCTTTTCGCAATGGAAGCAGGGGACTTACTTGATTCGGTTAAATCACCCCGGAAAACAGAAGTTTTCATCCTGTTTTCCGGGGTGATTTTTCTTTTTATTCTACTGTATTTCCGTCTGCATCCACAGTCACGGTATTGACTGTTGCATTGTCGAGAACCATATTGATCATGCGCTCCATCATGATGTTGCGCACTACCGTATCTTCCCCGTAATAGTCATTGGCTGCCTTCAGGAAATCTTCCTGCGACATATTGGCATTGGCTGCCTCATCGTTTAAGATCTGCTGGTAATCCTGGTCATCTGTTGTCCAGCCTTCTGCCTCTTTTACGGCATCCAGAAGGAGGGCACTTTTTGCCATCGTTCCTGCATACGTTGCTTTCTCCTGATTGTAGGTCGCTCTGTCCGCATACTGCTCCAGATAGTCGTCCAAGGAAATGCCGTAATTCTGAAGATAAGCGGTATACCGTTTATCGTAATCTTCTTCGCCAAGGGTGATATAGGATTTCGGAATTTTGTGAAACGTACAGCCGTCTGCCACCTGCTGCATCGCGTCATTCTGCAGATTATTTTCCGCTGTCGTCTCATTTGCAGCCTCCAGCTCTGCGCGTTTTCCGGCACGGTATTCCTCCACAGTACTGTAATCTGTATTCTCTGCTACCCATGCATCGTCGAGTTCCCATCCGTCAATGTTTTCTGCCGGGCGGGTAAACGCATTTACCGTAACGGTAAACACAACATCTTTTCCTGCCAGATCGGTACTCTGATAGCTGTCAGGGAATTTCAGGTTCAGATCCTTTGTCTCCCCTGTTTTCATTCCAATGACACCATCCTCAAATCCATCGATGAAGGTACCGGATCCGATCACCAGATTGTAGGAATCACTGCTTCCGCCGTCAAACTCCTTGCCGTCAACTTTTCCAACATAGGCAATATCGGCGGTGTCGCCTTTTTGTACGGTGGCGTCCGGATCGTCCATGGTGACAGCTGTCTCTGCCATAATTGCCGTCTGTACGTCATCATCCGTTACCTGCTCTACTTTCTTTTCCAGTGTCAGCTTTTTGTAATCTCCAAGCGTTACACACTCTGCCGGATCAACTTCCTCATCGACAACCGGAATCCCGTCTACATCACTCGGGGAAGCGTATTCCTCAGAAGCTGTGCTGTCGGACGATGTGCTGCCTGCGCTCGACGCATCGGATGCTGAGGAAGCGCTTGTGCTGCTTGCGCTTGATACGGAACTGCTGCTTGTTGTATTGTTTTTTCCACATCCGCTCACACTGGCTGCTCCCAGTGTCATGAGCAGAAGCATGACTGCTGCTTTTCTTTTCATTCTTGAATTTTCCTCCATACTACGCCGTTCCCGGCGCGTTGTAAATCTCATTTTACCATACTTGTCTGGTAAAAAAAAGGCTGGGGCTCCGATTTTAGAAATTCTTATGATTTTCAACCGTAAAATCGCCTGGATTGCGCTAAAATGTGTTTGCGTTTTGCCGAAATCAATGTTAGAATGTTCATAGACTGGCATTGTATGTTCCGATGCCCACATTATTTTTTTGCAGAGGAGGAATAGAGGGATGAAACCCTGGATTATCGTATTAATCGTATTAGCTGTCATCGCTGTCATCCTTGGTCTGCTGTATTACTTCGGTAAAAAAGCACAGACAAAACAGGCCGCACAGCAGGAACAAATGGAGGCCATGAAACAGACTGTCTCCATGTTGATCATAGATAAGAAAAAGCTTCGCATGAAAGATTCCGGACTCCCACAGATGGTCATCGACCAGACACCGAAAATGATGCGTCGCGCAAAACTGCCGATCGTCAAAGCAAAAGTCGGTCCGAGAATCATGACCCTGATCTGCGACGCTGCTATCTTCGATCAGATCCCGGTGAAAAAAGAAGTCAAGGCTACCGTAAGCGGTATCTACATCACCGGAGTTCGCGGCATCCGCGGTTCGTTAGAGCAGCCGGCAAAGAAAAACGGCTTCTGGCAGAAAATGCTCCGCAAGGCACGCGGCGAGGAGAAATAAAATTTCATCTGAAACAAAAAGAAACACGCTTTGCGTGTTTCTTTTTGCTTTCGCGGCAGTCGCCAAGGTCTCGTGCAAGCCCGGACTTTGGCTCGTTGCTCGCGAAAATACCCGAGTTGAATGATTTTCATTCTTCCCGGGTATTTTTTTATAAATTCAGTTTTCCGCCTTCCCGCGGTCTTACCTCGATATCGATTACGCAGTCCCCCACGTAGCTGTCGTTGATGTCGAGCGCGTATTCTGCCTTCAGTAAAATCTGATCCGGCGTCTCTTTCATTCTGACCTTCGTCGCCGCAACTCCCATGTTGATCATGCCATATGGCGTATGATAAAACGAAATGTTCTTTTTATCTTCCTCAAAAATCATATGGACATCAATGAGGCCGCGCTTGCGCACCTCGAGGGCGTTTTCCGTAAATTTGATCATGTTGTGCGTCATCATGTCAAAGCCTTCGGTTGCCTCGTCGTAGATCAGAAAGTGATGGCCGTTTTTCTTGTAGTACGAACCCGTCGTCATAACCTCCACCGGTTCTTGTTCGCCGGATTCCTCATCCATCAGATACTGCAGTCCGCGGATGCTGATGAGTACGTCTTTTTCCATCCTTTTCTGATGTTCCTCTCTCTTTTCTGTATGTCGTTTTTAATAGTTTTCAATCTGTACCTGTTTCGTATCGCTGATCTGCTCCGGCAGAACGGAATGTGCGAAGGCATTGAACCGCTCCACGCCGTCGCTTGCGAAGAACTGGTATTTCTGACGGCCCAGCTCATCGTTTCCCGGATTCTCCAGCTCCAGCTCCCGCAGCAGTCTGCACAGTGCCTGTGAGGTTTCGTATGCCGGGTTGACGAGTGTTACTTTTTCTCCGACTACTTTCCGCAGCAGAGAACGCAGCAGCGGATAGTGGGTGCATCCCATAATCAGCGTGTCGATGTCTTTATCCAGAATCTCTGCCAGATAGCGGCGCGCCACTTCCTCGGTGATCGGATCTTTTGTCCAGCCCTCTTCCACGAGCGGCACGAACAGCGGACACGGTTTTCCGTAAACGGTGATCGCCGGATCTGCCTCGGTAATAAGCTGCTGGTAGAGGCCGCTCTGAATAGTGCTCTCGGTTGCGATGACGCCGACGCGCTTGTTCTGCGTCGTCTCGACGGCCATCTGTGCGCCCGGTTTTACCACGCCGATGATCGGGAGATCAATCTCTTTTTCGATCGTATCGAGTGCCAGCGCACTTGCGGTGTTGCAGGCGATGACGATTGCCTTGACCTGCTGGGTTTCCAGAAAGTGTACGATCTGGCGGGAATAACGGATGACGGTGTTCTTCGATTTGGAACCGTACGGCACACGCGCAGTATCTCCAAAATATACGATTCGTTCGTCGGGCAGGTTTCGCATAATCTCACGCACTACGGTCAGTCCGCCGACACCGGAATCAAAGACGCCAATCGGCGCCTGTCTGTCTGCTTTCATACTTTCCTCCATTTTTCATCCGGCATTACTTTTTTGTCATGCCGAATGGGGTTCATTTCTATATTATATATCTGAATTTTTACATTTCTTTTTTCATTTCACGACCCTGGTTAAAATAGGTCGCTGATACATTATTTTAACCCGAATGGAGGAATATTGCAATCATTTCTCTTGAAAGTCTTTCGAAAAATCCGCTTAACGCCAGAAAAACCGGAACGAAATCCGGTCACTTTTCAGGATTTCGCGGTAGGCGGCGTCACTCAACAGATTCTGCAGCGGAATCCGGCTTTTTTCGACTTTTTCTGCACTTTCGCCGTCCTCGTTTACGGGGCGCAGGGCATCCGAAAAGCAGATGGACGGATACAGCATGCACCACCAGTTATGCCCTTTGGCTCTGCCGATGTTGATCTGAAGAGCGTCGTACGTTCCGGCGGGGAGAATATAATTGCCCGTTTCTTTTTCCTCAAAACTGGCTTTTCCGTACGTTACGGTGATATCGTCAGTACTGCCTCCTGCGCGCAGCGTCTGAAGGGCGGCGGCACGGATGGAGGGCTCGTTTTCACGCAGGATTTCTTCGGTTTCTGCTTTTGTTTCGGCTCCGTGCAGGATCGTCTGCAGTTCTTCGGCAACGGCATCGCGTACCTGAAGCTTGATCTGCTGGTCGGAGGCGCAGTCGCTGTTGGCTCTTACGTGAAAGCGCACGATCTTTGCAGCGACTTCCTGCTGCAGACGGGACTCGCGGAGAAGATTGGCGGTTCCGGAAAGGATCAGCGCCGCAATGCAGACGGGGAGCCAGCGGCGGCAGAAAATTTGAAATGCCGCCTGGAATTGACTTCTATGCTGGTTCCCAAATGTATTTCGGGGCTGCGCCTGCCTGTCCCTGGATTTCTTCTGTGTCTGATTTTGATTCCGTTTCCGGCTCTGTACTTTTTTCTCATTCATATGCTGCCTCCTGTTTTTTTCCAGTTTTGCCGGATTTCAAAACTTTTATACACAGACACTCACTGCCCGCTCCGATATTCCATACACTTTAAACCTTTTACGGCGCTTTCGGAATCCACAGAATGCTCCTTTCGTTTTCCCACGCATAGCACAAGTCCGCCAGTGTCACCGCCTCTTTTCTTTTCACCCGGTTGTCATAAATTCCGCACAGGTACTCACCGACGGACTCCACCTGTTTTCCGTTCTGCTCCATGATATCTTCTGGTTTTTCTGCGTGAAACAGATAGGCACTGTGCCCAAGCGCACGGTCCTGTTCCAGGTACTTCAACAGTTCTTCCATCCGTCCCCGGTCACTGAGCAGTGCATCGGAAAATACAATCGCCTGGACGTGTCCGGTGTCGAGATCATATTCCTCTGTGCTGTCATATTGCTGCGCAATCTCCTCAAACGTCTCCGCTTCAAAGAACAGCGATGCGGGGTCCTCGTCGGTTCCCTCCTCCTGCTCATCCTTTCCCTGGCCGGTCACCACCGCAAGATTCGCAGGCGCATACCAGACGCGCCATTTACCGCCAGCCGTCTCCTTTTCTCCGCCGCTCTCACTGACCGCCGTCCCGGTTTCTTCCCCAGTTTCACTGTTTTCCGGCGCAGTCGCCTCTTCCGACATATAATCAAAGGCAACCGCCAGTGGATACAACCGCTTTTCCGGCTCTACTGCCCCGCAGGATGACAGGAAAATCATACTGCCCAGCGCCAGACACACAAGCCGCAGTTTTTTCATATGCTTCTGGCAGAAGCCGAGCAGCACCGTGATGGCAAGGAAAAACGGAAAGTAACCGTATCGGACCGACCAGCCGCTTTCCGCGCATGACAGCAGCCATATAAAAAGCACTGTACCGATCCGTACATAGAGATTCTGCGGTTTCCACAGTCCCGTCTTCTCTCCGATCAGCGATACGTAAAACAGCAGACTTCCCAGTGTGAACAGCAGTCCCATCAAAAGAAATGCCATCCACAGAATATCAAACCGCTCCAGAAATCCACCCGGCAGGCTCGTTCCTGCCATTAACAGTAAGAGCGGGTCCTGCGCCGCAGCCGTGCCGCGCCGGCCGAAAACGCCGAGCAGCGCCATGCTTCCTGCAATTACAAGAAGCCCCGTTTTCCAGATACTCTGCGTCACCGGAAGAATGACACTCCTGTGCTCTTTCTGCACATGCCCCAGTAAAAACGGCAGCAGCGCAATCGGTGTTCCATTTTCCAGTGTTCTCCACACATTCCACCCAAAAAGTATTCCGTTATCCACAATTTCAACAGACTTTGCTGTCTCCCAGGCATCCTCAAACGAGGAAAAATGCATCTGCGGAACCGTCAGCAGAAGCAGAATCAAAATCCCGCCCACAATCCACGGATAGAGTGCTTCCGCCAGCCGTCCTCTTTTCTGTACTTCACTGCCGACACCAAACCCGGCTGCCGCGAGCAGAAACAGTCCGCAGAGCTCCTGCGGTACACCCGCTGTCAGATACGCGGCGGCAAGCTCCGCCATTCTGCGAAGCAGTGTTCCGCCGAGGAAAAGCAGATAACACAGATACATCACTGCCAGAAGGAGTTTCCCAGCCTTTCCCATCACGCTTTCCAGGCGGCAGTAAAGCCCGCCAAGGCGCACGAGATAAATGCACCACACCGCCAGCAGCCCATATCCAACGAAAATCCCTGCCATACCGGGCAGGCCGTCCGATGCGCCGTACGCCGCGAGCTGCCAGAACGCCGGGCAGAGCAGAACGAGCACGATCTGGCGTTCCATCTGGCGCTGTGAAATTCTGTCATTTTCCGAAAACATGCGTCACTCTCCCCTTTCCTGTTTTTCTTCCGGCTCCGCAGCTTTTCTGTTTTTCCGCAGCCGCACTCTCTGATCGCGCTTTGTAAAGACCGGCCGCTCCCGCATCTGATGCAGCGGCGGCCGCCATACGGAATCCTTCGGCGCATGGTAGCCCGCAAGTCCTTTCCCGACAAACGGCATCAGATAGGGAATACCAAAACTCATAAGCCCGGCGAGATGACCTGCGAGAAGAAACGTGCCGAGCACCATGCCGAAAATGCCGAGCCATCCGCCGAGCAAAATGAAGCCGAATTTCAGCAGCCGGAACGGCGCACCGAACTCTTCGTTCGGAATCGCCAGCGAACAGAGCGCCGAAACCGCAACCACAACGACGGTCATCGGGCTCACCAGATTGGCGGAAACCGCTGCATCTCCGATGATCAGCCCGCCCACAATTCCGATCGTCCCGCCAAGCGGCCCCGGCATGCGCACACCGGCCTCGCGGATCAGTTCAAAAGCAAATTCCATCAGAAGAATTTCCAGAATGCCGGGGAACGGAACGCCTTTCCGCGCTTCGGCGAACGCCAGCAGGAGTTTGGTCGGAAGCACCTGCGTGTGAAAGCCCGTGACAGCCAGGTATCCGCCCGAAATCCACAGGGTGAGAAAGACCGCCGCATACCGCAGCAGCCGCTCAAATGAGACGATCAGAAAATGATGATACCGGTCCTCACTGACCTTTAAAAAGCTGTCAAATGATGCCGGGAAGAGAATCCCGACCGGGGAATTATCACATAAAAGCAGGATTCTTCCGTCCAGAATCTCCATCGCCGCGCGGTCCGGCCGTTCGGTCGTCTCAAAGCGCGGGAACGGCGATTTCCACTGCGGTTCGCAGAGCTGCTCGACCATGCCGCTGTCAAAAACGCCGTCCACTTCCCAGCCGGCAATCTGCTGTTTTACCTCTTCCAGAAATTTCGGATAAATCAGCTCTTTCTCATACACCAGAGCCAGAACCGTATCAGAACGCGCACCAAAATGTATCTCCTCCACTTTCAGATCGGTGGTCCGCAGACGCTTGCGGACGAGTGCCGTGTTGGTTTTGACGGAATCGGAAAAGCCCTCGTTTGAGCCGCGCAGCACTTTTTCGGACTCCGCTTTTTGCACTCCTAAATTGGGATAACCCTTCGATCCGATCTTGACTGCACGGTCATAATGATCCACAAAAAGAATTGCATTTCCCGCAAGCATGGAAGCGAACGCAGCTTCCATGGTATCAAATTCCAGTGCATCCGAAATTCCGAGCTGATTTTCCGAGAGAACCCCCGGGATATCTGCCTCGGGAACCTCCATCAGACGGTTCAACAGCTTCCCGATCACGGAATCCTTCAACATAACGCAGCTCACCGCCACTTCTACGTAGATCAGCAGCGCACCGGTTCCGCCCGTTTTGCCGAGTTTCATCGGGCGGATCTGAATATCATCGCAATTTTCACACCATGTACGGATCACGCTTTCATTTTCCGCCAGTGTGAGTGAAATCTGCGTCTTCTCTTTTTCCATGCCTGCGTCCCTCCTTCTCCTCCTTTTGAAAGCTTCCGAAAAACCATCTGGAGAAACATACTCTGCAAAATTCCATAAAAAAACATTCTGTCACGATTTTTTTACTCTGTAACAGAATGTTCCTTTTTCGAAATTTTATACGCTTTTATTTTTCTTCTACACCCGTCATGCTCTGGTGATGTACGGTCTGCATAATACTCTCCTGCTGTCGCTCGATATGCTCGCGGATCATCTTCTGTGCGCCTGCAAGATCCCGATTTTTCATACGTTCATAGAGGGCATCGTGCTCCTCGACCAGGGAACGTCGGGATTTTACATCCTTTAAATATTCAATCCGGTAACGGTACATTTGCTCCCGCAGATTGTTCAGCAGCTGAATCAGACGTTCGTTGTTCGTCGCCTGATAAATCACATCATGGAATGCCACATCTGCCTGTGCAAGCTTCTGCAGATCATCCGTCTCTGTTGTCTCCAGCATTTGTTCAAAGCTGCGCGATGCCTGATAAAGCTTCTGCAGTTCGCTCTCTGTAATCCGCTGACACGCCAGTTTTACCGCCAGCTCCTCGAGTCCGAGCCGCACCTCCAGTACGTCGTTCAGGTCTTTTTCCGTGATCTGTGCTACCTGCGCACCCTTCCGCGGCACCATGATCACAAGGCCGTCCAGTTCCAGCATACGGATCGCCTCGCGGATCGGGGTACGCGAAACGCCGAGCTGATTTGCCAGCCGGATCTCCATCAGCCGTTCACCCGGCTTTAACTCCCCGCGCAGAATCGCCTGGCGCAGCGTGCGGAACACGACATCGCGGAGCGGAAGGTACTGATAATCCTCCATCTGCAGGTCTAACTCATTTTTTGCCATACTTTGTACCTCCCGGTTTTGATACTGTAGTCAGGAATGTCTGTTTCGACAGTCCGCTTATTTTTAACTGATCACGGGCAAATTCTGCCTTATCCGGATCGTCGAAAATGCCGAATACGGTCGGGCCGCTGCCGCTCATCATCGCATTGACCGCACCGTTTTTCATCATCTGTGCCTTGATCTCATCGATCACCGGATACGCCGGACACGTCACGGATTCCAGCACATTTCCCATGCGGTCCGTGATGCCGTACAGGTCATGATTTCGGATCGCCTCTACCATGCCGTCGATATCCGGATGCTCCGTCACCTCGTCAAGATGCAGGTTTCCATAGACAAATTTCGTCGAAACATTGATGCCCGGTTTTCCGATCAGCACATAGCACATCGGTACGCCGGGAAGGGATGTCAGCTTTTCGCCGATTCCTTCTGCCAGCGCCGTACCGCGCATCACACAGTACGGAACATCCGCTCCGATCTGCACACCCCGCTCCATCAGCTGGCGTTTGGTCAGACCAAGCTGAAACATGCGGTTAATTCCTACCAGTGCTGCTGCCGCATCCGAGCTTCCGCCCGCCATGCCGGCCGCTACCGGGATAAATTTTGTCAGGTTCATATCAACGCCCTGACGGATATCAAATTCATCCATCAGAAGCTTGGCCGCTTTGTATACGAGATTTCCGTCATTACACGGAAGGAACGGCAGATTGGTTGTCAGCCTTATGCCAGGTTCTTTTCTCTCCTTTATTTCCAGCTGATCGTACATCTGGATCGTCTGCATTACCATGCGGACTTCATGGTAACCATCCTCTCTTTTTCCGGTCACATCAAGACCAAGATTTATTTTTGCAAGCGCACGCAGTTTCATCGTAGGCACCACCTTCGGCAATGTTTTTTGTATACATAGATATTAATGGATTTTTCTTCTATTTTCAAGCGTTATCTTCTGTTTTTGTACATAATTTTATACAATTCAGTTCAACAGACTTAGAAACGCAGGTGTAAGCAGTGGCTGCGTGAAACGAACAAGAACAAAATAAGAGTTTACGAACCTGTCGAAACTTGCTATAATTTTCATCAGATATCAGGGCAAAAGATCAAAAAGCCGGTGCAAGCTCGCTTGCAAGAGGATTTTTGATCTCTTGACCCCAACATTTTTGCCAGATGCCAGAGCATGTCTGAAAAGAACTTTTCGTAAGCTGCGAATCTCAGATTGCGGAAATGATTTTTCAGACATGCTCTAGCTTCTGCGAAGGAAAAGGAAGTAGCTTTTTATGAGTTCACAAAGATCTTATTCATTTTCCCGCCAGGTTCTAGTCAACGGAATCCGCGATGGCATTCCGATCGGGCTTGGCTATTTTGCGGTCTCGTTTTCGCTCGGCATTGCAGCGCGTAAGGCAGGTCTTAGTCCTTTTCAGGGCTTTCTCGCCAGTCTTTTCAACAATGCTTCCGCCGGAGAATACGCTGCCTTTACACTGATTGCCGCCAACGCAGGCTATCTGCAGGTCGCTATCATTACGCTCATCGCCAATGCGCGGTATCTTCTGATGAGCTGTGCGCTTGCCCAGCGCTTTTCGCCGGACACGCCGTTTTTCCACCGTTTTCTCATTGGTTACGATGTAACGGATGAACTGTTTGGCATCACAATCGCGCGCCCGGGCTGGCTGAATCCGTATTATACATACGGTGCCATTCTCGTCGCTGCTCCCGCGTGGTCGATCGGCACGGCTCTTGGCATTATTGCCGGAAATCTGCTGCCGCTGCGCGCTGTCAGTGCCTTAAGCGTGGCGCTGTACGGCATGTTCCTTGCAATCATCATTCCCCCGGCGCGAAAGAGCCGTGTGGTAGCGGGTCTTGTTGCCGTCAGCTTTTTCTTAAGCTTTATCTGCAGCTATCTCCCGGGCATCTCCACTCTCTCCGACGGAACCAGAACGATTCTGCTCACCGTTCTGATTTCCTGCGCCGGAGCTATCCTGTTCCCGGTAAAGACAGAGGAGGAAAATGCTGATGTACAATAATTATATCTATATCGCCGTCATGGCTCTGGTTTCCTACACAATCCGGATTCTGCCGCTGACGCTGATTCGGAAGCCGATTAAAAATCAGTTTATTCAGTCGTTTCTGTACTACGTTCCATACGTGACGCTGTCCGTCATGACCTTCCCGGCGATCGTTCATGCAACACAGAGCCCTGTTTCCGGCGCACTCGCGCTTGTCGTCGGCATCGCAGCCGCATGGTTCGGTGCAAACCTGTTTCAGGTTTCGGTGGCATGCTGTGCCGTGGTGTTTGTGATTGAATTGTTTTTGTAATAGAAATGAGCCGCCCTGTGGGAACAATCCTTTTCCCCGGGGCGGCCCGTTTTGTATGTATTACTTTTCTGTTTCTGTTTTTCTGAAATGATAAACGCTGACCGAAGCCGCCGGCAGTGCAATCTGGAAGGAGTCTTTTTCCCGTGCAGGTGCTTTTCCTTCTTTGCAGCGGACGCGGTTCGGATGTTTCGCATCATTGTAGTTCTGCGGATCTTGGGAGTACAGTGTTTTGGCCTCAACAAATTCCGGACACTGTTTGAATTTCAATTCGATTTTCTTTGATTCGCTGTAGCTTGTATTTACGAGGTTGACGTAGATATCATCATTTTTGATCGAAGCAAAGATGCAGACCTCAGGATCTTTGTTCTTTTCCTCAAAGCCAAGCGTATACGCACCCTGATGCACCTGATACATATCGAACACATCGTAGTTTGGTGTCAGAATACAATGCTCACCATCCGTCAGGAACAGGGAATTCAGGACATTGACAGACTGTGCCACACATGCCATGCGCACATCCCCGGTATTGCGGTGGAAGATGTCGAGCGTCAGTGCAGTTGTAACGGCATCGCGCATCGTACACTGCTGATACAGCGCCGGGCGCGCATTAAATGCACTGCTGTGCCAGTTGCCCCACTCACCGACAATCAGTTCACATTTTCTTGGCGCTGCCTGGAACGGGCCTTCCGGTTTTGGAAGCGCTTCAAGCCCGGCGTCGATCAGGCGGCGCTGTTCGTGGATGACACTTTCCAGTTCTTTGCATCCGTTGATGACATCATACCACTGTTTCTCATCAAATTTCTTCTCGGTCTGAAGCTGCTTCAGATTCCAGTTGTAAAAATGGAGATCGTAGCCATAGAGAGACGGCATCCGGTATTTTCCCATTTCCTTAAAGAAATCTTTTGTCCACGCAGCACGTTCTTTCGGCTTATTTCCATCCGGGCCGCTGGCGATGCATTTCATGGAAAATGTCTGATCGCCGCCTCCAAACGACGGACAGGAGGAACTGAATTTCCGGTATTCGTTCGCATACATCTGCGGCGTCATTTTTCCACCGCCGTCCCATACTTCATTTCCGATACCCCAGTATTCAATCCCAAACGGTTCTTCGTGGCCGTTTGTTTTTCGTTCCTGTGAAAGTGCCGTCGGCTCTTTGCGGTTGCAGTATTCCATCCACTCTCGCATCTCGGATGGAGATCCGGTCATCATATTGATATTAAACCATGGCTTCGCGCCGATCATCTCGCAGAATTCCATCATCTCGTGCGTACCGAACTGATTGGGATCCGTCTCGAAAGTACCGAAGTTTTCATTGTATGTAACCGGCCGCTGCTCCCGCGGACCTATGCCGTTCCGCCAGTGATATACATCCGCAAAACATCCGCCCGGCCAGCGGATCACCGGCGGGTGCAGCTTCTGAAATGCATCCACAAGGTCTTTTCGGATTCCATGATAATTCGGAATTTCCGAATCCTCTCCAACCCAGATTCCATCATAAATACAGGAGCCAAGAAACTCGATAAAGTGTCCCTGCAGTTCCGGGTAAATATATTTTTCTCCAGCTAATTTTCGAAACGTAATCTTCTGCATAAAAATCCTCCAAATGAAAGGGTGGTGTGTATTTTTGCTACTTTTCAGTATAGGACACTTTAAAGGAAAATACAATTTATTCTGAAAAGATCTCCGTAAAACTAGGATTTTCTGGTTTTACGGAGATCACAAATTTTTATGCTCTTTTTTTGCCTGCTCCCCTCGGCGGATTTACCCGTCGAAATTTTAGCGCCCGTTCTGGAGTCGTTTCCGGACAATCTTCATCAAATACAATAGGTTTTTCTTTTGCTGCTTTTAGTTCCCTTAATTCTTCTTCTGAAAAAGCGAGTTCTTTTATCAGGCTTTCTGTCATTTCTTTAGTATTTACCATAATAAAGCCCCCTTTCAAAATTGGTTGCATATCTTGCGGAGATTAATCTTGTCACATCTATTTCTGCCCCATTTTCATTTTTCCGTATTCTTTCCGTATACACTACAAACAAAACATCATCACTTTTTATATTTCCGATCATAATCTCTGTATTACGCTCTATTTGCGCTGTCCCTGCAGATAAATCACCTATGATATCATATCGATCTTCAACATTACTATTTTCCTCATCATAATATTCTATTCGATCATAATCAAAAAATACACGGGCAGCACTTTTAAATGAAATTCCATGTTTTTCTATATTAATTTTATTCTTTTTCTCATCATATTCGAAAATCATTCCACCAAGTGAAAATGTTACAGTTTTGCTATTCTCCAATGATTACCTCCGATTTCAGTATTTTACTGTTTTTATCGTATCATCTTTTCTTTTCTGCGTCAATGCATGATGTTAATTCACAAATTGCAATTCTCTACTTGACATCTGATATTATCAGTGATATATCAATAGTATAATCAGAAAGAAATGCAAGATTTACCAGTTGATAACGCATAAAAAACTATACAGGAGAATTTTCATGGATCAGAAATTATATGACAGTTATGTAAAGATTTTAAAAAACGAGCTTGTTCCGGCGCTTGGCTGTACAGAGCCGATTGCCATTGCATATGCGGCAGCAAAAGCACGCGAAGTACTCGGACAGATGCCGGAATCGATCGAGCTTTGCTGCAGTGGAAACATCATCAAAAACGTAAAGGGTGTTAAAGTTCCAAATTCCAACGGTCTGAAGGGCATTGATGTTGCGGCAACGCTTGGCGTCGTCGGAGGCTGTGCCGAACGTGAACTTGAAGTACTTGAAGATGTGACCGAGGCAGATATTGAAAAGACAAAAGAACTGGTACAGCAGGGATTCTGTACCTGTACTTTAAAAGAAGGCGTAGAGAATCTCTACATTGTTGCAAAAGTCATTGCCGGAGAGCACAGCGCGGAGGTAACGATTGTAAACCGTCATACCCTGATTTCACGCATCGTAAAAGATGGTGAGATACTTTATCAGATTGCGGCTCATGAGGATTCCCCTGAATACGTTGATAAAAGTGTGCTGAACGTCAAGGATATTCTTGAATTTGCCGATACTGTGAAGATCGAAGACATCAAAGAAATTCTTGACCGTCAGATCACCATGAACTCTGCCATTTCCGATGAAGGTCTCCGTCATCCATACGGTGCACAGGTTGGCCGCACGCTGCTGAATGAATACGGCAATGACGTAAAAATCCGCGCCCGCGCCCGTGCAGCGGCAGGCTCCGATGCGCGTATGAGCGGCTGCTCTCTTCCGGTCGTCATCAATTCCGGCAGCGGAAACCAGGGCATGACCGTTTCCCTTCCTGTCATTGAGTTTGCAAAAGAATGGAACGTTTCCCAGGAAAAACTGTACCGCGCACTCGTTGTCAGCAACCTGATTGCGGTTCATCAGAAAAAATATATTGGAAGTCTTTCCGCTTACTGCGGCGCCGTCAGCGCAGGCTGTGGAGCCGGTGCCGCCATTACCTATCTTTCTGGCGGAACTTATGAAGATGTCAGTCTGACGATCGTCAACACCATTGGAAACGTCGGCGGTATTGTCTGCGACGGCGCAAAATCCTCCTGTGCGGCGAAAATTGCATCCGCTGTTGACGCTGCTATTCTCGCCCACTACATGGGCCAGCATCACAGAAGTTTCCAGCCGGGCGAAGGTATCGTGCGGGAAGATGTCGAGGATACGATCAAGAGTATGGGATACATCGGAAGAGTCGGCATGAAAGATACCGATACGGAAATCCTGAATATTATGATCGACCGTGTGGATATTGACGAAGTGTGTAAATAACGAAAGTATTACGATAGACAGCCATCTGGACAAACTTGCACAGATGGCTGTTTTTATATTGCTCTTTCTGTCCATACAAAAACCCGCTGCGACGCCCTCTGTCGAACAAAATTTCCGATAAATTGTGACACACATCTTGTGGAAAGCTTTTTTCAAACAGGCTCTGATTTTGATTAGCAGTCCCTGTCACATCCCATAATTCAATTTCAGTTTCGCAAAAAAGTCTCTCAACGTCAGCTCCGCATTCGGATCATGGTAAACGCGAATTTTGCGGTTCTTTCCGGTGAAGTGATAGCTCATGTCCTCATAGCTGATTTCCGGCGCTTCTACCATTTCATAGAGGTCGGTACGCTGTACCTCTGCCAGCAGCAACCCAACTGTCGGAGAATCGCCGAGACCCCAGATTTCGCCGTGCGGCCATTCCTGGAACTGATAGAAGGTGTTGTTAAAGTCTACCATCTGCTGATACAGATAATTTCCAATTTCTCCACATGGCTGAACATTAAGCTGCAGCTCGGCAAGAGAAACTGTTACTTTCTTGTATACGGTAGACGGAACCTGCCATACCTTCATGCCGGATTTCATCACAACGTTTGCAGCTGCGATATCCTGGCGGAGGTTGAACTCTTCTCCCCCTTCCGGATACGGTGCTCCGCCGATCCAGATGGCGGTCATGCGGTCTGCGATTTCCGGTTTCATCAGAAGTGCGGAGGCAACGTCGGTCAGTGCTCCCTGGCAGGCGATGAACAGCGGATGCGGATCATCTTTCATGGCTTCTTCGGCGATCAGCTTTGCGCCATCCGACACGGCCGGAGTCTGCTCGTCTTTCATCGGAAATTCCGATCCTTTGCAGACCGGGCATACGCCCTGCCGATCCATCAGATCCAGCACTTTATTGACCTCGTCCATGCTCGCCTGTGCTGTGTGGCCATCGCCGTAATCGCGGGAGAACATGTTGAAGTGACACGGAACGATGCCTTTCAGAATAAACATCGGTGTCATCAGGTGATGTGCCAGTGCGAACTGGTCGTCCGCCTCATTTTTGCAGTCTGTGCTGACAATCATACGCACGCGTTTGTTGTCCGGCACGGAAAATGTGTAATTCATTTTTTTCATAGTAAATCCTTTCTGCTGTAAAAGCCAAAAACATACAAAGCAATCCGCCCGAAGACCGCACAGCTTTACGGTTTCCGGGCGGATTTGCCTTAGATCTAATTATACCTAATGTTGATCTTTCGTTAGTTTGCTTCTTTTGCTGCTGCAATCGTATCAAGGTTAGACTGCGGAGTTTCTGTAGCTCCTCCGTTTTCATCCAGCCATTTATCCAGCTGCTCCTGTTTTGCATCCATAACAGTCTGCAGTCCGGCTGCATACAGCGCATCATTCAGTTTCTGGAGTGTTTCTTCTACACCAGCAACTCCGACAGAGCCTGTCTCAAGTGCTGGACGATACGTATTCAGTGCATTCTGCAGAGCTGTGATCTGTGTAGAGTATTCAGAAGAATCCCACATAAATCCGTATGCCGGTGAATACTGTGCCCAGTCGTTATGGTGCTGCAGTTTATCCCAGTAATTTGCATCCTTGGAACCATCATTCCATACGTATGTGTTAAACTGATTGCCCATAAACCATCCTGTATTCTGATGATATTTAAAGTTAGAAGCATCTTCACCATCTACATAATAAGCAGTACCATCATCCAAAACTTTATAGTTTACATCCTGAATACCATTCTGCCACAGATTCATAACCTCCGGATCTGTATACAGCGCGGAGATAAACTTAAAGGCCATTTCCGGATCCGCACTGTTGGTTGCGATACCAGTATCATAAAAACTTACGTTTGTAGTTGAATATCCACCTTCTACATCCTGTCCAAAATACATTGCATAGCAGTCTGTTCCTGTAGATGCCTTTGCCTCAACAAGATAGCCCGGTTTAATTGCTGACATATAAGAGAACGTATTTCCGGCTTTCATCATAACTGCAGATCCCTGTGTATCCGTCAACGCATCCGGATAAATGTATCCTGCATCAAACCATTCCGCCAGCTGGGTTACTGCTTCTTTGTAAGTATCGGTTTCAAACTCGTTCACTACGGTTGTGGAGTCATGATCAGCCTCCCAGTCCAGAACACCGAATTGATCCGCTAACTCGTCGAAAAATGCAAGACGTCTCATCGGGCTTGCACTTCCCTGCAGATACAGAGGTGTCATTTCCGGATGTGCTTCTTTTACTTTCTTGAAAATTTCAGTTGCAACAGACCAGTCATACACTTTTCCAGTGTATTCATCCTGATTCAGCTCCAGTCCGTATTCCTCTGCGATACCAAGTTCATCACAGATATCTGCTCTCATGGTCAGACCACCAAGTTCAACCGATTCCTTCTGTGCCGGAAAACCGAACAGAATACCATTCATGGAACCTACCGTTGCATTTGCTTCACCAAGCACATCTTTAATAGCCTGTCCTTCCGGAGTATCCATATACTGGTTCATATCGACAATACCATTCATTGCAATCCAACTGGAAGCATTGCTGTAATAAATTGGCATAACATCCAGCTCATCACCACCGGAAATCATCAGCTGAATCGTCTGCTGATATTCTGCATACTGCAGTGGAAGAAATTCCACTTCAATATGGTATTTCGGAATCATATATTCATTCAATGCATCCTGTACTGCAGTACGTGCTGCGTCATCCTGCTCGTAGAACTCGACGAAGGCAAATACGAGATGATAAGGATTTTCTTCCGTATACTCACCAAGCTCTGTTTTTGTTACGGAAGCATCTGCCTCGCCAGATGCCGATGCTGTTGATGTTGTTCCAGAAGAGCTCTTGGATGAGCCGGAAGTGTCTCCACTGTTTCCGCAGCCGACAAGCAGGCCGCCCACCATTGTCGCTGCCAGAAAAGCAGCAAGCATTTTTCTTTTCATATAAAAATTCCTCCTTAAAATAAGTTTATCACGAAGCAGCCCTTTTCGCTGCTAATGATTCATTCCATCTGTATCAGCCTTTGACTGCACCAAGAGCGATACCTTTTGCATAATATTTCTGGAAAGATGGGAAAATCAGCATAATTGGCAGAATTGCTACAAATGCGATTGCCATCTGGATTCCCGTTGCCGGAATGGTCGATGCAGCTGCTGTCACATTCGAGTTGGAGCTCTGTGTCAGGAACTGAATATTCTGTACCATCTGGTTCAGAAGGTTCTGTACGTTGTACAGACCTGTATTCTTAACGATATAGTACAGACCATTGGTCCAGTCATTCCAGTAAGCAAGGCCTGCAAAGGTGCCCATTGTTACCAAGATCGGTTTTCCAAGCGGAAGTACGATTTTCCAGAAGATGGTAAACTGGCTTGCACCGTCAATCTCTGCCGCCTCGTATAATCCATCCGGAATGCTTGTGGTAAAATAAGTTCGAATCATCATAACATTCCATGCAGAAAGCAGGAAGTTTGGAAGCAGCTGTGCAAAAATCGTATCTTTGATATGGAAGGTACCTGTCCACATAATGTAAGATGGAACGATACCGCCGTTGAACAGCATGGTAAAGAACACGAAGAACATCATCACATTTCTGCCCGGAAGATTTTTTACTGACAAAGGATAGGCCATCAGAGCAGACAGAAGGACATTCAACAGAGTTCCGACTACCGTGACACCAATACTTACTCCATAGGCCTTCAAAATCTGACCTCCGGATTTGATGATGTAGGAATAGGACGCGAGGGAGAACTTCTTCGGAAAGAAGGAGTATCCATTCGCTACCAGTGTGTTTTCATCTGTAATAGAAGACATAAATAACAGAATAAACGGTAAGATAATGGCAAGCGTCCAGATAATCATGACAGCGTTTGCTAAAATCTGATATTTGGAAAATGGTTTTTCTTTCATACGTGATCTCCTTAGAACATTGCGTTTTCTTTGCTGACTTTACGTACGATTCCGTTTGCGGTAAGGACAATGATAAATCCGATGATGGACTGATAGAAGCCGGCTGCTGCAGACATTCCGACATTTCCGGATTTCATCAGGCCGCGGTATACGTAGGTATCAATAACATTGGTTGCCGAGTACAGAAGTCCTGAATCACGTGGTACCTGATAGAACAGACCGAAATCGGAATAGAAGATACGGCCGACACTCATCAATGTCAGGGTGATTACGGTTGGTTTCAGGAATGGAAGCGTAATGTTTTTGATCTGCTGCCATTTGGTTGCGCCATCCAGAGAAGCTGCCTCATACAGAGACGGATCAATGCCATTGATGGTAGATATGTAGATCAGACATCCATATCCTACACCCTTCCAGGTATTTACAAAAATCAGAATGAACGGCCAGTATTTCGGTTCTGCATACCAGTTCACAGCATCTTTTCCAAGTGCACTTAAAATCGAATTGTTTACAATACCTGTACTCTGACTTAAAAATGCATATACAATGTAGCCAAGAATAACAGCCGACATCAGATATGGAAACAAGATTGCACTCTGATAAATTTTCTTTAATTTTTTATTAAACGTATCGCAGATAAAGATTGCAAAAATAATTCCGACTACCGTGTTCAGAACAATAAACGCCTGATTGTAAAGTAACGTATTTCTTGTAATAGTCCATGCATCCGATGATGCAAACAGAAATTCAAAGTTCGCCAGTCCGCAGAACGGGCTCTTCCAGATTCCCAAACGGGCATTGTACTTCTTAAATGCTACGATAATGCCTGCCATCGGAATATAATTGTTAATGAGCAGATAGATCGCGCCTGGAAGGAACATCAGATACAGCGGAAGGTATCGTTTGAATTTTGCTGCTTTGCTGTGGCTGCTCCCGGATGATGCATGGGATTTTTTTAAAGATGCCATGTTTTTCCTCCTCGTTTCCTCTTTGTTTTCTCGTTTTTTTGTCGTTGCAAGTATGTTCGAACAAAATTGCTTTGACTATCAACTGTTGTTATTATATAATTTTAATAAACTTTTTAGCAATTCACATTGCTTAGGTTTTATTGCACTTTTCTTAGAATCTATGTGCAAATTATATATAATTACGGAGGCATCCTTCTTGAATTCATCAAAACATCGTACTTTTTCACTAAACTTCAATTTTTTTGACCACACTATGCACAAACACAAAATATATTCCCTAAAGAAAAAAGCATTTTGGTATTGGATGCGTATTTTAATAATGTTCAGTATTTTATTGCTGTTTTTAATTTTTTATATTTCCAAACAGCTTCAGCATGAAACCTACCAGGGAATTCATCAGACAATGGATCTTTATGTCCAGCAGTTAAATAAGAGTATGGAAACTGCTGAAAACTGTCTCTGGGAATTCGCTAATAACAATACTGATGTTGTCGATACGATCACTTCCAAAAACAACCCAAACGCAGTGATTTCCCAGATTAAAGCCTCCAGGCTTTTGGATAATACTTTAAGTTACATGACAGACATTGACGGTATGTTTGTTTATGGAAAAGCAAACGACCATTTTGTCTGCCGCTATAAAAATGGGGGCTCCAATGACTGTAGTTCCTACATGAAAAAGCTTTTACGTCAGTCGGGAGAGGACGCCTCCGCTCTCAACTTCAAGAGTTGGTATTATATAGAGCTGGAACGCCATACCTATCTGATCCGAATTATCAATGATCTCCATGGCTATCTTGGTGCCTGGATCCGTCTGGATGAACTGAATACTCCATTTGATGATTCAAATACCATTTTTCTGTTTGCTGATGAAAATGGTATTCCATACGACAACGAAAGCTGGTCCGATTTTAAACTGTCTACCGACTTTTCTACCCAGAAACCTCATCGGATCCGCGGAAAGGACGGTATACAATATTTACAGGTCGCTGAAAAGCTTCCTTCTTCTACCTGCTCCTTAAATGCACTCATCCCCTCCGAAGAAGTCAACACTCCTATTTACAATATGCTCAAGCTTCTGCTCGGGGGTGCTCTGCTGATTTTCGTGGTTTCTCTTTTATGGACCGTTTCCTATGAACACCTGATTTCAAAGCCTCTTGATCTGATCCGGAAAATGGCATCACAGGTCAAAGAGGAACAACAGGTGCCGCACCCGGATCTTTCCAATGAGCGGTGTGAGGAGGTTCTGGAAATCGGTGAAACACTGAATAAGCTGATGAATCGAATTGAGAAGTTAAAAATCAATGTTTATGAGGATAAATTAAATCTGAAGGCACTGGAGATTCAGTATCTGAAATCCCAGGTAGCGCCGCACTCTCTGATCAACTGTCTCTCCGCAATCGCATCAATGCCATTCACGGAAGAAGGAAGGCGGCTCACAAATGAATTCGTCCGCACACTTTCGAATCATTTGCGGTACACCCTGCAGGATAAGACAGCCGTTCCTTTGAAAGAAGAACTGAAATACGTAGAAAATTTTCTGGAGATGACAGAACTGCGGTTTCCAGGCTGTCTGAACTGGGAAATCCATGTGGATGAGAAATGCAGGAATGCTTCTGTTTTTCCGATCATTCTGCTGATGTTTACAGAAAATACCATCAAGCACAACATGATCATGGGCGAAGAGCTCCGTGTCCGTATCACCGGCAGCCTTGTGGAGCGCAATGGTGAAAAATATGTGGTTCTCACTCATCTCGACTCCGGCAGTGGTTATTTTGAAGAGGATCTGGAATACCTGAACCGGCCAGTTTCCCAGCAGGTTCATGACTTTGATGGAAAAAAAATCGGAACCTACAATCTGCTCAAACGGCTTTATCTTGTTTATGGAGAAAAAGCCCATGCGCATTTTTCCAACGAACCCGGATGGGGTGCAAGATCAGAGGTTACGATTCCATACATTCCATACCGGGAGGATGGCAATCCGCCGGAAAACAAAATTGAAACATCGGAACCTCTTTTTTCACATGCTTCCGACACACCTCAGGTCCCCGGCAAAAGAAACGAGAGCTAAAGCTTGTTTGAAAAAGGCTTTCGGCTTGCTTTTTGTAACGATTCAAATCCATGCGAAACGGAAGAAAGGAACAGGGCTTTTACAATGAACATTTTAGTAGTGGATGATGAATATTATATTGTGAAAAACATTATCGAAACGACAGACTGGTCGGCGCTCGGGATTGAGCAGGCGTTTCCTGCCTACAGTGCCAGCCAGGCAAAACGAATTTTTGAGGGTTCCCAGGATATTGATATTCTTTTGACTGACATCGAAATGCCGCGCGAAACCGGTCTGCAGTTAGTGGAATGGCTGCATGAGAACAATTTTCATCCCATCGTACTCGTTCTGACCGGCCATCAGCGATTTGATTATGCGCAGGAAGCGCTGAATTTACATATTTTCTCCTACCTGTTAAAACCAATCGACCCGGATCAGCTTATGGAAAAGCTGGCGGCGGCTGTGCAGGAGGTGAAAAAAAATGCATGGTATGAGAAAGAGCGGCTGAATATGGAAGAGCACCTCTCCACCGATGCCTCGGACCCGATCAGCGTCATCAAGGACTATATCCGTTCGCATCTTTCCGATCCTGAACTGGGCCGCACCTCCATCGCCGAGAAAATCCACATGAACCCGGACTACCTGTCCCACATTTTCAGTACGAAAACAGGAGCGTCGCTCAGTAGCTACATCATGGACGAACGTATGACAACCGCAAAACGTCTGCTTGCCACCACCAGCTTCTCCCCCCAGCAAATCTGTGACCAGATCGGAATCGCAAACGTTTCCTACTTTTACCGGCAGTTCAAGAAAAGCAGTGGAGTGACACCGCAGCAGTATCGGGAGAAGCATTTTCATGGATAATCACGAGCCCTGGAGCGTGCCTGGAAAAGGTCTCCAGCGCACAAAAAAACAGAGTGTATTGGAATTCTTCGTTTCCATACACTCTGTCTCATTTCTTACCCACAAAAATCCGCCAGATCCTCTTTCAGATAGTTCTGCGTCTTCTCCAGATCTTTCTCCCGGATACTCTGCATAATATCGTTATGATGCGCAATGTCCAGTGCCGGGTTTACGTTGGACCAGGTCTGCCAGTAAAACTGGGCGTAAGCGCGTTTTAAGACGTTCATGGTGCGTTCAAGCTCCTGATATGCGTAAGCGTTGCCGGAGAAGGAAATCAGCTTCAGATGGAATGCTGTATTTGCCTCCCAGTGATCCCATACGCTGTCGGTGCTCTGTTTGCATCTCTCATCAATCTCGGCAAGCTCCGCCAGATTTTCTTCGGTGATATGTCCGATCGACTGACGAAGATATCCGCCCTCGAGAACAAGGCGGAAATCCAGAATATTCTGTGCCTCTTCGCGGGACACGCTGACAACCTGGTAGCCGAAGCGCGGGAAGCTGCGGAGGATTCCCTCATTGCAGAGCGTCACAAGGGCTTCACGGATCGGTGTCTTGCTGCAGCCGAATTTCTGTACCAGCTCCTGCTCGTTGATAATTTGATTGGGTTTATATTCATCGGTAAAAATGCCGTTCAAAATGGCCTGATATACCATATTTTTAAGGCTTTCCTGTTGTTTTTTCATAAGGGGAAACTCCTTATCTTTTATTTTCTTCACTTTTGCGCATCCTGATTTTTTTCTTCTCCAAATGCGCCTTATTTTTTATCTTAACAAATTTTTTTTTGCTTGTAAATGCCGTGCTCCCAGATTTTTACCGGTAAAAAAAAGGAAAATGATGTTTTCACCATTTTCCCTCTTCTGTTCCCTCATTGGACGTTATCGCTTATTCTGTCTGCCGTCAGATTACATACTCATTCGACTTCTGCATCTGCCATTCCACCAGATCTGCCAGCGTAATATTGTCCACCACACTGTTGATGGCATCGTTCAGTTTTTTCCAGAGCATCACCGTAACGCACTGATCTTCCCTGCCGCAGTCGGCGCCGTCTTCTACACAGTCCACCGGCGCAAGGCTGCCCTCGGTCAGACGCAGGATCATGCCCACGGTATATTCTTCCGGCTTTCGTTTCAGGGAATAACCGCCCGCCGGGCCGCGCACACTTTTTACGAAACCAGCTTTATTCAAAATCGAGATGATCTGTTCCAGATATTTTTCCGAAATCTCCTGCCGCTTTGCCACATCTTTCAAACGCACCGGTTCGCCGGTATTGTTGAGTGCAAGATCCAGCATCAGGCGAAGCGCATACCGTCCTCTTGTCGAAACTTTCATTTTATTTCCTCCGAATATATGTCATGATAAAAATACCTTCTTTTATTTTATTCCATATTCTCTACATATTCAATAGGAAATATAACACAAACCCAAAGCATGTCCGAAAAATGCAATAACTTTTTATCCGCTTTCCATGCTTACTTATCATCTCAAATCCTGCGCAATCTCTTCTCCCATCTTCTCTACCGCATCCACAATCTCCCGGATCTGCTCTCCGGTAATTCCATCGATATGCACGCCACCGGTGCAGACGGTCACGGTACGGCAGGCACAACAGATTTTTTCCGCCAGCATCCGGCACAGTACCTCATCTTTATGTCCGGTGCGGTTCCATACCGAGGAAGTCGCACTCCAGCTCCCGTCTCCGGTCAGCGATTCCCGTGGTACGGCCTGCACCACACAGCCGATATGCGGCTTTTCTCCTCCGGCGAGACAGATCTGAAAATCTTCACCGATCTTCATTACCGTCACTTCCATCGTGCATCCTGTAGCTGTTGTCTTTTTTGTCAGCATCCTTTCCATCTCCGGTACTCCTTTACTTCCACGCCGAACGGCAAAAGCAGTTTGGCCGCAAGATGTGTCACCATATCGTCGATGGACTCCGGTTTCTGATAAAAGGTCATCATCGGCGGAACAATCCATACATTTGACAATCTCGACAGTTCGTACAGATTCCGCAGATGAATTTCACTCATCGGTGTCTCCCGCGCTGCCAGTACAAGCGGGCGTTTCTCCTTGATCGTCACATCCGCCGCACGCAGCAGCAGATTGTCGGTGTATCCGCTTACAATTCCTGCCGCTGTTTTCATGCTGCACGGCACAATCACCATGCCTTCTGTCCGGTACGACCCGCTCGCCGGGCCTGCACCGATGTTGTCCTGCTCGAGCACTTCATCTGCCAGCGCTTCCACCTGCGAAACACTCCAGTCTGTCTCCTGTTCCAGCGTCAGCTTTGCACTGCGGCTCATCACCAGAAGGGAACGGTATTCCTCACTATCCCGCAGAATTTCAAGGCACTTCATCAGCAGCGGCATTCCACTCGCCCCGGAAGCGCCAACTACAATCCGTTTTTCCACAGCCATCCGTCTCGTTCCTTCCTTTTATCCACAGATTCCATCGATCCATGCGAATAACTCGTCGAGGTCGTAGTCGCCTGCATGCGGCGTATTCCATGGGGAATGGTAATCAACCTCACAGCCCGCCTCGCGCAGTTTTGCCGTCAGCATTGCCGAGATCACCAGAGAGGTGTCGCGGTCGCACTCGCCGTGGCGGATGCGGAAATGCTGTGCTTTTTCTGCTTTTTCGTCCATAATGTATTCCATTGGATTCATCATTTTCACAACTTCTGCTTCCGCACACGCGCCCTGTGCTTTCGTGTGTGCTGTGCTGTATTCCGTGAAGTGACGGCAGTTTGTCGTCTCGTTTCCAAACAGATCATTCTCCGGGCTTTCCAGATCCAGCGCATCAAAAGCAGGTGCCGTTTTCATCCGGGTGATGTCTTTGACATAAGCGGTAAAATCCATGCCCTGCACTTTGCCGTTCTCGACGATCAGCCATGGTTTATCTGATAAATCCACACCCTGGTCAGATGCTCTCTGCGCAGATTCCATCACAACGCGTTTTACATATTCCTTCAGGGATCCTTCTCCGTCTGCATCAAGTGTCAGTGGATCTCCGTTTTCATCCTTCAATCCAAGGCTGTTTACATATGCCGGAAACATTGCTTTTTCCTCTGCCGAAACAAGGATCTGTTCTTTCGTCATCTCGCCATCCACCGGTGTGAAAACCGGGCGGCCGCCCTCATCCATTTTCATGTTGGCACGGTGAAAATCATTTACTCCGCAAAATTCCCATTCATACGCCATGTCTGCGTGTTCAAGGTTTGTGATTGGGCAGTAGCAGGAAGCCGCAAACACGTTATCTCCGGCATCCGCCGCGCCAAGTGCCTGCAGATACGGCTCATAGTCCGGGTGATTTCCCGTGCTTCCCATCAGGGATGACAGCGCACCTCCGGCACTCGTTCCATTGGTGATAATTTTGCTCGCATCGCCAGGCAGCTCATCCGCGAAAAAGTGGAGATATCGCACGGCTGCTTTATAATCAACCACGCAGGATGGTGCTTTTCCGTTGTACCGGCCATCTGCCCCCTTCTGCACTCTGCCGCGGATTGCCGGGGATGCCACAACATAGCCGTGCTGCAGTGCACGAAAAATCGTGTTGGGTCTGCCCTGTAAAAATGGATTCGTTCCAGGCTCATCCGCCGGACCCGGCATGTAGCCGCCGACCGTATTCGGCATGAAAACCGGCGCGCTCCCTAAATCATAGCCATGCAGGGATGCTCCCTCATAATAGCATTCCGGCACAAAAAGATTCATCTTCTGAAACTCTTCATTAACCGGTTTTTCCACATAAATCAGGTCGCGGAACGCCCGAAACCGGATCGTCTCGCCACACAGTGTTACTTCTTCTATTGTATAATCGTTTTTCTCAAATTTCAGCATACCAGGCTACTCTCCTTTTTTGACAAAATATACTTTTTAGAACACAATATAACATTTTTTTGCAAAACATGCTTTTATTCCTCGTCCAGCCAGTGTTTCGGATCAACTTCCAGAAACCTCGCCCGCACAAATCTTTTCTTCTGATCATACGGCACGGTACAGTCAAAAATTGTCTTGCATGCAATTCCGTGATCGCGGATCGATGGCGAACACGTCGGATCGTTTGACGGATCGAGCGGATGACACCGGACACCTGGGATCGTGATGATATCCGCATCGCCCTGGAATCGTGTGTTCATTGCCCAAAGGACATCGTTCATATCGAAGCAGTCCACGTCCTCATCCACGAGAAATACATGTTTCAGTTCACTGAATGCAGAAAAAGCCAGCAGCGCCGCCTGACGCTGTCTTCCCTCATCACTTGGACCAAGCTTTTTAAATTGAAGAACAGCCATATATTTTCCGCCGCCCGCAGAACCACAGTACACATTCCGGAGTCGTCCCGGCATTGCTTTTTCTACCATGCCATAGATACTCGCTTCCGTCGGAATGCCCGCCATGGAAACATGTTCCTCGCTTGGTCCGATGCAGGTCTGCATGATCGGATTTCGCCGGTGTGTTACCGCTTTTACTTTAATCAGGCGGCACTGATCGCTCGCCGGACCGGTATAACCCGGAAATTCCGGCATGGCGTAACCGGTGTGGCTGTTCTGATCTTCCTGCACACGCACGCCCGGGATAACCTCGCCCTCGATCACATACTCTGCATTCGCAATTGCCATCTCATTTACCGAAACGCAATGGCACAGTTCCACCGGCTCTTTCCGCAGCGCACCTGCAACCGAAAGCTCATCGTAACCAAGCGGTGTTGTCGGCGGCTCAAAGCAGGAACCGATCTCAATCGCAGGATCGACGCCGATGCTGATGGAAATCGGCAGTTTCTGGCCAAGCTCCTCCGCACGGTCTGCCATCGCGCCGATATGGCGTGCACCCGGCGTGAAGAAAATCGAAAGTTCGTCTTTTCCCTGAATACAGAGACGGTGAATCGTCACATCGTGCAGCCCGGTATCCGGGTGAGAAGCGTAACACATGCCAAGCGTGATGTACGGGCCTGCGTCATCCGGCGTGTTGGTCGGTGCCGGGACGAGGCGGTTCAGATCAAAATCGGGATCCGTCGCCAGATGCACAACCTCCTGACACGGCGGCGCACCCTGAAATTCCACCGGTGCAACCGGCTTTTCCACGCTGTGATACAGCATTTTCCCAAGATTCTCCGGCTCACAGTCCAGAAGTGCAGCCACACGCTTCCGGCTCGCCAGGACACCGATCGCAACACTTGCGTCCGGGTGGCCTTTGATATTGCGGAAAATCATTGCCGGTCCTTCTTTCGTCGGACGTTTTACCGTTCCGCCCGCGCCGACATAGCGGTAAACTCCGGCAAGCTCCGCCATCGGATCAACTGCAACATCCGTCTCGGCAAGCTGTCCCGGCATATTTTTCAATCGTTCCAGCGCACTGCGCAGATCTCTTACTTTTTCAGCCATAATCATTCTCCTTATTCCCCAAATCAAAACTATCTCATAGAATGTTCTTTTTTGTACTCCATTCAGCCAGCAAATCCATCGGATCCTCTCCATCCACTTTCCCTGCTGCATGTTTTATCCTTTTTTATTTTAAAAAGAAACCTTTGTGGAATCAATTCGATCTGTGGTACAATTGTTTCCAGAATGGAATGAATGAAATGGAATGATTTTCAAAAGGAGGTTCTCTCTTATGACCATGGAACAGATCGACTTTTTTCTGATGACCGTCCGATGCGACACTTTTTTAGAAGCTGCAGAAAATCTTCATATCGCACAGTCCACGCTCTCGAAGCAGATCCAGAAGCTGGAATCCGAACTGAATCTCACCCTCTTCGACCGCACCCGCCGCCAGGCGGTTCTGACTCCGGCAGGCAAGCTGTTCTGCCAGGAAGCCTCAGAGCTCTCCCGCCAGTATCATCAGATGCTGCAGAAAATGCGCCACTTTAAAGAGTCGGAACGCCAGCCGCTCCGCGTCGGCTCTCTTCCGTTTCTGACGCAGTATCATCTCACCTCCCGCATCCGCGCTTTCGCACATACGCATCCGGAGGTTGAACTGATGCTGGAAGAGTGTGAAGAAAACGAGCTGATGGACGGTCTGCAGTCCGGTCGTTTTGATCTTGTCATTGCACGGGATTCCATGATTTCACCGCAGAAATATCACTTTGTACCTCTCGCAAAGGATCGTCTCTGTGTGATGCTCCCCATCGATCATCCGCTTGCAGAAAAATCTTCCCTGACAATCGCTGACATTGCCAGAGAACCTCTGATTCTTATGCATCCCTATACCTCGATTTATCAGCTCTGTATGCAACTATTTGAAAAGGCAGACCAAAAGCCGCACATCCTGCGCACTGCCCGCCTGGAATCCATGATAAGCTCCGTGGAAGTCGGCGAAGCCTTAAGCCTGTTTGCCGGGAGTAACTTTGCATTGTTCCACCACCCAAACGTCACCGCCGTTCCTCTGCGCGACGCACCGCCTCTTGTGATCGGTGCCGCGTATCCGCTCAAAATGAAAGCATCAAAAAAGCCGGGAAATATCTCTGCACAGACGCTGAAATCATTTGTCTTTTTTATTCAAAATCCCGTATAAAAACACGCTTCTGGTGCTTTCAAACATGCCAGCGGCGTAACGCTGACGCAGCATGAGACAGACCTATGGTTAATAGCAGGCAAAAACAAAAATAGCTGGTAAAATGTCTGACGATCGCCGGAACCGATATTTACCATCCGATCCAGGACGATCTGACCGGTGCGGAAATCGCTTTTGGCGGTGATATGATTCGTTCTCTGAAAAACGACAACTATCTTGTTATGGAAACCGAGGCACAGGAATTTCCAGGATGGATGCCATACAAGGGCCAGCTCCGCCAGCAGGCTTACAGCCATCTTGCCTCCGGTGCAAACAGCGTCATGTACTGGCACTGGCATTCGATTCATAATACGCTCTGGCATCATAATTTCCCATGCGGTTTATCTAAGCCCAAAAAAGAAGCATGTTTGTTTTTTCAAACACGCTTCTTTTTTTTGTATGCTTTTTTATATTCTCTTTTGCTTTGTATCCTTTTTACTGAACTGCCTCAAATGCCTCATCCAGATCCTCGATGATATCGTCGATGTTCTCGGTACCGATGGAAAGACGGATGGTGTTTGGTTTGATTCCCTGATCCAGCAGTTCTTCCTCGGTGCACTGGCTGTGTGTAGTGGTTGCCGGATGGATAACCAGAGATTTTACGTCGGCAACGTTAGCCAGCAGGGAGAACAGCTCCAGATTGTCGATGAAATCTTTTGCTTTCTGTGCATCACCTTTGATTTCGAAGGTGAAGATGGAACCGCCGCCGTTCGGGAAGTATTTTGCGTACAGTGCCTGCTGCTCCGGATCATCGGATACAGACGGATGATGTACTTTTTCTACCTGTGGCTGGCTCTCCAGATATTTTACAACCTTCAGCGCGTTCTCTACATGACGCTCTACACGGAGAGACAGTGTCTCAAGTCCCTGCAGAAGCAGGAAGGAATTGACCGGAGAAAGAGTTGCTCCTGTATCACGAAGAAGGATCGCACGTACTTTTGTAACGAATGCAGCAGGTCCAACTGCTTTTGTAAAGCTGATGCCGTGGTAGCTCGGGTTTGGCTCGGTCAGGGATGCGAATTTGCCGGATCCCTCCCAGTCGAATTTACCGCTGTCTACGATCACACCGCCAAGGGTAGTTCCGTGACCGCCGATAAATTTGGTTGCGGAATGTACAACGATATCTGCGCCGTACTCGATCGGGCGAACCAGATACGGAGTTGCGAAGGTGTTGTCTACAACCAGCGGGATTTTATTCTCATGTGCGATTTTTGCGAGTGCTTCGATATCTACCACATCGGAGTTCGGGTTTCCAAGCGTCTCGATGTAGATTGCTTTTGTGTTCTCCTGAACGGCTGCGCGAACCTCATCCAGATCGAATACATCAACAAATGTGGTGCTGATGCCGTACTGTGGAAGGGTGTGTGCCAGAAGGTTGTAGGAACCACCGTAAATGTTCTTTGCAGATACGATATGGTCACCTTTCTGTGCCAGGTTGATGATGGTGTAGTTGATAGCTGCTGCTCCGGAAGCTACTGCAAGTGCCGCAACGCCGCCCTCCAGTGCTGCCATTCTCTGCTCGAAGACGTCCTCTGTCGGATTAGTCAGACGACCGTAGATGTTTCCTGCATCCTGAAGTCCGAATCTTGCTGCCGCGTGATCGGAGTTATTGAATACGAAAGAAGAGGTCTGATAGATCGGAACTGCTCTTGCTCCGGTTGCCGGATCCGGATTTTCCTGTCCTACGTGAAGCTGTAAGGTTTCAAATTTAAGATTTCTTTCTGCTCTTGTTTTTTTGCTCATGATTGTATTCTCCTGTTCTGTTTTTCGTTTTTCTATTTCTTTTCATGTTCGATTTTCTATTATCTATCGGAACCGGTTGTCATCCTGTTCTGTCCATGCTGCAATGCGGCTCCGTTTTCTTTCGGTTTTATCTGCTTACGCTGCAACACATGACATCATAGATCACGATTCGATTCTCTGCGAAAACTGCTCTCATTCTCTTCGCTTCCTCTCGTTTTTGTGATATTTCCTATCTGTTTACAAGGATTATTATAGCGACAGTCTTCTGCTTTGTCCAATATAGAAAATTGATGGCCAGTTATAGGTTTTTCCTATAACTATTCTTTATCGCCACTCTTTTTTCTTCTAAAATTCCTATATCCAATCACGCTGCATAAAACAAGATAACAAACGCAATTCATCTCCCACAGGCTGGGACTCGCAGCTTGCGAAAAGCCTTTTTCAAACACACTCCGGAGAGTTAAAGCGGATATTCACAATCCGATTCGCTACTTGCTCATAACCGAATAGCTGCTTCGCAGCTTATCAGGAGTGGCTTATACCACTCCTAATACAAGCAAGTCCCCACCCACTGCTTATTGCTTTTCGCAATGGAAACAGGGGACTTACTTGATTCGGTTAAAGTCTTCTTGTTTCTCCCTTTTCTTACAGCACAAGCTCCTTATATTTCCGAATTTCTTCCAAATACTGCTGTCCCAGTGCGCTGATCGACATACCCTTCCTGGAAACATAACCGATCATCATGTTTTCCTCTGCATGAAGCGGCACCGCGCGGTAATCACTGCCGTTTAATTCCTCACAGATAATGCCGGAGCAGAGCGTATAGCCATTCAGTCCGACCATCAGATTCAGCATGGTCGCGCGGTCATTTGCCTTAATGATTCTCTTATATTCATACGTCGAAAGCACTTCCTCTGCCAGGAAGAACGAATTGTTGCTTCCCTGATCAAATGACAAGCATGGATATTCCTTCAGCTCCTCCATGGTGATCTCCGCCTGATCCGCAAGCGGATGATCTTTCCATAGATAGACGTACGTTCCGCAGGAAAACAGGTCGTGAAACTCGAGGTTATTATCCTTCAGCAGCTTGTTCAGCACCTTCGCATTAAAGTCATTCCGATACAAAATCCCAAGCTCACTCTTGAAGTTTTTTACATCCATCAGCACATCGTACGTTCTCGTCTCATAAACCGCAAACTCGTACTCATCCATACCAAACTGCTTCACCAGCTCCACGAACGCCTTTACGGCAAAACTGTAATGCTGCATCGACACGCTGAATTTTTTCTTTCCCTTGGTGCGATAAATATAGCGGTTCTCGAGAAGCTGATACTGGTCTGTGACCTGACGTGCGTAACCCAGAAACTCCTCGCCCTCCGGGGTCAGTACTGTTCCGTGGCTGCTGCGCTTGAACAGCTCAATTCCAATCTCTTTTTCCAGCTCCTTGATTGCTCCGGAGAGACTCGGCTGTGAAATATAGAGTGCCTTTGCCGCCTCATTCATGGATCTGGAATCTGCGGCCCGAATTACGTAGCGAAGCTGTTGTAATGTCATAAGTAAAGTTCCCTTTCTGGTATAAATTAATATGCGAAACTGCCATTCGCGGTGGAGAGAAAATGCCGCGGATGGCAGTGTTCGCTGATATCTATTATTTTAAAATCTGAAGCTGTTCCCTTTTATTTGGCAAACAGGGCTGTGGAATAGTATCTATCTCCGTTATCCGGCAGGAGCACAACGATGGTTTTGCCTTTATTTTCCTCTCGTTTTGCGAGCTGGATCGCCGCATACAGAGCTGCTCCGGAGGAAATTCCTGCGAGAATCGCTTCCTCGGCTGCCAGATATCTTCCGGTCTCGAAAGCGTCCTCATTTTCTACTTTGATGATTTCATCGTAAATGCTGGTGTTCAGTGTATCCGGCACAAAGCCTGCGCCAATTCCCTGGATTTTGTGCGGTCCGGAAACGCCGTCGGACAGTACCGGGGAGGATGCCGGTTCTACTGCTACGATTTTTACTTCCGGTTTTTTCTCTTTTAAATATTCACCCGTTCCGGTGATGGTTCCGCCGGTGCCGACACCTGCAACAAAGATATCAACCTCTCCGTCGGTGTCTTCCCAGATCTCCGGTCCTGTTGTCTTTTTGTGGGTTGCCGGGTTTGCCGGGTTCACAAACTGGCCTGCGATAAAGCTGTTCGGAATCTCTTTGGCAAGCTCATCGGCTTTCTCGATCGCACCCTTCATACCCTTTGTTCCGTCCGTCAGAACAACCTCTGCGCCGTATGCTTTTACAATGTTGCGGCGCTCTACGCTCATGGTTTCCGGCATCGTAAGGATCATACGATAGCCTTTTACGGTAGCTGCCGCTGCCAGTCCGATTCCAGTGTTTCCGGAAGTCGGCTCAATGATAACGGAACCTTCTTTTAAGAGACCTTTTGCCTCAGCATCCTCGATCATCGCTTTTGCGATACGGTCTTTGACGCTTCCTGCCGGATTGAAGGATTCTACTTTTGCGATCAGTTTCGCCTGCAGTCCTTCTTTTTCTTCAATTCGTTTCAGTTCTACCAGCGGAGTTTTTCCTACAAGATCCAGAATGCTGTCATATACCTTTGCCATCGTTGATTTCCTCCTTACTTTTGCTCGCTTTTTCTCTATTTCCCTATTTCCTATTGAGTTTGTATGTTTTAAGTTGTTTCCATCTTATTCCAATCGTTTTAAAATGTCAACACATTTCACTGATATGATCAGAAAAGATGGTTAGAGCAGACCTGCAAGCGCAATACTGACCGCCATTCCGACCAGGGAAGAGAGCAATGCACCCGCCAGTGTGTACCGCGTTTTTTTGATGTGGACCGCTCCGAAATAGACCGCCATCGTATAAAAAACCGTCTCCGTGCACGACATCATAATCGAAGCCGCCCGTCCGGCGAAGGAATCACACCCCGCCTCTTTGTAGAGATCCAGCAGCAAACTCACCGCCGCACTGTTGGAAAAGAAGCGCACAACCCCGAGCGGCACCAGGGCAGAAGGAATCCCCGCCGGTTCCAGCACCGTTCCGAGCAGTTTTCCAAAATCCTCCAGAAACCCCGATGACCGCAGCACACCGACCGCCGCCATCAGCCCGATTAAGGTCGGCACAATTCCGATCACCGTCCGCATGCCGTCCTTCGCCCCGTTCAGAAAATCGCCGAACACATCCTGTTTCATCAAAAGCCCCAGTCCGACCACATAAAAAATCAGCACGGGAACCATCAGATCCGAAAGTGCCGAAAGAATACGCAAAAAAATCCCCTCCCCGGAAAAATCCTATCAGATACACTCCGATACAATTTATTCCGCGGGCGGGGATTTATGTAATTTTATTTCACTTTAATCTGAAACAGACGCGCCATATACGTCTCCGGGAAGTGAATCTGCAGCGTCTTGCTGTAGTCATCGTAATGGAACACATCACCGCATGCTTTCGGGTAAATGCAGGAAACCTCCAGTTCTTTCCCTGGGAATGCTCGGTTCAGCGGAACTTCAAAATCAGCCTCTCCGCCGCGTCTCCATACACCAAGATAAATCACATCCCCCGGCACGCGGATGCCGGCTGCGAGGTGCTTGTCCTCATTATCCGCCCATCCCATCGGCCAGAACGGAACGCCGTCCTTGATGCCGCTGCGGATCTCCTTGTAGCAGTCAATTCCCTCTTTTACAAGATCAAACCGCTCCGGCGAAATCTCTGCAAGGTGGCCGCTCTGATGGATACGAAGCAGCAGCGCATTCACCATATTGAAAATAACTTCCTCTTCGGTGCCGTCCCGCAGCGGATACGACCAGATCGCCGCCTGCTCCGGCGTCACGCCGATGGCTGCATTCGCCGAGATCGTCGCATAATTCCGGTAATCCTCCTGATCACTCGTCGACTGAATACTGTTTCTCGCCAGCATCGCATAGTCCATGCGGAGACCGCCGCTCGAGCAGTTCTCAATCACAAGATCCGGGTACTTTTTATAAATGCCGTCCAGCCATGCCAGATACGCTCTCTCATGCTCAAGAAGGCCATCTCCAAAACTGTCCGCATCGACTTCCGTACCAATACCAGGTTCAATATTGTAATCCATCTTAATATAACCAACGCCGTAATCCCTTACCACACGGTCAATGACTTCCGTCACATGTTCAATGACCAGCGGATGACGGAAATCGAGCTGATACCGGCTTCTGTCATACACACGCTTTCCATGACGCAGGAAGAAACACTCATCCGGCAGAATCGAAGCCTTCTTACAGTTAATACCCATAACCTCAAGCTCCAGCCATACCCCAGGAATCATGCCCTTCGACCGAATATAATCCGTCACCTCACGCACACCGTTCGGAAAACGTTTTTTACTCTCCTGCCACTCACCGACACTGTCCCACCAGTTGCCGTCCGCATACCAGCCCGCATCAATAACAAAATATTCACATCCGGCCTTCTCGGCAGCATCCACCAGCGGAAACTCTTTTTCCGTCGTCGGATCCCCGAACAGGCAGTTCATATAATCATTAAAAATAACCGGCAGATTCTCATTATCCTTATTCGGACGGCGGATCCTTCTGCGGTACTTCGTCAAAGTACCAACCGCCTCCTCAAAATCATCATGCCCAACGCCAACAGCCACCGGAACCGTTGTAAAACTGTCGCCCGGTTTCAGATTCTTCGACCAGTGCGACTGAATCTCCGTCGGTCCGCTGACAGCTAAATAGAAATGGCAGTTCTGATCCCCAATCTCATAATGCCAGGAACCACTGTGATCAATCTCAAAAAATAGACTCGAATCCGCCGCACTGTTCCCAATATACCCCATCGGAATATACTCCTTCGCCGACCAGTTACCCGTATTCGTAACCTCAATCGTCTTCGAAGTCCTCTGATAATTATGCGGCTGTGTCTGCGCCATGCCAAGATCTGCAAACCGGTACTTCTTCACCGTCAGCTCCTTCTGCCATCCATTGTGAACCACAACCATCGACATCTTGTCATCCGAGCTGACAAGCTCTGGAATTCCCTCTTTCTGTTCCTTCTCAATACCCCAGTAACTAAAACTCGAAATGTACTCCAGTGTCTGGTCTTCCTTTCCTTCGTTCGTCACTGTATTGTACATTCTCGCAACCGGAATCCCATCAAAAAACTGCATCACAGACTCCACCTTCGCGCCCGTCACATCATCCGACTGCACAATCCGAAGCAGATCCCCGTTCTCATTTCTCTCCTCCGAAATCGAATCAAACTTCAGCATAAAGCCCGGAGCCGTCACAATGTACTTATTACCATGCTTCTCATACGGCCGGTTATACCCGGAAAAATTCACCTGCACCAGCTGAAAACTCTCCTTAATCTGAGCCTCGCGCATCCCTTCCATCGGCCACCAGTTATCCGGCTTCCGGCAAAGATTCTCCGCGTCAAACGGTGCATGTGAAAAATGAAACAGCTTCAGCTGATTCTCTTCCGTCACCCCAAACACAATATGAATTCCATTCACATCATAACAAATCAGCTCCGCCTTGATCGGGGTCTCAATCCTGCTCGTCCATTTCTGCATCTTAAAAACCCTCCTTTGGAAATTTTTCTCATATTTCCAGCATATAACTTGTCCCCTCTAAAGTCCAGCACATTCTTGCTTTTTCCATCCTATTCTTTTCAACCATCTTGCGCCGATCCGCCCTTCAGGCGGATCCAGACTTTCCTCCCGTTCTCACTCCTATCTCACGCGCCAGCCGTTATTTCACAACCCCAAACGTCGCAATCTCAAACTCCCGGAGTGTCACATGATACACCCCGTTCTCATCCGGGCAAAGTACCTCACCCTTCTCTTCCACTACATTACTGCGGTAAACCTCTTTCATCCAGCTCTCCTTTCGGAAGGAAAGCACCTCATCCTGCGGCATATTGTTCACAAACCGCACAAACAGATCGTCCTTTGCAAGTCCCTTCTTAAACGCCGTCAGATGAATTCCTTCCCCTTCAAAGCGGAGGAAGCTCATTTCCAGCGGCATCTCGCCCGATACGAGTTCCGGTTTTACCTGACCCGGCTTTCTGAGCCATGCCTTTGAAAGACCGGCCTGTGCTGCTGTCAGATCCTGCTGGAATGCATAACCCTCGGCAAATGCCTCGCCTGTCTTACCAGCTGCATACGGCACAACTTCAAACTCCAGGGTAAACGTTCCGATCTGCTGCGCCTTTGGCGTCGGAAAATAACCCCAGTCGCCCATCTCCGCAACGGAGCGAAGCAGCGTTACCGCAATCGCATTCTCCTCATCCGCCAGAACCTCATATTCATACAATCCGCGGTTTGCCACAAGAATACCATTGGTCTCATCTTCCATTGCAGCAAAACACTGCTGTCTTTCACATCCGCAGGGATTCGTCCAGGTATCATTATGACGGTTATTTCTCTTTACAACCTCAAAGGCAGAATCTGCCAGATGCGTAGACGTATTCAGACCCGTCGGCATTACAACGCGGACTCTGTGATCCTTTGCCTGATTGCAGATTGTCGTTGCAACGTGCAGGCCTTTTCCCGATTTTTCCAGTGTCAGAACCGTCTTTACTTCCATCGGAACCAGTTCCTTCGAACGGTTTGCCACACGCGTATATGGGTCAATACACATCTCACGCTGTCTCTGCAGTTTCTCTCCCATACCAGACGGAATCATCATTTCGTGACAGATCTCAACTACCGTGCGGAATGCATTTTTCTCCACACAGCGAATCTCAGCTTTCATGCCTTTCGTTGTGATTGTCTGTTTTCCAGAGTCCTGAATATAAATATATTCATTTCCCATATCTCCGGTATCTTCATAGAATCCCAGATTTTCATACGTTCTTCCGGTTTCCTTATTCAGAATCTGGTAGGAACCGTCCTCATTGACCGTAACTTTCAGGTTTTCATTTTCCAGAACGCGCTCATTCGCAAAATCTGCAGAGGTTTCCTGGTTCTGATCCGGCTCTGCCTGCTCCAGATAATATGTTGCATATCCCATCGCCGGAACTTCTGCCTCAAACGTTACCAGCACCTTCTTTGCCATATATGGCTGACGGAACCGGTCATCCGGCAGATCGTACCCGAAGGAAATTCCTGCATTTTCGATTTTTGCCGGAACTGCATTTCCGTTTGCATCGCGAAGCACCAGATTTGGCATTTCTACCGCCTCCGCCGCCTCATAACCATCCCATACAAACAGATTGTAATCGCGGAACAGATGCAGTTCTTTTGCAATGACCTGTTTTTTCGCGGTGCCAGAAGTATTCCATACAACGAACGGAATCTTTTCGCTGTTTCCAGGAAGTGCCGCGGTATTCACCTGATCGGTCAGATATTCTACACTCTCATCGTAAATCGCATCCGCCACCTGTCTGCTCTTCGCAAAGCGGGTTTTCATTTCTTCATTTACTTCATCGACGCTGCAGCCGCAGATGCTGTCATGCGGATGATTCTGCATCAGCTTTTTCCAGCTGTAAATCATCTGGTCTTCCGGGTATGCTTTGCCAAGCACCTCTGCCATGGCTGCCGCCGGTTCTGCTTTCCGCTCCAGTGCTGTTTCGCCGGCACGGTTGTCCACTTTCAGTCCCATCCAGGAAGAAGCGGTGTTTGCCAGGGTCCATCTTCCGTCTGTTTCCTGGCTTGTCAGCTCGCCCTTTACCGTAGAGAAATTCTCGGAAATTTCTTTTTCCATTGCCTTTACATAGGTTTTGAAATCCGAATGAATAAATTCCATGTCCGGGTATAGTTTCCGTGCGACACGGATTGCCTCGGTAATGTCCTTCTGCAATGGCTGATGGTCGCATCCGTTCATCATCAGAAGCTGATGTGTTGCCGCAAATTTTCTCGCATCGGCCAGTTTTTTATCCCAGTAAACTTTTGCTTCTGCCTCATCCACCGGAATCTCCACTCCGTTGTTATACCAGTTTGCAAACAGAATACCCGGCAGTTTCGTTCCGTCCGGGGATGCCCACATCATTTCGGAATACGTGGACTCATACTGTCCTCCGGTTACCTCATTATTCGGTCCGATCGGTTTTACGCCGCGTCCGAACACAACCGCATCCATGCCCGCCTGCTTCAGCACCTGCGGCATCTGTCCCGCATTTCCGAATGCATCCGGGAAATAACCGACATTTCCGATCGCTCCGTAACGCGCTGCTTCCTGCATGCCGACCTGAAGATTGCGGACACATGCCTCACCGCTGGTCAGAAACTCATCCTGCAGAATGTACCACGGGCCAGTCTGGATTTTTCCTTCACGGACACATTTTTCCACCTGCTCGCGTTTTTCCGGGCGCACTTCCAGGTAATCGTCCAGGGCAATCGTCTGTCCATCCAGGAAAAATCCGCCAAATTCCGGATCGTTCTCTGCTTTTTCCAAAATATTGTCTACCAGCTCAATCAGTTTCATTCTGTGTTTTTCAAAAGACTGATACCACTCTCTGTCCCAGTGGGAATGGGAAATAATATGAACAGTTGTTTTCATGATGTGTTTCCTCCTGTTATAAAAATGATTTTCAAACTTAAAACTCTTTCTATTTAAGTCTTGTTCCTGTATTGCCATGTTGATTTGATATATCATATCATAAAAAAACGCAATGCTTCTGTCAAGTATTTCTGCATTTTTCCTATGTTTTTCCATGATTTTATATCATTTTCTTTTTGCTTGATATATCATTTTTAGTTTGACTTATCTTTTTCCCGAGATTATAATACAAAACAAGTCGACATCACACTTTTACAAATACAGTTGTCACCAATCATACTATTTGAGGAATTTTACAGACATGGATAGAAATAAAAGAATAACGAAACCCAAATATGAAATCATCAAAGAAGCTCTTTTAGAGCGCATCCGCACCGGACAGTTTTCTTCCGATGCCGTGTTCTGCACGGAAAAAATGCTCTCGGAGCAATATGAGGTAAGCCGCATCACAGCAAAGCGGGCGATTGAAGATCTGGAACAGCAGGGAATCCTGTATCGAAAACGCGGCGTTGGAAGCTTTGTCTCGCAGAAAATCCCACCGGTTTCCTCCTCCGCATCAGAAACCGACAGCAAATCAAAAATGGTTTCCCTGCTGCTTCCCTTTGCCACAACACAGGGAAACATTTCGGAAACGATTGGTTCCTTAAGTGCCGCACTGGCGGAAAAAGGATACTTTTTAAGCATTCATATCACCGGCTCTTCCTCTCCGAAGGAACGTACGACACTGGAACTGCTCCGTTCTCAGAACATCGCCGGACTTGTCTACTATCCCAAGCGTGACAATATCCACCTGGAACAGTTAAACGATTTCCTGTTTGCAAACCGCCCGGTTGTCATCATCGACAAGCAGACCGACTGTCCGTATTTAAACAATGTTGTCTGCGACAATTACGATGGCGGACGGCAGCTCACCCGTCACCTCCTGGAACAGGGGCATCGCAACATCGCCTTTTTCACAACAGCTCCCCTTTCCGAAACCTCGTCGGTCCGTGATCGTTTCGGCGGATTTTTGCACGAAATGAAAGCTGCCGGAATCATGCCCGATTCCCAGCAGCTTGTCACCTGGCCCCATTCTCTTTCTGAAGAGGATGCCCTTTCCACAGAACTGACTTCTTTTCAGCAGCAGCTCCTTGCTCTGCATCAAAATGGAATCACTGCTCTTCTCGCAGAAAATGACCAGGTTGCCGAACTTATTTTCCTTGCCTGCCGTACCATTGGCCTTAGGATTCCGGAAGATCTCTGTCTCTGTGGTTTTGATGACACGAGTCTCAGTCGAAGTCTTGAAATTACCTCTATTCATCAGGACTTTGAAAGCATCGGACGGGAAGCCAGCCAGATTCTCCTTTCCGCACTGGAAAACCCTGCGGCGGAACCGGAAAAAATTGTACTGCCGGTGACACTTGTTCCCCGGGCATCCTCGCTTCGAATGATAAAAACAGAATCCTAAAACCAGATCATTTTTCATCTGAATTTTCTTCCAGAAATTTTCGGATCTTCTCTGGCGGCAGCAATGCATAAATACTTTTATGGAATGTTGCCGCCACTTCCAGTTCTCCGTAATATCCTGTACGCACATCACAATTTCCCTGGAATGCCTCCCGCAGTATCGCATTCAGCGCTGCTCCCTCATCACTGTCCATAAAATCTTTCAGCATCCGGCAGCAGGTGTGCGTGTTTTCATAATAGCGGCGGTATGCCGGATGAAATTCCCGCATCCATCCGCTCACGGATACACAGAACAACGCCGTCGGATGGATCACCGGCTGATAAAGAAGACGCCATTTTTCCTGCTGTACTGGATCTGCCGCAAACGCAAGCAAAGAAACTTTCAGCTCTTCCACAAAACCCGGATAATCTTCCTCCGTCAGAGAGATAATTTTCTGATTGCGCAGATACTGGTTGATGTTCGTCGCATCAATCTGCTCCGGAGAAATGTACTGTAAATAACGAGACATCATTTTCAAATCCGTACCGGCGTGCTCAATCGTATGCTGTGTGATTTTCTGCCACAAAAACTGCTGATATTCCGTAACCGGCGTATCCAGATATGCCATCCACAAATACTGTGCCAGCAGCCGGGCATCCCGGGATTCCATCTGATTCCGGGTAGGATCCTCCGGGCAAAAATCGGTATCTGCAAGCATCCCCGCAAGCTGTTCAAGCGACTGGCACACAGGAAGCTGTCCGCTCAGACGATCCATTTCGCTGATCGTCTGCTGAATGGTAAGCATCTGCGACTGGAGTGCATTCAGCTGTTTATGCAGATAAAATGGTGTTGTGCGCGGCTTGTGAAGAATCGCGCGGATATCCGCCAGTGAAAGTCCTGCCTCGCGCAGCTTGCGGATGATAAAAAGTTTTTGAATATCTGCTTCTGAAAAATCATGGTAACCGTTATGTTCATCAACAACAGGCGAGATCATCTTCTGATCGATATAATAATAAACCGTCCTCCTGGACAATCCTGTTTTTTTGATTACTTCCTGAATTCTCATTGTTGCACCCCGTTTTTCCTTTTGTCCAGTCATTCCCCCGCATTCTGACTGTTTCTCTTTTTTTTCACTCTTTTTCTTTCTGTTTTTCCGCTTTTTTCGTTTTGATTTTATAAAAGCATACACCTGGTGTATACTTTTGTTTCCTATTATATCCTGTTTTCCCTCAAAAAGCCACGTAACAATTCTCTTTTTCCATAGAAATCTTCTGCTTTTGAGAAAAGAATGCTGTTTATTTCTGAAAAAATTTGCATTGACTGTCCACCAACGATATCCCGTATAATAAAGGAAAAGATTTGCAACAAAATTTAAGAGAAAGGAAATATCCCGTTTTTTGTATTCTCCAAAACGAATCGTCATTCAGAGTCAAATGATTTTTCATGCAAAATTCATTTTTCTCCGAATCGTTAAAAAAATAAAAACTACAGCCTGCATAATCAGTTTTCATTGATACGAAAAAACGGGATCGGGTGAATGGTATGATGTTAAAAGATAAAGTTGCAATTGTTACCGGCGGAACCAGAGGAATCGGCTATGCCATTGTGCACAAATTTCTGCAGAACGGCGCGAAAGTCGTCCTGTTCGGATCCCGGGAAGAGACCGTTGTAAAAGCGGTTGCATCTTTAAAAGAAGAAAACCCGGACTGGGAAGTTTCCGGTGCATGGCCAAAGCTGACCGATGCAGCTGCCATGGTAGATGAGATCAACAAAGTCAAAGAAAAATACGGCAAAATCGATATTCTTGTGAACAACGCCGGTGTCTCAGACAGTACACCAATTGACAAGTATACCGCAGAGCGCTTTGCTAGTGTCATGGATCTAAATGTCAACGCCATGATGAACGGCATCCTTCCAACCGTTGCTATTATGAAAGAACAGGGCGGCGGCTGTATTTTAAATACCAGCTCAATGGTCAGCATCTGCGGCCAGCCGGGCGGCGTTGCCTATCCATCCAGTAAATATGCGGTCAACGGTCTGACCTGGTCCCTCGCACGGGAACTTGGTCCTTTCCATATCCGTGTAAACGCGGTTGCACCTGGCATCACCCGTACCGATATGGTTGCCGCACTTCCAAAAGAAATGATTGATCCACTCATCAACCGCATTCCTCTTCGAAGAATTGGTGAGGCAGAAGACATTGCAAACGCTTTCCTCTTCCTGGCAAGCGATATGGCTTCGTATGTAACCGGAGAAATTCTTTCCGTGGATGGGGCGATGAGATCCTGATTTATTTTTCATCCAGTTGTACACCATTTTCTGATTTTGGGGTTATCTGCATAAAATCTATAGTTTTATAATAGAAAAAATCCTGCAAGACGTTAAACTATCTCTCAACCTTCCGCTTTTCATTTTGAAGATTGGGAGGCCGTTCATGTCCCACAGGATTTTTTCCTATATAGCAGCAGATATTCTCAATCCGATTCGCTGCTTATTGTTTTTCACCATGGAAGCAAAGGACTTCCTTGATTTGGTTAAATCATATTTGGAAACTTCTAAAGTGTCAGTTGACGTAGTTAGAAAAACAGCATCACCACTCCCAGCGCACAAAGCAAAATTCCCGTCACGCGGTTCAGCATTTTCACATTTGCCCCGTTGGCCCATTTCGCTCCAATCTGTGCAAAGACCAGGGTACTGATGACACAGGCAATCAGAATTGGAATGTCCGGCGCGCCGCCGATATAAAAATGGGAGATCGCACCGGTCAGAGCTGTAAAGGTCATAATAAAGACGCTCGTTCCAACTCCTGTTTTCAGTTCATATCCGAGCACGCTGGTCAGCACCAGAAGCAGCATCATGCCACCGCCTGCTCCGACAAATCCACAGATAAATCCAATCACAACACCGCAGAGAATCGACTGCTGGATTTTCTGTTTTTCTGATTTATTTGCCTGTACTTCTTTCGTCGTCATGATCGGACGGATGATAAATTTCAGTCCGACAAACAGTGTCATCACTTTCGAAAATCCGCCCATGGTTCCATTTGGCACCAGCGAAGATACGAAGCTGCCGACCAGTGTAAAAATCAGAACAGATATCAGCATAATCACGCCATGGCGGATATCAATGTTTTTATTCTTTTTATAAGTCCAGGCACTTACTCCTGATGCCAGCACATCCGATGCCAGCGCAATGCCAATCGCCTGATAAGCCGGCATGTGTAAAAAGGTAATCAGCATCGGTGAAACAACGGCCGCTGCGGAGAGTCCCGCAAGTCCCGTGCCAAGGCCGGCGCCAAGACCAGCCACAATACATACGATAAGTTGTGTTATTGTCATAGTTTTTCTGTCATCCGCTTAGATCCGTTGCACTTTTCCTGTACTTTGCCATTTAGGGGCAGATGACTGTTTTCCTCCTCTTTCTGTTTTTGTTTTGTCTTATTTTTCTATTATGTTCTTCTCTCTGGCTTTCAGCGTTTTTATTTTTCCGTCACGTTCCTCCGAATCAGCTCGCATAATCTGAGAAATTCTTCCCTGTCTTCTCTGGAAATTCCGGAAAACAACGATTCTCCAAACGCTCTCTGGCAATCCTGTCCAAAGCGGATAATTTCTGATGCACTTTCTTCTAGCTTCAAATGCACTTTCTTGCGATCCGCCGCATCTGTTTCTTTTTGAATGTATCCTTTTTCACACAGCTTGTTCACTGCCAGTGAAACATGCGATTTCTGCATTTTCCGCACACGCACAATATCCACTGCAAGATCAAACTGGCTGTTATTCGCAAGAAACAGCAGAACATCCACTTCCGCAGCTGACAGATCATAACGCACCATGACCTTTTTTCGGTACTGGTTGTATTTTCGTTCTACCTCCACTGCAAATTGCCATTGTTCATCAAACATACTTTTTCACCTTCTTTTTTAACTTGATATTCTTATTTGTTCTATTTTGAACTTTTTTGTATAATAGTTCTTTTTTGAACATTTGTCAAGGAGTGTACACGGAAAACGTTCGAACTTATAAATCTAAAGTATTTTTATAAAGTGCAGAAAATTATATTCTTGACTCTATAATTATTGTAGGGTTTACTATAATCGTAACATTCTACAACAGGAGGTTTCCCTATCATGGAACGAAACTTAACAACCGGCAGTATCTGGAAAAATATTTTCTATTTTTCGCTGCCTTATCTCTTATCGTATTTTCTGCAGACGCTCTACGGCATGGCAGATCTTTTCATCATCGGTCAGTTTGACGGTGCGGCCGGTACAACAGCCGTTTCCATCGGCAGTCAGGTTATGCATATGATTACCGTTATCATCGTGGGACTTGCCATGGGAACGACTGTCAGCATCGCGCAGGCCGTCGGCGCAAAAGATAAAAAGCAGGCATCACGCTGCACAGGAAATACCATCACTTTATTTCTCGGTGTTTCCGTCGTGCTGATGGTAATCCTGCTTCTTCTGGTAAAGCCGATCGTACTTGTGATGTCCACACCATCCGAAGCCGTTTCCGGCACCGTCGCTTATCTGACGATCTGTTTCATTGGTATTCCATTCATCACCGCGTATAATATCATCAGTTCCATCTTCCGTGGACTTGGTGATTCGAAAAGCCCGATGTACTTCATCGCAGTCGCATGTGCGGCCAATATCGCACTCGACTATCTCTTTATGGGCGCCCTGCATCTTGGTCCATCCGGTGCCGCGCTTGGAACCACGCTTTCCCAGACACTCAGCGTCATTCTGGCACTGATTGCGATCCGCAAACGTGATACCGGCATCCGTCTTACCCGGTCGGATCTCTCCCCTCAGACAGCTGTGATGGGACAGATTCTTAAAATCGGTGTTCCGATCGCCCTGCAGGATGGTTTTATTCAGATCGCCTTTATCATCATTACCATCATCGCTAACCGGCGCGGTCTGGAAGCAGCGGCTGCAGTCGGTATTGTAGAGAAAATCATCAGCTTCCTGTTCCTGATTCCATCTTCCATGCTTTCCACTGTTTCGGCGCTCGGCGCGCAGAACATCGGTGCTGGAAAGCAGAAGCGTGCCGAACAGACCATGTGGTGTGCTGCACTGATTACTGTCGTTTTCGGACTGATCGTCGTTATTACGATTCAGTTTATTTCCGTTCCTGTGGTCGGTCTTTTCACAACAGATGCGGAGGTTGCACGCCTCGGCGGTCAGTATATCCGCGGTTATATCTGGGACTGCATTTTTGCTGGAGTCCACTTCACCTTCAGCGGCTATTTCTGTGCCTGCGGACGGTCGGAATTTTCCTTCCTGCACAATATCATTGCCATTCTGCTTGTTAGAATCCCCGGTGTGTATCTGACTTCCATCTGGTTCCCGGACACGCTGTTCCCGATGGGCATTACAACGGCATGTGGATCTCTGACCTCTATTATCCTCTGCCTGCTGGTGTTTCGGTACTTAAAGAAGAAACCGATTCGTACTGCTGTATAAATTTTCTTTGGAGATATCTTTATGACAGACGATCGCAGGAAATCACCTTAATTGACAACGGAATGACAAGCGATCCAGAAAAATTTGTAACAGAAATCCGAATCCCGATTCGACCTTCGGATTCTTTTTAAAAACAACAACCGGGAATATCTGATTTTTTGATTTCAGATATCCCCGGGTGTTGTTTTCTTTTGTTTTTTTCGGCCTTTTCTACCACACCGGCTTCTGCAGGCAGAACGGCAGTTCCAGTCCATTTTCCTCGAGAAGTTCCTGGTTCGTCAAAATTTCTTTTGCATCTCCATCGCAGACAATGCACCCGCCGGACATCAGAATCACGCGACTGCACGTTTCCAGAATCATGTCGAGATCGTGCGATGCGATGATTTTCAGATGTTCAAAATCGTTCAGAATGTGGATCAGTGATCTGCGGTTTCTGGGATCGAGTGCAATCGATGGCTCGTCCATCAGGATAATATCCGGTGTCATAGCGAGAATCGTCGCGATCGATGCCATCTTTTTTTCTCCGCCCGACATTTTGTAAATTTGTTTGTCCCGCAGATGCTCGATGTGAATCTGTTTCAGTGCATGGTTTACACGTTTTTCCACCTCTTCCTCCGGCAGCCCGTAATTTCGCGGAGCAAATGCAACATCCTCAAATACCGTCGACATGAAAAGCTGACTGTCGGAATCCTGGAAGACATATCCGATTTTCTCGCGCACTTTCGGAAGCATCTCCTTCACAACCGGCATCTCCTCCACACGAATGCTGCCCTCATAGTCCGGATTTAGCCCGACCAGCAATTTCAGCAGCGTGGATTTCCCGACACCGTTCGCTCCAATCAGCCCGATGCTGTCATTTTCGTGTGCGGTAAATGTGATGTCCTGCAGAATCGGGACTGTTTTTTCGTAAGAATAATTAACATGTTCAAAATTGATGTGAATATGGCTCATTTTTGATATCTCCCGACAATTCTTTCCTCTTCCGCGTGCAGGCCACTGCACCGGGTTGCTTTTCTACATCTTCCGACTCGTTGCAAATAGATGTCTCCCCACGCAGCATTTCATCCCGTTACCTTCAGCACGGCAAAAAGTGCAAGCCACACGCCCAGATACAGCCAGTCCTTCGCTTTGCACGGCTCCTTCGCTGTATAGTAAAATTCTCCCCGATAGCCGCGCAAAGTCATGCTTTCATACACCTCATTTGCGCGGTCCATGCTGCGCAGAAGCAGCTGGCCGGCCAGTGTTCCCCATACCTTGAAATGAACACCCTTCTGATTCGGCGCGCGCAGACTGTACGCCTGGGTCATGCGGTTTGCCTCCTCGAGAAGCACTGTAACATAGCGGTACGTCAGCAGCACCTGTGTCACCAGAATGGCAGGGATGTGAAGCAGACGCAGTGCATAACAGATTTTTTCGATGGATGTTGTCGCAATCAGAAGATATGCCGCCAGTACGCTGTAAATGCCTTTGATCATCAGCGTCACCATGGAAAGCATCCCTGCTGTCAGCGGAACGGTACCAATATACCCGATTACCTGACGGTCAAAAATCGGATTAAACAGCCCCACAAAGCAGACAAGTGGCAGAACAATCCGAAGCCGCCGGATACTGTCGCAGAATGAAATTTCGCCGACGATAAAGAGTACAATCGGATAAATTCCCATGCGCAGCAGGCCGGTCAGATCGTATTTTTGAAAGGACATGGTTACGGTCAGAAAAACAATCGTTAAAACAAGTTTAACCAGTGGATGAAGCCTGTTCACCCACTGGTCCTTCGCCGCAAGCATATCCATATGATGGATTTCATATAGTGCATTGCCAAGTTTATTCATTTCTTTCTCCTGTTCCGTGCAGCTTATGACTTTTTCTTTTTAAAGAAACGGAATGCATAGCATGCACCGACACAGACAATAAGAACAACTGCGGATCCCGCAATTCCGGAAAAGCTGGTTCCAAACGTGGAATCGGAATTTTTAAATCCATAGTCCGGCAGAAGTGCCGTTTTTTCCTGAATTTCTTCCGCCGCTGCATGTGCGCCGGTTCCGTCGTTTTCCAGTTCCGTCGAACCAGTCAGACGCTCCATAGACCACTCAAGTCCATCCGGATTGGAGGATGCCGCAAGAGAAACGGCTCCGCCGATCACCAGTGCTGCGATTCCTAAGATCGCAATTGTCTTCTTGAAAGAAAATCGGCTCTTTGCCCTTTCTTCGCTGCACGAAAGCATCTCCGGGCGGGCTTCATAGACGAACAGCAGAACGGCCGCTGTAATCAGGCCTTCTACAAGACCAATCACGAGATGAATCGGCTGCATTGTTGCCACAAATACCGAAAACGGCAGATCCGTTATGCCGGATGCAAGTGTTTCCAGTGCCACACTAAAAGCGCCAAGCTGCAGCGTCACCACGCACCCAAGGATGGAAGCACCTACAATCTTTCCGCGCGACATTCCCTTTTTCATCATCGGACGCCAGAACAGGAAATAACCGAGAAAGCACCCATAAAACGCCATATTCCAGATGTTGCACCCGAGCGCCAGAAGACCGCCGTCCGCAAACAGCAGACACTGGATCAGCAGCACACCGATCATTGTTAAAAACGCGGCATACGGTCCGAGCAACGCGGTCAGCATCATACCGCCGCAGAGATGACCACTCGAGCCTGTGCCCGGAATTGTAAAGTTAATCATCTGCGCCGCAAAGACAAACGCACCCATCACTCCCATCACTGGGATCTTTTTCGGGTCGCTCTCCAGGCGTACTTTTTTTACAGAAAAGCCAGCTACTCCGCCGGAACAGACATACATTGTTGCAGCCACTGCAGGCGCAACCAGCGCATCAGCCATATGCATAATGTTCTCCTCCTTTTTGGTTTCTGTTTTTTTCTTTTTTTACTTTACTACGCTAAAATTCGTCCTGCAAGCCCCCGTGGGGGTTATTTTTTGGGATTTTTTTATGATCCTTTTTGTTCACTTTTACCGATTTTTTATGAACATTTTGTTTAAATTTAAAGGGTGACTTTTTAACATTTATATGGTATTCTATAGACAACACAGACGGATATCCCGGTGTCGGGAGTCCGTACACACACTATCTCGAGGACAGGATTCCTGTCCGATCCGCGGCCGCCTGCACGTCATCGGGTCGCCGCGGTTTTTTCTACAGAAAAAAGCCCTCCGGGCAGGATTCTTTCTTATTTTAGTGCCAAAACCGGCTCTTTAACGGGTTCTGGCTGTATTTTCGAGTATTGGTGTGAATTTCATCTTGACGAGAAGGAGACTCTCTTATGAGCACAGAGAACTTAGAACACGAAGATCAAAACAGAACAACGGAACCGATCATCGATATCCTGGGCAATGAAGCGCCCTCTGATCCAGAACAGGAAATTGTTTCCCAAGGTGTCCACAACTACAGCGCCGCTGAAACGTATGTGTGTCCGACCGATCCGGCTGTTCTGCAGCAGCTCGAATGGTTCCGGGATCAGAAGCTTGCGCTGATGATGCATTTTGGATTGTACTGCCAGCCCGGCATGGTTGCCTCCTGGGCATTAAGCGACAAGGATTCAGACTGGTCCCGCCACCAGGTAAACTGGACGGACGGCGAAACCTTTAAAAAACAGTATTTCGGCCTGAATCGTTCGTTTAATCCGGTCCGCTTTCAGCCGGAGGAATGGGCGCAGATGGCAGAGGACTGCGGATTCCGTTATCTTCTTCTGACCACAAAGCATCACGACGGATTCTGCCTCTGGGACACCAAATATACAGATTATAAAACAACTGCAGAGGACTGCCCGTTCCATGAACATAAAAATGCGGATATCGTAAAATCCATGTTTGATGCATTCCGTGCAAAAGGCATCGGCATCGGTGCTTATTTTTCCAAAGCCGACTGGCACTGCCCGGACTACTGGAATGAAGATCTGAGAAAAGATGGTCTGACATCCCGCGGACCTTCCTACGATCCGAAGGAATATCCCAAGGTGTGGAACCGTTTTAAAGAATATACAAAAAATCAGGTTCTGGAGCTCTGTGAGAATTACGGTAAGCTGGATATTCTCTGGTTCGACGCGGGCTGGGTCTCTGAGAGCAACGGCCAGGATATTGAGCTTGGAAAGATCGTTGAGGAAGCACGTAAGATTCAGCCGTGGATTCTCTCCGTTGACCGTACAATCGGCGGTGCTTACGAAAACTACGTGACACCGGAGCTCTGCATTCCGGAAGAACCGCTGAACGTTCCGTGGGAAAGCTGCCTTACCCTCGGCGTTGACTTTACGTACGAATACGGCGACCATTATAAATCTCCGCGTGAGCTTGTCGGCATGCTTGTCAACATCGTTGCCAAAGGCGGCAACATGGCACTGAACGTCAGCCCACAGCCAGACGGCCGCATCCCGGTCGATGCCTGGGACAGCCTGAACGGTTTTGGCCAGTGGATGAAAACTTTCGGCGATGCTATCTACGGAACCCGCGTCTGCGCGCCGTACCAGAGCGGAACCCTTTCGTTCACACAGAAAGGTGATTCTGTCTATGTATTCCGGTTATATCCGACGGTACAGGAATCGGTAGAGGCAGAAATTTTCGTACCGTATACCGAGGCGAAGATTTCGGAGATCTGTATGGTGGAAAACGGAGAAAATGTTGCATTCAAAGAAGTCGAAGGCGGCATTTGTATGACCGTCCCGGCAGGATTCAGACGAGGCTCCGCACCGATTGCGCTGGTGTTTGAGATGAAGAAAGAGCGGTAAATTTTTAATAATCGAAAAGGGCTGTACAGTGTGACTGTTCAGCCCTTTTCATAATTATTAAGATACCTTGGAAAAACCTGTTACTTTTTACAATTTAAAATTTGCTTTTCATTAGAGCGTGTCTGAAAAGGCTTGATGTATCCCAAACAAAGGGGTTCTGATTTCAAATCAGCGACTTATATGTTCTGTTCTCACCCTACTGTTTATCAGATTTTCCTTAATGTTTATCTTATTTTTTTTGTATTTTTATCACCGATTCGGCAGATGGATTAATTTTCACCAGGATACCCTCTTCCAACTCCAGATAACCTTCCGTGAAATACAGACCTTCTCTCGCAGTCACTTTTGTTAATGTTCTTCCGTTTACGATAGCTTCTGTATTTTTCCAATGAATTCCCGCCAGCATTACATAAAGCTCTACTGTTTTTCCTGAAATTTGGAGCTGTATAGTTTCGCCATTTTTTTCCATGCCACAACATGTTTTGGCACCGGATCTCTCATACAGTGTTTCTTTTACGATGCTGTCATTCTGCGGCACCACAGCCAAAATCATTTCTGTTTCCGATTCGCTCATGCTTTCTCCAAGTTTCAGATTCTCATTCAGTCGAAGTGGAAGAAAACTTCCTTCTCGAACGTACACCGGTATTTTATCAATTGGCACCTCAACGCTCCTCTGCACCGGACCGGAAATTTCATCATTTAAATTCCACAGACTAATCCACCGTCCCTCAGGAAAATAGATTTCCCGCTCTTCTGTTTCATCAGAAACCGGCGCAACCAGAAGATCTTCTCCGAAAAGATATTCGTCCCACACCTTTGTTGCTTCCTGATCTTCTGGATACATCATCGCAAGCGGACGCATCATCGGTATTCCCAGTTTGTGAGCTTCTGCTGCTACACTTACAATATATGGACGAAGATTTTCCCGCAGCCACGTATAATAACGATAAACTTTCACTGTAAAAGCATCGTATTCCCACGGCTCTCTCGGCTCCGTTCCATGGAAACGCATCAATGGACAAAATGCAGCATACTCTGTCCACCGGAGATATGTTTCCTGATCTGGGAATCCATCATAACCTCCCGCATCAACACCCCAGAATGGAAGTCCAGAAGCAGCTGCAGAAAGGCCTCCTGCAATCGCATATTTCAGTCCCTGGAAACTGGTCAGCTGATCCCCGCCGAACTGACACGCAAAGTGTTGAGATCCGGGTGCAGCGCCTCTTGTATAAAGAACATGGTCATCTCCATATTTTTGTTCAAATAACTCTCTATAATTTTTCGCATACTGATAGGCATACGCGTTATGCATCTCATCGCCGCGTCTTCCATCATAAAAAACTGCCTCGTCCGGTACAACATCTCCAAAGTCAACCATACTTCCACGAATACCTGCATCCAGACGATCCTTCCACTGTGCTGCCAGAAGCTCTTTCGCACGCGGATGAGAGAAATCGATATACACCGGAAGTTTTTCTTCCTCATCATTTTTATTTCTCGTAATCGGAAGCTCCTCCTTCGGGCATTCCGGCAACAATTCCTGCGCCAATTCCTGCGTCATATTAGGGAACTGCCAGGAAAACACCTTGAATCCATGACGTTCTCCAAACGATACAACTTTGTATAATTCCTCTTTTTTATATTCTCCATAAAAGGTAGCTCCTGCTCCTTCTGCATAAAAGCCGGAATGCGGAATATCGAGTTCATGGAATTTTTTCATTGCCGCCATCTGCTCCAGCGCAATATCCTGTAACGGACCGTTTCTCCATCTTCCGCCGCCACCGCCAGCCCATGGTTCAAATACCCATTCCGGTGGGAAAATCGGAAGCCCTGTGAGCGTTCCGTAAGCAGTCATCGCCTCACGTGGTGTTCCGCTCCAAATATAAAAATCAAAAACATCTCCAAGTGCTTCCACCGAAAGATAGTCTTGCACAGCATCTCCCACATCCATCCGCATCCGATACGAAGTATTTGCAAAAAAGCTGAAACCGTCACTTGTATGTACCAACGGAATATTTTTATACGCCTGATTTCCAATGGATGCAAGACATCCCTCACAAGCATCTCTCTGCCACAGCGCAACGGTTTTTCCATACTGATTCACGCTGTCAAAACGCTCTCCAAATCCATAAATGGCGCTGTTTTCATGAATTGAAAATTGAATTCGCGAAGCCGAAACACTTTCCTTTTCAAATATAAACGAAATATTTTTCAGATTTGTAATTGCTTTTCTATCAATAGAAATTTCCAGTGTTTCTTTCTGGAGTATCATCTCATGCTCTTTGCTTCTGATTATATATGCATGCTCGGATTCTTCCACAGAAAATGCTTCCGGCTGTCCATCAAAGAAGCCTTTCTTTCCAGAGATCATTCGGAAACCACCGACCACAGGATAAATCATGAGCTCCCATGTTCTCTCTTTTGATTCAACACAAATCGTTACATGATCTTTTGTTTCCAGAACATGTCCAATTTCACTACATGATGTCCATTTTTCCAGATCCTGGTTTCCAAAGCTGTGATCCGCATACCACCATGCACTGCAAGTTCTTAAAAACGTAAGATAACGATCCAGCTCAGCAGCTGCTTCCTCCCATCGGTTTTCTCTTAACCGCTCATTCACTAAACGCTTTTCTACCCATGGGTCCATAGGCTTCCATGGATTTGCAACTTCCTGGTTAAAGAAAAAGTCAAAACCCTCCAATGTCAGACTGTCCTGCCAGCGCTGTGCAATTCGGATTCTATCTGTCAGATTTTCTCTCGTTGTTGGTTCTACACTCTTTTGTAGCTGATAAATTTCCTTCCGTTCTTCCGTACTAGTTTTTTCCAACACTCCTGGTCTCTGCCAGTGGCAAATTCCGGACGGCATGACAAATACAATGCCGTTCTCCGTTTTCGTTTCCCCCTTTTCTCCAAAAGATACCTCAAGAAAAGTCTCTGGATCATATTCAAATCGATCCGAATAATTCACATTCAGATCTAATGGTGTTGGGCAGAGAACTTCACTTGACTGATGTTTTTTTCGATAGACTTGAAGATCAAAAGACTTCTCTTTCTCCGGCTTTCCGCCAAAAAGCATCCACGGTATTGCAAATAAAGCGTACCATCTGTCCTGCAGAATGTCTACTGTTACAGAATACTGCTCTTTCGAAATCGCCGTTTTTTCTCCCTGGTCTTTTCCCTCTCCCAGATATGCCTGATCTCCGCTAAGATATGTCATTCCTTTTTCTACAAAAGCACTGTTGCTGCCATCCCGTTTTGCTGTGAAAACCGCAAAATCTCTTCTTGAAAACTCTTTTCCTGAAAGTGCAACTTCTACTTGATCTTTTCGTTTTACTGTTAACTCTGTAACGGTATTTTCCTCTTTCAAGATATGATGAGCTTTTTCTTCCATGTTTTCAAACAAAACAAACAGTTTTTCTGCTGTATACAGAAACTTACATCTTGTTGGTGTAACAGAGGACGTATTTCCCCCCGCGCGGAAAAAATCCTGTATCGTAGTCGCTTCTCCCCACTCCACAGAATCATATCTCAGATTCTCTGTTTTCTGTTCTTTTCCCAGAACAATTGATGAAACCCCAAATTTCAGTTTCCCCATAAAGAACTCCTTTCCCGCAGTTTTTTCAACTGCAGATTTCTTCTATTATTTCTCCATTTTTTCTGCACACAATGTAAAAATTTCCCTTTGGAATCAAAATTGATCTAGCGTTTTCGACTGTAATCTCTGCTGCGCTATCACCGTCATTTACAAAAATTTCTATTATCTCCTTTTCATTTTCACGCGCAAAACCATATACACGTTCATCCGCCAAAACCGTTGTGAACGAACCGTTTCGTATGGCAGAATGTTTTTTTCGAAACTGAATCAGTTTCTGATAAAAACGAAAACTCTCTTTTTCTTCCGGATTTTCTTGCCACGTCATACACTTTCGACAGTCCGGATCATTTTCTCCGTCGATTTCTACTTCGTCCCCATAATAAATGGACGGCGAACCCGGAAACATCATCTGCACAACAACACCAAGTTTAAAGGAATCTAACCGATGACTACAACTGTTGATAAAACGCTTGGTATCATGTGTGTCCAATGCATTAAACATAGCCATATTAGTTTCATCAGGATGTCGCGACAATGCAGTTTCCAACCGATGGCCAAATGTTTCGGCGTTAATACTCCGTTCTGCAAAAAAGTCCAGCATTGCCTGGCGGAAAGAATAATTCATAATACTGTCCATTTCACATCCGTTCAGCAGTCGTTTTCCCTCTGCCCATGTTTCACCAATCAGAACAAGTTCCGGGTTCAAGCGTTTGAGTCGATCTCTGATTTTGAGAACAAAATTCTCATCAATTTCATCAATCACATCAAAGCGATATCCATCCACTTGTACTTCCCGTACCCAGTATTCCAGTACATTCAAAAGATACTCCTGTACCTTCTCGTTTCCTGTATTCAGTTTTGGCATGCCAGCAAATCCAAAAAAACATTCATAACAGTCTGCCTCTTCCCTTACCGGAAAACGAGTAATATGATACCAGCTCTGATACTCTGATTTTTCTTGCTTTTTTAAAAGATCAGCAAATGCAAAAAAATCTGTTCCAGTATGGTTAAACACAGCGTCTAAAATAACCCTTATATGTTTTTCATGTGCTTCTTTGACCAAAATTCGCAAATCCTCATTGCTTCCAAAATGAGGATCTACTTTATAATAGTCCGTCGTGTCATATTTATGGTTTGAGGGAGACGCAAACACTGGGTTCAAATAAATGCATTCCACTCCAAGTTCTGCCAGATAGCCAAGCGATTTTCGGATTCCATTCAAATTTCCACCCATAAAGTTGGAAGCTGTCGGTTTACTTCCCCACGCCACACAGTTCTCCGGCGCATAAAACGGATTTTCTTTGCGGAAACGCTCTGGAAATATCTGATAGTAAATCGTTCCCTGACTCCATTTGGGTGGCATATACTCCACAAAACACTTATTGGCATATGCATATTCGAAAAAACCGGAATCCGGACATTTTTCGACTGTGCCCCACGCATTATACCAGCGCGTATCCCCGTCTTTTCCCGTCACTCGAAAATAATACTGAAGATATCTCGCCGGCTTTTGAAAAGAAACCACTGCCACATAGACAACCGATGTTCCTAAGTGGTACTGCTCTGACATCCTTTCTTCTTTCGTTGTTTCGTCTCTGTGATTTTTATGAAAATAAACCAAGGTACACGTTTCTATGTCCCCACTTGCGGCCCGGAAAGAAAATCTCAGATGAAACCGATCCGGTGCATAAATTTCCGGGTACATCCCGCTGTGATAAAAAGCAGCCAGATTCATACTAACTCCTTTCCGAAAGTTTCAGTACCCGGCATCCATGTGGCGGAAGCATGGTATGAAAGCTCTTCATTTCTCCGAGATCTTCATGCATCCAAAGATCCCTGACACTGGCAGCTCTGCACAACAACACTTGTTTAAAATCAATCTCTACTTCTTTTTCTTCTGCATCTCTATTAAATACGGAAAGAATAATCTCTCCTGTTGCTTCTTTTCCAATCCAGATGGTACTGTCCGGATTTTTGGTATCCGTTGATAATGGGAAGGATAAAATTTCTTTTTTATTCAACGCAAGAAGTTCCTCATTCTGATAAATCCATGCCCGATCTTTGATCGTATCATACTGATCTGCGATATCCAGCGGCGCTCCCGCAATCAGTTCCAGCGATACAGCCGATTTGCACTCCTCATCATTTGCAAAGGTATTCAGGCGAAGCATATCCGCATCCATGATCATGTTGTGGTCAGCAAAAATTTTTGACCAGTAAATCAGGCCTTCAAATGCTGTCGTGCACTGAGACCAATAATCAAAATGCAGTCCTCTGTTTCGATCACTAAAAGTATCCCAGCCTCCCGTACCGGAGTCTTCGTTAATACGCGCCATCTGTCCCATGCCAAACTCATTCTCACCATTGTTTTTCAAATGCGGCATAACAAGACTGATCATTATCTGATCCCCTGCTGCTTCCTTGATCCATTCGAGAACTTTTCGGTAATTTGCTGATCCATGATTTCTGCCAATCTGCTTTCCTTTATCCATTCCATCTTCGTACCAGGAAAGAAAATCAATTCGTAAAAAAGCTACATGGCAGTCAATAAAATACTTTACATATCCTTGCACATACTCTTTTGCTCCAGAACGATCTACATCCACCCAATACAATGCTCGATCTTCTCCATTTGGATAAGAAAAACGATCCCCCGTTATTTTTTTCTCATTTTCTCCATTATAAACATACGACAAATCTGTAATTTCCCGCACCGGAATATTTGTTCCTTTGACCAAAATTTCTTTGTTCTTTACCGCTGCCGGGCTGATCCAGGTCGGATTGTAGTAAACGCCGAGAGCCATTCCTCTCTCATTCAGATAGTCTGCCCAATATTTCCAATCATGTTTCCATGAATCATGATGACGAGTTAGATATCCATTTTCATTGATGCAGAAAGAATCCTCGATCCATCCATCTGTGCATACCATCTCGTATCCATATGGAACAAATTCCTTTGCTACCCAATCAATATTTTCTTTGAACCGTTCTTCTGGCATAAAAGTATTTTCAGTAAACTGTTTCTCATAGGTACACCAGTAAAGGGGTCCTGTTCTTTTATCTAATTTCAATCTCATGTAAAAACCCTCCTATTTTTTTACCTACGCTCAGAATCCTATTCCAAACGCAGATATATAACAGAAAACACCAATAATTTGTCCAATTCAAATGTAATTTCCTGTCTTTGATCATCCCCTAGTTTTACTTTATAATACACTTCTTCTGGCTCCTGAATTTCACCGTCCGGTGTCACAACGTATATTTGTTTCTTTTCTCCCGGAAGTTTTGCCTTCACTTTTATCTTTTCTACACGCTGTGGGAATTCCTCATGTGTTCTATTCCAGTTCATGTCCGAAATTCCCGTAAAATTCACACATCGTATTGAAAATTCTCGTCCTCTCTTATAAATTTGAATCCATACCTTTCCTGCTTCCGGATACGGTGACCAATCAACATTTTCGAATATAAATTCTGAGTTGATTCCTCCTGCATACTGCATCGTCAGATCCGTCCAATTTTCCGGAAATAAAAGTCCGCCGTACGCGGTAATAAAATCATAATATTTTTTCAATGTTTTTCGGAACGAATGTTCCCCAATTCTGCAGTTGTCCGGATAATATGCCTCTGTCAGAACACTTCCTTCCTCGCCCAATAGAAGATGGTATCCGCCAGAAGCGAAAATTGTTGCCATTGCAAGCTGCGCTGTAGATCCCTTCAGATTTCTTTCTGGTTCTGTTTTAAACGGATTCAAATACGCTGCCAGAATCACCCTCTTCTCATCTTTTGTTTCCCGAGCATGCGCAATCAAACGATATAGATCTCTATAAGTATCATTCGGCGACCAGACCTCTATATAAATACAATCTTCGCGACTCTTTTTTACCGAATCTACCGGCCAGTTATTTACTGCATTAAAAATGAGTTGTTTTTCCGGGTATTTTTCTTTTGTTTCATTGATCAAATCACCAAAATCATCTGCCAGATCTCGAATGACATATTTTCCATTTTCCAGAATTAATGCCTCTTTCGGATCTCCGTATTGATCCATATGTACGCCATCAAAACCTTTTTCCAGCGCTTTTCCATATTCCTGTAAAATCCGTTTTCTCCACGCCGTTCCCCTGTGAATATCCATCAACCATATTTTGTCAATGAAAATCATTGGTTCTCCATTATCGTACCGATAGCTGCATTCCGGATGTTCTTTCTGAAATGATTCTGCACCGTAAACAGCGCCATATGCTATTGCCTTGGCACCGCAAGCGTGCACTCCTTCGATTTTTTTCGCAACAGCAGTCATCGAACCTTTTCTTCCCATGATATCTGTGTAAATATCACTCTCCGGATAAAACTCATCATGGTGGTACATCCAGTCATAAAACTGAATCACATTTAAGTGCATTTCCCTGAAAAATTCCTGATACTCTTCTTTTTGTTTATCTTCCTCAGAAAAACTGCTAAGAAATCCATATCTTGGAGCTTCTGTCCAGCAATTCACAACATCAAATGCCGTGTAACAGCTCCCTAGTTTTTCAGTCTTTTGAAAGAATTCTATTTTTACCAGATATCCACCCGTTTTTTCTGAAATGCTTTCCGCAAGTGGAATATACACTCCTTGTTCCAGGGTACATTCCATTTTCAGATTTTCTCCCTGATACGTAAACAACGAAACTATCACGTGATTTGCTTTCGTCGGCCCTGTTTTTTTTATTTCCAGCCAGACTCTTTCCCCAATTTCATACTGCGTTTTATTAGGTATTACATAAAACCCTGTATTTTCCATCTTCCACCCTCTCTTTCCATGAAATGTTTCGTTTGTTTTTGAGAAAGCCCCATCTTCGAAATTAAACCGAAGACGGGACTTTTTCTCAAGAATCTTCGCGGGGATCACTTCGTCATTTTGATACTATTGTTCTTTGTGAATTACATGAATTTCTGTTTTTTCCAATTTCGGAACACTGACAATAACTGCTGTATCCTCTCTCCAATACCAACCGGAACCATAATTCAACGCATTCAAGGATGCACCTTCTGGAAGAGAAATCCCATTCAACTCCAGACTTTCTGGCTTTCTGTCAAAACCAAGGAGAACAATAAATTCTGTCTCAGATGCATGGCGAAGCATAAAGAAATCTTCACCCGTTTTGCCCAAAATATTGTATTCAATTTCTTTTCCATCTGCATACCGTTTGCCTGAAGTTTCATTTAAAGCTCGGCTCATAAGAACTGTATTCTTTTTTTCATATGTCATGCTTTGTCCAAGCTGCAATTCTCCATTCATAACAGACAGAATGCACGCTCCTTCCCGAATATAAACAGGAATTTTGTCAATTGGAACATCCACCTGAAAAATTCGGTTTCCACCAACCATCTTTCTGAAATCCAATAAATTGATCCATCTTCCTGATGGGAAATAAATTCTCCTCTTTTCCCCTTCTTGATGAACCGGAGCAACTAACAGATCTGAACCATAAAAATATTCATCTTCCCAATAGACAGCCTCTTTATCATTAGGAAATACTATTGGCAACGGTCTCATCATTGGTATGCCTGTTTTATGTGCCTCTTCCGCTGTATGAACCGAATATTTCAGAAGATTTTCTCTTAGCCATGCATAAAATTTATAAACAGACACTGCATATCGACTGTAAACCCACGGCTCTCTTGGGGTCACTCCATGGAAACGCATAATCGGTGAGAAGGCTGCAAATTCCGTCCAACGGAGATACGTTTCTTCGTCTGCAAATCCTGAATAACCTCCTGCATCAACACCCCAGAATGGAAAACCGGAAGCCGCCAGTGTCAGACCTCCATTCATTGCATAAGTCAGGCCTCTAAAGCTTGAAAGCTGGTCTCCACCAAACTGGCAGGAATACTTTTGAACACCCGCTGCCGCAGATCTTGAAAACAGCACGTGATCTTCTCCTTTATATTTTTCAAAGAGTTTTCGATACGCTTTTGTATAATCCAGCGCGTAAGCGTTGTGCATTTCATCTCCCGTACGACCATCGTAAAACACTGCTTCATCTGGAATAATTTCTCCAAAATCCACCATAGTTCCATCAAAACCTGCATCCATTCGATCATGCCATTGATTTTCCAGAAGTTCCTCTGCTCTTGGATGTGAAAAATCAATAGCACATGGAAGAACTTTTTCTCCACGATAACCCGGCGTTCTTGTAATTGGCAGATCTTCTTCCGCACAGTTCGGCAGAAGTTCCTTTGCCTGCTCCATATCCAGATGTGAAAACTGCCACGAAAAAACCCGCATCTTCTGTTGTTTTGTAAACGCAGCAATCTTATAAATTTCTTCTTTGTTGTAATGGTCTTCCCATTTCCAACCAGCACCCTCTGCATACAGGCCAGAATGTGGGATATCAAGATTTTTAAACTTCCGTACAACACCTTCCATCTCCTGGATTACATCGTGCGTCGGTCCGTCCATCCATCTGCCTACCCCACCGCCGGCCCACGGTTCAAACACCCACGCAGGCGGAAGCAGCGGTTTTCCGGTTAAGGCTGTATATTCCTCCATGTTTTCTAAGACGCTTCCCGTAAAAACATAAATATCTGCTTTGGGTCCTGCTGTTGTGATTCGAAGCCCTTTACTGACTCTTCCAATATCTGCTCTAATTCTGTAAAAACTGTTAATAAACAAAGAGTAACCTTTTGTAGAGTGTAAAAATGATACATTTTTGTAGGACTGATTTCCAATAGAACAATTACAACCTTCAAATGCATCTCTGTGCCACAAAGAAAGTACCCGACCTCTCTGGTTTACGGCATCAAATCGTTCACCGAATCCATACACCATTTCTCTTTCCAGAAGTGGTTGGCACACATCGAAACCTTTGCTTCCTGCATAATCATAGAGCTTGAAGTTATCTGCATCCAATACAAATTTTTCATCTGCACAGATTTTCCAATCATCTCCCGCTGTAATCACAATCACAGAATGTGCTGTTTTGATCTGATATTCTCCCTCTATTTCTGAAAATGTATATGAAACTGCTTCGCTGTCAAAATCTCCTTTTTCTCTTGTATAAAAGCGAAAACCACGATTCTGTGGAATCAATACGGCATCGCAGGTGTTCAAACCATATTCATACTTTAATACAATCTGATTCCCCTGATCTGAAACAGATTTCAGATGTGTGAATCCAATCCAGTTGTCTTCGTCTGCATCTCCAAGTGTGTGATCTGCATACCACCATGCCGTGAGCGTTCGGAAATAGCCAATCAAGACATCCAGTTCTCTGCAGGCTGTCGCAGTATCTCCTTTTCGAAGTGCTTCGTTGCAGAGACGTCTCTGTACCCAAGGATCCACTTTATCAAAAGAGTTTTCACATCTTGCATTTGGGAAGAAATCCATTCCTTCCAACATTAACACATCCTGCCATCTTTGTACGGTTATAATCCGATCTGGCAATTCATCCGGTGTTGTCGGCGTCAGCGATTTCTGCAGATGCAGAATCTCAGCCCGCTCATTTATAGATGGCCATTCCAGTGTCGCCGGCCGCTGCCAATGCATCGTTCCATCCGGTAGGATCACGCAAGCACTGTTGGAATAGATAACCTGCGGTGTTCCTCCAGGTGTGCACTCAATAAAGCTTTCCGGATCAAAATCAAATCTGGACTCGTAATTTGCATTTAAATCCAACGGATTTAAAGCCAAAACTTCACTGGTCTGATTCTTTTTCCGGTAAACCTGAAACTTAAAATATTTTTCCGGAAATCCACCGAACAGCTCCCATGGAATTCCAAACATGACACGCCAACAGTTTTTTTCTACAGCAATTTTGCATGTATATTTCCATGATGGGATTTCTGTTTTTACCGCATCATTTTTTTCGGTAAAGTAATCATTTAAAATTGCTTTATCGCCACCGAAATAGGTCATTCCCTTTTCCGTCCTGGCTCCCGCCTGTTTCTCTGTGTCTGCACAAAATACTGCGTAGTCTCGCTCTCCAAAATTTCCGCTGCTCAATGCAATTTCTATCTTATCTTTGCGAAGCATCCATTCTGTCTTCAGCACATTTTCATCGGACGGACGGGAAACCCTTGCCTCTTTTTCATAGCAAATCAGATACAAATACAGATTTTTCTGATCCCACATCATCCGTAGGTTTGTACTTGAAACGGTCTCTCTTCCGCCTGCGCTGTAAAAAGTATCCATTAACACCGCATGTTCCCATTCATTTAAATTCACCGGAATGGAAGGTACTGTCGAAACCGGTGCACCAAGTTCAACTGCTGCAATACCAAACGACTGTTTTTTTCTAGTTGTAATCATACTTCACCTCTAGGTTAAAATTTTGCAGAGAATCCGATATTATCCTTTTATGGAACCGTCTGTAATGCCCTGCTGCATAAACTGTTTCTGGAAAATAACAAACAATACAATAATCGGAATAATAACAATAACACTGGCAGCAAACATCAGTCCATAGTTAGTCGTATACTGCCCACGGAACAGTTGCAGTGCAACGGAAAGTGTTCTCTTGTTTGTCGATTTTGTAAAGGTAAGAATATCAAATAGGTTCGACCAGTATCCATTGAACGCCAATACTGCCTGTGTTGCAATTGCCGGTTTACTTAACGGAATAATGCAATGTAACAAGGTCTGAAACCTAGTTGCACCATCAAGGTACATGGACTCTTCCAGCTCTTTCGGCACTGCTTCAAAAAAACCTCTATAGAAGAAGGTGTTTCCTGCCACACAAGTGCCTCCCCACAGCAGCCAAATTCCTTTATAGGTATCAATCAGTTTCAATCCGTTTAAAACAGTGTACTGGGAGATCATAGCCAGCTGTGCCGGAATCATCATTGTGAGCAACAGCAAGTTAAAAATAGGCTCCTTTCCTGGAAACTGGAATCGTGAGAAAGAATATGCCATCGTGATCGAAATTAACAGATTTACGATAAGGCCCACTACAGACACGTATAGTGTGTTGAAAAAGTACGTCTGAAAATGGTTTGCAGTCCACGCTTTTACATAGTTTTCCAGATAAAGTGGAAAATTCGGAAATAAAATTGGCTCGTTCGGCAGAACACCCTTTACCTTCATAAATGAAGTCGAAATCATTGACAAAAAAGGAAGAAGACATATTGCTGTCAACGCTACTAAAATCACATGAATACAGATCTGACTGATTATTTTCTTTTTCTTCATTACTGCTCTCCTCCTTAAAGATTTTCACCATAGCGAAGGAATCTCTTCAGTCCCATGGAAATAGCAAATACAACAATACCCATGACAATACCACAAGCGGCCGCATACCCAAAATCGAAATAGTTGAAAGCCCTCCGGTAAATATAATCCATAACTACATCTGTTGTTCCGAGCGGATCTCCTTTCGTTAACAGGAATACCTGAATAAAGATATTCATCGCACCATTAATCAGATTAATCAGTAGATAAAGTGTAGTTCCTCTTAATCCCGGAAGTGTAACGTGGAAGAATTTCTGAACCGCATTGGCTCCATCCATCGTTGCAGCTTCATACTGATCTGATGGGATTCCAAGAAGACCGGCGGTGTAAATGATCATAACCCAGCCATAGCCCTTCCAGATTGAGCAGATCCAGATAACAAAGTTTCCTGTCCATGTATTCTTCAACCATGCTACCGGCTCTTTTAAGATTCCGATGGTAGTCAGACAGTAGTTTACAAGACTTCCTTCATCCGGTTGGAAAATATAATCAATGATATTACAGAAAACAACCCAGTCACAAATAACTGCAATATATAAGAGTACTTTATATACATTTTTTCCTGTTTTCAGGTTATGAATCAAAACGGCAACGATCAGGCCAAGAACCAACTGTCCTGGCACAGTAACCAGAACTGCTAAAATATTATTTCGAAATGCAATCCAGAAAAAATAGGCATCAGATCCTTTTGTTGAAATATCTTTGAACATTTTAGCAAAATTACTTATTCCAACAAATGTATTTTCCGAACCTGGCATAATGCTATAATTTGTTAGTGCAATATAAATATTCTTAATTTGTGGATATAATACAAAGACAATAAATAAGGTCATTCCCACTGCAAGGAAGGGCAAAACGGCCAACCATTGTTTCAGACCTTTGGAAAATCTTTCTGATAAAGGTTTTTTCATAACAGATACCTTTCCGGGCTGCTTTTTATCGCCCTATAAACAATTTCCACAGGCAAGAAAGCCTGTGGAAATTTGTTTCATCTTTCTTGAATTATGATGCCTCACCTGCAAGCAATGCATCCAGTTCCGGAGCAATCTTATCGAGTGCGGACTGTGCCGTATCCTCATGAAGAACTGCGCTCTGGAATGCTACAGAGAGTTTATCTGAAATTTTCTCCCATGCCGGAGATGGGGTACGGGATACAGCTCCCTCAAGCTGTTCAATATACGTACTCATATTCGGTACTGCTTGTACTTCTTCAGATTCGGCAATTGTTTTTACAGTCGGGATCAGATGTCCACCGCCTACAGCCTGTGCTGTCTGAGAGAATTCACTCATTAAGAACATTGCAAATACCCAGGATGCTTCTTTCTTATCGCTACTCTCAAACATAACCAGATCCTCGCCACCGTTAACGGTAAGAGATCCGGCTTTACCAGCCGGCAGAAGTCCTACTTCTACTTTTGCCAGATTTTCTTCATCATCATTTGTGAAGAACCATGGACCCTGATAACTAAACAGATAATTTCCATCGTAAAGACCATTTGCTGCATCCGGCTTTCCACCTGTGAAGCAAGGTCCAATAATTCCTTCATCATACCACTCAACGATAGTCTCCAGTGCCTTTACACTATCTTCACTGTTGACATAACCAGATGCTTTCGTATAGTCCTCATTGGTATAAACGCCGCCCAGAGAATGAAACAATGGAGCCATAGCCCAAGAGTTTGCCCCCTCGCATGCGATCAGATACTGATCTGAGCCAAGCTTGTCCTTCAATGCAACAACTTCATCGTAAGTTGTCGGAATACTGTCAATATTCAGTTCCTCCATCATGGTCTTACTGTAAACGCCTGACAGACAGTTTGTGTTTAATGGCAATCCATAATATTTTCCATTGTAATAATTAGTACTCAGCGGTCCTTCGTACAGATTATCTTTCAGATCTGCAAATCCTTCCAGATCATCAACTGCTGCAAGTGCTCCCATCTCAGCAAGTTCTGGAACCCAGATAATATCCATTCGCATCAGATCCGGGCCTGTTCCACTGGAAAGGCTGGTAATAATCTGTTGCATCAATCCATCGTATGGCATTCTTACAGCATCAACATGAATATTTGGATACTGTTTTTCAAACTCAGGAATAATGGTATCTACAAGAACCTCTTCCTCTGAATCACCATGTGTATGCCAATAGGTAATCGTTACATCGTCTCCATCGTACTGGATACCTGAACCAGAAGTATCTGAGCCCGTGTTGGATGTATCAGATGCGCTGGCACTGGCACTACCATTGTTAGAAGAACTCTTCGTATCCCCACTTTTGGAATTGCTTCCACATCCAAAAAGCACGGATGCTGCAAGGATTGCTGATAGTGAAACTGCTAATGTTTTTCTTTTCATCTCTTTTCCTCCTTTAGAAAAGTTCGTTTTTGTTATAATCTATTTTTATACTTTTTCTTATCTTTTCTCAAGACGCTTTCTTATCTAATCTATACAGTATTTTTACTTTATATCACTTTTTTATAGACTTTTTAACGAATTTCGATTAATATGTTATTGTGCAATCTTTATGGTATGTGATCATTTTTCCTTTTTTATTCATGGTTAATCTACAATTCAAAAGAGGGCAAAGCATATGGAAATTATCGAATATGAACCAATCAATTTGTATGACGGACGCTTTTGCAAGGTATTTCATTCTGACTGGATTCAGTTAGAAAAACCTAAAGATGTAAATTCAGCACCGCATTTTCACTGGCATAACAGTTTTGAATTTAACTGTTCTATTTCGGGAACACTGCGCTGTGAAATCGGCTCTACTATGACTTATGCAAAAGATAATGATTTTCTTTTTGTGAACCCAAATGTTATTCATAAGTCACTTGAAGTTTCTGCCTCCTTTCTAGGATTTGCAGTGCTTGTTCCTGTCTCTATCATACAGCTTTTTTTTAACCCAGATAGTAAAAACTACCCTATTATAGAACAGGATGTTGTGAACAGACATCGGAAAGAAATCATAGAACTTCTTATGGATATCTACCGATATTCACGATCCGAAAAACCGGTTGATCTCCTTGGGATGAATGCCTGTGTTCTCCAAATTTTTCATATCCTTCTCTCTGAAAGCATGGCTGCTCCGACTTGTACTACCCCCCCCCCGATCCAAATTAGAGGATTCGATTTCTTTTACCGAATATCTGGCAGCACATTATAGAGAACATATCACTCTAGAAAGTGTTTCCGAACATTTTGGCTTCAATCCGACCTATTTTTCCAGAATATTTGCCAAAAAAACAGGTCGCAATTTTAATGTCTATCTTTCTTCGCTCCGATTAGACCATGCGACCCACCTCCTTGAAACTACGACTTCTTCTATTCCTGATATTTCAGAAGAAAGTGGTTTTTCCAGTTCCCGCGCTTTTATTGAAATGTTTAAAAAAGTAAACGAACTCACGCCAAAACAATACAGGGACCAATGCAACGAGCACAAAAAAGTGCATCACTCCAATGACTGATTTTTTTCTTCTGACGTGCAGGCATGTGGTTCTTCTAATACTGCACCGACGTTTCTCCGTATCCTAGAGCGTGTCTGAAAAAGGCTTTTACGCTAGACGTTGATATGCCTAACGTCAAAACAGCTCAAGTGCATTTCTGCACCTGAGCTGTTTTTCTGCTTTTTCAACTATAATTGCATCATGCAAGCGGCCTTACGCTTCCTTCCGTAATTCCATTCTCATTAAACGCATCGACTCTCACATACACCGTTTCGCCATAAATCAAATCCTTTTCAAAATCTTTCATGTCTCTTTTCTCCTATGCTTGTATAATGTTCTCAGAAACAAGGTGGTCACTACTGTTTCCAATACTGATACGCAGTTTCATTCCGCTGCTGACGGTTTCCATGTTTTTGCCATAATATGAGAATTCTTCCTGGTCAATAAAGAAATCTACATCCTTCTTTTCTCCCGGATCCAGAAAGACTTTCTGAAAACGGACAAGCTCTTTCATCGGACGCACCACAGATGCATGTAATGTTTCGTAATAACACTGAACGACCTCTGCCCCCGCAATATTGCCTGTATTACTTACCTTACAATGTACATGCACTCTTTTGTCCTGTTCCATCCGAACTTCAACATCCGAAACATCAAACTCTGTATAGGATAATCCAAAACCAAATGGATATAATGGTGTATTGGGAATATCCATATATCTGCTGGTGAAACGGTTCTCCAGGTTATCTGCAGTAAGCACATGCCCGGTTTTTACATCCCAGTAGCTTATGGGCACCTGCCCCACACACCATGGGATACTCACAGATAATTTGCCGGAAGGGTTTAATCTGCCATACACAATATCTATGATTGCTTCAGCTCCCATAGTGCCGGGTCTCCATGCCATAATGACAGCCTTGGATCTTTCCGATATCCTCCGCAGGTCCAATGGTCTTCCTGTAATTACCACAGTCACAATATTACTTGTACGTTCTGCTATTTTTTCAAATAACACCTGCTGTTCCTCCGGCAAAGTCAGAAATGCCCTGCTGGCAGCCTCTCCTGACTGGGACTCATGTTCACCCAGTACACATACAACCGTATCTTCATGGGTTATCGTTTCCAGCCACTGCTCATCCCTTGGCTTGTCAGACAATTCCTGTTCCACCTGCCATACCTTACACTCTTCATCAGAAAGAATATTGCATCCTGTAATACATTCTGCTTCTATCTGCTTTTTTTGCAAAACATCTTCTATTGTTTCAACTGCCTCATGTTCTCCAAAAATTGACCAGCGGCTTAATAGTTCTCTTGACGCTGTATAAGGACCTGCCCAGATAACTTTCTTCTTCCTGCTTAATGGCAGCAGCTTTTCATTTTTCAAAAGGACACAGCTTTCGCCCGCCAGCTGATATGCCTTTTCCCGGTTATGCAAAGTCAGTTTTCCACTCTTTCCAAGACCGGCAAACGGATTTTCAAAAAGCCCCAGCTGATTTTTCATCATCAGGACCCGGAATGCACTTTCATCAACAAACGCTTTCGGGATTTTTCCGCTTTCTACCAGTTTTTCCAGACACAGCATATAAGCAGGACTCATCATATCAATGTCTACACCGGCTTCTGAAGCCTGGATTGCTGCTTCTTCCATATCAGCTGCCACTCCCTGTTCTTCCAGCTGACCTATGGAGCCCCAATCTGAAATTACAGTTCCCTCAAATCCTTCCTTATCCCGCAGAAGCCCTTTAAGAAGTTCCTTATTTCCGCTTATCGGTTTACGGTCAATAGCATTAAAAGCTGTCATGACCATAGCAGGCTTTGCTTTTAATGCCATACGGAAAGGTTTTACATACTGTTCCAGAAATGTCCGCTTGGATATTTCAACATCATTATATTCCCTTCCTGCATTCACTGCCCCATAACCCGCAAAATGCTTCAGGCATGCCGCTATTCCGGCATCATCTTTCTGCTGATAGCCATCTACCATTGCTTTTCCCATGATCCCATTTACATATGGATCTTCTCCAAAGGATTCCATCATCCTTCCCCATCTGGGATCTCTTGAAACATCAATCATAGGAGAAAATGTTGCTCTGAGCCCTTCTGAAGATGCCTCTGAGGCAGCTATAGAAGCCGCCTCAGACACCAGTTCCGGATGAAATGAACACGCCTGCCCCAACGGAATCGGAAAAATCGTCCGACATCCATGGATAACATCTGCCATAAAAAGAAGCGGAATATGATGGGGATGCTGTTCCATATATCTGCTCTGAATATCATAAATTTTATCTTTACCGATCACTCCAAGCACTGAACCGGCATATTGAATGATCCATTCCGGTGGTAACTGTTCGCCAACAACACCGGTGAGTACTGCCTCTTTATCGAAGTATACACCGGTGAGCTGCACCATCTGTCCTATTTTTTCCTGTAATGACATTTCTGACAGCAATTGCTGTAATTCATGTATTTCCATAAATACTCCTTATGTTCAATCCGTTTATTTCTAATGTTCATTTCTCCAAAGAGCACCTGAGCTGTTTTTCTGCTTTTTCAATATAATTGTATCATGCAAGCGGCCTTACGGTTCCTTCCGTAATTCCATTCTCATTAAACGCATCGACTCTCACATACACCGTTTCGCCTTCTACCAGCGCTCCAATATTTTGCTCCGGCATAAAGGTCATGCAGCTGTGATACAGCTTGTCCGGTGCAAAACCCCAGAGGACGTTATATCCGACAGCGTCTGTCTGTGGCTCGATGGTGATGCGCATATCCATAGTTCCGGTCCGCTCTGCCTGGTACTGCGGTGCGGATGGTTTTTCGCCGTTGCCAAGGCCGAAAACACGAAGGCCGGAGATGCATGGATTCTGGTTGTACGGCACTTCAAAAACAGTGAGTTTCAGATAACGGATCTGTACACCCTCTTCTTTTACGATGAAATCATGCGGCAAATTGGTTTCTGCGTCTGATTTATCTGCCAGAACAAAATAGTTTGTTCCATCGGCGGATGCCTCAAGCAGCCATCTGGTCTTATGCTGGCTCGGGTCGATATATCGTTCCCCCTGACGCTCGCCCGGCAGAGGTGAATCGATTTTGTCATCTGCAAAATTGATCTGTACGGCGCGGACATCTTTTACCTCACCAAGATCCATCGAAATCCACTCACCCGGCTGATTTCCGGCTGCGCGCCACCAGGTCTGGATATTTTCATCTGTCGCAAACGACGGTTCTCTGCCTTCTTCCGAGGACGATGCCGTCATTGCTTTCTGATAGCTTAAGAGATACCACTCCGGTTCTGCCCATGGGTCTTCTTTTGCCTGCTCCACCGCCATCGGCCAGTCGCCGAACTGCTGATTGCAGAACAGGACACCATCTTTGTCGAAGCCTGCCCGCCAGATGCCGACGCGACGCTCCATATCGTGGTTTTTGCTGATCTGCATTGTCGCGGTATGCCACCAGTTTCCATAGCGGTCTTCCATCGTCGAACCGTGGCCTGCACCGCGCAGGAATCCGCCCGGTTTGTAGGAGTACGGATTATTCTTCGCCAGATGGAACGGGCCGAGCGGAGAATCGCTCTCGTAAACACCATCGCCATAAACGTTAAATTCCGTTCCCGGACCAGCGTACTGGAGGTAATAGTTTCCGTCGTGTTTCGTCATCCATGCGCCCTCGATGAATGGTCTCTGGCTGAACATGATTTTGGCAAATCCAATCTGCTCCTCCGTCAGTTCATCGACCGGTTTTCCCTGTGCTTTCAGAAATTCTTTAAATTTTTCTACAGCTTCCTCTTCGCTGAGCGGCATTTTGGAATGGTTTTCTCCCACACGCTCATATCCGATTCTTTCCGGATTTCCGTAAATCAGCTCGATCCGCTCGGTCTTCGGCACCATTGTCTCTTTGTCGAGCTCGACGCCCCAGATCGGCGTCACGTTGTTGCAGCCCCAGTAAAAATAGAGTTTTCCATCATCATCGAGAAACAGATTCGGATCCCAGAAATCGAAAGTTCCCGGGATGCGCTCGAACGGGCCGTTCAGGATATCTTTTGTGCGGTAAAAATCACAGATCGTGCCGCGGCGGGATGCGCTGAAATAGACGTAATCGCCGACCACGCGCACATCCGGCGCATAGTCATACAGCGGCAGGCTCTCCGGCAGCCGGTGGCTCTCCCAGTGTACCATATCCTCCGAAACCCAGACGCTCAACGTCATGGATGCAAAAATATAATATTTTCCCTGAAATAAAATCATCGACGGATCGGCGGCCTCGCGGGAAATCTTGTCCTCACCGCTTCTCATATCCTGAATGAACTGGTAACGGTAATCCATATTTAACGGATTGCAGAAATACTGTTTTTTCATCAAAATTCCTCTTTCCGGACGGTACGTAAAAACCCCTGTTCGTACATCCTTTTTTCTTATGATAGAAAAAGTTTAGCATATCCCGCAAAGAAAGAAAATGTTCTGATTTGACTTTTTTGTTGCACTTTTTGGACTGTTTTTTGTCTCATGTATTGGACAAATTCCTGTCAAAAATAATACTCTTTGATATGCATCTTTATATATGTTGCTTAGCATTTAAACAGCGCAGATCATTAACTGATCTCTAAAGCAAGGGTGAAAAGCCTATTTTTTGAGCTCTCACCCTTGAATATCATAGAACAACGATTTCATTTACAGACTGTTCCACAGTATTCCGGAAAATCTGTTTCTTGCAACTCTCACTCCACAGAACTGATTTTTTATGTCATTTTTGTATCTTTTCCTTCCATTTCTGTATTGTTTCTGTAAAGACATGCTCTTTTTGCTTTTCATCTTCCTGCGCCTCATACTTAGATAGTAAGGAATTAAGTTCCCTGTCCCATATCGAATAAAATCGAACGGTTTTTACTTCTTCCTGTATCGTTTTGATTTGTTTTTGATCTTGTCTTGAAAGACTCCGCATTCGTTTTTCCAGTTCCTTTTTGTAAATAGAAACTCCTTGCGGAAATCTTATATTACTTGCCTCTCTCCTATCTTCTAACTCTATTCCTTTTCCTGATAAAACTTCTTCACTGTATAGCACTTGTAAAAAGGAGACTGCTTTTAAAGGTTGCTTTGTGTTCTTATTAATTCCTGCATAAAGTGTAACATTTGCAGTGAATCCGCTTTCCTGATTCGGCATTGCAAATACCGTATGAACTGTTTTTTCACCTCCAAGTTCTTCCAAATCATTTAGACTTACTACTCCTGTATCTTTTATTTTCCAGTTTAAAGCTAATGATCTTGTTTTTAATGCTACTGTTTCATCCAAAACTTTTTTTATCTGCTCTTCCGAATATAGAAGTGTTTTTTTCTTATAATCAACTACCTCACTAAATGTATCAAAAAATTGAACCCCACTTCTTTGCCCTACAATCTGTTGAATTGCTTTTTCTTTTTGTCTGGCTAATTCCAGCCAATTTCTTGATATTTCTGTATTTTCCGGTAAATCCTGTGTTGTAAATGCATATAGAAAATAATCGTATGTCATAGGAAGCAGTATTTGTTCCTCATTAGCCATACCTGCAGACAAAATCCTCTCTTCTAAAATATCTATATCAAAATATTTCATGTATGGTTTCAACGAAAGAAAGGTTCCCTGATATATTTCTTTTTGGGGATCCTCAAAAACAACTGCTCTTTGCTCACTCCAGGTCGGATTCGGCCCCTCTGCCAAAAATACATCCGGTCCTTCTCCCATCGTAATTTCATTCTGGATCTCCTGTACTTTTTCTTCCGAAGCCTGTTGCCCTGATGGGATTACCATTAATTCCACTCCATTATTTTTATATATTTTCTTCCAGGCTGCCACTATTTGAAGTACCGTTTTTTTATTTTCTTCATCAACACAAATTTTTAATGGCATTTCCGTTTTCTCAATTTCAATCTTGGCTTGTGTATCTGCATATACCGTTTCTGCATTTAAGCTCCCACTGACTAATGTGATGTTAATCAGAATCAAACCAAAAATTTCTTTCAACCTTTTTCCCATCATTATGCTACCCCCTATGTTTCTATATAGCACAAGGCTATTGCATGACTTCTGTTTTTTTACATATCATACAACAGCCTTGTGTTTTAACCATTAATTATCATATCCGTGACAAATTGTTCTTGTTTCTTTCACATTAGCAGTATTTCCTGCGTTACAATTTAAACATTTTGTAGTTTTTATTCCTGTTCTATACTGCTTCAAATCAGTTCCCCATGCGTGACCATGAGTACATGTAACTGTACCACTGCTTATCCAGCTTCCCCATACGGTTGACGATGTTATTCTTCCTCCACATCTCGGGCAAACTGCAGCATACGGCATAATTTCTTCATACGCAAAAGTATTCTTACTTTCGATAACATCCGCTTTTGTTACATTGGCAGAAAATGTACTGGCCAACATTAAGGTCATTAGAAAAATGGAAATTTTTTTCTTTACCGCTTTCATACTTTTCTCCTTAAAAATTTATTATACCTGTCAACGTACGTTCTACATTTGTATAACAAAAAATACCATACTTCCTACTTTTTGTCAATCTTTTTCTACATTTGTCTAATTAATCATTATACCCATGGCAGACTATTTTTTCTTGCCTGATCTTTATCTCAAAAAAATTTCCACATTCATTACACCTGATTTTTTCTACTCCATATCTGGCTTTCTGTAAGTCATCTCCCCATGCATATTGATGTGTACATACTACATTTTTTTCATTTTCCCATCCATCCCAAACCACTTCTCCTTGTACCGCAGCTTTGCATTTGGGACAATTTTCTATACACGATGATGACCATATTTGCCGCGCTATTTGCATTTCCGAAAAGCTCAAGATAATTATTCCAAAAAGAAAAACAGTGATATATATTCGAAGTTTTTTTCTTGCTAAAAACACATTGTAAAATCGTTCTTTCAGTATCTTTGTTTCTGATACCATCGAAACAACTCCAGACAATTCTTTTCTCGTTTGTTTTGAAGCCACTTTCAAAATAACATTGCAATAATCTTTCCGTTGTGTCAGATTCATATATTTTGTAACAGTTGCATCACAGACACATTCCATGTCTATATTTGCCATTTTTTGCACCCATAGCATCGGGATACAAAACCAATAAACATCCCTTATAATTTGAAGAAACCTTTTATACCATAAATCGTGTTTTTTCTGATGTGTCAATTCATGTAAAAAAATCAAATACCATTCTTCATAGGAGTAATTTTCCGTTTCCAGCATTTCTTGTGGAATCAATACTTTTGTATTTCGTACACCAAACAACATAGGAGAATAAAAATCTTGATTTTCACAGACCCATATTTCTGTTTTTTTTATTTTACAAACTTCGCTTGCTTTTTTTAGAGCTTCTAATACGGAATTTTTTTGCATCTTTTTACATTCTGCAAATATTCTTTTTTTCCATATTCTATATTGTATTGCGTGAAACAAAAGACATAAAATCATCCCTGCAATCCATATATACAGCAAAAATTTTTCGCCTGACATCCACCTTCGAATTGAAACGTTTCCCATTTTCGTCATGATCGCGGTCTTTTGATTTTGTTCCCCGATATAATATGCCGGCATAGAAATCATAAAAGGATGTTGCCGAAATTTCTCTGTCACACTCCAAAATGGAAAGCACATTTTAAGTGTCAGAAGTATCCAGACTATCTTTCTCCAGTAATGACCGAGCCTTTTCCCCATTATTTTTTGTACAACATATGCCATAAATGCGACTATGCCTATTGAAAGATTCCACTTTATGATAAATGCCATCTGTAACTATATCCTCTACACCACTTTTTCTATTTTTGTCTGTCAATAAATTCCTGCAATTGCTTAACCTCTTTTGAGCTAAGTTTTTCTCCATCATACAGTGCCGATGCGAATTTTGCTAATGACCCTTGAAACATTTTATCTAACATGTTTTTTCCAACCGTGCCTATATAATTTTCTTTTTCTACTAATGGTACATAAAGATTTGATTTCCCGTTCCTCACTTTTTGAATAAATCCTTTTTTTTCCAAACGAGTAAGCAATGTTAAAATGGTACTCGGTGCAACATTTTTCTCTACATTCAACTTTTCTTCAACTTGAAATCGACTGACAGGTTCCTCATATTCCCATATAATCATCATAATTTCCTGTTCTGATTCTGGTAATTTTTTCATTTCTACTCTCCGCTTTTCTCTACTTTGATCAGATTATAGCATATGTTCCAGAAGAATGCACTTCAAAAGCACCGGCCAAATGGTCGGTGCTTAAATAATGGTTTCATCAAAAATGGCTCATCTTATACCACACATAAATATGCAAAATATCCTGCATAGCATAAAAGCATAACGACACCACACGTTTTCCGTAATTCCCTGTTCTTGTACGTCCCAATCCATAAAACCAGACCTGCCAGAATTGCGATTCCTGTGTCTACGATAAATTTAGTTTCAAATGGCACCGGACAGATCAGTGCGGCTGTTCCAATTACAAATAAAATGTTAAAAATATTGCTTCCGACAATATTTCCGATTGCAATTCCTGCATTCCCTCTTTTTGCTGCTGTCACAGATGTTACCAGCTCCGGAAGGGATGTTCCGAGAGCAACAATCGTCAGTCCGATAAAACGCTCACTCATTCCAAAGTATCGTGCAATCTCGGTTGCCCCGCTGACGGCAAAATCACTTCCTTTTACAACCAGGACGCCGCCTGCCACCATCAAAAGAAGACATTTCCAGACAGGATAATTTTTCGCTTCCTCTTCTTCCGGATTTTCCCCTTTTTTTGACATTACAAACAAATAGCCAAGATATACAAGAAACAGTACCCATAAGACTATGCCCTCGGCAAACGTTACTTTTCCTCCTGTGATTCCGCATATCATTAAAACTACCGTAACAAACATCATAAACGGTATTTCATAAAACAAGGTAGACCTTTGTATTGCCACATTTGTTATTAATGCCGTAAGTCCGAGAATAATAAAAATATTCAAAATATTGCTTCCAACCACATTTCCTATCGTAATTCCTGCGTTCTGCTGCATCGCTGCGGTAATACTTACAGCAGCCTCCGGCATACTCGTTCCCATTGCAACAATGGTAAGTCCGATAATCAGCTGGGGAATTCCAAACTTTCTTGCTATGCTTGCAGACCCTTCCACAAACCAGTCTGCTCCTTTTACCAGAAAAAGGAAACCCACTATCAAAATCCCTGCCTGTAACATCATACGTATCTTCCTCTCTTTCTTTTGCATTCTTTGCAGCAGGTGTTATAGGCATAAAAAAAGAGACTCCTACTGCATCTACAGTAAAAGTCTCGCTATTTAATCACTTTCCGAGTTATTGAATATCAATAGCTGTACTGACGAAGAAGTGAACACGGTTGGCTAGCTACTCCCTTTTATTTTTCCAGTTTATCAAATTTCTTTTTTTTCGTCAACGTTTTTTATTTCTCTTTGTTAAAAGAAAAAATAGAGTATGGATTGTTTCCATACCCTTTTGATTTTCACAAATCCTTTGTCTGGTTCTGGTTTTATTACATCATCATTGAGGAAAATCATATCATTATTCTTACACCATGCCGGAATCCATCTTCTGCAAATCCAAAAAACCTCCAAACTGAATCACTCTGTATGATTTCAGTTTGAAGGTTCTGGTCATTCTTTATTCCAGGTTCATGCACAATCCCCAATCCTGGTCATTGGCATACGGATCGGCAAAATCGGTTTTCTGGCCGTTGACGGAATACGGATACAGGTACGCACAGGTCGCTGTTCCATCCTCAAAGAACATGGACAGCACGCCGCGCAGGGAATGCTCACCGCGAATATTATATTCTTCGTTTCCGGTCAGGCGAGCGTAGCGCTTGAAGGTTCGACCGTTTTCTGCACTCCAGTAGTGCGGGAAAGTATCTCCGAAGACTCTGCGTTTTCCGAACCAGTAGCCGTCCCAGTGGCGGATTGCAGTTTCATGCAGATGGTAGTCCGGCTGCTGGCCGTCGAAGAGTTCGAGGACGGCGATCTGCTGCTCCGCTCCGCGCAGGTATTTTTCTTCCCCTGTCACTTCGTAAACCTGAAGAATGACTTCGGCCGCCGGCTGTACGATCGATTGTTCGTAATTTACTTCCGAAGCCGGATAAGCCGTTCCAATCTCAATCAGTTGATCAGCATGACATCGAAACAGATCTTTTACTGTTTTCAGATCCTCCTGTTCTCCTGCCTTTTCCAGCTCTTGACAGAGCATCACAATCGGCATTTCAATCGGATAAAAACGGAATCCATCCTGTTCATAAAATTTCTCTGTGATATGAACTGCTGTCTTCAGATCTTCTTTTTCTCCCCACAGCTTCCAGCATTCAAGAAAGAATGTCACTGCCCATGGGTAGTTGTAAAGCCGGAAATAGCTGTTGTCTTTTCCTGAGCAGTTGCAAACAAGACCTGTTGCTGCATTTACCAGCTCGCGAAGATAGAATGCATGGTACTCACGAAGGCTCTGCTCCGCTTTTTCCCGGTCTTTTAAAAGATTCTGCTGCAGTGCCCGTGCAATCAGCACACCCATACCGGTACGCTCCCGTCCGGCATTGAAATCGTTTTCCGGCGTGCAGACGAGAATTTTTTCTTCGTTATCATACGGCAGATAGGCACCCTGCAGTTCTTTGATCTTTCCATGATACTGCTGGTGATCGACGATAAACGCACACCGTTTTGCCGCCAGTGTTTCCGGCCGCTCCTGCACGAGAAGACGGCAGATGGTTTTCACCTCGTCGGCACAGATCGAAAGTACATACTCCCCTGTTTTTTCATTTTCAAACAGATATTCATAAACACCATTTTCCGTCTTTTCCAGCGATGTTCCGTTTACCGTTACATTTTCTGCCTGAAATACCGGTTCAATGGTTACCTTACTCGTCTCTCCCGGATAAATCACATACTGCTCCGCATCCACCAGAATCACCTGGGAAAATGCTCTTAATTTCTCCCGGAAATCTTCACGTCCCTGATGCGGAAATACTTTCCACTCCAGCTTCATTGTATCTCCCGGCGCAAATTCCTGTGCGGACGGATGCAGCCAGAAGCAGCCTCTGTCATTGCTCTGCAGTTTCAGATCGCGCTCCACGCTGTAAGCGGAAAGACTGCCTTTTGTGAGCACCATTCCCAGATGCGGAGCCGCACCGCCCATGCGGAGCGCCATAATATAACTGGTATTCTCCCCACAGAAAACATGTGCATGACACCGATAGTCACGGCAGGTCGCACTGTCCGTGTAACGATCCTGCAATGGAAATGAAACCCCAATACTTCCGGCATTTGTAAAATACGGATGCGCACCGTTGTAAGAAACCACAATCTTCGTTGTCAGCACATCTCCGTCTTTCTCATTCTGCACCTCAGCCGAAAACTCCGGCGGGCATTTTACCTCGGCGTATGGGAAATCCTCCCGCAGCCAGTTCATCTGTTTTGGATCTTTGGAAAATACAATTTCTTTCACATTCCCAACTCTCATTTTTTATTTCCCCTTTCGTTTTTTCTTTGATCCCGCTTTTTGAACTCCATGTAAAATTTATTTGCTGCTTTGATCATACTATATCTACATGCTCTTTTCTATATCTCTTTTTCCGTTTTACTTTATTTTTTCTTTCTTGCCGATAGTATTTTTTCTCAATTTTTGTTATACTGAAAATGTATGCGTATCAAACTCCGGCATTGCTCTTTCAAGCTGCCGACACATACATAAAATTCATAAAAGGGGGTATCTTTTTCATGGATACGTATGTCATTTTAAAAGACCTGGCAATCATTATCGTATTCGCAAAATTGTTTGGTATTCTTGCCAGAAAATGCAAGGCTCCGCAGGTTGTGGGCGAGCTGATTGCCGGTATTGTCCTTGGACCCAGTGTGCTGGGACTTGTTCAGCAGTCTGACTTTCTCGCACAGATGGCTGAGATCGGTGTCATTTTGCTGATGTTCTCCGCAGGTCTTGGCACCAGCCTGAAGGATCTGCTCCGCACCGGAGTGAAATCCCTGCTGATCGCCTGTGCCGGTGTTTTTGTTCCTCTCGTTCTTGGAGCCATCTTATACATGAGCTTTTATGGCTTCTCTGCTGTCGGAACGGAAGAATTTTACCACGCTGTTTTTATCGGTGTTATTCTGACTGCGACATCGGTCAGCATCACCGTACAGGCCTTGAAAGAACTCGGCAAGCTGAAAACAGAGGTTGGAACAACCATCTTAAATGCAGCCATCATCGACGATGTCATTGGTATCATTGTGCTGACTGTTGTCATCGGTTTTAAAGATCCGACATCCAATCCGCTGAAAGTAGCAGCCTCCACCATTCTGTTTTTTGCCCTTGCGATTGTGCTCGGTTTTCTCTGCTTTAAGCTGTTCAACCGCATGAACTCCGTATTTCCGCACACCCGCCGTCTCCCGATTCTGGGTCTTGCGCTCTGCTTCGGATTGTCCTACATTTCCGAAAAATATTTCGGCATCGCCGATATTACCGGTGCATACGTTGCGGGCGTTATCCTGTGTTCCCTCGATTCTTCCGATTACATCGAAGAAAAAATGGATATCAGCTCCTATATGATTTTCGGACCGATTTTCTTTGCAAGTATCGGACTCAAAACAACGCTCAGCGGCATGAACGAGAAATTCGTACTCTTTGCCATCTGTTTCGTCATCGTCGGCCTTGCCGCAAAAATCATCGGCTGTGGCCTGATGTCAAAGGGATGCGGCTTTACCTGGGGCGACAGCCTGAAAATCGGTGTCGGTATGATGACCCGCGGTGAAGTCTGTCTGATCGTTGCGCAAAAGGGTCTGAATGCAGGCTTTTTATCCGGCGATTTCTTCAGTGCCGTGATTCTGCTGATTCTTTTCTCGAGTATTGCAACACCGATTATGCTGAAAATCTTATACGAGAAAATGCCGACGGCAAAAGATTCTGCAAAGGCATCCTGACTTTCCTTTTACCAAAACAGGGCGCTGTGCCATTTCCTGCACAGCGCCCTGTTTTTTTCGTATCAACCGGTAAGTTCTGATTTCTTCTACCACAGAATCTTCTCTGCCTCAGCTCCATCCGCAAACGGTCCCGGCATTGCTGCCACGCCGCGGTGCTCGCCAAGATAGTCCTGATCGAAGATAATCGTGCTTCCGTCCGGATCTTCGAATCTCTGCTCCGGCTCGAAGGCGTATCCTAAAATATCACTGTTGATAATTCCCGTCCGGAAATCCTTCAGGAACTCATACACGTTCGTCTTGATGGAATAGTGGCCGTCTTTTTCCACAAGTTCCACCTTAACCTGATTCTCGTTATCCATAAGATTTTCTTTTTCATTCACACACGCCTTTGCTCCGTTAAAGTAAGCGTTTCCGTTTACCCAAACCGGCAGATGACATTTATTGTGATACGGCTCCAGCTTGCTCATGTCGGCCGGTTTGTCCAGCTCAAAGTGGCTGATCCACTCGTCATAGGTCGGATACTCGTCGAACACATGCGTTCCGACCTCCTGGTTATCCTCCATCTTGAAGCCCATGTCCTCAACCGTTTCTGTTTCCTCAACCGGGTAATTCTGGATAAAGATGTTGTTGTAGAACCGGTCATCGCCATGCAGGAATGTCATGAATCCGGCAACCTCGGTACGGTGACGGATGTGATACGGCGTGTAACGGTCTCCTGTTCCGCCGCCAACTGCAGTTAATGAGCCAAGCATCAGATTGTGTACGCAGGCAATACCATCGGTCGCCATACGAACGCTGACCGGTGAGAGCATAATGTTGTTATCGATCAGTGTCGGACCATGGCCAACCTCGATGAAAATATCCTGACTCATCATTGCGCCCTCTGCCTTTGGTGTTCCCTCCGGCGGGCAGTTGTCGTGCAGCAGGTTCTGGGTCAGGCGTGTTCCCTGTGCCTCCCAGTCGCACCAGATGCCCATCGTGCAATGATGAATATGATTTCTTCTCATCACAACATCGATCGCTGCATGCATCTTGATACCGGAAATCTCGGCTCCGCCAAGCTGCTGCATATTGTTGATGTTGTGAATGTGGTTGTCCTCGATAATACTGAACACACCGCCCATCCGTCCGACAATACCGGTCTGCTCACAGTGATGGATGTGGCAGCGGCGGATGATATGGCTTCCGATGTTCTCCTTCGTCCAGCCGTGATACTGGCCGCGGCACACAGCATCACGCTCCATCTGGGTCGGGCTTTTTACGTGTTTTCTGGTAAAGTAATGGTCGTTCTCCGGATCGTAATATTTTCCGAGCGAAATACCGCAGCACTTGCTGTTGCTGACCTCACAGTCCTCAATAATCCATCCCTTCGACCAGTGCGGACCGATCATACCGTCCTGATAAGCAGCCGGCGGCGCCCATGTCGTTGCTGCCTTGCTGACATCAAATCCACTGAACGTAATGTAATTTACGCCTGTTTTCGACGGCATAAAGCAGTTCCGGCGCACGTTGATTTCTACTTTTTCCTCCGTCGGGTTTTTACCCTGGAAGTTTGCGTAGATGACCGTCTGATTTTTCTCTTTGTCCTGCTCGGTATACCATTTGTAAACCGACCACTCCGGCTCCCAGGACGGCGCATAAACCTCGCCCTTGATACACTCCTCGAGCGTCTCTGCCTCGTATAACTGGCGGTCATTCAGATAAACCGCGCCGGTATGGCGTACCACCGGTGCAAAATACCAGTCACCGCCGACCATTGTCGTGTATGGGTTATAATTGCCAAAAACTCCGTTGTCTACACGGCATACCCACACATTATCTTTGTAATGCTCCCAGTCATTCATCGTTTCCGCACCGGTGATCTTTGCGCCGAGCGGCTTCTCACTCTTATAGATGATTCTTTCATTCTCGGTTCCGCCGTTGACCGGATCAACATATTCATGGTAAATACCAGGTGCAACCAGAACTTCATCTCCTGCCTTTGCAATTTTTGCCGCATCGTTGATGAACTTGAACGGCATCTCTTTTGTTCCGTTTCCATTCTTCGGAGCGGAATTATTGACATAGTAAATCATTTCTCTATACTCCTTTTTGTTATAGTAAAACCCGAAAACACTGCAAAAAAGGCTGTGACGCAATCATTCACTCTCTGCGGCGCTGAATTTTTTACGCTATTTTTTTGCGGGTCTATAGAATTTCTTTACGATAATGCTTCTTCCGCAGCCTCTTTTGATGCAAACGGGCCCGGCAGCGGATGAATGCCCTGACGGTTTCCGAAGTAGTCATATCGGAACACGATCGGCGTTCCATCCGGATTCTCATATTTCTGTTCCGGCTCAAATGCCATGCCAAGCGTCTCCGTTGAGATCACTGCACAGGCATTCTGCGGCAGATAATCGTAAACATTGGTCTCCAGTTTCCATTTTCCGTTCTCTTCTTTTACACCGATGGTGATTTCATGCTCGGTATCCACTACAGCGTCCTGTTCCTGCTCCGCCGGCTTCGCCCCATTGAAGTAAACGTTGCCGCCAAGCCATACCGGCAGCTTCTCGTAATACAGATCCGGCGACTTTCCGGAGCCCATTCCGCAGTAGCCCTCAAATCTTGCCACGTACTCCTCCAATGTCGGATATCCGCTGTACGGTGCGGTTCCTGCTGTCAGATTTCCGTCATCCCACTCATTATCTCCGGTCAGTTTACGGATTTCTTCCATTCCCGCACGAACCGGCTTCTGGATGAAGATATTATTGTAGAACCGGCAGTCACCGTGAAGAACTGTCATAAATCCGTTGATCTCCGTGCGATGCGGCACATGGTACGGTGTGTAGCGCGGCGACGGCAGCTTGTCGGAGCCATTGTTGACACCTCGGCCGACAGCAGTAAACGATCCCGCGATCAGGTTATGTACTACCGCAACACCCTGTGTTGCCAGCTTCATAGCGCGGTCCGAAAGCAGTACGTTATTATCCACCAGCGTCGGTCCGTGGGAAATTTCAATAAAGATATCCTCGCCGATACCGTCCATACCTTCTGGATTTGCATTTTCCTCGTTCGGCAGCGTATTGTCATGGAACAGGTTCTGCGTAACACGTGTGCCCTGTGCCTGCCAGTCGAGCCAGAGGCCTCTCGTACAGTGATGGAAATGGTTTCTTCGAATGATCACATCGATTGCTGCATGCATCTTGATGCCGCCGATCTCCGCACCCGCAAGGTTCTGTTTATTATTGATATGGTGAATGTGGTTATCCTCAATAATCGAGAACACACCGCCTAAGTGGCCTACAATACCCGTCTGTCCACAGTCGTGGATGTTGCACCGGCGGATGATGTGGCTTCCGATGTTTTCCTTTGTCCATCCCTCCCGCTGCGCCTGGCAGATACAGTCACGCTCCGTCTGTGTACCATCTTTGAATTTCCATTTGAGCCATTTATTGTCATTGTTCGGCTGTCTGTATTTTCCAAGTGAAATGCCCGAGCACTTCGAATCTGAAATCTCACAATCCTCGATGATCCATCCCTTTGACCAGTGCGGGCCGACCATTCCTTCCTGATATGCCGTCGGCGGAGCCCACTGGGTTGCCGCCTGTTTTACAACAAAGCCGGACAGCGTGATATAACCGATGCCCTCCTTCGATGGATAAAAGCAATTCTCGCGCACATTAATTTCCACCGTTTCCTCATTCGGGTTTTTCCCCTGGAAATTCACATAGAAAACGGTCTCATTCTTCTCTTCGTCCTGCTCCACATACCAGGTGTAAACCGTGAATGCCTGATCCCAGGATTTTTTATAGATCTCCGGCTTTTTCACCTGATCCAGACTTGTCACCTCATACATGGATTTTCCATTCAGATACACTTCTCCGGTATGTGCCGTGTAGGATGCGATAAACCAGTCACCGCTGACCAGTGTCGTATATGGATTGTAATCCCCAAACAATCCGTTCGAAACGCGCGCTGTCCACACATCACCTTCCAAATGCTCCCAGTTATCCACAATTTCCGCACCGGTAATCACAGCTTTTCCCGGTTCCACAGAACGATACACAATTCTTGCATCCTCACATCCCGCATTCGCCGGATCTACATATTCCCGATATACGCCAGGCGCTACAAGCACCTCGTCGCCGGGCCTTGCAATTTTTGCCGCCTCGGAAATCGTCCGAAATGGATATTCCTTCTGCCCATTTCCGCTTCGCACAGCATTTCCATCTACATAAATCTGCATTTTTCGCTTACCTCTCACTTCTTCACTCTTCATAAACTTTTATTGTTTTTTGTGAATTTTCGCCAAAATCACATCACTCTTTTTCCGATTTCTGCCGTTCTTCACAATTTTCATATCTTAACCATAATACAGATCCTAGTAAAACACTACTTATATATTGCCGATCATTGCCCAGATGTTTCGATTTTTTCTATATTTTTTCTCTCTTCTGTTGTATAATACCGTTTATCAGATACGGAGGATTCTTTTGCCATGAAAAACGATTCGACTTCTTTTTTCGAAAACAATCATTTTGCTAACAGCTATGTTTACGATATCTCTATTTCGCATGTCCCCGCCTATTTCGGTCTGCACTGGCATCACTATATTGAAATTGTGCTTGCACAGGATGACGGCATTATCTATGAAGTAAATGGAGAAACCTTTCCGCTGAAGCCCGGTGATCTTCTTTTTATCTGGCCCGGCGAGCTGCACGCTGTTTCCACAATCAACAGAGAACATCGCCTGATCATGCTTCAACTCGATGCAGATTTTCTGGAAAAACGCGTGGATTTCCAGTCTGTTGCTTATCTTTTTTATCAGATCCGTCTTCTAAATCAGAACAACTTCCCGGAAATCGAAAAACTCCGCGGATTTCTGACAGAGCTGCGCAGGCTCTCCCTCTCCGGTATCAGTTTTTCCGAGCTGCGCGGATGCGTTCTGCTGTATCAGTTTTTTATTCTGCTCGGCGAAAATCTCTCCGTGCCGACCGAAACTGCCGCACCGCAAAAAACAGGCCATTCCGCACAGGTACACCGCCAGATGATTGCTGCATGTACCTGGATCTCGAGTCACTGCACCGAACCGGTTTCCCTGGAAGAAGCATCAAAGGTCGCCGGATTCTCCCGCTGCCATTTTTCCAAGCTGTTCCGCGCATACACCGGCCTCTCCTTCACGGATTTCGTCACCAGGGAACGGCTCCATATCGCCGAAAACCTGTTAAAAAAACCGGATCTCACGATCACCGAAGTGTCGCTCGAATCCGGTTTTAACAGTATTTCTACGTTTAACAGAGTCTTTTTGAAATCAAAAAATGTAAGCCCTACCGACTTCCGTCAGATGTACCTGCAATCCTATCAGAAATAGGCTATGAATTCGGCATGGCCTCCGGTCTTTCGCAGGTGGATGGAACCTTCTCAAATGCACCCGTTTCCGCACTCTTCATAATCTGATCGATCGTATCGAGTACGTGATATGCCATTTTGGCATTCGCACGGTTTAGTCTGCCCTCTGCAATTGCTTCTGCCATCTCGGACGGACCGAGGCCGCGGCTGTTTTCGCTGTAGGCAAAGCCATAATCCAGCACTTCCGGAACTGCCTGCTGTGTCCAGTCCTTCACGCCCGGAATGTAGACGATATCGCCGCCGAAATTGTTCGGGTCCACCAGCTTTAAAATACCTTTTTTGCCGTAAATTGTGAATACCGCCTGATCGTTGATGGTGCTGTCGCCATTGACACAGAATGTGCCGGTCACGCCGTTTTTCATTTCCAGAATCGTGAAAGCCTGGCTCTCGTTGCTGTAGTCAAATTCCTGGCCGTATTCCGGGCTGTCCGGGACGACATTGACGCGCTTCGGCGCAAGGTTGCGCACGGAGGAAACGACACGGTCCACCGGGCCGAAAAGGCTGACGATGGCGGTCAGATAATAAACACCGAAATCGTAGCAGATACCGCCTCCCGGCATCCGCAGAAAACGGAAGATGCTCGCCAGCAAATCAAGATCGCGGTTTGCGCATGCTTCGAAAGATGTCACCTCGCCGATCAGCCCGTCGTCGATCGCTTTTCTTGCGGTCTGCAGTGCCGATCCAAGGAAGGTGTCCGGTGCGGAACCGAGATAGAGATGTTTCTCCTCTGCCAGCTCGATCAGTTTCGCTGCCGTTTCCGGTGCGAGGGTCATTGTTTTTTCAGTGTAAACGTGTTTTCCGGCTTCCAGTGCCTGACGGATCAGCCCCTCGTGGGTCGGTGCCGGTGTCAGAATGACTACCATTTCAATCGACGGGTCTGCCAGAATTTCCTCGTAGGTACAGCCCTTGATGCCATACTGCTCTGCTTTCTTTTTCGCATGTTCAAGATGGCCTGCGCAGCATGCTGCTACCTCAAGATTCTCAAAGTTATGAATCATGTTCGTCAGATAAATATCACTGATCGCTCCGCAGCCGACAACGCCGACTCTCATTTTTTTCGTTTCTGTTGTTCCCATTTGTAAAAATCCCCTTTACTCTTTGTTTTTTGATTCTGTTCTGATAAAAACCCTTATCTTTTTTATACAACGAAATGTCTGAAAAAACAAGCATTCCGGCTCATATTTCACTTTCAAAATGAAAAAACCGCCCACGGTTTCTGCAGATTCTCTGCATCACCGCGGACGGCCTTTTTCTGTTGTTTACTCCACGCTTTTCAGTGATTCAATCATATCAATTTTTCTTAACCGGTAGAACATCATAAAGTTGACGAACAGAGCAAACGCCAGGGTAATCAGGGCGCTCCAGCCGTAGCTCCGCGGGAACACGTTTCGTCCGAACATCATCATATCGACCTCGACGGTCTGAATTACGCAATGATGTAAAAACGTTCCAATTCCCATGCCCGCGATAACGCCGAACAGTGTCAGCACCATGTTTTCCCGGTACACGTACGATGCCACCTCGCCGTCGAAGAAGCCGAGCACTTTCAGCGTTGCCAGCTCTCTCTGTCGTTCGGTGATGTTAATGTTGTTCAGGTTGTACAGCACCACAAACGCCAGCAGGCCCGCCGATACGATCAGCACCACGATGACGATGTCGAGGGAACGAAGCATGTTGTCAATCTGATCAATCAGGTCGGATGTGAACGAGATTGCCGCTACACCGTCGTACGTCATGATTTTTTCTCCGAGTGCTGTCTCATAATTGCCCGACGTGTCCTGATATTTCATCAGAAGCTGGTTGTAATCCGGCGCTCCGCCGAACAGCTCCTCGTAGAGATCCGGGGCCAGATACAGGTAATGGCGCACGTAGTTTTCGACGATGATCGAAATCTTTACGTCCACAATATCGTCGCCTTTTTTCAGCTGAACCGTGTCGCCTGCTTTTACGCCGAGCATCGTTGCTGTCTTTTCGCTGATGGCTGCGCCGCCGTCGGTCGGGAATTCGTAAACTTCTCCGCTTTTCCGGTCTCGGAAGGCATAGAAGTCATTGAAATTCGTCAGTTCTTTCGGCACTTCAAGCACTGCATCCACGGTCTTTTTGTCGGTCTGCAGTTCGATGTTCTGGCAGTACATTTCCAGCAGCTCATCGATGCCGCTGTAGTTTTCCAGATCGGTCTGCAATGCTTCTTTTTCGGATTCATCCACGTCTGAATTCAGCACAGCATTCGCCTGATAGGTAAAGAGGCTGACGAACTGGTTTTTCGCAATCGCGGTGATGGAATCCTGAAGGCCGAAACCGACGAGGATCAGACCCATGCATCCGCCGATTCCGATAACGGTCATGAAGAATCGTTTTTTATACCGCACCAGATTCCGCACGGTTGATTTCTGCGTAAAGTTCAGATGTTTCCAGAGTACGCCGATGCGTTCCAGGAAAATCCGTTTGCCGTTTTTCGGTGCTTCCGGCCGCATCAGCTCTGCCGGACCTGCGGCGAGTTCTTTGTAGCATGCCGCGATCGTCGCCACGCCGGTGCAGGCTGCACTCGCCAGAATCGCAAGGCCTCCCTGCTCCCAATTCAGCGGGGTCATGTAATACGGGAGTCCGGTATACAGCATGCCGTAGGCATTCATAATAACCCAGGGCAGGATTTTTTCTCCAACCACCACGCCCGCGAGAGCGCCGGATACGGTGGAGAGCATCGCGTATGCGAAATATTTAAAGGCGATCACGCCGTCGGAATAGCCGAGGGCTTTTAACGTTCCGATCTGCTGACGCTGTTCCTCGATCATTCGTGTCATCGTCGTCAGGCTGACGAGAGCAGCCACGAGGAAGAAGATAACCGGGAAGAATTTTCCGATATTCGAGATACGGCCGGCATCCTGACCGAAGCTCTCAGTTGACGTTACCTTATCCCGTCCCCAGACGTACCACGTTGGTTTTTTCAGGTCTGCGAGTGTTTTCTCACCGTCCGCAATTTCCTGCTTCGCATCTGCGATTTCTGGTTCGGCGTCGGCTTTTGCTTTTTCGTATTCGGCTTTGCCGTCCTCAAGTTCTTTTTCTTTATCGGCAATTTCCTGTTTCGCATCCGCAAGGGAGATTTTTCCGTCGGCGATTTCCTGTTTCGCGTCGGCAAGCTGGGTTTCACCGTCGGCAATCGTCTGCTTTGCTTCGGCGAGCTGACTTTCTCCATCGGCGATCGTCTGCTTTGCTTCTGCTAACTGGGTTTCGCCGTCGGCGATCGTCTGTTTCGCGTCGGCGAGCTGACTTTCTCCACTGGAAATTGTCTGCTTTGCAGCCGCAAGCTGGGCCTCACCCGACTGAATCGTCTGTCGGTACGATGCAATCTGCTGTTCCCCATCAGCAAGCTGGGCTCTGGCAGCCGCAAGCTGAGTTTCTCCGTCTTTTAATTTACTGCGGTTCGTCTCAATCTGAGCTTCTCCGTCGGCAATCGCTGCTTTGGCAGAGGCAAGCTGGGCTTCGCCATTCTCAATCTGTTTCTGATAAGCTTCTGCCTGTGCTTCTCCATCCTGAAGCTGGGCAAGAGCCTCTGTAATCTGAGCTTCGCCGCTTTCCAGTTCTTCTTTTGCAGAAGCAATCTGTGCCTCGCCTGCGGCGCATTCCTGCTCTTTTTCTGTTAATTGTGCATCTGCAGCGGCAAGCTGACTTTCTGCGTCGGTAATCTGAGCTTCTGCAGCCGCAAGCCGGGCTTCCGCATCAGCGCTTGCTGCTTCAAACGCTGCGATGTTTTGTTCCAGAAATGTTTTCTGCTCCTGCATCGTGAAAAGCTGCTGTGCTAACTCTGTCTGCTTTGCTTCCAGCGCAGTTTTCTGTTCCAACAGGGATACATATGCTTCATCTTCCTCTGTCAGTCCGTCAAGCTGAGCCTCAATCACCTCGATCTGACCAGTCACTTCTGTCTGCGCAGCCTCCACCATCGGAAGCTGCCTGGAAATCTGGGCTAACTGATCCTTGGCTGTCTCATACTGACTCTTCTGTTCTTCATACGCTGCCTTCTGCGCTTCATACTGTGTGCGTCCTGCAGCGGTTTCTGCTTTCTTGTTGTCCAGTTCCTCGCGTGCAGCGGAAAGCTGCTCCTTTGCAATATTCAATTCCGTTTCTTTTTCGGAAAGCTGCTCTTTTGCAGTATTCAGCTCCGTCTGCTTCCGAGTCAGTTCGGTTTTTGCCGCCGAAAGCTGCGTCATTTTTTCCTCTAACTCTTTTTTGCCGGATGCCAGTTCTGTTTCTTTCTCTGCAAGCTGTGCTTTTCCGTCGGAAAGTTCTTTCGCTTTTGCCTCAAGTGTGGTTTTTCCACTTGCAAGTTCATCGGCTTTCTGATTCAGCTCCGCTTTTCCGCTTTCCAGCTCTGCCGCCTTTGCTTCCAGCGTCGCTTTTCCGCTCGCAAGTTCCGCCTCTTTATCTTTCAGCGTTGCCTTGCCGGATGCCAGTTCCTGCTCTTTGTCGGCGATGGTTGCTTTCGCACTGAGAAGTTCCTGCTCTTTGTCTGCAATGGTCTGTTTTCCGTCAAGGAGTTCCTGTTCTTTCTCAGCAATCGTCTGCTTTCCGTCAAGAAGCTCCTGTTCTTTGTCCTTTAACGTCTGTTCGCCGTCGAGAAGTTCCTGCTCTTTGTCCGCAATCGTCACTTTCGCGTCGGCAAGCTGCTGTGCACCGTCATCCAGCTCTGTTTTTGCGTCCGCTAATTTCTGCTCTGCATCAGCGACCTGCTGTTTTGCATCATCAATCTTTTCCTGTCCTTCGGTTTTGACTGCCGTATACCGCCGGTCGCACGCCGCATCCTCGAGCGCTTCAATCTTCGTCTGTACAGCCTTCACCGTCTCATCATATGCATCGCTGTAGCTCGCCTCTTCCTGTGCGCCGTCCGCCTGGACGTAAATCTCTGTATAGAGATCCGAGGTAAATGTCTCCGGAAGCAGCAGTGCAAAACTGTTGATGCTTCCATTTCCAATCGAGCCCGTTCCGCGGTTCAGATCCATATAATAAGGGAGCGTCGCCGAACCAACAATCGTAAACGTATCCCCGGTCAGCGAATCTGAGAGCGGATCCTCCGTTCCGGAAGTGAACGTTACCTGATCTCCGATCTCACAGCCGGAACTTTTCAGAAACTGCGTATCAACAAGAATTTCATCCTCTTTCTCCGGCATCCGTCCCTCGACCACGCGCGGCTCATTCACACCGTCCGTCAGCGCAATCAGTTTCACAACCTGCTCGCTCTCGCCGATGTCATGCAGCACTTCCACCGTCTTTCCGCCGTAAACCGCTTTCACACCGTCCGTCTTCGCGATATCCGCCAGATCATCGTCTGTCAGCCCCAGCGTTCCAAGGACTTTCAAATCCATATAATTTACTTCATCATAATACCGGTCCGCCGAAACCTTCATATCTCCTTCCGCCGACCGAATGCCCGAGAAAAACGCCGCGCCAAGAAGCACGATGAAAAAGACTGACAGAAACCGCCCCTTGTTCTTTGTGATTTCCCGGATAAAGTCTTTTCGAAATGCTCTCATCGTCCACCTACCATTCTATCTCTTCCACCGGCGTCGGGTTCTCATTTGTTTTCATGCCCGCCACTTTTCCGTTTCGGATTTTAATCACGCGGTCCGCCATCGGTGTCAGCGCCGAGTTGTGAGTGATGACAATGACCGTCATCCCCTTCTCCCGGCAGGTATCCTGCAGCAGCTTTAAGATCGCTTTTCCCGTCACATAATCGAGCGCGCCGGTCGGCTCATCGCAGAGCAGCAGTTTCGGATTCTTCGCCAGCGCACGCGCAATCGCCACACGCTGCTGCTCTCCGCCCGAAAGCTGCGCCGGGAAGTTATTCATTCTCTCTTCCAGCCCAACCTCCGCAAGCACCTCCGACGCATCCAGCGGATGCTTACAAATCTGCATCGCCAGCTCCACATTCTCGAGCGCCGTCAGGTTCTGCATCAGATTATAAAACTGAAAAACAAATCCAATATCCTCCCGCCGGTACTGGATCAGCTTCTTGCCGCGGTACTTACTGATCTCCGCCCCGTCCACCAACACCTTTCCTGAAGTCGCTGTGTCCATTCCGCCTAAAATATTCAGCACCGTCGTCTTACCCGCACCGCTCGGTCCAACAACAATCACAAACTCACCCTTTTCCACATCAAAGCTGATCCCATCCGCAGCCTTGATGGTAATCTCACCCATTTGATAGGTCTTGGTTACATCCTGAAGACTCACATATCCCGCCATGCCGCCGTGTTCCTCCTATGTAAAAAATCGATATTTCCTATTTCTTTTATTGTATCAATCTACAGCCGCGGCGGCTAGTCCTAAGTGGGCGAATTTACTGTTTTTTTATAAATGGCATCCCCCCTTTATTTCAATACTGCCCTGATCATACATCTTATCCCAACCAGAATAATCACCACCGGCATCAGTGCATTGATCCATGCCCAGGTATTATTTAAAAATACCGTAACGATAAATTCTCTGTACTTCACACAACTGGCAATTACCAGCAGACCTCCGGCCGCAATCCATCCGAGTAAAAATCTTTTAATCACTGTCCATACTGTCACTGTACCAAAATCCATGCAGATCACCACCTCCTGTAATCTCTGTGCCATCTCCACCGCAGCCGTGCCGCCAAATAAAGAATTGCTATAACAACTAACAAAACAGGAAACGCAGATGATAACAGCCTGACAACAAAAACGGCAATTCTGGCCGTTACCGCTTCAAAATTCAAAATAATTCCAATTGCTGCAATCCCTGACAGCAGAGAACAGATTATCACAGCAATCGTCACTCCCGATACGGTTCTCATGCCATTCCCTCTGCCGCCTTCCCGTTCAAAAATATTTCCAGAACGCATCATCCTCTGTCACTCTCCTCTCAGATCTTAACCACTCCTCCCAGGCCGCCTACCAGACGTGCGAACGCCTCTCCCAATTCCGCCTCATCCAGTTCATCATCTGAAAACTGCTCTTCCAGCGGCTTCTCACACATTGCAATTGCTTCCTGCGCCAAGTAATCGGCAAAAACAATGGACGTAATCCCATCTCCATATTGTTCAAACATGGCAGCCGTACAATAAATGCTGTTTTTCACATTCTCTGCAGACGGAAGTCTGCCGTCACAATCAATATAACTTCGGAAACCGATTTCTCCATCCTCGTAATCAAACTCAAAACAGCCATTTTTCAAACCATAATTCGCTCTATGAAGAAACTCGCTCATCTGAGCCATCATCTCCTCATCTTTCTCATCCGCATGAACAGGGCAGATTCCGTAAACAACCAGTTCATCGTTTTTAACATCTATTACATACTTGATTTTACGAATTTTACTGCTTATTTTTAAATCAAACTTGAACAATCCTGCTTTTTCAAGAAAATCAAAATGCCAGTTCTTTTCTTTCAGAAACTGTTCTACAGCCTTTGCGATTTCATTGGAATATGTACTTTTTTTCATATGTTTACCCACCTTTTCTTTCTGTTGCTTTTTTCCTGTAAGAGACGTCTCATCTTTATATAGAGAAATAAAAATCTAACCTTAACCGTTTTCAGCTTTTATTTTTGATATCAGACAACCGTCAGACCATATCCCGTATTCTTCAGGAAATCTGCTGTATGAATGAAATAAATATTGTTGTTCGCCGTTGTTTTTACAGCAAGATAATCTGACTGCCTTCCAAAAATCCCCGGACGTGCAGAAAGATCCTCGCTTCTCACTCTGAGCCTTTCCTCACTTTGAATCTGCCAGTTCACAGCCCTTTGAAAAGTAAAAAGCAATGCAGGCGGTTTTACCGCGTTCGGCATCGGTTTATGATATTGATATGTTCCAAACAGAGCCTTCGAAATCTCTTCCGTTGCAGCCGGTGTTCCATGCTGAAACAGAACAACATTGGCAAAATCCAGATCTGCATTTCCTTTCATGGATTCTTTTACATTCTGTGATATTACGATCAGTTCAATTCTGCCTTGTCTTTTTAACTGCATGATGTATCTCATCAGCTCATCATTTTCATCTGCAAACTCCATCTCATCGAGAAGAATCCTGATTTTCGGTACATCCTTCAATGTCTGAAAAATCTCCTCCTTCAGATAAGCGTTAAAAATCCGCTGACTGCCGGAGCTGGCATATATCACCATTCCATCAAGTTTCTCTTTACAGCCGCTTTGAAGATTATATTTTGTATCGCTTCCCGTCACATAAATATTTTCAAATATTTCTTCCAGTCGCTCCAATAACCGCCGAAACACAATGCCCGCTTCATGGTTTGCCCGAATATTATCTGCAATAACATTGGAAAGCCCCTGCTGTAAAGCCAGTTCTGATATAAAATCATCATCCTCCTCAAGAAGCTTTACGACTGCAGGCAGTGAGACTGGATATTCTGTCGAAACAATGTTAAGTACCGCTGCCGCATAAATCATTACCTGCCCGGCCATACTGCTGTATCCCATTTCTTCTGCTGTCATGCAGACAAACCGAAGCATCTGCTGGGCAGACATTCCGTAGAAAGGATGATAATTTTTTTCTGCAGGCCAGGACACCCTGACGGCACCGCTTTTCCGCCTATTTTGATCCTGCTGTATCAACGCTGCCAGTTCCTGATGACTCGTGAGGACAATGGTTGAAATATCCCTTTTTTCCATGCACGCCCTGACCAATGACAGCACCATTTCCTTATTTCCCGCTTCCATTCCTGTTATCAGAAGATCACCGCAGATGGAACGAAAAAACATGTCACAGTCAATGCGGCCCTCCAATACCCGTCTTGCAGAATTTAAATGTTCACACTCTCTGATGATCATTCCCTTATTACTCATCGTTTTCCCCCTTACGCACTCACTGTTTTATCTCTCTGTAAAGCGGCATTCGGAATATAAACGGTTTTTCACCTGCCAGCGCCACTACAGCATCACCATTCCTTAGTCTCAATAAATTCCAGTCCTCTACGGTATGCCCTGCTCTCTGAATATTCAGATTTTCCTGCTGTGCAGAAAAACTGAAATTCTGGTAATTTTCTCCCAATCGATGAATCACAAACTGCCTGGTATCAAAATCATTTGTTCGAAACGCTGCCATATTCTGAAAAGAAGAAAGAATATTTTTTGCTCCGGCCTCCCCATACCGTTCCTCAAGACCGGCTGTATTCTGCAGACCGCACAGCATTTTGACATTCTCCGAACGTCCAAAATTCAAAGCATCCGAGAAATGCTGCAGTTTAGGAAGCTGCAGTGCTTCGTCTAACAGAAAATATGTATTTCCTTTTACCGCCTGTCTGCCTCCTAATGCATGGGCAAGCGCACGGTCAAGAAGAATCCCATAGATCGGCGCCAGAAGCTGACCTTTTCTCAAATCATATTCAATGAATACTACTTTCTTCTTTCCTCCTGTAATTATTTCCCGCATGGAAAATTCCTTCGATGGATCTGATTTTGCAAATGGACCTACAAACATTTTTCTCAGCAGCGCTCCAAAATAGGAGTTCACTCCCTGTGTCTGGTTGCTCTTGCCTGAAATATAATCCTGACAGCTGCGCCAGTCTGACATATAATCTAATTCCAGAATTTTCTTCAGGTCTTCGTTCGTGCTGCCTGCCAGAAAACGGATAAATTCCTGGTTGTTCAGTTTTGACTGATCTGACCGCCAGTATGTTCTCATATAATAAATCATAAGTGCTGCTACTACCTGCTCTGCCATTGCCGGAAAGATCGGCTGTGTTTCGCTGTTCATCGTCTGAAACAGCTGCTCACATAACTCCAGGGCATCCTCATCCGATTCTGTCGTATAAACCAGTTTTCCGTCTATTCCGCGGGGCATTACCTCTGCAAAAATGTTATGATACGATGTAATTTTCCGATACTTCTCTCCATTTCCAATGACAATCTTCTGACTGTCGGGAATCTGGCTTCCAAAAGTCTCCAGGTAATCTCCTTTCGTATCAAAAATAACGATCACATCTCTTTCTCCCTGTGCATTCAGCAGATACTTCAGACAGATATTAAAAATGTTGGTTTTTCCTGTTCCCGGCGCACCGATCGCCAGAAAACCATATGCCAGCATGTCCTTACTCAGTCCGAAAACATTTCCGGTATCCGGATCCCGAAAAACCACAAATGGTCTGTTTTCTCCATCTGCCGTCCAGGATGGAACGACGTTTTCAACTATGCTCTGTCCCAGCAGCGTCTTACTATACATTCCCCCGTTTCTTTCCTGTTTTTCTCTGGCTCCAATTTTCTTTTTTCCAAAATCATATGACATCGCTTTCTCCTCCTTCATATCTCCATATCACTGTCCATTCCATCGGCAATATCCTCATCCGATACACTTACCTCTCCACTCTCCTGCTGGCTCTGTGTATCTGCTTCCGGACCTTTTTCTGCCGTTTCTTCTGCTTCTTCATACACCTCCTCATCCGCCGCTGCCGGATTTTGTACTGCCTGATTATATTCCTCCAATGACACTGGCCTTGGATCAAATGACATTTTCGCATCTTCGTTTGCTGCTGTACTTTCTCCAAGTTGTTCATAAAGATTCTGATACGTTGCAATCATTTCCGCTTTAACAGTCTCTTCTGTGTTTTTATCTACTTCTACATTTGTTCCAAAATACTGGTTCTGCAAAACCTGATTCAGATCTTTCTCAAAATTGGGGTTCTGAAATTCCAAAATTGCCTTTTGTTCCATCGCCTGATATCCCGTTGCGGCCATCGACTTTGTATATGCCTCGAAAGACGCCTCTGTTCCATATTTGCCGGACAGCTCCTGCAGAATAGATGCTGTCTTTTCTTCCGCTGTACGGTACGCATCCCTCTCTGTGGCCTGAAAATAATACATGTAATATCCATTTGCTGTTTCCCCCGTCATATACTGGCTTCCCCACTGACCCTTCCCATTCTGGAAAACGATACTGTTGGTATAACTGTTCGCCTGATATTCACTGGTCAGCTGCAAATCGTCAATCTGGATTGTTCCATCAATAATCTGATCCTGAAAGCAATGCATATTTTCATGCAGTATCGTGTTCAATGTCTGGCAGTTATAATCATCCATCCTGTGCTGAACAGTCTGCCCTTTGTATTCAAACGTCTGAACTCCACTGACCGCCATATCACGATTCACCTGAATCACACCATCTGCTGCATTTCCGCTTTCATTTACCGGAAGCTCTGCAAACCGTACCTCCGGGGCGCCTATCTCCCCCTTCTCCATTGCATCTCTGTTTACTACTTCCTGCAGAAGATCCAGCTTTTCACTTTCCGAAAGCCGGGCATAAGCAGATTCGCGGAACATGGAATACAGATGCCCGTCACTTACTTCCCCATATCTGGTTGGATGTACTCCGTATTCTCCCATAACAGACTACCTCCTCATATTCCAGATCCTCATTTCTGCAGTCTCAATCTCTCCCTCCGCTAATTCTGTCATCACCTCCCACGCACTTAAAAAATCTTTGCTGTCCCAGATCGCCAGAATCATCGGCAGAGAATATTTCCCAATATAAATATCGGTCAGTGTGCGATTTTCCGACCATTCCTGTACATTCTGCCGCAGCTTCTCGGGACATCTTTCCAGTATTTTTACCGCCTTGTTATGCGCGTCCTCTTCTGTAAGGTTATATTCCTTTACAATTTTATCCACCAGTTTTTCTCTGCTGCATTTTTCCATATGCGTTTCTCCTTCCCTGTTCTACTTTTATATAGTGAAACATTGGTTTTCCCTTAACCTTTTTTATAAAAAAAACGAGGATCCAATATACATATCAGATCCTCTGCTGTCACACTACCTCTCTTGTTCGATTTCTCTCTTAAGTTTTTCCAGAAAAGTTCTCACCGTCCTGCTGATGCTTGCCTCATCGCGTCCATATTTCCTGGCCAGTTCTCTCTGGGTTGGCAATGTACCCTTTTTGTTCCATTCTTCTGCCACTTCTTTGCTGATAAAAGAATATTGCTGCTCCGAGTCTTCCAGACACAGCCATATTTTTGTTGTGATAACATCTGAAACAATCGGCTGCTGCTTTGCTCTCAGTTCCTGGAACACTTTATCTACTTTATTCAGGATATTTTCTGCTTCTTCCTTCTCTTCAAATTCCCGTTCAATATTTACATTACCTGCAATATAACTCCACAGTTCTTCTTCCTCTTCGTCACTCATTGAATTACTCGTCGTAACTTTAACATCTGCCAGCTTTGCCAGCTCTCGAATGGTTTCCACCGGAAGCTGCATTACTTCTGCCAATTTTGAATACAGTTCTTCTGGTTTATCCTTCTTTTCTATTTTTTCTGCACACTTGATATACTTACGAACTGCTCTTATTTTATTTTCAGGAACGTGAACTCCTTTGTATGTATCCTCTAGCCCTTCTTCATATTTTGTATATGTAAATTTCTTCTTCCATTCATAATTAAAAAAATGAAGAAATTCACTCCTTGTACTATCATACTTATCAATACAGTAATTTGCAATTTCTGTAATCTCACATCCGTATGGCTCGTACTTTTCTTTGTTTATGGAAAGTAAATACAGATAAATATTCTCTATCATTTTTAAACGTGCATTTCGAAAAGCTACCGGTTCCGCCTTTTTATCCAAAGAGAACAACGGCGATTCCTGAATCAGTTTCTCATATTTTTCTTTATCAGCTCTCTTGTACATACCCTCACTCACCCCTGTAAAATTAAAACGTTAAAAGTGTATTGAACATTCTTCTCGCCTTATCCGGGTCTGTGCACTGAATTGTATTTGTGACAGAGCTCAGACAGTACAACGGCATCATATCACAGATCTTTGTATCAACCGCCCGGCCATTTTCAAAGCTTGCCTGACCATAGACAATATTATCTACCGTACAGTTTAAAAATTTCTCTACAAAACTAAGCGTTGTAAACAACACAATCGGCAAGTCCTTCGGACCATATGTGATGTCTGCCAGAATATGGGAATTGTCCGAAATATGCGCCACAATTTCTTTCATCAGCTGCTCATGTACCGTCTGGTGCTCTTCAAATTCAGAATCGATTATCGTATATGAAATGTCGGCGTCAATTTTCTCATTTACTGCTTCCAGTTCTTCCCTGAAACGCTCTATATTTTTTTTGTAATGATCATTCTTGTCTTTTTTTACCAGCAGAATAGCATCCAGCTCATCCTCCGATGTCATAGTTTTTTCAAGAAACGCACAAATCGGATAACTCACCTTTCTGTCGGATACAGGAAGAGATCTGTCTGTACTGGAATATATCACCTGATCAAGATTCTCCTTCATTGAAATGTTGCAAATAACCGTTTTTTTCATCTTGTGCACCTCTCTTTATAATTCATTATAATATCGCAGACATCCCGAATCCCTGTACAATTTTTCTTCCTGTAGATTCTGTTGAATGTCTGCAATGCAATTGGTTCTTTCAAATTATTATAGACAGTTCGCTGCACAAATACAATCGTTTCACATCTTTTTTCTTTATATGTTTGATTTTCAGTTTTTATCTCACACCATCTGACTTAATTCCATAGCATATTTCAGGCGAACATTTCTCAGCACCTCACTTCCATACTCAAACCCAGTATAATCACTCAAAAACGAAATATCACAAATCCGAAAAATACGCTGCATTATGGTCTGGTTGATTCTAATCTGTATATTCTTCGTCTTGATTTTCATATATGTTCTTTTTATCACCCCTTTTTGAATACAAATTCCCTGATCAGGCGAAAAGGAATATTTTTCGAATGGCCAGAATACATTTCGTGTATTCCATGGTAATTCATCATCTGTCTCATACGAACTGGCTAAATAATCATTTTGTGCTTCTGAAGTTTCTTCCATATCAGGAATATTTTTCAGAACCATAACACCCAGAACAGCTATCCCTATCAGAAGAAGCATCTCCACGTCACCTGGCAGTTTCAGACACGTTACCACTACCGTTAATGCAGAAATCCCCAGGGCAGCTTCTCTCGCTTTTTTATTATTTCCGATTAATATAATGGAAAGAAGCGTATCCATGATAATTTTAATTCCATTCACGCTGCTCTCTCCGGCTCGCGTATTAAGCAACAAAAGAATAAGCCAGATTCCAAAACCTTTGCCAAAGTTTTTCACACTTTTCTTTACAGATTCCATCTTTTTTCTCCTCTCTTAAACATCCATACCATCGTCATCAATACCGCTGTTATCAATGCCTTCCGAGTCTTCGATACCGGAATCTACTTCTGTCTCGTTCTGCATGTCCTGTTCCTGCTGAAATTCCTCTACCGCATCAAGGTATTTCTTACTCATTTCAGCCGTTGACTGAATTGCATCTTCTTCTGTCATGGAAGGATCCTGCATTGCCTGTTCATAATATGCATTCACAGTATCTCTGAGACTCTGGTTATACTCTTCCAATGTTACCGGTTTTGGATCAAAACTCATCTTGTTTCCTCCTTTGCTTTCGATGATATGTTCCATTTCTGAAGTACAAGTTTAGTGTACAGGATTTTCAAAACATCCTCTGCCGCATATCAGAAAAAAAAGATACAAAAAAGAAGCTCTGCGGCATTTCAGCTAATACCGCAAAACTTCTTTTCTTCTAATTGCATCCAGAATGTATGTCTTCTGTTATTATACAGGCTCATTGGTATATACGTTTGAAGATTTACAATATTTTCTATCAATTGTTTAAAGCTGATTGTTATCGTTTTACTTTCATCTTTTGCTATTTTTTTCTGGTATGAGATCTGTGTTTGTTTTCTCTCCAGCTTACTGAGTGTATAACCAAATTTTCTGGATTCTTCTTCGTTCAGATTAAACGTTATGATTTATATATGGATAAAGCCTATCTTATTCCGTGTAAACAGCAGGCGAATTTTCGGCATTTTAAAGTTAATCCTGATCTTATCCATGGTATATGTAGTCTGCTCTTTATTCGAAATACCAAGGATACTTCTTACCGGAGAATCCAGTTCCATTCTTATTATTTTGTAACGATCATCCTCTAATAAAGGCGACCCTTTCTTCTGTTCGTTGTTTTCAAGCGGCTTCATTCTAAAACACTTCTGAAACCAGATCTTTGAATCCATGCCTTTTTCTCTGCAGACTTCCACCTTTTCTTTACACATATCGCATCTGTCTTCAGGCAATTTATCATTTTGTTCCGAATCGTACTGGAAAGGAATCAGCAAATTATACTTCACACTCTGAAACATCTTATTCCTCCTTCGTTTACACAAATTCTTAAATTTATCTTATTAGTAAATTTCACACACTTATTAGTATAGTATTACATCTTTTTCTTAAATTCAACCTGTTTCCTTTGAAAATTCTGTTGCTATCTGTGCACGACTTTTAAAAAAGTAAAAGAGTCTGAAAAAGTTAATTTTATAACAAAGAGGTTCTGCGGCATTTTTATTAATGTCGCAGAACCTCTCAAAAAAATTGTCAATCCTCATCTTCTATCGTTCCAAAAAGCTCATCAAACTTGGCCTCCAGCATTTCCTGTAAAGAACGCGTTTTTTCATCAAGATCATCATCCGCACTCTTTGGATTGCTTTTCTTCTCCTCCTCTTCCTTATTGCGCATAATATTTCTCATTGCTTCGGCAAATTCCATATGTTTATTCATTAATTCATCTCCCCTCTTTTCAGGCAGTCTCTCGAAAGAATTCTTTGTTTTCCGGAAGTGTATACCAGCTCTGCGTATTATCTTCTCCCAATGCATAAATGGATACCCGGGAGCGTTTCATATTAAGCAGATCCTCCGTAAAAAGAATCGGATCTTCTTCTCTCCACAAGCCGTTTTCTCTCAAATATTCGGCAATTTTAATGTTGTGTTCGAGGGATTGTCCGCAAATAATCATCTGAGGATATGCGGTATCACCATGAAAATTTGAAGCAAGATACTCTTCATTATTAACCAGGTTATAATAACGCTCGATTTTGTTCAGCAGCTTCTCATAGGAGTCTGGTGTATCCCGCACGACCTCATAAGCCAATACAGATTCCTCATCAATTCGAACATTGGCAGCTGTACGAATCATACAGTCTTCTCCTGCCTGTTCAAGATTGTTTGCCCGCATGGTTTCCATGATGCCGAATCGCTGCATCTGGGTGTTGCTCATCAGAAGGTTAAGAACAATCTGATTGCCGACCAGAATACGCTTTACATCGCAGGGAGTATTATTAGACATTCCTTTTTCTTTTCGTCTGGAATACGATACATAGCGGTTTCCCATATGAAAGACCACTCCGCTTTCCATCGCGAATGTATGACCAAAGTAGTCCAGTTCGTAATATTTCAGTCCATGTTCGAACCCGAAAGATACCATCTCATTTTCCTGGATCACGTGATATTTCATCAGTTTAAGAATACGCCTTCTTAATCTTTGGCGTGTCACATCATATCCTCTGAGTGTAATGTATTCATAGATCTGCAACGAATTAAGGTATTTTGCTACCGCAATTTCCTCAATGATGGCAATGTCTGTGTCATCCAGAAGATCATAAATTTCATCCACACTGGTCATACAGTGCTGCACAAAAGAATGTTCAATGTGTTCATCCTCTCCGGCTGCAAAGATCGGGGTTTCAGAAATTGCAGACTCTGCCAGCTCAGCTGTCATTCTTGCATAGTTTTTAGGATCGTTCCATTTGCTATAGTTCATCATCTTATTCTCCCTTCCATTACAGATCATTTTCAATCATCGTGATCAGCTTCTGTCTCAGGTTATCCTGCTCCAGATTGGCACAGTAGTATTCGCAGAAATACTCGATGGTCTCCATCTGAGATGTTGTCAGATAGTTATCAATCAGGAGCAATCTGTTTGGAATAATACCGTATTCCTGGCCAATGCGGGCCAGTTTATCGAAGTCATGGAAATTCTTCCCTGATTTGATTTCGATTACATAAACGATGGAATCTGTCACATTTTCAATGATCAGATCAAACTCGTTCTTCAGCCTGCCGTCAACAGTCGCCACCTTTGTGTTTGCATAAAGCTTAAACTGCTTCTGATGCTTCTTTTCCAGTTCCGTGAGGACATCCTGAACAACCTTGCGGATGGCGATTTCCATGTACTGGCCGGTAATAAACATCTGCGCTCTCGGGCTGAAGATCAGTTTACCGTTGATGACATCACAGTCTGCACAGTAACGAATCTCAGACATAACGCCATACAGACTCTCAAAGAGATCAATAATACTGCTCTTTGCCTCTTTCGAAAGGCCGCGCAGGCTGAGATGGAAGTCTTCCTGTTTTGTTACATAGAACCCTCTCAGGTTATTGAGAAGACCTCTGATTTCTGCATCCAGATACAGCATCTTACATGCCAGATCTTCCACTGCATGAGGAACCAGATCAGCATTCTGAGAATACTCGATTTTGATATTCTGGCTTCTCTTGGTCAGTACATCAGCTACAAGATCTCTGTTTTCGGCAGTTACCAGTTTTAATGCAGTTGCTTTGATCATACTTAAACCTCCTCGTATTTCAGAACCATTCGTCTGGTTTCCTTTTTCTGTCGATTACGTTCGTACCTGGTTTTCAGTTCCATGCAGGTCGTAGGGCGTGTCCAGATATCACCTTTTTTCAAGGCAATTTCACGTTCTGCTCCACGGCTGGCATTGAACTGTGTTATTTTACGTTTCTGAACTGAGTTCTTCATCTCGAATACCTCCTTCACTTTTAAATAGATTTCAAAACATCCATTTCTGAAGTACACGTTCAGTATACGAAACATTTTAAACATCGTCCGTGTCATATCGGACAAAAAAGGTATAAAAAAAGAAGCTCTGCGACATTTCTGTTAATGTCGCAGAACCTCTTGGGATTTTCAGACGGATTATGTACTTGCAGATCTACATATGGACAGAACACATCTTTTATCTGTCAGTCTCCCCATCTCTAATCCCCTAATTTAATCTCAATTTTTTCTAAAATCTTGTCCATCTTTTCGCTGGCTGTGGCATCCTCATCCTCAAAAATCCATAAACACCAACCCAGAATATAGTTTGGATCATCATACGAACTTATCAGCTCTGTTTTCGAAACTTCTGTTTCAGAATTATCGCCTATGCCAAACATAAACAAGAATAATGCTTTGCATCTTTTAATTTTATCTTTCAGAACACCAACACTTTGAATAACCATATCAGAATTCTTTCGCTCTTCTATTTTTAAAATACTATCTAAAATCCTATCACACTCTTCAATGCCTAAGTCCCACTGCTTCATCTGCCACGCATGATCAAGTAATAATTCTGTCTCATAGTGAATCTGTCCAAACGCACTATTATCGGAAATATTCTCTAATTCACTAAGTATATATACTCTATGGTTCGATACGAGTTCTTCAACCTGATCATCAAAAGCGGAGTAATAATCTAACAATTTTCTCACCTGCAGAAATCTATACTTCTGAAGTTCATGAGCTATCGTCAATCTCTCATCCTTATAGATTACTTCATCAACGAAAGAACACGATCTTTCCATCGCATCCATCCATATTTTTACATTTTCACATAGACCAAGTCTGTTTAACAGTTTGAGTAAATATAATGCATTATCGGTTGGATACCAGCGCTCAGCTATCCCCCATCCACTAGAATCCATAAGTTTATCATAATTAACAAGATCTGTATGCCCTATTAAAAAGTGCCGGCCATCGATTCCATCCATCAATTTTCCAAGTATATCTATCTCCTCTGAGAAACGATTTTTCTTTTCTAACCAGTCTGCAAGCTTTGTCATCAAATCTACCAGTACATTTGTAGCAAAGTTATACATTCCTCCTTCTATACTAATCAAATCAGGGATTATAACAGCAGCTTTTTCCGGCCAGTCTTCTCCATAATACTGCTCATAAATTTTTCCCAACAGATGATCATTAAAATGATATAATTCACAAATAAAATCTTCAAAATTCCCCCGCTCTCGTTCATAGTTTAATCTATTGATAAAAGCAACATATAATCTATGTATATTTTCTTCCCCCAACAGCTCAGCCATCTTATATCCTCTGCCAATTTTATTAAAAATTGTGTATATAGGACCATCATTATCTTCGTCAACATTCCCCATATCATCTTTAATGGGTATTGTATAATCTTCTAATAACGCAATAGTATCCTTCAGTGCCTCTAAATAATAGCTGTATTCTAATTTCTCACCGTATGAAAGGTTCTCAAGTTCGCTGATCATTCGTGATTTTATTTTGTCTGAAATATCATACGTAAGAAGTAATTCAAACCACTCTTCATAGCATATTGGCGGAGCTGATATCAACAAATATTCAACAAATTCATCCGTACAAGAACTGCCAACTATTGCATCGGCGGCTCTTTTAGAACATGCCCGCACAAATACCCAGTACCATTGTTTTATGTCTTTCATATCTTTGATATGAGTAATCACGTAATCCAACAGATACTTATCAAACTTTTCAAAATCTTCCAAATACTCCTCAATCAACATATATGAAGAGAAATCACTCTCCCCTGAATAGTCATCCTCGTGTTCAATATGATCAATTATGTGCTCTGCCCATTCTGTACTCACGTTATCCTTTGTTTTCGTACTCATTAGCAATGCCATGTAAAGACTCATACAAATAGAATCTCTGAGAGAATTTCGTAAATATGCACCTATGCCAAACCTTGCCCACTCGTCCCATGCCAAATTGCCATAAAATTTTAAAATATTTTTCTCTGGAATTTGCATATCTGCGATCATACACTGTCGTGGTGCTTTCCCCCATATCTCTACAAGGCTCCTGGCAAAGAATACTATGTCCTTATTTAACTCAGCGCTATTAAAATTTGGATCCTTTTCAAAATCACGACATCCGTTATCCCTCAAATATACATCCAGGCATTCTGCAAACGAAACATAAAAACGTTCAATCACACTCTGTACTACTTCAGGATACCTGCCAATAATGTATTCGCTATATGCCTGATCCGCAAATGCATAACACGTAACGCCATCCCGGTGGGTAATTGTCATAAGCGGCAACAGATTATTAAGCAGGCCTACAAATTCATATGTTATTTCCTGACATGCTATATATCTCTTGTATTCATTCAATGATATGTCCGGAAACAAAGCAATTGCTACAGCAATCTCCTCCATTTTTGTTCTTTGATTTATTCCATAGAAAGAACTGACATAATCCAGGAAACTGCTAATGAATTTTGTTTCATTTGTATTGTCAAAATCATAGTTTTCTGCAACAGCTAAAATAGCCTTCAAATATAACATTCGATAATCAGCTCTGGCAATCAGATCATCCACCTGATTCGCTGTGGCATCTGGCTTATTTCGCATTATAAATTTTTTCAATACTTCCACATTGAACTTACTGGTTCTTCGAAGTTCAATAATACTATCGGCACTATTCGCTGCCCGCCTGATATGTTCTTTACTCTGTCCCAGTACAGTTTGTTCATCTTCAAATCGAGATAACAAAACAATAAATATTCCTTCATCCAGCATTTCCCTTGAAGGAAGAAACTTCATAATATCACTGGTGTCTGATGTCAGCTCATCAATCCCATCAAGAAATAGAATTGTATAATCCTTTTGATAAAGCTGATGATACGTATTGAGAAAACTTGCCAGTGACTGCTGTAGATTTTCATCATGCAAGGATATTACTGGAAGCTCCTCCTCGCTGCCATACAAATCATCATCTGAATTGCAGCTGTGTCGATATCCAAAATTAATTGCATTTACAAAATCAGAAATTCCCCTGAGTACAGCATTCTGAATATGGTAACTCCTTGAAAATGCTGCCTGTATCAATGTGTTACTATGATATAAACCATTCATTTGATTTGCAAAAGCAGACTTTCCCGTTCCACGCTCCATAAATATGGTAATTACGCCCTGTCCTAACTCTTCCATTCTTTCTTCAAGTTCTTTCACCAACCATTTCGGTTCTACATATTCAACAGGTGCATTTAAGTATTCAAAAATTCTCTCCTCTTCTCGCTTGATATACACTGACTTAAGATCTTTCCGTGTTGCCTTTGCAATTTTCTTCGTTTTGTATGCAACTGGGCACTTGTCCGAAATCAGCTGGATATGGATGAAAAAATCCAGGAACGGATTCGCAAATACGAGAATGGAGGATTCTGAGAATGTCCCTTCATGAAAAATGGGAAAATATAGACCATCGTTTCAGGATGCTGGACGCAGCTGATCAGGATGGAGAGGCTGGCCTGCTCAGCGAAGCATATGAGCGCCTGATTGCTGCTTATCAAGAAGCACGAGAATTGAACGATGAGATGGAAGAACTTTTAAAGAACGCTTTAATGAATTAACTCCAGAAAGTATCTCAGCATAAGAATGGGGAGGTTTCCCTCCCCAAAATATTTTTTCAAAACTTACACAAAAAACTTGACAAACCCGCAGGATATGCCATTGTTGCAGACAGTTCTGGGTCATTGGGGTCAGACCCCCTTACGATTTTCCAGTCTCTTGGGTGCCAATCCGCTATTCCAGTTAAAATAATGGAACACAATTCCTACGACATTGGAGATAGCAGCAATTGTCATCATCCGCATAATGCATTCCATATCCCTGTCATGGCTCATGCGTTGTTTATTGCTGAAATATAATGTTCCTAACAGCATTAAGCTGATAATGTCCGCTGTCACCATTAAAAGTGATATATTTATATCCATACTATCCCTCCTCACTCTCATCAGCCGTCGTTTCCTGCGGCACATCCATCTTTAGTTCAAAAGGAATGCCGTGTGTACGAATAGATACCTTCAGGAACATATTTACAGCAGTTGTCATATTCAGACCAAGCTCATTGAAAATTTTCTCCGCCCGATCCTTGATTGCCTTGTCTGTACGAATATTCAAATTAGTTGTTGCCACATAAACAACTCCATTCAAGTATAGTATACTCGACAATGTGCCTTATGCCAGCACACTGTCATTATAAAAGACGCATAAATACCGATTTTTCTAACCCAAAGTTGCATTCTAAAATCACCAGCTGTTAATAGGGCTTTTTCTGTGAAACTCTAGTTAGCAACCACCAGTTCAACTGGTGGTTTATTATTAGCCCTCCAAAGGGCTATTGTTACTGCTCGCCCCAAAGGG
>NZ_JADNOP010000008.1 GCF_015557635.1 Fusicatenibacter saccharivorans
CCTCGATAGCTCAATGGTAGAGCATTCGGCTGTTAACCGAAGGGTTGTTGGTTCGAGCCCAACTCGGGGAGTGAATGCGACCTGTAAGAGTTTCTTACAGGTCAGTTCTTTCAAAAAGTAAATATGGCTCCGTGGTCAAGCGGTTAAGACATCGCCCTTTCACGGCGGTAACACGGGTTCGATTCCCGTCGGAGTCACTGAATATAAAATATTTGTTATGTATGCCGATGTGGCTCAATTGGCAGAGCAGCTGATTTGTAATCAGCAGGTTATCGGTTCGAGTCCGATCATCGGCTCTTTGGACCTTTAGCTCAGTTGGTTAGAGCAACCGGCTCATAACCGGTCGGTCCCGGGTTCGAGTCCCTGAAGGTCCACTTTAGTTCCATATTTTATATTCTGTATATGTCTGGCCCGGTGGCTCAGCTGGTTAGAGCGCCGCCCTGTCACGGCGGAGGTCGTCGGTTCGATCCCGATCCGGGTCGCTTTAAAAAGTCTGCGGAAGCAGGCTTTTTTCGTGTATAAAATTTCTTCCAGCTATAAAAGATGCCGTGTTCCAGACATAGAAAAAAGTCTGAAAGACGGCATCTTGCTTAACAGATAAATTAACGGATAAAGTTTGTGCCGACGCGCGGTTCCTTTTCCGGAAGACCAAAGGATTCTTTTCCGAGCTGGATGCTCTTCATCAGAAAACTCATATTCCGTGCAAGGGTACGCATGATCTGCAGGCCTTCGAGATCTTGCTGTGCCTCGTCCGCATTATTTCCATGGATACTGTTCCAATACTGGCCGGAAGCAACCGGCATGCCGGAGATGGTGAAGTATTTGTTCAGCTCATCAAAGGTAGCGGAAAGACCGCCGCGGCGTGCAGAGACAACCGAAGCGCCGACTTTCATGGTCTTGTCAAAGTGTGTGCTGTAGAACAGCCGGTCAAGAAAAGCAATAAGTGTTGCATTTGCAGATGCATAATAAACCGGACTTCCGACAACAAGGCCGTCAGCCTCTTCAAATTTCGGGGCAACCTCATTTACCATATCGGAAAAAGCACATTTTCCGAGCTTGGAACAGGCACCGCAGGCAACACAGCCGCGGATATCTTTATTTCCGATATGTACGATTTCCGCCTCAATACCATTTTCTGTAAAGACTTTTTCCATTTCGTGCAGGGCAGTATAAGTGCTGCCTTTTGCGTGAGGACTTCCGTTGATTAATAATACTTTCATTTGATGGTACCTCTCTTTCGTAATTTTCTTTATTATAACACCGGAAAAGATGCAAATAAAGACGCTTTTTTGGGCAAAAACTGATCTTAACAGAAATAGCTGCTGGACGGTATAATACAATCAGCAAAGAAGGCAAAACTTGCAATGGGAGGTTACCAAATGAAGATAGAGAGAATTCTGATTGAAGATCAGATGGCACCGATCGGGCTGGATGAGAAAAAACCGGCATTTTCCTGGCTGCTGACGGCAGAAGAAGGAGAACAGAATCTGATGCAGAGCGCATGCCGGATCGTTGTGCGCACCGGAGAAGATACTGTGTGGGACAGCGGAAAAATGGAAACCGGCGTATCAACAGGGATTGGTTATGAAGGAGAAGCACTGCAGCCCTGTACCAAATATGAGGTAAAAGCAGAGGTGTGGGATAACCACGGCGGAAAAGCAGAAGCAGAAAGTTCCTTCGAGACAGGCCTTATGGATTCTTTGTATGCAGCATGGGAGGGAGCTGAGTGGATCGGCGCACCGCATGCGACGGTATGCGCGGAAAACCGCGGTGTTTTTACGATCGAGAGTGAATTTTGGATGGAAGGCGGGAAGGGAGAAGCGGGTATCGTCTTTGGAGCCAATGACTTCCGTCTGAACGATCATACGAAAAATGAGCTTGGCATGGAAGGGGAGAACTATATCCGTTATGCTGTGTGCCTTGAGGATGGAGATGCACGCCTCGAAATTTACCGCGTGGGCTATGCGCCGGAGGATACAGCGGAAAAACCGTTTGCCGTTACGAAACTGGTCAACTGGAAAGAGAAAACGCAGGAAATCCTGACACCAGAGAATGCCGATGCCTTTCATAAGCTGACCGTAGAGGTTGACGGCAATGTGGCATACGCCTATGTCGACGGCATTCTCGTGGATGCAATTGAAGAGCATGGATTTTTTGGAACGAAAGTATCAGGCCGCCAGCTGAATCCGAGAGGAAATAACGATGTGCTGCCGTATCCGAGACTGAATGAGATCGGATTTTATGCAGGAAAAGGGACGACAGGATATTTTAAGAATCTGACTGTAAGAAACGTAAGAAAACCATCCGCGGAAATTATTCGTGAGACGCCGGAAGGACGGCTGGATGGGGGAAAAAGTATCTTTGCGGATCAGATTCCGGTGGAAAACGGATACTTTAAAGTAGAAGACAGCCAGATTACGGCAGATCCGTCCCATCATTCAATTCCAATGCTGCGGTCGTGTATTTCCTGCCAGAAAGAGAAAAAACTGGCATCGGCACGCCTTTATATTACTGCGCGCGGTATCTACGACTGCCGGATCAACGGACAGGAGATCACGAAAGATCTGCTGCGTCCGGGTCTGACACAGTATGACCACAGAATGAACTATCAGACATACGATATCACAGGGCTGATGAAACCGGGCCGAAACGGAATCGGCGTGACGCTGGCATCGGGCTGGTGGAGCGAGGCACAGACCTTTGTGGTGAAGAACTTCAATTACTTTGGAGACAAGGAGAGTCTGCTTGCCAAGGTTGTCATGAAGTACGAGGACGGCAGCCGCGAGGTCTTTGGAACAAATACCGAGGATTGGAAGTATTTCGGAGAAGGTCCTTACCTGTTTTCCAGCTACTTTGCCGGAGAGCAGTACGATGCGCGCCGGGCAGAGGTTTACGAAACTTATTCTCTGCCGGAGTTTGATGACAGCACCTGGGAAAAGCCAGTTGTTGTGGATACCGTCATGATCGAAGAGTTCTGCACGATGCCGGGCTTTGGACGGTCCTGGCCGGCGGTTCATGAGCAGAAGCCGGAATATATCGGTGAGTACGATGCGCCAGTGCGGATTGTGGACCAGAGAACGGCAAAGACAAGAAAAGAGCTGTTCCCGGGTGTGTATCTCTACGATCTGGAACAGGAGATGGCTGGTGTACCGCGGATTACACTGCATGAGAAGGCGGGCACAAAGATCATCATCCGCTATGCGGAGGTGCTTTATCCGGATCTGCCGGAGTATGCCGGAAAAGAAGGCACGATGATGCTGGAAAATTACCGGGATGCGACGAGTACGGATGTTTATATCTGCCGCGGCGGGGAAGAGGTGTTCCAGCCGAAGTTTACCTTCCACGGCTACCGCTATATTGAGATCAGCGGTGTGGAGCATGCGCCGGAGCTGGAAGAAGTAGAGAGTCTTCAGTATTCTTCTGTGACGGAATTCCATGGAAGCCTTACGAGTAGCCATAAACTGCTGAACCGGTTTGCCGAGAATGTTTCCTGGTCACAGAAATGCAACTTTATCAACATTCCGACCGACTGCCCGCAGAGAAATGAGCGCATGGGCTGGGCGGGCGATACGCATATTTTCTGCCATACGGCGCTCAACAACAGCAGCCTGAAGAAATTCTATGAGCGGAACCTGCAGGCGATGTGTGATCTGCAGACACCGGAAGGCCAGTACCCGGAGATTGCACCGGTGGGCGGCGGATTCGGCGGCATTACGTATGAGTGTGCGAGTATTTTTATGGCGTGGGAACTGTATGAGCAGTATGGGGATATCCGCACACTGGAGAAATTTTATCCTGGCATGCAGAAATATATGGACTATATGAAGGATAAGGGTCTGCCGGGAACGAAGGTAAATCCGGCGATCGGACCGCTTGGCGACTGGCTGGCACCGGAAGAGACGGATCTGCTGCTTTTATGGAATGCATTCTATTATAAAGAAGCCGATCTGATGAGCCGGATTGCCGGTGCGCTCGGAAGAACAGAGGAGCAGCATCAGTATGAGGCGCTTGCTGCGAAGGTGAAGAAATTCTGGAATGAGACATTTGTACTTCCGGATTCCGGAAAGACCTGCAATGCGGACGGAACGCTGTGTGATACGCAGTGCTCGTATGCAATTGCACTGTCTTATGGTGTGGCAGAAGACAGAAAGAGAATAGGAGAGCATCTGATCCGAAAGACGAGAGCGATCGGCCATACGGTCGGAACGGGATTCTTTGGAACGGGTATTCTGAACCAGATGCTGACCGAGCAGGGCGCTGTGGAGGATGCCTGGAAGATGATGCTGCAGACGGCATTCCCGTCGTGGCTGTATCCGGTGACCCAGGGAGCGACGACGATCTGGGAGCACTGGGATTCCTACACGAAGGAAAAAGGCTTCGGCGGACAGAATGCGATGAACTCGTTCAATCATTATTCTCTCGGAAGCGTTCTTTCCTGGCTGTATCACACGGGACTTGGTATCCAGAGAGACGAGACAAAACCGGGTTATCAGCACATTCTGCTGAAACCGCAGCCGGGCCCGCTCGAGTTTATGAAAGGTTCCGTAGACAGCCCGTACGGCGTGATTTCTGCCGGATGGGAGCGGAAAGGTGACAAAATAGAGTATCAGGTTACGATTCCGGTCAATACAACGGCAACCCTGTTTAAAAACACGCAGGATCCGGCGGATACCGTGGAACTGGGAAGCGGAACGTATACTTTTATGCTGTAAAAAGAAAACCCGAAAGGCTCCGGCAAAGAAATGGGAGACTTTCGGGCGGAAAGAGAAACGCTGTCGGAGAGAAGAGAACTCCGGCAGCGTTTTCTTTGTCATGTTTATTTTTCGGCAGTCATGTGCAGATGACGTTTGATCGCTTCAAAGCTTTCCTGGCTGATGACATGCTCGATGCGGCAGGCATCTTCCGTGGCGGTCTGCTCATCAACACCAAGGCTCATCAGGCCGCGGGAGAGGAGCTGGTGGCGCTCATAGATCATCTCTGCGATCGCGCGTCCGCTGTCGGTCAGGTAGATGTAGCCTTCCGGCGTTACGCGGATCTGCTCTTTTTCTCTTAAGTTTTTCATGGCAACGCTGACACTTGATTTTTTAAAGCCAAGTTCTTCTGCAATATCAACACCGCGTACAACGGGTTTTTTCTGACTTAAGACTAAAATGGTTTCCAAATAATTTTCTGCGGATTCGTTCGTTTTCAGCAAGATGTTCACCTCGTTTTTCTAAATAGCTGAAGATTCATAAATATATATACATATAGAATAGCATATTTTTCGGAATAGGGCAATGATGGTTTTTGATGGTTTTTCTTAATTTCAGAAAAGTTGTAAGATTTCAGAAAAAAAAGACAATGAGGATAGAAGAAGAAAAGCAAGATAAAAGATGACAGGGGGCAAAAAGAGAGGTAAAATAGGAAAAAACAATGAAATTTAGATGGAGGTTAGAACATACCATGGAACAGGTGATAAAGAAAAGACTGCAGCAGGTGATGGATGCGTCTGTTGCAAAAGGAGAGACACCGGGCTGTCTTCTGATGGTGATCAAAGACGGAGAGGAGCAGGTTTATCTGGAGAGCGGATATGCGGATATCGAAGCAAAAAAGCCGGTTTCCCGCGATAATATTTTCCGCCTCTACTCCATGAGCAAGCCGATTACCGCGACGGCCATGATGATTCTGGTAGAGCGCGGAATCGTCGATCTGGCGGATCCGGTCAGCAAGTATCTGCCGGGCTTCCGGAACCCGGTTGTATGTACAGCGGATGGGAAGATAGAAAAAGCGGAGCGGGAGATCCTTCTGGAGGATATTATGAATATGACATCCGGGCTGACGTACGGCGGAACGGATGAGACGGGACGGCAGACCGATGCACTTTTTCAGGAGGTGATCCACGGACTTAAGGAAGAAAACGGCGGAACGATCAGTACAGTAGAATTTGCAAACCGTCTTGGAAAAGTCCCGCTTCTGTATCAGCCGGGCCAGTCCTGGAGTTATGGAACGTCGGCGGATGTCGTAGGTGCGGTGATTGAGGTGGCAAGCGGCATGCGCTTTGGGGATTTTCTGAAAAAAGAAATTTTCGAGCCGCTCGGCATGAACGATACCGATTTCTGGGTTCCGGCAGAAAAGCAGGATCGTCTGGCGAAGGTGTATGACTGCAGGGAGGGACAGCCGTCCGTCCGTTATCTGGACAATAACCTTGGCATTCAGAACGATATGGCGTACCGCCCGGCATATGAGGCAGGCGGAGCAGGCCTTGCATCTACCATCGACGATTATGCGAAATTTACGCAGATGCTGCTGAACGGCGGCACCTACAACGGTGTACAGATTCTCCGTCCGGCGACGGTAAAATTTCTGGGAGGCCACACATTAAGCGCGGTACAGCAGGCAGGCTTTGATAACTGGATCGGTCTGGAAGGATTTTCCTACGGAAATCTGATGCGTGTTCTGGTAGATCCGACGCGTGCGGTAACGCTGGGAAGCAAGGGTGAGTTCGGCTGGGACGGCTGGCTTGGATGCTACATGGAAGTCGTGCCGGAGCAGAATATGACATTTCTGATGATGACCCAGAAAAAAGATGCCGGAACGTACACCCTGTCCCGGAAGATCCGAAATATTATTTTCAGCGAATAACTTTTCATGAGAGTGATTCTCAAGTAAGGCCTTCCGGCCCGTCAGATCAGACGAAAAAAGTGCCGGAAAAGAAACAACTTAACGAATCAGACGGAACATATGAGCAAATTGCTGTAAAACTACGTCGAATTTTGTCTAAAACGGATATTTGCAGTGAGACAGATGTATGCTATTTTAGTGTCAGTCGAAAATGAAGGCGATTTCATTACTACTTTCAGAAAAAACAGCAAAAAAGGGATATCGTGTAAGTTTTTGACCGATTTTGAAGGAAATAAAAGAAAGAATTCAAAATCATGAAAAGAAGACTAAAAAGCAGAAAGGATGCAGAAAATATGATTTCGTTACCGTTAAAGTTTGATGAAGTAGAGAGTGTAGAAGAATTTGTAAATATGGTGAAACGCCTGGATTACGACGTTGACGTAAAAATAGGACGATGCGTCTTTGATGCGAAATCCCTGATGAGTGTCCTGATGATCGCCGGAAACCCGGATGCGGTTGTGGAAGCCCATACGAACGATATCGAAGCATTTAAAAAGAAATTTAAGGATTACCTTCAGTAAGAAAAAAAGTCGGAAAGGCACTGTGTGTAAGACGCATGGTGTCTTTTTTGATGCACGAAAAAGCGGGTGAAGTATCTTGCCGGGGAGACGTGTGCATGGTAAAATAAAGTCTATTGGGATGGAAATAAGAGAATCAAAAGAACGGGCTGATGTAGAAGAAGTTTTTCGTAAAAAAGGAGGCACAAAGTGGAAGAAGAGAAACTGGAAAGAAGCATCAGAAAATCAGAGATTCCCGGACTTACGAGGGAAGAGGAGGAAGCACAGCTTGCGAAGGTGATCGGGATTGCCGAGCAGAATCTTGAACAGGCGAAGGCGGATATCCGGTCGGCGAATGAGGATCTGGCGGATCTGATGGAGACGTACGACGCAAAAGAGGCGGAAGGCCTGGCGCTCTGGAACAACGCGACGGCGAAGCTGAATGCGTACCAGCACGGCATGGCGCGGCTGGAAAAAGCGAGAAAGAAGCCGTATTTCGGGCGGATTGATTTTCAGGATCCGCGGCTTTCGTTTTTAGAGTCCTATTACATCGGGCGCGTCGGCATTTCCGATGAGAAGGCGGAACCGGTTGTGCTGGACTGGCGGGCGCCGATTTCCTCCGTCTATTATGAGAACAGCACCGGGCCGTGCAGCTATACGGTGAGTTCAGAGGGTACTTTTTCGATTGATCTGAAAAGAAAGCGGACGTATGAGATTGAAAATGACCATCTGAAAGACTTTTTTGATTCCGATGTGGTAGCGAACGATGAGCTGCTGACAAAGTATCTGGCGAAGAACAAAAAAGCGGTGCTCGGTGAGATCATTGCGACGATCCAGCAGGAGCAGAACCTCATTATCCGCAGATCCCCGAAGACGAATCTGATCGTACAGGGCGTGGCTGGTTCCGGAAAGACGACGGTGGCGATGCACCGGATTTCGTACATCCTCTATAATTACGAGGAGGACTTCCGGCCGGAGGAGTTCTATATCATTGGAAGCAACCGCATTCTGCTGAACTACATTACCAGCGTTCTGCCGGAACTCGATGTGTACGGCATCCGTCAGATGACGATGGAGCAGCTTTTTATCCGGCTTCTGTACGAGGACTGGGACGAAGAAAAGTACACGGTACACACCATCGACCGCGCGGATGAGAAAAACAGCATAAAGGGCGGAAGCGGCTGGTTTTTCGATCTGGAAAATTTCTGCCGCACGTACGAGGCAGAGCAGATTCCGCGGGAGCCGGTGCGGCTGGAAAAAACGGGAACATTGCTTCTGGACGCCGAGTATATTGATAACTATTGCAGGGAGCAGTCCACATCTTCCATGGAAGGAAAGATGTGCATGCTGAACGAGATCCTGCTGGCAAAATTTGAGAACGAGGTTTCGGGAAAAGAAGTGACGTTTCCGGCGCGCGAAAAAAAGGCGCTGAAGCGGAAATACGAGAAATATTTTGGAGATGGAAAATGGCGGGGATCCATTTTTGATCTCTATTTACAGTTTCTGGAGCAGCAGGCGGAGAAAGGAAAAGCGGTGGAAGTGCCGGAAAACTCCTTTGATGTCTATGATCTGGCGGCGCTGGCATACCTCTATAAGCGGATCAAGGAAAACGATCCCGTGCGCGAGGCGAGCCATGTGGTCATCGACGAGGCGCAGGATTTCGGGATGATGGCGTACCAGGTGCTTCATTACTGTCTGCGTGACTGTACGTATACCATTATGGGAGATACGTCGCAGAATATCCATTTTTCCTACGGCCTGAACGACTGGGAGGAGCTGAAAAAGCTGATTCTGACCGGCACGTACGATGCGTTCGGCGTTCTGCGGAAGAGTTACCGGAATACGGTGGAGATCTCCGATTTTGCAAACGAGATTCTGCGGCATGGGGACTTTGCGATCTATCCGGTGGAGCCGGTGCTGCGGCACGGAACGGCGGTGCGGAAAGAAGCATTTGACGATGAAGCGGCGCTGCTCGCCACGGGTGTTCAGACAATCAAAGCATGGCAGGCGCAGGGATATGAGACGATTGCCGTTGTATGCCGGGATGAGGCAGAAGCGGCGGATACGGCGCGGAAGCTGAAACAATACGTGCCGGTTGTGGAGGAGGATCTCGAGACGGCAGAGTTCGGCGAGGGCGTGATGGTGCTCCCGGTGGCATATACGAAAGGTCTTGAGTTCGATGCGGTGCTGCTTCTTGATCCGACGGAAGAAAAATATCCTGAAAATGACGGGCAGGTGAAGCTGCTTTACGTGGCGGCGACGCGGGCACTGCATGAGCTGGCGGTGCTGTATACAGGAGAACTGACGGGAATCCTTGCCAAAGAAGCGCCGAAGGGCCGTCACAATCAGGAATTTGCCATGGAGACGCTGACGAAGGCGAAAGAGTATGAGAAGGTTTCGCTGACGCAGAAGGAGGCGCGTGAGGAGAACCGCGCGATCGGCATTCAGGAGATGGACGAGCGGAACAGCCATGGACCGAAACGGATTGTGATCAAGCCGGAGCAGAGGCCGGGAATGGCGCTTGGAAATACAAGCACGACCGGAACAGCGGTGATGGCAAAAGGCAGTACGGCAACGCGGAGGGCTGCGGCAGAAACGGGAGAAGAAATTGCCGCAAAGACAATGCAGCAGCGTGCACCGGAAGGGGTGTCATCTATTTTTGCTGGTGCGGCTTATCATGGAAAGGCAGGCGGCAAAGCGCCGGGAAGCAGACGGAGTGCAGGAACACAGGCAGGAATGCAATATGGAACGGGCACGGCCGGAGTGCAGAGTGCAAAAAGACCGGGCGGAGCAGGTATGGTACCAGGAGAAGCCGAGAAGACGGAGCGCCTGAATACCTCATCTTACGCTTTCGGTGCAATCCCGGAAAACGAGCTGCTGCGCATCAAGGGCCATTCGAAGATCAAGTGTGCGGTGAAATGGGCAAAGAAAGGAAAATCGGCGGTTGAGATTGCCAGCATGTACGGCATCTTACGCATCACCCCGATCACGCCGGAGGTGATCCGCATCAGTTTTGTAAAGGGTGTGACCGCAAAAGTGCAGGATACGTACTGGAAGCCGAAGGCAGATACCGCGTTTCCGTGGAGTGCGAAAGAATCGAAGACAGCGGTTCTGGTGGAGACGGAAAAGCTGCGCGTCATGGTAGAAAAAAAGGACGGCGCGGTGCAGTTCCTGACGCCGGACAACAAACCAATCCTTTCCGAGAAGCGTGACGAGCCGCGCATGATTGACGGCGGCATGACATGGACGTTCTTCGACTGGAGCGGTTCCGAAAAGCTGAAAGCAAAAGGCATTCTTTCGACCGAGTGGCTGGATCTGACCGCGAAGGCGCGCTACGTCTCTTTTGGCGGAAAGCAGGCGCGGATGCCGCTGCTTGTTTCGAACCGCGGCTACGGCATTGCGGCCGCCGCGTCCCGGACGGCACTGCTGTGCAATGTACGGACGTTTGGAACGTATCTTCACACCGCAGGGGACGGACAGATTGATTATTACTTCATTCTCGGAAAAGACCGGGAGGAAATTGTAAAACAGTATAAAGAGCTATAAAAGGAGCAGACATTTTATGAAAACTCTGGTAATTGCAGAAAAACCATCCGTGGCACGCGACATTGCGCGCGTACTGGGGTGCAGCAAAAAAGAAAACGGAGCGCTGGAGGGAAACAAGTATATCGTTACCTGGGCGCTCGGCCATCTGGTGACGTTAAAAGATCCGGAAGACTATGACAAAAAATATAAGGAATGGAATATGGCAGTTCTGCCGATGATGCCGGAAAAACTGCAGATCAAGGTCATTCCGCAGACGGGAAAACAGTACCATGCGGTGACGACACAGCTTGCGCGGAAGGACGTGAATGAGATTGTCATTGCAACCGATGCCGGACGCGAGGGTGAGCTGGTGGCGCGGTGGATTCTCGACAAAGCACATAACCAGAAGCCGTGTAAGCGTCTCTGGATTTCCTCTGTGACGGACAAGGCGATCCGTGAGGGTTTTGACAATCTGAAGGATGCGAAAGAGTACGACAATCTCTACCGCGCTGCCGTTTCCCGTGCCGAGGCGGACTGGCTCGTCGGCATCAATGCGACGCGGGCGCTGACCTGTAAATACAATGCACAGCTTTCCTGCGGCCGTGTGCAGACGCCGACACTTGCCATGATCGCACAGCGCGAGCAGGAAATCCGTGAATTTGTCCCGAAACCGTATTACACGGTGACGGCCGCGGCGGGCGGTGTGGTCTACACCTGGAAAGATGAAAAATCGGGCGGCACAAGAATCTCCGATCCGGAAAAGGCAAAGCAGATCGCAGAGAAGGCAAAACGGTATCCGCTTGTCTTACAGAACGTAGAAAAGAAGAAAAAGCAGAAAGAAGCGCCATTGCTCTACGATCTGACGGAGCTGCAGCGCGATGCGAGCGCACGGTTCGGCTATTCGGCAAAACAGACGCTGAATCTGATGCAGAGCCTCTATGAGACCCATAAAGTCCTTACGTATCCGCGGACAGATTCACGGTATCTGACGAAAGATATTGTGCCGACGTTAAAAGAGCGGCTGGATGCGGTCAGCATCGGCCCGTACAAAGCACTGGCCCAGCAGGCGAAGCGCAGTCCGCTGAACGGAAAGCTCTCCTTTGTCAATGATGCGAAGGTTTCCGATCACCATGCCATTATCCCGACGGAGCAGTACGTGCAGTTATCCGCACTCTCGAACGAGGAGCGCCGCATTTATGATCTTGTTGTGCGCCGTTTTCTTGCGGTACTGCTGCCGCCGTGTGTATATGAAGAGACGGTGATCCGGGCTTCCATCGAAAAGGAATGCTTTACTGCGCGCGGAAAGCGCATGGTCGAGAAAGGCTGGCAGGAGGCGTACGAGGATAACCGGTACGGCGAAGAGGATGAGGCGAAAGAAGAGGTGCGGGAGCAGAATCTGCCGCTTCTGGAGGCAGGCATGAAGATCGGGCAGCCGAAGATCAGTCTCCGCGAAGGAAAGACAAAACCTCCGGCACGCTTCACGGAAGGCACGCTGCTCTCCGCGATGGAAAATCCGGTCCGCTACATGGAAAACCGCGACAGCAGCCTGGTAAAAACGATCGGTGAGGCGGGCGGCCTTGGAACGGTTGCGACCCGTGCGGATATCATCGAGAAGCTGTTCCGCAGCTTTCTGCTGGAGAAAAAAGGCAATGAGATCTATCTGACCTCGAAAGCACGCCAGCTTCTGAAGCTGGTTCCGGCGGATTTGAAAAAGCCGGAGCTGACGGCAAGCTGGGAGATGCAGTTAAACGACATTGCAAAGGGAAAGAAGCGGCGCGATGTGTTTATGGAGGAGATCCGCAGCTACACGGTGGAACTGATCGATGAGATCAAGACGGAAGAGGGAACGTTCCGCCACGACAACCTGACGAACAAGAAGTGCCCAAACTGCGGAAAACGGCTGCTTGCGGTGAATGGAAAGAACGCAAAACTGCTCGTCTGCCAGGACAGAGAGTGCGGCTACCGCGAGACGGTTTCCCGCACGACGAATGCGAGATGCCCGGTCTGCCATAAGCGCATGGAGATGATCGGAAAGGGCGAGGATGCGACGTTTGTCTGCGCCTGCGGCCACAAAGAGCGCATGACAAAATTCCAAGAGCGCCGCAAAAAAGAGGGCGGCGGTGTGACGAAGCGCGATGTGGCAGCTTATATGAAGAAACAGAAAAAAGAGGCCGAAGAGCCGGTGAACAATGCGTTTGCCGCGGCATTAAAAGGAATTAAATTATAAAAAAGGGAGCGAGTTCTGCCGAAAATCAAAAAATGGCGGAACCCGCTTCTTTTGTTAAAATCGTTGAGGAAAAGGTCAAAAAAAGTGATTGTTTTATGCAGAGTTATGCCGTAAAATAGAAACAAATGATATAAGAAACAGGAAAATTCTGAAAATAACAACAGGGAGGTTTTTCAATGAAACAGACAGATCTGGAAAAACTGCTGGCGGATATGTCGCTGAAAGAGAAAGTAGATCAGATGCTTCAGTTAAGCGGAGCATTTTACCTCGGGGATGAAAACAGCGTCCTGACCGGCCCGGCAAATGACATGGGAATCGGAAAAGAAGACCTGGAGATGGCCGGTTCCATTCTCGGTGCAGCCGGTGCCGATACGATGAAAAAACTGCAGGATGACTACATGGCAAAACAGCCGCATCACATCCCGATGCTGTTCATGATGGATGTCATTCACGGCATGAAGACCATTTTCCCGGCGCCGCTGGCGCAGGGAGCCACTTTTGATCCGGAGCTCTCCGGAGAGTGCGCGTCTGCAGCCGCAAAAGAAGCATCCGCGGCCGGACTTCACGTTACCTTTTCTCCGATGGTTGACCTTGTGCGCGATGCGAGATGGGGCCGCGTTGTGGAATCCACAGGCGAAGATCCGTACCTGAACAGCCGCTTTTCCGAGGCGATCGTAAAAGGCTTCCAGGGCGATGATTTAAAAACACCGGGAAAAGTTGCCTCCTGCATCAAACACTTTGCAGGCTACGGCGGAGCAGTCGCAGGAAGAGATTACAACACCGTAGAGCTCTCAGAGCATACCTTCCGTGAATTCTATCTTCCGGCATACAAAGCAGGCATCGATGCGGGCGCAGCGATGGTGATGACATCATTCAACACGATCAACGGCGTTCCGGCGAGCACCAACAAATGGCTGATGCGCGATATCCTGCGCGGCGAGATGGGATTTGACGGCGTGCTGATTTCTGACTTTGCAGCCATTCTGGAAACCGTTGCCCACAGAAGCTCGAAAGATGCCGCCGATGCAGCGAAAAAAGCACTGGAGGCAGGCGTGGATATTGATATGATGACATCCGTTTACGCCGCAAACCTCTGCCGTCTCGTAGAAGAAGGTGAAGTGGACGAGCATCTGATTGACGAGTGCTGCCTGCGGATTCTGGAGCTGAAAAACAAACTGGGACTGTTTGAAAATCCATATAAAGATGCGGATGCCGAGAAAGAGAAAGCATACAACCTCTGCCCGGAGCACCGTGCACTGGCGAAAAAAGCAGCGGAGGAATCCTTCGTCCTGCTGAAAAACGACGGCGTACTGCCGCTCGACACTTCGAAAAAGATCGCATTTGTCGGCCCGTATACCAACAATCATGAAATCAAGAGCAGCTGGTCCTTCACCGGCGACAGCAAGGACTGCGTGACGATTCAGGAAGCAGCCGAGAAAGTCTTCGACGCATCACGCACCACGTATGCAGAAGGATGCCCGGTTATCGGAAACGATGTGGAGCTGATCGGATTTACCGAGACGACACCGAAAAAATACAGTGAGGAAGAGCTTGCTGCCATGGAGCAGAGCGCACTACAGGCAGCAAAAGAGGCCGATCTCGTGGTAATGCCGATGGGTGAGCATTATCTGCAGAGCGGCGAGGCGACCAGCCGTGCCATGATCGATGTGCCGGAAATCCAGATGGAGCTGTTCCGCAAAGTGCTGGCCGTCAACCCGAATGTGGTTGTCGTTCTGTTCAACGGCCGCCCGCTGGATCTGCGGGAAATCAGCGCTAAAGCAAAAGCCATTCTCGAGGTATGGTTCCCGGGAACCGAGGGCGGAAGCGCTGTTGTGGATGTCCTGACCGGAAAGAAAAATCCGTCCGGCAAGCTGCCGATGAGCTTCCCGTACTGCGTGGGCCAGGCACCGGTCAGCTACAACGAGTATTCCACCGGAAGACCGAATCTGCCGGGCATGAAAGAGCGGTTCCGCTCCAAATATCTTGACATTCCGAATGCACCGCTGTATCCGTTCGGCTATGGTCTTTCCTACACGACATTTGCCGTTTCGGATGTCGTGCTTGACCAGAACGAGATGGATAAGAATGGCAGAATTGCAGCAAAAGTAACCGTGAAGAATACCGGTGATGCTGCAGGCTGCGAGGTTGTTCAGATGTACATCCGCGATGATTATTCCGATGTGGTTCGTCCGGTGAAAGAGCTGAAAGGTTTCCGGAAAGTAGAGCTTGCCCCGGGTGAGGAGCAGGAGGTTACGTTCTATATTACCGAAGAGGATCTGCGCTACTACCGGCTCGACGGAACCTTCGGCAGCGAGCCGGGTACCTTTACGGTGATGATCGGCAACAGCAGCACGACGGAAAACAGTGCGGTATTTACATTAAAATAAATTGGGAAAAGAAGGGTGAAACTTATGGAGAAAACAACGAAAAACGGAATCCACCGGATCCGCCAGGAGGGCGGAAAAACGATCGCCTGGGCAGAAGAGTCCGGCGTAAAAGTATTGGAAAAAGATGGATATTACTTTAAAGACCTGGCAAAAACCGGCGAACTGCTGCCGTACGAGGACTGGCGCCTCTCCGATGAGGAGAGAGCCGCAGACCTTGCGGGCCGTCTTTCCATCGAGGAGATCGCTGGCCTTATGCTGTACTCACCGCACCAGGCCGTACCGCCGATGCCGGGCGGTCCGTTCCAGGGAACGTTTGACGGAAAAACGTATCTGGAATCCGGCAAAGAACCGTATGCGATTTCTGATCAGCAGAAAGAATTTCTGGAGGACGAGCATATCCGCCATATCCTGCTGACGAACGTGGAAAGCCCGGAGATTTCCGCAAAATGGAGCAATGAGCTGCAGAAACGGGCGGAGACACTGCCGTATGGTATTCCGATCAACCTCTCCTCTGATCCGCGGAACGGAGCAAAGGATTCCGGCGCAGAGTTCAAGAGCGGCGGAAGCGAGATCAGCAAATGGCCGGAGGGTGTCGGCTTTGCAGCATGCTTTGACCCGGAAGTAGCCGGACAGTTTGCAAAGGATGCCTCCCGTGAATACCGGGCACTCGGCATCACAACGGCACTCGGACCGCAGATCGACCTCTGCACCGAGCCGAGATGGATGCGCTTTGTCGATACGTTAGGCGAAGAAGTGGAGATGTCCAAAAAGCTTACCAAAGCGTACTGTGACGGTATGCAGACAACGGAAGGGGAAGCAGACGGCTGGGGAAAAGACAGCGTCAACACGATGGTCAAACACTGGCCGGGCGGCGGCACCGGAGAGGCCGGACGCGATGCACACTATGCATTCGGACAGTTTGCCGTTTATCCGACCGGAAATTTTGAGGAGCATTTAAAACCGTTTACCGAGGCAGCCTTTCACCTGGACGGACCGACCGACTGCGCATCCGCGGTTATGCCGTACTACACCGTATCCTACGGCGTGGACAAGAAAAACGACAAGAACGTCGGAAACTCCTACAGCGAGTACCTGATCAAGGATCTGCTGCGCGGAAAATATGAATTCAAAGGCATTGTCTGCACCGACTGGGGCATCACCCAGGATCCGGAGAAGACGATTGAGGGATTTGGAAGCCGCTGCTACGGCGTGCAGGATATGACCGAGGCAGAACGGTGTCTGCTGGCGATCACAAACGGCGTTGACCAGTTCGGCGGAAACAGCGAGTCCGGTCCGATTGTCGAGGCGTATAAGATCGGCTGTGAGAAATACGGCGAGAAAGCGATGCGTGAGCGCATGGAGCTGTCCGCCAAACGTCTTCTGATCAACATTTTCCACTGCGGCTTGTTTGAGGACCCGTATCTTGATCCGGAAGAATCCGCAAAGATTGTAGGATGCGAAGAGTTCTGCCGCCATGGCTATGAGGCACAGAAGAAATCCATCGTCCTGCTGAAAAACAGTGCGAAACGCGCACCGGAAGGACAGAAGGGTGTGCTGCCGCTGAAGAAAGGTTTGAAGGTTTATATTCCGGAGAGAAAGATCGGACCGTCCAAAGCGTTCTTCCGCATCGATCTGCCGGCAAAAACCGAAGATCCGCTGCCGGATGGACTGCCGTCCAAGTACGGTACACGCGTGGCATCACCGGAGGAGGCCGATGTGGCGCTGGTATTTATCGAAAGCCCGGCATGCAACCCGTATTCCACCGAAGATCTTGCGAACGGCGGCAACGGCTATCTGCCGATTACACTGCAGTACCGCCCGTATACGGCGAAAAAAGCGCGTGAGGTCAGCATTGCCGGCGGCGATTTCCGCGAGAATTTCACGAACCGCAGCTATCTTGGAAAGACAAACACTGCCTACAACGAGGCTGATCTCGACAATATTCTCGAATGCCGCCGCGCGATGGGCGACAAGCCGGTGATCGTCTGCGCAACCGTCAACAACCCGATGGTGATGCATGAATTTGAAGCCGAAGCCGATGCGATCGTCGCAGAGTTCGGTGTTTCGAGAGCCGCTGTGCTTGACGTTGTCTTCGGCGATTACAACCCGACCGGCCGTCTGCCGATCCAGATGCCGAAGGATATGGATGCGGTTGAGGAGCAGAGCGAGGACCGTGCGTTGGATATGGAAACCTATATTGACAGCGAAGGACATAACTATGACTACGGTTATGGCATGAATTACGAAGGCGTTCTTCCTGCATGGAAAAAGTAAAAGAATAACAGAAAACCTGATCGGCACCGGGACCGCGTGTGTTTCGGTGCCGATATTGGAAACAAAAGACAGAATAAGGAGGACTTAAAAAGAGATGATTGTTCCAAAATATTTCGAAGATTTCGATCACCTGCATGTGAATACCATGCCGAACCGTGCCTACTACATTCCGGCATCCCGCCGCATGGAGGATCTGGTGGAGAACCGGGAGGCGTCGGACCGCTTTTTCCTGCTTTCCGGCGACTGGAAATTCCGCTATTTTACCAGTGTTTACGATGTAAAAGAGGAGTTTTTCACAGAAGGATACGACACTTCTGCATTCGAGACGATTCCGGTGCCGTCCGTCTGGCAGAATTATGGCCATGACCACCATCAGTATACGAACGTCCGCTACCCGTTCCCGGTGGATCCGCCGTATGTGCCGTATGAGAACCCGTGCGGTGCGTACGCGAGAACGTTCGAGTGGAAAAAACAGGAGGAAGCACCGAGGGCATTCCTGAATTTTGAGGGCGTGGATTCCTGTTTCTACGTGTGGATGAACGGCAGCTTCGTCGGCTACAGCCAGGTGTCTCATTCTACGAGTGAATTTGATGTAACAGACTTCTTAAAAGATGGCACCAACACCATCGCCGTACTGGTGCTGAAATGGTGCGATGGAAGCTATCTCGAGGATCAGGACAAATTCCGCATGAGCGGCATTTTCCGCGATGTCTATCTGCTTGCAAGACCAGAAAAAGGCATCCGCGATTACTTTGTAAAGGCAGCGCCGGACGCATCGTACCAGAATGGAGAAGTTTCGATTGCGATTACCTGGAATGACGGGGAACCGCAGGAAGGAACGGCAAAGCTGTTTGATACAGAAAATCATCTTGTGGCAGAGGCAGCGTTTGGCGGCGATACGGTTCAGATGCATGTAAAAGATGCACATCTGTGGAATGCCGAGGAGCCGTATCTGTATACGCTGGTGCTGGAGACGGCGGGTGAGGTGATCACTGATCATGTCGGCATCCGTGAGATCCACGCGAAGGACGGTGTTCTGTACCTGAACGGCGTGAAGATCAAATTCCACGGAACAAACCGCCACGACAGCGATCCGGTGACGGGATTTGCAATCAGCCTTGCACAGATCAAAAAAGATCTGAAGGTAATGAAAGAGCACAACATCAATGCGATCCGGACCAGCCATTACCCGAATGCGCCGTACTGTTATCAGCTTTATGACCGTCTCGGTTTTTATGTCATCGATGAGGCGGACAATGAGAGCCACGGCACAGAGGCAATTTATGCGAATTACACGAGCTGGGAAGAGTATGCGAAGAACTGGAATAAACTAATTGCGAACAATCCGGTATTTACCGAGGCAACCGTAGACCGCACACAGCGTTGCGTAGAGCGCGATAAAAACCGCCCGAGCGTTGTCATCTGGTCGATGGGAAATGAGTGCGCATACGGCTGTACCTTCGAGGCGGCCTTAAAGTGGACGAAGGAATTTGATCCGACGCGTCTGACGCACTATGAGTCGGCACGGTATGTGGATGATCCGAAGAAATACGATTACAGCAACCTCGACCTCTACAGCCGCATGTATCCATCACTCGAGGAGATCAAAAAAGAGCTGGTGGAGTACGGGGATAAGCCGTATATCATGTGCGAATACTGCCATGCAATGGGCAACGGCCCGGGAGATCTTGAAGACTACTTTGAACTGATCCACAGCGAGGAGAAGATGTGCGGCGGCTTTATCTGGGAGTGGTGCGACCACGCAATTGATATGGGAAAAACGATCGAGGGAAAGAAGATGTACGCGTACGGCGGCGACCACAACGAGTATCCGCACGACGGCAACTTCTGCATGGACGGACTTGTTTATCCGGACCGCACACCGCATACGGGACTGATGGAATTTAAAAACGTGTATCGTCCGGTGCGCGTGACGGGATATGATGCCGAAAAGGGTACACTGACCATCAAAAACTATATGAATTTTGTGAATCTGAAAGATTACGCTGTGCTTGGCTATGAGGTGCTTGTGGACGGCGAAGTGACGGAGAGCGGCAAGATTACAGATGAAGCACTGCTGGAGCTTGCGGCAGGCTGTGAGAAGACGATTCCGCTTGCCATTTCCGTGCCGGAGCAGGGAAAATGTGCGCTGAAGGTTACCTGGTATCAGAAACAGGCCACTGAGGTGCTGCCGGAGCAGTTCGAACTGGGATTTGAAGAAGTTCTGGTGAAAACGAAAGACAATCAGAACCAGAAGGCAAAAGAGATGATGAAGCGCCCGGAGGGAACGGCTTCGTTTGGATGGAAAGAGGACGATCATTATCTGACGGTATCGACGGAACAGTTCAGCTATACCTATAATAAGTTCACCGGCCTGTTCGAGAAAATGTGCTATGCCAACCAGAATCTGCTCGACCGTCCGATGGAGCTGAACATCTGGCGTGCGCCGACAGACAATGACCGCAATATCAAGAATACCTGGATGCGTGCTCAGTATGACCGCACCGTGACGCGGGCGTATGAGACAACGGCAAAAGAAGAAAACGGCTGCGTGGAGATCGAGACAAGCTATTCGATTTCGTCTCCGGCTCTGCAGCGGATCCTTGCAGGTGTGATCAAATGGACAATTTACAGCGACGGAACGACCGATGTCCATGTAGAAGCAAAGAAAGACCCGGTATTCCCGGTTCTGCCGCGTTTTGGCCTGCGCCTGTTCCTGCCGGAATCGTTTGCAAAACTGACCTACTGCGGCCTCGGCCCGGTGGAGAGCTACGTGGATAAGCACCAGGCAAGCTATCACGGCGTTTTCCACAGCACACCGGCAGAACAGCAGGAGGACTATATCCGCCCGCAGGAGAACGGCAGCCACTACGACTGCGATTATGCAAGTCTTGCCAGTGATCGTGCGGTATTGACGGCAGTGGGCGAGAAAACCTTCTCATTCCAGGCATCTATTTACACGCAGGAGGAGCTGACCGCGAAAGCCCACAACTATGAGCTTCGGCCGTGCGGAAGTACTGTTTTCTGCATCGACTACCGCCAGGCCGGGATCGGATCGGCAAGCTGCGGACCGATGCTGCTGGAAAAATATCAGCTGAAAGAAACCGAAATCAGCTTCGATGTGCGGCTGAAACCGAAACTGCTGTAAAGTGTAGAATTTGAAAAATAAGAAAAGCGCTGTGCCCTCTCTCTGAAAGGTGAGGGAACGGCGCCTTTTTATATGATGTACAAAAAAAGTCTTGATAAACCTATTGAATTACTATGAATATAGGATTATAATGGACGAAATTATAATTCAAATCTAATCCAGGTGATTCTGGAAAGAGAAAAGGGAAGGAGAAAATCAAGCATGAGTGAAATTACAAGAGATGAGGCATTTACTTTATTAAAAAAATACAACAAAGATCCCTTCCATATTCAGCATGCGCTTACCGTAGAGGCCGTGATGAAATGGTATGCAAGAGAGCTTGGCTATGGGGCAGAAGAGGAGCACTGGGGTATTGTCGGACTGCTGCATGACATTGATTTTGAGCTGTATCCGGCAGAGCACTGCCTGAAAGCACCGGAGCTTCTGCGGGAAGGCGGCGTGTCGGAAGATATCATTCATGGTGTCGTTTCCCATGGCTGCGGCATTACCATTGAGTGCGGCGTCACACTGGATGTGGAGCCGGTGCATGAGATGGAAAAAGTTCTGTTTGCAGCAGATGAGCTGACGGGACTGATCTGGGCAGCTGCGCTGATGCGGCCTTCGAAGAGCACAAAAGACATGGAACTGAAATCCTTAAAGAAGAAATATAAGAGCAAAGGCTTTGCAGCAGGATGTTCGAGAGAGGTCATTGAGAGGGGCGCCGATCAGCTTGGCTGGCCGCTGGAAAAATTACTGACTATGACCCTGCAGGCAATGGCCGACAGCGAGGATGAGATCAACCGGGAAGTGGAAGCGGAACAGAACGCATAAAAACAGTCTGAGTTTTGGTGTAAAAACGGGAACTCAGGCTGTTTTTTTGCATGGCGCATCTTTTCCCAGGCATTACCATTTCTTTTTTTGTTAGATCGCAAGAAGAAAATACGGAATCCGCACAGGGCAGGAAGAGGCGTTTTTTCAACATTGGAGGAAGTGACGGACAGGGAATTTTGTGATATAGTAAAACAAAATCTGAGTGAAAAGGTGAAATACAAAATGATCAGTGAAAAAATTTTTGAATTAATTCTTCGAAACGGGGTGACCCAGAAAGAATTCTCTGAAGAAACCGGAATTTCACAGAGCACCATCAGCGACTGGAAAAGAAAGGGGACGAATCCGTCGGCGGATAAGATACTGAAAATCTGCGAAGTGCTGAAGGTTACGCCGTATGAGCTTTTAGGAGAAAATGAGATCGAACGGAAAGCAGTGGATCTCGAAATGTGCGCGGCAAACACAGAGGAGAAAATGATTCTGGAAGGCTTTCGTAATTTGCCCGACAGAAAAAAGGAACGAATTCTGGGATATCTGGCGGCATTGCAGGAGGAATAAAAGGATGCAGAAACCATCTGTGCATATCCTGGCCTCTCAGATGAGGAAAATATTTCAAAAATCTGAGATTTTCTATCGCGAATCTCTCTTAGGAGTGATAAAATAAACCATAATACGTTCGGCAGAAAGAGGGAATCGAGTATGAAATATGCCTACAAAAACGGAAAAATTTTAAACGGAACGAAAGAGATGCAGGTCCAGACCGGTCTTACGATCCTGACGGAGGGAGAAAACATCACGGCGATTGTCCCGGAAGAATCGACCATCCGCAGGTAAAACGTAATCCGGTCGTGACGGCGGAGCTGGATAAATTTCTGGTGGATTAAAAACAGGATGGAGAAGACAAACAAGATGGAAGAAACGAAAGAAACACAGGAAAGCTTACAGCGAAAAAGAGAACAGGCCCTGCAGCGGCTCCGCAAGGAGCGGACAGAAGAAGCTCTGTGGGACTGTGTTACTGCGTATCAGGATTTTGAGTTCCATACGTACTCCGGCCTGCCGTATTCCTACTATATGAAATACGGCAGAAGCGGCATCTATACAAAAGAGCTCTGGATCAACCGCAGAGAAAAAAGCAAAAGTCTTGTCTGGAGCTCCGTCCGGAGTGCATATCAGAAAGTGCTGGAATTACAGCAGGAGAGCGAAAGACCGGTTGTCGAGCGCCCGAAAGCGCTGGGCGATATTCGTGGAATCACGTATATTTACGGCATCTTTTACGAGTTTGCCCTGCTGGAAATGCCGGAAAAAGCAAAAGAAAAAATTGCTCTGCAGACAGCAGGACAAAAATCGCCGGAAAAATAAATTTTCCGCCCATGTAGGTCTTGACAACCACGCATTGGGTGATATAATCTAAAACTATCGGGAGCCAAAAAGCACCGAACACAAAAAACAAAGCGTAGAAGAGACGAGTAAATCACAGCGAATGTGACAGAGAGAAACCCCGTTTTGTGGTGCAAGGGTTTTAACAGGAACGTGATCGAAGACCAGCTCTGAGCGGCCCCAATCCGGCCCGGTGATTCCGTTATCGTCAAATGAAGTGGTTTGAAAAAACAAAATGGGTGGAACCGCGGTGAATGAAAATACATCGTCCCTTTTGACAGCATAAGCGTGTCAGAAGGGACTTTTTTGTTGCTGTAAAAAGTATAAAAATTCTGAAACACGCTTGCGAAAAATATACAAAGAAAGAGGTAAAGCAAATGATCATCACACTGAAAGATGGAAGTACCAAAGAGTACTCCGAACCAAAATCCATCATTGAGATCGCAGCAGACATCAGCGAAGGCCTTGCAAGAATGGCCTGTGCAGGTGAAGTAAACGGTGAAGTAGAAGATCTTCGTACCGTCATCGACAAGGACTGCAATCTTTCCATTCTGACCTTCAACGATGAAGGCGGAAAAGCAGCATTCCGTCACACCACATCCCATATTATGGCACAGGCAATCAAGAGACTGTACCCGGAGACCAAGCTTGCAATCGGACCGTCCATCGCAGACGGATTCTACTACGATGTAGACAGAGAAACTCCACTCACCAGCGAAGACCTTGAAAAAATCGAAGCAGAAATGAAGAAAATTGTAAAAGAGGATCTGAAACTGGAGCGTTTTGAGCTGCCGAGAGCAGAAGCCATCGCCTTCATGAAAGAAAAAGAAGAGCCATATAAAGTAGAACTGATCGAAGATCTGCCGGAAGATGCAGTCATCAGCTTCTATCGTCAGGGTGAATTTACGGACCTGTGCGCAGGCCCTCATCTGATGAGCACAAAGCCGGTCAAAGCCTTCAAACTGACCAGCCTTGCAGGTGCATACTGGAGAGGCAGCGAGAAAAACAAGATGCTGCAGAGAATCTACGGAACTGCATTCACAAAGAAAGCAGAGCTCGAAGAGTACCTCCACATGATCGAGGAAGCAAAGAAACGTGACCACAGAAAACTCGGAAAAGAGCTCGGCCTGTTTATGATGAGTGAGGACGGCCCGGGATTCCCGTTCTTCCTTCCAAAAGGAATGGATCTGAAAAATGCACTGATGGATTACTGGCGTGAAATCCACAGAAAAGCAGGATACGTAGAAATCTCTACACCGATCATCCTGAACCGTCGCCTGTGGGAGACCTCCGGTCACTGGGATCACTACAAAGAAAACATGTATACCACCGTCATCGACGATGAAGATTATGCAATCAAACCGATGAACTGCCCGGGCGGCGTTCTCGTTTACAAATCCGAGCCTCGTTCCTACCGTGATTTGCCGCTGCGTCTGGCAGAGGTTGGCCTGGTACATCGTCATGAGAAATCCGGCCAGCTGCACGGCCTGATGCGTGTACGCTGCTTCAACCAGGACGATGCCCATATCTTCATGACACCGGAGCAGATCAAAGATGAAATCAAAGGCGTTGCAAACCTGATTGACCAGGTTTACAAACTGTTCGGATTCAAATATCACGTAGAGCTGTCCACCCGTCCGGAAGACAGCATGGGAAGCGATGAGGACTGGGAGGTAGCAACCGAAGGTCTCCGCGGCGCACTTGATGACCTTGGCCTTGACTATGTAGTCAACGAAGGCGACGGCGCATTCTATGGCCCGAAGATCGACTTCCATCTGGAAGACTCCATCGGAAGAACGTGGCAGTGCGGTACCATCCAGCTTGACTTCCAGCTGCCGCAGAGATTCGAACTGGAATACACAGGAGCAGACGGCGAGAAACATCGTCCGATTATGATCCACCGTGTTGTTTACGGTTCTGTTGAGCGTTTCATCGGTATCCTGATCGAGCACTTTGCAGGCGCATTCCCAACCTGGCTTGCACCGGTACAGGTAAAGGTTCTGCCAATCTCCGACAAATACGCAGATTACGGCAAAAAGGTTCTGGACGCCCTTCATGAGGCAGGCATCCGCGCAGAGATGGATACCCGTTCCGAGAAGATCGGATATAAGATCCGTGAGGCACAGGGACAGAAGATTCCATACATGCTGATCGCCGGAGCAAAAGAGGAAGAGGCAGGTCTTGTATCTGTCAGAAGCCGTTTTGCAGGTGATGAAGGCCAGAGAAGCCTGGAGCAGTTTATCGCAGATATCAAAGAAGAAATCGCAAGCCGCGTTAACCGCCCGGTTACTGTTGAAACAAAAGAAAATAAATAAGGTAGGTGTCAAAAAAATTGACACCTATGATACCAGATTGCTCCGTACTTCGTACTCCCGCAATCTTCAAAACATTCGTACTCCGCTCATTTTTCTTCGAAAAATGGCTACTTACTTATGTTTTGGCGTGTCCAAAATTTAAAAATCCTCGTGCAAGCTTTGCTTGCGTCGGATTTCCAAACTTTGGACACTGGTATTATCAAATAAATAAGGCATAAAAAATTACCTCTTGGAAATAATGGTTTCTATGCGGGCGAAACCGCAGAAAACTAAATTTCAGGAGGTAATTTATTATGCCAGCATTAAGTTGTTCCGCTATGACCTGTGTTTACAACCAGAACGAGCTCTGTTCCAAAGGAGATATCCGCGTAGGCGGAAGCGGAGCCAAAAGCTCCACGGAAACGTGCTGCGAGAGCTTCAAGGAGCGCGGTGAGGGCACGATGTCCAACTCCACCGGCTGCGGCTGTACGAAAATCGGTGTCGACTGCAAGGCGCAGAACTGTACCTTTAACGACAACTGTAAATGCGAAGCCGGAGATATCCATATCGCCGGAGACAGCGCATGCAGCTGCCAGGAAACCGAGTGCAGCTCCTTCCGCTGTGGCTGCGGGAAATAAATACGAAAAAATACGAAAATCAGTATTGACAACAGGATGGGAGAGTGCTATACTGCAATAGTCTGAGAAAAAGAAAGTAGAGTATCCACTCTCACCCTAGCGCAAACACGCGACTACGGTCCAATATTGATCTTAAGTTCTCTTTGTGTAGAGATTTATGTACAATGTTAAGTGGATAGTCTGTCTATCCACTTTTCTTGCGTTACATATCAAAATTGGTCCGGTGAGCCAATTTTGATTTATGTTAAGCCGCGAAAGTGCGGGAACACAGTCTTTTATAATGATGGAGGTGCACTACAATTAGCGAATTAATGATTAACGAGCAGATCAGAGACAGAGAAATTCGTCTGATCGGTCAGAACGGAGAACAGCTTGGAATTATGTCTGCCAGAGATGCGTACCTGAAAGCACAGGAAGCAGGTCTGGATCTTGTGAAAATTGCTCCGACAGCGAAACCGCCGGTTTGCAAAATTATCGACTACGGAAAGTACAGATATGAACTGGCCCGCAAGGAAAAAGAAGCAAAGAAAAAACAGAAAACAATTGAAATCAAGGAAGTTCGCCTTTCTCCAAACATTGACACCAATGATCTTAATACCAAAGTAGGTGCAGCCCGTAAGTTCATTACAAAGGGAGACAAAGTAAAAGTAACACTTCGTTTCCGCGGCCGTGAGATGGCACATATGAACAGCAGCAAATACATCCTCGATGAATTTGCAGAGAGTCTGTCCGATATTGCAACGGTTGACAAAGCGCCGAAAGTGGAAGGCAGAAGCATGACCATGTTTTTGACGGCTAAACGTTAAAATACATTTGAATCAATATCAAGGAGGAAATTAAAATGCCAAAGGTAAAAACAAGCAGAGCAGCTGCAAAGCGTTTTAAAACAACAGGAACAGGAAAATTAGTAAGAAATAAAGCTTACAAGAGCCATATCTTAACCAAGAAATCTCAGAAGAGAAAAAGAAACCTGAGAAAACAGACTACTGTTGATGCAACAAACGTAAAGAACATGAAGAAAATCTTACCTTACATGTAATTTTTGCAAGGTAGAGTTACGCCCAACAGATCAAGGAGGAAAATAAGAAATGGCAAGAATTAAAGGCGGCATGAACGCTAAGAAAAAACATAACAGAGTATTAAAACTGGCTAAAGGTTACAGAGGAGCCAGAAGCAAACAGTATAGAGTAGCAAAACAGTCCGTAATGCGCGCACTGACCAGCTCCTACGCAGGAAGAAAACAGAAAAAACGTCAGTTCCGTCAGCTGTGGATCGCTCGTATCAACGCAGCAGCAAGAATGAACGGTCTGTCCTACAGCAAATTTATGTATGGTCTGAAACTGGCAGGCGTTGAGCTGAACCGTAAAGTTCTGGCTGACATGGCAGTTAACGATGCAGAAGGATTTGCAACACTGGCTGAGCTTGCAAAAAGCAAAGTGGCATAAGTAAAAACATATTCTGTGTGAATATACGAAGAAGCTGTGAGAACCGGTAAGGGGATCGCAGCTTCTTTTGAAATATAGAAAAACATGAGGTGAATATGGAAAAAAGCAAAGTGGCAGTGGTTGCCTGTCCCGACTATGAGCCGGCGCGCGTAAAGGAAAGCCTGCAAAAGGGATTGGAAGCAATTGGCGGCCTGGAATCTCTGATCGGAAAAGAAGAGAATATCTTATTAAAACCGAACCTCGTCCGCTCCGCAAAACGCGAACGCGCCGTCGTGACCGACCCGGAAGTCATGGATGCCCTGATCACGATTTTGCAGGAAAATGGCTATGAGAATATTTCCTGCGGCGATTCCTGCGGCCTTGGCACCCCGGAGGGCATTGCAAAGGAAGCCGGGCTGAAAGAGGTGCTGGAAAAACACAACGTTCCGCTGAAGGATTTCCTTACGAGCGAGCGCGTAGAAACCGCCGATGGCAAATTTCTGATGATTGCGAAAGATGCACTCGACTGCGACGCCCTCATCAGCGTCAGCAAAATGAAAACCCACGCGCTGGAACGCATCACCGGAGCTGTCAAGAACCAGTACGGCTGCATCAGCGGCGTCTACAAAAAACTCGGCCACACGCAGTATCCGAACGCTGAGAGCTTCGCACACATGCTGATCGAGCTGAACCAGAAAGTCGCCCCGCGCCTCTATATCTGCGACGGCATCGTAGCAATGGAAGGCAATGGTCCGACTTCCGGCGACCCGGTTTCGATGGGAGTTCTTCTTATGTCCACCGATCCGATCGCACTGGATACCGTGTTCTGCCATCTGGTGAACCTCGATCCGTCGTATGTGCCGACAAATCTCTACGGGGAAACGCTCGGCCTTGGAACGTGGCACGACGACCGCATCGAAATCGTGACAGCGGATGGCACCATATCCGAGGAAGAACTGAAAAGAAAGTACGGAAATCCAAACTTCAACGTCGACCGCCGCAAAGCCCGCAAAAAAGGAGCCCTCGACCTGCTCGAGATCCTCGGGGTCTTCCAGAGCCGCCCCTATATCATAGAAGAAAAATGTAAAAAATGCGGCGTCTGCGTCGAGAGCTGCCCGGTGGAAGGGAAAGCCGTCCGCTTTGATAACGGCCGCAGAAATCCGCCGGTCTACGATTATAAAAAGTGCATCCGCTGTTTCTGCTGTCAGGAAATGTGCCCGCATCAGGCAATCCAGGTAAAGAAACACTGTCTGCCGTGGGGAAAATAAGGAAGCTATCCTACAAAGTGACTGGAAAAGCAAAAAGAGAAGTGTTATACTTGAAACCGGACAAAATTTAGTACAGGAGGAACAACACCATGGAATTAGAAACTTTAAGAAGTGATATGATAGCAGCAATGAAAGCCAAAGACAAAGCGAGAAAAGAGGCCATCTCTTCCCTGATCTCCGCAGCAAAGAAAGTAGCCATCGACGAGGGCTGCCGCGATGACATCAAACCGGAGCTGGTAGACCGCGTCATCTTAAAAGAGCTGAAGACCGTAAAAGAGCAGATCGATACCTGCCCGGCATCCCGTGAGGACTTAAAAGCAGAGTATCAGTTCCGCTATGACGTCATCAGCGAGTATGCACCGAAACAGATGAGTGCAGACGAAGTCAAAGCCTACATCCAGGAGAAATTCGCAGACGTTCTGGCAACCAAGAACAAAGGTGCCATCATGAAGGCCGTTATGGCAGATATGAAAGGTAAAGCAGACGGAAAAGTCATCAACCAGACCGTTGCAGAACTGTGCAAATGAATATCATCAACATCGAACACATCAGCAAACTGTTCGGCGATAAACTGATTTTTGACGATGCTTCCTTCGGCCTGCAGGAGGGCGACAAGGTCGGCATCGTCGGAATCAACGGAACCGGAAAATCCACACTGCTGCGCATGGTAGCAGGAGAGGAGACCCCGGATTCCGGCCAGATTATCCGCCAGAACAACCTCAAAATGGCCTATCTTCCGCAGACACCGGAATTTCCAAAGGATGCCACCGTGCTGTCCTACGCCCTTTCCGGCGATGAGGAGGAATGGCAGGTGCAGAGCAACCTTGTACAGCTCGGTATCACCGAATACGACGCAAAACTCGACACCCTCTCGGGCGGCCAGCGCCGCAAGGTTGCCCTGGCAAAAGTGCTTGCGTCCGATTTTGACGTCCTGATCCTCGACGAGCCGACAAACCATCTCGACAATGCGATGCTCTCCTGGCTCGAGGATTACCTGAAAAATTACCGCGGAACCGTCTTTATGGTCACCCATGACCGTTATTTCCTGGATAAAGTGTCGAACCGCATCCTCGAAATCAGCCACGGAAAAATGTACAGCTACGATTCTAACTATTCCCGTTTTCTGGAACTGAAAGCTGAGCGCGAGGAGATGGAACTCGCCTCTGAACGGAAACGCCAGAGCATCCTGCGCATGGAACTCGAATGGGCGAAACGCGGCTGCCGCGCAAGAAGCACAAAACAGCGCGCCAGACTCGAACGTCTCGAAGTACTCAAAAATGGCACGGCACCGACCGCAGACGCTGTCGTGGAGATGGATGCTGTCGAGACCCGCATGGGAAAGAAAACGATTGAATTCCATAACGTCAGCAAAGCCTTCGGCGATAAAATGCTGATGAAAGATTTCGAATACATCTTCCTGCGGAACCAGAGTGTCGGCATCATTGGCCCGAACGGCTGCGGAAAATCCACAATGCTGCGGATGATCACCGGAGAAGTCCTGCCGGATGCGGGAACCATCGAAATCGGCGACACGATCCGCATCGGCTATCTGGCACAGGAAGAGCCGGACATGGATACGAATCAGCGCGTGATCGACTACGTGAAAGATATCGCTGAGTATGTCCAGACCCGTGACGGCCGCATCAGCGCATCGCAGATGCTCGAACGCTTCCTGTTCACACCGGATATGCAGTACACCCCGATTTCCAAACTCTCCGGAGGCGAAAAACGGAGACTGTATCTCTTATCCGTCCTGGTGAGCGGCGCCAATGTTCTGATCCTCGACGAGCCGTCCAACAACGTTGATATCCCGACCCTGACCGTGCTTGAGGATTTCCTGAACACGTTCGTCGGCATCATCATCACCGTTTCCCACGACCGCTATTTCCTGGATAACGTCGTGGACCGCATCTTCGAATTCGACGGAAACGGAAATCTTCTGCAGTACGAGGGCGGCTACACCGATTACCTCGAAGCAAAAGAACGCCGTTTCGGCGGAAGTGCGGAAGAAACGGCAAAAGCAGCGCCGTCCAAAACGTCCGCGGACGAACCTGCAAAGCCAAAGAACAATGACTGGAAGCAGAACCGTCCGACCCGCCTCAAATTTACGTTCAAAGAACAGCGCGAGTACGAGACCATCGATGACGATATCGCCGCACTCGAGGAAAAGATTGCATCGCTTGACGATCAGATGCTCAAAAACGCCACCAACTCTGCAAAGCTCGCCGAACTGATGGCGGAAAAAGAGAAGACCGAAGCTGCTCTGGAAGAAAAAACCGAGAGATGGGTTTATCTCACCGACCTCGCAGAACAGATTGAGGCGCAGAATCAGAAATAAAAGAAGCAAAGGAACTGTCCGCAGAAGAGAAAAAATATGCGGGCCGTTCCTTCTTTTTTTATCGAGAAATTCGACGCGGAATTACCAGAAGTTGTAAAAAACTTGTATTTTTCCCTGAACACCCACAGAAAATCTGGACAGAATGCCCAATCGGTGTTATAATTCAAACACTGGACATAGTGGCATTGCCATGCCCTTATCCGGGTTTTTCGAAGCGCGGAGGCAACCGAAACCCGGCAGAACACCAACCTGAGAAAAGCCAAAGTAATTTTTGGTCATCATTTTTTAAGGAGGATAAAATCAAATGGCTAGAAAGATGAAAACCATGGATGGTAACCAGGCTGCAGCACATGCGTCTTATGCGTATACCGACGTAGCAGCTATTTACCCAATTACCCCTTCATCCGTTATGGCGGAGCATACCGATGAGTGGGCAACCCAGGGAAGAAAGAACATTTTCGGACAGGAAGTTCAGGTAACTGAGATGCAGTCTGAGGCAGGAGCAGCAGGTGCAGTACACGGATCACTGGCAGCCGGAGCTCTTACCACAACCTACACCGCATCCCAGGGACTTCTTCTTATGATCCCGAACCTTTATAAAATTGCCGGCGAGCAGCTCCCGGGCGTATTCAACGTATCCGCTCGTGCCCTTGCAAGCCACGCACTTTCCATCTTCGGAGATCATTCAGACGTTTACGCCTGTCGTCAGACCGGAGTCGCAATGCTCTGCGAATCCAGCGTACAGGAGGTTATGGACCTGACACCGGTTGCACACTGTGCAGCACTGAAAGGCAAAGTTCCATTCATCAACTTCTTCGACGGATTCCGTACATCCCACGAGATCCAGAAAATCGAAACATGGGATTACGAAGATCTGAAAGATATGGTAGATATGGACGCTGTTGACGAATTCCGTAAACATGCCCTGAACCCGAACCATCCGTGCCAGAGAGGATCCGCACAGAACCCGGATATCTTCTTCCAGGCAAGAGAAGCATGTAACCCGTACTACGATGCTCTTCCGGCAATCGTACAGGAGTACATGGACAAAGTAAACGAGAAAATCGGAACCGATTACAAACTGTTCAACTACTATGGAGCAGCAGACGCTGAGCACGTCATCATCGCTATGGGTTCTGTCTGCGATACCATCGAGGAAACCATCGATTACCTCGTAGCAGCAGGCAAGAAAGTCGGCGTTGTAAAGGTACGTCTGTACCGTCCGTTCTCCGCAGAAGCACTCATCAATGCAATTCCGGAGACTGTAAAACAGATTTCCGTTCTGGACAGAACAAAAGAGCCAGGATCTCTTGGCGAGCCTCTGTACCTGGACGTAGTAGCAGCATTAAAAGGCAGCAAATTCGAGAGCACACCGGTATTCACAGGCCGTTACGGACTTGGTTCCAAGGACACCACACCGGCTCAGATCGTTGCTGTATATGAAAATACAGAGAAACAAAGATTTACCATTGGTATCGTAGACGATGTTACCAATCTGTCTCTGCCGGTTGGCGCTCCTCTGGTAACAACTCCGGAAGGAACCATCAACTGCAAATTCTGGGGACTTGGCGCAGACGGTACCGTAGGTGCAAACAAGAACTCCATCAAGATCATCGGTGACAACACAGACATGTACGCACAGGCTTACTTCGACTATGACTCCAAAAAGTCCGGCGGTGTAACCATGTCTCACCTGCGTTTCGGAAAGAAACCGATCAAATCTACATACCTGATCCACAAAGCAAACTTTGTTGCATGCCACAATCCTTCCTATGTGAACAAATATCACATGGTAGAAGAGCTGGTAGACGGAGGAACCTTCCTTCTGAACTGCCCATGGGATGAAGCAGGCCTGGAAGAGCATCTGCCGGGACAGGTAAAAGCATTCATCGCAAACCACAACATTAAATTCTATGTGATCGACGGCGTTAAGATCGGTATCGAGACCGGCATGGGACCGACCCGTATCAACACCATTCTTCAGTCTGCATTCTTCAAGCTTGCGAAGATCATTCCGGAAGAAAAAGCCATCGAACTCATGAAAGCAGCAGCAAAAGCTACCTATGGCCGTAAAGGTGATGATGTCGTAGCAAAGAACTGGGCAGCAATCGATGAGGGTGCAAAACAGATCAAAGAAGTTGCAGTTCCGGAAAGCTGGAAAAATGCAGCAGACGAAGGTCTGACCACAACTCATGCAGAGAGCGGCCGCGCTGACGCTGTTAAATTCGTAAATACCATCCAGGCAAAAGTAACTTCCCAGGAAGGAAACAACCTGCCTGTATCCGCATTCACAGACTACGTAGACGGAACAACTCCGTCCGGCACATCCGCATACGAGAAACGTGGTATCGCTGTAAATGTACCTGTATGGAATCCGGAAAACTGTATCCAGTGTAACAGATGTTCCTTCGTCTGCCCGCACGCTGTTATCCGTCCGGTTGCCATGACCGCAGAAGAAGCAGCAGCAGCTCCGGAAGGCATCCAGACCATGCCGATGACCGGTATGCCGGACTACACCTTCACAATGGCTATTTCCCAGCTTGACTGTACCGGATGTGGTTCCTGTGCAAATGTATGCCCGGGCAAGAAGGGTGTGAAAGCGCTGGCTATGGAAAGCCTTGCAGCACACGAAGCAGAGCAGAAATACTTCGACTATGCAGCAGCTCTCCCGGAGAAGACCGACGTTGTAGCAAAATTCAAAGAAAATACCGTAAAGGGCAGCCAGTTCAAGAAACCGCTGCTTGAGTTCTCCGGCGCATGCGCAGGCTGTGGCGAGACTCCTTACGCAAAACTGATCACCCAGCTGTTTGGTGACAGAATGTACATCGCAAACGCAACAGGATGCTCCTCTATCTGGGGTAACTCCTCACCGTCCACTCCTTACACCGTAAACGAGAAAGGACAGGGCCCGGCATGGTCCAACTCCCTGTTCGAGGACAACGCAGAGTTCGGTTATGGTATGCTTCTTGCTCAGAGGGCAATCCGCGGCGGCCTGAAAGCCAAAGTTGAAGCTGTTATGAACTCTGAGAAAGCTCCGGAAGAAGTAAAAGCAGCATGCAAAGAGTATCTGGATACCTTTGACTGCGGCGCAACCAACGGAACCGCAACCGATAAACTCGTAGAAGCCATCAAAGATGCTGACTGCGATACCTGCAGAGAAATCGTGAAGAACAAAGACTTCCTCGCTAAGAAATCCCAGTGGATCTTCGGTGGTGACGGATGGGCTTACGATATCGGATTCGGCGGCGTAGACCACGTACTTGCCAGCGGAAAAGATATCAACGTAATGGTATTCGATACCGAGGTTTACTCCAACACAGGCGGACAGTCCTCCAAAGCTACTCCGACCGGTGCAGTTGCACAGTTCGCAGCAGGCGGTAAAGAAACCAAGAAGAAAGATATGGCAAGCATCGCAATGAGCTATGGCTATGTATACGTAGCACAGATCGCTATGGGCGCTGATTACAATCAGGCAGTCAAAGCAATCGCAGAGGCAGAGGCATATCCGGGACCGTCCCTCATTATCGCTTACGCTCCGTGTATCAACCATGGTATCAAGAAAGGTATGAGCAAAGCACAGACCGAGGAGCAGCTCGCTGTTCAGACCGGATACTGGCATTGCTTCCGCTTCAACCCGGCACTCGCTGCAGAAGGCAAGAGCGCATTCACACTGGATTCCAAGGCTCCGTCAGGAGATTATCAGGAATTCCTGAACGGCGAGGTACGTTACAACTCTCTGAAACGTGCAAACCCGGCGAAAGCAGAAAGACTGTTCGGCAAGAACGAGCAGGAAGCAAAAGACCGTTACACTTACCTGAACAAACTCGTAAAACTGTACGGCGCAGAAGAAGAGTAATTCTTTTTCCTTAAAAAGAATTTGAAAAAGGAGAGAAGTCATACTTGAGAGAGTATGGCTTCTTTCTTTTTGGGAGAAAAAATGAATTAGCGACATTTGGCAATAGTTTTGTATCGTTTGTCAACATTTTTATCCCGGAAAATGTTGACAAACGATACATTTTTGCGCAAGAAGGCTTTGAGATATGGTATAATGTGCGTATCACGATATAATGAGCGTTAGCGAGAGGAATTTTATTATGTTGAAAATATATCTTGGAGAAATGAAAGGTGCAATCTATCATCCGCCAACCTATTTTGATAATTGTTATGAAGATGAATGGCTGACCACGCCACTGGCAAAAGAAATGATCCGCGATGTGGATCGCTCGGAGGTAATCAGTGCGCATCTGATTGACAGCCCGGTGCTTGGTCCGATTCCACCGAAAGATTTATCCGGAGGAATCAAAACGTTGCTGCTGATGGCATACGATACAGACGGAAAGATCTTTAATGCCTCCGTATGTGGAGATAATTGTGCAAAATGGATTTTAAAATTAGGAGAGCAAAAGGATCTGACGATTAATCTGCGTCATGTGATGCGGTTTGGCAAAGATCCTTTTGAAATCCTGATTTTAAATACAGGGACTATTGTGCGGAATATGTCCGAATTTGTAGATGTTGCCGAGGCTTATGTATAGGTGGATGTATGAAGGGAAAGAAAAGAGTTATTATTCAAAATAACAGAGTTCATTATGAATTTGTGATAAAGCGTAATATTACAATCATCCAGGGGGATAGTGCATCAGGAAAAACAACACTGGTAAATATGATCCGGCAGGCAGAAAATTTAGGGGAGTCCAGCGGAATCAACGTTTCCTGTGAAGTACCGTGCAGAGTGCTGGAAGGTGTTAATTGGAAAATTATTTTGGAAAACAGCCGGGAAAGCATCTTTTTCATAGACGAGGAGAATTATTTTATAAAAACAGAAGAATTTGCTTCTGCCATACGGGGTTCAGAAAACTATTTTGTATTGATTACGAGAGAAAACTTATATAATTTGCCGTATAGTGTAGAAGAGATTTATGGATTGCATGTTTCCGGAAAATACAGAGATACCAGAAAAATATATCAGAAAATGTATCAGATCTATCCCAAAACAGCACGGCTTCCTGTTAGAGTACAAAAAATAATTACGGAAGATTCCAATTCTGGGTATCAATTTTTTGAAAATGTATGTGCAGAAAGGAATATTACATGTGAAAGCGCTGGTGGAAAAACAAAAATACCGGAAATGATCGGCAAGGCAGGAACAGAAGAAACCTGTATTATTGCGGACGGTGCTGCAATTGGAGCAGAAATGAATCTTCTCAGCAATAAAATAGAGGAAAAACAGAACGTACATTTATATTTACCGGAGTCTTTTGAATGGCTGATTTTAAATTCAGATCTTTTACAGGACAAAGAGGTTCGTAAAATTCTGGAAAATCCAGAAGATTATATCGACAGCACAGAGTTTTTTAGCTGGGAACAATATTTTACAAAATTGCTGATTCAGAAAACAGAAGGAACATATTTGCAGTATAAAAAAGCAAAATTAAATCCATCTTATTTGCAGGATAAAAATAAAAACAAAATACTGGAGAGTATACAAGGGATTCAGTGGAAAATAAAATCCTTAAAATAGCAAAAATAATGAAAGAATAGAGAGAAGAACATGAACTATACAATTTATGACTATCTCGGCCTGTTTTTCTTTTACGCCTTCCTTGGATGGCTTCTGGAAACTTCTGTGGCCGCGATCCGGAAAAAACATATGGTAAACAGAGGATTCTTAAATGGTCCGCTCTGCGCCATCTATGGAATCACAGCTGTCTTTATGACACGTTATCTGTATGAACTGCAGTCAAGCCCCGTCTTTTTGTTCCTTGGCTGTATGATTATCGCTACCGCAGTCGAGTGGCTGGCCGGTCACGCACTGGAACGTATTGGCCATGGCAAATGGTGGGACTATTCCAATAAAAAATGGAACATGGACGGCTATATCTGCCTTCAGTATTCTGTACTATGGGGAATTTTAGGACTGCTTGCCATGAAAATCGGCAATCGCCTCTGCTTTACAGTTCTTCATTCAATTCCGGCCGGTTTCCTGCATATCACATCCTGGATTCTCTTTGGTATATTGATAGTAGATGCCGTCGGTTCCTATGCTGTTCTGCACCACATCACGAAAAAAATGCCGCGGATCAGCGCTATGAACGATCAGATCGACGCCTTCACCAGACGCCTTTCTGTCCGTGTTTACCGCTATCTGGAGCGTCGTGTGGAACGTGCCTATCCGGCCGTACAGCCAGTTTCGGAGAAAAAAGAGAAAACAGAAACCGGCGTATTTGCCGAAGGATGCAGCTTTTACAAAATCGTTCTTCTCTTCATCATCGGCGCATTTTTGGGCGATATTACAGAAACCATATTCTGCCGCATCACCGCCGGTGTCTGGATGAGCCGCAGCAGCCTTGTCTGGGGCCCGTTCAGCATCGTCTGGGGCCTGGCCATCGCCCTCGCTACCTGGTTCCTCTACAACTACCGCGACCGCTCCGATGGATTCCTGTTTGCCTTTGGTACCTTCCTCGGCGGAGCCTACGAATACATCTGCAGTGTGTTCACCGAAATCGTATTCGGAAAAGTCTTCTGGGACTACAGCGACATTCCCTTCAACCTCGGAGGCCGTATCAACCTCCTGTACTGTTTCTTCTGGGGAATAGCCGCCGTCGTCTGGCTCAAAAAATTCTATCCTGTCATTTCGCGCTGGATTGAAAAAATCCCGATGAAATTCGGAGAAATCATCACTTGGATCCTGATCGTGTTCATGGTGGCCAACATGCTCGTATCTACCCTTGCTCTCGCCCGATACGACGAACGCGCCCACCAAAAGCCCGCAGCTAATGCCATCGAGCAGACCATAGATGCCCATTTCCCGGACGCCCGAATGGAAAAAATCTACCCCAATGCCAAAGCGATTAACTAGAATGTGTTAAAAAACATTTCCGTAGTCTGCACGCCCCAATTACAGACTACAAAAAGCCCTCTCCCGCCGTCATGCAAAGTCAGGCCCCGTTTCGACAGCTTTGGTCTGCGCGGTCCGTCACACCAAAAGAAAACCTTTGGCAACCCACCAAAAGTATGATATAATGTCACATAGATATTTTAGGGATACCATATCCTCTAAGAGCGAAGAAAGGACTCAACCACAAATGACAGTAGACAACAGCTTCACAATGAAGAAATTTCAAAGCATGGAAATCATCTATGTCACATTTTCCCAGATCACGAAACTCCCATACGTAGAGTGCGATCCGGAAACCTTTGACGATCAGGTATATATGTTTACCGAAGAAGAAGCAGCTAAAGAATTTGCAAAATCCTATGTAGAGAAGAATACCCCGCTGCTTACCGTAAAAGTACTGCGCAAGCAGATGCCGAACTTCTATATGGGCCTCTACGCAGAAGGTGTCAACATGGTCATCTTCCACGAAGGCGATCAGACCCGCCGCATCGAGCTGGAGCAGATCTTCCCGAAACCGGACATGGAAAAAATGAACAAACAGCATCTTCCAGTCCTCAACCCTGGCGTACAGCTCACTGTAGTCTATTTCCTGCAGGAGCTCCGCAAACCAAACCAGAGAAGAGACGATGCCGAGCGCATGCAGCACCTGCGTGAACTCGAAGAAGAAATGCTTGTCAACCTGATGCGAAGCAAATTCATCCTTGCTATCGACATCTCCCAGGTACAGGGCGAATTCGATCCGGCCAACCCGGGACCGGATGTGCGCATCCCGTACATCAAAAACCAGAACGAAGAAATCTTCCAGCCATTGTTCTCCGATATCGGTGAATTCCAGAAATTCCGTCCGGATCCGCAGGCAAAACTCCGGCTGGCAGCCATCCCGTTCCAGCACCTTCTGCCGTACCTGATGAAACAGGCCAAAGGCTTCGTCATCAACCCGTCCGGCTTCAACCTTCTGTTGACCAGAGAACAGCTCCAGAGAATCATGGGAGCCCAGGCGCAGAGCGTCCGCCCGAATCTCGAGGCGATGATGGCACAGGCTGCCGCAGCTCAGGCGCAGAGAAATGCGCAGAACAATGCTGCAAATGACGAAGTAAAAGATCATGTGGATGAGGCGGAAACTACCGACGCAGAAACAGACCACGAAGAATAAAAACCGACAGGGCCGCAGAAAATCCCAGTAAACGGGCACTGCGGTCCGTTTTTGACTGCATAAAACCGGAAATAACCGAGAAAAACAACAAGAAAGGACACTTTTAACATGAACGCAGAACATTGCAAAGCCTACACCCTGCTGCAGGAACAGCAGATTGATGATATCCACGCACATGGCTACCTCCTTCGCCACAACAAAAGCGGAGCCCGCGTGCTGCTTCTCGAGACGGAGGATGACAACAAAGTATTCAACATTGCCTTCCGTACCCCGCCGGCCGACAGCACCGGCGTAGCCCACATCCTCGAGCACAGCGTCCTCTGCGGCTCCCGCGAATTCCCGTTAAAGGATCCCTTCGTAGAACTCGTCAAAGGATCCCTGAACACCTTCTTAAATGCTATGACCTACCCGGATAAAACCATGTACCCGGTAGCCAGCACCAACGATGCCGACTTCCAGAACCTGATGCATGTCTACATGGACGCCGTATTCTACCCGAACATTTACAAACACGACGAAATCTTCCGGCAGGAAGGCTGGAGCTATCATCTGGAAAGCGAAGACGGCCCGCTGACCTACAACGGTGTTGTATACAACGAGATGAAAGGAGCCTTCTCCTCCGCAGACGATGTCCTGGAGCGTGAAACATTCAACACCCTGTTCCCGGACACTCCGTACGGCGTAGAATCCGGCGGAGATCCGTCCTGCATCCCGAACCTGACCTACGAAAACTTCCTGAAATTCCATCAGACCTATTACCATCCGTCCAACAGCTATATCTACCTGTACGGAAACATGGATATGGAAGAAAAACTGGCATGGATGGATGAAAAATACCTGTCCCATTTTGATGCAAAAGAAGTAAAATCCGAAATTCCGTATCAGAAACCATTTGCAGAGACCCTCGACATTGTACACGAGTACCCGGTACTCGACGGCGATCCGCTTGAAAACAATGCGTACCTGTCCTACAACATGGTCATCGGCAGCGGTCTGGATGTAAAATTAAACGTGGCATTTTCTGTTCTGGAGTATGCACTCCTTGACGCACCGGGAGCCCCGGTCAAACAGGCACTCCTTGACGCACACATCGGAAAAGATGTTTACGGCTCCTACGAGGACGGCATCCTGCAGCCATTCTTCTCCATCGTAGCCAAGAACGCCGATGAAAATGAGAAAGAAAAATTCCTGTCCATCATCCGCGGCACCCTCAAGGATATCGTGAAAAACGGCATGGATCGGAAAGCCATCGAGGCAGGCATCAACTATTTCGAATTCCGTTTCCGTGAGGCGGACTTCTCCAGCTTCCCGAAGGGCCTGATGTACGGCATTGACGTCTTCGACAGCTGGCTGTATGACGAGAACAAACCGTTCGCCTACCTGCAGCAGCTTGCGATCTACGATGAGCTGAAAAAACTGGCAAAAGAAGGCTATTTCGAAAACCTGATCCAGACGTATCTGCTGGACAACACCCATGCCTCCATCGTGACCCTCATTCCAAAGACCGGTCTTGCCGCAGAAAATGATGCAAAGACCGCAGAAAAACTGCAGAAATACAAAGAGAGCCTGTCAAAAGAAGAGATCGAGAAAATCATTGCTGACACCAAAGAGCTGGCAGCATATCAGGAAGAAGAGGAGAGCGAGGAAGCACTCGAGACGATTCCGCTCCTGAAACGAAGCGATATCAAACGTGAGTCTGTCAAACTTTACAATGACGAGCATGAAGTCGATGGAACGACGGTTCTTCATCACAACGTATTCACGAACGGCATCGGTTACTTAAGCTTGCTGTTTGATACGAAAAATGTGCCGAACGATCTGATCCCGTACATGGGCGTATTAAAATCCGTTCTCGGCTATGTGGACACCGAACACTACACCTACGGCGAACTGTTCAACGAGATCAATGCACAGACCGGCGGCATCAACTGCGGACTGCAGGTATTCCGCATTCCGGAAAATGATGACGACTGCCGCAGAATGTTCGGCATCCGCGCGAAATTCCTGTACGACAAACTGGATTTCGTCATGAAAATGATCGAGGAAATCCTGAATACCTCCCGCCTGGATGACGAGAAACGTCTTCACGAGATCATCTCCAGCATGAAATCCGGCCTGCAGAACCGCCTGTCTTCCGCCGGAAATGCAACGGCTGTGATGCGTGCAGCTTCCTATTACTCCCCGATGAGCAATTTCCAGGACCGCATCGCAGGCATCGGCTTCTGCCAGCTCTTAAAAGATCTGGACGAGAACTTCGATGAGAAAAAAGCAGAACTGATTAAAAATCTGCAGATCCTGATGAAATACATCTTCCGCAAAGAGAATCTGACCGTCTCCTATACCGCAGACGAGACAGGCTACGCACCGCTGGAAGAAAAAATCGCAGCATTCAAAGAGAATCTGTACACCGACGAAGTGGAGCCGGGCAGCATTGTGTATGACTTTGAACAGAAAAACGAAGCCTTCCAGACCTCCGGCCAGGTACAGTACGTGGCACTCTGTGGAAACTTCGAGCGCGAAGGCTACGACTACACAGGAGCCCTGCGCATCCTGCGTGTCATGCTGAGCTATGACTATCTGTGGATCAACATCCGTGTCAAAGGCGGCGCTTACGGCTGCGGCGGAGCTTTCGGAAGAGGCGGAAACGCGTGCATTTCTTCCTACCGTGACCCGAACGTCGGAAGAACCCTTGAAGTATACCGCGGTATCGGCGATTACGTGCGCAATTTCGAGGCAGACGAGCGCCAGATGACCAAATACATCATCGGAACGATCAGCGAACTCGACGTCCCGATGAACCCGTCCGCAAAAGGCCAGACCTCCGAGAGCGCATGGTTCAACGGCATCACCGAAGCAGACTTCCAGCAGGAGAGAGATCAGATCCTCGATGCAACCCTGTATGACATTCATGCACTGGCAGACCTTGTAGATGCAGCCCTAAAACAGAACAACATCTGCGTTGTCGGAAGCGAAGCAGCCATTCAGAAAGAGAAAGAACTGTTTAAGAACGTAGAGAACTTATAAATGAGGAGAAGAGACAGCAATGGAAAACAATGCAAATTATAAATCCGGCTTTGTAGCCCTGATCGGCCGTCCGAACGTGGGAAAATCCACGCTGATGAATCACCTGATCGGACAGAAGATTGCGATTACATCCAAGAAACCGCAGACCACCCGCAACCGCATCCAGACCGTTTATACGTGTGACGAGGGACAGATCGTGTTCCTCGACACACCGGGTATCCACAAGGCGAAAAATAAGCTCGGCGAGTACATGGTCGATGTAGCCGAGAAAACGTTAAAAGAAGTCGATGTGATTCTCTGGCTGGTAGAGCCGAGCAACTTCATCGGAGCAGGAGAGCGCCATATCGCAGAGATCCTGGAGAAAGTCAATGCGCCGGTCATCCTCATTATCAACAAGACCGATACCGTGGAGAAAGATAAAATCCTGGAATTCATCGATACGTACCGCAAGCTGTTCCAGTTTGCCGAGATCATTCCGTGCTCGGCACTCCGTCATCAGAACACCGATGACATCATTCCGAGCATCTTCAAATATCTGCCGTACGGCCCGCAGTTCTACGATGAGGACACCATCACCGATCAGCCGATGCGCCAGATCGTGGCTGAGATCATCCGCGAGAAAGCACTGTACGCCTTAAACGAAGAGATCCCGCATGGTATCGCCGTTGTGATCGACCAGATGAAAGACCGTCCGAACGGAAAAATCGTTGATATCGACGCGACCATCATCTGCGAGCGCGATTCCCACAAGGGCATCATCATCGGAAAACAGGGCGCGATGCTTAAGAAGATCGGAAGCAACGCGCGGTATGAGCTGGAGCAGATGCTGGAGCAGAAAGTCAACCTGAAGCTCTGGGTCAAAGTCAAAAAAGACTGGCGCGACAGCGATTTCCTCGTGAAGAACTTCGGATATGATAAAAAGAAACTCGATTTATAATATTGCATTATAATAAGGAAGAAACATGCGAGAACCAATCAATGTAAGCGGAATGGTATTATCCGCCTCCCCGGTCGGAGAGTATGACAAGCGCGTCGTGATCCTGACCCGGGAGCTCGGCAAAATCACTGCCTTCGCGCGCGGCGCCCGCCGCATGAAAAGCCCGCTGATGGCCGTCTCCAATCCGTTCGTCTTCGGCGAGTTTCAGGTCTACGAGGGCCGTGACAGCTACACCCTCTCCAGCGCAAACATTAAAGAATACTTCCTCGACCTGGCGCAGATGCAGCCCGGCGTTTATTACGGCTTTTATTTTCTGGAACTGGCTGAATATTTCGGCCAGGAAGGAAACGATGAAACCCAGATGCTGAACCTTCTGTACGTGACGATGAACGCCATCCGTCGCGGAAAACAGGACCTCCGCCTGGTCCGGTGCATCTTCGAACTGCGGACGATCACGATCAGCGGAGAAGCACCGCAGATGTTCTCCTGCATGGAGTGCAGCACGAAAGAGAATCTGACCGTTTTCTCCCTGCGCGACAGCGCCATCTACTGCCCAAACTGTGGAAAAACCATCAGAGATCCATGGCCGCTGCAGCCGGGCACCGTGCTGGCATGCCGCTATATCATTGCGGCACCGCTGGCGAAGCTGTATGGTTTTACTGTAAATGAAGAGATCCTGGACGAACTGGAACGATTGCTGCGTGCATATCTCCATCGCTATGTCGAAAAGAAGATGAAAACATTACAGATTCTGGATGTGATGAAATAATATAAAATGTAATAATTTGCAAAAATGTGAAATAATTATGTCCAAAAGTGTGTCCACACCTTTACAAATAAGTAGAAATGGGATAGAATATTTGGAATAAAGAAAAAAATGGTTCTGTATTCGTCACAGAAGATATTACAAATGCATAGTACCAGAAAAAATGAGAAGGTTTTAGTGAAAATGGTAATATAAAAGCTAGAAAAACTATGCGAAACAAGAGAATGTTACGAGTACGGCGAAAAAAATACGACAGGGGAGAAAGGTATGTACAAAAAATCATCCACAGGATGGCTGAAGCATCTGGATTTTATGGTTCTTGATATTATCTGTCTTCAGCTGGCTTTCGTCATGGGTTATTTCTTAAGACATCACAGTTTTAAGCCATATGGAAGCCCAATTTACCGAAATGAGGCTATCGTATTCGCTCTGATCCAGCTGATGATCATGTTTTTTGACGATTCCTTCAAAAACGTCATGAAGCGCGGATACCTCGTGGAAATCGGAATGACTGTAAAAAATATGGTATACATCATCGTTCTTGGTGTATTCTACCTGTTCCTGATTCAGGAGGGAGATCAGTTCTCCAGAGCAACCATTATGCTGACCGGTGCTCTGTACGGAATGCTTTCCTATCTGATGCGCATCGGATGGAAGGCTGTGGTAAAGAAACGCAGCAGCGGGGAACACAGCGGCCGTTCGCTTCTGATCATCACGACCGAAAAACAGTCACAGTCCGTTGTAAAGAGCATGCTGGATTTCGATTACATCGGCGTTCGTCCGACTGGCGTTGTTCTCGTAGACCAGGACAGAACCGGACACAAAATCCACGGCGTACCGGTGGTATCGAACCTTGCAGATGCAGCTGAGTATGTCTGCCGTGAGTGGTTCGACGAAGTGCTGATCGTTCTGCCGGAAGGCAGAGAAATCCCGCAGAAAGTATTCGACGCATTCGCCGAGATGGGCATTACGATCCACGTAAAAATTGCGGACGTGAACGAAATGCAGGGAAAAAATCAGACTGTAGAGCGCATGGGCAACTATACCGTGGTCACCACCTGCATCAATATGGCAAGCGCAGGACAGCTTGTGCTGAAACGAATCATGGACATCTGCGGCGGTCTTGCCGGATGTATTCTGACCGGAATCATCTTCCTGTTCGTTGCCCCTGCGATTTATATCAAGTCTCCGGGCCCGATCTTCTTCTCACAGTACCGTGTCGGAAAGAACGGAAGAAAATTCAAAATTTACAAGTTCCGTAGCATGTACATGGATGCGGAAGAGCGGAAAAAAGAACTGATGAAACAGAACCGCGTCAGCGATGGTCTGATGTTCAAAATGGAGAATGACCCGCGTGTCATCGGAAGCGAAAAAGGACCAGGCAAAGGAATCGGAAACTTTATCCGCAAAACCTCGCTGGATGAATTCCCGCAGTTCTTCAATGTGTTAAAAGGCGACATGAGCCTTGTAGGAACCCGTCCGCCGACAGTGGATGAGTGGGAGAAATATGAGCTCCATCACAGAGCAAGACTGGCAATCAAGCCGGGACTGACTGGTATGTGGCAGGTAAGCGGACGAAGCGAGATTACAGATTTTGAAGAGGTTGTAAAACTGGATACGAAGTACATTTCAGAATGGTCCTTTATGCTGGATATTAAGATTTTGTTTAAAACTGTACTGATTGTATTAGGCCAGAAAGGTTCTATGTAAAAAAAATGAAAAATGGAGATATATTGTAGTTTTGGGAGTAGTGTGGTAAAATAAAGGTAAATTTTAAGAAAAATTTATGAATGGAAGCGCAAAGAAGTCCTGATGACGGCGAAAAGGAAAAAGGCTTCCTTTGACAGGTGGTCCAAATAATGTTAATTATTTGGACCTTTTTATGTGAACTTCCTGAAATATTAACTCTCGTTTCGACATGTTCTTGCTTTAAGCCAGTTGTAGCATACTTTAAAAGGAATTTTATGAGAGTTAATTTTATAGGAAGTTCACATATATACTACCACAAAAGTAATTATCTTTCACTGACAACTATCCTAACACACAGGGGATTGAAAAAGTCATAAAGTTATGGTATAATCGAAAACAAAAGTTCATGAAAAATGAAAGAAGGAAGTATATGAACAACTCAAAACAAGATATATTGAACAACCTGATAAAAGAACCCTTCATCAATCAGCGTATCCTTGCCGCACAGACCGGCCATTCGCTTGGAATCGTCAATCGTTCGATTAAGGAGCTGATTTCAGAAGGTTACCTGGATGAAGAGATCCGTCCGACGGAAAAGACACTGCGTGAGGCAAAAGAGAAAGCGCCGAAAAACGCCATTATCCTTGCCGCCGGATTTGGTATGCGGATGGTTCCGATTAATACAGAGACACCGAAAGGACTTCTGGAAATCAAGGGAGAGCGGCTGATAGAGCGCACAATCCGTCAGCTTCATGAAGTCGGCATTACAGAGATTTACGTCGTTGTCGGATTTATGAAAGAGCAGTATGAATATCTGATCGATGAATACGGCGTAGAATTGATCGTCGCTCCGGACTATGTGTCGAAAAACAATCTGCATTCCCTGAAAACGGCGGCAGCCCATTTATCAAACAGCTACATCATTCCCTGTGATATCTGGTGTGAAAAGAATCCATACAGCAGAAACGAATTATATTCCTGGTACATGGTCAGCGATCTGGTGGATGATGACAGTACCGTCCGCGTAAACCGGAAGCAGGAGCTGGTCGTACAGAAAGAACAGGCAGGCGGAAACGCGATGATCGGCATCTGTTATCTGCTGGAAACAGAAGCGGAGATCGTGCGGGAGCGTCTGGAAGAACTGGGAAGAGATTCCCGATACGACGGAGCGTTCTGGGAGGAAACCTTATACCGGAAAGACAGAATGATTGTGACGGCCCGTGTTGTACATGCTGCCGATGCCGTAGAAATCAATACCTATGAGCAGCTGCGTGAGATTGACAGCGATTCCAGCCAGCTGCAGACGGATGCGATTCAGGTAATCTGTGAAGCACTTGGAGCACAGCAGAACGAAGTGACAAACATTACAGTTCTGAAAAAAGGAATGACAAACCGATCATTTTTATTCTCCTGTAAAGATAAAAAATACATTATGCGAATTCCGGGAGAGGGAACCGATCAGTTGATCAACCGCAGGCAGGAAGCCGCTGTATATCAGACGATCGCCGGCCGCAGGATCTGTGATGAGATTGCCTATATTAACCCGGAGAACGGCTATAAAATCACAGAATATCTCGACGGTGCGAGGGTCTGCGATGCAGAAAAGGAAGAAGATCTTCAGAAATGCATGAAGAAACTGCGGGAGTTTCACGGGCAGAAATTAAGAGTAGACCATTCCTTCGACCTGTTCGGACAGATGGAATACTATGAAAGCCTCTGGGAAGGAACTCCGTCAGCATATAAAGATTACGAAAAGACGAAAGCGCATGTGCTTCAGTTAAAGGATTACATCGAAGCAAATGCCGGAGAGTGGGTGCTCACTCACATTGATGCTGTGCCGGACAATTTTCTGTTTGTGGAAGAAAACGGAAAAGAGGAGATCCGCCTGATCGACTGGGAATACGCCGGAATGCAGGATCCGCATGTGGATATCGCAATGTTCTGTATCTATTCTCTCTACAAAAAAGAGCAGGTGGATCATCTGATTGATCTTTATTTTGAAGGAAACTGTGACGACAGAACACGCATAAAAATCTACTGCTACATCGCGGTCTGCGGTCTGCTCTGGAGCAACTGGTGCGAGTATAAACGGAAATTAGGCGTAGAATTCGGAGAGTATTCCCTGCGGCAGTACCGCTATGCAAAAGATTATTACAAAATAGTCCAGCAGGAACTGGGAGAGGAAGGAAAAGAAACATGTACAAAGTAGAGCGTGCCATTATTATGGCGGCAGGCCTTGGAAACCGGATGAAGCCGGTAACGTTAAAAACACCAAAACCGCTGGTCCGGGTAAACGGTGTGCGGATGATTGATACCGTCATCGATGGACTGCACAAAAACGGAATCACAGAAATTTACGTGGTAGTCGGTTACCTCAAGGAACAGTTCCAGACACTGGAAGGGGAGTACCCGGGCCTGAAACTGATCGACAATCCGTGGTACGATACCTGCAATAACATTGCATCGCTGTATGTGGCGCGGGAACATCTGGAAAATGCCATTATTCTCGACGGCGACCAGATCATCTATCACTCGGAAATTCTGTCTCCGGAGTTTGAGCGATCCGGTTACAACAGCGTGTGGACCGATGATGAGACCGACGAGTGGCTGCAGACTGTGGAAAACGGCATTGTGACAGGCTGCAGCAGAACCGGCGGAAAGGGCGGCTGGCAGCTCTACAGCATTTCCCGATGGACAGCAGAAGATGGAAAGCGGTTAAAAGGCCATCTGGAGCAGGAGTTTGAAGTAAAGAAAAACCGTCAGATTTACTGGGACGATGTGGCAATGTTCTGCTACCCGAAAGAGTATCAGCTTGGCATCCGGCCAATGAAGGCAGAGGATATCATAGAAGTAGACAATTTCAGCGAGCTTGTTGCACTCGATGCATCGTATGCGGATTACGCAGAAAGGGAAGAAAATGAACAGTAAGAACCAACAGAAGAAAAAAGAAATCGACTGGATGATCACGCTGGTGCCTCTGGCGCTGATCGTTGCTCTATGTATCGTATTTTTCTTTGCACCGGAGCAGTCGAATCAGGTACTTGGCCAGATTCGATTTCTGTTTGGAGACACCTTTGGAACGTATTACCTGGTCATCGGACTTGGCATTTTCTTTCTGTCTCTGTTTCTGGCAGGCTCCAAATACGGAAATATTGTGCTTGGAAAGCCGGATGAGAAGCCAAAATATTCCTTTTTTGCATGGGGCTGTATGATGTTTACCTGCGGTCTGGCAGCAGATATTCTGTTTTATTCGTTCTCTGAGTGGATTTTGTACGCAACAGATCCTCACATCGCAGAACTTGGCAGCATTCAGGACTGGGCAGGCGTATTTCCACTGTTTCACTGGAGCTTTATCCCGTGGGGATTCTATCTGGTACTGGCTGTTGCGTTTGGCTTTATGCTTCATGTAAGAAAACGAAACCGTCAGAAATACAGCGAGGCGTGCCGTCCGATTCTGGGAAAACAGACAGATGGAATTGGCGGCCGTCTGATTGACCTTCTGGCTGTCTTTGCACTGCTGGCCGGAACTGCTACCACTTTTAGTGTGGCAACTCCTCTGATGGCGGAAATCATCGGCGAGCTGTTCCATATGGAAGTCAGCAGAACTGTGATTAATATTATCATTCTTCTGATCACCTGCTGTGTTTATACCTATTCTCTTCTGCATGGATTCAAAGGAATCAGCATTCTGGCCAAGGTGTGCATTTATCTGTTTTTCGGACTCCTTGCCTTCGTCCTGCTGTTTGGGGGAGAGACGCGGTATATTATTGAAACTGGATTTTCTTCTCTTGGAAAAATGATTCAGAACTTTATCGGTTTATCAACGTATACGGACCCGATGCGTACGACAAACTTCCCACAGAACTGGACCATTTATTACTGGGCATACTGGATGGTATGGTGCGTGGCAGCGCCATTCTTCATTGGAAGTATCTCACGCGGAAGAACGGTGCGCCAGACGATTCTCGGCGGATACGGTTTTGGTGTGGGTTCCACGCTTGTCAGCTTTATTATTCTTGGAAATTATTCGATGGGAAAGCAGATTTCAGGTGCAATTGATTTCATTTCGCAGTATAATGAAAGCGGAGATTTATATCATCTGATCGTGTCGATGATCAAAACCATGCCATGTGCACCGCTGATTATGGTTGTTGTATTAGTTGCGATGGTTGCATTTTATGCAACATCGTTCGACTCGATCGCATTGACGGCATCGTGCTACAGCTACCGGAAACTGGAAGACGGCGAAGAGCCGGCAAAAGGAATCCAGCTGATGTGGTGTATTCTGCTGATCCTGCTTCCGATTGCGCTTCTTTTTGCAGAGAGTTCCATGAACAGTCTGCAGTCCGTCAGTATTGTAGCGGCATTTCCGATTGGCATTGTGATCGTGATGATTGCGGTCAGCTTCTTAAAAGATGCAAAACTGTATTTAGAAGAATTGCAGGGAGGAAAAGCGCATGGAGAGGAGAAAAAAGAGAATCGTTAAACTGACAGCATTTTTGTTTCTGCTTGCGGCATCCATTTTTGTGATGCCGCAAAAGGCGTTTGCGGACGAAAATGAGGATGTTACATTGCCGACGGGCGATATTAAACCCATGGAACCACAGCAGGATGAGTCCGGGATTGATACATACGGGGCCGATGAAGGCGATGAGTTCAGCGGAACGGAGTATGAATTGTATACGGTTCTGGAGAATCGTGTGAAAGAAGCGATGCTGGCTGGAAATGAATGGGTATCCATTAAAGATTTAAAAATAAGAAGGGATACCTATGACATTTGGGAATCGAAACACATAAAGCAGTGAGAATCCCCCATGGTTGAATGGAAGCGTTCAACCATGGGGGATTTTAATGGATGTTCCTCTTGCAGTCCCCCCCATTTTGTGTTAACATAAAACACGCAAATAACCAACAGCAAGGAGTTCTATTTTACATGAACATTACCTCAAAATACCGTTCTCTCTCCGTCCAGGCGAAGGCGGCGCTTTGGTTTACGATCTGCAGTTTCTTACAGAAGGGCATTTCGTTCATCACAGTTCCGATTTTCACGCGTCTGATGAGCACCGAGGAGTACGGAACCTATACGGTTTATCTGTCCTGGCTGCAGATTTTGACGATTATGACATCGCTGTATTTATTTAATGGTGTTTATGACAATGCGATGGCAAAGTACGAGAAGCAGCGGGATGAATATACATCTGCAATGCAGGGACTGACGCTTGTGATTACGGGTGCGGTTTTTGCATTGTATTGTTTTACATCGGGTTTCTGGGAGAAGATTTTAAATCTGCCGAAATCCATGATTTTGCTGATGTTTTTGGAAGCGCTGCTGAGTCCGGCGCTTTCTTACTGGTCGGGGCGGCAGCGGTTTGAGTATCGGTACCGGATTCTGGTCTGTGTGACGATTCTGCAGGCGCTGATGAACCCGATTGCGAGCTTGGTGCTGATCCGCATGAATGGCGGTACGGCCATGATGAGGATCCTGGGTATCGTCGGAGTGCAGATCTGTATCTGCGTGCCGATTATTGTGTTCCAGTTCTGCAAAGGAAAAGAGTTCTTTTCGAAGGAATACTGGGGCTACGCACTGCGGATCGGAATTCCGATTGTGCCGCATTATCTGTCCGGTATTATCCTGAATCAGGGCGACCGCATCATGATCGACAAGATGGTCGGAAAGACGGAGGTTGCGCTGTACGGGCTGGCGTACAGCATTGGTATGCTGGTGCAGCTTTTCATCAGTGGTATGAACAGTGCATTGACACCGTGGATGTACAGCAAGATCAAAAAGGGCGACATCCGTTCAATGCGGAAGGTGCTGCAGCTTCTTAGTGTTGTAGTGGTCGGTATAGCCGTGGCGCTGATGCTGATCAGCCCGGAGCTGGTGCTGATTTTCGGATCACCGAAGTACCGTGAGGCGGTATACGTCATTCCGCCGGTGGCAGCGAGTGTATTTTTTATCTTCATTTATAATATTCTCTCGATGCCGCAGTTTTATTATGAAAAAACACAGTTTCTGATGGCTGCATCCATGGCGGCGGCTGGAGCGAATGTGGTGCTGAACTTTATTTTTATCCGCCTGTTCGGTTACATCGCGGCCGGTTACACGACGCTGGCATGCTATATGCTGTATTCGGTCGGCCATTATATTGTGAGCAAACGGATTCTGGTGAACGAAGGAATCCAGGAAAATCTGATGAGTCCAGGATTTCTTGTGGCGTGCTCCGTTTTTCTGATTGGAGCAAGCATCATCTGCAATCTTATTTTCCCGTACAGAATCCTGCGTTACGCGATTCTGCTCGCAAGTGCAGGGCTGGTCTTCTGGAAGAAAGAACTTCTGCTGAAGACGATGGCGGATATCCGGAAAAAATAAAAAAGTGGGGGAGGATTTGAAACGAATGTTCAGAGACTCCCCGTTTTTGCGCGTTTTTTCTTGACAGTCACAGAAAAAACGATACAATGAAAGAATGAAGAAAAGTAAGGCATTTTAAATTAGAAAAGGAAAAATTACATGAGTACCAGTATTTCAATAAAAGAACTAAAAGAGCTCGATCCGTCAAGCTATCAGATCGTCGATATCCGCGATGCGGTAGAGATCTCCCACGGCGCGATTCCGGGAGCGCTTGTGATGAAGACAGAAGAAATCGAGACAAGTGATGCGATTGACCGGAGCAAAAAGACGATTATCTGCTGCAGCCGCGGCCGGTTCAGTGTCGCAGCGGCGGAAGAATTACAGGAAAAAGGCTGGGACGCTGTGAGCCTGGAGGGCGGTTACATCGCCTGGCTGATGGATGTGATGAGCGCGCCGGAGGAGCAGGACAAGGCGGCAGACGTGGAGAAGAGTCTCCGCAAAAAATTCAAAAAGTCGATCTGGTCCAAATTTACGAAAGCGATCAACACATACGAGCTGGTAAAACCGGGCGATAAAATCGCTGTCTGTATTTCCGGCGGAAAAGATTCGATGTTGATGGCGAAATGCTTTCAGGAGTTAAAGCTTCACAATAAATTTGATTTCGAAGTAAAATTCGTTGTCATGGACCCGGGATACAGCCCGGAGAACCGCAAGGTGATCGAGGATAACGCAAAGAGCCTCCATATTCCGATCACGATTTTCGAGACCGATATTTTCGATTCGGTTTACCATGTCGAAAATTCGCCGTGTTACCTCTGCGCGAGAATGCGCCGCGGCCATCTGTATCATTTTGCACAGCAGCTCGGCTGCAACAAGATTGCACTCGGCCATCATTACGATGATGTCATCGAGACGATCCTCATGGGAATGCTCTACGGTGCGCAGGTGCAGACGATGATGCCGAAGCTTCACAGCATCCACTTCGAGGGCATGGAGCTGATCCGCCCGCTGTATCTGGTGCGCGAGGATGATATCAAGGCGTGGAGAGATTATAACGGTCTGCATTTCATCCAGTGTGCCTGCAAGTTTACCGATACCTGCACGACCTGCAATAACGAGGAGAATCGTTCGAAACGCGTGGAGATCAAGGAACTGATCAAAAACCTGAAAAAGGTGAATCCGTTCGTGGAGAGCAATATTTTCCGCAGTGTCGAAAATGTCAACATTGACACCGTGGTCGGCTACAAGCAGCACGGCATCCGCCACAATTTCCTGGAAGGATACGACGACAATCCGGGGTATGTGCCGGAGGCAGAAAAAGCGGCGGCGGAGACGGAGCAGGAAAAAGAAGGAAAGTAATGCACAGAAAAATAGAAGAAACGCCGGAGCGGGAGAAAATGTTGATCCGGCTGAAAGAGCTCCGTCTGGAACGCGGTTACTCGATGACACAGGCGGCGCGGAAGATTTTCAGTCACCCGGACACCTACAACCGGTATGAAAAAGGCATCCGTGAGATTCCGTTGGACTGTCTGATTACGCTGGCAAAGCTGTATGACTGCAGTCTCGATTATCTCGCGGGTGTTTCCGATCAGCCGCGAAAATATGGAAGGTGATGTAAATGGCAATTCCTCTTTATCTGACAACGATTGAACAGGATATTTTTGATACATTCCGGTATCTGCCGCATGCGGTTGCAGTCGGTGTCGGCTTTGTGACGGTTGCGGCGGCGTGGAAAAATCAGCAGATCCAGAAGAAACGGAAACGGCTGGAGCAGTACCGTGCGCTGCACGGCGGGCAGCTTCTGGCGTGGTTTCTGGTAGCCGTCTATTTTGCCATGCTGATTTCGATTACACTGCTTTCGAGAGAACCGGGTTCGAGAACCGGTGTGGATTTGAAGCTGTTTGAAACCTGGGGAAACCAGTGTCTGCCGGACCGGTATTTTGTGGAAAATATTCTGCTGTTTCTGCCGTTCGGTGCATTACTGCCGGCGGCGGTGCCGTTTCTTCGGAGATGGTGGTACTGTGTGTATGCGGCATTTGCCACGAGCATGATGTTGGAAACTGTGCAGCTTTTAACAGAGCGCGGTTTCTGCCAGTTAGATGATGTTGTGACGAATACGCTTGGAGCAGCCATCGGGTATCTGGTGTTTGCACTGGTGCGGAAATGTTGGAGAGGGAAGATAGAAGAATAGAAGGAAAACAAGAAGGCTCTGCCCAAATGGACAGAGCTTTTTTCTTCCCTGTTTTTATAGCAAGACCCGAAAATAATGCAAAAAATTCAGCACCGCAGAGCGTGAATTACTGCGTCACAGATTTTCGTCGTACCCCGGTACGCCTTCAAATCTGTTCCTTGCAATTCGCGCTCTGCAGCACTGCCTTTTTTGCATTATTTTCGGGTCTTGCTATAGATGGAAGTGCAGGAGAGTTAATCCACCCGTTCTTTCCCCCAGAAAAACAATGCCACGGTTCCCGGCCCTGTGTGGCTGCCGATGGTGGTTCCGATGTTGTTGATCTCGACTTTTCCGTTCAGATTGGGAAAGCGTTCCTCGATAAGATCCGCAACGGCCCGCGCATCGTCGTAGCAGGCGGACTGGGAAATGTAGCATTTGCCGGAGTAGGAGAGGCCGCCCTCGGCGTTTTCTTCCATCTGGTCGACGATTTTTTTGATGACTTTTTTCTTCGTACGGATTTTGAACCGCGGAATCAGCCGTCCTTCGTTGTCCATGTTGAGCAGCGGGCAGATGCCGAGGAGGCCGCCGATTGCGCCGGAGGCTTTGGAGATGCGGCCGCCGCGCACGTAGAAGGTGAGGTCCGTGGAGAAGAACCAGTGATGGACTTTGAGACGGTTTTTCATCGCAAAATCGTAAACCTCTTCCAGCGGTTTTCCTTCATCGCGCAGATCGGCAAGGCGGTCCATCAGAAGACCATAGCCGGAGGAAGCGCCGAGGGAATCCACGATGAGGATTTTCCGTTCCGGGTAGCGCTCTTCAAGGTCGGCTTTGGCGATCATCGCGGAATTCAGTACACCGGAAATGCCGGAGGAGAGGCAGACGTGGAGAATGTCTTTGCCGTCCTGCAGGAATGTTTCAAAATAGGCTTCAAATTCATCGGCATTCACCTGGGATGTTTTCGTGGAAGCGCCGGCGGCCATGGCGGCATAGAACTGATCGAACGGCATGGACTTGCCGAGATCGTCCGCGTACTCGGTGTCATTTAATTTGTAATGGAAACAGATGTAGGAGATTTCCCGTTTGGAGAAATGTTCTTCGGTAAGGTCTGCCGTAGAGCAGCAGCTGATGACATAGGAACTCATAAAATAATCCCTCCTCGTAAAAATGAAAGTAAGAACTCTGGTTTCTGTGCCTATTGTAGCATCCCGAATGGGAAAAGGCAACTGCGGAACGTGATTATATCCGTAATGAAAGGGGCGGTGAAATGGTGTCAAGCCTTGTATTTGCGGTGCGGCCTGTGGTAAAATAGAACTATGAGAATACGAAAATACGAAGGACTAATTGTTAAGTAACTAAAAACATAGAAATATGTATATAAATGTAAATAAGAGTGGACATATGAAATCTCTTATCTATAGCTTAACAATAGGTCTCAAGCCTAAGTGACTGCTACTGTCGAAAGACATGTTGCAGATAGGAACTATGTTAAGTAGTAAGGTAAAGACACACCTTTAGATGTAATCTTCAGTCTGAAGCTCTGTGAGTACAAACCAGGAAACAATGCTAATGTCCTGCATTGATAACAGGGAAACACATATCCTCTACTTGACTTTGGCACGAAGAGCAATTCTCCGAAAGGAAGGTGTCAGAAATGACAAGTTATTCTTTTGTATTAGATGCTAATGGGAAACAATTAGCACCGACAAAAGAACCAAAAGCATGGTTTCTTATCCGTAAGAAACGAGCAGCATTGGTCAGCAAATATCCAATGGTAATACAATTGAAGAAAAAAATTCAAGAAAATGAAATCTGTAAAGATGAGATTCGTTGTGGAATAGATGATGGCGGACTTCATGTAGGGATTGCTCTGGTTCAGAAATGTAAAAGTAAAAATAAAGTTGTTTTCAAAGGAACCATTGAGCAACGCAATGATGTAAAACATCTTATGGAAGTTAGGCGAAACTATAGACGTTACCATCGTTATCACAAAAGATATCGGCAGGCGAGATTCGACAATCGTAAATCTTCTAAAAGAAAAGGACGAATTGCTCCAAGTATTTTACAGAAACGGCAAGCTACCATAAGAGTTATTAATCGGCTTAATAAATGGATAAATATAACAAATTATTGGCTGGAAGATGTTTCTATTGATATCCGGGTATTAACAGATGGGTATAAGTCTTATAGCTGGCAATATCAAAAATCCAACAGACTGGACGAAAATATCCGTAAAGCAACGATTCTAAGAGATGGCGGTAAGTGTATGGAATGCGGAAAATCTAATTGTAGATTAGAGGTTCACCATATTAAGCCAAGAAGACGAAATGGTTCTAATACGTTAGACAATCTGATTACATTATGTGAAAGCTGCCATCAGAAAACCGAAGGCCAGGAAGAATTATATATGGATCGATATTTTTCCCTGTTAAAATCGTCTGACAATAAAAACCTGAATTATGCACAACATGTAATGATTGGTAAGATGTGGCTTAGAAAACAATTGTCAGGTTTGGGAGTATTATATCTGACGAGTGGTGGGGATACAGCCAACAAACGCATTGACTGGAATATTGAGAAATCACACACCAATGATGCTGTCTGCATTACGGACTTGCAGCCTGATACCTGTGATATAAAAGAATGGGCAATAAAACCTATGCGCAGACAAAGCAAAGCTAAAACCGACCATGTTTTAGGAATTCATCATAGGGATTTGGTTGAATATACATTCAAAAATGGTGAAACTCACAGAGGATATGTAACAGCACTATACCCGGACCAAAAAGCGATTAATTTTCAAAGCCAAACAAAACATTGTAAAAAAGTTAATGCGAGAAAGTGCAAATTACTATGGAACTATTCAAAAATCTATTGGTTTGAGAATGCGAGCTAAACACATTTGTCTATGATTAGATGTAATTAACTATATTATTTTAAGGAGGTTTTTGCATATGCAGAATTATTCAGGAGAAGAAGGGCTGCAGTATCATCTGCAGATCCGAAAAGGCGATGTGGGACGGTACGTGATTCTGCCGGGAGATCCCAAACGGTGTAAAAAAATTGCAGCTTACTTTGAGAACCCGGTGCTCGTTGCAGACAGCCGGGAATTTGTGACTTATACGGGTACTTTGGACGGTGTAAAGGTTTCCGTTACATCTACCGGCATTGGCGGTCCGTCGGCTTCCATCGCGATGGAAGAGCTGATCCAGTGCGGCGCCGATACGTTTATCCGCGTCGGAACATGCGGCGGTATGGCACTCGATGTAGAGGGCGGCGATATCGTGGTGGCAACGGGAGCGATCCGTGCGGAGGGAACGTCAAAGGAATACGCACCGATCGAGTTCCCGGCAGTCGCAGACCTTACCGTGACGAATGCGCTGGTGCAGGCGGCAAAGAATCTTGGGAAAAAATGGCATGCGGGCGTGGTACAGTGCAAGGATTCCTTCTACGGCCAGCACGACCCGGAGCAGATGCCGGTCGGCGATGAGCTGCTGAAAAAATGGGATGCATGGATGAAGCTTGGATGCAAAGCGTCAGAGATGGAATCGGCGGCACTTTTTATCGTGGCAAGTGCCCGCGGCGTCCGTGCCGGATCGGATTTTCTTGTGATGGGAAATCAGGAGAGAGTGAAACGCGGCATGGAGAACCACATTACGCACGATACGGAAGGTGCGATTCAGGTAGCCATCGAGGCACTGCGGATTCTGATCCGGGAAGATCAGAAATAAGAAAGAAAAAATAAGGGGATACTGGAAAGGGGATGCTGGATATGAAACAGGAAATCAGTACAGAAATAAAACAGGAGCTGGTAAAACAGGCTCTGGCAGCGCGGAAATTTGCGTATGTGCCGTATTCGAAATTCCGCGTAGGCGCGGCGGTTCTGGCAAAGAATGGAGCGATTTATACCGGATGCAACATTGAAAATGCGGCGTATACACCGACAAACTGCGCGGAGCGCACCGCGGTCTTCAAAGCCGTATCCGAGGGCATAACGGAATTTGACGCGATCGCCGTCTGCGGCGGTCCGGGAGAGGCAGAGCCGGAGGATTTCTGCACACCGTGCGGTGTCTGCCGCCAGGTCCTGCGGGAATTCGTTGATCCGAACGAGTTTCTCGTTCTTCTCTGCAAGGGCGACGGTTCCTGGAAAGAGATGACGCTCGAGGAGCTGCTGCCGATGGGATTCGGAAAAGAAAATTTATAAACAGAAGCCGGAAATAGAAAAAGTCCAGGCAGATACGGAAAGTACCGTATGCCCTGGACTTTTTTGTTTAATATACGAAAAATTATTTACTGAAATTTCGGCTCACAGGTCAGATCGCATCCCAGACGCTGGAACATTTTGCGGTCCACGTCAGAGAGCATAACGCTGGAGTGTACCTGGCAGCCCTTTAACTGCGGCAGGCAGGACAGCGCTTTCTGTGCATCCTCGCTCTGTGCAGCAGTAGCGGACAGCGCGATCAGAACCTCATCGGTATGAAGACGCGGGTTCTTGCTTCCGAGGTACTTGGTTTTCAGGGTCTGGATCGGAGCGATGGATTCCGGTGAGAGAACATGTACGTCATGGTCGATGCCGGAGAGCTCTTTTAATGCATTCAGCAGAAGCGCCGCGCTCGATCCGAGCAGATCGCCGGTCTTTCCGGTGATGACGCGTCCGTCCGGCAGTTCCATGGCAGCGGCCGGTGCGCCGGTCGCCTCGGCACGGACAAGAGCCGGGGAAACGGTGGTACGGTCTGCGGCAACGATGTTTTCCTGTTTCATCAGAAGCTCGATTTTGTAAGCCTCAGTCTCGGAGCGGGAGCCGTCTGCGATACCGTCCACAGCAGTGTAGTAGCGGCGGATGATCTCCTGACGGGAAGCCTCACGGCATGCCTCATCATCAATGATACAGTTTCCGGCCATGTTGACGCCCATGTCAGTCGGGGATTTGTACGGGCTCTCGCCGAAGATCTGCTGGAAGATCGCACGCAGAACCGGGAAAATCTCGACATCACGGTTGTAGTTGACGGTTGTCACGCCGTATGCCTCGAGGTGGAACGGGTCGATCATGTTGACATCGTTCAGATCGGCGGTAGCAGCCTCGTAAGCCAGGTTGACCGGGTGCTTCAGCGGCAGATTCCAGATCGGGAAGGTCTCATATTTTGCATAGCCGGCGTTTACACCGCGTTTGTGCTCATGGTAAAGCTGGGAAAGGCAGGTTGCCATCTTTCCGCTTCCCGGTCCCGGTGCGGTAACGACAACGAGCGGACGGGTTGTCTCGATGTACTCGTTCTTTCCGTATCCCTCATCGCTCACGATCAGCGGCACATTATGTGGGTAGCCCGGAATCGTGTAGTGAATGTAAACCGGGATGCCGAGCTTCTGCAGTCTCTTCTTGAAAGCGTCTGCACTGTGCTGTCCGGAATACTGCGTGATGACAACACTGCCGACATAGAGGCCGCGTCCGCGGAACTCATCAATCAGGCGGAGCACGTCGCTGTCATAGGTGATGCCGAGGTCGCCGCGGATTTTATTTTTTTCAATATCTGCTGCGGAAATCGCCATTACGATCTCAGCCTGGTCGGAGAGCTGCATCAGCATGCGCAGTTTGGCATCCGGTGCAAAGCCCGGAAGAACGCGGGATGCGTGGAAATCATCGAACAGCTTTCCGCCGAATTCCAGATACAGCTTGTTGTCAAACTGGTTGATGCGGTCGCGGATATGCTCAGACTGCATTTTCAGGTACTTCTCATTGTCAAATCCAATCTTCATGGTATTTTTCTCCCTTTTTATCCATGGTGTCTGTTAAAAACAACTGTTTTCATTTTACTATACGGAAAAGTCTCGTGCAAGAAAAAATTATCGTGGGAACTTTAGAAAATTAAGGAAAAAAAGAGCTGAAAATAAAAAAATCTCCTAAAAAGGAGAGAGGCCGGGACTTGTTAGGGCCCCGGCGGTATGAAAAAGAAATCTATCTATTAGAAAGGTTGGCATTGGAGACATGCTTCCAAGGGTGCTTTGCTGTCTCCTGGTTAAAATTTATATAAAAACAATAGAGGTTTGTGTTTGTTTCCTTCGTTGTTGATGAGATTAGTATACGGAAAAATTGTGACCAGAATGTGTACATGAGATAAAGCTTTTCTGAAGAGAAGATGAAAACAAAACAAAGAAAATCTGACGGAATCGTAAACAGAGGAAAGTTTTGGCGGAAAAAGGGGTCATGCAGAGGGGCAGCGGTGCATAGAATGCAGGGGAAGAAGGAAAAAGCAGCGATTCCGTGACGCGGAGCAGAGACGGGAAAACGCCGCAGGTCTCAAAACGGTGCGGAGCTGCTGGAACGGAGAAAGCTTGCAGAACGTAATCCTGGATATGGTCAACCGCTTTGGATATGTCGGCGTCCTGATTCTGATTGCCGTGGAAAATGTCTTTCCGCCGATCCCCTCCGAGGTGATTCTGACGTTCGGCGGTTTTCTGACGACATGCACCCGTCTGCATCCGGCGGGCGTTGTGCTGTCATCCACGGCAGGATCGCTTCTCGGGGCGCTGGTTCTCTATGGAGCGGGAACGCTTGTCAGCCCGGAGAGCCTTAGTGAACTGCTCGACAGCCGCCCGATGAAGCTTCTCGGATTTCACGCGGAGGATGCCTGGAAAACGATTACATGGTTTCAGAAGAAAGGCCAGCGGGCCGTTCTGTTCGGCCGGTGCATTCCCATCATCCGAAGCCTCATTTCCGTCCCCGCCGGGATGGCACGGATGGAGATGCCGAAATTTCTGCTGTTTACAATCATCGGAAGCACGGTGTGGAACATTCTTCTCGTCGGAACCGGTGCTGCGGTCGGTGTGGCGTGGGAGCAGGCGGCGGGATATGTGAAGATGTATGCAGATATCGTTTTTCTCGTGCTGGCAGCCGGAGCGGTATGCTTTCCGGCGGTGCATTTATATAGGAAGAAACACAAATGAAAAAACGTAAGTTGCATGAAATGAGGGACAAAATGTAAAAAATATACTTGCAATTCGACAGGAAGTGTGCTAATATACACATCAACAAGTAAAAGGGAGTAGCGAAACGCCGCGGGAAACAAAAACGCATCCCGAGTGGGTTTGAAATCGTCAGCCGATGTCGAGAGACGTCCGTATCAAATGAGAACGCAAGACTTTTATTGTGGCAGTCGTCATGATAGGAGTCTTTTTTTATACTCCTGAATACCAAAGACAACATGAACTGCCGGAGCAATCCAAACCGTTGCCAGCGGAACAAAAGTGGCGGAAAGAGGAATGTATGAGCAGCGAGAGAGTGAAAAAAGAATTATACGAAACAGCAATGACCGGAGAAAAGGCACTGACCAGTCTGATGTATGTACAGATGACACTGTACGCAGCCAAAAGCCAGAGAACGTACGCAAAGGTACGCGGCGAGGGCAGAGCGATGATGCGCCACACAGGGATCCACATGAATCAGTATTTAAGGGCTGCAGGGAATGATCTGGAAAGCTTTCGGATCCGCTTAAAGGAAACGCACCTGCCGGATGAACTTCAGCCGAAGGCGGGAGCGTTTCTGGTTCAGACGGTACATACTTTTGATACGACAGAGAAAAATCAGATGTACCGCCAGGAACTGCTGGGACTGGAAGCGAAAGTAAAAGAAATAGCAGAACAGATTGAAGGACTGCTGAAAGGCATGCGGGAACTTGGAGCATAAAAAAGGAGAGAACAGGAATCGGAACAGCAAAACGGTTCCTGTTCTTTTTTTGCGGTCATAGGATAGAAAAACGGATTTGCAAATTATGAGAAATCCGTCCTTTTCTGACACTTTTCCGCCAACCGCCGGCTGGCAGGTGGACTTTTTTCCGGCAAAATGTTAGAATAAACCTATTCAGAGTCTGGTAAGGATAAAGGAGAAAACCGTTTTGGCAGAAGAAATTGCAGTGAAAGTGATTGCCCGGATCCACACGGATTTCCCGGAAAAGTTCGGGATTCCGCGGCAGAGCGGGTTGATTGAAGAATTAAAGAGTACGATCGTCTTTGAACCGGAGTTCCGCGATGCGAATGCGCTGCGCGGCATCGAGGAATATTCCCATCTCTGGCTGATCTGGGAGTTTTCCGAGGCTGTGCGCGACACCTGGTCACCGATGGTGCGGCCGCCGCGGCTTGGCGGAAACAAGCGGGTCGGTGTATTTGCAACGCGCTCTCCGTTCCGGCCCAATCCGATCGGGCTTTCTTCGGTAAAGCTGGAGCGTGTGGAGCAGCATCCGGCACTCGGGCCGGTGCTTCATCTGTCGGGGGCAGATCTGATGGACGGTACGCCGATTCTGGACATCAAACCGTATCTGCCGCATGTGGACAGCCATGCGGAGGCACTTGGCAGCTTTACGGAAAAAACGAAGGAATACTTCATTCCCGTTGAAATTCCGGATGAGCTGCTGAAAAAAATTCCGGCGGACCGCCGGGAGGCACTGAAAAAAGTGCTGGAGCAGGACCCGCGCCCATCGTATCAGAACAGTGAAGAGCGCATTTACGGGCTTTCCTTTGCGGGAATGGAAATCAAATTCCAGGTAAAGGACCAGGTGCTGCATGTCGTGGGGGCAGAGCGCGCCGGAACGTAAACCGGCAGGAAAAGCAGGGGGATATACAAGAAAAATGGAGAAGGAGGAAACAAAAGTATGTTATATCCAAGTATGACATCGTCCCGGTTTGTCAGTGACCTTTCGGGCATCTGGGACTTTGCGACGAGCCAGAGTCTCCTGCGCGTGCAGGGCAACAAGAAGGGAATCTTCACCCGCGACCGCAAGCCGAAACTGGAGGCACATTATTTCCGGGAGAGATGGCATCAGATTCCGGATTTTGAGTATAAAAAATAAAGAACAGACAGGAAGAAAGTATGGAACGGAACGTAGATATAGACAAGATTTCAGATGGAAAACGATATGGAGCGAATGACATGGTAAAAGTGGGCTGCGACGACTGCCGCGGATGCTCCGCCTGCTGCCGCGGGATGGGCGACTCGATTGTGCTCGACCCGATGGATCTTTACCGGCTCGAGAGAAAACTCGGCAAAACGATGGAGGAGATTCTGACGGCGGGATATATTTCACTCCGCGTAGTGGACGGTGTGATTCTGCCGCATCTGAAAATGACGGAGCAGTCAGACCAGTGCAGTTTCTTAAATGATGAGGGCCGGTGCAGCATTCACGATGCGCGGCCGGGCTTCTGCCGGATGTTTCCGCTGGGACGGCTGTATGAGAACGGAACGTTTTCCTATTTTCTTCAGGTCAGCGAATGTCCAAAGGAGAATAAGACAAAAGTCAAAGTCCGCCGCTGGCTCGACACGCCGGAGCTCGGAAAGTATGAAGCGTTTACGAACGAATGGCATTATTATCTGAAAGAAAAACAGAACGAGGCGCGCCGGACAGAGGATGACGCGCTGCGGCAGCAGATCAGCATGGGAATTCTGAAGCTGTTTTATCTGCTTCCGTATGACACAAAGACCGATTTCTATGCGCAGTTTGCGGCTCGGATGGAAGCGGCAGGGAAAAACTGAAAAATAAACAGAAACAGGACAGCAGCCGTTGGTTCGAAAACAGAACCAGCGGCTGCTGTTCTTTGTATCGGTGGAGCAAAGGCTGCAGGACATAGAAAATCAAAATCATATTATAAGCGGCGGGACAGTGTTCTGGCATAAGCGAGGAAGGCTTCGCGGGTTTCACGCTTCCGTCTGCGGCTGCAGAAGACGGTCTGTCCGTTTTTCAGCAGAACCTCGCCGGTTGCCTGCACGAGCGCAACGTGGGAGAAATTGATCAGCAGACCTTTTCCGTTGCGGAAAAAACGGCCGGTTGAGGCAAGACATACCGTCAGGCCGGCAAATGTGCACCGGGTTGAAAAGTCACCCTGAACGGTATGCAGAATCAGCCGGTGCTGACAGGCCTCCACATAGATGAGATCATCCAGCGGAAACCGGATTCGTTCTGAGGCGCCCTGTGTGATGATGACCGGAATTTCGAGAAGAACCGGATCGTTGGAATTCAATGGAAAAAACAACTCTGAGTACAAAATTACCACCTCCTGAATTACTTACCGTTTGCGTCGATGTGCAGCCGTTCACGTCGAAGCGGTTGTCCGGCGCAGGAAAACATGATACTGTAACTATGAAATCATTACAGGAACGATCATATGATTACAAACTGTAGTTTAGCACATCCATAGGATTTCATTCAAGCCGAAAGGCCTCACTTCTGATAAAATCATTCGACGAACAGTGACGCACCGCGACACCAGAACTCGAAAAAGATCAAAAAAGTAAACTCCATGTAGAAAAAACACAGAAAAGAAAGTGAAAATCGAAAGAAAAGGAGGCATAAGCAGATTGACGATGTGAGATAGATTTGGTATAATATTCCAAAAATAAATATTACATATAACATTACTATAAAAAGAAATACAAAGGGCAGATGGAGAAGATTATGAAAAAAGAAATGGAAGAAATCAGAGAAAAGGTGCATACAACAGCAGATGCAGCATTATTCTTATGTTTTCAGGAGCTGAACGGAAGCCATTCCAAAGGTGTGATCCGCCTGCCGCTTCTGCATTACGATGTTCCGTTTGCGGGATACGGGGAAATGCTGCTTCGGATGAACCGGATTTATGATTTGCTCGGTATGCCGGATGCGGGAAGCTGTATGCGAAGCCTGCGGGAAGAAGAAAAAGACGAATGGGAATTTACGGAGGATATGAAAAACCGGCAGGAGACCACGCTTCCGGCCGGAACCGAGCGGATGGTCAGCATTCAGATTCAGTTCCGCCAGCACTGCAGTCTGCAGGGATTTCTGATCTGCGGAAAGCAGAAAGCCGGTTTCCGTTCGGCGCTGGAGCTTTTGTATCTGCTCGAAGACTGTCTGCGGGAGCAGGATGCCTGAAAACGGGAGAAGATGTCGAATAGAATGAGAGCGGGAGCTATGAAGGAAGAAAAAAAGATCAGAAAAAAAATTAAAATTGAGGATTTGCTGCCTAGGGATCCGGTCCGCGTCGATCTCGATGCGATTCTCGATTATGTCCAGGGGAAAGCAGTTCTTGTGACGGGAGGAGGAGGCTCCATCGGCAGCGAGATCTGCCGACAGTTAGCTGGCCACGGTGTCGGTCATCTGATCATTTTTGATATTTATGAAAACAATGCATACCAGATCCAGAAATCGCTGGAATGGGAGTTCCCGAGGCTTCACATGACGGTGCTGATCGGTTCGGTGCGGGATGAACGGCGGCTGCAGTCGATGTTTTCCCGTTACCGGCCGGATATCGTCTTTCACGCAGCGGCGCACAAGCATGTGCCCCTGATGGAGGACAGTCCGAACGAGGCGATCAAAAATAACGTGATCGGAACCTTAAAGACGGCGCGCACGGCAAGCCGGTATCACGTAAAAAAATTTATTCTGATTTCGACAGACAAGGCGGTCAATCCGACGAACATCATGGGAGCGAGCAAACGGCTCTGCGAGATGGTGATCCAGATGATTGGAAAACACAGCACCACGGAGTTTGCGGCGGTGCGCTTTGGAAATGTACTTGGCAGCAACGGCAGCGTCATTCCGCTGTTCCGCCGCCAGATTGAGCACGGCGGGCCGGTGACGGTGACGCATCCGGACATCATCCGTTATTTTATGACGATTCCGGAGGCGGTCAGTCTGGTGCTCGAGGCGGGCGCGTATGCGAAAAACGGCCAGATTTTTGTCCTGAACATGGGAGATCCTGTCCGAATTGCGGACCTTGCGAAAAACATGATCCGCCTTTCCGGGTATGAGCCGGGAGTGGAAATCGAGATCAAGTACATTGGCCTGCGGCCGGGCGAAAAGCTGTATGAGGAGCTGCTGATGAATGAGGAGGGGATGCAGACGACAGAAAACACCCGCATTTTTATCGGCCGGCAGATTGCTTTTGATGAGACGGTATTCCGAAAACAGATGAAAGAACTCGAGCGGGCGGCGGAAAACGAATGTCCGGACATCTGCGAGAGGGTAAAGAGAATGGTGCCGGAATATCAGTACGAAGGAGAAAAGAAGCATGACGGACCTTCATATACATATTCTGCCGGGGGTTGACGACGGTTCCCCGAATCTGTCCACATCCCTTGAGATGGCGGAAATTGCGGCAAAGAGCGGAGTGCGTATCCTTGCTGTGACACCGCATGCAAACCAGACGGGAATCGAGGGCGTGGAGGATGGGTATGTCAATTACGATTCGGAGCAGCTTTTGGAGCTGTTTTACCGTCTGGAACAGGAAATCCGGAAGGAACACATCCCCATCAGTCTGGTGCGCGGCATGGAAATTATGAGCATCGGGCCGCTTAACGAAAAAATCAAAGAGAGAAAGCTGATACCGCTTCATGAAAGCCGCTATTATCTGATCGAGGTGCCGTTTGACATGGCACCGGACGGGATCAGAAGGCGGCTGATGGAATTTCCGGCCATGGGAAAGATCCCGGTGCTGGCACATCCGGAGCGGTATTTCTGCGTGCAGGATTCGCCGGAGCTTCTGTATGAGTTCCGGGAAATGGGCGCAGTTCTGCAGATGAACAAAGGAAGCGTATTTGGAAGATTTGGAAAAGAAGCAGAGCGGACAGCACAGTATCTGCTGGAAAACCGTCTGGCAGGCTGTGCGGCAAGCGATGCCCACCGCGCAAATTACCGGACACCGGACATGAGACCGATCCGGGAATTTCTGTCGGAGTGGTACGGCGAATCGTATGCGGAGCTTCTGCTGAAGGTAAATCCAAGGAGAATTCTGGAGAACCGGCCGGTTCTGTATGAGCCGTCTCCGGAACGAAGGCGGAAAAGACGCTGGTTTGTCTGAAAAACGAAAGGAGACATCAAAAGGATATGCACAAAATGAGAGCGGCTGTTCTGATTTTATTTCTTGCCTCATCGCTCGCGTTTGGCGGGTGCCTGATGCGGCAGCGAACTGGAAAAGACGGGAAAGGGCCAGAGATTTCAATGGATAACAGTGAAATTTCGGTCAGTATCCACGCGGATGAGGCGGAGCTTCTGTCAGGCGTGACGGCGTACGATGCGAAGGACGGCGATGTGACGGATTCGCTTGCGGTAGAACATATTTCCAACTTTATCGAAAAAGGGCGGCGGAAAATCAGCATCGTTGCCTTTGATTCGGACAACAATGTCACCCACGCGGAACGGGAAATGGTCTATAACGACTATACATCGCCGGTCTTTTCCCTGGATGGGCCGCTCCGGTTCAGTGTGAATGCAGATGACCTGACGGAAGGAATTTCCGCAGAGGACTGTCTGGACGGAACGATTACGGACCGCATCCGGCTCTCGTATCAGGATGAGATCAGCAGCACGCCCGGGCTGTATCAGGTAACGTATTCTGCTGCCAACCGTGCCGGTGATGTGACGAGTCTTCCGGTGACGGTGGAACTCTACGACCCGGCGGAGGAGAGCGGAAAGCCGCAGATTACCTTAAGCGAGTATCTGATCCATCTGGAACTGCAGCAGGCGTTCGAACCGAAGGATTATCTGGAGCAGGTGAATGTGGATCAGATGACGTATGAAAAAGGAGAGGACGATGAACTTCACGCGGTTTCCGCGGAAGACAAGATCCTTGGGGAAGAAAAACTTTCCATAGAGAATCCGGTTGACACCGGAAAGGAAGGTGTCTATGAAGTAACGTATACTGTGACATCGGAGGAGGGACAGACAAGCTCCATCCGCCTGATTGTCTGCGTCAATGAATGAGGAGGTTCCAGATGGGAGAATACGACAGAACAGGAAACGGACAGAACGGCGAAGCAGACTGGGATCTTCGGAGCATTCTGTGTGATATGGCAAAAAACTGGTGGATCATCCTTCTGATTGCCTGTTCGGCGGCGATGATAACCTACACGGTGCTGACGGCAGTCCATCGGGATCAGTACACGGTGAAAACCACGTTTGCCGTGATGGGGCGCGGCGAGAATGCAAATGCAGCATCGAGCCTTTCTTCGACGTATGAGATGACGCAGAAATTTCAGGCGATTCTGGAAAACAATATTTTAAAGAAAAAAGTGATGGAGGAGCTGGGATGCTCATCCTTTCCGGCGGACATGAGCGCTTCAATTGTGCCGGAATCCAATTTAATGGAGCTTTCCGTGACAGCCGATTCGCCGGAAACAGCCTTTCGGGTACTGCGGTCGGTGCTGAAGAATTACACAACCATTTCAGATTATATTATTCCCAATGTAGTATTGGAGACACTGCAGCAGCCGCAGGTTTCCGGCAATCCGTCGAACCGGATTCCGACGGAAAAGTACGCTGCAATGGCATTTCTGGCGGCCGCGCTTGGTACGGCGGCGCTGGTGGGCTTCTTTTCCTTTCTGCGGGATACCGTCAAAAATGAAACGGAATTTGGCCGCAAGATTGATGCGGATCTGCTGGGAACCGTGTACCATGAAAAAAAGAGGAAAAACAGCTCCATGCTGATCACGAATCCGGCGCGGAGCTTTCCCTATGTGGAATCCCTGAAGCGCATTGCTTCCCGTGTGCGCGGAAGACTCGACCGGAGAGGGGGAAAAGTGCTGCTGGTGACCAGTGTGGCGGAAAATGAAGGAAAGTCGACGCTTGCCGCCAATCTGGCGCTTGCCCTTTCAGAGGAACAGAACCGTGTCCTTCTTCTGGACTGTGATTTTCGTCAGCCGGCGCTGTATAAGATTTTTGAACTTCCGCAAAAGGCCGGAAAAGATTTCGGACAGGTAGCAGCCGGAAAGGAGCCGGCGTCCAGCGTTTTTGAAAAATATAAGGATACGAATGTTTACATGGGCATCTGCCGGGAACGGCTGGAGGAACCGTCGGAAGCAGTCGGCGGTGAAATTTTCCGGCGGATTCTGGATATGTGCCGGACAAACATGGATTATATTATTCTGGATACGCCGCCGATGGGCGCGGCCGCGGATGCGGAGGAGCTTGTGGAGCTGGCTGATGGTGCGGTTCTTGCCGTTCGGCAGGACGGCGTGCTGACACGGGACATCAACGATGCCATCGACGCGCTGAACCAGAAAGAAGAAAAGGTCATCGGCTGTGTGTTCGGCAATGTTTATCCGGGATTCGGCGAGCGGATCGGAGGCAGCTATGGTTACGGTTACGGATACGGCGCCTATAGCAGGGCAGAACGATGAGAGGGAGCAAAAGAGCATGAACAGAGAAACGTATGAAACCTATTCCGCAGCGGAACCAGAGAAAATAGATCTGATCGCCTTTCTGGCGGAGTATTTCCAGGCGTTCCAGAAATTTTTCTTTGGTGTGCTGGCACTTGTAATCCTTGCAGGAGGCGGCTCCTTTCTGACGGCAAAGCTGCGGTATCAGCCGGTCTATGAGGCATATACATCGTTCGTGGTCGGATCGAACCGTGCGGTCGGTTATTCTTATTACGATAATGTAACGGCAGAGCAGCTTGGAAAGACCTTTCCGTATCTTGTGACAAGCGGCGTACTGAAGGATGTTGTAGCGCGGGATCTTGGAATCGGGGCGGTGACATCAGAAATTCAGGCGAGCGTGATGGAAAATACCAATCTTTTTACTATCCGTGTGCGGGACGCGTCACCGGAGACGGCGTATCGGGTGATGAAATCCGTTATCACGAATTATCCGGAGGTGGCAGAGTATATCATTGGTGCGACGACACTGACGGTGGTGGATGAAAGCGGTGTTCCGGCAGTGCCGGTTAACAGCCAGGATGCGTTGCGGGCCGGCACGTATGGTGCAGCAGCAGGACTTGCAGCGGCCTTCCTGCTGCTGTTCCTCTATGTGAGAACAAGAAAAACCATCCATTGGGCGGATGATATTAAGAAGCTGACGAATGCGGCATTCCTTGGAAATCTGCCGCAGGCGAAGATCAAAAAAAGAAGCAGCGTAAAGGAACAGACCATTACCATCTGCAATCCAAAAGTGCCGGATGCCTTCAAAGAGGCGGTGCAGCTGATCCGGACAAGGATGGAGAACAGAATAATCGGAAAAAGTGACTGTCCGGTCCTTCTTGTGACGAGTGCCGTGCCGGGGGAGGGAAAGACGACGGTTGCCGTGAACCTGGCGGAGGCGTTTGCGAAGAAGAAATACCGCGTAGTACTGCTGGACGGAGATCTGCGGAATCCTTCGGTGATGAAGTGTATGGGATTGATCGGACGGAAAGAGCGTGGAATTGCTGCCGTGCTGAAGGGACAGATGGATTGGGAGGAGGCACTTACCGACTGCCGGGATCTGACGCTGAAAATCCTGCCGGGAGCGGGAAGCACGCAGAATCCTGCAGGGCTGCTGCGCTCGGTACGGATGAAGACCATGATCGAAAGCCTGAAAGAAGAGGCCGATCTTCTGATCATCGACACGCCGCCGTGCGGAGTGCTTTCGGATGCGGCACTGTTCGGCGGAATTGCCGACGGAGCAGTTCTCGTGGTACATCAGGGAACAACGAAAGACCGGGAAGTCCGGCGCGCGCTGGAATTTTTCGAGGATTCGCAGGTTCCGGTCTGCGGCTATGTGCTGAACGGCGTGCAGGAGGGCACGACGGGCTACGGATACAGCAGCTATGGCGGCTACGGGTATGGAAAATATGGTTACGGTTACGGAAAGTACGGCTATGGGAAAGAGAAGGAACGCCGGAACAGTGACCGGACAGCAAGGGAGCAGGGAGGAAAAGCATGAGGGAGAAGAAAAAAGAAGTTTATCAAAAGTATCTGAAAAATCTGTTGGACCGTCTGCTGGCGCTTGTGGGAACGGCAGCATTATCGTGGCTGCTGCTGGGAGTCGGCATTGCAGTCCGCCTGGATTCTCCGGGACCGGTGCTGTTCCGGCAGAAGCGGGTGGGCCGGAACGGGCAGTATTTTTGCATATACAAGTTCCGCACGATGCGCATCGACACGCCGCATGATATGCCGACACATCTGCTGAATCATCCCGATCTCTTTATCACAAGAGTCGGACGCTTTCTCAGGAAAACATCCCTCGATGAGCTGCCGCAGCTCTTCAATATTTTAAAAGGCGACATGGCGCTCGTCGGTCCGCGTCCGGCGCTCTGGAATCAGGAGGATCTGATCTCTGAGCGGGAGCGGTACGGCGCAAACAGTGTCCGTCCGGGCCTCACCGGCTGGGCACAGATCCATGGGCGGGATGAACTTCCGATCCGGGAGAAAGCGGAACTGGACGGATATTATGTGCATCACATTGCATTAGGAATGGATCTCGAATGCCTCTGTAAGACAGCCGGCGCGGTACTGCGGCAGGATGGAATTCATGAGGGAATGATGGAAAACAGATGGCAGTAAATGGGGAAGAGAGAAGAAAAAAGTAAAAGCAAAGTGGATGCTGTCGAAAACGAAAGAAAATTACTGGAAAATAATGAGAAAAGTAATTGCATATTAATGGGAAGATGATATAATTTGCAAAAGAAATAATGAAATAAGTAATTAAATGATGCGGGATATTACATGAAACGGGAAAGAGCAATGAAAAAACGACTTCTGATTGTAACAAACCATTCGTATATGTTCTGGCAGTTTCGAAGAGAACTGGCGGAAGCATTGCAGAAAGAGTATGAAGTGATTCTGGCGATGCCATTTGTCGGGCATGAAGAAGATTTCCAGAACATGGGAATCCAGTGCATTCCAATATCCATGAACCGCCGTGGGGTGAATCCATTTACGGAAGCAAAGCTGCTATGGGATTATGAGCGTCTGCTGAAAAAAGTGAAACCAGATCTTATACTCACCTATTCCATAAAACCGAATATCTACATAGGCCTGCTCAGCGGCCAAAAGTAAATTCCGTATTATGCCAATGTACAGGGGTTGGGAACAGCATTTCAAAAACCAGTCTTAACTGGGCTTGTTACAATTTTATATCGAAAAGCGTTCCAAAAAGTGAAATACGTCTTTTTTGAAAACAAAGAAAATGCCAGTGAATTTTGTAAAAGAAAAATCATATCCGCCGATCGCCAGATCGTCCTGGCCGGGGCAGGAATTAATCTGGAAAGATACAAAATGCAGCCTTATCCGAAGCACACACGAATCCATTTCCTGTATCTTGGACGAATTATGAAAGAAAAAGGAATCGACGAACTGTTTTATGCCGTCCGGCATCTGAAAAAAGAAAACGAAAACTTTGTCCTTGATCTGGTTGGTTTTTTTGAAGATGAATACAAAGAGCAGGTAAAAGAACTGGAAAAACACAGCATCGCCCATTTCTACGGCTTTCAGTCGGATCCACGTCCGTTTTACATAGAAGCAGACTGCGTAGTGCTCCCCAGTTACCATGAGGGAATGAGTAATGTCCTTTTAGAAGCCGCCGCCACAGGCCGCCCAGTCATCACAAGCAATATTCCGGGGTGCAGGGAGAGCGTAGAAAATGGGAAAAGCGGTCTGCTGGTTGAGGTAAAAAATAAAGAGATGCTGTATGACGCAATGAAAGAGATGCTGCATTGCAGCAGAGAAGAACGAGAGCAGATGGGACAGGCGGGGAGAGAGAAGATAGAGAGAGAGTTTCGGAAAGAAGTTGTGGTGGAGAAAACAGTGCAGAGTCTGCGAGAGGATGAAAAAAGAGACTTTTAGTAAAACAAAAGGAGAGATGTGAAAGATGTCCATAACGAACTATTGGTTTCAATTAATTTGGATTTTGACAGCAGGGATAATTTTGACAAGATTTCTGCCGAAAAAGCAGGAGATCGTTATGGGAAGGATCGAAGAAAGATGGCAGATGGCACCGGCGGTGCTGCTGGTGATTCCGTACATAATAGCAGCAGCATTACGATCTGATAATTTTGGAGACACCTATGCATACCGGAGAGTTTTCAGCGAAGCACCGAATAGGATAGCTGAGCTCCCATTCTATCTTCAGGGAATAAAAAAAGATAAAGGTTTTTCCGTTTTCATGGTGGTTTTAAAAAGCTTTATTGGAAATTCACCTGTTTGTTTTTTTCTGATCATAGCTGCAGTACAAATATTATGCATGGCATTTATCTACCGGAAATATAGTGAAAACTATTGGATGAGTATATTTATTTTTGTTGCAGGAACGGATTACATGTCCTGGTGTCAGAATGGTATTCGCCAGTTTTTGGCAATTGCAATTATTATGGCGGGATTTCCATTGCTTCTGAAAAGAAAATATGTATCACTGACAGTAATTATCCTGTTAGGGGCAACGTTCCATGCGTCAGCGCTTCTTATGGTACCGATTATCTTTATTGTGCAGGGGAAAGCATGGAATAAAAAGAGTGTGCTGTGTATTTTAGGATGCATTTTAATACTGATATTTGTAAACAGGTTTACAGATGGGATGAACGATGCGCTGTCAAATACACAGTATTCTAATATGGTAACGGACTGGAAAGAGTGGGAGGATAATGGAACCAATCCAATCAGAGTATTCGTCTATTCTATTCCTATGATTTTTTCTGTGGTTGGAAGCAGGCAGATCAAAGAAGCGGATAACCCGGTAATTAACATTATGACAAACTTCTCAATCCTAACAAGTGGAATTGCAGTTGTATCGATGAAAACTTCCGGTATATTCATAGGACGGCTGATTTCTTATGGATCTGTGTATTCTGCGTCCATTTTGCTTCCCTGGGAAATGGAACATATTTTTACAGAGAATTCGGCGAAAATTATAAAAAGTGCTGCTGTTTTAGGATATATTGGATTCTTTTATTATCAGATGCATTTTATATGGGGGCTTATATGAAAAATCCAGAGATCAGTGTAATTATGGGAATGTATAACTGTGCGGATACGCTGTCAGAAGCAATTGAATCGATTTTAAACCAGACAATGAAAGAATGGGAGTTGATTATGTGCGATGATGGATCATCCGATGCAACGTACGAAGTGGCAGAGCTTTATAGGAAAAGATATCCGGAAAAAATGATCTTACTGAGAAACAGAGAAAACAGGGGACTTAATTATACCTTGAACCGATGTCTGAAAGCGGCCAAAGGAAAGTACATTGCAAGAATGGATGGGGATGATATCTGTCTGCCGGAACGATTTGCGGCTGAATATGAAACATTGGAAACAGAGAAAACAATTTCAATCGTAAGCACAGATATGGGATATTTTGATCAAACAGGAATATGGGGAAAGATAAGTCATCCGGAATATCCAAAGAAAAAGGATTTTCTGTATGGATCTCCGTTTTGCCATGCACCATGTATGGTAAGAAAAGAAGCATACGATGCAGTGGCTGGATACACAGAGAAAAAAAGTATTTTACGGGTAGAAGATTATCATTTATGGATAAAAATATATGAGGCGGGATACAGAGGTAAAAATATTCCAAAACAGCTTTATCTCATGCGGGATGACAGAGCAGCATATAAGAGAAGAAAGCTTCGATACAGAATAAATGAGGCCTACGTAAAAGGAATAGCGGTCCGAAAACTGGGGCTGCCGATAAGCGGATACCTATATACGATGCGGCCAATTCTTGTGGGAATTTTGCCAGAGAAAGTCTATGACTATTTTCATAAAAGAAAATTAGAAAGCAATGCAGGAATGATAGCCAGTGAATAAAAGATGTGATAGAAAGGGATGGATACATGATACCGAAGAAAATACATTATTGTTGGTTTGGGAAAGGGAAGAAATCCCGATTAGCTTTAAAGTGCATAGAAAGCTGGCATCAGTATTGCCCGGACTATGAAATGATCGAATGGAATGAAGAAAATTTTGACATAGACATGAATGGATATACACGAATGTGCTATGCGGAAAAAAAGTATGCATATTTAAGCGATTATGTCAGACTTTGGGCGGTGGAAAAATATGGAGGCATCTATTTGGATACAGACGTGGAAGTGATTCGGCCACTGGAAAAGCTATTGCAGGAAGATGCATATTTCGGATTTGAAAATAAGCGGTATGTAAATACGGGACTGGGCTTTGGGTCCATTGCGCATGGAACAGTAATTCAGGCGATGCTGAAAGAATATGATGCACTGCTGGATGGAAAAAATGGAGTAAAAATGTGTCCGGAACTGAATACAAAAGCATTGACAGCATTAGGCTTAAAACAGAATGGGCAGAAGCAAAAAATATGGGAAGCGGCAGTATATCCGGTGAATGTTTTGAATCCATATGACAGTGCAACGGGAAAGCTGGAAAAAACAGCAGATACGTTTTCTATTCACTGGTATGCGGCATCCTGGTTGAACAGGACACAAAAATTGCGAGGGAAGATAACAAGACCGATTCATAGGATTTGGGGAGTAGATGTATTTAAGAGGTTTCGAATATGAAGAGAACAATGTTACTTGTATCACATGCGTTGGAATTGGGTGGTGCGGAAAGAAGTCTGATAGGATTTTTAGAAGCACTGGATGAAAGCAAATGGGAAATAGATCTTTTTTTGCTTCGTCAGGAAGGAGAATTAATGGATGCGATTCCGGATAAAGTCCATCTGCTTCCGCAAAAAGCTGCGTATACAGTTTTGGCGCACCCAATGAAGGCAACTTTAAAAGAGGGACATGTTTTATTAACAATGGCAAGGCTATATGGAAAAACAGCGGCAGCGATTTATGATCATAAGCATAATTACCGAGACAGTGATGTGAATTTAGAATATAGCCATAAATATACCAGTCCTTTTATGCCGCGAATACAACCCCAAAAGGAGTATGATCTGGCGGTAAGTTTTCTGACACCACATTATATTGTGACGAAGAAAGTAAATGCTAAGAAAAAGATCGCATGGATCCATACGGACTATTCCCAGGTGCAGATTGATATTTTATCCGAAACAAAAATGTGGAAGGCATATGATTATATCACATCTATCTCAGAGGCAGTTACAAAAGAATTTTTGAAGAAATTTCCTACATTAAAAAATAGAATGATATTGATAAAAAATATTTTGCCGGAACAGCTCATCAAAAGACAGGCAGAAAGTTTTTCAGTGGAAAAAGAAATGAATGCATCGGGGATAAAAATATTGTCAATTGGCAGGTTCTGCTATGCTAAAAATTTTGATAATGTGCCGGATATCTGTCGGCAAATCAGACAGAATGGATTGGAAGTAACCTGGTATTTAATTGGTTTTGGGAAAAATGAAAAGCAAATCCGTAAAAGAATATGTGAGATGGGAATGAAACAATATGTAAAAATTCTGGGGAAAAAAGAGAATCCATATCCATATATCAGGGCGTGTGATGTTTATGTGCAGCCATCAAGATATGAGGGGAATTGTGTAGCTGTAAGGGAAGCTCAAATGCTTGGAAAACCGGTGATTATTACGGGATATCCAACAGCAGAAAGTCAGCTGAGAAACGGAATAGATGGAATCATAGTGCCGCTGGAAAACAGAGCGTGTGGAGAAAAAATCAGTGAAATATTACGGGAACCGAAACGGCTTGAAAAGCTGGTGCAGGAGTGCAGGAAAAAGGATTATTCTAACAGGCAGGAAATCAACAAAATAGAGTGTATTTGCAGAGGATAGAAATGAGAATACGAATTATCACTTGCCATGATGTATATAATGCAGGCGCAAGCTTACAGGCATATGCATTAATGCAATATTTGAAAGACTGCGGTCATGAGGTGAAAATTATTGACTATAAGCCGGACTACCTAAGCAGGCATTATAGTCTGAAAGCGGTAAATAATCCAGAATATGACAGGGCAGGAATTCGAGAGATTTATTTGCTGGTGAAGATGCCAGGAAGAATAAAAAAATTATTCAGTAAAAGAAAATATAGATTTGATGCTTTCCGGAAAAATGCGTTAGAACTGACAGATACAACATATAGAACGTGTGAAGAACTAAAAAATATAGAAGAAGCAGACCTGTATCTGGCAGGGAGCGATCAGATATGGAATCCAATCTTCCCAAATGGAAAAGATCCTGCATTCTTTCTGCAATTTACGGAAAAGGGAAGAAGGGCATCGTATGCGGCGAGTTTTGCAGTTGATGAGTTAAAAGAAGAAGACCGACAGCGTATGAAGAAATGGCTTAAATCCTTTGATGCTGTTTCGGTCAGAGAGCAGACAGGAGCTGCATTGGTGAAGCAAATGGGACTTCAGTCTCAAAGAAATTGTGATCCCGTTTTTTTGCTGAAACAGTGTCAGTGGAAAAAAATACTGCCGGAAACAGAGACGAATAAAAAGTATGTGCTGCTTTATGATTTTGATAAAAACTGCGTGGCAGAGGAAATTGCGGAAAAAATTTCTAAAAAAACAAAAACAGAGATCTGGTCGGTTTTTAAAACAGAAATCTGTGACAAAGTATGTGCAGATATTGGGCCGTTGGAATTTGTAAATTTAATTTTAAATGCGGAAGCTGTAGTTTCTAATTCATTTCATGCAACAGCGTTTGCATTAATTTTCCATAAAGAATTTTTTGTGATCGAAAGAAAAGAACGTATCAATACGCGGATGAATGATTTATTGAAAGTATTTGGAGTGGAGGACAGGAAGATGGATCATGTGAAAAAACTGCAGACAGCAAAAAAGATAAACTGGCAAAGGATCGAGTCCATCCTGCAGAAAGAGAGGAAAGAAGCAGAAGAATATTTAGCGAAAATAACAGGAGAAAAGAAAAATGAATAGGCCGGTAATATCTGTTGTGATCCCCGTTTATAACGTCGAAGCCTACATAGAACGTTGTGTAAACAGCGTGCGGAATCAAACGGTAGAAAATATAGAAATCATATTGATTGATGATGGATCACCGGATCGGAGTCCGGTTTTATGCGATCAATATGCGGAAAAAGATAGAAGAGTGCGAGTGATTCATAAAAAAAATGGAGGACTTGCGTCTGCAAGAAACAGGGGAATAACAGTGGCAACTGGAAAATATATTTTCTTTTTGGACAGTGATGACTGGCTGGAAAAAGACGGACTGCAGCAGCTCTATGAGCTGGCGCAGAAATATCAGGTAGATTTCGTCAGATATAGAGCATTGCGGACAGAATGGCCAGGGCTGGAAAGAAATGTTCCATGTCGGGTGGAAACAGTAAGAGAAATGCAGGGAGGAATTTATGATAGAAAGAGAATTTTACAAGAAATATATCCAAGACTGCTGGCTACGAGGCAATTAACTTTGGGACCTGTTGTTGGGGCATGGGGAGCATTGTACAGAACGGATTTTTTGAAGAAAAATCAGATATTTTTTTTCGAAGAGATTAAGTTTAGTGAAGACATCCTTTTCAGTGCAAAAGTGATTTTATGTACACAAAAATTTTACTATAAAGAAGAAGCCGGAATTTATCATTACTGGTATAATCCAGATTCTATTTCGAAATCATTTCGAGAGGGAAGATGGGAATCGTGTAAGAAAATAATAGAACATGCAGAGATAGAATTCAAAAATAGAAAAGAGTATTGTTTTGAGCAGCAATTGAACTGGCTGACATGGTTTGTTATATTAGTTGGACTGAAGGAAAGAGGTAAAATGACAGACAGGAGGGAGCGAAAAGTGTACTGTAAGAAACTGTTGAATGATCCTGTAGTGAGAAAATGTCCATTAAAAATACAGGAACTTGATGTGCCCGAAAAACAAAAAATATTGTTGTATATGATAAAGAAAAACTGGTGGTGGATATTCAGCCTGATTTAAAGGGAGGTTGAAAATGCTTTTTAAAAGAATAGCGGCATGGATTGCTTATGAAATACGGGAAGAAAAGATTACACTTTCTTCACAGGATGCGAAGAGAATACTGATGGATGTTGCACCGCCCGTGTCGCCGGATGTATTTTCTGAAAACAGGAGCAGAGAGATTCGATATGATCTCACGATTATAGTGCCTGTATATAACTCGGAAAACTGGCTGAAGGAATGTATGGAGTCGATCGTCCTGCAAAAAACAAAATATTCCTTTCAGATAATTGCCATTGACGATGGATCGACGGATCGAAGCGGGCAAATTTTAAATCAATACATAAAAAATCCATGTGTAGAAGTTATTCGGCAGGAGAATAAAGGGTATTCGGGTGCAAGAAATGCAGGACTTGAAAGAGTAAAAAGCAAATACATTATGTTTGTTGATTCGGATGATGTTTTATTACCGAATGCAATAGAGTGTTTGCTGTCAAAAGCGTATCTGGAAGATGCGGATATTGTAGAGGGAAATGGCTATCGCTTTGATAAAAATGGTTTTCTAGGAATGATAAAAAAAGAACATTTGCCAAAAGAAAGAAATCAATATTGGGGAGGCCCCTGTTTAAAGGTGATGAAAGCAAAACTGTGGGAAGGATTGAAATTTCCGGAGGGCTATTGGTATGAGGATGCAATTATCGGAGCTGTGATTTTTCCAATGGCGAATAAAGTGGATTGTTTGTCTGATGTAGTGTATGCATATCGAATTCATGGAGAGAGTATTACACAGAAGCATGATGAAAATCCAAAAAGAGTAGATTCTTATTGGATTATGCTGTTAATGGCTGAGATTCAAAAGAAAATGGAGATTCCTTTTGACTACGAGAATTATCAAAGGGTAATGAGACAGATTGTATTTACCTGCCGGAGGATTGTTATGCTGCCGGAAAAAATAAAAAAGGCTGTATTTGCAGGGGAATGTGAATTTGTCTGTACCAACTTTAAAGAGTATCTGAAGAAAAAGGACAGATATTATTTTCTTGCAAAAGCAATTTTAAATAAAGATTATAAAAAATATTCTATTTATTGCCAGGAGTTTATATGATACCGAAAAAAATTCATTATTGTTGGTTTGGGGAAAACGAAAAACCATTGCTGGTGATCCAATGTATCAAGAGCTGGCAGAAATATTGTCCGGGTTATGAAATTATGGAATGGAACAGCAATAATTATGATGTTCATAAAAATAAATATATGGAGCAGGCGTATCAGGCAAAACGCTGGGGATTTGTATCCGATTATGCCAGACTGGATATTATTTATCAGTATGGAGGAATCTATCTGGATACGGATGTCGAACTAATTCGATCACTGGATGATTTGTTAGAGACAGATGGCTATATCGGATTTGAGAAGAAAGCGGATGAAGAAGGTAATGAAGTTTATGTGAATACGGGACAGGGGTTTGGTGCATCTGCTTTTCATCCGGTCGTGAAGGCAATGCTGGACATTTATAAAGAGATTGATTTTGTTGAGCAGGAAAAAGAAAATTTAAAAACGTGTCCTTATTATAACACAGCGGCACTGGTAAAACTGGGAATGAAGAAAGAAAATGTGGAACAGGAAATTTGTAAGTTTCATATTTATCCAGCAGAGTATTTCTGCCCGATCAATTGGAAAAGTCATAAGTGTGAATTGACAGATAATACATATTCGATTCATCATTTTGAAGCATCATGGCTTACAGAAAAAGAAAAGAAAAAAAGAAAATATCTAAGAAATATGGACTGTATGATTCATCTGCCGAACAGAATATGCAGAAGTATTTTAGGAAAAGAGAGGTATGAGAGCATAAAGGAAAAAATAAAAGGGAAAGGATAGCGTATGGATGTTTCAATTATTATTGTTAATTACAATTCCATAGACTTAACAATCGATTGTGTCAATTCAATATTTCAACAAACTGCGGATGTAGAATTTGAAATTGTTATCGTGGATAATGCATCAAAGAACAAAGAAGCAGAAAGATTACAGGAGAAATTTGAAAACAGAGTTAAGATGATAGATGCAAAAACAAATCTTGGATTTGGAAAAGCGAACAATCTGGGAACAAAATACGCAGCGGGGGATTATGTATTCTTTCTTAATCCGGACACAGTTTTGATGAATAATGCAGTAAAAATTTTATGGGAAGAGATGAAAAACAATCCAGATATGGGATGTATAGGCGGAAATTTGTATACACCAGAGAGAATGCCGTGTCCGTCTTTTTGCTTAAAGTTTGATGATTTGTGTACGGAAAAGAGATATGCATCCTGGCGGTATTTGATGCTGTCAAAAGCAAAACAAAAATTATACAGAAAACATCCTGCATTGCAGATACGAAGAAAAGATTTTAATGATACCAATCAAAAGATAGAAGCTGCCTATATATTTGGGGCAGACATGATGATGAAGAAAAAATTCTTTGAACAATTAAAAGGATTTGATGAGGATTTTTTTATGTATGCCGAGGAGGAAGAACTGTCCTGGAGAATTAAAAAAAGAGGTAAAAAAATTTATAATATACCACAGGCAAAAATTATTCACCTGGAGGGAGCAACCTTAGATAAACAGCATGATTTTAATGAAAAACAATTTAAACTTCGAATAAATGGAACGATGACGTATTTCTGGAAACGATATGGGAGAGAAGGCATATATCAATTTTATAAATTTCGTGCATTAAGATATCAGAGACTCAAAAAAATTGCTGAGATTCAGAAGAAAAGCGATGTGAGCTTTCAGTTTGAAACTCGTTTGAGATGTCTTTTGGAATGTTTTGAAAAAATCATGGAAAAAACAGAAGGTGAGGGGAAGAAAAATGGCAGAAGTTAAAGATGGGAAAGGAGTTAAGCTGATTGCATTTTACCTGCCTCAGTTTCATGCAATACCATTAAATGACCAATGCTGGGGTGAGGGGTTTACCGAATGGACAAATGTACGAAAAGCACAAGCATTATTTTCCGGACATGATCAGCCCAAAATCCCACTGGACCTTAACTATTATGATTTAATGGATGATCAGGTAAAGATCTGGCAGAGTAATCTGGCAAAAAAATATGGGATTTTCGGATTTTGCTATTATCATTATTGGTTTAAACATGGTGAGAAGTTGTTGGAAAAACCGGCGGAACAAATGCTGAAAAACAAAAAAATAGAGATCCCATTTTGCTTTTGCTGGGCCAATGAAAACTGGAGTAAGAACTGGGATGGTGGAGATCAGGAAATCATCATGGAGCAGGATTATGGCGGAAAAGAAGAGTGGGAACGGCACTTTCAGTATCTGCTGAATTTTTTTCAAGATGAACGATATATAACAGTAGATGGGTGCCCATTGCTCGTTGTTTATAAGCCGGAACAAATGATCGATATTTATAAGATGGCATCGTATTTTAGAAGAAGAGCAAAAGAAGAAGGCTTTCCGGATTTATGTCTGGCATTTCAATTTCCGGCGTATTATTCAGATATGTATTACAGAAACGATATTTTTGATTATCAAATTGAATTTGAGCCTGTATATTCACGAAATATCGAAAGCCAGGAGCTACCTGGAACAAGCAGAAAAATTTCTTTGATCAGAAAATTTTGTGGAGAGGAAATGGTGTCGTTTTATCGAAAATGTCGAAAGAAGAAAGGAAGAATGTATTGGAAGAAAGAGCAGAGTCTGGGAATGTATTTTTACGATGAGATATGGGATTTGATTTTAAATGCGAAATGGAAGAAAAATTTTTGGCCGGGGTGTTTTGTGGATTGGGATAATACGCCAAGAAATAAACATGGAGTTATGGTCAGTGGATTTTCCGTAGAAAAGTTTGCTGAATATATGAAAATACTGGTACAAAGAGCACGGAAAGAGGAAAAGCCGGTAATATTTATTAATGCATGGAATGAATGGGGAGAAGGTGCTTTTCTGGAACCGGACACAAGATATCAGTATCGAAAGCTTGAAGCAATAAAAGAAGCATTAGAATAGGGAAAAGGGTAAATGAGAAATATAATTTCCGAAAAGAATGAGACAAATTGCTGTGGATGCGGAGCCTGCAGTAAATGCTGCCCCAGACATGCGATTTACATGGAAGAGGATGAAAATGGTTTTGATTATCCTAAAATAGATGAATCGAAGTGTACGGAGTGCGGAAAATGTTTAAAAGTCTGCAGTTTTGAGAAAAAAGAGCAATCACGAAAAGAAACGTATGCGGCACAGGCAAAGGACACTGATCTGGAAGAAAATGCTTCGGGGGGAATCTTTACCGTGCTGGCGCAGGAAGTGCTAAAAAGAAAAGGAATTGTCTATGGATGTGCTATGCTTTATGAAAACCAAAACTTAGTAATAAAACATATCGGGATAGATAAAATAGAGGAACTTTGTAAATTAAAGGGTTCAAAATATGTACAAAGCAATTTGGAAAATGTATATGTTGAAATTAAGCGGCATCTGGAACATAACGAGACTGTGTTGTTTAGTGGAACGCCTTGTCAGATAGCAGGACTGAGAGGATACCTTCAGAGAACGTATGCAAATTTATATACAATAGAAATTATATGTCATGGTGTACCGAGCGCAAAATTATTCCAGAATTATTTAGGATACATAGAATCGAAAGAAGGAAAAAAAATAGCAGGATTTTATTTTCGAGATAAAAGCAGCGGGTGGAAGTTATACGGAAAAATGATATTGGAGAACAGGGATGGAAGTCAGAAAGAAAGATATTTTGAACCGGAAGAAAGCTCCTATTATCAAATGTTTTTAAATGGATACACATACCGGAAGAGCTGCTATTTTTGTCCGTTTGCATCAGAATATCGTCAGGGTGATATTACCATAGGAGATTATTGGGGGATAGAGCTGGTGCACCCGGAATATTTGAAAAAATATGGAGGTGAAATAGAGAAAGAAAAAGGAGTCTCCTGTCTGATTGTGAATAATGATCAGGGAAGGACTATGCTTGCGAAATATGGAAGTAACATTATAAAATATCCGTCATCTTATCAGCGGGCAGCAAAATATAATGCACAGCTGGTACAGCCGTCTGCATTGAAACGGCAGCGGGAGAAAGTAATGAAACTGCAAAAACAGAACTATGCATGTGTGGAACGGTGGTATCAGAAACGAAGAAACAGAATTCTGTTTGTGAGAAAACTTCGTTCCATGATACCGAAAAGAATCAAAATATTTATAAGAAAAATCAAAGTTTAAGGTTAGAGAGAAAAAGATGGAACAACAATTTAAAACAGTTATTACGGCAAATTCAAAATGGATCAATCTTCATTTAAAGGAAACATATGAGTATAGAGACCTGATTTTTTTATTTGTGAGAAGAGATTTTGTTTCAAAATATAAACAGACAATTTTAGGGCCTTTGTGGGCGGTGATACAGCCCCTGTTAACAACCATAGTGTTCACTGTGATTTTTGGTTCACTGGCAAACCTGACTACGCTGGATGTGAAAGCAACAGAAGAAACCGTAATTCCGGCATTTCTGTTCTATATGGCAGGTACGATCTGCTGGAGCTATTTTTCATCGACGGTCAGCAGTACGGCAAACACATTTATAACAAACAGTTCTATTATGGGAAAGGTATATTTTCCAAGGCTGGTATCTCCGGCAGCGTCAACCATATCTAATTTGATTTCCTTCGGTATTCAATTTGCCATGTTTTTGATTTTTTTGCTGTATTTTATATGGAAAGGGAAAATGGAAATTCGATTGTCCGGGTATCTCTTTCTATTTCCAATATTGATCATTCAGATGATGATGCTGGCGATGGGAGTTGGAATTATTGTTTCAGCGCTTACAACAAAATATCGTGATTTGGCGATGCTGATAGGCTTTGGATTACAATTATGGCAGTATGGAACGCCAGTTGCATATGGATTGCGGCTTGTACCTGAAAAATATATGAAGACTTATATGCTGAATCCAATGACACCGATCATCACTTCATTCCGCTATATTTTTTTCGGAACAGGATATTTTCATGCAGGATACTATGGAATGGGGTGGGGAAGCACAATGATCTTATTTGTACTTGGAATTGTGTTATTCAATAAAGTGGAAAGAACATTTATGGATACCATTTAAGGAGAACAGGATGGCAGAAAAACAGATTATGGTCAAAATAGATCATGTATCAAAAGAATATAGACTGGGTGCAATCGGGGGAACAACATTACGGGAAGATCTGGAACGATTCCATGCAAAAATAAGAAAAAAAGAAGATCCGACACTGAAAATAGGCCAGAAAACACAAGAGTATGGAAAACGTTTTATGGCGCTGAAGGATATTTCATTTGAGGTAGAAAAAGGAGAAGCAGTAGGGATTATCGGACACAATGGAGCAGGAAAATCGACATTGCTGAAACTGCTGTCAAGAGTAACGGCACCAACAAAAGGAAGCATTGGAATGAATGGCCGTGTGGCATCTATGCTTGAAGTAGGAACGGGATTTCATCCGGAATTAACGGGACGTGAAAACATTTATATGAATGGGGCAATATTGGGGATGAGCCGTGCAGAAATCGGAGAAAAACTGGATCAGATTATTGCATTTTCCGAATGTGGAGAGTTTATCGATACGCCTGTAAAACGATATTCCAGTGGGATGTATGTTAAACTTGCATTTTCTGTGGCAGCTCATCTGGATAGTGAAATTATGATTATGGATGAGGTTCTGGCTGTCGGAGATATGAAATTCCAGCAGAAGTGTCTTGGACGGATGGGAAAGGCGGCAAATTCAGAAGAAAAAACGATTCTTTATGTGAGTCATAATATGAATACCATTCGTCAGCTTTGCACCCGCTGCCTTGTACTGGATCACGGCGAACTGATATTTGACGGCGGGGTAGAAAGAGCAATTGATTTGTATATGGATACAGCTGTTAAAAACGGAAGTGTAGATATTGATCTGAAAAATAAGAGAATGGCACATCTGCCGCCAGTTATTAAGGCGAAAATGACACATGTGCATCTTGTGGACAAACAGGTACCGGTATATGAATTTGAGGAAAAGCTGAAATTTGATTTGTCGGTTGAGGCCAAAACAAATATTTCAAATCTATCCGTGAGGGCAGAAATAAGATCAGCAGATGGAGGATCTGTTGCAGCGGGAATTTTGCAGGAATTTACATCCTTTTTTGCAGGAAGAAGCAAAATATTGGAAATGGAATTGCTGCTGCGTGGACTTGTACCGGGAAAATATTTCGTATTGCTGGTGATTTATAATGTAAACGAAATGGGAACTTACGATGACTTGGATGCAGTGTTTCCGGCATTTACATTTGAAATTCAGGATAGTAAACATGCTTTAAAGATTAACTGGAACGTAAATGCCTGGGGAAAAATTCGATTAGACGATTTGAAATGCGTGGGTGAGAGAGATGATTCCTAAAAAAATACATTATTGCTGGTTTGGGGGAAAGCCAATTCCAGATTCGGTCAGGCGATGCATGCAAAGCTGGCAAAAGTTCTGTCCAGACTATCTTATTGTAGAATGGAATGAAAAAAATTTTAATATAAAAGAATGCCCGCAGTATGTAATTGACGCATATCATAGGAAAAAGTGGGCATTTGTTACAGATTATGTAAGACTCCGGGTTGTGTATGAATATGGAGGGATATATTTTGATACAGATGTAGAATTAGTGAAAAAGATTGATTTTCTGCTAAAATACAGTGCTTTTTTTGGATTTGAAAATAAAAAATATATTTCTACGGGGCTTGGATTTGGCGCTGAACGGGGATGCGGTTTGTTGTATGAAATGATGGAGATGTATCAAACGATCCCGTTTATTTTAGAGGACGGATCAGAAAATAAGAAGACATGCCCGGTTATTAATACAGAAATCTTTTTGAAACACGGACTGGAACAAAAGGATAAGCAGCAGATTTTAGAGGGAAATATTATGATTTTACCATCCATTTGTATGTGCCCCATTGATTTTGAAACAGGATATAGAAGAAAATCAAAAAAAACAATTTCGGTTCATTGGTTTCATGCAAGCTGGATGGAAAGAGCAGAAAAAGAGTATCATAAAAAACATCGTCAGGCATTGTTAGAGGAAAAGAAAAATGATTGGAAATATCTTCCGAATCGTATGATTAAAAAGCTTTTGGGAGAAAAAATCTACTTGAAAATAAAAGGATGGATCAGATATGATAACGGTTAGTATTATAATTCCGGTTTATCAAGGGAAAAGCTATTTAAAACGGTGTATCGACAGTGTGCTGGCACAGAGTTGTCAGGAATATGAAATTATTTTAGTGGATGATGGTTCAACAGACGGTTCGGCCGAGATATGTGATGAATATGCTGAAAAACAGAAGACAATAACGGTGATTCATAAAGAAAACGGAGGGCTTTCTTCTGCTAGAAATGCGGGCTTAGAAATTGCATCAGGGGAATACGTAATGTTTATTGATGCGGATGATGTGGTGCATAGTAAAATGCTTGAAACAGAGCTGAAAGTTTTGAAAGAGGAAAACGCGGATATCTTTATCTGCGGATTAAAACGTTTTGCTGAGATAGAAGAAGTAGATACATGCGCTGAGTTGCAAATCAAGAATTGTGTGGAAATCCAGTCTGGATTGGAAATTGAAAGCAAACTTTTTTGTGGTCAAAACGTGGAAAAATATATATCCTGTTGTGGAAAATTATTTAAGAAAACAGTATTTAATGGAATCCGTTTTCCGCAAGGGAGGTTATTTGAAGATGAATATATTACGTATCAATTGTATTATAGAAGTGAGAGAATAGCAGTAACAGATATGGTATTTTATTTCTATTTTACAAATCCGTGTGGAATAACAAAAAATTTGACGCTCAATAAACGATTTGACGAATATGATGCACAGGAAGAAAGAATAAAATTTTTTAAGAAAAAAAGGTGTAAAGAACTTTATCAGGCGGCATTGTTAAAACTGCTGAATTCAGCGCAGTGGGATTTGATAAAGTGCCAAAAATGGAAAGAAGATTTTGATAAAGAACGAGGAGAAAAATTTCAACAGCAGTATAGAAAAGCACTGGAGCAGGCAGAAAAAGAGGGGATTGTACGTTTTAAAAATAATTATGATTTTTATGTATTAGCATATCCTGAAAAAGTCAACTTTTTTAGAGTGAGAAGACAATGGCAGAATCTGCTGAGAATGATTCGATCTAAAATATAAGATGGTTAGAAATAGAATGAGAAAACGATGTAAAAACGGGTACAAGCTGCGTAGGGTAGTGGGCATATTGGTTGTTATGCTTCTGTGCATAACAGGAAAAAGTGTTATAAAATCGAAATATAATCTAAACAGCATAACATATATACTGCAATCGAAGAAAATTTCGGAAGAAATTTGTCTGATACAAATAACAGATCTCCATAACAGCATCTTTGGTTCGGATAATAAACATCTGATTTCTAAAGCAGCAATGAAGTCACCAGATTTGATTATGATCACCGGTGATCTTCTAAATGCAAATGAGCCAGATAATCATATTGCGGTAACGCTGCTGGCAGAATTATCTGCAATCGCCCCAACATACATCTCCCTCGGCAACCATGAACTGGAATACGAGCAGAACTACGGTACAGACATTACCGCTCTCTACGAATCTGCCGGCGCCACCGTCCTGAACTATGAATATAAAGACATCACCATCAACAGCCAGCCCCTCCGTATCGGCGGCATTTACGGTTACTGTCTCCCGGACAAATATCTGGAAACTGGCGAAGCGGATCCAGGAGAGTGTAAGTTCTTGTGGGAGTTTGAGAACACCGACCGTTACAAAATCCTGCTCAGCCATCTTCCGATTGCCTGGCTGAAAAATGACGGGCTGGAGGAGTGGGACATTGACTGCGTATTTTCCGGCCATCTTCACGGCGGCCAGGTCATTCTGCCTGGCATTGGCGGTGTTTATGCGCCGGACATGGGATGGTTTCCGGGACAGCTGAAGGGGATTTTTGATTCGGAGGATGGAAAACGGCATCTGGTGCTGTCGTCCGGTCTTGGAAATACGGAATTGGTTCCGCGGTTCAATAACATTCCCGAGATTGCCTGCGTGGAGCTGATGCCGGATGGAAACCTTCATAAAACATAAAAATAACACAGAGCCGGATTCCAGATGCATGGAAATCTGACTCTGTGCGTTACATGCAGCGGCCTTATACAAACAGGGTACATCCCTGTCGCTTGAACTGTTCGATCTTTTCGTCAATGAGCTCCGGCGTTACACCGAGATGCTCGGCAAGACACTGCTTGCAGAAAAACTGTTCTGCGCCGCGGTTGATAAATTTACGGTGGGCGCCGATCTCGTTATGTGTGAGTTCTTTGCCGCACTGCATACAGCGTGCCATCAGAGTTTTACGACCTTTGCACGGTATACTTTTGATGCAAACGGCTCGAGCTCTGTGACAAGGGATGCATTGTTTGCACACAGGTTCTCGCAGGTCCAGACCTCAGTAAGTTCCAGAGTATGGCCGGTGGAGAACGGAAGGCCGATTTCATCGAGATTCATGGCTGCACGTGATTTTTCATCACTGAGATTGAACATACCGATGGCGAGATCTCCGTCTGCGAGTGCCTTCACATAGATCAGAACCTTGTCATTCCATGCATGGTTTTTCACTTTATACGGCTGACGGCAGAGCGGATCCTGGTTGATGCGGATCATTTCGTCATTCATGAGAATGCGGCGGGTTTCGTCGCTCATCTCGCGGATGTCGCAGCCGATCATCAGCGGGGAGCCAAGGAATGCCCACAGTGCATAGTGTGTCTGATACTGGACATCGCTGCAGCCGGCCAGTCCAACATTTCCTTTTCCATGCATGCCGACGATCAGCATGTCCATATCGTTGAAGCAGCCGACGCCGTTGTACGGATGCAGTTTTTCCTGCTGTGCCACGAGATCTTTGACAGAATCCCAGGTATCAAAGATGTCGCCGGTGGAACGCCACATGGAAGCGCCGGTTTCTTTGATCCACTCATGCGTTTCATCGGCACCCCAGGAGCAGGCAGAGAAGAGAATGTCGCGGCCGCAGTTCTCGAGTGCCAGTCCCATGCGGCGGTACAGATATTTTCCGTGCAGGATCGGGCTGTGGTAGCAGTAGTCGTATTTTAAGAAATCAACATCCCAGGATGCGAAAGTTTCCGCATCGACAAATTCGTGCTCATAGCTGCCAGGGTAGCCGGCACACGTCATGTTTCCGGCGCAGGAATACATACCGAATTTCAGCCCTTTGGAATGAACGTAATCGGCAACGGCTTTCATACCATGCGGAAATTTTTCCGGATCTGGCACAAGACGGCCGTTTTCATCGCGTTCACGTAAAGACCAGCAGTCGTCGATGACAAGATATTCGTATCCTTTATCGCGCAGGCCGCTCTCGGCCATGACATCAGCAGTTTCAAAAATCATTTTTTCATTGATATTTTCTCCGAAGGTGTTCCAGGAATTCCAGCCCATCGGCGGTGTAAGTTTGATCATAGTATTGACCTCCCGTAAGTTTTGATGTACTTTGAGTATAGATGGATTTCCAGAGCAAAACCATGGAATTTTAAGACAAAAGCATGGATTTTTGCTTCATAAAGAATAAAATACGGGAAAAGGAAAGAATATGCTTGTATCAGAAATGAACGGGATCCGGCCTGTCGATGCCGGGCGGCAGGACTGCCATGATCTGCATTCCTGGGGGCCGGGTGTACGGCAGTGCTATATTATACATTATATTATAAGCGGAAAGGGAACGTTTACCTGCGGGAAAAAGACGTACACACTTACCGCCGGACAGAGCTTTTTAATCTGTCCAGAGCAGGTGGTGCAGTACGCGCCGGATGAGAACGAGCCGTGGGAATATGTGTGGGTTGATTTTGTCGGGGAACAATGCCGGCAGATTCTGGCACGGTCGGTACTGAACCCACAGCAGCCGGCGGCGCCGCCTCTCCGTCAGGAAAGGCTTCTGCCGTATTTTGAGCGTCTCTGCCAGATGGAACTCTATCGCCGGAACAGCCAGGAGGCCGTCGGTGTGCTGCTTGCGCTTCTGGGCGTGTACCAGGATCTGGCGGAGCCGCAGCGGGAGGAGAGAAAGAAGGAAGATCCGCGGATCATGGAAGTGATGACTCTGATTGCCGCAGGGTATCACAGGAGTGAGTTCTGCGCGGAGACAATTGCGCGGAAAATGGCGGTCAGCCGCACAACGCTGAACCGTCTGTTTCAGAAGAAAATCGGCCGGTCACCAGGACAGTATCTGCTGGAATATCGGCTGCAGCAGTCAGAAAAGCTGCTACAGATGGGGATGACGGTCAAACAGACGGCGCTGTCGTGCGGATTTGAAGATCCCTTTTACTATTCCCGTGTGTTCCGGAAACACTATGGAATGCCGCCGTCGGATTACCGGCTGCAGTTTGCAGAAATTCAGTGAACGGCGGGCGTTACCGCTCGTCGGAGAGATAATTCCGCATAGAGCGCAGGGCGGACTTTTCCAGCCGGCTGACCTGCGCCTGCGAGATGCCGATTTCCCGGGCAACCTCCATCTGGGTCTGCCCCTCATAGAAACGCATGCGGATGATCTGGCGTTCGCGCTCATTGAGACGGGCGACCGCGTCCTGCAGGGCGAGGTTCTGCACCCAGTTTTCTTCTTTATTTTTCTTGTCACTTAACTGATCCATGATATACAGGGTATCGCCGCCTTCCGTGTAGACGGGTTCATACAGACTCATCGGGCTTTGGATTGCGTCGAGGGCATAGACGATATCCTCTTTTCCAATGCCGATTTCAGCGGCGATTTCTTCGATCGAAGGCTCTTTCTGGTTCTGCTTGAGATAAAGTTCGCGGGCGCAGATGGCGCGGTAGGCAGTATCCCTGAGGGAACGGCTGACGCGGATCGCATTGTTGTCACGCAGATACCGCCGGATTTCACCGATGATCATCGGCACGGCATAGGTGGAGAAACGGACGTTTAAGGTCGTGTCGAAGTTATCAATCGCCTTAATCAGGCCGATACAGCCGATCTGAAAGAGATCGTCGGCGTTTTCACTGCTGTTGGAGAAGCGCTTGATCACGCTTAAGACAAGGCGCAGATTGCCCTGAATGTAGCGTTCGCGGGCAGCAGCATCTCCTTCGCGGGCCTTTTTCAGCAGAGTCTCCTTTTCTTCGGCATTCAGTACGGGAAGGCGTGATGTATTGACTCCGCACAGTTCAACTTTATTGATCGCCATGGTATGCATCCTCCTGAAACATGGAACGTATGGTTACCGTTCGTTACTGTTATACGTTCATGATTGGCAGTTGGCGGGACGAATATACGAGAGCCCGGAAAATTTCATAAAGTTTTAGTCCTTGACAAAGCTTTTGGAAAATGATTTCCTGCTATTGTAGAAACGGCGGAAAGTGTGATAAGATAAGGGAAGTGTACGAAATGCGAGGTCTTGTTTTATGATGAGTGGAAAGGAACGAAGAGAAGAGATTCTTCAAAGAATAACAAACAGTAAGACGCCGGTCTCCGGTGCAGCGCTGGCGAAGAGCTGTGAAGTCAGCCGTCAGGTGATTGTCCAGGACATTGCCCTGATCCGCGCTGCCGGATACGATGTGATTGCGACAAACCGCGGCTACATCTGCAGCAGCCCGGTGAGAGAGACGCGGGTCTTTGAGGTGAATCACACGGATGAGCAGATGCAGGACGAGCTGAATACAATTGTGGATTTCGGCGGCGTTGTGCTGGATGTGATTGTGCGTCACGAGGTTTACGGAGAACTGCGGGCGGAACTGAATATCAGTTCACGAAATAAGGTGGCACTGTTTATGGAAGAAATCCGGCAGGGAAAATCACGGCCGCTGAAGAATATCACATCAGGGGAACATTTTCATACCGTATCGGCAGACTCTGCGCAGACCCTGGATCTGATTGAAGAAGAACTGCGAAAGAAAGACTACCTGGTGCGGACTGTGAAATAGGGGAAAAAGCCCTTATTTTCACAAAAAACTGTTATTCGAAAAAATTTTAAAATTTTTTCAAAAAGGTGTTGACTTTTCTCTTAGGATAGTGTAATATACATGATGTCAGCGGGAACGAGTGATAAACAAAGAGTTCTAAAGCGACAAAGAAATGTGCGTTTAGCTCAGCTGGATAGAGCGTTTGGCTACGGACCAAAAGGTCGGGGGTTCGAATCCTCTAACGCACGGACGGTAACCGTCCTGGTGAAAACCAGGGCGGTTTTTTCGTATGCAGAATGAAAAATAAAACAAGCGGCCTTTTGGTCAGCAGCCAGACGGCCGCGCTTTTTGAAAAAATCATGGGGAAACAACTTGTACGCTCATTGACACAAGTGAGATACATCTCCTATAATAAAGCCAAATTTAAGATCTCGAAAGGGGACAAGTTATGGCTAAGTTAGTAATTGATGCGAACAGAAAGCTTTCAAAAATCAATAAGGAAATCCAGGGACAGTTTTCGGAGCATCTGGGAAGATGTATTTATGAAGGACTCTATGTAGGAGAAAATTCCGATATTCCGAACGTGAACGGAATGCGTACCGATGTTGTTGAAGCACTGAAAAATATCAAAGTTCCGGTACTGCGCTGGCCGGGCGGATGTTTTGCAGATGAATATCACTGGAAAGACGGTATCGGACCGAAAGAAAGCCGCAAAAAAATGATCAACACCAACTGGGGCGGTGTTGTCGAGGACAACAGCTTCGGTACCCACGAGTTTTTTGAACTCTGCCGTCAGATCGGATGTGAAACCTATATCAACGGAAATATGGGAAGCGGTACTGTACAGGAGATGTCGGAGTGGGTTGAATATATGACATTTGACGGGGTATCTCCGATGGCAGACCTTCGTGCGGAAAATGGCCACGAAAAGCCGTGGACCGTCGATTTCTTCGGCATCGGCAATGAGAACTGGGGCTGCGGCGGAAATATGAATCCGGAATTCTACGGAAATATGTACCGCAGATATCAGACCTTTGTGCGTGATTACGATGGAAACAAAAAGATCCGGAAGATTGCCTGCGGCGCCAATTCGGATGATTATGAGTGGACGCAGGAAGTGATGAAAGCATGCTTTCGCAGAATCTCCCCACAGCAGCATGGCATGATGGATGGCCTGTCGCTTCATTACTATACGGTGCCGGAAACCTGGGATCACAAGGGAAGTGCAACGGAGTTTGCGGAAAAAGACTGGTATAAGACCATGAAAAAGACGATGTATATGGAAGAGCTGATCCGTCGCCACAGCGCCATTATGGATCAGTATGACCCGGACAAAAAGGTCGGCATGATCGTGGATGAGTGGGGTACCTGGTATGATGTAGAGCCTGGAACAAATCCGGGATTTCTGTATCAGCAGAATACCATGCGTGACGCACTGGTCGCAGGAATCAACCTGAATCTTTTCAACAAACACAGCGACCGCGTCAAGATGGCAAATATCGCACAGATGGTCAATGTTCTGCAGTCGATGATCCTGACCGAGGGGGAAAAGATGGTCAAAACTCCGACGTATCATGTTTTCGATCTGTATCAGGTACATCAGGAAAATGATCTTCTGGCAAGCTCTCTGGAAACGGAGCAGGTTGGTCTGGAAGATGAATACATGGTTCCAAATCTGACGGAATCTGTTTCGGTAGATGCCAACGGTGTACTTCATATTACGATGACGAATGTGGATCTGGAGAAAGCATATCCGGTAGAGGCGGTACTTCTCGGAAAAGAAGCCGGCGAGATCAAAGCCGAGATCGTAACCGGCCATATGCAGGATAAAAACACCTTTGAAGAGCCGGAGACGGTTGGCGTTCAGGGCTTTGACGGTGTGCAGGCAACAAAAGAGGGAATTTCCTTTACCATTCCGGCGTGCAGTGTGCTTCATATCGCCGTAAAATAGGAAAACCATAAAAACCAGAAGATATCTGGGATGAAAAAAGATTCGGTTCCGGAGGAGTTTGATGGACGGAAATACCAGGATCTGTAAAAAATGCCTGCTTCGTGAGATGGACGAGGCAGGCTTTTTTCAGAATATGTATGATTATATTGCGAGAATTCCGGCGGACGATAAAACGCCGGAGGAGGAATACGAGCGGCGGCTTTCCATCTGTAAGGAGTGTGAAAAGCTGCTGTCCGGCATGTGCCGCATGTGCGGCTGCTACGTGGAGATGCGGGCAGCGATTGCACTGCGGGACTGCCCGGGGAAAAAATGGTAGCAAAAGAGAAACCCCGCACAGCGGATCCTGTGAAAACAACGGATCCCTGTGCGGGGTTTTGAGAATCAGCGAAGTCGGTAAGATCAGTTGGGACTTGTTTGCGTCTCCGTTGCGACTTTCGGATCCTTGAAATAGCGGGACAGCTTCGGCACGGAGATGAACAGCGTCAGAAATTCGGCGACCGGAATCGACAGCCACACACCGTTGGTGCCAAGCACGAGCGGCAGAAGCAGCGCGGAGAGAACGATAAAGACGAAGGTTCGCAAAAAGGAAATCAAAGCAGAGGTCTTTCCGTCTGACAGTGCCGTAAAAATGCCGGAGGCGACGATATTCGTACCGCAGAACAGATAGGCGATGGAGAACAGATAACCACCGTGGCGGGTCAGTTCAAAGCCATAGGTGCCTTTCTGCATGAAAACGGCGGAAATGACCGGAGAACCAAAGGCAGCCGCAAGTGCAATGATCACAGAGCTTACCACAACGAAACGGATACTGATGCGGTAAAGCCGGATCAGCCGCTGTTTGTTCCGGCTGCCGTAGTTGAAGCTGAACACAGGTGCAACGCCGATACTGTAGCCGAGGTAAAGCGCAACAAAGAGAAACTGTCCGTACAGAATCGCCGTGATGGCGGCAACACCGATTTCGCCCTCAAATTTCAGCATCAGCATGTTGAAAAGGTAAGTGACAACGGCTGCAGAAAGATTGCTGACCATCTCGGAGGAACCGTTGAAGCAGCTTGTGGGGAGCAGGCCTTTGGAAAATTCCGGACGGGTGAAGCGAAGGCCTTTGCGGGCAAAGGTAAAGTATAAAATGCCGGCAACGGCCGGAATGCACTGGCCAAGACCGGTGGCAAGGGCAGCTCCGGCAACACCAAGATGGAACGGAACGACAAACAGATAGTCCAGAAGCATGTTGGTAATGCCGGCGGACACCGTAAGGGAAAGTCCGAGTCCCGGGCGCCCTGCTGTTACAAAGAAGGACTGGAACAGCGCCTGGAGAAGACAGACCGGGGCAAAGGAAAGGATCGTCCGCAGATAGGCGGTACCGTAATCCATCAGCACCGGCGTTGCACCGAGCAGACTGCAGATCTGACGGCAAAACAGGTTGCCGAGCACTGCGCCCAGAATACCGATGATCAGTGTGGTAAGGGTAAGGGCCGAAAAGTTACGGTTGGCTTCCTCCTGTTTTCCCTGTCCGATCTTTGCAGCGACGAAGGCGCTGCCTCCGGTACCGAACATGATGCCGACGGCAAGAAGAATGCTGACGGCAGGATAGACGATATTGGCGGCGGAAAGCGCCATGCTGTCCACGTACTGTGCGATGAAAAAGCCATCCACAATACTGTAGAGAGACATAAAGATCATCATGATGATCGATGGAAACGCAAACTTCAGCAGGGAGCGGAAGTTGAAATCCTTGGCGAGTGACTGGCTCATAATCAAAAACCTCCTTTTTATGTGTGAAAAGCCTTTTTCAGACACGCTTTAGATGGGAAAGATTTCTTGTGAAAATTTGAATCATTTGCTATTATAAAGGATAGGGTAACCCTATAGTCAAGTGCAAAAAAGGTGAAAAACAGGAAAAATTCCGAGAGCACATATTCAGGAAAAGGAGTCAGAAATGGGAAAACAGGAGTATTTAAGCGCGGGGCGATTTGCAGCGCTGGTAGGCACGACAAAGGAAACGCTCTTCCATTATGATGAGATTGGGCTGTTCGTACCAAAAAGAAGAGGGACAAACGGCTACCGGTATTATGCGATGGATCAGATTGAAACGTTTGATGTGATCGGAATGCTGCGGGAGCTGGGCATGCCGCTGGCAGAGATTCGAAATTATCTGGAACAGCGAAGTCCTGAAAAATTTGGAGTACTGCTGGAACAGGAGGAGAAGGTGGTGCGTGAAAAAATCCAGCGGCTCCGCGAGATGCAGCGCTGGATAGGGGAAAAGAAGCGGTTTCTGGCACAGGCATCGGCGGAATGCCGTGAGGCGTTTGAAAAAGATCCCTTCTGTCCTGTGGGGATTCATACCCTGCCGTTGCAGTATCTTGTCACGAATCACAGCGAGTCAGCGGATAATCTGGCAGTCAATCAGAAAATCGGAGAGCTCTATGCTTACTGCGGGCAATACGGAAATCGAAGTTCGTATAATGTTGGGTTTGTTCAGAAACGGGAAACACTGGAAACGGGGAATTTTCTGGATTACCGTGATTTTTATCTGATTTTTGATCGTGTGCCGGCGAAAGTGCGATACACGGTTCGGCCGGAGGGAGAGTATCTTTGCTATTATTATAAAGGACCATGGCAGGGAATTGAAGCGGCGTACCGGAAGCTGTTCCGGTATGCCACGGAACAGAGACTTTTGCTGGACGACCGCTTTTATGAGGAATATATGGTGGACGCGCTGACCAGTCAGGAAATGGAACAGTATATTACGAGAATCGCCGTAAAAATTCTAAGATAGACAGGGAGGAGGAGAAAAAACAAGATTTTTACAAACTTTTTTCATTCTCCTCTTGACCATGACGCAACGTCACCCATTATAGTGAAGGTACAACAAGTTGAATTGACATAAAACTGAGAAGATAAACACACCAAAAAGGAGAAAAAGCATGAAAGTATTAGTAACAGGCGGAGCCGGATTTATCGGCGGAAACTTCGTACATCACATGGTAAACAAATACCCGGATTATCAGATCGTAAACCTGGACCTGCTGACCTATGCGGGAAACCTGGAGACTCTGAAACCGGTTGAGGACAAACCAAACTACAAATTTGTAAAAGGTGATATCGCAGACGAAGCTTTCATCATGGATCTGTTTGAAAAAGAGAAATTTGACGTTGTTGTCAACTTCGCAGCAGAGAGCCATGTAGACCGTTCCATTGAGGATCCTGGCATCTTTGTTCAGACCAATGTAATGGGAACCCGTGTACTGCTGGATGCTTCCAGAAAATTCGGCGTAAAGAGATATCATCAGGTATCTACCGATGAGGTTTACGGAGACCTTCCGCTGGATCGCCCGGACCTGTTCTTTACAGAGAATACCCCGATCCATACCTCCAGTCCGTACTCTGCATCCAAAGCAAGCGCAGACCTGTTTGTACTGGCTTACCACAGAACCTTCGGTACCCCGGTTACCGTTTCCAGATGCTCCAACAACTACGGCCCGTATCACTTCCCGGAGAAGCTGATTCCGCTTATGATCAGCCGCGCACTGGCAGACGAAGAGCTTCCGGTATACGGAAACGGTGAGAATGTCAGAGACTGGCTGCACGTATCCGATCATTGCGAAGCAATCGACCTGATTATCCACAAAGGTAAAGTAGGCGAGGTTTACAACATTGGCGGACACAACGAGAGAACAAACCTTCAGGTAGTACAGACCATCCTGAAAGCTCTGGACAAACCGGAATCTCTGATCAAATACGTAAAAGACCGCCCGGGCCATGACAGAAGATATGCAATCGACCCGACCAAGATCGAGACTGAGCTTGGATGGAAACCAAAATACAACTTCGATACCGGAATTGCACAGACAATTCAGTGGTATCTGGATAACGAAGACTGGTGGAAACACATCATCAGCGGTGAGTATCAGAACTACTTCGTTGAGATGTACAAAGACCGTCTGTAAGAGAGAAAAGTGAAATGCAAAGGCCGCAAAAAAGCGGCTTTTGCGAAGGAGTGGTGGATATGGATCAATATTATACCACTGGTGAATTTGCCCGGATGGCCCATGTGACCATTCGGACAATTCGCTATTACGACAAAAAAGGGCTGCTGAAGCCGAGCTTTATTAATGAATCCGGTTATCGGATGTATTCGGATGAGGATTTTCTGAAGCTGCAGAAAATTTTATCGCTGAAATATCTCGGATTTTCCCTGAATGAGATCGGAAATATGACGATTCACGATACGAGTGCGGATATTCTGAAATCATTGAAAATGCAGATCGGACTTGTGCACAAGAAGATGGAAAATCTGGAGCAGATGGAAAAGGCGTTGCAGAATACGACACAGATTCTGGAGGAGACGAACCAGATCGACTGGACCGGCATTCTGAACCTGATTCATCTGACCGATATGGAAAAGATGCTGGTGGAGCAGTACAAAAACGGGGAAAACCTGAATATCCGTATTTCGCTGCACGAGCAGTATTCCCAAAATAAAAAGGGATGGTTCCCGTGGCTTCTGGAACAGATGGATTTTGACGGTGCGCGCCGGATTCTGGAGATCGGCTGCGGAAACGGGCAGCTCTGGAAAAAAGCGGAGCCATCCGTGCTGAAAGGAAAGTATATCTGTCTGTCTGACCTGTCGGACGGCATGATCCGGGATGCGGCGGAAAATCTGGGAGAAGAAAAGGCATTCTGTTTTGATTTCCGGACACTGGACTGCCAGAAGCTTCCGTTTCCGGATGCGGAATACGACCGGATTATTGCAAATCATGTTTTGTTCTATGTCCAGAATCTGTCCCGCGGTCTGCAGGAAATCAGCCGTGTGCTTTCAGATGACGGCGTGTTCTACTGCAGTACGTATGGAAAAGGCCATATGAAAGAGATTACCGATCTGGTACAGGAGTTTGATCCGCAGATCAATCTTTCGGAGGTGGCGCTGTATACTATTTTTGGTCTGGATCACGGAGAAAAGCAGTTAAAGCCTTATTTTGGCAGCGTAGAGAAAAGAATCTACGAGGACAGTCTCTGGGTCGACCGGCCGGAGCCGCTTCTGGACTATATCCTTTCCTGTCATGGAAATCAGAATGAGTATCTGTATCCGAGACAGCGGGAATTCAAAGAATTTCTGGAAAAGAAAATTCAGAAACACGGCGGAATTGCGATCACAAAAGAAGCGGGTGTGTTCATCTGCAGAAAATGAAATGGGTAAAACGAAAAAACGTGGAGGCCGACATGGAAGATGTGGGTCTCTTTTTTGGTAAAAACAAAGGCAGAGCATGTTTTTTTGTTGCCAGAGATCACAAAATGATGTATACTATAATAGAATGTCTGAATGTGTGTGACTGGGAGAAAGAACTACGGTTCACACGGCAAGGAAATGTCTGCTGTTTCCTGTGCCGGGCAACTTAGAGTATGTAAAGAAACACAAAAGAGGGATAAGGTATGAAGGATTTATTTGATGTACACTGCCATATGGTTCCGGGGGTAGACGACGGTGCATCGGATCTGGAAGAGTCTCTGGCCATGCTGAAAATGGAGTATCGGGACGGAGTCCGAAACATCATCGTGACACCGCATTATCGGCGTCGGATGTTTGAAACACCGGCAAAAAAGGTACATGAGCAGTTTCAGAAGCTGCAGGAGGCGGCAAAAAAGGAGTATCCGGATCTGTCGCTTTATCTTGGATGTGAGCTTCATTCCAACATGGATCTTCAGGAAATTCTGGAAAAACGAAAATACGTGACCATGGCCGGTTCGTCTTATGTTTTGCTGGAGTTTTCCGAGGGAGATTCCGCACAGCATATCCGTGAGAGGGTATACAATGTACTGTCCTGCGGCTATGAACCGATTATCGCGCATGTGGAGCGCTATCAGGCGACGGTAAAGGATGTTGGATTTTCGGGCGATCTGGTGGACATGGGCGCAAAACTGCAGGTCAATGTGGAAAGTATTCTCGGAAAGTACACCTGGGGTGCAAAACGGTACTGCAGAAAACTGATGAAGGAGGATCTGCTCAGCTTTGTCGGCAGTGATTCCCACAATACAAAAACACGAATCCCGAACATAGGAGCAGGTGTTGCCTGTGTTTCAAAGAAAATGGGAGAGGCATACGCCAACCGGATTTTCCATGATAATCCATTGGAAATCTTAAGGGATGCCGGAGAAATCTAAAAAAAGTCAGGAGAAGAAGATGGAAACGAATCAACAGAATCAGGATGAAATTGAAATCGATTTACTGGAACTGCTTCGTGTGCTCTGGAGCAAAATCGGCTATGTGATTTTAGCTGCACTGGCACTTGGCCTTCTGATGGTACTGGTCAGCAAGGTATTGATGAAGCCGCAGTATGAATCGACAACGAAAATGTATGTACTGTCCAAACAGGACAGCAGCAATACCGTAACAAGCGGAGACCTGCAGGCAAGCTCCCTTCTGACCAAGGACTATGCGGAGCTGATCCAGAGCCGTCAGGTGGTAGAAACTGTCATTGCACAGCTGAATCTGGATCTTACGTATGAGCAGTTTCTGAAGAAACTTACCGTTACCACGCAGAACGATACGCGTATTCTTTCAATCACGGTAAAGGATGAGGATCCGTATATGGCAAGCCAGATAGCGGATGCGATCCGTGTGGCAGCAGCAGATCATATCCAGAACGTTATGAACACCGAAGCCGTAAATGTGGTAGATGAGGCAAATATCCCGGATGAGCCGGTAAGTCCGAGCATCAAGAAAAACGGACTGATCGGTGCGGTAGCAGGAGCCTTTATCGCAATCATTGTTATCATTGTTGTTTATCTGACCAACGACACGATCCAGACGTCTGAGGATGTAGAGCGTTATCTGGGTGTCAGCACACTCGGTATCATTCCGATTAGAGAAGGACAGAAAAAGAGCAAGAAGAAAAATAAAAACGGCCGTGGAAGAAAAAAATAAGGGAGGATACGGAACGTGAATCAGGTAGTAGTAAAACAGGAAAAATCGGGTTATCAGATTGTGGAAGCCTACAAATCTCTCCGTACCAACCTTCAGTTCTGCGGAGAAGATAAGAAAGTCATTGCAATTACGAGCTGCACTCCGAACGAAGGAAAGAGCAGCGTATCGATGCAGCTTGGTATTTCACTGGCCGAGATCGGAAAACGAGTGATTCTGATTGATGCCGACCTTCGTAAATCCGTTCTTCTCGGAAGAACAAAAACAGAGAAATCGGTTCGCGGACTGGCACATTTCCTTTCCGGACAGGCAAGCCTGGAGGATGTGATCTGTGCTACCAATATCAAGAATTTTTACATGATCTATTCCGGCCCGTTCCCGCCGAACCCGGCAGAGCTTCTGGGAGGAAAGAATTTCCGCAGTCTTTTAAATGCACTCCGTAAGGTATATGATTATGTAATCGTAGATACCCCGCCGCTCGGCAGCGTAATCGACAGCGCCATTGTTGCAGAAATCTGTGACGGTTCCATCATGGTGATCGAGTCCGGTGTGATCAGCTATCGTTTTGCCCAGGAAGTAAAGAGCCAGCTGGAAAAGAGTAACTGTCCGCTGCTTGGCGTTGTCCTGAACAAGGTGGATATGCAGAAACAGGCTTATGGTAAATACGGCAAGTATGGCCAGTATAAGTATTATGGCGAGTACGGCCAGGAAGAGGAAGAGTAACAGCCATGAAAAGAGGAATTCTTGCAGGTCTGATTGTCCTGTGGCTGGCGCTTTTTGCCGGTACAGCTGCAGTGATGGTAACGAGTGACCGAAAAGGACCGGAAATCGCGGTTCCGTCCGGTGCGGATGTGACGTATGAGGAGGGAAGCGATACGGCTTTGCTGCTGGAAGGCGTTACGGCAACCGATGACAGGGACGGAGATGTGACCGATTCCGTGGTCATTGAAAATATTTTTCCGAATGATGACCGTACCGGTGCATCGGTAATCTATGCGGCAAAGGACAGCCACAACAATGTGACGAAGGTGACGCGCCGTGTGAATTATAAAGCGGCAGGGGATGCAGCTGCGCCGGAGGAAAACACGGAAGCAGAGGGCAGTGATGCCGCACCGGCGGAAAACGCAGAAGCAGAGGGCAGCGATGCTGCTCCGGCGGCGGAAGAAGCACAGCAGAATGATACCGAGGGTGTGAAAAATGAGACAAATGCCAAAATGGAAATCGAAGCATTGCCATCCGAAAGCCCGAGAATGTATCTGAATACGTACGAGACGACGGTGAAAGCCGGAAGTGAGCTGGACAAAATCAGCTATATCAAAGAAATTACGGACGATGCAGACAGTCAAGAGACGCTTTTTACAGACATTCAGGTGGACGGTGAGGTTGATACCGCGACACCGGGAGATTATACCCTGACCTACCATGTGACGGACAGCAACGGAAATCAATCAAATATGGCGGTTCTTACCGTACATGTTCAGTAAAAGCAGAACTGCTCCGATGGGAAAAATCCTGTCGGGGCAGTTTTTTTCGCTTTGCCAGGGGAAAATTTGACAGCAAAAAATGAGTATGGTAGAGTGAGAAAGTAAAAAGAAAAGAAAGTAAAGAAGGGGGCCAAAAGGATGCTTCGAATCTGGAAAGCGACAGAAAGGCAGAGGCTGGTGCCTGTGGAAATGGAGACGGCGTTTCCATTTTTGCTGGAACCAGACCATGTGGTTTCGCTGCTTGGAGGCGGTGGGAAAACGACGCTGCTGTATGAGATGGCAGGCTTTGGTGTCCGAAACGGACAGAAGGTGCTGGTTACAACCTCGACGCATCTTTACCGCCCACCGGAAGAATGGCGGGATCGCACCCTAAAAGAGGTGGAAAGAAAATTTCAGGCAGGCTGTGCGGCGATTATCGGAAGTGACTGTCGGGATCCAAAAAAGATAGCGATGCCGGAGGAGCAGCTGTTTGAGACTGCACGGAAAAAAGCAGATCTGACCCTGATCGAGGCGGACGGGACAAAACATCTGCCGTGCAAGGTGCCGGCAGAGCATGAGCCGGCGCTGCTTTCCTGTTCCGATCTTGTGGTCGGCGTGACGGGACTTTCGGCGCTTGGACAGCCGCTTGAAAAGAGCTGTTTTCGGGCCAAGCTTGCGGCCGAACGGCTTGGATGTCCTATGGATCACCGCATCACGGAAGAGGATCTGGCACAGTTGATCGCAGCAGAATGGGGACAGCAAAAAGATCTGGACGGCAGAGCTTTTTATGCGGTTCTTCATCAGTATGAGGAAAAGGAGCATAAAAAGGCGGTTCGGAAAATTGCGGAGCTGCTGCAGAGGCGTGGAATCCGACAAATTTTCGTCACCTGTGTGCCAAAGAACCAGATGACGGGAGAAGGCAGCATGGCGTGTTCCTGGCATGGAAGGGCAGACACGCTCCAGAGAGAAAAATCCGGAGCGAAAGAGCCGGAGTGAAAGATCCAGAGAGAAAGATCCGGAGCGTACAGGAAAAAAACGGAGGAGAAAAATGGCAGAATTTACTCATTTTAAGAAGGACGGCAGCGCCGTCATGGTGGATGTCCATGAAAAGCCGGATACGTACCGCATTGCGCGCGCATCCGGAAAAATCAGGGTGAATCCGGAGGTATTTGCGGCAGTACGGGATCACACAGCGAAAAAAGGAGATGTCCTTGGTGTGGCGCGGCTCGCAGGTATTATGGGGGCGAAGAAGAATGCGGAGCTGATTCCGCTGTGCCACATTGTGCCGCTGACAAACTGTGAGGTAACCTTTACCCTGTGTGAAACAGACCGTACGATCACGGCTGTCTGCACGACATCGTGTGTCGGAAAGACCGGCGTGGAGATGGAGGCGCTGACCGGTGTTTCGACGGCACTGCTGACCATTTACGATATGTGTAAAGCGATGGACCGCGGCATGGAAATCAGTGAAATCCATCTGCTGGAAAAGGATGGCGGGAAAAGCGGACATTATGTGTGTGAGGAGTAGAAGAGCGGATCAGAGCTGTAAGAGAAAGGATGAAAAAACAGGATGGAAACAGCAGAAGAGAAGAAAAACGCGGCGGCTTTCCGGGTAGGAATTGTAACCTTAAGCGACAAAGGCTATCGGGGAGAGCGTGAGGATAAAAGCGGGCCAAGAATCAGGGAACTGCTGCCTAAAGAGCAGTATGAGGTTGTTTCGATGCGTATTTTGCCGGATGAGCAGGAAGGGATCGAAGAGGAGCTGATCCGTCTTTCCGATCTGGAGCGGTGTGATCTCGTTCTGACGACGGGCGGCACGGGATTTTCCCTGCGGGATGTGACCCCGGAAGCAACGCTGGCGGTTTCAAACCGTGTGGCACCCGGTATTGCGGAGGCGATCCGCGCGGGAAGCATGGCGATTACAAAACGGGCGATGCTGAGCCGGGCAGTGAGTGCAATCCGTCATCGGACGCTGATTATCAATCTGCCGGGAAGCCCGAAGGCGGTGGAAGAGAGTCTTGGATTTGTACTTGATATCCTGCCGCATGCGCTGGGACTTCTGCGCGGAACGGACGGAGAGTGCGGAAGAAGCTGAAAAAAGAGGGAACAGGTAACGATGGAAGAAGAAAAAATTATTTTCTGTAAGAGCGGCGGCTGTACGGCAAAGCTCGGGGCAGGCGTGCTCGAACATATTCTGGAGAAACTGCCGAAAGGGGAAAAGGATCCGAATCTGCTGGTGGGCTATGACAGCAAAGACGATGCATCCGTCTACCGGCTGACGGACGACCTTGCGATGGTCCAGACGCTGGATTTCTTTCCGCCGGTGGTGGAGGATCCGTACACGTTTGGAAAAATTGCGGCGGCGAATGCCTTGAGCGACATCTATGCGATGGGCGGAGAGGTGCGGACAGCCCTGAATATCGTCTGCTTTCCGGAACAGATGGATCTGAATGTCCTCGGAGAAATCATGCGCGGCGGCGCGGAAAAGGTGCAGGAAGCGGGCGGATCGCTCTCCGGCGGTCATTCGATTGCGGATGACAGTGTAAAATACGGCCTTTCTGTCACGGGAACCGTGCATCCGGACCGGATCTGGCAGAACAATACGGGCCGCGTGGGTGATCTGCTCATTCTGACGAAACCGCTCGGAACCGGCATTCTCTGTGCGGCGCACCGCGTCGGGGAGGAAAACCCGGGGGGATTTCAAAAGGCAGTGGAATCGATGATGACGCTGAATAAGTACGCCTCGGAGACGGCACGGAAGTATAACATTCATGCCTGTACCGATGTAACGGGCTTTAGTTTCCTAGGACATCTGCATGAAATGATGGAGTCGGGCGTGTCCTGCCATATCTGGGCGGATCAGATTCCGGTGTTCCCGGGGGCTGTGGAAGCGGCGGAGGAGTTTCTGATCACTGCGGCAGGCCAGCGGAACCGGAATCATCTGGAGCAGCATGTGATCTTTAAGGATATACCGTTCGGCATGCAGGAGGTGCTGTTTGACCCGCAGACATCGGGAGGGCTTCTGATGGCCGTGGATGCCGTGGATGCAGAAAAAATGCAGAGAAAACTGCTGGAGCAGGGGATTCCGGCAGCAATCGTTGGAAAAATCACAGAGCCGGCAGGAACCGAAATTTATGTGACACAGAGCAGGAAATGGTAAGGCAGGGAGGATGAAAAATGGCAGAGATGGAGAAAAAGACAGTAAACGCAATGGGTGATGTGTGCCCGGTACCGCTGGTAAAGGCAAAAAATGCGATTGCAGAACTTGCGGGAAGCGGAAAAGTGGAGGTTCTGGTGGATAATGAAATCGCCGTGCAGAACCTGGAAAAAATGGCGCAGCAGAAAGGATATGGCTTTCTGGTAAAAGAGAAGAAAGAAAAAGAGTATCATGTGGAGTTCACCGTATCGGAAACAGAGCCGGCTGAAACAGAAGAGAAAACCGTATGCCTCGTACCGGCGGCAAAGAAAACAAAACTCGTCGTTCTTTCTGCAGACCATATGGGCGAAGGAGCCGAGGAGCTGGGTAAAATTCTGATGAAGAGCTTCCTTTATGCACTGACCCAGCAGGATGAGCTGCCGGATACGATTCTGTGCTACAACGGCGGTGCAAAGCTGACCTGCGAGGGTTCCGAGTCCCTGGAGGATCTGAAAGATCTGGCAGCGCGCGGCGTTGAAATTCTGACCTGTGGAACATGCCTGAACTTCTACGGCATCACTGAAAAGCTGCAGGTCGGCAGTGTGACCAACATGTATGACATCGTGGAGCGCATGAGCAGCGCAGACCGCGTGATTAAGCCATGATTTACCTCGATTCGGCGGCAACGTCGCTGTGGCATCCAAAAGAAGCAGAGGAGCGTATGATCCAGGCACTGCGCGGCTGTGGAAATGCAGGCCGCGGTGCACACGATGCGACACTGGATGCGGGCCGCATCGTCTTTGAGACGAGAATGCGGCTGGCAGAGTTGTTTCACGCGGAGAGTCCAGAGCGGATTGCATTTACGTGCAACGATACGGAGGCACTGAACACGGCAATTTTCGGACTCTTCGGGCCGGGGGATCATGTGATCACGACAGTCTGCGAGCATAATTCCGTTCTGCGCCCGCTGTATGCACTGGAAAAACAGGGACTGGAGCTTTCCGTGATCCCGGCGGATGTATCTGGAAGGATCGATTACGATCAGATGGAAGCGGCAGTGCGGAAAAACACGAAAGCGTTTGTCGTTACGCATGCCTCCAACCTGACCGGAAATATCACGGATCTTGCGCGGGTGTGCGAAATTGCGGAACACCATTCCCTGCTTCTGATCGTCGATGCGGCGCAGACAGCGGGGATTCTGCCGATCAATGTACAGAAAAGCGGGATCGACGTGCTCTGCTTTTCCGGCCACAAGGGACTATTAGGGCCGCAGGGAACCGGCGGAATCTACGTCCGTCCCGAACTTTCGATCCGGCCGCTCAAAATGGGCGGAAGCGGAATCCGAAGCTATGAAAAAGAACAGCCTGCGGCGATGCCGGAGCACCTGGAAGCTGGAACTTTAAATGTCCACGGAATTGCGGGACTTCTGGGAGCGCTGGAATATCTGGAGAAGACGGGGATTGAAATGATTTACAAAAGAGAGAGGGAGCTGATGCACCTCTTTCTGGAGGAAATTCAGGGAATCCCGGGACTTACTTTATATGGAACAGACGATCTGCAGCAGCGGGTACCAACGGCGGCATTAAACATCGGCTCCTGTGATTCGGGATATGTCAGCGACTGGCTGTATGAGAACTATGGTATTGCAGTCCGAAGCGGGGTACACTGCGCGCCGCTGATGCACGAAGCACTCGGGACACGGGAGCAGGGAGCCGTGAGGTTCAGCTTTTCCCATGTACTGACGGAAGAAGAAGTCCGGATTGCCGCGCAGGCTCTGCGGGAGTTTGCCGAAGAAGAAATGCAGCAGTGAGAGAGGCGGCAGCCGGCATCCGGGATACAAAAGAAGCTGGAAAAAGGAAGAAACGATATGAGACAGCGAAAAGAAACCTGGATTCTGACGTTTGCGGGGACAACGCAGGCGATGCAGATGGAGCAGTATGCGAGAGCGCACGGCCTGCCGGGAAGGATGATCCCCGTTCCGCGGGAAATTACGGCGGGCTGCGGCCTTTCCTGGAAAGCAGCGCCGGAAGAGGGAAAAGAAATCCTTGCGGCACTTCAGACGGCGGGACTTGCCTATGAGGCGGAGTACCGTGTGCTGTTGTAGAGGTGTGAGGTGGAAATGGAAGAAAAAGAAGAAACATTACGACAGAAGCTGCGGTACGACATGCGGCTGCGCGTCAGCCGGACGGATCATGCCTTCGGTCCCGGTGTGGCGGAGCTGATGGAGCATGTGGAAGCAACCGGCTCCCTTTTGAAGGGCTGCAAATGCATGCAGATGGCGTACTCGAAGGGATGGAAAATCTTAAAGCGCGCCGAGGAGGATCTCGGCATCCCGCTGGTACAGGGCAACCGGGGCGGCAGCAACGGCGGCCAGACGGTACTGACCCCGGAGGGAAAAGAATTCCTGAAGCGGTACCGGAAGTTTGAACAAGAAGTCCGCGCAGGCGCCGATGCGTCGTTTCAGAAGTGGTTTGGAACAGAAGAAAAATAACATTTTTTACGGGGACACGTTGACAAAACGGGTCCTTTCCTGTATTTTTATTAATGGAAAAAGCGTTATTCTCACACGAGAATAACGAGGCAGACCGCGGAAGACGGAAGAAAACGGCGGCTGCTGAAACGAAAGAAGGAAGACAGCGAAGATGAAAAAGAAAGACCTGATCGTGGTACGGGGAGCAGGAGATCTTGCAACCGGTACGATCCATCGTCTGAAAAAAGCGGGCTTTCGTCTGCTGGTTCTGGAAGCAGAGCACCCGGCGGCGATCCGGCGGCAGGTGGCTTTGAGCGAAGCGGTATATGCCGGCAGCGCCAGGGTAGAGGACGTGGAAGCCGTGCGCATGGACGTGGATCTCGCAGAGAAAAAGAACCGGAAAGAACTTCTGGAACAGGAAATGGAGCGGATCTGGAAGAAAGATGGTGTTCCGGTGCTCGTGGATCCGGCGGGACTAAGCATTGCAGCACTTCGCCCGGCCGTCGTGGTCGATGCGATTCTGGCGAAGAAAAATCTCGGGACGACAAAAGAGATGGCGCCGCTTGTGATTGCCCTCGGACCGGGCTTTACGGCAGGAGAAGATGTGGATGTTGTAATTGAGACGAAGCGCGGTCATAATCTTGGACGCGTGATCCGAAGCGGAAGCGCGGTTCCGAACACTGGCATTCCGGGCATCATCGGCGGGTACGGAAAAGAGCGTGTGATGCATGCACAGGCGGAAGGTATTCTGCGGAATGCGGCTTCGATCGGAGACATTGTGGAAGCCAGGGCTGTGATTGCAGAGATTGAGACAGAAAACGGGACGGTACCTGTGGAAGCATCTCTCTCCGGTCTGCTGCGCGGGCTGATCCGCGACGGCTATCCGGTGACGAAGGGATTTAAGATTGCGGACATCGATCCGCGGAAAGAAGAACTGCAGAACTGCTTCACGATTTCCGATAAGGCGCGGTGCATCGCCGGAAGCGTGCTGGAAGTGATCTGCGGGGAACTGGAATAGATTCAAATAGAAAAAGTGAGGCGTTTCAGATGAAACTGATGAAAACAGAAGACGCGGTAGGCCAGGTGCTCTGCCACGATATTACACAGATTATCAAAGGTGTGACAAAAGATGCGGTATTCCGCAAAGGCCACATCATTACAGAAGAAGATATTCCGGTGCTGTTAAGTGTCGGAAAGGACAACATTTACATCTGGGAAAAGGACGATACAATGCTGCATGAAAATGAGGCGGCACAGATTCTTTACGATATGTGTAAAAACGATCACATGCATCCGTCCGATGTCAAAGAAGGAAAAATTGAACTGATCGCGGACTGCGACGGCCTTTTGAAAGTGGACCGCGAGAAGCTGAAAAAAGTAAACAGCCTCGGCGAGATGATGATTGCGACGCGCCACGGTGATACATACGTGAAAAAAGGCGACAAACTGGCGGGAACGAGAATTATTCCGCTCGTCATCAAAAAAGAGAAGATGGAGACGGCACAGGCAGTCTGTTCCTACGGGCCGATCCTGACCTTAAAGCCGTTCCACAAGAAAAAATTTGCGGTTCTGACAACGGGAAATGAAGTGTATTACCATCGGATCGAGGACACCTTCACACCGGTTATCCAGGAAAAGCTGGCAGAATTCGGCGCGGAGATGATCTTTCATGAGGTTTACGATGATGATGCATCGAAGATCACAGACGGATGCCGCCGCGCGATGGAAGCGGGTGCCGATCTTGTCTTCTGCACCGGAGGAATGAGTGTGGATCCGGACGACAAGACGCCGCTGGCGATCAAAAATACCGGAGCACGCATCGTTTCCTACGGCGCGCCGGTGCTGCCGGGAGCCATGTTCCTTCTGGCGTATGCCGAAAATGGAACACCGATCGTCGGCCTGCCGGGATGCGTCATGTATTCGAAACGGACGATTTTCGATCTTGTCCTGCCGCGCCTCATTGCAGATGATGAGGTGACAGCGGAGGAGCTGGCCGGTCTTGGCGAGGGCGGTCTCTGCCTGAACTGCAAGGTCTGCACCTTCCCGAACTGCGGTTTTGGAAAAGGCAGATAAACGATGAAGGATCAGTATGACAGAACGATAGATTACCTGCGGATTTCCATCACGGACGCGTGCAATTTGAGATGCCGGTACTGTATGCCGGAGAGTGCGGCGGGCTGTGCACTGGAGCAGGCGGAACAGAATCCACCGCTTACCGTCGAAGAGATGCTGAAGATTGTGCACGCCGCGGCTGGGCTTGGCATCACGCATTACCGGATTACCGGAGGGGAACCGCTGGTAAGAAAAGAGTGCGTGGGGCTGGTGCAGAAAATAAAAGCAGTGCCGGGCACCGCATCCGTTGGGATCACGACGAATGGCGTGCGCCTGGCATCGTGTGCGAGGGATCTGAAGGCGGCTGGCTGTGACAGTGTGAATGTGAGCCTGGATACAGTGGATGCGGCAGAGTTTGCGGCGCTTACCGGACGCGATGCGCTGGAGCAGGTAAAGCAGGGCATCTGCGCGGCCAAAGAGGCGGGTCTTTTAGTGAAGCTGAATGCGGTGCATCGAAAAGAACTGCATGCGCAGGAACTGATTGAATTTGCAGAGCAGGAAAAAGTCCCGGTGCGGTTCATCGAGGTGATGCCGGTGGGCGCCGGAAAATCGTACGTGGGTCCGTCGAATGAGGCGCTGAAAACAGAGCTGGAACAGTGGTATGGGGCATGTACGCCGGACCAGGAAAAAGAAGGAAACGGTCCTGCGGCTTATGTGCGGTACGAAAAGCTGTCGATGCCCGTCGGCTTTATCAGCGCGATCCACGGAAAGTTCTGCGGAAGCTGCAACCGCGTACGGCTGACAAGCCGCGGCTTTTTAAAGCTCTGTCTCTGCTATGAGAACGGCGTGGATCTGCGGGAGGTTCTGCAGAACGGAACGGCGGCGGATCTGCGGGATGTGATGGCACAGGCAATCTTAAAAAAGCCGATGGAACACTGCTTTGAGCGGCCGAAGGATATGACAGAGCACCACCTGATGTCCGGCATCGGCGGATGAAATGACGGCGGTTCGAAAAGAAGAGGAAACAAAAGAAATGGGAAAAATCATAGGAATCTGTATCAGTGAAAAACGGGGAACGGCAAAGCACGAGGTGGAAACGGCGAAGCTGGTGGAAGACTGGGGCATCGAGGGCGATGCACACGCCGGGCACTGGCACCGCCAGGTGAGCCTTTTGTCGTATGAAAAAATAGAAGCCTTCCGTGCAAAGGGGGCGGATATTCCGCTCGGCGCCTTCGGGGAAAACCTGATCGTGGAAGGATATGATTTCCGGAATCTGCCGGTCGGCACGCGGTTTTCCTGCGGGGATGCGCTGCTTGAGATGACGCAGATCGGAAAGGAGTGCCACAGCCACTGCGAGATTTTCAAACGTATGGGTGAATGCATCATGCCGCGGGAGGGCGTTTTCGCGGTGGTGCTGCGCGGCGGCACGATTCAAAAGGGTGACACCATCGAACTGGTGACGGAAAAGTAGACCAGAGATCAGACACAAGGAGAGGAAACATGGACGAACTTTACCGGAAACTGCTTGCACAGCTGGAAGAGGGACAGGACACGGTTCTTGCCTTTATCACCGAAGGGGACGGCTCCATTCCGCGCACGACGGGCGCCTATATGCTGGTCGGCCGGGAAGGACGGGTTTTCGGAACTATTGGCGGCGGAAACCTGGAATATCAGGCGGTTCTGCATGCGCAGGAGCTGGTGCAGGAGAAGAAAAGTGAATACAGAGAATACGATCTCGGAACCGGAGAGGGGAAGGGGCTTGGCATGGTCTGCGGCGGCAGAGTGAAGGTGTGCTTCTATTTTATGAATGGAGCGCACGGCGAAGCAGAAAGTCTGGCGCAGGCACTTGCGGCGCAGGAGCAGTACCGCAGTTACTGGATTTTTTTTGCGCTGGACGGAACCGGCATCCGCGTGCTGGAAAAAGAAGCGTGGGAAATGCTTCCGGCGGCACAGGAAAAAGCGGGCCACTGCCGGATTCTGGAACTGGACGGGAAAACGTATTACGCCGAGGAATTCTGCTACGACGGAAAGGTTTATCTGTTCGGCGGCGGCCATCTGGCCCAGGAACTCGTTCCGGTGCTGCATCATCTGGATTTCTGCTGTATCGTACTCGATGACCGGGAGGAATATGTGGACAAAGCATTGTTCCCGGATGCCGGGCAGACCATGCTGGTGGATTTTACGAAACTGGACGAGATTCTTTCGATCCGGAAAAATGATTATCTCGTGATTGTGACACGCGGCCACCGGTGCGATGCGGATGCCGAGGCGTTTGCGCTTCGCACCGGCGCGTCGTACATCGGTGTGGTGGGAAGCCGCAGAAAGACAAAGTATGTGCGCGAAAAACTGGAAGCGCAGGGTTTTACCGGAGAACAGCTCGACAGTGTCTATGCCCCGATCGGAATCGAGATCGGAAGCGAGACGCCGGCGGAGATTGCAATCAGCATTGCCGCACAGCTCATTCAGATCCGGTCAGCAAAAACCGGAAAACGAAAAGGTGCACATCCGGCGCTTCATACGTAAATATACAAAATGAGGAGTCAATTATCATGAAAACGAAAACCGTATCCATTCTTCTGATGGCAGCTATGGCACTTTCTCTTGCCGCATGCGGATTTTCCAATTCCACAGATTCTTCCAGTAAGAGCAGCTCCAAGGCAGAGAGCACATCTGCATCCAGCGCTTCTTCGGAAGCAGAGAGCGCATCCAGCGCCAAGAGCACAGCAGACGGCGAAGTATTTGACGATACCACTGTCACCGTATTTGCCGCAAAGAGCCTGAACTCCGTAATGGAGACGCTGATCAGCGAGTACAATAAGACCCAGCCGAATGTCAAACTGGTTGGAAACTATGACAGCTCAGGAACCCTGATGACACAAATCGAAGAGGGTGCATCCTGCGACGTATTCTTCTCCGCAGCAGCAAAACAGATGGATCAGCTTGAGGAAGAGAATCTTCTGGTTGAGGGAACCCGCCACAATATCGTAAACAATCAGGTCTGCGTTGTAACCTATGAGGGAAACAATACAGAAGTTACGGGCCTGGAGGATCTGAACAAGGCATCCAGCATCGCACTGGCAGACGGTTCCGTTCCGGTTGGAAAATACACAAGAGAAGCACTGGTCAATGCAGGCATTCTGGAGAAAGCAGACGACGTATCGGCTATCACAACCCAGCAGGTTTCCGAAGCGCTCGGCGGCGTGGAAATCAATGAGTGTGCAAACGTAGGAGCCGTTACTTCCGCAGTTGCAGAGGGATCCAACGAGGTTGGTACGGTTTATTATTCCGATACCTACGGTCTGGAGGACCGTCTGAAGGTTCTGCAGGTCGTTCCGTACGATCTGACCGGAAATGTCATCTACCCGGCAGCACAGGTTGTCAACAAAGAGGCAGATGAGACCGAGCAGGCAGCAGCGAAAGACTTCGTAGAGTTTCTGACTTCTGATGAGGCAGCCGCCATCTTCCGGAATTATTACTTTGATACAGAGGCAGAATAAAAAGAAGATCCCACAAAAAACAGCAGGGATTTGGAATCACCGTCCGAAAAAGAAAGATTTCGTTTCTACGGACGGTGGTTTTGCATCAGAGAAAATCCGGGCAGGATGCGTGATGCAGGTATGCAGGGCTGCCATGGATAGAAAGGAAATGTTATGCAGGAAATACTGGATTTTTTACAGTCACTGGACTGGAGCCCGCTTGTCATTTCGATCAAGACCGGTATTGTGGCGACGATTCTGTCCTTTTTCTTTGGTATTTTTGCCGCGCGTGCGGTGATGAAGCTGCGTCCCGGCGCGCGTGCCGTAATTGACGGCTTTCTGACACTTCCGATGATTCTGCCGCCGACCGTTGCAGGCTTTTTCCTGCTTCTGATTTTCAGCCTCCGCCGTCCGTTTGGTGCTGCACTGTATGAGAATTTCGGTATCAAGGCAGTACAGACATGGCTTGGCTGTATTCTGGCGGCAACGATTATCGCGTTTCCGCTGATGTACCGCAATACGAGAGCGGCATTTGAGCAGGTGGATACGAACCTGATCTATGCGGCGCGGACGCTTGGTATGTCGGAGTGGAAGATTTTCTGGAAAGTGGTCATCCCATCGGCAGGTCCCGGCGTGCTCTCCGGTACGGTACTGGCATTTGCAAGGGCGCTCGGTGAGTACGGTGCGACGTCGATGCTGGCCGGAAATATTCCGGGAAAGACGGGTACCGTTTCCCAGAAAATCGCAATGGTGATTCAGGACGGGGATTATAAAACGGCGGGTTTTTGGTCTGTTGTCGTACTGCTCGTCGGATTCCTTACGATGACAGCGATGAACCTTCTGGGTAACCGGAGAAAGAAAAATCAGAAACAGTGGTAGAGAGGATAAATCATGGCGCTTGAAGTAGATATTACGAAAAAACTGGACGGCTTTTTTATGCATATGCAGTTCCGGGCGGAGCAGGAGATTTTTGCGATTCTCGGCGCGTCGGGCTGTGGAAAAAGCATGACCTTAAAGTGTATCGCCGGAATCGAAAAGCCGGATGAAGGGCGGATTGTCCTTGACGGCAAGGTGCTGTTTGATTCGGAGAAAAAAATCAATCTGCCGCCGCAGAAGCGGAAAGTCGGTTATATGTTCCAGGATTACGCCCTGTTTCCGCATATGAATGTTGTGCAGAATATTGAGGCAGGCATGGGAAAACGGCCGGACCGGAGCCGGACGGAATCGTTGATCCGCCAGTTTCAGCTGGAAGGGCTGGAGAAAAAGATCCCGGGACAGCTTTCCGGCGGACAGAAACAGCGCGTCGCGATGGCACGGATGCTCGCAGCAGAGCCGGAGCTGATTCTGCTCGACGAGCCGTTTTCAGCGCTCGATACCTATCTGAAATGGCAGTTGGAGCAGGAGATGTACAAACATCTGAAGGAGGCCGGAAAACCGGTCATCTTCGTATCACACAACCGCGATGAGGTGTACCGCCTCTGCGATACGGTCAGCTGTATGAACCGGGGAAAGATGGAAGTCATGGAACCGCTGAAGGAATTTTTCCAGAATCCGAAGACGCGCACAGCGGCAATTTTGTCGGGCTGCAAGAACATTTCGGCGGCCGAGCGGGTGGATGCGCACACGCTGCGGGCCGTGGACTGGGGCGTAACGCTGCACGTAAAGGAGCGGGAAATTGCAGACGATATCCGCGCAGTCGGCATCCGGGCACATTTTCTGGCCACAGTAGAAAGGCCGGGTGAGGAAAATGTATTTCCGGTCAACGAATCCGAAATCTGGGAAGATCCGTTTGAATGGAACATTTCGTTCCGGAAGAATGCCGAATGCAGCTGGCTGCAGTGGAAGATCGCAAAAACAGACTGGAGCCCGGAAATGGGGATTCCAAAGGAGCTGTATCTGAAGGAGGAAGATATTCTGCTGCTGACGGATTCCTGATGCTGGTGTGACAGATTTGGATAAAAAAAGATTGTTTTCGAAATCGTAATCGTGTTTCGAAAACAATCTTTTTTCATCGTTTACAGATTCATTACATGGTGATCCAGCCGAATGCATTTGCCACGGAACTGAACAGAATGATCAGTGCAAACACCGGGCAGAGATACTGGATCATGACAAGAAAGATTTTCTTTCTGCGGAAGCGGCTCTCGCCATGGATGATTTCTTCCTCGATTTTCGCCACACCAATGACTCTCGAAACGAGAAGACAGATGGCAATGGCAGCAATTGGCATCATCACGGAGTTCGTCAGGAAGTCGAAGAAATCCAGGAACTGCATTCCAAGAATGGTGACAGAGGAAAGCGGTCCGTAGCCAAGGCAGGAGAGCGTTCCGAGCGCAATCATGATAACGCCGATCAGAACGGTCGATTTTTTACGACCCCAGCCGAGCTCATCCTCAAAGGTGGAAACGGCGCTTTCTGTCAGTGCGATGGAGCTGGTCAGTGCGGCAAACAGCACCAGAAGGAAAAACAGAATACCGATCACAGTGCCAAAGCCCATATTGGCGAATACCTTCGGGATGGTGATAAACATCAGGGAAGGTCCTGCCTGCAGGGTATCCGGATTTCCGCCGGAGAAGGCAAAGACGGCAGGAATGATCATCAGGCCTGCCATGATCGCAATGGCAGTGTCAAAGATTTCGACGTTGCGTGTGGAATCCTCAATCGAGGTGTCTTTTTTCATGTAGGAGCCAAAGGTGATCAGAATACCCATCGCAATCGAGAGGGAGTAGAACATCTGTCCCATGGCGGCAACAACGGACATCCATGAAAAGTTTTTGAGGTTCGGAACAAGGAAATACTTCACGCCTGCCAGTGCGCCCGGTCTTGTTACGGAATAAACGGCAATGATAACGGAAAGGACGATCAGAATCGGCATCATCACCTTGGAAACGCGTTCAATGCCGTTTCGCACACCGGCGTAGATGATGGCGACCGTAATAAGGCAGAAAACGGCAAAACAGAGCTCTGTGGAAACTCCGTTTGAGATGAAGCCGGAAAAATAGCCGTCCTCTGCGAGCAGGGTACTGTTGCCCTTCACGTATTCGATCAGATATTTGATGACCCATCCTCCGATGACAGAGTAGTATGGAACGATCAGAATCGGGATAATGGCGTTGATCCAGCCCCCGGCGGAAAGCCATTTCGATTTGCCGAACGACTGGAAAGCGCCGACCGGGCTTTTTCGTGTCATGCGTCCGATGGCGGACTCGGCAACGATCATGGAGTAGCCGAAGGTGAGCGCCAGCAGGATATAAATGAGGAGGAAAATTCCTCCGCCGTATTTTGCTGCGAGGTAGGGAAAACGCCAGATATTTCCAAGTCCGACGGAAGCGCCTGCTGCAGCCAGCACGTAACCGATTTTGCCGGAAAACGAGCTGCGGGATTTGTTGTGTTTGTTCATAGAGTTCCTTCCTTTTGTGTGTTACAAAAATTTTGGGTTTATGGTCAGTTCTTGAAGATTTTTTATGCTGACACCATAAAGAAGATTGTAACATTATTGGGAAGGAAAGTCACTACTAAATTTTTTATTTTTTGCTGTCCGGCAGGGATTCCCCGGCCAGTTCCGCCATCAGCTCCGGCACGGTGGTCATGTGATCGAGACGCCATGCATTTTCTCCGCAGAAAAGGAGAGCGTTGTCGGTATCGCCATCGGCAGCGCGGGTCAGGGCAGTGGTAATACAGTAGGGAATGGAGGCTTTGTCGCATTTTTTGAGGCACTGGTAGCAGTGTGAGATTTTTTCCCGTTCCTGTTCGCGTTCCGTCAGAAACGGATTGCGGATTGCGCGGCCCGGCATGCCGACCGGACTGTGCATGATCGTGATATCTTCTTTTTTTGCATTCAGGTATGCCTGTTTGTAGCGGGGATCGGCATCGCATTCTTCCGTGACAACGAAACGGGTAGCCATCTGGACGCCTGCGCAGCCAAGCGACAGATAGTGGAGGATATCCTCGTGGGTGTAGACGCCTCCGGCAAAGACGACGGGGATGGTACAGGCATATTTTTCTTCGTAGACATGTACAATCTGCAGAATTTCCCGGATTTCGTCATCGTAGCCGCGCCGTGCTGTTTCTTCCACGGTTTCGGCGGAGTAGCCGAGATGGCCTCCGGCTGCAGGACCTTCGATGACAACGAGATCAGGAACGCGGTGATAGTGATTGTCCCAAAGCTTCAGAAGAACCTTGGCAGTCCGGGGAGGGGAAACGATAGGGGCGAGCTTGATGGAGCTTCCCTTTGTGTATTTTGGCAGATCGGTCGGGAGACCGGCCCCGGAGATGATGAGATCGGCTCCGTTTTCGATGCAGCAGCGGACGTATTCCTCGTAGTGGGTCAGGGCGCACATGATATTGACGCCGATGATGCCGCCGTTTGAAATTTCTTTGGCGCGGCGGATGTGGAAGGCGAGTGCGCGGAGATTGGCACTTAAGGGATCACGCGCGAATTCCGGATCGCGCCAGCCGGGCTGGGCGGCGGAGATGATGCCGATTCCGCCGGCTTTGGCAACGGCACCGGCGAGGGATGAGAGGCTGATGCCGACGCCCATTCCGCCTTGGATGATGGGGTATTTGGCGGTGAGATTTCCTATTTTTAAATTTGGTAACATATGAATTCTCCTTTTTGATAAATGGACGATCCCGTGCCCGCCGCCGTGTCGGGGATGTTCCTCCAGGATGGCGCATTTGCAGGAGGCCTGCAAACTCTTAGGCTATGGAATTTTGCGTTGCTTGAAAAAACGGCACTGTCTGAGTGCAGCGAGTTCGCCGTTTTTTCAAGCGCCCTTAGCAAAATCCCAAAGCCTTAGAGTTTCCTGGCCTCCGAAACCGCGCCATCCTGGAGGAACATCCCCGGCGCGGCGGCGGGCACGGGATCTGGTATTGGTAAAAATGTAATGTAAAAAACCTTACTATGTGGTTTTGAAAACTAGATATATAATACTTTGAATATCAAAGTATGTCAAGAGGGAAAATGAGAAAAAGGTGATTGATAGGGGGTGGGAGGTGTGGTAGAGTGGAGATAGAAAAAAATTAAGACAGGAGGCTGATGAAAAGATGTTAAAGGATCTGGTGTTGAAGAACAGGAGTTATCGTGGTTTTGATGAGTCGGTGCGGATTTCGCGGGAGACGTTGGAAGGATTTGTGGATTGCGCGCGGCTTTGTCCTTCGAGTGTGAATAAGCAGCCGTTGAAGTATTTTCTGGCGTGGGAGCCGGAAGAAGTGGAGAAGGTGCAGGGACTGACGAAGTGGGCGCGGGCGCTGCCGGAGATGGTTTTGCCGCATCCGGGGAAACGGCCGACGGGTTTTGTTGTGATCTGTCAGGATAAGGGGATTGATGAGAATCTGAACCGGTATCAGAAGGATGTCGGGATTGTGGCGCAGACGATGCTGCTTGCGGCTGTGGAGCAGGGGCTTGGCGGCTGCATGATCGGGAATTTTCAGGCGGGCGAGGTGATGGAAGTGCTTGGACTGCCAGAGGAGATCCGGCCGCTTTTGATTGTGGCGTTTGGAAAACCGGCGGAGGAGATTCATCTGGTAGATGTGCCGAAGAGAACGCTGGCGGATGAATTGCTGAACTGAAGATAGAAACTGAAGATAGAGCCGGAAAATTCCGGAAAAATGTCGGATGAACCGTCCTAAAAAGTTAGATCTAAAAAATCTGATTTCTTGGGGCGGTTCAAAGAATCCGGCATTTTTTTACTTTACAGGAAACTTCGTTGAATTTTCCTGTAAAGTCAAAAGCCCTCCGGGCAGGATCGCACTGCGGCGGAGGGGAAAGGAAAGCACAGGCTCTTATTAGTTTCGGTGTAGCCCGAAAAAGGGAAAATGTCCCATACTTTCTGGCAATCCGGGGAGATGTCTGGTGGGCAGGAAATGGTGCAAATAAAGATGTTTTTTCCTGCAAAACAGAACCTTTTTTCTCGAAAGGGATCATGATAAAATGAGAAAAAATGGGGGAATTTTCAAAAATAAGATGGAGGAGGATATTGAAATGAAAATTTATCACGCACAGGTGAATCATCTGGAAAATCCAATGGGGTTCCGGATGGAGAGAACGGTCTTTTCCTGGAAAGTGAAAGACGCGGAAGGAAAAAAACAGAGCTATGCGAGAATCCGTGTAGCATCGGATGCAGCGATGGAGCATCTGCTGTTTGATTCCGGAGAGGATGATAAGGCGAGCAGTCTTTTCTATCCGGTGAAGCTGGATCTGGAGCCGAGAACGCGGTATTACTGGAACGTGGAAGCGGGCAGTGATGCCGGGGAGACGGCGGTGAGTGAAGTACAGTTTTTTGAGACCGGAAAACGGAATGAAGCATGGACAGGAAAATGGATTTCCTGTGACAGTAAGGAGAACCGTCATCCATATTTTGAAAAAGAAATTGTTCCGGCAAAAGAGGTAGCGAAGGCCAGGCTGTATGTCTGCGGACTTGGACTGTATGAGGTGTATGTGGATGAGAAGCGTGTCGGGGATGAGTACCTGACGCCGTACAGCAATGATTACAATGAATGGGTACAGTATCAGACGTATGATGTGACAGAGGAGGTTTCAAAACAGGGAATGCTCCGTGTGCTGCTTGGAAACGGCTGGTACAAGGCGCGGTTTGGATTCAGTGCGTTTGAGGACAAGGGATTTTACGGCAATGAGTGGAAGCTGATTGCGGAGCTGCATCTGACGTATGCGGACGGTTCGGAAGAGGTGATTGGCACGGATGAATCGTGGCAGGTGCGGCGCAGTAAAATTGCATTCTCGAATCTTTACGACGGTGAGCACCGGGACGACACGCTGTCGGAACTGCCATTGGAGAAGGCGGTTTTTTGTGAGGCACCAAAAGGAGAACTGACGGAACGCATGAGCCTTCCGGTGACGATTCATGAGACGTTTGAACCTAAAGAACTGCTTCATACTCCGGCCGGCGAGCTGGTCTTCGATATGGGGCAGGAGTTTACGGGAATTTTCAAGCTGCATGTCAACGTGCCGGCAGGAACCAAAATTCATGTTCAGACAGGTGAGATTTTGCAACGCGGCAATTTCTACAATGACAATCTGCGGAGTGCAAAATCCGAATACATCTATATTTCCGATGGAACCGAAATGGATCTTGTGCCGCATTTTACGTTCTACGGCTACCGTTACGTGAAGATCGAAGGCATTCCGGATCTGAAAAAAGAGGATTTCACGGGTCTTTCTTATTACAGCAACATCACCGCGACAGGCTGGATGAAAACAGGAAGTGATTTGGTCAACCAACTCATCAGTAATGTGCGCTGGGGATTAAAGTGCAATTTTGTAGATGTTCCGACCGACTGCCCGCAGCGTGATGAGCGCATGGGATGGACGGGTGATGCGCAGGTGTTCTCGCCGACGGCGATGTATCTCGAAGATACGTATGCATTCTATGCAAAATACCTGTACGACATGGCAAAAGAGCAGAGCGTGCTCGGCGGAAAGGTGCCGTACGTGGTGCCGTCGTGCGGCGTCGAGGATGCAGCGTGTGTCTGGGGCGATGCGGCGTGCATCATTCCGTGGAATCTGTATCTGTTTTACGGGGATAAGAGTATTCTGGAAGATCAGTTTGTGAGCATGAAATCGTGGGTGGATTACATCACGAAAGTGGATGGGGATAACCACGGCTGGCGGTATATTTTCCACTTCGGCGACTGGCTTGCGTTGGACAATCCGGTACAGGGAGCGGAGCAGGTCATGGGTGCAACGGACGAGGAGTTTATTGCAAACCTGTATTATGCGATCAGCGCAGGAATCGTGGCAAAAGCAGCCGGTGTGCTGGGATACCGCGAGGAGCAGGAGAAGTATCAGAAGCTGTCCGAGGAGCAGTTTGCTGTGGTACAGGAAGAATATTACAGCGCAACAGGCCGCTGCTGCATCAAAACACAGACGGCGCTGCTGCTGACGCTGAAATACCATCTGTCAAAGAACGAAGAGCTGACAAAACGGCAGCTTCTGAAGCTGTTTGAGCAGAGTAACCACAAACTGAAAACAGGATTTGTCGGAACCCCGCTGCTGAATAACGTGCTGACAGACAACGGCATGAACGATCTCGCCTACGAACTGTTGCTGAACGAGGAATTTCCGGGTTGGCTTTATGAGGTTAAGCTTGGTGCAACTACCGTCTGGGAACGCTGGAATTCCCTTCTTACGGACGGTACGATTTCCGGCATCAGCATGAACAGTATGAACCATTATGCTTACGGCTCCATCCAGGAATGGATGTTCCGTCACGTTGCTGGCATCAACACGATGGAATCCCATCCGGGTGCCAGGACCGTACAGTTTGCACCGACGCTGAACTGGGATTTGAGGTATGCAGAGGCAAAATATGATTCTGCATCGGGAATGTACAGCATTCGCTGGGAGCTTTCCGACAAAGAGCACGTGACCATCACCATGGATGTTCCGTTCGACTGTACCGCAGAGGCCGTACTTCCAATGGTTGCCAAAAGTGAAAAAGAAGCGGTTGCAGAAGTGCTCGGATCAGAAGAAAACGGCAGATACCTGCTGGAGCCGGGACACTATGAGGTAAGCTATCAGCTTTCCGGTTGGAAAGAAAAAACGGCAGTATGTGTGGAATAAAACCGCAGTTTTTTTCAAAAAATAAGAAGCGAGGTGAACGCTGCAATTTTACAATGGGACAAAATGAGAAAATTGTTCCAATTATTATGAAAAGAATGTAAATAAAAATAAATAATTTGGAAAATATACAAATTCATTTGTCTTATGAAAACGTTTATGGTACAATCTGACTAAGTGGTTACAAAAATGGAAGTGTGTTTTGGGGAAAATGAAACAAGACACAGATCCGAGGGTCTGACAAAAAGAGGCGGCAGAAAGGGACAGGATATGAAGAAGTGGACGGGGATGATTACCAATCTCACAATGTTGACACAATTCGGACTGTCCCTTGTGACGCCTCTTTTTCTTTGTCTGGCACTTTGCTGGTGGCTTTGCGACCGCTTTTCGGTTGGAACATGGATTTATCTGATCGGATTTTTCTTTGGGATCGGAGGCGGAGCCGTGACAGCCTGGAAATTCGGGCAGAGCGTTCTGCGGCATCAGAAACGCATCGAGACGGAGCCGGACGGAAAAAAGAAGAAAAAGAGGGTGTCTTTCAACCGACATATTTAGAACGTGTCTGAAAAAGTTTTCACAGTTGACGAAGATCAAGTGGCAGAGAAAAGATTTCAGACTGATTTTAAGGGGAAAATCCCTTAGAAAGGAAACAAGGCGATATGAGCAATTTCGGAGACAAGGTCCAACCGGCCGTAAAAAAGGAGACGAAAAATGTTGCCATCTATACTGTTGTCGGCGTGGTTGTGATGTGGGTCGGGTTTCTGATCCTGCACCTGATCTGGCCGGAAAAAATCCCATTTGACTATCGGGTGATCCTCGGGGGAATCGGAGGCGGTGCCGTTGCGGTGCTGAACTTTTTCCTGATGGGCATGGCAGTACAAAAAGCAGTGTCCGAGACAGACGAGGCGGGAGCAAAACGGCGGATGCAGGCAAGCTATTCGCAGAGAAACCTGATGCAGATGCTCTGGGCAATTCTGGCGATTGTGCTTCCATGCTTCCAGTTTGCCGCAGGAATCCTGCCGCTTTTAATTCCGGGAACGGCCATCAAGCTGAAGGGCATAAAAAACAGCATAAAGCGCTGAACCTGATCTTTGGCGAAAGCCGCAAAGACGGGACGGCGTTTTGAAGCCGAAACTGCGAAGCAGCGATTCGGTTATGAGCAAGCAGCGAAGCGGATTGTGAAGATTCGCTTTGACAAAAGGTTCAAATTTTTTATTTTATCTCATACAGAGGAGGTGAGAAAAGAGAATGGAGGTTGATATCTCCGGTGCAAAAGTCTTTTTTACGATCCCGATCGATTTTCCGCTGTTCGGGAAAATTCAGATCAGCGAAACGCTGGTGGTAAGCTGGATTGTAATGGCACTCATTACCGGACTTTGCATCTGGCTCACAAGAGATTTGAAGATACGGAACATCTCCAAACGCCAGGCGGTGGCAGAAATGATTGTGGAGACCGCAAATAAATTCGTCATCGGCAACATGGGAGAAAAATTCCGCTATCTGATTCCTTTTGTGTCGGCGCTTTTCGCGACCAGCGTTGTCTCGAACCTGATCAGCCTGATCGGACTTCGAAGTCCGACAGCAGATCTTTCCACCGAGGCGGCCTGGGCTGTTGTGGTTTTCATCATGATCACCACACAGAAGATCAAAACCAACGGTTTTGGCGGATATCTGAAAGGATTCACGACTCCGATTGCGGTTATGACACCGTTTAACGTTTTGTCGGAGCTCGCAACGCCGATCAGTATGGCGTGCCGTCACTTTGGAAACATCCTTTCCGGCGTTGTTATCAATGCCCTGATCTACGGATCTCTGGCACTGGCAAGCGGAAAGCTGCTGGGACTGCTTCCCGGCGTGCTCGGAAGAACTCTTTCACAGATCCCGATTCTGGACGTCGGTGTTCCGGCTGTTCTGTCGGTCTACTTTGACTGGTTTTCCGGCGTGATGCAGGCCTTTATTTTCTGTATGCTGACTGTCATGTACATTGCGAATGTAGCAGAGGAAGGCTAAAGAGATTAAAAAATGAGGTTTACAAAAAGAAAATACAGGAGGAAAACAAGATGGATTTTCAGATTTTAGCAAAAGGTATCGCTCTCGCAGGATGCGCAATCGGCGCAGGATGCTCCCTGATCGCAGGTATCGGACCTGGTATCGGTGAAGGTAACGCCGTAGCAAAGGCACTTGAGGCAATCGGACGTCAGCCGGAATGCAAAGGTGATGTAACAAGTACGATGCTTCTTGGCTGTGCGATCGCAGAGACCACAGGTATTTACGGTTTCGTAACCGGCCTGCTTCTGATCTTCGTAGCACCGGGAATGTTCATGAACTTCCTGAAATAGTTGCAAGGAGTAAATGATTGCTAGGAGGAAAGAAACTATGCAGGTTCAGGAACTGGTAGGAATTGTCCCCTGGACTTTTATCGCACAGATCTGCAACCTCTTCATCCAGATGTATCTGATCAAACGGTTCCTTTTCAAACCGATCAATGAAATGCTGGAAAAACGGCGTGCGGCAGCCGATGCGGAGATTACAGACGCAGAGGCGGCAAAAAAAGAAGCCAACGCCATCAAAGAGGAATATGAGCAGAATATGCAGGAGGCCAAGGCAAAGGCCAACGAGATTCTCGAAAGCGCCAGAAAGACAGCAACGCTGCAGAGCGAGAAAATCGTAAAAGAGGCTTCCGAACAGGCAGCTGCCCTGAAAAATAAGGCAGAAAAAGAGATTGCCCAGGAGAAAAAGAAAGCGGTCAATGAAGTCAAAGGCGAGATCGGCGGCATTGCCATGGATATTGCCGGAAAGGTCATTGAACGTGAGATTAATGAAAAAGACCATGAGAAGCTGATAGATGAATTTATATCGAATGTAGGTGAAGCATCATGACAGAAACTGCCAGAGTATACGGTGGGAGCCTGTATGAGCTGGCCCAGGAGGAGCATCTCGAAGAGGAAATCCTTTCCGAGATGAAGGAGATCCGAGCTCTGTTCCGGGAAAATCCGGAGTATCCGCGCCTTTTATCGGAGCCTTCGATTCCGCGAAAAGAGCGGATCGGGCTGATCGACGCGGCATTTGGCAGCCAGGCGGAACCGTATTTGGTCAATTTTATCAAACTGCTGTGTGAAAAAAATCTTCTCCGGGAATTCGGCGGATGCCAGGAAGCGTTTCAGCGCAGATACTTTGCGGCGCACAATATTGCCGAGGCAGTTGTGACGAGTGCAGCATCCCTGTCGAAGGAACAGGAAGAGCTTCTGAAGAAAAAACTGGAAACGATGAGCGGAAAAACGGTCGTGATGGAACTGAAAACCGATCCGTCCGTTCTGGCGGGTGTCCGCGTGGAGCTCGACGGAAAGCTGTTTGACGGAACCGTAAAGGGACGTTTGGCCGAGCTTTCCAGAAGAATCAGCGATACAGTGGTGTAGGAGGAAAAAATGCAACTGAAACCAGAAGAAATATCCAAGGTCATCCGCAGCCAGATCAAATATTATGAAAATGCGATCCGGCAGGATGAGACAGGCACCGTTCTGATGGTCGGAGACGGAATCGCAAGAGCCAGCGGTCTTTCGAACTGCATGGCAGGCGAGCTGCTGGAATTTGAGGATGGAAGTTATGGAATGGCACAGAACCTCGAGGAAAACAGCGTATCTGTCGTTTTATTCGGTTCCGGCGAGAACATCAGCGAGGGACAGCTTGTAAAAAGAACGGGAAAGGTTGTTTCGGTTCCGGTCGGAGAAGGCATGATCGGACGCGTTGTCAACGCGCTCGGCCAGCCAATCGACGGCGCAGGCCCGATTACGGCAGCAGAGTACCGTCCGATTGAAAGCCCGGCACCGGGCATCTGTGAGAGAAAAGGTGTTAATCAGCCGCTGCAGACCGGTATTAAAGCGATCGATTCCATGGTTCCGATCGGAAGAGGCCAGCGAGAGCTGATCATCGGAGACCGTCAGACCGGAAAGACAACGATCGCAACCGATACCATTCTGAACCAGAAAGGCAAGGATGTGATCTGTATCTACGTTGCCATCGGACAGAAACGTTCGACAGTAGCGTCCTTAGTAGAAAATCTTGAGAAGAACGGCGCAATGGCGTACACCATCGTCGTGGCAGCGACGGCATCCGAAGCGAGCCCGCTGCAGTATATCGTACCGTATTCCGGCTGTGCCATGGGCGAGTACTTTATGTATCAGGGAAAAGATGTGCTGATTATTTATGATGACTTAAGTAAGCACGCGGTTGCATACCGTGCACTCTCCCTGCTGATCCGCCGTCCGCCGGGACGTGAGGCTTATCCGGGAGATGTTTTCTATCTCCATTCCAGACTTCTGGAGCGTGCCGCAAAGCTGGACGATGAACACGGCGGCGGATCCATGACGGCCCTGCCGATCATTGAGACCCAGGCAGGCGATATTTCTGCCTATATTCCGACGAACGTCATCTCCATCACAGACGGCCAGATTTTCCTTGAGACAGAGCTGTTCCACTCGGGTGTTATGCCGGCGGTAAACCCTGGCGTATCGGTATCCCGTGTCGGTGGAAATGCGCAGATTAAGGCAATGAAGAAGGTAGCCGGAACTCTGAAACTGATCTATTCCCAGTACCGCGAGCTGGCAAGCTTTGCGCAGTTCGGATCCGATCTGGATGCCGATACAAAGGCGCGTCTGGAGCAGGGTGTGCGTATCGTGGAAGTATTAAAACAGAACCAGAATGCACCGGTTTCGGTAGAAAAACAGGTTGCTATTCTCTATGCGGTAACGAAAGGAATTCTGTCAAAGGTTGCAGCTGAGGATGTCCGCGCCTATGAGGACGGACTGTATACCTGGCTCGATACCGATGCCGAGGGTGCTGCCGTGATGCAGGAGATTTCCGCAACCGGAAAACTTGAGGCAGATACCGAGGAGAAGCTGAAAAGTGCGCTCGAATCGTACACCGAAAACTTTATCAATACAAGACCTGCAAAATAAGGAAAGAAGGAGGAGCCTATGGCTGCAAACATGAAAGCCGTAAAGCTGCGGATCAAAAGTGTCGAAAGCACGATGCAGATTACCAAGGCGATGGAACTTGTAGCGTCCTCCAAGCTGCGAAAAGCGAAGGAGCGGGCTGATACCTGCCGTCCGTATTTTCAGGAGCTGTACCGCACTTTGCAGGATATTGCAAAAGGAAACACGGAATTTTATTCCATTTATGCAAAAGAGGCAAAAAACGAGAAATGCTGCTACGTGCTGGTTGCCGGAGACCGCGGTCTTGCGGGCGGATACAACGCCAATCTGTTCCGATGCTTTGAGGCAGATGCCAAAGGAAAAGAGATCTGTGTGGTTCCGGTCGGCAAAAAGGCAGTGGAGTATGCAAAATCCCGGAAGCTGGACATTCTGACGGACAGCTTTGCCGAGATCGCAAATCTTTCCGTGGCAGACAGCTTTGAGATCGCGCGCGCACTGTGCCGTGAGTTCCGGAAAGGGACCTTCGGACATGTGGAGCTTTGTTACACAAAATTCGTGTCGATGCTGTCGCAGATGCCGGTTTCCGTGCCGATCCTGCCTCTGATTGACATTGCAAAAGAGGACGGAGAGGACCCGGAAGCGAAAAAAATCCGGAATCTGATCCTGTATGAGCCAAACGGTGTCGAGGTATTCGAAGCGATTGTGCCGGAATACTTAGGCGGCCTGATCTACGGCGGTATCTGTGAGAGTGTGGCAAGTGAGCTTGCGGCACGCCGTACCGCAATGGAGGCGGCAACGGGAAATGCAGAGGAGATGATTGAACAGCTCAATCTGTATTACAACCGTGCCCGTCAGGCAAGCATTACGCAGGAGATCACGGAGATCGTCGGCGGTGCGGAAGGCGTGTAAGAGTGGAAACAAGAAAAGTGAGGAGAAGTCGTTAAATGAGTGAAAAACACATTGGCGAGGTTGTGCAGGTAACGGGTCCTGTTCTGGACATCCGTTTTCCGGAAGGAGAGCTGCCGGCACTTCTGAATGCCATCGAGATAGACAACCACGGCGAGAAACTGGTTGTGGAAGTGGCGCAGCAGACGGGCGACAACATGGTTCGCTGCATTGCCATGAAGTCCACAGACGGACTTGTCCGCGGAACGAAAGCAGTCGACACGGGCGGCCCGATCGCCGTTCCGGTCGGAGAGGAGTGCTTAGGCCGCGTGTTCAATCTGCTCGGTGAGACCGTAGATAATAAGCCGGCACCGGAAACAGCAGAAAAATGGCCGATCCACCGCGATCCGCCGTCCTACGAGGAGCAGGTTCCGGCAACGGAAATCCTCGAAACCGGAATCAAGGTCGTTGACCTGATCTGCCCGTATGCCAAGGGCGGAAAAATCGGTCTGTTCGGCGGTGCCGGCGTTGGAAAAACAGTCCTTATCATGGAGCTGATCCACAACGTGGCAACGGCACACGGCGGACTTTCCGTTTTCACCGGTGTCGGAGAGCGTACCCGTGAAGGAAATGACCTTTACAACGAGATGAAAGAGAGCGGTGTTATCGACAAAACAGCACTGGTCTATGGACAGATGAACGAGCCGCCGGGAGCGCGTATGCGTGTCGGACTTTCCGGCCTTACCATGGCAGAATATTTCCGTGACGTGAAAAATCAGGATGTGCTGCTGTTCATTGATAATATTTTCCGATTTACGCAGGCAGGTTCCGAGGTTTCGGCTCTGCTTGGCCGTATGCCGTCCGCAGTAGGATACCAGCCGACGCTGGCAACCGAGATGGGCGCACTGCAGGAGCGTATTACTTCCACAAGAAAGGGATCCATCACATCGGTACAGGCTGTTTACGTGCCGGCCGATGACCTGACCGACCCGGCTCCGGCAACAACGTTTACCCATCTGGATGCCACGACGGTACTTTCCCGTGAAATCTCCAGCCAGGGTATTTACCCGGCTGTTGATCCGCTCGATTCTACCAGCCGTATCCTGACACCGGAAATCGTAGGCCATGAGCACTATGAGGTAGCACGTGCCGTACAGCAGGTGCTGCAGAGATACAAAGAGCTGCAGGATATCATCGCCATCATGGGTATGGATGAGCTGTCCGAGGAGGATAAGCTGACGGTCAGCCGTGCACGTAAGGTACAGCGTTTCCTGTCCCAGAGCTTCTCGGTAGCGGAGCAGTTTACCGGTATGGAAGGAAAATATGTGCCGTTAAAAGAAACTCTGCGCGGATTCCGCATGATCCTTGACGGCGAGTGCGACGATCTTCCGGAGAGCTGTTTCCTGTTTGCAGGTACCATCGACGAGGTATTTGAAAAAGCAAAAGCACTGAATCAGTAAAGGAGGAATGACGTATGAGTACATTTCCTTTACGTGTCGGCACGCCGGACGGACTTCTCTATGAGGGTGACGTAGCGCGCGTTGTCTGCAGAACCATCAGCGGCGACCTGGCAATTCTGCCTGGGCACTGCAATTACTGCACTGCACTCGGTATGGGCGAGGCGCATATTGTGCTGGAGGACGGAACGAGAAGAAATGCCGCCTGCATCGGCGGAATGCTTTCCATGATGAACGGGGTCTGCCGTGTCCTGGCAACAACCTGGGAGTGGGAAGAGGATATTGATGCAGAGCGCGCCGAGGCTGCCAAACACAGGGCCGAGCAGGCGCTGGCAAACGGCGGTCTGACAGACAAAGAATACCGTATTGCCGAAGCCAAGTTGCAGCGTGCGCTGGTGCGGTTGAGTGTAAAAGAATAAAAAAACAAAAAAAGCCTTCGACGAATCTGGGAAAATCCGATCGTCGAAGACTTTTTTAATTTTAGAACGTGTTTTTAAAGAGCAAAAATTCCGCAGATTAAGAATCCTGCTATGGCGAGAGCAGCACTGATCAGGACGTAAGGAAACTGCGACACGGCATGTGACATATTGTCAATCTCGCAGGTCGCGGAGGAAAGAACCGTTGCGTCGGAATAGAAGCATGCATGGCTTCCGAAAACACCGCCGGATACGACAGCGCCAAGCGCCAGAAGTACATTAGCATCAAGGGCGATGGCAAGCGGAACAACGATGGAAACGGCTACGGCCTCAATTCCCCAGAAAGAGCTGGTGACAAAGGTCAGAACTGCAATGACAACAAAAATAATAGCTGCCAGTGTTTTTGCATTCATATACGGAACACACAGGTTGATGACGTATTCCGAGAGTCCCATTTCGCCGCAGGCAGTCTTGATCATAAAGGATGCAAGAAGAATGGCGAGAACCGGAAGAATATCTGCAAAGCCGGCAAAGAACAGTTCCACGTACCGCGTAAAGGTCATTTTCTTCCGCGGAAGGTAAAGAATCATACAGGAAGCAAGAGCAAGAATAATCGCCTGCATCATATCCTGCGTGGCTACTGTCACACCGATCAGAATACCGATGGGGATCAGAAAATCCAGTATATTTCCGGTATTGGTATTTTCGGGCGGGTAATCAACGCTCATTCCGGCCATGGCAATGTCAACGGAAGGGGCATTGTGCATTTTTGGATGCTCCGGTGTCTTCTCTTTCTTTTCCAGATCGGTATAGGCATCTTTCATTTTTCCGAGCTTTGGCATCAGTTTGCAGGCAAACAGAACCACAACCAGAAGTGCAGTCATCGGATAAAACATATAAGGAAGCACTTTTAAGTAAACACTCATACCGGTGGAAAAGCCCATATTGAGAATGCCCGGTTCCTGAATAAAAACACCGGAATAAAAAACTACCCAGGTGGAAAAGGGAATCAGTGCACAGACAGGTGCACCGGTTGAGTCAATGATATAGGCAAGGGCCTGGCGTGGGACTTTTCGTTTATCACAGACATCCTTCATACAGGTTCCAACGGTCATGATGTTGAGATAATCATCGACAAAAATAATGATTCCGAGAAATACCGACATCATCATGGTGATCCGTTCATTTTTACAGAAGCGGCTTAACAGGTTGGAAAAACCAAGTGTTCCTTTTGCCTCGCGGAGCAGGAAGATGAAGCCTCCGAACAGTCCGCAGAGAAGAAGAATATACTGGTTATCTGCGTTGCTGATCTCCGAAAGCAGCAGATCACACCAGGGTCCGATAAAAGCTGCTTTGTACATGATGAGATAGGCAACCAGGGTTCCGAAAATCAGAGCTTCGAAAGATTTTTTCGTTTTTAATGCAAAAATCAGCATCGCCGCAGGCGGCAGCAGACATAAAACTCCATATTGCATAGCGGTTCTCCTTTGTAGTTAGAATATGTGATGCAGCGCACCGCTGTAGGAAGAGTTACAACAGGAAGAGACAGAGCTTTACTGTTTCGTCATGATACGATAAGTTTCCGGCCGCCGGTCACGGAAAAGCCCCCAGGAAAAACGTTCTTCGCGCAGGGCATCCAGATCGAAGGAGGCGTACAGGATTTCCTCGGTATCTCTTCCGGCAGATGCTACGAGTTCACCGGTTGCATCGGCAATAAAGGAAGAACCGTAGAAAGTAAGAGAAGAGGACTGGCCGCCATTTTCTTCACAGGGCGTTACGGTTTCGGTACCAATCCGGTTTGCAGCAGCAACCGGAACAAGATTTGCGGCAGCATGTCCCTGCATGACGCGCCGCCAGTGCCCGCTGCTGTCTACATTCAGGATCGGCTCACTTCCGATCGCGGTAGGATAGAGCAGGATTTCAGCTCCCTGCACAGCCATACATCGTGCTGTTTCCGGAAACCACTGATCCCAGCAGATGCCGACGCCGACGGTTCCAAAACGTGTTTCAAAGACTTTGAATCCTGTATCTCCCGGAGTGAAATAGAATTTTTCCTGATAAAAATGATCGTCCGGGATATGGGTCTTGCGGTAAACGCCAAGAATGGATCCGTCTGCATCAATCATGGCAATGGAATTAAACAGGCGCTGAACATCCCTTTCATAAAAGCTGACCGGAATCACGACCCCAAGTTCTCCGGCAACAGCCTGAAAACGCCGGATGGCGGGATTTTCTGTCAAAGGCAGGGCATAATCATAATAATCGTATCGCTTTTCCTGACAAAAATACGGTCTTTCAAATAATTCAGGAAGAAGGATGAGATTGGCGCCGTTGGAAGCGGCTTCACGGACCATGGTCTCTGCTTTGTCTATATTTTCCTGTACCTGGCTGCAGCATGAAAACTGCAGTGCGGCAATTTTTATATTTCTCATAATCTGTTTCCTCTTTTCTTTGCCGGAATCTGCTGGGTAATACAGTGAATGTTGCCTCCGCCGGTCAGAATGACGCGTGCATCGACAGGGAGGATCCGTCGATCCGGAAAGCATTTTCCGAGAATTTCTGCAGCCACGGTATCGTTTTCATCGCCGAAACGGGGAAGAAGGACACAGTGATTGGCAAGATAAAAATTGATATAGCTGGCGGCAAGGCGTTCCCCGGCTTCCCGCTGATCTTCGCCAGCTTCAAAATCATAGCCGAGAAGATCTTCTTCTGTAATACAGATGGGATGCTTTGGAATGGGCAGCTTGTGAATTACAAAGCTTCGTCCCTTCGCGTCAACGGTATGGGAGAGAAGATCAAAAGCGGCCCTGCTTCTGGCATACTGAGGATCGTTTTCGTCCTCTGTCCAGGCAAGAAGTACTTCTCCGGGCTTTACAAAGCAGCACATATTATCGATATGGCCGTTGGTTTCATCGTTGTAAATACCAAAAGGCAGCCAGATGATTTTCTCGACCGAAAGATACTGACGCAGCTTTTCTTCAATTTCCGCTCTTGTAAGAGAAGGATTGCGCCCCGGACTCAGCAGACATTCTTCGGTCGTAAGCAGGGTTCCTTCCCCGTCAACATGGATGGAGCCGCCTTCCAGAACAAAGGGGCGGGCATTATAGAAGGAATCTCCGAGAAAACTGCAGATTCGTTCCGGAACCTCACGGTCATGCTCAAAGTGGGAGTAAAGACCGTCATACTGGCCGCCCCAGGCGTTGAATTCCCATTGAATGCCTCTTCGCCCGCCCTGATTGTTAATCACAAACGTAGCGCCGGTATCTCTCGCCCAGGCATCCTCCGTTTGGGCTTCGATCAGATGAATCCGGTCGGAGGAAAGCAGTTCCTGTGCCGATGCTTTATCCTGTGGCCGGACGAAAAGATAAACCTGCTCATAAGCGGCAATTGCTTCTGCAATTTCTGCAAATGCCGCTCTTGCCGCTTTTGCCCCGTAATTCCAGGAACCGGGACGCCACGGCCAGATCATCAGCGTGCCTTCGTGGGGATCAAATTCGCCCGGCATGTAAAAGCCATCGGCTTTTGGGGTTCTAAGACAATCGGTTTTTGAAATCTTCATATCCAAACTCCTTTATCATTCGGCAGTTTCCAGCTTTGTCCATCACCGCGATGGAAGGGAGTGGGATTCCGTTAAAGGTATTGGTTTTTACCATCGAATAAATCGCCATATCTTCAAAATACAGTCTGTCACCGATCCGGATTTGGGAATCGAAGGAATATTCGCCGATTACGTCGCCCGCCAGGCAGGTATTGCAGGAAAGGCGGTAGGTATAAGGCTTTTCCCCGGGCAGTCCGCTGTCTTTGAGCGGAGGGCGGTACGGCATCTCAAGCACATCCGGCATATGGCAGGCAGCGGAAGTGTCAAGAATTAAAATTTTTCCGTTATTTTCAACAATATCGAGAACTTCTGTGACATTGTAGCCTGCGTTTAAGGCAACTGCTTCCCCGGGCTCCAGGTAAATCTGAAGACCATACGTTTCTTTCATATGGTTGATACAGGAAATCAGGCGTTCGATATTGTAATCCTCACGGGTGATATGATGTCCGCCTCCCATGTTAAGCCAGTTCATTTTAAAAAGCCACTTGCCGAATTTTTCTTCCACGGCGCGCAGCGTGGTTTCCAGATCATCCGAATTCTGTTCACAGAGGGTATGAAAATGAAGACCGTCCACAAGATCGGCCAGTTCGTCTGTAAAATCGCAGGCGCGGATGCCCATGCGGGAGCCGGGCGCACAGGGATCATAAATCGCATGGCCTTCCTGCGTGGAGCATTCCGGGTTGATGCGAAGTCCGGCTTTTGCGGTTCCGGAAGCCTTAAGTACGGGGAGGTACGTTCGGAGCTGCTTTTCTGAGTTGAAAATAATGTGATCGCAGATCTGTGCGAGCTCTTCCATATCCTGCGGGCGGTAGGCCGGAGAATACACATGATTCTCCAGCCCCATTTCTTCCTTGCCAAGCCGCGCCTCATAGAGTCCGCTGGCAGTCGTTCCGCTGATATATTTTCCAATCAGCGGATATTCCGAAAAACAGGAAAAGCATTTCTGAGCCAGCAGAATTTTTGCACCGGTGCGTTCTTCTACCTGGTGCAGGATCTTTAAGTTTTCTTCCAGTTTGCCTTCATCAATGACAAAACAGGGAGTTGGCAGTTCGTTTATCTTATACATAGGCTTAATCTACTAAAACAGGATTTTCTACGACCTTCCACGGAAGCCCCCACTTGTTGAGTGCTTCCATGTACGGATCCGGATCGAATTCATCTGTGGTGTAGACACCCGGCTTATTCCAGAGGCCGTTCACGACCATCATGGTTCCGATCATGGCCGGAACGCCGGTTGTGTAGGAAATCGCCTGAGACTCTACTTCCCGGTAGCATTCCTGGTGGTCACAGACATTGTAAATGTAAATGCTTCTTTCTTTTCCGTCCTTGATACCGGTAAAAATACAGCCGATGTTGGTTTTACCCACGGTGCGCGGACCAAGAGTGGAAGGATCCGGAAGAAGCTCTTTTAAAAACTGGATCGGTACGATCTGCTGTCCATTGAAGGTAATCGGAGTGGTCGAGAGAAGTCCTACATTTTCCAGACATTTCATATGGGTCAGATAGCTCTGGCCGAAGGTCATGAAAAAGCGGATTCTTTTTACGCCCGGGATGTTTTTGGCAAGAGCCTCAATTTCTTCATGGTGAAGAAGGTACATATCCTTCTCGCCTACCTCATCGAAGTTATATTCCCGTTTGATCGACATTGGCGGAATTTCTACCCAGTGGCCGTTTTCCCAGTAAGAGCCGGGAGCGGATACCTCGCGGAGGTTGATTTCCGGATTGAAGTTGGTTGCAAACGGATATCCGTGGTCGCCGCCGTTGCAGTCCAGAATATCAATCGTGTGAATTTCATCGAAATAGTGTTTCTGTGCATAGGCTGCAAAGACACTGGTGACGCCCGGGTCAAAGCCGGTTCCGAGAAGACCGGTGATGCCGGCTTCCTTGAAACGGTCCATATAGGCCCACTGCCAGGAATAATCAAAGTAAGCAGAAAAGCCAAGCTCTTCGCATCTCTTTTCGTAGATTGCACGCCATGCCGGATCATCCGTATTTTCTGCTTCGTAATTTGCAGTATCAATGTAAGGAACCTTACATGCAAGGCAGGCATCCATAATGGTAAGATCCTGATAAGGAAGTGCCAGGTTTAAGACGGCATCCGGCTGATACTGTTTGATTAAGGCGATTAATTCTTCTGTGCAGTCGGCATCCACCTTTGCTGTTGTGATAATGGTTTTTGTGGTCGGAGCCAGCTTTTCTTTTAAAGCATCGCACTTGGAAAGTGTGCGGCTTGCAATCATAATTTCAGAAAATACTTCACTGTTCTGGCAGCATTTGTGAATGGCTACGGATGCAACACCGCCGCATCCGATGATCATAACTTTTGACATTGTTTGGTTCTCCTTTTTCAGAAAATGGTGTTGGGTTCATCTTTGGCTATAAGCACGAAAAAAAGACAGATGACGTGCATCATCTGTCTAAAAATCGAAATTTATACATGATCGTATTGTGCAAACTTCAGGGGATGGACAAAAATCCAGGCTTCCCCCTGTTTTCCTATGCAGAAATATATAGTCACGTACTCTTATTGACCGTTTCATAAGATGATGTGCTCGTCGTAGAGCATCGATTATAAAGTAATCAACTCATAAAATTTGCGCTTTTAACGCAATCAATAATGTGGCTCTTAACCACGCTCGGCAACTACCCCTGCCTGTCCGTCGGTTTTTTACCAGGGGCATATATTTTGCATAAGAACAGAATTGTTCGCTTGCAGTTCCAAATTATAAAGTGAAATGACATGGATGTCAAGAAAAATTTGTGAAACTATTCAGAGCTATGCGAAATGGAAGATTAAAAATCACAGGGTGATCCAGTAACGCTCCAGTGTTTTGTTTTCATCGGCACGATAAGCGGTGCCGTCGAACCGGCCGCCATTTTTCAGGATCGTTCTGCGGCTTCCCTCGTTGGTATCCAGGCAGCAGACCAGAATTTCGGAAAGGCCGAGGCTTTTGCAGTACGGCTGCACATTTTTCAGCATCCAGGAGGCATAGCCTTTTCTGCGTTCCGACGGGCGGACGGAGTAGCCGATATGGCCGCCAAAGGTGCGCAGAAAATCGTTCAGGTAGTGGCGCACCTGAATCATGCCGACAAGGCGGTTGTCTGATTTGCGGATGCACAGAAACTGTGTTGCGAGAACCATGCCCTCCGGCAGAGTCTCCTCTCTGGTATACCGCATGGTATCTTCAAGATACGCCTTCATATCATCAAACCGGCGAAGCGGTCCGCAGCCGTCCATGGAATCGCTGTTTTCCAGAAAATCGTTCCGGTAGGCGGCGAGTTCGGCGAAGTATTCCTCCGACGGTTCAACTAACATCAGTTCATCGTTCATCCTTAGCATTTCTCCGGTTCCGGATACTCGACGCCGAAGGTCTCAACGGTAACGGTAGCCATTCTCTGCGGCTGCAGCGGTTTGTCGCTGTAGTCTGTGTTGACGGATGCGATTTTATCTACGACTTCCAGGCCTTCTGTTACTTTTCCGAAAGCAGCGTATGCGCCGTCCAGATGCGGAGCGGCTTTGTGCATGATGAAGAACTGGCTTCCTGCGCTGTCCGGGAACATGGTACGTGCCATGGAGAGAACGCCTGGGGTGTGAGCGAGGTTGTTCTCAAATCCGTTCTGGGAGAACTCACCCTTGATGCAATAGTCCGGGCCGCCGGCGCCTGTGCCTGCAGGATCTCCGCCCTGGATCATGAATCCCGGGATGACACGGTGGAAGATCAGACCGTCATAGAAGCCTTTTTTTACCAGACTGATGAAGTTGTTTACGGTGTTCGGGGCAATTTCCGGGTAAAGCTCTGCTTTCATCACATCGCCGTTTTCCATAGTAATTGTAACGATTGGGTTAGACATAATTATTTTCCTCCTGATTTTTAAACGATTTCTTGATAAGACGTAAGTAGCCATTTTTCGAAGAAAAATGAGCGGATTACGAATGTTTTTGATGATTGCTGGAGTGCAAAGCACGTAGCAATCTGGTATCAAAGGGCTTTTTCAGACACGTTCCAGGAATGTCTCATGGATCGCACGCATTGCCTGATCTGCGTATGCTTCGTCGATCAGGGCAGTGATGCGGATTTCTGAGGTGGTAATCATCTCGGTATTGATTCCTGCATTGGCGAGCGCGCCGAACATTTTGGCAGCCACGCCCGAATGGGAGCGGACACCGGCTCCGATGACGGAAATCTTTGCCACGTTCTCATCATAATCCAGCTTTTTGATGCCGAGCGAATCCTTATTGTCGTTCAGCACATCGATCGTGCGCAGCATATCCGGCTTTGCAACGGTAAAGGAAACGGACTTTGTGCCGTCCTTTCCGAGTGACTGGATCATGACATCGATGTTCAGATTGTTCCGATCCAGTAAATTTAAGAGGCGGAACGTGCTCTCCGGATCGTTGCCAAGGCCTGCAACACGGATTTTTGCCACATTTTTGTCGGCAGCCACGCCGCTGATTAACATTTTTTCCATTTTGGTTTTCTCCCTTACCATCGTTCCGGAATTCCGGTTCAGACTGGAGCAGACCAGAAGTTCCACGCCGTATTTTTTTGCGATTTCCACGCATCTGCTGTGAAGGACTTTTGCGCCGAGCGAAGCCATCTCCAGCATTTCATCGTAAGTTACCTCTTCCATCTTGCGCGCATTCGGTACAATCCGCGGATCTGCGGTGTAGACGCCGTCTACATCCGTGTAGATTTCACAGACATCCGCGTGCAGCTCTGCAGCGAGGGCAACCGCAGTCGTATCGGAGCCGCCGCGTCCGAGCGTTGTGATATCATCGTATTTGTTGATCCCCTGGAAGCCGGTGACAATGACAATTTTGTTGTCATCCAGCTCTTTACGGATGCGCTCGGTGTCGATCCGTTTGAAGCGCGCGTTCTGATAATCGGAGGTCGTGTGCATCGGTACCTGCCAGGCATTTAAAGAAACAGCACTGACGCCCATCTGAATCATGGTTATGGCCATCAGGGAAACGGAAACCTGTTCACCGGTGGCAAGAAGCATATCCATCTCGCGGCGGGACGGTTTTTCCGTAATCTGTTTTGCGGTTGCAATCAGTCCGTCCGTCGTTTTTCCCATCGCGGAGAGAACGACAACGACCTGGCTTCCGGCCTGCTGTTTTTCGATGCAGCGCTGTGCTACATTGCGGATGTGCGCAAGATCTGCGACGGAGCTTCCGCCAAATTTCATTACAGTCAGCATAACAGTTTTGATCTCTTTCCTTTTTGATTTACGCGGACAAAAGCGCAGAGCGTGTTTTACCGCGTTTTCCGGGCCGAAAAAACAGGAGTGGGACGTTTTTGGGCCGCGAAACTCTGATACATAGTATAGCGAAAACAGATAGAAAAAGCAAGGAAAAGCACAAGGAAAAGCACAAGGAAAAGCGGTTTCGTTCTGCGGTTGTATTACCTTTTTGTTTGTGTTAAAATGATAGGCAGAAAAAGAGGAGAAGAAAGCATATGATCATAGAAACAAATTCTGCGGCGGAGACGCTTGCCCTTGGCGAAAAGCTGGGAAAAGCGGCGAAGCCTGGCCAGATTTATACATTAAACGGAGACCTTGGTGTTGGAAAAACCGTTCTGACGCAGGGCTTTGCAAAAGGACTTGGCATCACAGAGGCAGTCAACAGTCCCACATTTACCATTATTCAGGAATATACGGAAGGACGTCTGCCATTTTATCATTTCGATGTTTACCGGATCGGTGATATAGAAGAAATGGAAGAAATCGGATACGATGATTACTTTTTCGGTGAGGGTGTCTGCCTGATCGAATGGGCAGAACTGATTGAAGAGCTGATCCCGGAGGGTGCGATTTCGATTACGATAGAAAAAGACCTCGAAAAAGGGTTTGATTACCGGAAAATTACGGTGGAATAAAAGAAAAAATCCTGAATGTGGTGGAAAAACAAAAGGAAATCGTAAAGATTCCTGTTTCCGGCAGACTGCCAAAATGAGTTGCACAGGAAGGAAATATCGGAAAGGAAACAAAAAATCATGAAAATACTTGCACTGGACAGCTCCGGCCTGGTGGCTTCGGTGGCTGTTGTTGAAAATGACGCACTGCTTGCGGAATACACCGTAAATTATAAAAAAACACATTCCCAGACTCTGCTTCCGATGCTGGATGAAATCTCGAACATGACAGAGCTGGATCTTTCGACGATCGATGCGATTGCAGTTGCCGGAGGTCCGGGCTCGTTTACCGGTCTTCGCATCGGTTCTGCAACAGCCAAGGGACTTGGTCTGGCACTTGAAAAACCACTGATTTCCATTCCAACGACGGCGGCAATCGCGTACAATATCTGGGATACTAACAAATTTGTCTGCCCGATCATGGATGCGAGAAGAAACCAGGTCTATACCGGAGTTTACTGCTACACGGATCATCGTCTCGATACGGTCTGGGAACAGGATACGATGAGCATTGAGGCACTGGCGGAGGGCCTGAACTGCCTCGACCACGAAGTGATTTTCCTCGGGGACGGCGTTGCGGTTTACCGGGAAAAATTGCAGGAGCTTCTTACGATTCCGTTTTCGTTTGCACCGGCGCACGTGAACCGCCAGAGAGCGGCCGCAGTCGCAGCACTGGCTGAGGTTTATTATAAAGAAGGAAAGATTCAGACGGCCGAGGAGCATGAGCCGAAATACCTGAGAAAATCGCAGGCGGAGCGGGAAAGAGCCGAACGGGAATCTGTGAAGCATGCCGATGTGCTGAAAAAACAGAAAAACGGAGAGAAGAGCGAATGATCACAATCCGGGAAATGCAGATCGACGATCTGGAGCAGGTGATGCCGATTGAGGAGGCCAACTTTTCGATTCCATGGACAGAAACCGGATTTTTTACATTTCTGATCCGTGACGACGCACTGTTTCTTGTAGCAGAGGAGGACGGTGAAATTTTAGGATATCTCGGAATCCTGATTTCCTTTGATGAAAGTGAGATCACAAATGTCTGCGTGGCAGAAAAAGCGAGAAGACGCGGCATCGGCCGTGCACTGATGGAAGAGCTGTTCCGTCGGATGCAGGAGAGAAAGGTGCGCGTGATTCATCTGGATGTGCGCATCGGCAATACGCCGGCACGGAATCTGTATGAGAGTCTTGGCTTTGTGCAGGACGGCCTCAGGAAGGGGTATTACGATCTCCCCAAGGAGGATGCGGTGCTGATGAGCCGGACGGATGAATCGGTTCAGAAGAGGTAGAGAGAAATTGTTATTGTATACGCATTTAACGCACAGGACTTTCCTTTCATTCCCAGTAGGAATGGCGGGAAAGATGTGTTACAATCGACAGGACACAGGAGAATCTGATTTCTGTTTTGTGTCAGGAACGAAGAAAGAAACGTTTTTTGATACACGGGAGGAAGAAAAATGCGGAAATACAACAAAAACACAAATGAGCTGGAAGCGGCGGTGTGTAACTGCTGCGGAAAAAGCATGAAAATACAGAATGGAATGCTGCTGGAGGGGATCTGCTCGGTCGACACGACGTGGGGGTACTTTTCCGGGAAGGACCTGGAAAAGCATGAGTTTGATCTGTGCGAGGAGTGCTACGATCGGATTACATTGTCGTTTGCGGTTCCGCCGGAAATTTCGGAGGACACGGAGGTTTAGAATTTCGGGCAGTTCGGCATCGTTCTGGAAGAAAGGGGAAGGTGCAATGCAAAGAGGTTTTACGATTCAGTCGAAGGTGGATGGACTGATGCTTGACGGGCTTGTGGTGGAGCCGGAGGAGGGCGTACAGCGGACGGCGCTTCTGCAGCTCAGCCATGGAATGAGCGAATACAAGGAGCGGTATCTGCCGTTTATGGAGTTTATGGCGGAACACGGTGTAGTGTGTGTGATTCATGATCACCGCGGGCACGGAAAGAGTGTGAAGTCGGAGCAGGATCTCGGATTTATGTACGGCGCAGGCGGCGCAGGGCTTGTGGAGGATCTGTTTCAGGTTACGGTATGGGCAAAAAAAGAGTACCCGGATCTGCCGTTTATTCTGATGGGACACAGTATGGGATCCCTGGTTGTGCGCACGTATGCGAAGGAACATGATAGGGAGCTGGATGCGTTGATTGTGTGCGGTTCACCGAGCAAGAATTATCTGCGGCCGCTGGGTGCGGCTGTAGGACACGCAGAAGCGGCGGTGCTCGGGGATGAGCATCGGAGCAATCTTCTGGAGGCGATGTCGTTTGGATCGTTTGCGGCGCGGTTTGCGGATGAGAAGAGCCGGTTCGCCTGGTGCTGTTCGGACCCGGAGGTGGTGCGGGAGTATGAAGAAAACCCACTCTGTGGCTTTACGTTTTCGGATGATGCTTTTTTTGCGCTGAATGACCTGCTGAAGGAGACGTATGGATTCCATGGATGGCATTGCACAAACCGGAAGCTGCCGGTGCTGTTTTTGTCCGGCGGGGATGATCCGTGTTATGTGAATGTGCGGCGCTTTAAAAAATCCATTGACCATATGCGGCTGATCGGGTACCGCAATGTCAGAGGAAAGCTGTATCCGGGAATGCGGCATGAAATACTGAATGAGAAAGAGAAGTACCGCGTGTATGGCGATGTCTGGAAGTGGTTGAAGAAAGAAAAAGTGGTGGGGAATGTGGAGGGGGGAAGCACACCCCCGCAGACCCCGGACGGCGCTCTGGCAGGGAGCGGCGGTGTTTGATCATTTTTTGAAAAAAACGCTCATCAGCAAAAAACTGATGAGCGTTTTTTTCAATGTAAGTAAATTTTTGACGATCACATGATCCATCCAAATACGGTGGAAAGGACGATCATAATCATAGAAAAGACAAACGAGTTCACCGACATCAGCGTCGCCCGCTGCCTGGACGGGATCATGTCATTGAGCAGAATATCGGTCCGGACTTCAAGAAAATCATCGGAAAAGGATCCGATAAATCCGCCGAAGACCATAAGGGCCGGCAGTCCGGTAAAGCTCATAAGAAAGGCGAAAAGTACACCGATCGTGCCAAACAGCAGAATCGCGCGGTAGCGGTATTTGTGAAAGTATGCCGTCATCCGCGATCCCAGTGCCGCGCCGAGTCCCATCACGAAGAGGGCAGGTCCAAGCAGCGCGCTGTTCATGCCGGTGAGTGGCAGCTTCGCCTGTAAAAAGAAGAGAACCAGCGTAGAAACGGCACCGATGAGTGCGTTCACCAGCATAATATTTCTTGCTTTTTTCTCACGGACAAGAAACTGCCAGCTTTCCTGCACAACCGAAACGATTTCCTGTCCAACAGGATAATGAACTGGTGTTGCGTCCGTTTTTACTTCCGCAAGGCGGAATGAAATGCCAAGCGCAATCAGCCCGAAGAAGAGATCAATCGCATACGCGCGCCGGTATCCCAGCCACAGGGCAAGGCCTGCGCAGAGCGTTGCGGTGGAATTGGTGATACGGTACAGCATCATTTCGGTAGAAGAAAAACGGGCATAAAACCATTCGTCCCCGTTCTGCTTCAGACTGTCATACGCAAGTGCCTCCCGTGTGCCGGATGCAAGGTTATAGCTGAGCGCACTGCATCCAAGCGCAAGCGCCGTTGTAGCAAAGCCGGTGGAAAAAATCATCAGCGTACCGGAAATCAGGGAGGCCATCTGACTTGCAATCAGCGTTTTCCGTCGCCCGAAAACATCGGCGACAACGCCGGAGGGGAGTTCAAAGCAGAGGCTCACGATATGGAAAATACTTTCGAGCATCCCGATCTGCAGCAGCGAAAATCCACGGAGTGCGAGCAGTGCAACCCACGAAGCCGCCGCAATCTGAAAATAGCCGACCGTGGTCATAAGATATAAAGTTCGTATTTGTTTTCTGGTATTTTTCTCAGACATAAAAAAATCTCCTTGTCAAAATATAGTAAAATTCTGATGGGGAGATACGTGCATTTTCTGTGTGATTTTAAGAATACAAGATGTGAAGTTTACTTAAAAAAGAGCGCACTATCCCCATAAACAGCTGAAACATCGCCATTTGTGAGGTGAAGAAACTGGTTTTTCCAGATCATAGTGCTACTCCTTTTGTAATCATAATTTTTTATCAGAATACCACCGGAAACGGAAAAAGTCAAAGAAAAATTTTGACGAAAATAAAAAAAACTATTGACTTTCAAGTATACTTTAATGCTACAATTTTCTCAACAATACTGAGGAAACGAAGGTTTTCCGCGGAAAAGAAAGGGGATTTTATCATGAGTGTAGATGTAACAAAAATGCCGAAATTAGGATTTGGCATGATGCGCCTTCCGGAGAAGGACGGAGAACTGGATTTGGAGCAGATCTGTAAAATGGTCGATGCGTACCTTGCCTCCGGAATGAACTATTTTGACACCGCCTATATGTACTGCGGCGGAAAATCGGAGAGCATCGTGAAAAAAGCGCTGGTAGAGCGTCATCCGAGAGAAAGCTTTACTCTGACAACCAAACTTCCGCAGTGGATGATGGACGAGGGCATCGAAGGCCGTGACCGCATTTTCAACGATCAGCTCGCGCGCACCGGAGCAGGCTACTTTGATTATTACCTGCTGCATAGCGTAGAAGACGGCGCAAACTATGAAGGCTATGTGAAATACGACTGTTTCAACTGGGCCAAGAAGAAAAAAGAAGAGGGATTGATCAAACACTTTGGTTTCTCCTTCCACGGAACGCCGGAGCTGCTTGACAAGATTCTCTCCGAGCATCCGGAGGTCGAAATTGTCCAGATCCAGATGAACTATGCTGACTGGGACAATCCGCTGATCCAGTCCGGACGTCTGTATGAGGTGCTTCGGAAATACGATATGCCGTTCCTTGTTATGGAGCCGGTAAAGGGCGGTTCCCTTGCATCAGCAGGCAAAGAGATTGAAGCAGAGATGAAACGCGTTCATCCGGATGCATCGATTGCGTCCTGGGCACTCCGCTTTGCGGCTTCTCTCCCGGGTGTTGCAACCGTGCTCTCCGGTATGTCAAACGAGGAACAGATGGAGGATAATATCAAAACCTTCCGAAATTTTGTACCGTTAAACGAGGAAGAAAAAGCAGTGATCGCCAAAGCACAGGAAGCGCTGAAAAAGAGTCCGGCAGTTCCATGTACCGCCTGTCGTTACTGTTGCGACGGATGTCCGATGGGAATCGCGATTCCAGATGTATTCAAGGCATTGAATACCATCCGCCTGTATGGAGAAGAAGACCGCGCGAAAAATTATTATAAAAAGCTGCTGGAAACATCGGGAAAAGCAGAAGACTGCGTGCAGTGCGGTCAGTGTGAGAGTGTATGCCCGCAGCATCTGCCGATCATTGACCTGTTAAAAGAAGCGTCCGAAAAGCTTGACGTGCCGGTGACGGAATAAGAGGATTGCGAATATCCGCTTTTGCATATGCTTTAGAAAAAGGCTCCCCGGAATACTCTGAAAAAAGAGTATTCCGGGGAGCCTTTTTTTCTATGGGAAATCTTGTTGGAATTTCCTGCGGAGAAAAAGATCCTTTGGGCAGGATCGCACTGCGCGGAAAAAATGTGCCACTTGCGAGAGATGTGACGGAGCGGTTTACGACCGGAAAAATGGAATGTAAAAAAGGAAAAACTCATGTTTTACATAAACTTAACATCTCTGAGATTTTGCATTTTACACGCCGTTGTTATGATGATACCTGTAAAAACGAAATGTAAAAAACATCGGGATTGCGATTTTACAAAATAGAAATCACAAAAATCCCGTGTGAAAAGAGGAGAAAAGAATATTATGAAGAGAAAAGTAATCGCAATCACCTTAACCGCAATGATGGCTGCAGGAATGCTTGCAGGATGTGGAAACAGCGACAGCAGCAGTTCTTTGGCAGCAGACACTACAAAAGAGGCTTCCACAACAGAGGCAGATGGCAGCACAGCCGGTGACAGCACCGCAGCAGGCGGAGATTTCTCCGGACAGATCAGCGTGATCTCCCGTGAGGATGGTTCCGGTACCAGAGGTGCATTCATCGAGCTGTTCGGTGTAGAAGAGAAAAACGATGCAGGTGAGAAAGTAGACAATACCACCGTTGATGCACAGATCACCAACAATACTTCCGTTATGATGAGCACAGTGGCAGGTAACCAGTACGCAATCGGTTATATCTCCCTTGGATCCTTAAATGATGAAGTCAAAGCACTGAAAATCGACGGAGCAGAGGCAAGCGCAGAGAACGTAGAAAACGGTTCCTATAAAGTAAGCCGTCCGTTCAACATTGTAACAAAAGACGGTCTTTCCGCAGATGCGCAGGATTTCATGGACTACATCTTAAGCACCGACGGACAGCAGGTTGTTTCAGATGACGGATATATTGCAATCAAAGATACCAAAGCCTACGAAGGAAACTGCAGCGGTGAAAAGGTTGTGGTAGCAGGATCTTCCTCTGTAACACCACTGATGGAAAAATTAAAAGAGGCTTATACAAAAGTAAATTCAAACGCTAACATCGAAGTACAGCAGAGCGATTCCACAACAGGTATCACTTCCGCAAGCGACGGTCTCTGCGACATCGGTATGGCATCCCGTGACTTAAAGGATGAGGAGAAATCCTCAGGGCTTACCGCAACCGTAATCGCAACCGACGGTATTGCTGTCATCGTAAACAAAGAGAACCCGACCGACGGGCTGACCAGCGATCAGGTAAAGAGCATCTATGTTGGCGACACAACCGACTGGGCAGATGTAAAATAAAGAATATATAAAGCAATGGAAAAAGAAGTAAGGGCGAACAATGGAAAATCGCTCTTACTTCCGTATCCAAAAATGTTCAGAAAAAGAAGCTGTCTTTCGGAACGTGCTTGAAAAAGCAGTTCGTAAGAAAAAACGAAAGTCTTTTTCAAACACGCTCCGCGAAACAATGAAATGAAAGGATTTATCTTATGAAACTAAGAGAAACGATCATGAAACTTGTATTCCTGATTGCGGCATGCTGCTCCGTACTGGCTGTTGCACTGATCTGCATTTTCCTGTTCATGAATGGCGTTCCTGCCATTTTTAAAATCGGACCGCTGAAATTTTTGACCGGTACCGTGTGGAAACCGGGAAACAATATTTTCGGCATCCTGCCGATGATTGTCGGCAGTATCTGCGTGACCGGTCTTGCAATCCTGATGGGTGTGCCGGTTGCCATTCTTACTTCGGTGTTTCTTTCTCGTTACTGTCCGAAAAAATTTTACGGCATCTGTAAATCAGGCATTAACCTGATGGCTGGTATTCCATCTATCGTATATGGATTTTTCGGACTGGTTGTAATCGTCCCATTGATGGCACAGCTGACCGGAAAAAACGGAAACACAATGCTGACGGCATCCATTCTTTTGGCCGTTATGATTCTTCCGACCGTGGTCGGTGTAACAGAATCCGCCATTACGAGTGTTCCGGAATCCTACTATGAAGCAAGCCTTGGTCTTGGTGCCACGCATTCCCAGAGTGTTTTCTTTGCAGTTGTCCCGGCAGCAAAATCCGGAATCCTGGCAGGTATCGTGCTTGGCATCGGACGTGCCATCGGAGAGACAATGGCAGTGATTATGATTGCCGGAAACCAGCCTCGTATGCCAAAAGGAATCACAGAAGGCCTTCGTACCATGACAGCCAATATTGTACTGGAGATGGGATATGCATCCGGACTTCACCGGGAAGCGCTGATTGCAACGGGTGTTGTGCTGTTTGTCTTTATCCTGCTGATCAATTTATCGGTGTCTATGCTGAACCGGAGGGTACCTTATGGTGATTAAAGGAAATGGAGCTGTAAATACAATGGAAGCTGTAAAAATAAATACAAAAGAAAAAGAAAGAACAAAGGTTACGTATCACAAAAGTGTTTTTTCCTCCGTGCTGACCGGAATTACCTGGGGAGCAGCCATTCTTGCACTTGCCGTTCTGGTTTTCCTGGTTGGATTCATTCTGATTCGTGGCGTGAAAAACCTGACACTGGAGCAGTTTGCCTGGACCTATAATACAGAGAATGTTACGATGCTTCCGGCGATCATCAACACTGTTACGATGACGGTACTTTCCCTTCTGCTTGCTGCGCCGCTTGGCATTTTCTCGGCAATTTATCTGGTTGAATATGCCAACAAGCGCGGAACGCTGGTTGGCCTGATCCGGATTACTGCAGAGACCCTTTCCGGTATTCCGTCGATCGTTTACGGTTTGTTCGGTATGCTGTTTTTTACGAAAACCCTGAAAATGGGATACTCGATGATGTCCGGTGCCTGTACCCTTGCCATCATGATTCTTCCGCTGATTATGCGAACAGCAGAAGAAGCCTTAAAATCGGTTCCGGATTCCTATCGGGAAGCAAGCTTTGGACTGGGAGCCGGAAAGCTTCGTACGATTTTTAAAATTGTTCTTCCATCTGCCGTACCCGGCATTCTTTCCGGTGTCATTCTTGCGACAGGCCGTGTCGTAGGAGAGACGGCAGCGCTTCTTTTCACAGCAGGAACGATTGCAAAGGTGGCAGGCCTTATGGATTCCGGCCGTACCCTTGCCGTTCATATGTATGCACTTTCCAGTGAAGGCCTTTATATGAATCAGATGTATGCAACCGGCGTCATCCTGATGCTGATTGTCCTTCTGATCAACGGCTGTTCCGGAATGATTGCGAAGAAAATTGCAAAGAAATAAAAGAGAGACGAGGAAAAAACATGAGTAAAATAGATGTATCCAATATGGATCTTTATTACGGAGACTTTCATGCCTTAAAAAATATCAATCTGAGCATTGATGCCAATGAGGTGACGGCTTTTATCGGACCTTCCGGCTGTGGTAAATCGACCCTGTTAAAATCCATCAACAGAATGAACGATCTCGTTCCGGGCTGCCGGATCACCGGTGAAATGCTGTTGGACGGAGAAAACATCTACAGCGGAAAAATGGATGTCAACGGACTCCGCAAACGGGTCGGCATGGTATTTCAGAAACCAAATCCGTTCCCGATGAGCATTTACGACAACATTGCCTATGGACCGAGAACCCATGGTGTCCGTTCCAAAGCAAAGCTGGATGATATTGTGGAGCAGTCTCTTCGACAGGCGGCAATCTGGGATGAGGTGAAGGACCGTTTGAAGAAAAGCGCACTTGGCATGTCCGGCGGACAGCAGCAGCGTCTTTGCATTGCGCGTGCCCTTGCCGTACAGCCGGAGGTTCTTCTGATGGATGAACCAACCTCGGCACTGGATCCGATTTCTACGTCCAAAATCGAAGATCTTGCGGTAGAACTGAAAAAAGATTATACTATTATCATGGTAACCCACAATATGCAGCAGGCAGCCAGAATTTCCGACAAAACCGCATTTTTCCTGTTAGGAGAGGTAGTAGAATACGGAGAGACCGAACAGATCTTCTCCATGCCGAAGGATAAACGGACAGAGGATTACATTACAGGGAGGTTTGGCTGATATGAGGGAAAGATTTGAGCAGCAGATGGAAATTCTGCACACGGAGCTGATTGAGCTTGGCGCACTCTGCGAGCAGGCAATCGGACGGACATATGAGGTTCTGCTGGAGGGAAACCAGAGAGCGGCAGAAGAGATTATCAAAAAAGACCAGGTTGTCGATGCGAAAGAACGGGAGATCGAGGATCTCTGCTTCCGCATCATTTTACAGCAGCAGCCGGTAGCACGTGATCTGCGCCAGGTATCTGCGGCATTAAAAATGATTACCGATATGGAGCGGATCGGAGACCAGGCAGCGGATATTGCGGATATCGTAAAAGTAACGAGTCTTGGTGTGCCGGATGCAAGCATCCGTCTGAAGGATATGGCGAAAGTAACAGCTTCTATGGTAACAAAATGCATCGATGCATACGTTAAGCAGGATCTGAAGCTTGCACGGGAGGTTATCGATTTCGATGATATCGTGGATGATCTTTTTGATGAGGTCAAGGATGAAATTCTGCAGGGTATGCGAAAGGGAATTACCACAGATGTCCAGTCTCTGGACTATCTGATGATTGCAAAATATTATGAAAGAATCGGTGACCATGCAACAAACATTGCGGAATGGGTTGTGTACTCCATTAACGGTCACCATAAAGGGGAATAACAGATGATCTACTGCGTGGAAGATGAAAGAAATATACGGGAACTGATCGTATACACACTGGAATCGAGCGGTTTTACCGCAAGAGGCCTGGAAAGCGGAAAAGAGCTGAATGCAGCTATTGCAGAACAGCTTCCGGATCTGATTCTCCTGGATATCATGCTTCCGGGAGAGGATGGTCTTGAAATTCTTTCACGCCTCAAGGCATCGGAAGTAACAAAGGAAATTCCGGTCATTATGGTAACGGCAAAGGGCGCTGAGTATGATAAGGTCATGGGCCTTGACTGCGGAGCCGATGACTATATTACCAAGCCGTTCGGCATGATGGAATTTATCGCAAGGGTACGTGCCGTGCTGCGCCGTGCCGGAAAAGAAGAGAAGGAAAACGATGTGCTGGAGACCGGGGATCTGCAGATCCAGGTGAAACAGCATCAGGTTCTGGCCAAAGGGGAGAAGGTTACCCTGACCTTAAAAGAGTTTGAACTGCTGAAATTTTTAATGGAAAATAAAGGAATTGTCCTTACGAGAGACCGTCTGCTCGGCCATGTCTGGGGCTATGATTTTGACGGAGAAACCCGTACGGTAGACGTTCATGTGCGTACACTCCGCCAGAAGCTGGGCGAATGCGGCGAGCTGATCGAGACGGTCCGCGGCGTGGGATACCGGATAGGAGGCTGAGAAAGTAAGATGCGTAAAAAAGTCTTTCAACATGCGGGAGCGTTGATTATCGCTGCGATTATCCTGACTTTTTTCACCATGAGCTGGGCAATGTACAACAATACGGCGGAGCAGCTTCGTGTTTCGGTGAGAAATGAATGTGAGTATTACAGGTATTTTCTGGACAAGATGGGTGATGACAGTCTGGATAAACCGGCCGGCAAGATTACGGCAAGCCGGGTTACCCTGATTGACACGGACGGAACCGTTCTGTTTGATTCGGTCGAGGATGAGAACATGATGGGAAACCATTCCGGGCGGCCGGAGGTGATTGAGGCGGAAAAGACCGGGGAAAGCAATATTTCCCGTTATTCCGAGACCCTGCGGAGCAAAACATATTATACGGCATTGCGCCTGGACAATGGAAAAATCATCCGTGTTTCCCTGACAACAGACAGTGTGTTCGGTGTGATGCTGCGGAATATATGGCTGGTGGTTGTACTGATTGCGGCAGTCCTTGTCGTGGAGCTGCTGATGGTCAGCCATATGACAAAGGCGCTTGTAAAGCCGATCAATGAGATTGATCTGAATCATCCGCTGGACAACAAAGCGTATGAGGAATTGAGTCCGCTGCTTGGAAGAATTCATCAGCAGCAGAAGCAGATTCAGCAGCAGATGGAGGAGCTCCGCCATAATCAGGAGGAGTATCTTGCCATCACGGAATATATGAAGGATGGTCTGATCGTGACAAACCAGTCGGTCGTACTTTCCATCAACCGTTCGGCACAGAATCTGTTTGATGTGACAGCGGAGGAGTGCATTAACCACAATATCGTGACAGTCAGCCGCAACGAGCAGCTGAAGGAGGCACTGGATCATGCGCTGGAGGGCAGTTCCGAGGAACGGATGCTGGAGATAAATGGAAGAGTCTATCAGCTTCTTGCAAATCCGGTGCGTGTGGACCGTGTTGTATCCGGTGCGGTCATCCTGGTGCTGGATGTGACGGAAAAACAGAAAGCCGAGGTGATGCGCCGTGAGTTTTCAGCCAATGTGTCACATGAGCTGAAAACACCGCTGATGTCGATTTCCGGATATGCGGAGATCATCGAAAATAACATGGTAAAACCGGAGGATATTCCCAAATTTGCGGGCAGAATCCACAGTGAGGCGAGCAGGTTAAGCTCTCTTGTCGAGGATATTATCAAGCTGTCCAGACTGGACGAGAACGACCAGTCGATCCCGATGGAGGAAGTGGATCTGATGCAGATCTGCCGTGATGTCGAGGGACATCTTTCCATACGGGCAAAGGAGCAGCAGGTGAAGATGACACTGAGAGGAGAGAGCTGCCGGATCAAAGGTGCACGGCAGGTTCTTTATGAGATGATCTACAATCTCTGCGACAATGCGATCAAGTACAACCGCAGGGACGGTGAGGTCGAAGTGACGGTTTCCCGCGGAAGAAACGGACGGGCAGTGGTATCTGTGGCAGATACCGGAATCGGAATTGCAAAGGAAGATCAGGAGCGGATCTTTGAACGGTTCTATCGTGTAGATAAGAGTCATTCCCGTGAAACGGGAGGTACGGGACTTGGACTTTCCATTGTGAAGCATGGAGCGATTCTTCATGATGCGAAGATTAAAATTGAGAGTACACTTGGAACTGGAACAAAGATTATTCTGGAGTTTTAAGTGAAAAACAGATACCGCAAAAGACAGCATGCGGGGACAGAACCTATATGGGAGGCTTGAAAAATTCATGATTTTTAAGTGACCAAAGCGGTTCCGTCCCCGCATGCTGTCTTTTTATGTATGGCTTTGCATCGTTACAAAAATGCAAATTCGTTGTTTTGAATAAACAGAGTATTCAATATTTGGTAAATATGATAAGGGGGTTGGGGGTTGTTTTTTGATGCAGAGTATGGTATTGTAAATATAACGAGTTCCGGAAACGTTACCGACACCGTTTCCGGAAATACAGACGAGATACCGACAGCCCTGTTTTTACGAAACAAAATGAGCTGGCTATAGGGGTTGCATAAGTTACAATTTGCTGCGTATCCGTGAACAGGAATTATGTATTTGTGGGGTCGGATGGATAGAAAAAACGACAAGGAGAAAGGGTTAAAAAATGAGAGCAAGTGGTATTTTACTTCCGGTAGCTTCGCTGCCGTCCCGATATGGAATCGGATGTTTTTCGAAAGAAGCATATGAATTTGTGGATCGCCTGGAGGAGGCCGGCCAGAGCTACTGGCAGATTCTTCCACTTGGACCGACGGGATATGGAGATTCGCCGTACCAGTCGTTCTCTACTTTTGCAGGAAATCCATATTTTATTGATCTGGAGACCCTGGTAAAAGAGGGACTTCTGACAGAAGAAGAGTGTGATGCGTGCGATTTCGGCGACAATGCAGAGTATATTGATTACGAAAAGATTTATCTGTCCCGTTTCAAAGTACTCAGAAAAGCATTTGAAAGATTTGCGGCAGATGACGTATATGATGCATTTGTATCGGAAAATGGTTACTGGCTGGAAGATTATGCGCTGTATATGGCGATTAAGGATGCACTCGGCGGAATCAGCTGGAGTGAGTGGCCGGCAGAATTAAAGGACAGAGAAGAAGCAGCACTGAATCAGAAACGGGAAGAACTTGCCGAGGAGATTGCATTTTACAAATTCCAGCAGTTTATATTCCTGAAACAGTGGAAAGCACTGAAGGCATACGCAAATGAAAAGGGTATCCGTATCATCGGTGATATTCCGATTTATGTTGCATTTGACAGTGCCGATACCTGGGCAAATCCGGTTCTGTTCCAGTTTGATGAGGACAACCAGCCAAAAGCAGTTGCCGGATGCCCGCCGGATGCGTTCTCCGCAACCGGACAGCTCTGGGGCAACCCGTTATACAAATGGGACTATCATAAGAGCACAGGTTATGCATGGTGGCTGTTACGTCTGGCTCACGTGTTTAAACTGTACGATACTGTCCGCATCGACCATTTCCGCGGATTTGATGAATATTATTCCATCCCGTTCGGTGATCAGACGGCAGAGCGCGGCCACTGGGAAAAAGGACCGGGCATGGATCTGTTCAACACCGTCAAAGAAAAGCTCGGCGATGTGGATGTCATCGCAGAAGACCTGGGATATCTTACCGAGAGCGTGATCGAAATGGTGAAAGAATCCGGCTATCCGGGTATGAAGGTGCTGCAGTTTGCTTTTGACTCCCGTGAGGCGAGTGATTATCTGCCGCACAATTACGAGAGAAACTGTGTTGTCTACACCGGAACGCACGACAATGATACCATTCTTGGATGGTATTATGTCATGAGTGAGGAAGACCGCGAATTCTCCAAAGAGTATATGGGAAATGCAAAGAGTACCGACGAGGAACTCCCGTGGGATTTCATTCGCATGTCAATGGAGAGCGTGGCAAATCTGGCTGTCACTCCGATGCAGGAATTTTTAGGTCTTGGAACGGAGGCAAGAATCAACTATCCGTCCACACTTGGAAATAACTGGAAATGGCGCCTGCTTCCGGGACAGTTTACACCGGAAATGGCAAAGAGAATTCACCGGCTGACACAGATTACAGCACGTATTGCAAAATAAAAATACGCGCCGGAGAGAAAGCAAAACAGGCCGGGAAAACAAGCCGGAAGAGATTCCGGCAGAACAGGTACAGAGTTTAAAGGAGAGGCCTGCAGAATATGGAACAGGTAACAATCAGGGACATTGCCCGCAAATGTAAGGTAGGCGTGAGTACCGTATCGAGAGCGATGAACAATCATCCGGACATCAATCCGGAAACAAAAGAGATGATCTTAAAGGTGATTGCCGAATCGAATTACGTACCGAACAACAGTGCCAGAAACCTGAAGCGGTCGAATGCCAAAGCGATTGCCATTCTGGTAAAAGGCATGGACAACATGTTCTTCAACAACATGATCAGTGTGATTGAAGAGGTTGTGCGAAAAAAGAAATACGCCTGCATTATTGAGCGAGTAGAGGAAAAGGCAAATGAGGTAGACTCCGCGATCGAGATCGTCAAAGAAAAACGGCTGCGCGGCATCATTTTCCTCGGCGGAAACTTTACGCATCCGCATGAGAAAATGGCGCAGATCCCGGTTCCGTACGTGATCAGTACAATCGGGGCGGTTTCAGACGGAGGAAAACCGTGCGCGAGCGTATCGGTCGATGACTACAGGGAAAGCTATAAGATGGTAGATTATCTCTGTGGTCTCGGGCACCGGCGCATTGCCATCATTACCGCCTGCGAGGACGACATCAGTATCGGACGCCTCCGTCTGAATGCGTACCGCCAGGCTTTACTGGATCATGGGATACCTTATGACCCTGATCTGGTATTTCATATGACGAAGGACGACACGTATTCTTTCGCCACAGGGTACAAGATAACAAAAGAAATTCTGGAAAAAAAGACGGAGTTTTCCGCGCTGTATGCCACCGCGGATACGCTGGCAATCGGTGCGTGCCGTGCCTTAAAAGAGGCCGGGCTTACCGTGCCGGATGATATTTCCGTTGCCGGATTTGACGGAATTGATGCGGGAGAGTATTATATACCCAGTATCACAACGATCCGTCAGCCGGTGGAGCAGCTTGCCGCAGAGACGGCGAAGATGCTGTTTTCCTTAATTTCAGGAAAAGAAGAACCCTGCAGCAAAGTATACGATGGGGAACTCGTCGTAAGGGAATCTACGAAGTCGCGGATCGCGCAGCAGTAAAATATTTGCTGTTTCGCTGCCCCCAAAAGTGATTCAGAAGTGAACCGTCCCATTCAGGGAAAAGCTTTGAATGGAACTGCGAAAGCTGCCAATTGCAGGAAATCTGGAATGGCAGCGCAACTAAATGACACTGTGGGAATTTATCCACAGCAATACGAGGAGAAAAAAATGGAAGAAAGAATTCAGGCAATCTTAAAAGAGCGTTTTGGAAGAGATCTGGACAACTGCACAAAGAGCGAAATCTTTGAAGCCCTGATGGTTATCACCAAACAGGAGATGGCAGGTCGCAAAAGAAACACCGGAAGTAAGAAGCTGTATTATATTTCAGCAGAGTTTCTGATCGGAAAACTGCTGTCCAATAACCTGATTAACCTTGGCATGTACGAGGAAGTTGAAAAAGCACTTGCAGCTCACGGAAGAGAGCTGACCGAGATCGAGGAGATGGAAATGGAGCCGTCCCTTGGAAACGGAGGTCTCGGCCGTCTGGCAGCATGCTTCCTTGATTCTATCGCAACGCTTGGCCTGCCGGGAGACGGTATCGGCCTTAATTATCACTTCGGTCTGTTCCGCCAGCTTCTGGTCGACCACAAACAGAAAGAAGTGAAAAATCCATGGATCACAAATGAGAGCTGGCTCGTCAGACAGCCGGTATCCTTTGCAGTTCCGTATAAAAACTTCACGATGCATTCTACCCTGTATGATATCGACGTACCGGGTTACAACAATGGCTGTAACCGTCTGCATCTGTTCGATGTAGATACGGTAGACGAGAGTATCGTTCCATCAGACAGCATCAACTTTGACAAGCATCAGATCCAGAAAAACCTGACACTGTTCCTCTACCCGGATGACAGCGACCGTGCCGGACAGCTGCTTCGTATCTACCAGCAGTATTTCATGGTCAGCAACGGCGCACAGTTTATCCTCATGGAGTGCGAGCAGAAGGGCTACGATCTGCATAAGCTGTATGATCACGTTGTGATCCAGATCAACGATACTCATCCGTCCATGGTCATTCCGGAGCTGATCCGTCTGCTGCAGGAGAGAGGCTTTACCATGCAGGAAGCCATCGATGTTGTAAGCAAGACCTGTGCTTACACCAACCACACCATCCTGGCAGAGGCACTGGAAAAATGGCCGATCGATTACCTCGAGGAGGTTGTTCCGCACCTGATGCCGATTATCCACGAGCTGGACGCACAGGCAAAGAAGAAATACAAAGATGAGAAAGTAGCGATCATCGATAAGGATCAGCGCGTCCATATGGCACACATGGATATCCACTACGGATTTTCTGTTAACGGCGTTGCAGCACTGCACACCGAGATCCTGAAAAACTCCGAGCTGAAACCGTTCTACGATATTTATCCGGAGAAATTCAACAACAAGACAAACGGAATCACTTTCCGCCGCTGGCTGCTGCACTGCAACCGTGAACTGGCACAGTATATTGAGAGCCTGATCGGACCGGGATTCAAAAAAGATGCCGACGAGCTGGAAAAACTGCTTAAATACAAAGACAACAAGAAGGTTCTTGCAAAACTTGAGGAGATCAAACACAACCGCAAACTGGATCTCAAACAGTTCCTGTATGAGACACAGAATATCGCGCTGGATGAAAATTCCATCATCGATGTACAGGTAAAACGTCTTCATGAGTACAAACGCCAGCAGATGAATGCCCTGTACGCTATTTACAAATACATGGATATCAAGAGCGGAAACAAGCCGAAAACCCCGATCACCATGGTATTCGGTGCAAAGGCTGCACCGGCTTATATCATCGCAAAAGATATCATCCATCTGATCCTGTGCCTGCAGGAGCTGATTGATAATGATCCTGAGGTAAGCCCGTACTTCAAAGTGATTATGCTTGAGAACTACAACGTATCAAAAGCTGCAAAGGTGATCCCGGCAGCAGATATCTCCGAGCAGATCTCCCTGGCATCCAAAGAGGCTTCCGGAACCGGAAACATGAAATTCATGCTGAACGGTGCCCTGACGCTTGGAACAGAAGACGGTGCAAACGTTGAGATTGGCGATCTTGTCGGAAAAGAGAACATCTACATCTTCGGAAAGAAACCGCAGGATGTCATCGACCTGTACGCAGATGCTGCTTACTGCTCAAAAGACATCTATGACGAAGATCCGGAGATTGCAAAGCTGGTTGATTTCATCGTCAGCGATGAGCTTCTTGCTATCGGCGACAAGGTTTGCTTGGAGAGACTCTACAAAGAGATCTTGAACAAAGACTGGTTCATGACGCTGCTCGACCTGAAAGAGTACATCAAGACAAAAGAAAGAGTATACAAAGACTACGAGAACAAAGATGCATGGAACAAGAAGTGCCTGATCAACATCGCAAAAGCAGGCTTCTTCTCCTCCGACCGTACCATTGCACAGTACAACGAGGATATCTGGCATCTGGCATAAGTGCAGAACATGCATACAAAACGCCGCCGCAGACGATTCGGTTCGTCCGCGGCGGCGCTTTTTAATGCAATTTTTATGAAAGATTCAGCCGTCTGCTTAAGATATAGCGGCAGATCAGGAACAGAACAACGCAGAGCACCACGGTGATGATAAGTGTGGAAACCGAGGATGTGGTAACCACAGCAGTCGGTGTGGAGTCCTGGAAAACACGGACGATGCTGATTCCGCCGAAGATCTGGATCACGGTAGTCATGCCGATGTAAGAGAGGACAGCCGTCAGAATTTTGTGGCTGGATACCAGGCTTCCGATGCTGATGGCGGCATAGAACAGAAGAATGCCAAAGAACAGCGAAGCGAAGAAGCCAACGATGGAAAACAGTGCCATACCGATGTGGTTCGTGATGCCGATCAGGGAAAAAGCAGCATCGGCAACACCGGTAATCTGTGCCCAGAGATAGGACAGAAAATCGGAAAAGGTCATGGTCTTGTTGTAAAAAAGCAGGGTGTTTGCGGTAAAATACCGGATTGCGGACGGCAGAAGCAAAAAAGCGAAGGAAGCGAGAACGGAAAGTGCGTTTAAGATGCTCCATGCGCCGAAAACCAGCATTTTGGAGAGAATATGATCCGTTGCCGATACCGGAAGGACGTTGGTCAGATACCCTTCGTCGGTAAAAAGATTTTTATAGTAGCGCTGGATCATCAGCACCTGTGTCATGACGGATGCGGCGATCACAATCAAAACGTATGCAAACAGATAGAGGACGATCAGCAGATCCGGCAGCTCAGAAATATGGGAAAAGAGGAATCCGAAGCCTCCGAGAGCGCCCATGAAAATGGCGACACCGTTCAGCAGCGCCATGTTTTTCCAGCATGCTTTCCACTCATGTTTCAGACATTTTTTTAACATTTGAATACCTCCCTGAAATAAGAATCAATCGATTCACCCTCCTGCATCCGGATATCCTCAACCGAGGCGTGCAGCTTTAACTGACCCTCCTGGATAAAGATGACCTCATCGAGAATATTTTCGACATCGGAAATCAGATGTGTTGAGATGAGGATGGATGCGTCTGGTTCGTAGTTGTTTAAAATCGTAGATAAAATGTAATCGCGTGCTGCCGGATCGACGCCTGCAATCGGCTCGTCGAGGCAGTAGAGCTTTGCGCGGCGGCTCATCGTGAGGATGAGCTGGACTTTCTCTTTCGTTCCCTTCGACATCGTTTTCAAACGGTCCTTCGGGCTGATTTTTAAGGATTCCAGCATGGCATTGGCGCGGGACATGTCAAAGTCCTCAAAGAAATCGCTGTAATACGTTAAAAGATCCGAGACGCGCATCCAGCTGCCGAGATACATTTTATCCGGCAGATAGGAGACGATCCGTTTTGTCTCAATACCGGGATGATTTCCGGCGATGAGGACTTCACCCTCACTCGGGGTCAGCAGTCCGTTCAGCAGCTTTAAGAGCGTCGTCTTTCCGCTTCCGTTGGGCCCCAGCAGTCCGATAATTTTCCCGGAATCCAGGGAAAGGTTGAGATGATCGAGCGCGGTGTGGTTTCCGAAGCGCTTCGTCAGGTCTTTACACGTTACAAGTTCACTCATGATTTTCTTCCTCCTCAATCGTTTCGGCAAGTAGCTGCCGGATTTCCTCCGGGGTTATGCCGAGCTGTTTCATGTGGGCAACAAAAGCAGATACTTCTGCGGCGGCAAGTTCTTTTTTCATCTGATGAATCAACTCCTTATCTTCGGTAATAAAGCGTCCGCTGGTCCGCTGGGAATAGATCAGTCCGCTGCGTTCCAGTTCGGAAAGCGCTTTCTGCATTGTGTTCGGGTTGACGGCGGCCTCCTGCGCGAGATCGCGGACGGACGGAAGCTTATCGCCCGGCTGATAGCGCCCGGTGATGATGTCCATCTGTACCCGCTCGATGATCTGCAGATAGATCGGCCGCGAGGAATCAAGATTCCATGGCATATGGCATTCACTCCTTTTGTACTACTGTATTAATTTGATAGTACAATCATACAATCGGTTTATGGATTTGTCAAGAAAATTAAGAAAAAATTTTAGATTTAGAGGTTAAATTGTGGTAAACTAAGCGTAAGTGCGGCACATTAGTATTAGAAGAAAAACCGCAGAAATAGTTCCGTCTAAAAAGATGGATGAAGGGAGAAATATGGCAGAAATTAAACTGAAAAAAAGAGAAGAGATGGATCCGGCGTACTGCTGGGATCTTTCGAGTTTGTTTGGTAGTGATGAAGAATTTGAGAAAACAGAGCAGGAGCTTGCGAAGAAAATAGAAGCGTTCCGCGCAAAACAGGGAACAATGAAAGAGAGTGCAAAAGCGCTGTATGACGTTCTTTCCGGTCTGGATGACATCAGCCGCGTCTTTTCCAGCCTGTATGTCTATGCAAGCCAGAAATATCACCAGGATATGGGAAATCAGAAGTATCAGGGCTATGCCGGAAAGATGGACAGCATGATGGCTGTTCTTGCGGATGCCTCTTCTTTCGTAGAGCCAGAGATCCTGGAGCTTGACGAGGAGACGGTTACAGAATTTGAAAAAGCATATGAGCCGCTCCGTCTGTACGATCGCATATTAAAAGAAAATTTCCGCAAGAAAGAGCACATTCTCTCGCCGGAGATGGAGGCGGTTCTTGCAAAAGCCGGAGAGATGGCATCCAGCCCGGATCAGATTTTCTCGGCATTTTCGAACGCAGACCTCAGATTCCAGCCGGTCACGGATGAAGAGGAAAATCAGGTTCCACTGAGCCACGGCACCTTCGTCGGATTTTTACAGTCGAAGGACCGCCGGGTCAGAAAAGAAGCGTTTGAGAAGTATTATGCGGAGTATGAAAAACACAAAAACATGCTCGCCGCAACGTTCGGTGCCAATCTGAAACAGGCCGCATTCTTTGCAGATGTAAGAAAATATCCATCTGCACTGGCTGCATCGCTGGATGGCGGAAATATCCCGGTTTCGGTTTACGACAAGCTGCTCGAGGCGATTCATGCAAAAATGCCGGCGATGTACCGCTACGTGGCACTGCGTAAAAAGCTGCTCGGTGTGGATGAACTTCATATGTATGATGTTTACGTTTCTCTGACGAAAGAGTACGAGCAGAAATATACGTATGAGCAGGCGATCGAGATCGTGAAGAAAGCGCTTGCCGTGCTCGGGGATGATTATGTGGCACTGCTGGACAAGGGCTTTTCGGAGCGCTGGGTGGATGTTTATGAGAACGAAGGAAAAAAGAGCGGTGCTTACTCCTGGGGTTCTTACGATTCCCATCCGTATGTGCTGATGAGCTTTAACGGAAATATCGATTCGGTCTTCACACTGGCGCATGAGATGGGCCATTCGCTGCATTCCTGGTATTCGAACCATACGCAGCCGTTTACGTATGCGGAGTACCGCCTCTTTGTCGCTGAGGTGGCATCAACCTGCAACGAGGCACTGCTGATCCGCTATCTGCTGAAGCATGCGAAAGAAAAAGAGGAGAAGATTTTCCTGCTGAATTATTTCCTGGATCAGTTTAAGGGAACGGTGTTCCGCCAGACGATGTTTGCGGAGTTTGAGAAGCGGATTCATGAGAAGATGGCAGAGGAAGGCACGCTGACGGCGGACGGTATTTCGGAGCTGTATCTGTCGATCAACAAGGAGTATTTCGGACCGGATATGATTTCGGATCCGCAGATCGCGCTGGAATGGGCGAGAATTCCGCATTTTTATACACCGTTCTATGTATATCAGTATGCAACGGGATTTTCGGCGGCGATTGCGATCAGCAGCAAGATCCTGGCAGGGGAGCCGGGTATCGTGGAGAAGTACAAACAGTTCTTAAGCGGCGGCTGCTCGATGGATCCGATTGACCTTTTGAAGATCTGCGGCGTCGATATGACGAAGCCGGAGCCGGTGGAAGAGGCGCTGGATGTGTTTGCTTCTTATGTGGAGGAGCTGGAGAAGCTGACCGCGGAAGCGTAAGCACAGGTTTTAAAGTTGCATAAATTTGATGGGAAATATGTGTGAAAAATATACAAAATTTGGCGCGTTTTTCCCTTGAAAAAGTTTTTGGATATGTTACAATATTATTACAGAGTAAAAATGGATGAGCTGGAAATTGAAAAATATTTGCGATTAAGAGGGAGAATTTCCGTATTTCTGTCGAATGCGGAAGATTAAACGTAAATTTTTCGGAATGCGGCTTTGCTCCTGTAAAAATGGGGAGCGGGCCGCGGCCGGCTATGAAAGAAATATTACTGTTCATTCAGCAGTGAACTGTAACAAAAACAGACGGATAGCAGATGAAGTAAGGGTGAGAGTATGAATTTATATGAGGCTATTTTTGTTAGAAAATCAGTAAGGAATTATTGTTTTGATACGCTTCCGCCGCAGACTTTGGATAAGATTTGGGAGCATTATAAGGAGATGCCGGCACTGTTTTCGGGCATCGGTGTGGACATGGCGATTCTGGACAACAGAAAAGGGCAGGAGAGAATGCTCAGTATGTTCAGTGTGAAGGCGCCGTATTATATGGCTTTTTATTCGGAGGAGTCAGAACGATATCTGATGAACGTGGGTTATATTATGGAACAGATGGTGCTGTATCTGTGCAGTATCGGACTGGGAACCTGCTTTATCGGAAGTAATCGTGTGAAAAAGGCGGAGCTTGAGAAGAACGGAAAGCGGCTGGTGGGGATCGTCGCTTTTGGTAAGAGTCATGGTTCGCATACGAGACGGCAAAGTGAAGCAAAGAGACTGCCGCTGGAGGATCTTTGTGTGTTCAAAGAGGTGCCGCGGCAGTGGATGACGCAGATGCTGGAAGCGGCGAGACTGTCGCCATCCAGTATGAACAGCCAGCCGTGGAGATTTGTGGTGTATGATAACAGGATTCATATTTTCTCGAAGAAGCACAGTGTGGAGAAGCTTCGGAAGTGGGATGAGGTGAATTTCGGGATTATGTTTGCAAATATGATGGTGGCAGCAGAGGAGCTGTGGCTGGATGTTGACCTGATCAGACTCGGGGATATTTCGCAGAAAAACTTCTCAAATAATCAGTATGTGCTGAGCGCGATTCTGAAGGCGTAGAGGTGAATACGGACGACCTCGGACAACCTCGGACGACCTCGCCCGCTGCACCGCAGGTACGAAGCCACGCGAGGTCTGACGGTGGGGACGGGGGTAAAGCGTCTGGATCCGCCAGGAGGCGGATCGGCGTGAGCATGTGGGGTTGGGAGGACGGATGGAAAGGAGTCTGGATTCGTCAGGAGGGTGGTTCGGTGTGAATTTGTGGGGGGAAGACAGCTGTGCGGGTGTCTGATGGAGAGCGAAAATTGAGGGAATCGTAGATACTTTTGATTTTTTTTGAAAAAAATTGAAAATAGGTATTGACAAATGAGGGGAGTTCCTGTATAGTATCATTTGTAAGGTGCAGCGAGCACTTAGCAAGATAAAAATTAATAAATGCGCGAGTGGCTCAGGGGTGGAGTACAACCTTGCCAAGGTTGGGGTCGCGGGTTCGAATCCCGTCTCGCGCTCTACTGGAAACCGGAATGTGTAAGCATTCCGGTTTTTGCGTTGTGGAAAAATAGATGAAAAAGAAATCTTATTTTTAAAACTTAAGAATATTGCATTTTAAATTTTCATATGCTATAATGCCGATAGGCAATGAAATGAATGGCTTGCAAAGTCAACAAAAGCCCCACGAGCTGCAACTCGTGGGGCTTTCTGTGCCTTTTGGGCAAGGCGGCTTAAACCTTAGGCTGGCTGCCAGTTATTTCTTACCGCCCAGCCATTTGCAGATATAGTAGGCTACTATACTTGCCATAACGGAAAGAAAAAATGAAATGAATGAAAAGTCTAATCCCCCAGCTATGCTGGGGAGAATAGAGTAGTCGGAAGTGGTGAGGATAACAAAATAAAGCCTCCTGTGATAGAATGAGAATGGTGTCGCAAGCCAAACTCAAAATCAAAGGAGGCGGTCCAAATGGACAATAAAAGTTTATCACATACTCGTTGGAAATGCCAGTATCACATTGTGTTTATACCGAAATTTTATATCTAATTTTCGATTATCCGCATAAACACTATACTTTCAAGTATTTTGAAGTATAGAAAACCATTCATTTTACCACGAATTTACCACGATTGAATGAGCCTTGATATGATGATAAAACGACTAAGGGAGATAGCACAAATAACTGTGCCTCTCCCTATATTTTCTTTGTTTATTCCGTTGATTACTTCATTTGATTTCAAACTTTAACGCCTTTTTATATCTCGTTTTTTTATTCCTATTATATTCATACCTCAATTCTACTTTTTAAAGCTAATAAGTTTTCCGTTGTATTTTACAATGATGAATATGATATAAAACACTCCTACAACAATCAAAGTAAGCCCTATGTAGTAGCCTAATTCAGAATGAGAGATTAAATTGATAATCGGCATAGCAATAACGCCAATGCTAACCAGCAGAGAACCTATTCCTATTCTTTTTGTAAACGCTTTTTTATCTTTTGGGTTGAGATGTGTATAATGATAACTATGTAAGAAAGTAATATTTTCTTTTATACCCACTTGATAAGATAAAAATAATAAAAACAATCCCATAACTATTTCAACAACCACTTCTTCTATTTCCATAATCATACACTCCTTAATCAAAATAAAATAATTCCTCAAATTTTTTATCTAAAGCTATACAAAGCACTAATGCTAATTTTGCTGTTGGATTGAACTGTCCTGTTTCAATAGAACTTATTGTGTTACGGGAAACTCCAACCATTTCTGCTAATTCCGTTTGCGATAATTTTTTTTCTTTTCGCACCTCTTTTAATCTATTTTTTAAAATTAAATGTTCGTTCATATTACAAACCTGCTGTCAAAAATTTATAAAAGTAATACAACATAAATAGGACAAAGAATAGGGCAGTAACAAATTTAGGTTTACTTCTTGAAAGATATGCTTCATAACTCATATATCCAAATGCTACCGACCAAATAATTGTCATTATGTCATTGTAAGGTTCTTTACAAATAACCTTAATAACAAAGATTAAAATGCAGACAAGCAACACAAACATTAGCCCAAAAGATTTCCCTTTAAGTTTAATGTGTTTTTCATACTCATCAAGATATAAGTTATCTTTTTTGTTTTGTGACAGTATTTTTTCTTTATCCATTTATATTACCCCTTTCCAAAAATACCAAGTATACTTGTCATTTTTATTATAATACTCAATCTCTAAAAGTCAATGTTTTTATACTGTTTTCTTATTATTTTATGACGGCGTATTTTTTTCCATGAGATTATACGCCGTCAATAATTATGTTACAATTTTCCAGTTACTATCCTTATGGAGCATAAGCTCATACTGTGATACTTGCGTCGCCTTTGTCTGATTGTCGATAAACTCATGACACTACACCTTGTTTCCTCTTGTCTGCCAGAAACAGAAAAGAAAAAGCCCTGTCAAGAGCCTTGCCACCATTGGTGGTGCTTTGCACTCTTTACTGGGCTTTTTGTTTGCTGTATCTTCTACAAAGAGGAAAAAAGCTATTCGTCCTCATCATCAAAATGGTTATTTTTCAATACTTCCCGTAATAATTCCATATCTTCTTTTGAATTGGGGTTTATCATTTTTACGACTTGATATGGTGTCCTATATTTATGCCCCTCTATGCTTTCCCCGAACATATCCATGCTGTATAAATCATCATAGCGGTCTAACAGTTTTTGAAATTTCAAATGCTGGATAAATTCTTTGATTGGGTAAAGGTCGGACGCTACAATGCTTTTCCCGTTGATGTAGTCGGTAATATATTCCCGTAACTTCTCTAACTCATATTCCAGCCATTCTTCCTCGCTGTCAAAGAAATTGTCATAATGCCCATGTTTCAGTTCTGCATTTAGTCTTTCTTCAATTCTTAAAAACTGACAGACTTCCTTTTCGGCTTGATTAACATACTTCCATTCTCCCGATAATAATTCATTGGGCGTTACACCCAGCACGTCCATTATCTTTTCTAATGTATCAAAGGTAGGATAATTCACACCTCGTTCAATCTTGGAAAGGCTCTGCATATTGATACCGATTTTGTCCGCAAGTTCTTGTTGTTTCATTCCTCTGTGTTTTCTTATGGTCTGTATGTTCTCTCCTAAGAAACTGATTTTCTTTTCGTAATGCTCCATGACTTAGTATAAACACTCCTTTCATTGCTTTTATTGGTATTTATAAGCATATCATACTTAATATATATCTAAAAGTCAACAAAAACTTCTTGACAAGTAATTCTAATGGCGTTATTATCGTGTTAGATAGAGTGATTAAGCACGCTAGGGTTAATCACACGCTTGAGTAAGCATAGAAAAGATATATTTTCACTTTGATAGCATGAATAAGCATGGACTATCAGACCGAAAATAAGGTTTCTGACTGGGGCTGTTCCGTTTAGCCACGAGCCTTACAAGGCTCGTGAGCGTTAAGAACGGATCAGACACAGGAAGAAAGGGAACGCCTTTAGGCGTTCATAAAGGGCGTATATGTAACACCGCCCTGCGTATACATGTCATAGTACCTAGAAACTGTGATAAATAAAGGAAAAAATGCAATTTATACCCCGCAAAAAATCGGGGCATACGAAAGGAGTAATGAAGTATCGCAACACACGAAAATTTATCCGTTAAGATTGATTACATCAGCATTGTATTTGAAACCGCAACCGCAGAAGATGTCATCATGCACATTTTAGGTTTACCGACTGACATTTTCAATGTCTATCCGGCAAGCGTTAAATTCAAGACTTATCAAGCACGCTGGCAGATTGGAGATATTTATGTATCGGGGGACGCAAGAAAGACAGAGGACAACCCACAAGGGTTAGGCTGTTATCTTGTTATGACCGGCAGAGGTTGTGATGATATTTTCCGTATTCTCGACAGTAGGAATTATACCTTTGGGGATATGTTCAAACATTGTGAGCGAAGATACGGACTGGATAATTTCCATTTCACAAGGCTTGATATTGCCATTGATGATAAGAACGAAAAGCCATTCTTTACCATAGAGCAGATAAAGAAGAAATGCGAAAAAGAGGAATTTATCTCGAATAGTGAGGGCTACCACTTTGATGAAAGCAAGTTTGATGATTTCGACACCGCAAAGACTGTTTATATCGGTGCTGGTAAATCGGGATTGTCTTACCGCTTTTATGACAAGGATAAGGAAGTATGTTCAAAACATAATAAGACACTTAATGAAGTCGGCAGTTGGAAACGGACAGAAATGCAACTGCGTGATGATAAGGCTCATGTCTTTGCCATGACATTCAAAGACAGACCGCTGGAACTTGGGAAACTGGCTTTCGGGTTATTGGCAAACAACCTACGCTTTGTTGTGCCAAACAGAAACGAAAGTAATAAAAGCAGATGGAAAACGTGTCGGTTTTGGGAACGCTTTTTAGGGGCTGTGGAAGTCTTGAAACTGCAAGTACCAAAACAGCAAAATTCCCTTGAGGAAACACAGCAATGGCTCACAGAGGGTGGCGTGATTTCTGCTGTCAAAAGTTTCTATTTCTTGGAAGAACATGACGCATTAGGTGGACTGGAACGGGTGGGAACTATGCTTGATAAGGCAAGATACAGCACTTCCCTTTCCAGTAAACTGACCGCCCATTTACAGAGGATAAACCGCACCGACCTTATCCCCTATATCCAGTATGACACGAAACATGGGAAAGGGGGTATCTGATGAATAACAACGATATTCCCGTATGGGAAAAATACACCCTTACCATTGAAGAAGCGTCAAAATATTTCCGTATCGGAGAAAACAAGCTAAGACGCTTGGCAGAGGAAAACAAGGACGCTGGCTGGCTCATTATGAATGGCAACCGCATACAGATTAAACGCCGACAGTTTGAAAAGGTCATTGATAAATTGGACGCAATCTAATGCAAATGAGCCTTGTATGTGTTATGATGAACACAAGTCATATCAAGGCTCTTTCCAACAAGGAAAGGAGCAGACACCATGAAAGAAAAAAGACGGGATAGCAAAGGACGTATCCTGCATACTGGAGAGAGCCAACGAACAGACGGGAAATACTTATATAAATATGTGGACGCATTTGGAAACACAAAATATGTGTATGCCTGGAGATTGACACCCACAGACCCAACACCAAAGGGAAAACGGGATAAACCCTCACTTCGTGAACTGGAACAGCAGATAAGACGGGATATTGAGGACGGTATCGACAGCACAGGCAAGAAAATGACGCTTTGCCAACTTTACGCCAAACAGAACGCACAGAGGGCAAACGTGAAGAAAAGCACACAGAAACAACGGGAACAACTCATGCGGTTATTAAAAGAGGACAAGTTAGGTGCTAGAGCGTGTTTGAAAATTAAAAATTGCACAAAACATATGTTTTTATGCCCTTTTTCATGATAAAATAAAGAAAAAG
>NZ_JADNOP010000009.1:0-116534 GCF_015557635.1 Fusicatenibacter saccharivorans
TGTAAAGTTTTTTAACTTTCTTCAATTTTAGTATTGACTTTTTATTTGCAGGCTAAAGTAACGAGAATGCGACGCGCCGTTTTCAATTATTTTACTGTAAGAAAGTCCTCCACACAGAATCTTTCTGCTGCGGAGGACTTTCCTTAACACGTTTTCATCATCTGTTCGTTTATTCTACATCTACCGGCGAATCATACAATTCCATAACATTGTAGATCTGTTCTGCTGCTGTTGTACGCAGTTTCTGCTGTGTGCTCTGGTTTGCGCATTTTTCGTATTCACGCATGAAGGCAGTTGCTGCGGTGTCAACATCTTCGGCATTTTTCAGTCTGTCCAACAGATTCGGATTGTAGTCGGAAAGGTAGGCCATCAGACTGTCGAGCTGGCCGGACAGGCTTCCAAGGCTCTTTCCAAGATCAATGGTATATCGGCACAGATACTCTTTGATCGTTGGATCTGTAAAACCACAGAGACCATATCCATATCTTCCGCCACTGTAAAGGCCAAAACGGGAACTTCGGATCACTTCGTCACGGGAAATGATTCCGGCATCAACAAGGTTCGTGTACTGCTCTCCGCTCAGGCTTGTGCGGCTGGTAGAGCCATACTCAAGCAGTGTCGGATTGAGGTCTGTGGATGCCTCGTTTGCAATATTTCCCATAATACCGGCGGCTCCTTCTTTTGTAAATCCGTGCATCAGGAAGTAATTCCAGATCTTTTCTGCGTTCGTTCCGCCGATTTCATCGTCGGCTGCAAAACGACGGATCGTCAGAATCGTGTCACAGTCCACCGGGCGGTCGCAGGTGATACCGGCGTTTTCATTCAGCGCTTCTACGATTTTTCCTTCTCCGTCATACAGCGCCACATGGCCATTATAGCAAATAACATCGCCTGCGCGTGCCTCATCCAGGCTTGCAACCTCCGTTCCAAGGCTGCGCCATCCGCCGGAGGTCGTATATTCACCGTCGTACGCACCGCAACGGGTCAGAATCTGCCATACAAAATGAGAGCAGTCAATACCGTCCGTCAGGGAGTTTCCACCCCAGACGTATGGTCTGCCAACGAACTGTTTTGCAAATGTGATAATACCGTTTCCGGTTGAGGTTTTTACTTCATAAACCGTTTCTTTTTTATAGGGAAAAGCTTCATTTTCAGACGGATCGATCACTTGATCCGCCAGTTTCATCTGATCCTCTCCGGTGCCGGTTACATATTCCAGCGCCTCTTTTCCCTGCTGCAGATAATCCGTACGGACAAAACCGCGGACGTCGCCCGATTCAATATAAACCCACTCCTGATCCGCATCGGCGATCACAAAGCAGAGTGCCTTTGCCGGAAGTGTTCCCACGATCCGTGCGCTGGTGGAACCGCTTTCGCGGACGTTTAATCTGGTATCGACCTTTGCGTAGGCGTACGCTTTGTCGACCTGTGCGAAACCTGAGCGGAGATCTTTTTTCATGGAACTGATATATTTTCCGTAATCAATCGTCTGAATCCAGTCATCCGCCTGTGTCTCATCATTTTTCGGTGTTTCTGTCGGTGCTGGTGCAGGCGTCTCGGTTGGCACCGGTGTTTCTGTTGGTTCCGGGGTTTCGGACGGGGCTGGAGTCGGCGTTTCACTTGGGGATGGCGTTACCGACGGTTCTGGAGTTTCGCCTGGAGTTGGTTCCGGGGTTTCACTTGGAGATGGCTCCGGCATCTCGCCTGGATTCGGGTCTTCCGGTGTCTCCGTTGGAGTCGGATCCTCTGTCGGTTCTGGCGTTTCCGGTACTTCTGGCTCCTCTGTGGAAGCGGCATTTTCATCCTGAGATGGTACGGACGGTTCTTCTGCTGGTGTCTCGGTTTCCTGTGTTTCTACAGCCGGAACAACGGCTTCTTCTGTGTTTCCGTTTTCCGTTTCACTTTGCGTGGCCGGTGCATCCGCCTGATCTTTCTGCGTTTCCTGCACCGTTTTCGCTGTCTCCTCTGCATGCGCCGGTGCAGCCGAACCGAGAAGCATTCCGGCTGCCACGCCGAACGCTGTTACCGTTGTGCCAAATTTTTTCTTTGAAATCATATATGTTTTGCTCTCCTCTCTGCTGTTTGTCGATTTCTGCCTGCCATTTTCTGCTTTTGAGGCCGTTCGGATGAAATCACAAAAATGTATCGTTCCTGTAAAGTCTGGCCTCTTTTTTTTGAAGATAAACCAAAAATGATATCATTCGTTTTCATTGTGCAAAAAATTTCACGTATTTTCTATATTGTATCACAGACAACAGCAGATGCAAAGAAACAGATCACATATTGAGGAATTTTTCTGTTTAACGCGTGAAATTGAGAGAGATTCTCTGTAAATTCTCAGGAACCGGACGGAATGCGGATCAGAAGCCGTTTTCCATTCTGCTCTGATACCGTCAGAACCGGAATATGTTTCTTGCGGAGTTGGTGCATGACCGGATAGGCCGCAAAGAGATCACCGCTGACACAGACAGCCTCCGGCTTTTCTTTTAACAAGTCCGACAGGTATTCCCGCAGGCGTATCTTCCATTCTGCTTTTTCAAGTGATGACACGGCATAACTGCCACAGATGTTCAGTTCCGGGGCCTCCGGCAGCGGTTTATGAAGAATAACTGCATGCTCCATGCCCGGCATCTGCCGCAAAAGCGCGTCATCCGCATCAATCGCATCGGTACCGATGTGGATCAGAACCGGTGCTTTTGGCATTCCCGCAAGGCTGATGCGACAGGCAGCGACGGCATCGTCAAGCGTTTCTGCGGTGAGAAGAAATCCTCCTTTGTGGCAGAAAGACACATCGGAAAGCCCCGTCGCTTCCTGCAGTGCTTCTTTTTCCAGACCAAGCCATGTTTCCGGAAAATCATACTTGTAATTGGATGAATTTTCTTTTCGAACCGGCTGCACACAGTAACCGCCGCGGTTCGATGGGAATATCAGAAATGCAATTTCAGTCGCGGAAAGCTGTTTCTGACATGGAAAAAATTCCGACAGAATCAGAATCTTTTCATCCATTGTTCCTGCCTTTTTCTCCGCTGCGATCCGCTTCCTGTGTTCGGCAAGAAGAGCTGCAAACTGCTGCTCCGCCCGCTCATCCGCACGAAAACGCTCCCATTTATGTTCCAAAATCCGTCCGGCCACTGCCACCGCTTCCAGGAAAGCAGCATCGCTTCCGCTGTTATCATCCCATACCGGATTGAACATGCCGATCATACTGGCGAGTTCATTCTTTTCTCCTGTATTATCATTGAGATCGAGCGGCTGTACAAACTTCTCGTCAAACCGCGCGGCCATCTCCGGACTTAAAATTTCTGTGCCAAGTGCCTCCCATAAAAGGCCAAACGCCGCGTACGGAACCTGGTTTTCCCGGATCCGGCTGTCTTTCTGGTGATGGTCGTATTCTTCTCTTCCAATATCAAAAACAATCCCGTCAAAATCCTCCGGCACACGATTTCCGCGCTGGATGGTAAGCTGCGGATTAAAATGCAGAAGCAGTGCCGCAGAGAACACATCATCCGCATGAAATTTTCCGCCGTGCGTAAAAGCAGCGGCATGTTCTTTTTGTATCTGTTCTAATAATGTCATAAAATTCCAACTTCCTTTTTCTTAAGATCTGCTCTATTTTACTCTATCTGGCGGCTGTTTCGCAACGGTTCTATGTAAAGAAAAGCTTGAAAACTTCCTGGCGCGTATTTATTAAAAATCATTTCCGCAGTCTGCACACTTATCTACGAAAATTCTTTTGTGGGTATTTGGAAAATCAAAATGAGCGGCTCCTCTTCCAAGGTTCCGCTCATTTTGATTTTTCTTCCTTTCATACCTGAATCCGGTCTGCAGCTGCATCACACATTGCAATCCGTTTTCCATCCATGCCAAGGATCAATCCACCGTTTATTCTCTGGATGACCTGTACGGTGCTGCCTTCTTTGATTTTACGGCTTCGGAGGAAATCCAGAACATCAGGGATTCCAAACATCCATTTAATGGTACAGATATCACCGGTTTTTTTCTTTGAAAGTGCCTGCATGGTATCCCTCCTTTTTACTTTTTCTATATTGTATTCCCTGAGGAAATATTTAGTCAATAAGAACAATTGGGATACGCTTCTAACTAAAGTTTGTGTGCAAAGCGCTAGAGTGTGTTTGAAAAAGGCTTTTCGTAGTCTGCATGTTCCAATTTGTGGGAGATTTTGTCTGAATGAAGGAGGCGTAGCGGGCTACGGCGACTGAATGAGGGCAAAATATACCGCAAAGTGGGGCGTGCAGGCTGCGGAAATGGTTTTTCAAACACACTCTAGTTTTTCAATCAGAGAAAGAGTTTGATGCACGCGATCGCAATCGAAGCCACGGCCACGATCCGTTTCAGCAGCGTCTGGTTGATTTTCGTTGCATTTTTGCTTCCGGCAAAGACACCGATGCCATGTGCGACCAGAAGTACCGGTAAAAGCAAAAAGACTTCTTTGTTTCCGGCGGCCGCGATCAGATAGCCTGCCGCAGACGGTACGCGATGAAAATCGAATCAAACAAGGAAATACCGACTGCGGTGTGCGCCGGAATACCGAGCAGTGTCAGAATCGGCATTACAAGCACCGGCCCGCCTGCACCGGAAGCGGCACAGACAGCACCGGTTACAGCACCAAGTACCAGGTAAAACGGAACGCTCTGGACTGCTTTTTTCTCTGTATTTCCCGGCTTGTCTTTCCGAATCAGGATGGAAATTCCGGAGAGCAGAACAACGAGATATAGAATTATTTTCATCGTGTCCGCCGGAATCAGAAGGTTGATCTTGACACCGGCAAGCGTGCCGACAAAACTTCCGGCCGAAAGCACACCTGCCGTTTTCAGGTCAAGGTTCCCGCTCTTATAATAATTTACCGATCCTAGAATGCCGGAAATCAGAAATGCTGCAAAGCTAATTTCCCTAAAAAAAGGAAAAATCGCCATGACGCTGGAGCAGTATCATCTGGCGCAGAAGACGATTCATCATTATGTTAATTATTAAAGCGTGCTGGGAAAACACTTCTTATTACGTTCTCCACTATTTCTTTAGATTAAGAAAGACCCTGCATACGCAGAGCCTTTCTTACATTTTCTTTCGAGGACTAACCTATAGCCAGATTGTGTTAAACCCTTATAAAGCTCATAAGACACTGCTTTCTGGCACAACATCTTACTTTACCGCTTGGCAGACACTCAAGTTGCCTGTCTTTAACATTATATTATATGTGATACGAAAATATGTCAATTCCAAATGCATTACTTCAGAAAGAGTTGACATATTTTATCTGGCATAGCACATGTGACTGCATCCATTTGGAAAAAGCTCTGCTTTCATCGCTCGGATATATTCTTCTTCCGTAGAAGAATCCTCCAGAATCTCCAGCATGCGGCGCAGATTTCGGATATCACGCTCCATAAAATTGGTATAATTTCCTCGGCCTACCAGCTTCAGATGAGTGATTCCGGCATCGGAAAGCTGTTTTAATGTACACAGGCCGCAGCCGGTTGCGCCGCAGAGGTAACCATCTTCCGATACAGGATTCGTCAGTTCTGATGCAGAATCCCATTCGGATATAGAAATATTTTCTCCTGGACGATTTTTTTCTTGTTTTTCTAATTTAGATTCTGAAAGCGACACCGGTTTCTTCCAGTAAGGAACCCGGCAAAGATATCCCATTTCATCGCAGTGCAGGGAATTGCAGAAAGCACCACTGAACTGGCACAGTTCATTCAAAGCAAATGCCTCGAACTCCGTTGGATAAGTCCATTCTTTTCGAGTGGCTTCTTTCTGCGCAGTTATATGCTGGATCACTGCACGCATTTCCGAAATCGTATTTTTGCGCTGGAAAATGATCCTCTTCGGGTATTCTTTCGCAAAAACCTCTGTCATCGCAGAATTCACCGTTCCCAAATCCCCGCTCAGATGTACCTCACAGTCAATCTTTTCTTTTCGCAGGTACACAAGCAGCGCGGGATCCGCAAGAATATAACTTTCAAACCCTATGCTGCGGCACTGTTGGATGATCCGTGCAATTTCTTCATACTGCTCCGGCCGATAATACAATGAATTGAACGTCAGGTGCACTGGCTTCTGGTATTTCTGCACCATATTGGCCAGAATTTCCAGTTCGCTGAACGATCCGATTTGTACATTATAGTTTAAGACCTCTCTCCGATTCAGCGGCAGAACCGTTCCGTATTTTTCTGACCAGGAAAACGGAACGTAACCGCAGAACAGCTCGTCTGCTCCGGCGCGGACGTAACGGGGATAGTCATCAATGGAGCCTAGGCCTGCTGTGATTTTCATAGTTTTTCCACCACCACTTTACACCGTTTTCTGCAGAATGCAATTCCATATGCAAGAATATCATTTCGTCCATCCTCGCGAAGTTCTGTATCATATCTGCGGTCCTTGATCTGCTCCAGCGCTCTTTCACACACCTGATTGAGATCATGCAGGGAGCGGACATCTTTCAATTCCACGATGATTCCCGCATCCGGATTTTTCGGTTTAAGCAGAATATCCGCAAAACCATCTCCAGATTCCCTGTTTGATTTCACAACCCAGCCAGGATAATGTCTGCAGACTGGAGACAAGCATATCCTCATCCATGGAATATTTACCATTCACTAAATGGATAATCGCCCGATATTTGCTCCGCTCATTATCCGTCAGTTTTTCACTGTCTGCTAAAAATGCAAATCGCTCTGCTTCAACGCCGATCAACTCCGTTAAACGGTATTTTGCGGCCTCAAAAGATAAGCCGTCAATTCCTTTGAGTGACAGGAAGATAACAGGGTATTTTCCCATATATTCCTCACACAGCTTTTGGTTCCGGGAAATATAGAGACCATCAAACAGCGTTCGATCTGCTCCAATTTCAAAAAAACTCTTAAGCATACTCATGTTTAAGGTTTTTCCAAATCGACGTGGTCTGGTAAAAAGATTCACCTTGCTCCAGTTTTCGAAAAGCTGCTCAATCAGTTTTGTTTTATCTACATAGTAGAACCCGGATTTTTCAATTTCCTGAAAATTTTCAAGTCCAACCGGAAGTTTTTTCCATTCTGCCATATCTGCATGCTCCTTTCTGAAGCTAATCTCTGGAGTAAACTGTCTGTTTTCTTTCATCTACCACAATGCATTTTAACATTTGGCAGATCAAATCGCAAGCCGATCTCTTTTTATTATTTCAGAAAACTTTTCATCACCATTATTTGTATCTTTTACCGAATGAATTCCTTTCGTTGAACACTCACGTTATTTGTTCATACTTTTATCTTGACTTTTTTTCCTGTGTAACTTATCATACAAATTAAGAAATGAGTTTTCACTGGGTAGGGCTCATGCCTGACAGAACTTGCTCATTTTTTTATTTTCATGATATCCTTAAGATGTTGAATAAAAGAGAAAAAACTGAAAACAACTGATATATGAAATAAGTCAGATCTTCCTTATTCCGCAGTAAGCATAATATCGAAAAGAGGTGTTTCGAAAAATATGCGAAAGAAAATCGGCGTTTTTTCAGCGCGAATCGTAGAAATACTTGAATTGGACATTCCAGCCGGAACACCTATTTATATAGCAGATTCCAATATAGAACATATGAAAACTTCCCATCCTGATGATTTCGCACAATACGGCAGCGAATTAAGTAATATCATTGCCAATCCTGATTATGTTGGAAAAAACGCTAAAGATGATTCTATAGAATTCACAAAAGAATACTACATAAATGGAGAATACGTAAAAGTAGCTGTCAGAATATCCACTCATAATATTTATTACGCGCGTTCAATGTACGTATTGAATCCCAAACGAGTTAAAAATTTTATTGCCAAGGGAACTTTAAAAAACTTGACAAATAAATAAGCTATTGTATAATAACATTGTAAGAGCATAGAATATATTGAATGAAAGCAGAGGACGGAACGGGCAGCCGTCACCCTAGTTGGAGATGTGGGAATGTCACCCCACCTATTTCATTCAACATATTAAGGGGCTGCTGTTTTAACGAACAAAGATTCGTGAAACAGCAGCTTTATTTTTGTTACCGGAAAAGGGTGCTCTGAATCTTTGGAAAGCATTCACTATTGCATTGGTGCATATGTCAACCATCAATCCCACGCCGGAGATCCGTAAATCCCATCGCCAGATAAACTTTTTTAAAACCGGAAGCATCTGCATCATTCAGCATGATGGAATATCTCGACAAGCTGACGGATGATCTCTGGTGATGCACCGGGAAATATTTCCGCTGACAGCCCTTTTGTGTTTTGAATGTGGACGACAGGTTCCATGCCGGTCACAGGGCTGGCAAGTGTTTGTCTGCATAGGTCATGCTCTTTTGACACCGGGGCAGGCAGCTCTATAAAGGCTGGGGATTCTGCAGCCGGTATCTGATCCAGACATGCTTTACGCACACGCCGGAGCCGGTAATAATAATTAGATTTTGTGAGATTGTTCTGTACGCACCAGGTGTCAACATCCATGCCCGCCGGACGGTTCTGACAGGCACGAATTTGTTCTGCCCACTGCCGGATCCTGACCTGCTGCGCTATAAGACTGGTTTGCGTAGCTATACCATCCCTCCCTTAATTATAGTCAGTCTAAAAAGTTGAGTACTGAACTTTTTGGACTATGTTAATTTAGTCAGTATGATTATGGCATAAATGTAGTGGGATAAAAAGGTACTCGGAATTTACCGTTTACTTTCAAAAAGCTGTTCAATCAGCTTTGCTTTATCCACATAGTAAAATCCAGATTTTCAAACTTCCTGAAAATCTTCAAATTCCACCGGTAATCTCTTGTATCCTGCTATATTTACACGCACCTTTCCAAATCAAATCTCTGGGGAAGAAATTCTTTCTGCTATCTCTTCACCAGCACAGCTCCTTCCACTTTCGCATAATACTCCGCCAGATCTTCCTCCATCTGCCTTCTCACCCGCTCCCAGTCCCCTGCTTCCATCTGGCTGTACAGCGCATGATTCATCGAGATTACACTCAGATCCTTCGAATAATACAAGAACCGTTTTCTCTCAAATTTCTCAAACGGATTGGTCAGCATACTTCTCTGCATTGCTTTCTTATCCTGCAGCATCGTTTCATTATACGGGCATGTACTCCGGTCTACGGGAAGTCCCCGGGTTATTCTGTCCTGGTAAAAAGCAATATAGTCCTCCAGAATCTCCTCTATTTTTGCATCTCCAATAGAATCCACATGACGGATAAAAGCCAGCAGAAACGGCATTTTATAAGAAAGTGAATAATCTCTTTCTTCCAGGAACGCAAAAAAATCTTCTTTGATGGTCGCATCGTTGTGTTCCTTAATTCCAAGCTGCTTCCGATATTTTTCCACTTCATCCGGACTGAATAAATATAATGTTTTACTTCCGAATTTGTACTGCACTTCTGGTGTTAATTTTCCGGCTCTGATCCAGCTTGTGATGGTTCCCGTATTCACAAAATATTCCCTGGCAACCTGCTCCTGGCTTAGATAATCGCCGTATTTTTCTTCAAAAGAATGGATATCCACCTCTGTAATCCGCTCAATCCGCTCTTCCATTCCATCAATCACCACCGGGTCTCCCGGCTTATAATCCATTTTTGTAATATCGCCAAACGGAACATAATAAGGATTGGCAAAAACAGAATGCATACTGCAGGGCTTGATCATGGCTCCATACTCATCGACTACGTCAATCACAATCACATTTTTCTTGGTGTCCGTTTTCCGCAGTCCCCTTCCGACCTGCTGCAGATAAAGAACCTTGGAAAGCGTAGGCCTTGCCATCACCAGAATGCCGAGTTCCGGATAATCCCATCCCTCTGAAATCATGTTGCAGGCACACAGGAAACGGATTTCCTTTTCTTTAAACGCTTTCATAACAGAACTTTGATTTTTCGTCTGTCTTGTGTAGCTGGACGCTGAAATATTTGCCCGATTAAGGAGCTTTGCCATTTCGTTCGCATGCGCAACATTGACGCAAAAAACAACACCCTGTCTCATGCCCGCTTCGCCGGATGTAAAATACTCTGAAAGTACCTGGACAATCAGCTCATTTCTTGAAGTGACCCGGATTCTTTTCTCCAGATCCGCATTGACATAATCCCGCCCATTAAACCTTACACTGGAAAGATCAAGATTCGTTTCAATCCGGTAAACATTCGCTTTCGCGACCACTCCCTTTTCCATCGCTTCTTTTAAGGATAACGAAGTCGTATACGATTCAAACACCGTTTCCAGCTTTCTTTTATCCGGCCGCTGATCCGTCGCCGTCAGGCCTATCGTAAATTCTGTCCGATAGTATTGCACAACTCTTTTCAGCATTGGCGCAACCGCATGATGTGCTTCATCCACGACAAGATAATTGTAATAGTCTGGTGTAGTGTCCGTATAATGTCTGGCCGCGAAGGCATACGTTCGAATATCAATCTTATCTTTTAACTCTGGCAGCGAAGCCTTTATTCTTTCTTCCCAGTCCAGCAAAAGATTGACTCCCGGAACCAGAATCAACCCACGGAACTTTTGTTTTTCTTCCGCGAATGTCCGTAAATCTTCTTCCACAATTTTCGATTTTTCCGCTGCTGTAGGCAGCACAATCAAAAATGCCTTGATACCCGCTTCTCTGCGCTTTTGTATCTCCTGCAGGCTGACAGTCTGATGTTCATACAGCTCAACTTTTCTTTCAACTTTGATTCCGTCATCCACAAAATTCGAAGAATCTTTTCCAAAATACTGCTTGATATCATCCTCGATCCGATTGGTGAACTCGCAGTCCTCTTTGGAAAATCGAAATAACTTGATCCCCCACAGGGCACACGTATTTTGTTTCTTGAGCTGATTGCGATATTTTTCCTCTCCAATAATTTGCGGATGATGGTAATCAAGGCCGTTTTCTTCGATCGCATATTTCTGATCCTTTGTTCTGACAAAATAATCGAGAAAATAATTCCTTCCATTTTCATCACAGATTCCATATTCCCGCGTCAGATATCTCAGCGCATTCATTCCATAAACACTTGAAAAATTCTCTTCGAAATGAATTTCCAGCGGAGAAGCATCGGCCTGCTCGCTCCGATCTCCTGTGTTTCGTATATAACCGCCTTCCAGGACAATTCCATCTTTGGCAAGATATGAATCCAGATTTTCCCGCGCATATCCCAGAAAACGAAACACCCTTTGAAAGCGATGCATATAATCATTCTGCTTCTCCGTAATCAGCATATAGGGAAAAACCGGCTCTTTTGGCTCATGAGAGCAGATACCATCATCAATAACAACCATATCTATCCCATTATCATAAAACCGGGAAATTCCGCCATTTGGATAACACACCTGTTCCCGAAATCTAAAATCTGCGTGTTCTGCTAGAAACCTGTCTTTTTCAATATCAGATTCAGCCACTTTTCCTTCTCCCTTCCCGGTCTTACATCATCCGTAAGCCACTCTTCTTCTATTCGGATCTGCTCCACATCCTTGATAAAATCAGAAAAAGTATCCGGTGTGAAATCCGTAAAAAAACGGCCGCTTCTTTCGCCTTCAAACGTTCCATATTTAAAGGAGGTATAAATAATCCCATTAGTGTCCAACGCTGTTACCATCTTATGGAATACCATTTTTAATTCTTTTTTCGGTAAATGCAGAATCGATGAACACGCCCAGATGCCGTCATATTGATTCATCTCATCCAAATCCTGAAATATCATGTTTTTTACCGGAATACCGGTATAGGCGCTGGCGTATTTGCACAGTTCTTCTGAACCGTCCATCGCCGTAACAGCAAGACCGTTTCCCAGAAAATACTTCGTGTCTCTTCCGGAACCACACCCGAAATCCAGCACTCTCTTTCCCGGCAAAGCGTTTAAAAATTTATCCTGCATCGTCTGGAAATCTACAGAAACAGTGCCTTGTATGAAAGAAGCTGCGTTTTGGTTGTAATAAGCGATTGTTTGGTTTTCCATATTGTGATGATCTCCTTGATAGAAAATGTAAAGCATGTGCTGTGCAAAACTGTTTTCTCTTTTTTTAAACCGAAAACACTTCTTCAGACATTTTATAGATACTTACTTGTCAAGTTCATTATATGCCTTTTTGACGATCTGCGCCATCAATAATCTTCTCTGCTTCAGGAATTCAGGATACGGTAACTGCTCAAAATTCTCAGGTAATGCATTCTGAGCACAGGCAAGCCGGTATCCTTCTTCTCCTAATTTCTCTCGGTACCGGCTGACATACTCCGCCGGAGCTTCATCGGAAATATCAATGTTTGTTGTATAGTCCAAGTATGTAAAGTTCGCAATCTGGTTTCTGTCACGGTCATTATCGTACCCGATCTTTTCAAGATAATGTTTCGGAAAGATATGATGCTTGCCGCAGTGTCTGTAACCTGTTTGCCATACTGTAAAGCATCGTATATCATGTTTCGAACCGGCATTGCATAATGAATGTCTGTCTGATTTTCGATTCCAAGAAGCAGATAATACGTTTCCGATTCCTGCATAACCACAGCTGTTTTCAATATATCCCGATATTTCTGAACCGGATCTTCTGTCATTTCGGTTATCTCTTTTGCCTCTTTTCTCTCTTTCTTTGCGCCAAACGATATGGCAATCTCTGTTGAATCAACTTCTGTCAGTTTTTCTGGATTAATAACTTTTCTTCCATTGTAGATAAGATAATTGAACGCATCTGCAAAAATGTTACTCTTTCGCATGTATGCTTTGGTAACAATATCCGGTTTTCCCATGTGCATACACCTCCTCAAAAATATTTCAGAGAAGTCTGCACCCTTCCAGTTGTTTTTCAACTTATCACGAATTGGCAGCTCTATCAAGTTGAAAATATGAACTGCGAACATCCTTCTTAAGAAGTCACTATAGCAAATTCACTACAATCCGGTCTATCCCGCGCAGCCCATACATTTTCCCCATCGCCTCCGGCTCCTGCAAGATCGACAAATCAATCCCAAACAACGAATTATACCTCCCCATCATCCGCAAATGCTCCGGATACAAAAACGCCTGTTCTTCACAGAATCTATGGCACTTCCGCACCGGCGTCTGCGCGCCGCGGCTTCCTTTAGTACATGCTGCATACAGTGGACAGTACTGCGAAGTATTGGTCTGATAAAAGGGAAGATGCATACTGTTTTTCCCTTCTGGAAACTTCCTTGTACTGGTATCGCCACAGCTCTCCCACTCATACCGTTCCATCCGAAATTCTTCTTTTAAATAGTCCCGGTAAAACGCCGCATGGACACTGTTTTGTTCAAACAGAGTGCGATCCCCCAGCTTATAAGTCATCCGCGGATCTTTTTTCCGCTTGTTGAGCAGCACGCCAAGGCAGAGGGAAAACACCGGAAACTGAGATGCCAGATGGGCCGTTCCCCAGTCATTTACGACAATCTCAATGGTTTTGTTCTTTTGTTCACACCATCTGGCAAGATGCTGCAGACGTGCTTGCGTTTCCGTCAGATTTTCTTCCAGCAAAAATGGAAACGTAAGCGTAATTGAAAATGACTCCCGGCAGGCTTTGTCCATCAGTGCAAACAGTTCCTCTTCTTTCGGCGCCAGATGCGGGCAAAAAGCATTTCCTATATAGAGCCGGTCCGGGTGGAAAACCGGCGGATTCGGAATCTGATTTCTCCGAAAATAAGCATCAAAAAACACCGCACTTTCCATCGAAAGATACGCCTCATACCATTCTGGCCGGTCCAGTTCGAGCGCCAGCTCGACCGGCTGCCCGGGCTGCTCGGATTCCGCAAAGCCATTTTGCAATGCCACAAATGTTTCCTTCTCAATTCCGGAAAACCATACCTTTTTCTGCTCTTACAGACTTTCCAGATGAAACGCATCCTGCTCCGCAGGATATCCTGTCATCTCTTCTGCAAGCGCGGCATCATCGTCCTCCATTTTCCACCGGATATACTGGCTGTATTGCAGGGCAAGGCGCTGTACCGCATTTCGGTAGTCTTCCTGGTCTGTCACAAATGTATAAATCGTATCAAAATCCTCTTCTTTTTCCTGTAGCAGAGTCGCATCACGAAGAAGAATCCGCTGGTAGGATGCTGTTTTCTGATCGTAAAATGCCAGTTCCCACGGTGCGTTTTCCTGCTCCGCCGTAGCCGGTACCGCAAGACGGGTCTGAAAGCCATATTCTGAAATTGCCGTGATCCGCACTTCCTTATCTCCCCAGTATCCCGCCAGGATTCCGAACGGTAGCATGGAAATCCATGGCCATTGACTGATTTCTTTTTCCCGTTCTTTTTTCTGTTTCATTGATTCAAATCTCCTGTTTTCTGATACTATCCAGTATACCTGTTTTCCTGGAAAACTCAAATAAAAAAATCCACCCACGCCCGGAAGCAGTCTCACCAGAGACCTCCAAGTCATGGATGAATTTTTATTTTCTACCAAATATGTAGTTTGTTACATTATTTTTTCAGGCAAGCTCAGCAAATCTTATAAAGATATTTACGAAACTGCCTCTTTTGTAAACGTCTCAATCAACTCTTTGGCATCATCATATCCCTGGCCTTCCAGTTCTTTCTGATACCACTCGTCCACGCCGTCTACGGCCTGTTTGAACGAATCGATGTCCATATCCTCATAATTGGTAATGGCTACACCATTCTCATTCTGCCAGCGGTTCATGATTTCATCATCACCGGCGCGGTTAATCTCACGCTCGTACTGTGTTGCCAGACGACCGCACTCATCGATCACTTCCTGCTGCTCCGGTGTCATACTGTCATAAATGTCTCCGTTAATACAGAAGAACAGACAATCATAAATTGCATTCCACATCGAGCAGTACGGCTGTACTTCCTGTACGCTTGCTGCATCGATAGCCGGAAGCGGATTTTCCTGGCCTTCTACGGTTTTCTGCTGCAGGGCCGTGTAGGTCTCGGACCAGTTCATGTTGGTGGCATCGGCGCCCCAGCGTTTGTAACATTCCATCAGCAGGTTGCTTCCTGCCACACGGATTTTGAGGTTTTTCATGTCATCGACGGTTTTTACTTCCTGCTTGCTGTTGGTCAGCTGACGGAAACCGTTCTCGGCGATTCCCATGCAGTGCAGGCCGTACTCATCAAGGATCTCTTTCAATTTTTCGCCTGCCTCGCCGTCCAGTTTTGCATCCGCATCTTCTACGGAATCAAACAGGAACGGAAGGGATACGACGTTAAATCTCGGATCAAATGCAGAGTAAATCAGGTTGCTGTGCATGGAAATCTGTACCGGATCTCCATCGATCAGTGCCTGGATACCTTCGGACTGGTTTCCGTTGGTCAGCTGGTCTGCGGCATATACGTTGACTTTGATCTTGCCGCCGGTTGCTTTTTCGATCAGCTCACCGAACTTCCGGCCGCCTTCTGCCCAGGTACTGGTTTCTGTCGTGGAGCAGGTGAAGTTCCAGGTCTGCTCCGGCCAGTCGAGATCGCTTCTGTCTTCTACATCGTAGGTGCTTGCAGAAGATGTATCTTTCTTTGTAAAGGCTTCAATCAGATCTTTGGCATCGTCATAGCCCTGGCTTTCCAGTTCGTTCTGATACCAGGCATCTACACCGTCTACCGCCTGTTTAAAGGAATCGATGTCCATATCTTCGTATTTTGTGATCTTGACACCGTTCTCGTTCTGCCAGCGGTTCATGATCTCATCGTCACCGGCACGGTTGATCGCACGTTCGTAATCGACGGCTTTCTGTCCGGCCTCATCGACAACTTTCTGCTGTTCCGGAGTCAGATTGTTATAGATATCTCCGTTAATGCAGAAGAACAGGCAGTCATAAATCGCATTCCACATCGAGCAGTACGGCTGTACTTCCTGTACACTGGCTGCGTCGATAGCCGGCAGCGGATTCTCCTGGCCTTCTACGGTTTTCTGCTGCAGGGCGGTGTAGGTCTCGGACCAGTTCATGTTGGTCGCATCGGCACCCCAGCGTTTGTAGCACTCCATCAGCAGGTTGCTTCCTGCGACACGGATTTTCAGGTTTTTCATATCATCGACGGTTTTTACTTCCTGCTTGCTGTTGGTCAGCTGGCGGAAACCGTTCTCAGCGATTCCCATGCAGTGCAGGCCGTACTCATCGAGGATTGCTTTTAATTTTTCGCCTGCCTCGCCGTCCAGTTTTGCATCCGCATCTTCTACGGAATCAAACAGGAACGGAAGAGATACGACGTTAAATCTCGGGTCAAACGCAGAGTAAATCAGGTTGCTGTGCATCGAAATCTGTACCGGGTCTCCGTTCATCAGTGCCTGGATTCCCTCGGACTGGTTTCCGTTGGTCAGCTGGTCTGCGGCATATACATTGACTTTGATCTTGCCGCCGGTTGCTTTTTCCATGAGCTCGCCGAACTTGCGTCCGCCTTCTGCCCAGGTACTGGTCTCGGTGGTGGAGCAGGTAAAGTTCCAGGTCTGCTCTTCCCATCCAAGGTCACTGTAATCAGCGATATCATTGTAATCCTCATTGCCGGAGGAATTTCCTGCTGTGCTGCCATCCGCACCATCGCCACTGGAAGTATCGGAATTCGTTGCTGCAGCTACCGTTCCGGTATAAGCTCCGTCTTTTGCCAGTGCTTTTGGAAGAAACGTGGAAATCTGCGGAACATACGTAATCAGAAGCAGAACTGCTACCGATGCTGCGATCATTGGCATAACGGCTTTGGAAATCTGCTGAATGGTAACTTCCATTCCTTTTTTCAGTTTTACGGAAATGGCGACAAACAGGTTGACACCGACCGGCGGAGTTACCTGTCCGATGGCCAGGTTGACCGTTGCCACGATACCGAATGCTATCAGGTCATAGCCAAGGGCTTTGCAGACCGGAAGCATAATCGGGATGAAAATATACATGGCAGAGTTTGCATCGATAAAGCATCCTGCAATCAGGAAAATGATATTGACAATCAGAAGGAATACAAACTGGTTATGAGCAACGCTTCCAAGAAGATCCGATGCTGCCTGCGCAATACCAAACTTTGTGCAGACAAAGGAGAACAGAGAAGCACTTGCGACGATCAGCATAATTCCACCGATTGTTTTGGCAGAATCTACCATCAGATCCCACAGGTCTTTCAGTTTGATCTCTTTATAAATAAAGATTCCGACAAACAGACCGTATACAACGGAAACGGCAGCTGCCTCGGTCGGGGTGAAAACACTTCCATAGATACCGCCAAGTATGATGACCGGCATTAAGAATCCCCAGAAAGCATCTTTAAAGGCATCCCATCTTTCTTTGGCTGTTGCTTTTTTCTGGGTCGGCTGAATGTTGTGTTTCTTTGCCTCCAGAAGAACAACGATGACAAGGGCCACACCCATCAGAATACCAGGAACGATACCTGCTGTGAACATATCGGCAATGGATACGCCTGTGATGGATGCATAAACAACGAATGCAATACTCGGCGGTATGACGATCGCAATCGAACTTGACGTCGCCATCAGGGCCGTGGAAAACGGAGCAGAAAATCCGCCTCGCTCAATCATGGCAGGGATCAGAACCATACCAAGTGCTGCTACGGTTGCCGGACCGGAACCGGAAATCGCACCAAAGAAGCAGGCTACGATAACGCATACGATGGCGATACCGCCTTTTTTATGGCCGACGCAGGTGTCGACGAAACGAATCAGTCGTTTGGAAATGCCCGCTTTTGCCATAATGTTTCCGGACAATACAAAGAACGGAATGGCAAGGAGCAAAAATTTACTGATACCGGAATACATATTGGTTGCTACGATGGTCAGGGATGTACCGGAGTACAGGATCGCGCAGATCGAAGACAGACCAAGGCAGATGCCAATCGGGATACCAAGGATCAGAAAAACAAAGAATGAAAGAAAAAGAATTGCACTGATCATTTTTTCTGTCCCTCCTCTTTTGCTTTTACGAATGTATCAATCAGATATTCGATCATGTGCAGCGTCATGCAGGCTGCGCCGATCGGTACGAAAGACCAGAAAATCCATTCCGGCCAGTTTAAAACGAACGTTCTCTTTCCGTTGGCAAGCTGGGTCAGTACCTTGTCCATGCCGTATTTAAACAGAACTACGGTAAAGGCAACACTAAATGCTGTGTTGACAACCAGCAGGATTCTTCTCGCCTTCGCAGAAAGACGGTCCGGCAGCAAAGAAAGATTGACCAGTTCTCCGTCACGGGCAGCAAGCGCTGCTGCGAGAAGTGTAATCAGGACAAATACCGCAACGACAAGCTCTTCGGTAAATGACCAGGACTGATGCAGTACCTTACGGGAAAGAACGTTTCCCACCGTAAGCACAACAATCAGGATCGTGGACAGCACGAGAACCAGTTTCTCAACAAATGCCAGTCCATTCATGATTTTTTTGTACACTTTCATATGTTTCCTCCCTTTTCCCGCTGTCAGGTACAATGTTCCAGCAGGATCTATTCTTTGCCAGGCTGTATTACCGGGGTGAATTTGCAGCTGACAAACAAAAAAATCCGCCCCTCAACGAGGGACGGAACTGTTCTTTTCCCGCAACCACCCTTGTCTCTTCTTTGAAACAAGCACGAATACAACGCACAAGCATACGCGGTTTCTGTAACGGGAAACTCCCGTGAAAACCTACTGGAATTCCGGCACATAGTACGATACACGGCCGATTCGTTGGGCTTTCCTTCTCCAAGATGATTTTCAATCCAGATTCGTTGCTGTCTCGCACCTTTCCGGCAGCTCTCTGAAAACGATTTGTCTGCATTTACTTTTTCTTTTCTCAGAATTTGCTTTTACACGACAGAAGCAATTTTAACGCGATTTTTGTTGATTGTCAAGAATTGGCTGGAAAAATTTGTCGATTTTTTGAAAAACCGCATTTTTTTCGGTTTCTGACCTTTTTCTTGCATCTTTTCCATATCTTTTATATAATAATCTGCGGTATCCGAAATATGCAGCCTGATTTTTCATCTCGATCTTCCAATATCAGTCCTGCTTATTCATGAAAGGATGATTTTTATGATAAAAAAACTGATTTCCTTTTTTCAAAAAGATGCAGTGCTTACCGTCTCTTTTTTTCTTGCAGTGCTTTCCTGCTTTTTCTGTCCTCCCGGTCCACAGTATCTTGGCTATCTGGATTTTCATACTCTGATCCTGCTGTTCTGTCTGATGCTGATTGTCGCGGGCCTGCGGGAATGTGGCGTATTTGACTGGCTTGGCACCAGTCTTCTCCGGCATGTAAACTCAGAACGGATGGTTGCTCTGCTTCTGATTTCCCTGTGCTTTTTCTGCAGCATGCTGATTACCAATGATGTCGCTCTGATTACCTTTGTTCCGTTTGGCATTCTGCTTCTGCGAATGTGCCATATGGAGCAGAAAAAAATACTTCTTGTCACCTTTATGACCATGGCTGCAAACCTTGGCAGTATGTTTACTCCTATCGGCAATCCGCAGAATCTTTATCTGTATTCGCTTTCCGGACTTTCCCTTTTGCAGTTTCTGCTTATGATGCTGCCTTATACTCTGGGTGCTGCAGTTCTTTTTCTGATCTGCATTTTTCTGTTTTTCTCCGGAAAAAAAATTTCCGTTTCCCTGGGGAAAAAAGCGATTACTCATCCGCGGCAAATCGCAGTTTTTGCAGCTCTTTTTTTCTGCTGTATTCTTACGGTTGCCAAACTTCTCCCGCATAGTATTCTGCTTCTGATCACGATTGCCGGGATCTGCCTGGTGAACCGCAGCCTTTACCGCAGAGCAGACTACTCTCTTTTGTTCACTTTTGTGTTTTTCTTTCTTTTTATTGGAAACATGAAACAAATGGCAGCGCTTCGTATTTATCTGGAACAGATGATTACCGGACACGAACGGCTTCTTTCCGTCCTCACAAGCCAGATCATCAGCAATGTTCCTGCCGCCATGCTGCTTTCCGGATATACAAAAGAAATCCCGGAACTGATTGTAGGAACCAACCTCGGCGGCCTCGGGACTTTAATTGCATCTATGGCAAGCCTGATCTCCTATCGCCAGATTACGGCCGCAGACGCTTCCTGCCGCAAAAGATATATCCTGATTTTTACTGTTTTCAATCTTGTTTTTCTTGCTATTTTGTATCAGATACGCTAAAATAAAAAGAAGATCCGGCTGTACGGGTCTTTTTTCACGGCATTTTATACCGTCTCATGATTACTGTACTTAGCATTTTATATTGAAAAAGAAAGGGTTTCATTTATGAAGATAGATCTCAGAAACGTTCCGGATGCCGAGGTTTCCGGCATTGATCTTGCAAATGTTGACATTACTGTTCCAGCGCCGGAGACAGAACCGCAGCGTCAGTATTACTTTATGGCACTTTTAAAACAGCAGCTCGTACCGGAGCGTGCAAAACAAAACGGAAAAGAGTATCTGACTGCCTGCATCACAACCTTCGGCTGCCAGATGAACGCCCGCGATTCCGAAAAACTGGAGGGAATTCTGGAAACCGTCGGCTACCACATTGTGGAGACCGAAGATGCCGATTTTGTTGTTTACAACACCTGTACCGTCCGTGAAAACGCAAATCTGCGTGTCTACGGTCGTCTTGGACAGCTTGGCAAGTACAAAAAGAAAAATCCGGGCATGATTATTTCCCTCTGCGGATGCATGATGCAGGAGCCGCTTGTTGTCGAAAAACTCAAAAAAAGCTACCATTTCGTCAACCTGATTTTCGGAACGCATAATATCTACCGCTTTGCCGAGTATCTTGTCCGCTGCATGACAGAGAACCGCATGGTGATCGATATCTGGAAAGATACCGATAAAATCGTGGAAAATCTCCCGGTTGACCGCAAATATCCGTTCAAGTCGGGTGTTAATATTATGTTCGGCTGCAATAACTTCTGCAGCTACTGTATCGTACCGTATGTGCGCGGCCGCGAACGCAGCCGGAAGCCGGAGGAAATCATCGCAGAGATCAAACGCCTCGTTGCAGACGGCGTTGTTGAAATCATGCTGCTTGGTCAGAATGTCAATTCCTACGGAAAGAATCTCGAGGAGCCGATGACGTTTGCACAGCTTCTGCGCAAGGCAAATCAGATTGAAGGGCTGAAACGCATCCGTTTCATGACCTCACATCCGAAGGATCTCTCGGAAGAACTGATCGATGCAATGCGCGACTGCGAGAAGGTCTGCCTCCATCTTCATCTTCCGCTCCAGTCCGGAAGCAGCCGTATCTTAAAACTGATGAACCGCCGTTATACCAAAGAGCAGTATCTCGACCTGGTAGACCGAATCCGCGCAAAAGTGCCGGATATTTCTCTGACAACAGATATTATCGTTGGTTTCCCTGGTGAGACCGAAGAAGATTTTCTGGAAACACTGGATGTGGTCCGCCGCGTTCGTTACGACAGCGCGTTTACCTTCCAGTATTCCAGAAGAACCGGAACACCGGCAGCTGCCATGGAAGACCAGATCCCGGTGGATGTTGTAAAAGACCGTTTTGACCGTCTTCTTGCCGAGGTCCAGGAAATTTCCCGCGAGGTAACCGCAAGACATCTTCATACCGTACAGGAAGTTCTGGTGGAAAGTATCAATGAGCAGGACGCTTCTCTTGTCACCGGCCGTATGAGCAACAATACGCTGGTTCATTTCCCGGGAGATGCTTCGATGATCGGAACGCTGCGGAACGTTTCCCTGGACGAATGCCGCGGCTTCTACTATATGGGAACGCTTGTTTAACCAAAAGACCCTGCCCGCACAGTTTTTCAGTCTTTGAAAAGACTATGTTACAAAGCTGTGCAGGCAGGGTTTTTATATATAACTTCTACTTTTATCCTCTCACATCTGGAGTTTTCCCGGAGAGCCGCCTCTGATAAAAGAAGTAGGTAATCATAAGCATAACTCCAGCTCCGACCCATGCGGAAATTTCTGCGAATGCCACTCCGCGGAACGCAAGGCGCGGTGCTAAAAGCAGCACAACCATGACGCGCATGGCAACCTCCACAATCCCGGACACCATCGGCAGAACTGTTTTTCCCATTCCCTGGCAGGCGTTTCGGAAGACAAACAGCCAGCCAAGGGCGAACAGGGCAACTCCGGTAACCGGCAGAAAGATACAGGTATAGGAAATGACTGTCGCATCATTCAGCATCAGGGATGCCAGAAGCTTCGGGCAGAAAATTTCCAGTGCTGCAAAAGGAAGATTGACAAGGACAGAAAGCACGACACCTGCCCTGACTCCCTGTTTGATCCGGTCGTATTTTCCGGCTCCATAATTTTGTCCTGTAAAAGTCAGAAGTGCAAGTCCAAGTGTTATACCCGGCTGCTCGAACAGACCGCACACCTTCATACATGCAGCATAAGCTGCGACATAAGCCGTTCCCATCTGATTGACAAAAACCTGAAGGACCATACCGCCCACCGCAGTTACAGAATTCATCACAGCTACCGGCAGGCCTTTTCCAACGAGTGCGCCAAGAAGTACACCATCTGCCCTCCAGTCTGTTTTCCGCGGAAGCAGTTCTGCGGCGCGCCGGATATATACCAGACAGTAAAGGGCAGAAACTACCTGCGCCAGGACCGTTGCAAGCGCCGCTCCAAACACGCCCATGCCAAACGGAAATACAAATAGAAGATCCAGCACAATATTGACCACCGACGAAACAATCATAGAAGCCAGCGGCACTTTACTGTTTCCGACGGACCGGAGCAGCGTCATGGCAAAGTTATTAAAAATGGTAACGGTACTGCCCGCCAGAATGGTTCCAAAATAAACCAGAGTGTCTGTCATCATATCCTCCGGTGTCTGGAGAAAGACAAACAGACGGCGCATCCAAAACAGACTGCCCACCGTAATTACAATTCCAATGGCAAGGCAGATATAAACCGACATCGCAATTTCTTTCCGCAGTTTTTCGATATCATTCGCTCCAAAGGAGTGGGAAATACAGATCCCAAGTCCTCCGGTAAGCCCCATGGCAAAGCCGAGAATCAAAAAATGTACCGAACTGGTATTTCCAACCGCTGCCAGGGCCACATCTCCGATCCCCTTTCCAACGACCATGGAATCCACAAAGCTGTAAAGCTGCTGAAAAAGATTTCCGATCAGAATCGGCAGAAAAAACTGAAAAATCAGCTTCATGCTGTTGCCCTGCGTCATATCATTTGTTGTTTTTTGCATGATGATAATCTTGTAACCTTTCCTTTCTTCATTCCTTCTTGCAAATCATATAAAATCACTATATACTAAAAGAAGTTTGTTTCCATCCACAGTCAGTATGGAACATCCACTACGAACGAAAAGTGAGACATCTATGAATAACTTATATGAATATATCGACCCCATCGCCTCTCCTTATGAGGCTTTTCTTTTTGACAGCACGCGGGATTCCCTTCCGATTCCTGCTCACTGGCACTATTATGTAGAACTTCTCTACGTTCTGAAAGGAGAAATTGAGGTTTCCCTTGATAATGTGACATCCATCGGAACGGAAGGATCTGTGATCCTTTTTCCGCCCAAATGCGTTCATTCCATCGCGCTTGCAAAGGGGTCTGTTCCGGTGCAGTATGATGTGATTAAATTTGACCCCAATCTTCTGCCCACCTGCAAGACGGATGAGCTGGATTTGCGTTCGATTCTGCACGGCATCCACACGTTCCGCTGCCCCTGTATTTTTTCTCCGGAGCAGGTACGGAAAATGGACCTTTTTCCTCTTTTTTCGGATATTCTTACGGAATACCGGGATAAAGAGCTTGGCTATTCCATGATTCTTACAGCGGATCTTCGGAAAATCATCAGCCGTTTTGTACGGAACTGGCAGAAAAGCGGGACTTCTTTTCCGTCTCCCGGCGTGCATCCTTCCTACGAAATCAGTTTTGACCTGATTTCCGAATACATTGATTCCCATTATTTTGAAGAACTGACCGTAGAGAAACTTGCCGCCATGTGCAACATGTCGCACTCCACATTTTCCATGAATTTTTACCGCCGCTACAATATGACCTGCAAAGAATATATTACGGCAACCAGAATCAATGCGGCAGAAAACATGCTGCTTTTTTCCAGTCACGATGTTTCTTTTATTGCCAGAGAAGTCGGCTATCCGGACTGCAGCTATTTCATCCGGTGTTATAAAAAAATAAAAGGAATCACACCGAAACAGGCCAGAAAAATCCAGGCAGAAAAAAATAAATAACGTTATTTTGCAGAAAAGGGCACGCATTCATTTTGCGTGCCCTTTTTCCATGCCTTATCGTTCTGCTGTCTCGTATACGCTTCGTACGCGGTATGCGCCCGATACGCCGGTTCCCTTGGCGGTAAAGTCTGCGGTCGGCAGAATACGGAAGGTCTTTGTTCCTGCTTCCATATCAACGAAGTTATCGTCCAGACGAAGCACACCGTTCTCAGTCTCTACGCTGACAGATTTTGCAAAGTTCTCTGCGGTTACGGTTACGGTATCGCCGTCTACTGATACAGAAAGCTTCGGATCTGCAAAATGGTAATGCTTCGGTGCACAGAACAGAGTTGATCCGGAAGATACTACGTTTCCATCAACAACCAACTCATAGGTCAGATGAACTTCCAGCGGATCCTGACCGTTGAAATCAAGATGCGGCATCCACTGTCCGCCGTAAGCCGGTGCATTCACCTCGAAAGCCCCCTCTTTGACTACGGAAGAATCCGGACGGCACAGGGACCATTTTACGGTTCCGACGATCGGCTCACCGGTCTCATTGGCAACATGAAGATCTGCACTGACATCAATCGGATGCGGCAGTGTGTTGACAAACGGTTTCTGATCGATCTCTCCGTGCTCCTCGCAGGAAAGCAGGACCGGTGCAAACATCTTCTTCTCTGCGTACTGCAGGGCTTTCCAGTTTCCATAGTAGTCCACGCTTGCCCAGGATGCTACCGGCCAGATATCGTTCAGCTGCCATACAACAGCACCCATGCAGGTACCGCGGAAGCGGCGGAAATGCTCAACGCCGTAACGGATCGCATCGGCCTGAAGAAGCTGTGAGCAGTACAGAAGCTCGTCGAAGTTCTTCGGATACAGGTATGTCTGTGAAATGTAGTTCAGGATCTTTCCGTTGGCAGCCGTATTTCTCTGGTGCATTTCCATGACACGGGAGAAGATGTTGCGGTCGCCGTCTTCGGTAAACCGTTTTACAGTCTGCAGTGCCGGGAAGGACTGGAATCCGAACTCGGACAGGAAACGGTAATGGTGGGAACGATAAGCGGTGAACGGCTCGCTTCCGTGCCATACACCCCAGTAATGGGTATCGCCGACGTTCTCTGCATTGCTGTTTTCGTAATTTCCGCCTGAAGACGGGGATGACGGCCAGTAGAATTTCTCCGGATCCTCTTCTTTGACGATTTTCGGAATGATGTACTCATACAGATGGATGTAATCATACGTCTGTTTCTTAGATTTCTGCCATGCCAGCGTTTCGTACTGGGTTTCCATCTCGTTGTTTCCGCACCATAGAGCAATACTTGCATGGGAACGGAGTCTGCGCATATTCTGACGGATCTCCGCGGAGATATTCTCTTCGAAGTCATCTGTCAGCTCGTAGGATGCGCAGGCAAACATGAAGTCATGCCAGATGAGGAGTCCTCTCTCATCGCAGACATCATAGAAAAAGTCATCGAGGAAGTATCCGCCTCCCCATACACGCAGGGAGTTAAAGTTTGCCTCCTGTGCGGATTTCAGCAGCAGATCGGTACGCTCTCTCGTCTGACGGGTTAAGATATTGTCCTCCGGAATGTAGTCAGCGCCCATCGCGAAGATCTGCAGTCCGTTGATTTCATACGCAAAGTTACGGCCCTTTACGGTCTTTGCAGGTTTATCGGTGATGATGATTTTTTTCTCACCGTTGGTCATGATCATGTTGTCGCCGTCATCGTAATCCGGTGACTGGCCGGTCATGTGCTCATCAAAGACTTCATCTTCCATCACGTCAGTATTTACGGTGATGGTACGAAGACCCATCTTCTTCTCCCAGGTATCCAGGATATCGTCTGCAACGAGCTCTACCTTTACCTGATACAGTGCCTGTGCACCATAGCCGTTCGGCCACCACAGCTCCGGATTTTCTACGGTAAGGGAAGCCTGTACATGATTGCTGCGAAGATCACAGGTAAGTCCGGTCAGATTCTTTGCCGGTGCAGAATTGGTCAGCGGATCCATTGTGCCGCTTTCTGCGGTCAGAACGGTTTTTCCATCCGGGGAAGTAACGGTCATTACGATCTTTACTTTACCGTCGGTTACACCCGGCATCCACTCGATTTCAGCATCTGCGGTCAGGCGGACGAAGTCAACCACATTTCCATGAACGGTTTTTCCAGTTACATGATGCTCCTGTCCTACAAATACCTGTGCCAGACGGGCAGTTTTTACTGCGAGAACAGAAGCCTCACGGAACAGTCCTGCATCTGGAAGACGCGGACCCCAGTCCCAGCCGTACATGCAGGCTGCTTTACGAATATGCGGGAATCCCGGCATTGCATCGGATGCTGCTCCAACCGGGCATTTTGCTTCTTCTTCTGCGATGAATTTTGTCGGGGAATGCAGAACCACTTTTACCTGATATACGGTATCGGCTGCATCACCTGCAACAAGATCGGTAATATCATACTCCCAGACACGGTTCATGTTGTCTGCGGAGCCGATTTTCTCTCCGTTCAGATAAACATCTGCGATGGTATCAATTCCGTCGAAGTGTAAAAACAGACGGTCCGCTTTTCTGTCTTCCTCACTGATCACGATCGTTGTCTCGTATGCGAAATCGTTCTCCATCAATTTTAGTGCATCGAGCTCATTGTCACGATAAAACGGATCCGGAATCAGGCCTTTCTCCAGAAGGGTGCCGTAAACGGTAGACGGTACCTTCGTTTCAATTGGAGTTTCCGGAATATGGTAAACATTTTTTCCGAGGACAGTTAATGTCCAGTTGTCTTTCAGACATATTGTATGCATTACAGTATGTCCCCCTTTCTTCATAGTTTCTGCTTTTTCGCGTAGTTTCGCCACGCTTTTCACTTTATTTTTATCTTACTGCTTTTTTAACCAAAATGGTACAAAAAAGCTCTTGAAAAATAGGAAAAATCTCCAAATGCGAAACGATTTTAGAAAATTTCGGAAACAGTGAGACAAATTCTCAATCATCACTTTGACAGATCTGGAAAATGTGATAGAATAAAAATGTCGGCATCCTGAAAAAAAATGCCGGCAGTATTTTTCGAAAAGAAAGATGAGGAAAAAATTATGATACCAGAAAGATTAGCTGCTCTCCGCGAAAAAATGAGAGCCTACGGCGTGGACGCTTATCTGGTTCCGACCGCCGATTACCATGAATCTGAATATGTAGGAACTTACTTTAAAGCAAGAACGTATATCACAGGCTTTACCGGTTCTGCCGGAACCGCCGTTATTACCCAGGATGAAGCGTGCCTCTGGACCGATGGCCGTTACTTCGTACAGGCAGCCAAAGAGCTTGCCGGAACCGGCGTTACTTTAATGAAAATGGGCCAGGAAGGTGTTCCGACCGTAGAGGAATACCTGCAGGCAAATACAAAAGAAGGCATGACCATCGGCTTCGACGGCCGCGTTGTCAATGAGATGCTCGGTGAGACACTGGAAAAGACACTTCCGGAGCGTTTTCTCTCCTATCGAAGTGACCTGATCGGTGAAATCTGGTCCGACCGCCCGGCGCTTTCTGCAGAACCAGTCTGGATTCTTGATTCCAAATATACTGGCGAGTCCGCTGCTGACCGTCTTGCCAAAGTCCGCGAAAAGATGAAAGAGAACGGTGCCGAAGTGCATATCCTGACCGCGCTCGACGATATCGCCTGGATGCTGAATATCCGCGGAAACGATATTCCGTGCAATCCGGTTGTCCTCTCCTACCTCATTCTGACCGAAACCGAAGGCCATCTGTTTATTCAGGAAGCAACTTTAAATGATGAAGTGAAACAGTATCTTGCCGGTCTTGGTATTTCGATTCATCCATACGATGCTGTCTATGATTTCGCTGCCAGCATCACAGGAAAAACGATTCTTCTGGAGAAAGCCAAAGTCAACTACACGATCTGCCAGAGCGTCATGGGCGAAAACACGATTGTCAATGTGATGAACCCGGCTTCTTCCTTAAAGGCAGTGAAAACACCAGTTGAGATGGAAAATATCCGCAAAGCCCACATCAAAGACGGCGTTGCTGTGACCCGTTTCGTTTACTGGTTAAAGAAGAATATCGGAAAAATCCCGATGGATGAAGTTTCCGTTGCGGAAAAACTGGAATCCTTCCGAAAAGAGCAGGAAGGCTATATCGAGCCAAGTTTCGGAACAATCTCCGCTTACGGCCCGAATGCCGCTATGTGCCATTATCAGGCAACGAAAGAAGATTTCTCCGTTCTACAGCCAAAAGGCATGTACCTGGTAGATTCCGGCGGACAGTATTATGAAGGAACAACTGATATCACGAGAACGATCGTTGTCGGACCGCTGACCGAGGAAGAAAAAGAGCATTTCACCATCACCACGATGGGAACCCTGCGTCTTGGAAATGCAAAATTTCTCCATGGATGCATTGGCATCAACCTCGATTACCTCGCAAGACAGGCATTCTGGGAGAGAGGTCTTGACTTCAATCACGGAACCGGCCACGGTGTCGGCTATCTCTTAAATGTCCATGAGCGTCCAAACGGTTTCCGCTGGAAAATGGTTCCGGAGCGCATGGAAAATGCCGTTCTCGAGGAAGGTATGCTGACCTCTGACGAACCTGGTATCTACATTGAAGGAAGTCACGGTATCCGTACTGAGAACCTGATGCTCTGCCGCAAAGCAGAAAAGAATATGTATGGCCAGTTCATGCGCTTTGAGTTCGTCACCATGGTTCCGATCGACCTCGACGGTATCGATACGCAGTATATGACGGAGAAAGATGTCGAGCTGCTGAATAATTACCACAAAGAAGTGTATGAGAAGATTTCTCCTTATCTGGAAGGGGACGAAAAAGAGTGGCTGAAAGAAGCTACCCGCCCGATTTCCAAATAAGTTCTTTCTATAACATCAAAAAACCGATGTTCTGTGCGTGTTATTTTCACAGAACATCGGTTTTTCTCATTTCTTTTCCTTATAATACTTTCGATAAAAATTCTCTCAGGCGCGGGTGCTGCGGATTTGCGAAGAATTCCTGCGGCGTATTCTCCTCCTGAATATTTCCCTCGTTGATAAAGACGACGCGGGTTGCCACCTCTCTGGCAAAACCCATCTCGTGTGTAACAACGACCATGGTCATGCCCGATTCGGCAAGCTCTTTCATAATTTCCAGAACCTCTCCTACCATCTCCGGATCGAGTGCAGAAGTCGGTTCGTCAAACAGCATGACATCCGGATTCATCGCAAGGGCGCGCGCGATGGCGATTCGCTGCTTCTGTCCGCCGGAAAGGCTTCCCGGATAGGCATCTGCTTTGTCCGGCAGTCCGACACGGGTCAGAAGCTCCATCGCTTTTTTCTCTGCTTCTTCCGGTGTCATTAGTTTTAATGTCACCGGAGCGAGCAAGATATTTTCCTTAACGGTTTTGTGCGGAAACAGATTGAACTGCTGGAATACCATTCCGATCTTCTGACGCACATGGTCAATGTCAGTTTCCGGCGCCGTGATGTCAACGCCCTCGAAGTAAATTTTTCCGCCGGTTGGAATTTCCAGACGGTTTAAGGAGCGCAGAAACGTCGATTTTCCGGAACCGGAAGGACCGATAACGGCGACAACTTCTCCCTGACGGATCTCTGTGCTGATTCCGTCTAAAACTTTATTATCCTCGAAGCTCTTCTGCAGATTTTCAACTTTAATTAATACTTTTTCGTTAGTGGTCACTCTTACGCAGTCTCCTTTCCAGTTTGCCCATGAAATAGGTCAGAATCATAACAAGAATCAGATAAAAGATCGCTGCGGAGAGAAGCGGAACCAGCGCATCGTACGTACGGCTCTGTACCAGGGTTGCTGCTTTTGTAATATCGATGGTTCCAATATAGCCGATGATGGCGGTCTCTTTCAACAGCACGATCATCTCGTTGATCAGCGCCGGAAGAACATTTTTAAACGCCTGCGGAATGATAATCAGACGCATGGTCTGTGCCGAATTTAAACCAAGGCTTCGTCCCGCTTCCGTCTGTCCTTTATCCACAGACATGATTCCGGAACGGAAGATCTCGGCAACGTACGCACCAGAGTTAATACCGAATGCAATTCCGCCGATCACGATATTGTTCAGGTTTATGGTTGCAAAAATAACGGAATAGAAAAACAGAATCTGAATCATGGACGGCGTTCCGCGGATAATCGTCAGATAGACGCGTGCCACAATGTTCAAAAGTTTTAATTTACCGGTCTGCTCGTGTGTCGAACGGATCAGTGCGATGAGAAGTCCGAGCACAACACCGATGCACAGTGCAATTACCGTGACAAGTAGCGTCGTCTTCAGACCGGTCAGCCACCACTCTGTAGCACCGTTGTCTACAAAGTAGCGGTTAAACTGATGCTGTAAATTTTCCATAGAATACATCTCTCCTTTGTGGTTTCATTTCCTGCAAAAAGAGCGGCTGCACCATTTTGCCTGGCGGACAGCCGCTCTTTTTCCTCTTATTAGATTACTTTCTTACAATAACAACCTGCGTTGCATTTGCGTAAGTATCGGTGAAATCAACACTCTCCTCACGCTCCGGAGTAACGGTCATTCCGGCTGCGCCGAAATCTGCTTTTCCGCTGTTGACGGATGCAAGGATAGTTTCAAATGACATATCCTCAATTTTCAGCTCATAGCCAAGCTTGTCACAGATCGCCTGGGAAATATCAGCATCGATACCAACGATATCGGTTCCCTCTTTGTACTCCCACGGCTCGAACTCAGCGTTGGTTGCCATGGTAAGCGTTCCGTTGGAACGGTCCACGTCTGCCGGGGACTCATACGGATGCTGGCCGACTTCATCACCAATGTAGTTGCTCATGATCTCATCAAGAGTTCCGTCCTCTTTCAGCTCTGCCAATGCAGTGTTGAACTCGTCTCTTAACTCATTTCCTTTTTTGAAGCACATCGCGTACTCTTCGGTATCAAAAATGCCTTCTACAATTTTCAGATCATCGTTTGCTGCAACGAATTTTTCTGCCGGCAGGGAATCGATGACAACACAGTCAATCTTTCCGTTTTTCAGTGCCTGAATAGCATCGGCGCCTTTGTTGTAACGCTGCATCTGGGAATCTGCATTAACGGCATCGCTCGCCTGAGAATCACCTGTTGTTCCGGTCTGTACACCAATCTTCAGATCTGCCAGATCCTCTACGGATGTTACTTCTACTTTCTTTGCGGTAGATGCAGAACTCCCGCATCCTGCCATCGAAACAGCAAACAGAACGGACATTGCAAGTGCTGTTGCTTTTTTTGCAAAATTCATTTTCATAATAATCTCCTTCTCTCCTCATGTGATGTATATTTATTCACTTTTCCTTATTATAACAGCATCTTTCTAAAAAGCAAGGAAAAACCGAAAAAAAAGCATCAGAAATGAAAAAGAGGGCGATGTTACCTTCCTGAAAGCCGATGTTTCTTCTGCAGATGACTGCCGCAATGTGGTTGAAACTGTTATGAAAAAATACGGAAGAATCGATGTACTCGCCAACGTAGCCGGTGTCGTCGGCACACGCGGCGCTTTTGTCGATCTCGATCTTGCTGACATCCAGAACACGATCTGATGTTGTCTGCAACGTAATAGAACGCTTCGACCATTTCCGACCTCATAATCATTTCCCAGCTCAATCACTTCACTTTCGTTTCGGCTCTGTTGCTCCCTGTCCTACGCTTAAATCTAACGTTACCGCTTCAATTCCAAGGACTCGGTACAAGGCGGTTGGTTAGACCTTACCTTGGTGGGTTTCCCACTGTATTTTATCAGCTTCAGGTGAGAGAAAAAACAGGCACTGATTTTCTGTCCCATTCCAAGCCATTTCCCCCTACATCGACGCTTATCAGTAGCGTGTGCTAATAATTTTTATTGAAGGATAACCTTTATTTCATGCTTTTTATTGTCTGCAAAATCCGGAATCCTGTTTCCTTTTATCTGTGTTCCGTCCACAATAATTACGGATGTGACAGCCTTCCGACACTGCGGATTCTCAATTACAATATGATAATCTGCGTTTCGGAAATGTCTCGTCATCTCAGCCCGTTCCCATTCTTTCGGAAAACATGGGGTAATTTCCAGCCCGTCATATCCGCGTTTTACCCCCATAATGCCTTCATACAGTCCCTTCATGCACCATGCAGAGGTTCCGGTTGTCCAGGACCAGTAAGATTTGCCGTAATATTTCGGATGTGTGGAATAGCAGTTTGTAAATACATATGGCTCGGCGCCGGACTGCGTGGACGGATTCTTTTCACTGTCCGGCATGATTTTTTTCAGAGTACAAAGTGCCTTTTCAGCTCTGCCGAGTTTGCAGTCCATAAGGATCTTAAATCCCGTTGCATGGCAATATACTCCGCCGTTTTCAAACAGCCCCGGCAGCATTCCCGACATCCGTCCAACATTCGGAGAATATTTCTCATACGGCGGCATATTCAGAGGGAAACCAAAATCATGTTCCATACTGTCAACCGAAGTCAGAAGCTTCGGAAGCTTTTCTTCATCTACCACGTCTCCCAGAACTGCCCATGTCTGGGCGTTCAGATAGATTTTACTGCCTTCACTTGTTCTGGAACCAATGTTTTCCTTCTTACTGAGTGCCCGCATATACCATTCACCATCCCAGGCTTTCTCATTAATACTCTTTCTCATGGTATCATATTCTTTTTTCAGAAATTCTGCATAATCAGTCTCCCCGATTTTTTCCATAAGCAGCTTCAGTTCTCTGAAAGCAAGACAGAACTGATGAGAAAGCATGACGGATTCCGCTTCCGGATCGGTTGTGATATTCAGCGCATCATTCCAGTCTGCAAAATAAATCCGGCTCAGCCCATTTCTTCCCTTATCCCGGATAAGACAATCTGCGGCTGCTTTTAAGTGCTCCACTACAGCCGCAGCACCGCCATCCTGCCACTCAATCTTCTTTTGCAGAATCGTGTAATCTCCCGTCTCCTTGATAAGTTCACACACCGCCCAGATAATCCAGAACGGCTGGTCTGAATACCTGGTGTCGTCATACGGATACCAGGTCAATACGGCATGACCATCCCGAAACTGATGGCGCAGACATTCCAGAATCTCCTCCCTGGCCTTCTCCTGACGATAATTCAGAAGTGCCACTGCAATCTGCAGATTATCCCGCACACCCTTTTTCCCAACAATACAGCAGTCTATCTGCTTCTTCAGCCACTGGTTCATAATATGATTGATTTTGCTGTCCGGTGTGGTGACGGACAGGGAACTGTATTTGTCCAGATTATACTCCACGGCCTCCTTACAGGCACTTTCCGTACGCTTAGCATCCGCATACATTTTAGCTGTCGCTCTTGCCTCATCCAGAGATTCACTGACGCCGAAGACCATCCTGATTTCCTTCGTCTCGCCCGGCTGCAGTATGAACTTATGCTGCAGCACACCGCCAAGAATAAACAGTGCCGCCTCCGAATTCGTACAGTCACTGCCATTTACTACTACATCCGGTCTCTGAAACAGTGCATAAGCAGAAGCATCCAGTTTCGTGACAGATCCTGCCGCTCCACAGAATCTGGCCAGATCCCCGTCATAAGCATACACAGGCTCGGAAGCAGCCAGATAAGCATTGTACCGTTTATGCGGTGCAAACGGATGAGCGGATCTACAATATATTCCATTTAATTCCCTGTCAAAGGAAGTTTCAAGGCAACGGTACATTTCATAATAACGGGGGTATGAGAATCCCTCCAGCTCAAAAGTTACCGCTGAAAATGTGCTGAGTGTACGGGTTTTTCTACTTTTGTTCTTAAGCCGAAACGTCCACACTTCCTGAAATCCTGTCTGCGGCACAAAAATGCTCCATGAACTCTCTATCCCCTGACACTCCGACTGTAGTCTGGAAAATCCGATACTGTGCTCACACTGATAGCTTTCTACCTGTTCATTCAGCGGCGCTGCACCGATATTCCAGCTTTTATTCGTTTCATCATCCCGGATATAGAAATATCTTGCATCATTGTTATTGATCATGCACATATCTGCTCTTTCATTCAGGTAATAGCTGCGCCCATGCCCGTTCTGGGAAACCTGCGCACAGTAGCCGTTTTCATTCCACAAATAGTTAAACCAGTATCTTGGCGGCTTTGCATCATAAATCACACAGGAATTGCCGTCGTTTGTAAATTCATATATTTTCTTTTCCATTCTCGCCATTTCTCCCTTTCAAGCTCTCGATTACCTGCAGCAGGTGATGCACTGCTGTCTCCAGCTGCCCGCGTGTCACTCGCCCTTCCCGGTATCCGTTCAGGATCTGGTTAATCACCGGCGGCCCGCCGGGCATGACAACATCATTTCCGGCCGCAACTGCATCCGCGCCATCCACCACAATATCCATATCCCCCCAGTCAGTCACCAGAAATCCTTCATATCCCCATTCTTCCCGCAGAATCCGGTTGCACAGGTCGCTGTTTCCACCTGCAAATATCCCGTTAATTTTATTAAAAGAAGTCATAATGCAGCGTACATTTGCTTTTTTTACCAGCATTTCAAATGGTTTCAGATACAGTTCCCGGGCTGCCCGTTCCGTAATAACAGAATCTACTGCGTCATACTGTTTCTTTGCGTTTCCCCTGCGGTAGGTTTCCTGCTCATTAACTGCGAAATGCTTTGGACACACCAGTACCTGATGATTTTCCTGTACGCCTTTTGTAATTGCGCAGGCACACACTCCTGTAAGAAAAGGATCTTCTGAAAAATACTCAAAGTTTCTACCACACAACGGATTTCGGTGAAGATTTACTGCAGGTGCGAGCCACACATCAACCTGTGCTTCCTCACACTCTGCCCCCACTGCTTCTCCAAATCTGTACCACGCCTCTTTATTAAACGCACATGCCAGCAGCATTTCCGTCGGCCACGCAGTTCTCCCGATTCCGGCAGGTCCATCCATATAGAAAACAGAATGGATTCCTTTATCTTTGATTGCTGGTGACACATATCCATTATGCCCTGCCGGATGATCATTGCAGGTCAAAGGCTTTCCTTCTTTATCACAGATGGTCTCCGGAAACGTTGTATCCAGAAATCCTGCAAAGGGAATTCCGGGACCGAAGCCTACGAGAAGTGCCGCAAGCTGTTCCTCTGTGAAATCTGAAAAATCTCTTACCTGCCTTCCCTGCCCCGCCTCTCTTTTCTCCGGTTTGACATCAATTCCTGAAAGCGTTAGTTTATACATTGGATTTTCTTCACAGACTCCGCCGCATGCATCACTCGGCAACTCCTGGTCTTTCAGGCAATTTTTCTTTAAAAACGTAAGTTTTCCATCATTACATGCTTTCAACCCAAGCGCTGAACGACAAATGCTGTATATAATGTCCTCCGAAACATCTAACTCACAGATGCAGACGGTCTCTTCCGAGGACGTTCCCATTCTGAGCTTATATCGTCCCTTCTCAATCAGCCATACGGAGGATTTTTCCTCATAACACGAAAGTCCATCCCATGGTATATGGATTGACACACTTGTTTTCTCTCCCGGTTTCAAAACTTCTGTCTTGGCGAATCCCTTTAATTCTCTCTCTGCTTTTTCTGTTTTTCCATCCGGCATAGAAACATAGATTTGCACGACTTCCCTGCCTGCACAGAGTCCGACATTCTTCACATCAATTATTATAGTTATCCCGTCTTCTTCTTTTGAAACAGCGGCCGCATCTAATGCAAATTTTGTGTAGGAAAGCCCATGTCCGAATGGAAATAGTACCTCTTTCCCAAAAGAACTGAAATACCGGTAGCCGTTATAGATATCCTCCTGATATACGGTCACCGGGCTTTTTCGGAAACCGAAACTCCCGTTTTCTTCCGCATCCAGTCCATAATCCTCATAAGTCAGAATATGCTCTTCCTTCTCCTTGTCCCATGAAAAATGCTTTGCAGAAGGATAATCCTCATACCGGTGTGCAATTGTAAATGCCAGCTTTCCGGAAGGGGAAACATTACCTTTAATGATTTCTGCAACAGCCTTTGCACCACCCTCTCCCGGAAGACCAAGGAACAGAATACTTTTTACGGAAGTATACTTTGTTGTCCATTCCAGGTCAATAAGTCCATTTACATTAAGGATTACAATGACTTCCGGGAAGTTTTCGCACACCTGGCTGACCAGCTTCTTTTCTTCTTCGGTAAGATAATAATCTCCTTCCAATCTTCTGTCACATTCCTCTCCGCCTGCATTTCTTCCTAGCACAAGAATTGCGGTGTTTGTCTTGTCTCTCACATTAGTCAGCAGACATTCCGGAATCGGATACTCCGGAACCGGCGCATGGTACGTTCCAAATATCTCATACATCAGGCCACTGTTTACCGCCTCCTTCATCTGGGAAAAATCGAATTCTTCCTGCGGATTCGCTGCTTCCGCTTCCCGCTGCTGCAGATAGTACTGTTTTAACTCCTCACATACAGAGATTCCTGCTTTCTCAAGTTCTATTATGATATTACTGCTTTCTGCTCCTCTTGCCGCTCCGGAACCATTTCCGGAAACATAGGTCACAAGTGCTGATCGTCCGAACACAGCAACTGTCTGTCCTTCCTGAAGCGGAAGAAGCTGATTCTCATTTTTCAGCAGAACAACCGATTCTTCTACCAGCTGCTCTGCAAGCAATTTTCTATTTTTAACCATTCTCTTTACTCCACTGTCACATCTGCATAAAACGCTCTGTCTCTTCCGGCAACCCATCCATTTTCTACAATCTCAAAAGCGCCGCTTAGTCTGATATCCTCTGAAGAGCCTCCTATTTCTGCCTCAATAGTTCCTTTCTCAATCTTCCATTTCATCCTTCTATCCAGAAATGCAAGCTGTGATGCTTTTATCTCAAAGATTACTTTTTTCTTTTCTCCCGGCACTAGCGTAATTCTCTTAAATCCCGCCAGTTCCTTGACCGGTCTTGCCATGCTTGCATGAATATCCTTCAGATAAAGCTGAACGACTTCATCCCCCTTGTATTCTCCTGTATTTTCCACATCACACTGAATCCGGATACTTTCTGTCGGCATAATGCAATCCTTGGATAACTGCAGATTGCTATATTCGAATTTTGTATAAGACAAACCATGTCCGAAATAATACCTCGGTGTATGCGGCATATCCACATAATTCAAAAAGCCGATGCTTCCGGTCTGATGCCATGCGGAATTATGCGGGTGATTGTAATAAATTGGAATCTGACCGGAAGTATAAGCTGTCGTTACCGGCATTTTTCCTCCAGGATTATACCTGCCAAGCAGAGTGCTCACAACTGCCTCCGCCCCCATCTCGGACGGATTCCAAGCCTCCAGTATTGCATCCAGATGTGCATCTGCCGCATCACTGGATATAGGGCGTCCGTCAAAATGAACTCCGATCAGCGGTTTCCCAAGCTTTGCTGCCTTCCTGATAAATGCATCCTGGCATTCCGGAAGATTGATATTTGTCGCATCCACACCCTCTCCCATGGAGGCCATAGAACAGGTTCCGTGCTTTCCTCCTAAAGTAAGAATCACAATATCGGCATCCTCTGCAATTTCAAGCGCCCGGGCATAACCGGATTGATCCGCTCCTGCAATCGGGTATCCATAAGCATAACGAATCTCTGCATCCGGCATCTGAGCTTTCAGTTCCTCCAATATACTTCGGCAGTCCGGTTTCTGACGTTTCAGAATCACGTCAAATTCCGGCGTTTCATCTGACTGAATATTGGTTCCCGGAACAGTCACGATTTCTTTGTTGTCCACATTTTCACTTCCACTGACCCCGGCAATCGAGTTGGCAATTGCATAGGTAGATTCCATCATACACATATGCGTATATCCTCCGAAAAACTTTCTCGGACTGTCTGCGTGAGGTCCGATCAGTGCAATCTTTTTTACGGATTTTTGAATCGGAAGCACACCATTATTTTTAATCAGTACCATAGATTCTTTTGCAGACTGCAGGGAAATTTCTTTATCCTTCTTATTCATAAAAACTCTGCGAAGCTCTTCTCCTTCCAAAGCAAAAGGATGTTCAAACAGCCCCATACGAAACTTTGCCGTCAGGACTCTTTTTACAGCCCGATCCAGAATGTCCATATCTGCCCTGCCTGACGCAAACAGATTCTTAAATGCTTCCCCATAGCCCTCAACACTTGGAAGCTCCATATCCATTCCCGCCTCCAGGCATAACAGTCCTGTTTCCTCTTTGGTTTCCCCGATTCCCTGAAACATAAATGCATTATTAATGGCGCCATAATCACTGACGCAAAGTCCGTCAAACCCCATCTCTTCTCTCAGCAGTTCTGTCAAAAGATGATGCGATGCGGAAGCCGGCTCTCCATTGATCAGGCAATAGCAGGGCATGATTCCTCTTAAACCTGCTTCTGTAATGGCTGCCTGAAATGGCTTTCCATAGATTTCTTCTAACAAACGTTCCGGTGTATCACTATTGGCCCCATGAATACCTGCTGCTGAATTATGAAATGCCAGAAAATGCTTGGCTACACTTTCTGTTCTGCGTCCTGCTGTCTCATATTTCTGGCACCCTTTTGTATAAGCTGATCCCAGGCTGGCTGTAAGAACCGGATCCTCTCCATACGTTTCTCCCTGCCGTCCCATTCTGGAATCTCTGGAAATATCAAGCACAGGGGCAAAGACATGCGTAATACCACAAGCAGCTTCCTGACGGCTTACAATTTCTGCAATTTTCTCCTCCAACTTTGGATTCCATCCGGCACCCCTTCCAATTCCGGAAGGAAAGCTTGTGGAATCCTGAATAAATGCTCCACAGAGTCCTTCCATATGAAAAATTGCCGGAATACGGTGCGGACTGTTTTCCATAACGATTCTCTGCACCTTTCTCTGCCACCGGACCACTTCATCCAGACTTTCCATTCTCCGCATTTCCAGCGTACTTACCTGTCCGATTCCATGCTTTGTCTGTTCATTGATTCCGGCAAAATCATAACTCGCCTTGTCAAATGGAAAAACACAGTTCAACTGAGCCACTTTTTCATCCAGACTCAGTTCCTCTAAAAGATATGCCGCCCTTTCCTCCGGTATCAATTCTGTATTCTGATATTTGTCGCTCATTTTATCATCTCTCCACTTTCCATTTAATTTCTGATATAGCATGAAGCCAGTCATAAATGGCCGGCTCCATACCTGATATATTTTTATTTAGTTATTCTGACCCTTTCTACGTGCTTCAACTTCCGCTCTCATTTTTGGAAGCTTCTCTTCCAAATCAAACTTTGTAAATACAAAGAACATCAGCAAATTCATCACTAACGGCAGATAATTTGAGAACCCGTAAATTGCATATCTCATAGAAGTAGTTGCAACTTCCAATGTAGCATCATAGGCTCCGATTGCAAGAAAGACTGATAAAATAATGCTTCCCAGTCCGCCGCCTACTTTACTTCCAAATCCGATTGCTCCTGAAGATACTGCTACCAGCTTCTTGTCGTATTTCCATTCATTATAATCGACAGCCATTGCAAGAAGCACTCCATATAAGCACATCAGCGGAATCTGTACTAAACTTCCGATTAAGGACATCACCGTACATGCCATGAAATTCGTCGGAACGACACACCTGACCACACAGGTAATTGCCTGACCTAACACCCCAAAGTAAACCGTTTTCTTAATTCCGAGTTTAGAAATGATTGGCTTCGCAAGCACAAATCCAAGTAAAGTTGCCGCAAGCCCTGCGATACCTGTTATAGCCACCAGATTATCATTTCCGAAGATCCATTTACAGTAATAAGTTCCGGATACCGCTGCAATCGCATTTGTAACATTTGTAATAATATTGAATAAGAGAACAATCACCCAGTATTTGTTTCCAAAAAGCATTTTAATCGCATCTTTAAACGGAACTGCCTCTTCCTCCTCTACTTCATTTAGCGTTTCTGTATCTTCTGAATACTTTGCCTTGCGTCCGTTGTTATAACAAATTGCAAGCAGCAAAAGAACAATTAACGCTAAAATCGCTCCAAATTTAATCCATGCACTCTGTGTTCCACCTAACATATTAGTAACAGGAATAATAATAATCGAAATGATCATCCCTGCCCCATAGTTTCCTACTGCACGGAAGATACCCATATTGCTTCGTTCTACCTGGCTGTTGGTACGCACAACCATAACTGCACCAAACGGTGTTGCAATCATCGTATAAATTACGGCTGTCAACAATACATTAGTCACAAGTACATAAATCATTCCGATTGTCTGACCTTTCGGCACTGTAAACATCAAAAATGTAATTACTGCCGCCGGAATCATCATGCGGAACATCCATTTGTAAAATTTACTGTTTCCGCCTTTTGAATGCTCGATTACATTTCCAAACCAGATATCAGTAAGTGCATCAATAACTTTAGCGATTGCCATCACAATACCGACACCGCCAACAGCAAGACCCACCTTGTCTGTATAGAAGTATGTAAGCTGACCGACTACATTTGCCATAAGTCCAAGTGCCCACTGCCCTGACATATCTGCCATATAGTCTCTTTTTCGCATGACTTTTTTTGCGCCGTCACTGTCGAAACCAAGTTCTTTTTTCTTTTTTCCCATTGATTTTACCTCTCTTAAAAAGTTTTATGCTTCGTTTATTGATAAATGGTACATGATACCCGGCACCATTCCATCCAGATGAAAGAGTACAGATTCTCCAATCTTCTCTCCGTCCATAATTCTGATGACTTCCCCCACCGGACTTAAAATCTCAAGTGTTGCTTTCTTTCCTTTTACTGAAATTGTACCTTCCAGCGTATCTGCAAAAAGCTTTCCTTTCATTGTCACAGCGGTAAATTCATAACCCATCAGTTCAATCCCCGTCTGCATCTCTGTTTCATCCATTCCCGTCTCACCCATTGCCGTGAGGATAAACTCTTTTGCATCTGCAAGCTTGTCCGTATCCATCGGAAGCACCGAAATAGATATTCTGCTGTTATTCACTTCTGCATTAATTTTTTCCGTCAGGCGGATATTTTTCTCCGGGGATCCGCTGAAAAAGCTGCAATAATCGGTGTTCAGTGAAAATCTGGAATTATCCGGATCAAATATCATTTCTTTGGTAACTGAAATCATTTTCCCGTCCACAAGTCCTGCATCCTTTGGAACAATCCCCCACTTCTTAAAGGCCTGATCCAGGATTTCTGCAAATTCCCGGTAATCTCCGTCCCCTGCAATCTTTTCAATCTTATCAAAAACCAGTGTTTTTTCGCCAAGATGTATACCCGGCTGTATCTCTTTGGTATCCCTTGCCGCAAAAGTCAGCCGGTTTTTATCCGGATATCTTCTCATTGCATCCCTGTAAGGAGACCATGCATAATAGACTCCTTTCTTTGCCTCGGAAAGATCGGCTCCATTTAAAAAGCCTGCATTGATGGCCGCATCCGCGTCACCGGTGTACCTCTCACCTCCATCCAGGAAAACGTTTCGCATACCTGTGATGTAAGGTAACATCGTTGTCAGCATGCCATGCCCGTTTGGAAGCGTCTTAAGGTCATCCTGTGTATATACAACATCTACTTTTTTATCAGAAACAGCCACAAGGCCCTTCAAAAATACAGATGCCATAAATCCCCACTGACAGGCCACCGCCGGATCATTGTATGCATCAAATACACTTAAAATCTCGTCCGCTGGCTGATCATCCCATTTTTCAGATGTCTGATAATTATAAAGAATCAGTCCGTCCCAGTCATTTAAGCATGCACAGGCCACTGTCTGCACTGCCGCTGTGGAATGGAACGGATGAAGTCCGTATTCATTCCATTCACTCAGCATAAACGGCTTTCCTTTTATAATGGCAGTTGCACCCATGCTCGGGATCGTTGTTGCTATGGCACCTGCACCTTTTTGTATGGTCAGCGGATTGGTGGAAACATATTCCATCGGACCCGACACCATAAATGTCGTTCCCTGTACCGGAAGCAGCGGATGATTGAAATAGCTGTTATTTTCCATTACGTCCGCATCGCTGTGTCCGTATACATCAGCCGCACCGCCCAGCAGGTTACTGGTGTTAATCGGAACCTTCACCCCGATAGAATGCAGATAATTTTTCATCATCTGATAAAATTCCCGGTTAATAAAAATTCCAAACTCCATATAATCTGCATATCTTGCCGGGCTGTTCATTCCTTCCCATGAACCCATCGGATCATTCACCGGCTGGACAAAATCTCCCTCCGTAATACGTACTGAGCAGTCTTCCGGATTCTCATCCTCCTGCAAAGCTGAAACACCGTCAAATGTCCAGGCTTCTTTTAATTTTTCCCTTGTATCGTATTTCATTAGAAGAAAATGATTAAATTTTCTCTGAACCTCCTGCCTATAAGGCTTCATATGTTCAACATGCTCCAGCTCCGCTGTTCCCTTAATCGCCGATTCTTCATTATTGATCTGAACGGTAATGACTGCCGGATCATCTGCCAGTGCAAGCCCGGTATACGGATTCACATGCAACAGAAGCTTTCTTGCATAATCCTTCTGCAGTTCAATCAGTCTTTCATTAATCATCGGAAAGCATTTTGTACAGGAATCCACTCTATCGGAATATTCAATTCCATCTTCCTTATTAAATGCTCTTGCAACTAACAGATCAATGTGCAGATAGATTCCCTTTTCTTTCAATTTTGCGACAAAATAATCAAATCTGTCGAGACCTGCTTTGTTAAATTCCAGGCTGTTCCCTCTCTCGTAATCCAAAAGCGGTGCTTCCTTACAACTGCTCCACGTACACGGTTCTTCACCGATAGGAGCATCTGCTGCATGCAGCCTAATGACATTCACACCCATACTGGCAAATCTTGCAGCCAATTTTTCCGCTGTCTCATGATTCGGAGTATTGGATCTTGCTGCCATATTGAAGCCCAAAAATCTAATGCGTGTTCCGTCTTCAAAATAAAAATGTCCGTCCTTTACACGTACAAACCCATGCTTTCCTGCAGGTGCATCCAACAGATGTGAAAAATCCGCTGCGCCTTTGTTCGTTTCAGCTTTATGGATTCTTATTCTCTGTCTCACTTCACTTTCTCCTTCCTTCTTTCTTTCTTTTTGCTTATAAAATACTACATTTTCCATGATTCATATTTCATAATTTTATTTTATATTATATTTTTCTGTATTTTTAAAATTTTTGTGATATACTTTTGAAAAAAGGAGAGAATTATCAATCATGGATTATATTGATTTCTGTAAAAAGTATTATGCCACAACCAAGATTCCTATTAGTTTACTTCTCGGAACGGCCGAAAAGTACTCAACTATCGGTGAGCTTTTTTCTGTAGAACCGCTTACAGATTACCCTGTTCTCGCAGGTGGTCCTAATCCGTCCATACATTTTTATTCTTCTGAAATCATATACGGATGTATTTGTATAGAAGAGACCGACTATGTTATCATTCTTGGTCCTATTTTCGAGTGCCCCGTCACACCCTCACAGATCAATCTGTTCATGCAAGAGAGTGCTGTTCCGGCAGCATACCGGGAGCAAATCGTCGAATTTTTATATACAATACCGACAACCAGCCGCCTGCATCTTGCAAGACATCTGTCATTACTTCATCTGATTCTGAACCGGAAGAATGCCGATATTCCGGAAATACTGGAAATAAGCTTTGGTAATACTGTGAACCGCAATTCACACAATGTAAAGCAGTTTATTGAAAATAAGGAAAATGAAGAACTTCACTCCACCCATTATATGGAGTTGGAGCTCTATGAACATATTCGAAACGGGAATCCAAAGAAACTGGCGGATTTTCTCAAATCTACTCCTTTGAATCTCAATGAAAAGAAACTGGCAAAATCGCCTTTACGCCAGGCCAAAAATATTTTTATCAGTACGGTGACAAATGTAGGGATGATCGGCGCAATTCCGGGCGGTGTTGACGTTGAACGTGCTTATCATCTTATGGATATGTATATACAGGAATGTGAACAGCTTCAGACGCTAAAAGAAATCAACGATTTACAGTATCAAATGCTTTTCGACTTTTGCGAAAAAGCCGGTGAAACCCACCTACCAAGCGGGATATCTGCTGATATCTACGACTGCATGAATTACATCAGAAGTCATACCAATGAAGCGATTCGTCTGGAAGATGTTGCCGCTCATATTGACCGCAGCACCTCTTTCATTGCCAAAAAATTCAAATCCGAATTAGGATTTAACCCCGGCGCTTATATCAGCCGCTGCAAACTGGAAGAGGCAAAAAGTCTCCTTACTTTTACGGAAAAAAGTCTGACCGAAATAAGCAATTATCTTTGCTATTCCAGTCAGGCCCACTTTCAGACTGCTTTTAAAAAGAAATATGGTATGACTCCGAGACAGTATCGAAATAAAACACAGCAGATATAAACTCAAATCATAACCACCAGTATTTTTAACGAACTTTTGTCCTTTATAGATTCCATAAATGATGATACGCTTTGATTTGATGGAGTTTTACAAGCATAGGTTTTACAAGCATATGGATCTTTACTTTGTACTATTTTTATACTACCACTACTTACAGTCCGTCCGGGCGGCAAGGATAGCGTCAATCACGTTGCTGCGGGCTTCCTTTGGCTTCATCTGCTTTCGGTAGTCGGCGGCAGATTTCCCTGTTCAGGTTGCCGATGTTGGTCTGAATCCCACGCTTTTCCGGGTAGTGCTTCACTTCTTGATCGTATTCACAGAACAGCTTTTCGCCGCTGTGTGGGCGGCGGGTATTTATAGCAATCCAATAAATTATTGCACATAATTACACGAACGAAACCACCCTATGCAGTCCTTTGGACGAATTGTTAAAAATCCTTTTGAAATAGCTGATGGTAATTCCGATGCAATCCGTATCTTTTCTTTCCTTAAAGATGCTTTGAGTTTTGACCACATCTTTTCAATCGGATTCAGATCCGGACTATACGGGGGCAAATACAGATAGGTTACTTTTGAGCTGTCCAGTAGCTGTTTCACCGCTTTTGCATGATGGGAACGCATATTATCCATAACGATAATGTTTGCTTCTGAAAGCGTCGGCAGCAACTTTGTTTTCAGGTACTCTGCAAACCGCTCTACAGTAGTTCCTCCCGGATAGACTGTATAGGCACAGTCTCCATTCAGACGTATGGAAGAAAGAACGGTTGTATTGCAGGGCGTGTTGAGTGGAGTTTTATCTACTGCTCTCCGGTTTTTCCATGCTCTGGCATAATGTCGCGTCATATTGATGTTTACTCCGCTTTCGTCCAGAAAGACCAGATGATTTATGTCTTTCTCCGACATATGTTTTTTCCAGTTTCTGCGTTTTTCCCTGACATAGGGGACGCTCCTGCTCTGAGGCATGAAGAGATTTTTTCTTGTAAGAATACCCGAGTTTATAGCAAGACCAGAAAATAACGCAAAAAAGGCAGTGCGGCAGGGCGCGAATTACAAGGAACGGATTTGAAGGCGTACCGGGGTACGACGAAAATCTGTGACGCAGTAATTCACGTTCTGCAGTGCTGAATTTTTTGCATTATTTTCTGGAATTGCTATAATAACTGCCTTGCGGACTGTTTCATTACAAACATGCAGACCAAGTTTATCAATGATTTCATCAATTGTGATATCTGGTTCCTGCTGAACCACCCGGTCAATGTTTTGGAGATCTTCCGGTGTCAGGGCATGTTTACGTCCTCTCTGTGATGTTCTTGTTTTTACAGAACCTGTTTCACGCATTTGTTTTTCCAGGCGGTAAACAGTATTGGTATTCACAGAAAAACACTCTGCGATTTCTTTTGTCTTTTTAAAAACGGCAGAAGAAAACCCTCTCACACCGCCTTTCTTGGCGTATATGAGAGGGTTCCTGTTCTTACGCCTGCCCCAGTACGTGGTCGGAAATTCTTCCGTAGACGGAGATCAGGTAGAGGCCGCAGATGCCGACAACTGCGTAGATGATGCGGCTCAGCCACGTCATGTTTCCGAAGACCAAGGCGACGAGGTCGAGGCGGAAGAATCCGATCAGGCCCCAGTTGACGGCTCCGATGATCGCAACGGTGAGCGCGGTGTAATCCAGTCCTTTCATGTAAAGAAACCTCCTTTTCCCGGATTTTGTATCGTCTTTCTATCTCTTCCGGTTTCTTTATAAATCATTTCCCAAAGGGAGGCAGCTTATGCATTTTCTTTGATTTTTCGGGCAGAAAAATGGAGACCATTTTCAGGCCTCCATTCGTGCAATTTTGTTTTTTATTCAGACAGCAGCTTCTGCAGCAGCTCTCCTGCCGCTGCCGGGTTGGCTTTGCCTTTCATTTCTTTCATGACCTGGCCGACCAGGAATCCGAGGACTTTTGTCTTTCCGGATTTGTACTGTTCTACCGGGCCAGGATTGTTTTCCAGAACTTTTCTCGCGGTTTCTTCCAGAAGGCCGGTGTCGTTTACGGTTTTCAGTCCGTGTTCCTCGACGTATGCTTCCGGATCGACATCCTCTGCAAAAATCTGCTCAAATACCTCTTTCGCCACCTGGTTGTTGACCGATCCGGCTTCTGCCAGTTCGATCAGGGATGCCAGATGCTTCGGTGAAAACTGCAGATCCTCCGGCTCCTGCCCGTTCTCTTTTAAGAGACGTAAGGTCTCGCCCATCAGCCAGTTTGCCACTTTTTTCGGTTTGCCGCAGAGCGCCGTCGTCTCCTCAAAGAGATCGGAGAGCTTCTTGGAACCCGTCAGAATGCCCGCATCGTACTGCGGCAGTCCGTACTGCTCCACGTAGCGTGCCTGTTTCTCCGGCTGGAATTCCGGCATGGATTTCACAATGCGGTCGATCCACTCGTCGGAAATGTGCACCGGCGGCAGATCTGGGTCCGGGAAGTAGCGGTAATCCTTCGCATCCTCTTTCGAACGCATCGCATAGGAATACTCTTTGTTGTCGTCCCAGCGGCGGGTTTCCTGGACAACGGCTTTTCCTTCCTCGATCAGCTCGATCTGCCTTGCACGCTCTCCCTCGATCGCTCTTCCGATCGCCTTGAAGGAGTTCAGGTTCTTCATCTCTGTACGCGTTCCGAATTTCTCGCTTCCAACCTCGCGGACCGAAAGGTTGACATCGGCACGCATCGAGCCTTCCTGCAGTTTGCAGTCGGATGCGCCGAGATACTGAATCATCATACGCAGTTTTTCCAGATAAGCGATAACTTCCTCCGCGGATCTCATATCCGGCTCGGAGACGATCTCGATCAGCGGAACGCCGCTTCGGTTGTAATCGACGAGAGAACAGTCCTCCCACTCATCGTGAATCAGCTTTCCTGCATCTTCCTCCATATGGATCTCGTGGATGCCAATTTTCTTCTTTCCCGCTGCGGTGTCGATCTCCACATATCCATCGTGGCAGATCGGCAGATACAGCTGAGAAATCTGATAGTTCTGCGGGTTGTCGGGGTAGAAATAGTTCTTTCGGTCGAATTTGCAGAGCTGGTTGATTTTGCAGTTTGCAGCCAGTCCGACGCGCAGGGCGTAATCGACAACCTTCTTATTTAATACCGGAAGGGATCCCGGCATACCGGTGCAGACCGGGCAGGTATGGGTGTTCGGCGCACCGCCGAATGCGGTAGAGCAGCCGCAGAAAATTTTTGTTCTCGTCGCAAGCTCCACATGTACTTCAAGTCCGATGACGGTTTCATACTGTTTTGACATTGTTTTGCTTCCTCCTTACCGTTTTTCTGGCTGCCCGAATGCACCGCGTGCCTGCTCATAGGTGTACGCTGCACGGAACAGTTTTTTCTCTGAGAAACAGTCTCCGATAAGCTGCATGCCGATCGGAAGACCCTTGTCATCCATGCCGCACGGAACGGTGATGCCCGGAAGACCGGCGAGGTTGACGGATACGGTGTAAATATCGCCCAGATACATCTGCAGCGGATCGGAAAGCGATTCTCCAAGGCGCGGTGCCGTCGATGGTGCTGCCGGGCTTAAAATCATATCGTATTTCTCAAATGCGCGGTCAAACTCCTGTTTAATCAGGGCTTTCGTGCGCAGCGCTTTCAGATAATACGCATCGTAGTAACCGGAGCTCAACACGAAGCTTCCCAGCATAATCCGTCGTTTCACCTCCGGACCGAAGCCCTCGGAACGGCTCTTCTTATACATATCGTGGAGTCCTTCGTACTCTTTGGCACGGAAGCCGTATTTCACACCGTCGAATCGTTCCAGGTTGGAGCTTGCCTCGGCGGATGCAATGACGTAGTAAGCCGGAATCGCATAATCAATGAGGTCGAGATCGAAATACTCTACTTCTGCTCCGCGTGCCTTCAGGACATCGGCAGCCTTTAAAATGGATTCCTTTACCTGCGGATCCAAACCTTCGCCGAAATAGCTGTTCGGAATACCGATTTTCAGATCGGAGACATCTTCTTTTAAAGCGCTCATGAAATCGTAATCATCGCGTTTCATTGATGTCGCATCTTTTGCATCATACGAAGCAACGGTCTGCAGCAGTGCTGCACAGTCTGTCACATCCTTTGCGACCGGTCCGATCTGGTCGAGGGAGGAACCGTAAGCGATCAGTCCATAACGGGAAACGGTGCCGTACGTCGGTTTCATGCCGGTTACGCCGCAGAAGGAACTTGGCTGACGGATCGATCCGCCAGTATCGGAGCCGAGTGCCATCGGTACTTCTCCTGCTGCAACGGCTGCACAGGAACCGCCGGAGGAACCGCCTGGAACGTGTTCGGTGTTCCACGGGTTTTTCGTCACGCCGTACGCAGAAGTCTCTGTCGTACTTCCCATCGCAAACTCATCCATGTTCGTCTTTCCAATGATAACGGCTCCCGCCTCTTCAAGCCGTGTAATAACCTCCGCATCGTACGTCGGAACGAAATTCTGCAGGATCTTTGACGCACACGTCGTCGCAAGACCCTTCGTACAGATGTTGTCCTTGATCGCGATCGGAACGCCGGCCAGCGGACCGGTGAGCTCTCCTGCGTCAATTTTCTTCTGCACTTCTGCTGCGCGTGCTCTCGCACCCTCTTCATCCACAAGAAGGAAGGCGTGAATCGCATCCTCAGACGCTCTGACTGCCGCAAGGGACGCTTCCACAGCGTCCGATACGGTGATCTTTCCTTCTTTGATCGCGGCAGAAAGCTGTACTGCTGTCATATCTTTGATTTCCATATCGAATCTCCTCCTGCTATTCTACCGTTTTCGGAACCTTGTACTGGCCCTCTTTGACTTCCGGTGCATTGGCAAGCATTGCATCGCGGTCGTCGCCATTGGTTACTTCATCCTCGCGGAATACATTTCCCATCTCGAAAATGTGGGTCATCGGCTCGACCTTGCTGGTGTCGAGCTCGTTTAATTTATCTACATAATCCAGCATTTTCTGCATATCCTGCCGTGCGGATTCTTTTTCCTCATCCTTTAATTCCAGCTTTGCCAGGATGCCGACATATTCCATCGTTTCATCTGAAATCACATTTGCCATTTCACTCATTCTCCTTTTTTATTTTCCAGCAGGATCCGCTTACGGCTCCAGTCTTGTAAGATCACGCGGGAACAGCGTTGTCTCGCGGACGTTGTCCTCACCGATCAGCTTCATGGTCAGACGCTCCAGACCGATGCCAAGACCTCCGTGCGGCGGCATACCGTGTTTGAAAGCACTTAAATACTGCTCCATGCCCTCTTCTGTCATGCCGCGGGCTGCGATCTTTTCAGAGAGCATCTTGTAATCGTGGATACGCTGGCCTCCGGTTGTAATCTCCAGACCGTGGAACAGCAGGTCGAAGCTCTTTGTGTATCTCTTATCCTCCGGGTCGTCCATCGCATAGAACGGTCTCTTTTTCGACGGATATTCGGTGACGAATACGAAGTCTGCGTCGTACTCCTCTTTGAAATACTGGCCGATCAGAAGCTCCTCCTCCGGCTCAAGGTCGAACGGGTTGCGGATCTTTCGGTTGTATTTCTCGGCTACCAGCTCTTTCGCTTTCGTGAACGGTACAGTTGGGATTTCTTCTGTCTTTGGAAGCATAACTTTCAGGATCTCCAGCTCTTTTGCGTAATCCTTTTTAAGAAGCTCCACCATGTACTGTAAAAATTCGGTTTCCATTGCCATGATGTCGGTGTAATCCTCGATGTAGCCCATCTCAAAGTCAAGGCTGGTATACTCGTTCAGATGACGTTTCGTGTTGTGTTTCTCTGCACGGAAAACCGGTCCGACTTCAAAGACACGGTCAAACACGCCGACGAGCATCTGTTTGTAGAACTGCGGGCTCTGTGCCAGGACAGCCGGGCGGTGGAAATATTCCAGCTTGAAGATGTTTGCGCCGCCCTCAGCGCCTTTCGCGCCGATCTTCGGTGTATGGATTTCGGTGAATCCCTGGGAATGAAGGAAATCACGGAACGCCCGTACCACGCCTTCCTGGATGCGGAATTTTGCACGCTCTCTGACGTTTCGAAGAGCGATCGGCCGCATGTTCAGCATTGCTTCAAGGGAGGTGTTCATTTTCCATTTGTTGACTGCGAGCGGCATTGGCTCGGTCGGCTCGGAAAGAACGGTGATGGTCTGCAGCCTGACTTCGACGCCGCCCGGTGCGCGGTCCTCTTTTTTGACCGTTCCGGTTACGGCAACTGCCGATTCCTCTTTCAGATCTTTCAGCGGGAAGTCAACGCTTCCTTCTTCGTACACACACTGAACGAGTCCCTCTCTCTTTCTTAAGATGACAAAGGCAACCTCGCCCATGTCACGGATGATGTGTACGGCTCCTTCGAGTTTTACTTCTGTGCCTTCCGGTGTCTCCAGCAGAGTTTTTACGGAGATGTCTTCTTTTTTCTTTACGCCTGTCATAAATTCCATGTCTTGTTCTCCTCTCTTTCTCGCCTGTCCCGGATTGTTTTTTTTAAATAAAAAAGTCCCGGAACAGTTTTTTAACTACTGTTCCGGGACGGGATATTTTATGTTCCCGCGGTACCACCCGCATTGCGTTTTTCTCTCCGGTTTTCCGGGGGAAAACGCCCACTCATTTATACTTAACGCGTATCACGGATCTGCCTACTTGATTTCCTGTTCGGATCTCATGTTCAGCAGACCGGCTCCGGAATGTTCCCCATTGTATGTTTCCTCCATGCTGATGCTCTCAGTCGGTGACATCGGCTTCCTGTCAGATTCCGCATACGGAGTTTCCTTCACTGCCTTTTTCATACTGTGCATTATAGCACAGCAGTTTTGCATTTGTAAACACCTAATTTTTACGGATTTCATATAAATTCTAATGCATTTTTCGTGAACTTTATCTATATAAAATTATTTTTTCGTGTGTTTATAAAATTGCACAGAAATTCCGTTTTATTGGTATTTCGCACACAATTTACAGTTTTTTAATTCTCTCCACTGCCTCTACTGTATTCTCATACGTACCGAATGCAGTCAGACGGAAGTAGCCTTCTCCGCTCGGGCCGAAGCCTGATCCTGGTGTTCCGACTACGTTTGCGTCTGCAAGCAGGTGATCAAAGAACTCCCAGGAAGTCATATTTCCCGGTGTTTTCAGCCAGATATACGGAGCGTTGACGCCGCCGGATACGGTGTAGCCTGCGCCCTTTAATCCGTCGTAGATGACTTTTGCGTTCTTCATGTAGTAAGCAACCTGCTCTTTTAACTGTGCTTTTCCTTCCGGAGAGTAAACAGCCTCGCCGGCTCTCTGGATGATGTACGGAGCTCCGTTGTATTTCGTTCCGTGACGGCGTGCCCACAGGCTGTGCAGAGTCACATCGCCGGATTTGATGTCTTTCGGGATAACGGTGAATCCAAGACGCATACCGGTAAAGCCTGCGTTCTTGGAGAAGCTGCGCATTTCGATGGCACATGTTCTTGCACCCTCGCACTCATAGATGGAATGCGGAATGTCTTTTTCTGAGATATATGCCTCGTATGCAGCATCATACAGGATGATGGCTCCTACTTTATTTGCATAATCAACCCATTTCTGCAGCTCGGCTTTGGAAACCATAGCGCCGGTCGGGTTGTTCGGGAAGCACAGATAAATCAGATCCGGGGTTTCTTTCGGGAGCTCCGGGGTGAAGTTGTTTTCTGCGGTACACGGCATGTAAATCACATTCGTGAAACGCTCGGTTGCTGCGTCGTAGTCACCGGCACGGCCTGCCATTACGTTGGAGTCTACATAAACCGGATAAACCGGGTCGCATACAGCGATTTTGTTGTCCAGGCTGAAGATCTCCTGAATGTTGCTGCAATCGCATTTTGCGCCGTCCGATACAAAAATTTCATCAGATGAGATATCGCATCCTCTGTCCTGATAATCATTTTTTGCGATGGTATCGCGAAGGAAAGCATATCCAAGATCTGGTGCATATCCGTGGAAGGTCTCTGCGTGTCCCATCTCATCCACTGCTCCGTGCAGCTTTTCAATGATCGCCGGTGCGATCGGCTGGGTTACGTCGCCGATTCCAAGACGGATGATTTTCGCATCCGGATTTGCCTCGATGTAAGCTGCAACTTTTTTTGCAATGGTGGAAAACAGATAGCTTCCCGGCAATTTCAGATAATTGTCATTGATTTTGAACATTATTATGTCGCTCCTTTTCACTTTTTCTTACTCTGTCAAAAGCGTCAGCACCATCTGTGCCGTTTCAACCAGATTGGTGCCGCTGTCCATGCTGCATTTCTGCATGTAGCGATGGGCCTCCGACTCGGTCATGTGATTTCGTTCGATCAGAAGGCTTTTTGCACGATCGATGATGTGCTGTTCCTCGGCGCTGCGCACCTTGGGCTTTGCCCGCTCTTTCTTTCTGCGCCGTGCCGCACTCTGCAGCATCATCTCCAGTGTATTAACCAGCTCGTACACGGAAAGCGGCATCGTAACCGCCATGATTCCGGTTCCCTCCACCGCACTTAATGCGCGGCTCGATGCAATCAGAAGCATCTGGAAGCCGGACGGCATACACTCATTCAGATCCGTAAAAAACATATCCGGGAGCTTGTAGCCGCAGATGACGATACCGCCGTTTAAGTTGTTCATCTCTCCGAGCGCCGCTGCCGCTGTCGAACAGACAGCATCGATTTCATATCCTCTTTTTGCCAGAATATCCCGGATGCGCTTTCCATCTTCTATTTTGGGAAGTACTATCACTATGCTGCTCATGCATTTTCAGGCCCCTTCGTCGTCTAAATACGGTACAGATATTTCTCGGTCTCCCAGTCGGATACCTGGCGGAGATACTCATGCCACTCTTCTTCTTTGGCATTGATATATCCATCCACAAATTCCTGGCCGAGTACCTGACACAGAAAATCGTCTTTCTTTAACTCTGCGACCGCTTCTCCAAGGCTTCCCGGGAGAAGGGTGATCTGCATCGCGTTTCGTTCTTCTTCTGTCAGATCGGAAATATTGCGGTCCACCGGGGACGGCGGAACGATTTTCTGTTTGATACCGTCAAGTCCTGCTGCCATGCAGACAGCAAGTGCCAGGTACGGATTGGCTGCCGAATCCGGGCATCGAAGCTCAATGGCCATGATACCGTCTCCCGTCAGCGGAATGCGGATCAGCGGGCTTCTGTTCTTTGCAGACCATGCCACGTAGATCGGTGCACCGTATCCCGGTGTCAGACGTTTGTAGGAGTTTACAAGCGGATTGGTAATCGCTGCGATTCCGCTGATGTGTTTCATCAGTCCGCCCATAAAGTAATATGCCTCTTTGCTGAGCCCGTATTCATCGGATTTGTCGGCAAACACATCTTTTCCCTCCTGAAACAGGGAGAAGGAAAGATGAAGACCCGATCCGTGAACTCCGGTTTTTGGTTTTGGCATAAAGGTTGCGTGAAGGCCATGACGTTTTGCAATCGTACGGATAGCAAATTTGGCAGTCATCAGCTGATCTGCCGTCCGAAGTGCTGCAGCCGGACAGAAATCCAGTTCGTGCTGGCCTGCCGCTACCTCGTGGAAGGAAGACTCCACGTCGATTCCCATTTCTTCGAGGGTCAGCACCATATCGCGCCGCGCGTTTTCTCCCAGGTCCAGCGGTCCAAGATCCAGATAACCGCCTTTGTCGTGCGTTACACTCGTTGCTCCGCCGTCCTCATCGGTGTGGAACAGGAAAAATTCACACTCCGGTGAGATTTCAAACTCATAGCCCATCGCTTTCGCTTCGAAAATTACCTTCTGAAGGATGGTTCGGGAACTCTTTGCATAAAGATTCCCCTCTCTATCATACACATCACAGATCAATCTTGCAACCTTTCCTTGCTGCGGACGCCACGGAAGTATTGCAAAGGTGTCGAGATCCGGGTGCAGAAACATGTCTGCTTCCTCGATGGTGACAAATCCTTCGAACGAAGAGCCATCGAAAACGCACTGATTATTCAGGGCTTTTTCCAGCTGTCCGGCGGTGATGGCCATATTTTTCATCATTCCAAACATATCGGTAAACTGCAGGCGGATAAATTCAACATCTTCTTCCTCCGCCATCTGAAGGATCGCTTCCTTCGTATACTTTGCCATATCGATTCTCTCCTTTATCAAAGACGATTCTAAACGAAAAGGGTGCTTTCACGCGGCAGGGCAGAAAGACACCTTGCGTAAAAACACCCTTGTTTTGGGCATATTATAGCAGTTTTTCGCGTGTTTTGTCAAGAAAAACTTAGAGATTTGTGTATCCCATCAGGGATTCATCGACTGCCTTTGCTGCCTCGCGTCCCTCGCGGATCGCCCATACGACCAGGGACTGGCCGCGGTGCATATCGCCTGCGGTGAAGACATTTTCTTTTGTTGTCTGGTATTTTCCGTCGTCTGTCTTCACGTTGGTGCGCTGGTTGACTTCCACTTTAAATGCATCGGTCACATATTTCTGGGATCCTAAAAAGCCTGCTGCAATAAGAACGAGATCTGCCGGGAGAATCTCTTCGGTTCCCTCAACCGGAACCATCATCATGCGGCCGGATTTCTCATCTTTTTTCGGTGTCAGTTTTACGGTCTTGATCTGGCAGACTTCACCTTTTTTGTTTTTGATAAATTCCGTTACGGTTGTCTGGTAAATCCGCGGATCATGGCCGAATACGGCGATTGCCTCTTCCTGGCCGTAATCCGTCTTGCAGATCTTCGGCCACTCCGGCCACGGATTGTTCTCGGCACGCTGATCCGGTGCTTTCGGCATCATCTCAAGCTGTGTCACAGATTTGGCACCGAGACGGATGGAAGTTCCGACACAGTCATTACCGGTGTCGCCGCCTCCGATGACAACAACGTGTTTGCCCTTGGCATCGATGTAGGCATGATCCTCAAAATTGGAATCCAGAAGACTCTTCGTTACGGAAGTCAGGAAATCGACAGCAAAGTAGATGCCCTTTGCATCTCTTCCCTCTGCCTTGATATCTCTTGGATTTGCCGCACCGCAGCAGAGCAGGACACGGTCAAATTCTTTTAAGAGTTTGTCAGCTTTTACATCTTTTCCGATATCAGCATTCGTCACAAACTCGATGCCCTCGGCCTTCATCAGATCCACACGGCGGTCGATGACGCTCTTATCGAGTTTCATGTTCGGAATACCGTAGCGTAAAAGTCCGCCCACGCGGTCGCGGCGTTCAAAGACCGTAACAGAATGGCCGCGGCGGTTGAGCTGCATCGCTGCTGCAAGGCCGGAAGGACCGCTTCCTACAATGGCAACGCGTTTTCCGGTGCGCACTTTCGGCGGCTGCGGCGTAATCAGGCCGGTTGCCCATGCGTTTTCGATGATCGCGCGTTCATTTTCCTTCGTGCAGACCGGGTCTCCGTTTACGTTGCATGTACAGGCTGCTTCGCAGAGTGCCGGGCAGACACGGGAGGTAAATTCCGGAAAACAGTTTGTCTTGGTGAGGCGGCGGTATGCCTGCTCATAGTTTCCAAGATACACAAGGTCATTCCACTCCGGAACGAGGTTCTGCAGCGGACAGCCGGAGGCCATTCCCGCAATCATGGTTCCCGCCTGGCAGAACGGTACACCGCATGCCATACAGCGGGCAGCCTGCATCTGCTGTTCCTTTTTCGGGAGCTGCAGATGAAATTCCTTAAAGTTTTTGATACGCTCAAGCGGGGCAACGGTGTTTCCCGTCTTGCGCTGATATTCCATAAATCCAGTTGGCTTACCCATAATTCTTCTTCCTCCTACTTACGCATGCTTTCGTAAAATGCTTCAATCTGTGCCTGTTCGCTGCTAAGGCCCTTGTCTTCCATCTGGGCACTCAGCATCATCATGCGCTTATAGTCATTCGGAATGATCTTCTTGAATTTCGGCAGATATTCGTCAAAGTGTGTGAGAATTTCTTTACCTTTTTCAGAGCCGGTGTGTGCAACGTGTTTTTCAATCATGTTTTTCAGCTCTGCAATATCGTATTTGCTTTCTACCAGTTCAATCGAAATCATTTCCTTGTTCAAATTGCGGTACAGGTTGCTCTTTTCATCCAGGACATAAGCGATACCGCCGCTCATGCCGGCTGCAAAGTTCTTTCCGGTTGCGCCGAGGATAACGACACGGCCGCCGGTCATATACTCGCATCCATGCTCACCGACACCCTCGACAACGGCGTAAGCACCGGAGTTTCTGACACAGAAACGCTCTCCTGCGATACCGTTGATGTACGCCTCACCGCTCGTTGCGCCGTAGAGGGCAACGTTTCCGACGATGATGTTTTCTTCCGGTTTATACTTTCTTGCTTTCGGCGGGTAGACAACCAGTTTTCCGCCGGAGAGGCCTTTTCCGAAGTAATCGTTCGAATCGCCCTCAAGTTCCAGGGTCAGTCCTTTTGGAATAAATGCTCCGAAGCTCTGTCCGCCGGCACCCTTGCACTGTACGGTGTACGTATCCGGCTCCAGAGAGGTGCCGAATTTTCTGGTGATCTCGGCACCAAGAATCGTTCCCACGGTACGATCGGTGTTGGTGATCTCGACTTTGACGTTCTTCTTCTCTTTCTTATCCATTGCCGGACCGAATTTCTTTAAGAGTACCTTCTCATCCAGGGTTGCGCCAAGTTTGAAGTCGTAAACATCTTTCGGATCGAACGTTACCTTCTCGCCTGCTTTTGCAAACGGATTGTTCAGGATCTGGCTTAAGTCTACGCGGTCTGCGTGCTCGTTCGTCACTTTATCATTTCTCTTTAAGAGGTCGGAACGGCCGACCATCTCGTCAACGGTGCGGAAGCCAAGTTTTGCCATGTATTCCCGCATCTCTTCTGCGATGAAGCGCATGAAGTTGATGACGTACTCCGGTTTGCCGCGGAAACGTTTGCGCAGCTCCGGGTTCTGCGTTGCGATACCCATCGGGCAGGTATCCAGGTTGCAGACACGCATCATGACACATCCCATGGTTACAAGCGGCGCCGTCGCAAAACCAAATTCCTCGGCGCCAAGAAGTGCTGCGATCACAACGTCGCGGCCGCTCATCAGCTTTCCGTCCGTCTCAATCATGACACGGTTGCGGAGGCCGTTCTTAATCAGCGTCTGATGGGTCTCGGCAAGGCCTAATTCCCACGGAAGTCCGGCATTATGGATCGAGCTTCTCGGTGCTGCTCCGGTTCCTCCATCGTACCCGGAAATTAGGATGACCTGTGCTCCGGCTTTTGCAACACCAGCTGCAACGGTACCAACGCCGGCCTCCGATACGAGTTTGACAGAGATTCTTGCATTCACATTCGAGTTTTTCAGATCATAAATCAGCTGTGCAAGGTCCTCGATGGAATAGATGTCGTGATGCGGCGGCGGGGAAATCAGGGATACACCCGGTGTGGAGTGACGTGTTTTCGCAATCCACGGGTAAACCTTTCCGGCCGGTAAGTGGCCGCCCTCGCCCGGTTTTGCACCCTGCGCCATCTTGATCTGAATCTCTTTTGCGCTGACCAGATATTTGCTGGTAACACCGAACCGGCCAGATGCTACCTGTTTGATTGCGGAACATCTCTCCGGAGACTCCAGGCGGTCATCACTCTCGCCGCCCTCACCGGTGTTGGATTTTCCGTGCAGACGGTTCATGGCAACCGCCAGTGTCTCATGTGCCTCCTGGGAAATAGAACCGTAGGACATCGCACCTGTTTTGAATCGTTTTACGATAGAATCTACGCTCTCAACTTCTTCGAGCGGAACGCCCTGCTCCGGATAATCGAAGTCCATCAGACTTCGCAGATAACCGCTCTCCTCGCTGTCAACCATGGCAGTGTACTCTTTGAACATCCTGTAGTCACCGCGTCTTGTAGACTCCTGCAGGGTATGGATGGTACGGGGATTGTAGCGGTGCTCCTCACCCTGACTTCTTGCTTTATGACGTCCGAGACTGTCCAGCGTCAGATCCGTCGTCAGTTCCAGCGGATCAAATGCCTGAGAATGACGCTCATCAACGTCTTTTGCAATGTCTTCCAGTGTAATACCGCCGACACGGCTGACCGTACCAGTGAAGTATTTGTCGATTACATCCTCAGAGATACCGATAGCTTCGAAGATCTGGGAACCCTGATACGACTGGATCGTGGAGATACCCATCTTCGCTGCGATTTTTACGATGCCGGAAATGACTGCGTGGTTGTAATCTTCAACGGCTGCGTAGTAATCTTTCTTGATCATGCCCTCTTCGATCAGCTCATGGATCGTGTCGAGTGCCAGATACGGGTTGATTGCGCAGGCACCGTAGCCGAGCAGTGTTGCAAAATGGTGCACCTCGCGCGGCTCGCCGGACTCCAGAATAATCGCAAGAGAAGTTCTCTTTTTCGTTTTTACCAGATGCTGATGAACCGCAGATACAGCCAGGAGGGATGGAATCGCCACATGGTTCTCATCGACACCGCGGTCAGAGAGAATCAGGATGTTGGCTCCTGCCCGGTGTGCACGGTCAACCTCGACGAAAAGGCGGTCCATCGCACGGTCAAGCGGTGCGCTCTTGTAGTAGGTGATCGGAACGGTCACTGCCTTGAAGCCTTCGACTTTCATGTTCTTGATCTTCAGCATATCGGTATTGGTCAGGATCGGATTGTTGATCTTTAATACCTGGCAGTTCTTCGGCTCCTCCTCAAGCAGGTTTCCGTCACGTCCGACGTAAACGCTTGTGGAAGTTACGATCTCCTCACGGATGCAGTCGATCGGCGGGTTCGTTACCTGTGCAAAGAGCTGTTTGAAATAGTTGAACAGCGGCTGATGCTCATGGGAGAGAACGGCAAGCGGGGTATCGATACCCATCGAAGCGGTTGCCTCGACACCGTTTAATGCCATCTTTCCGATGGAGGAACGGTACTCCTCGTAGGTGTAGCCGAACGCTTTCTGCAGGCGCATCCGCTCTTCTTTCGTGTACTCTTCGACCGGCAGATTCGGGATTTTGATATCCTTTAACTGTACCAGATAACTGTCGAGCCATTCGCCGTACGGCTGTTTCTTTGCGTAATATTCTTTGACTTCCTCATCGTTTAAGACTTTTCCCTGTACGGTGTTGACGAGAAGCATCTTGCCCGGATGGAGACGCTCTTTTAAGACGATTTTTTCTTCCGGAACTTCCAGAACACCGACCTCAGAGGAAAGGATCAGGAATCCATCGTTGGTGATGTAGTAACGGGAAGGACGAAGACCGTTGCGGTCGAGCACTGCTCCCATCACATCTCCATCGGAGAACAGGATCGATGCCGGTCCGTCCCACGGCTCCATCATCGTTGCATAATACTGATAGAAATCACGTTTTTCCTGGGAAATCGTGTCGTTGTTTGCCCATGGCTCCGGAATCGTAATCATAACGGCCAGCGGAAGATCCATGCCGCTCATGGTCAGAAATTCCAGTGTATTGTCGAGCATCGCGGAGTCAGAACCCTGTGTGTTGACAACCGGCAGCACTTTATGAAGTTCATCCTGCAGCATCGGGGAAGACATCGTCTCCTCACGGGCCAGCATCTTGTCAGCATTTCCGCGGATGGTGTTGATCTCACCGTTGTGTACGATGAAACGGTTCGGATGTGCTCTTTCCCAGCTCGGGTTGGTGTTTGTACTGAACCGGGAATGCACCATGGCGATGGCAGATTCATAATCGACATCCTGCAGATCGCGGAAGAAGGTGCGGAGCTGTCCTACGAGGAACATACCTTTGTATACGATGGTACGGCTGGAAAGGGATGGCACGTAGGTGTTGTCGTTGCTCTGTTCGAAAACACGGCGTACGACGTACAGACGACGGTCGAAAGCGATTCCCTTTTCCACATCCTCCGGTTTTTTGATGAATGCCTGCATGATGTAAGGCATACACTCTCTTGCCTTATGGCCGAGAACTTCCGGAACGGTCGGCACGGTTCTCCATCCAAGGAGTTCCAGTCCCTCTTTTTCCACGATGATCTCAAACATCTTTTTTGCCTGGTTCCGTTTCAGCTCATTTTGTGGGAAGAAGAATACGCCGACGCCGTATTCCCGTTCTCCGCCTAATGAAAAACCGAGGGTCGAACAGGCTTTGGAAAAGAATTTGTGCGATATCTGCAACAAGATTCCTACTCCGTCTCCTGTTTTACCCTCGGCGTCTTTGCCGGCTCTATGTTCAAGATTTTCTACGATTTTTAATGCGTTTTCTACGGTCGCATGGGATTTTTCACCTTTGATATTCACGACGGCTCCGATACCGCAGTTGTCGTGTTCAAAGGAAGAACGGTACAGCCCTTCTTCTCCCATGACACGCTCTTTGCTCTGTGTCATACGGCTTCCCTTCCTTTACCTTTTCTTAATTTTCAGTTCTCTTTTGTTTTCCGGAAAAGAATGGAGGGGAATTTTTCATTCCCCGCCGTTCTCTTGGATTGCCCTTACTATACTCTATTTTTTTCGTCCTGTAAAGAGCAAATTTAATTTTTATATAATTTTTTACATTTTTTCTTTACTTTCTTAGGCTATTACTACATTTTACCTAATTTTCTACACTTGCAATTCATTATTTTACCGCATGGTACTCGGCTGCTGCTGCGATCAGGCCGCGGAACAGCGGATGCGGACGGTTCGGACGGGATTTGAATTCCGGATGCGCCTGGGTTGCGATGTAGAACGGATGATCTGAAAGCTCGACCATCTCAACAATTCTTCCATCTGGTGATACCCCGGAGAGAACCATGCCATTTTCGGTCAGTGCCTTTCGGAAATCGTTGTTGACCTCATAACGGTGACGGTGACGCTCGGAAATTTCTTTTGTGCCGTACAGCTCCTGTGCCTTTGATCCGTCTGCCAGCACACATGGATAAGCGCCGAGCCGTAAGGTACCGCCGATATCCTCAATACCGTTCTGATCCGGCATCAGTGCGATCACCGGGTGCATGGTGTTCGGGTTCATCTCGATACTGTGTGCGTCGTGGTAACCGAGAACGTTTCTTGCATACTCGACAATCGTCAGCTGCATGCCGAGGCAGAGACCGAGGAACGGAATCTTGTTCTCTCTTGCATATCGAATCGCTGTGATCATGCCTTCGATACCGCGGTTTCCGAATCCGCCCGGTACCAGAACACCGTCCACATCGCTCAGATACTCTGCCACGTTCTCCTCGGTTACCAGCTCGGAATCCACCCATTTCAGGTGTACGTTTGCATGGCTTGCAATTCCGCCGTGTTTTAATGCCTCAACAACGCTCAGGTATGCATCATGCAGCTGGGTATACTTTCCGACGAGCGCAATCGTCACCTCTTTGTTCGGATGGCGGAGTGCTTCTACCATATGAGTCCAGTCGGACAGATCCGGTTCCGGGCATGGAAGGTGAAGGCTCTCGCAGACAACCTGCGCCAGGTTCTCTTTCTCCATGGCAAGCGGAGCTTCATACAGATACTCCACGTCCAGGTTCTGCAGAACATGGCTTGACGGAACGTTGCAGAACAGAGCAATTTTATCTTTGATCTCGGTGGTCAGCGGATGCTCGGACCGACATACGATGACATCCGGCTGAATACCGATTCCCTGCAGCTCTTTTACGCTCGCCTGCGTCGGTTTTGTTTTCATTTCACCGGAAGCTTTCAGATATGGAATCAGGGTAACATGGATCAGAATGGCGTTCTCGTGTCCGACGTCATGCTGGAACTGGCGGATTGCCTCCAAAAACGGCTGGCTCTCGATATCGCCGACGGTTCCGCCGACCTCAATGATGGCAATACGCTCCTCGTCTACTTCTTTTCCGCGGTAGAAACGGCTCTTGATTTCGTTTGTAATGTGCGGAATGACCTGTACGGTGCCTCCGCCGAAATCACCGTGGCGTTCTTTCTGCAGAACAGACCAGTATACTTTTCCGGTCGTCACGTTGGAATTTTTATCCAGGCTCTCGTCGATGAAACGCTCGTAGTGGCCGAGATCGAGGTCTGTCTCTGTGCCGTCATCGGTAACGAAAACCTCGCCGTGCTGAATCGGGTTCATCGTACCCGGGTCAACGTTAATGTACGGGTCAAATTTCTGCATCGTCACTTTGTATCCTCGGGCTTTTAAAAGCCGTCCAAGGGACGCCGCCGTGATTCCCTTTCCAAGGCCGGAGACTACTCCGCCTGTCACAAAGACATATTTTACTGCCATATTGATTTCCTCCTGCTTTTCTCTTCTGATATTTTCTTTTCCGTCACAAGTTTCTCTAAAAGGAAATGTCGCCTGCCGGCGACATCTCTATGATGAAAGCCAGTTACTCCGCGCCTGCGTCGCTCCCGTAACTGCTGACAACATTCGTAATCCGGGCTATCGCCCTACTTACTCATGTCGTCTTGCCCGCCCAATATCTATGAATTCGCTCATGCAAGCATGGCTCATCCATAGCTGCTGTCCGGGGCTTTCATTCAAAATCAAAAACGATTATAACACATCTCGAATTTCCTGCAACTTTTTTTTACTATTTTTTATTATTTTCGACATTTTCCACGAAATCCTAAATTTCTGCACCATATTTTATACATATCACGATTTTCTTGACATCATCCGCAAAAATGAGTATGATAATCAATGTTTTTAAAACATGCAGGTCTACAACTGAAAAAAGGAGAATACCTATGCAGCCATCGTCAAACAATTGTTATGATACCGGTCTCCGGGAGGAATGTGGTGTTTTCGGCATTTACGATCTGGATGGTGCCGACGTCAGTCCTTCGATCTACTATGGCCTTTCCGCCCTGCAGCACAGAGGACAAGAGTCCTGCGGAATTGCCGTCTCTGACACCAGCGGTCCAAAGGGCCATGTGAAATCCTACAAAGGCCTTGGCCTTGTCAACGAAGTTTTCAAAGAATCCAAATTAGAAGAGCTGTCCGGCAATATCGGCATCGGCCATGTCCGGTACTCTACCACCGGTTCCACTACCGTAGAGAATGCACAGCCGCTCGTTCTGAATTATCTGAAAGGCTCCCTCGCCCTTGCGCACAACGGAAATCTGGTCAACGCTATGGAACTGCGCGAGCAGATGGAAAACACCGGCGCAATTTTTCACACTTCGATTGACTCTGAAATCATCGCCTACGGCATTGCGCGGGAACGCGTTCATTCCAAAACGGTAGAAGAAGCGATTCTGCGCACGGTAAAAGAAATCCGCGGCGCCTATGCCCTTGTCATCATGAGCCCGAGAAAACTCATCGGCGTGCGCGACCCATATGGCTTAAAACCGCTCTGCATCGGAAAGCGGGACAACGCCTGGGTTCTCGCCTCGGAAAGCTGCGCCCTCACTTCGATCGGCGCCGAATTCGTCCGCGATGTCGCTCCGGGAGAAATTGTAACGTTTGACAAAACCGGAAATCTGAAATCCGAATTTATGCCGGTTGACGTAAAAAAAGCGCATTGTATTTTTGAATATATTTATTTTGCCCGCCTCGACAGCAAAATAGACAATATCAGTGTCTACGAAGCCAGAATCCGCGGCGGTGCAACTCTCGCAAAGACCTACCCGGTTGATGCAGACCTCGTCTGTGGTGTCCCGGACTCCGGACTTGCCTCCGCAAAGGGCTATTCCGAAGAATCCGGCATCCCGTTCGGTCTTGCGTTCCACAAAAACAGCTATGTCGGCCGTACCTTCATCAAGCCGACCCAGAAGGAACGGGAATCCAGCGTCAAAATCAAGCTGAGCGTTCTCGAATCTGTTGTAAAAGGAAAACGGATCGTGCTCGTCGACGACTCCATTGTCCGTGGAACAACGATTTCCAACCTGATCACGATGCTTCGCAAAGCCGGCGCGACCGAAGTCCATGTCCGTATCAGCTCTCCGCCGTTCCTGTATCCGTGCTATTTCGGCACCGATGTTCCTTCGAACAAACAGCTGATCGCAAGCTCTCACTCCACGGAGGAGATCCGCCAGCAGATCGGAGCCGACTCTCTTGGCTACATGCCGATTGAGGAACTCCAGAACATGGTCGGCGATCTGCCGATCTGCCGTGCATGCTTCGACAGCCATTACCCAATGGAAGTACCGAAACAGGATATCAGCGCTCTTCTCGAAAGCTGATTCTATTTCGTCCACCTTACCGCGCAGACACTGCGTCAGGTAAGGGGGGCTTTTTTTGTTTCATGCATACTTTGACGTAATGTTTGCATACAATAGCATCAAAAACAAAGGGTCTCTTTATGGATCTTACAGACATCATTTATTCCAACGATTACATCAACATTCTGATCCAGAATTACGTGGCACAGTCCGAGCGGTACCAGATGCTGTTTCCGGAATCAAGTGCTCTTCTTACGCTGAACCCGCAGTATTCCGTTCTCTTTCTCGAGCGGAGTCTGCTGCCGGAAAATCTCTTCGGCGCAGTTCCCTTTACCGGGCTTCCAAAACTTTTTACGCCGCTCTCCACGCTCTCACTGGAAGTCTCCGGGATTGTCCAGACGCAGAATCTCTACGGCGGCGGATATACAGGCAAAAATGTAATCTTCGGTTTTCTGGACACCGGCATTGATTACCGCCACCCCGCATTTCTGCATGCCAACGGACAGAGCCGGATTCTCGCCGTCTGGGATCAGACGGACCGGACGGGAACGCCGCCGGCGCAGTTTCCTTACGGCAGTCTCTATACCAAGTCCGATCTCGACGCGGCACTTGAAAGCGGCGATCCACTCTCCCTTGTTCCAGTCACCGATCCCGACGGGCACGGCACGTATGTCGCAGGCGTGGCCGGCGGTACTCCGGATGCCTCCGCCGGATTTCTCGGCGCCGCACCGGAGGCAGATTTTGCCGTTGTTAAATTAAAACCCGCCAAACAGAATCTGAAAGATTTTTATCTTGTGTCCTCCAATGCTCCCGTCTTCGAGGAAGATGACCTGCTCTCCGCCATGCACTTTCTGAATGAAACCGCAGCTGCGGAAGGAAAACCGCTCGTCCTCTGTCTGGCACTCGGGACGAATCAGGGCAGCCACTCCGGCACGCTCCCCGTTTCTCTGACCTTGGCGCGCTACGGCAACACGCCTGGTGTGATCCCCGTCTGCGCGACCGGCAACGAAGGAAATGCAGCACACCATTATTATGGCTCTGTATCCGAAACTTACACCCCGAAAAATGTAGAGTTTCTCGTTTCTGAAGGAAACCGCGGTTTCACCCTGGAACTCTGGGGACAGGCTCCACAGCTTTTTTCTGTCGGTTTCCGCTCTCCCGGCGGCGAGACGATTCCGCGGATTCCCGTCTCTTTGAATCAGGAACAGCGGATCACCTTCGTTCTGGAACGCACCGTAATCTACGTCAACTACGAAGTGGTCCAGGCCACGACCGGCAGCCAGCTCATTCTGATCCGCATGCTGGATCCGACCCCCGGTATCTGGACGCTTCAGGTTTACCGCGCTTTTCCATCGCCGCCGGATTTCCACATCTGGCTCCCGATCACCGGATTTTCCACCTCCGATGTGACATTTCTGGAACCGGATCCGTACACGACACTGACGACACCTTCTGCCACGGTTCCTGTTCTTTCTCCCTCCACGTATCAGGCAGCAAACAACGGTTTTTCCCCGGAATCCGGCCGCGGCTTTACCCGGCTTGGTGAAATCAAGCCCGACTTTGCCGCTCCCGGCGTCTCCGTTACCGGACCGGGACCGGCCGGCTCCTATGTAAGCTTCAGCGGTTCGAGTGCGTCCGCCGCCATTACATCCGGCGCCGCTGCTCTTTTTCTGCAATGGGGCATCCAGCGCACTCCCGCCCGCTATTTCACGGCACAGGAGGTAAAAAACTACCTGATCCGCGGTGCAGACCGAACTGATACTATTACGTATCCGAGCAGAGAATGGGGATATGGCCGATTACAGTTATATCAAAGCTTCACAAGCCTTATGACAAACTGATTTTCCCGCTCACAGGTTTGCTTCTATGGTATATCCGTTTGTTGATGCAAACTTTTAATGTGCAAGTGCCTTGTTTTTGATTGTTTTCCGTTGTATCATTACGTATTATCATTATATTTATAAAACTAAAAGGGGGATTCCTGACTATGAATTACGAACGCTTGAACGATCTTCGCCTTCTTGGACTTACGATTGCCTACTACCGAAGAGCAAAAGGAATGACGCAGGCCGAACTTGCCGAGGCGGTACATATCAGTCGTACCCATATGAGCAACATCGAAGCGCCAAATACAAAAACCTCTATTTCGTTGAATCTTCTGTTCGATATCGCTGAGGCACTTGACATTCCGGTGAAAGAGCTTTTTGATTTTCAGGGACGCAGTCTGTAGGGTCTTTGAATTTTTCTCTTTAAGAGTAACCCCGCCCGGCAGTTTTTCATATCATGAATTGTAAGCAAAATGATTCCTTTGGAGGAACAAACATGAGTGATTTAGCTGCTACAAACTGTGGATGCGGATGTGACAACGGCTGTGGCTGCGATAATGGATGCGGTGTTTCCAACAACAACCTGTTCGGAAACAATGGCTGCAGTATTATCTGGATTCTGCTTCTCCTCTCCTGCTGCGGCGGATGTGGATGCGGAAACAACAACAATGGCTGCAATTCCGACTGCTGGCTCGTTCTGATTCTTCTGTTCTGCTGCGGCGGATGGAACAACAACGGCTGTGGATGCGGCAACAGCAATAACTGTGGATGCGGCTGCTGACCTTTTTTCAGTCCTCCCAGATGTTCGGGCAGAAAAAGCCCCGGGTGCGGATCAACCGCCCCGGGGCTTTTTTTCACCAGAATTCTCTTTCAGCGAAACCGTTTCGGTTTCCGTGCTTCTCTTTCCCGCTTTTCCATCTCTTCTCTTCTTTCTTTTTTTCTCATACATTCCAGATCTATTTCATAAAAGGCATTCCCTTCGAGTACCTGTTTTCTTTTTGCTGTTTCTTTTCCATCCATTTTCCGGCGGTCTCCTTTTTCTTTCTTCCTCTTATCATATGTTTTTTCCCGCCTTCTGTCATTTTTTCCGGCCTGGAACATAAGATAAAGAGAAATAAAAAGACAAATGCAGGAATGCTGCCAGGAAGGATCTTAATTTGAATCAGGAACAGGAACAAAATGTGGAACAGATGACACCGCTGGACCAGATGATCGCACAGGATCAGCTTCAGATGCTGAAGGCTGCCATTCCCTACGCCTCCTTCGGCCTGCAGCCCTCCCTTGCGATTTTGAGCAAATTGCTCGAGCTCCAGCGGACCATTCAGCTTTTTTCCCGTCCGGCCGACCTTTCCATGATGTCTGTTGATGCCCCACACGTCTCTCCGCTTGAGATGCTGCAGGATATTTCCCGTTTTGCCGCCGGTCCGCAGAGGGATCTTCTCTCCCAGATGTTTCAGACCATGCAGATGGTCCAGATGCTTCAGAATATAAATCCCGGAAATGAGGAGGATCTGCTATGAGTTCGGATGATAAGCAAAACGACTGGTCGCAGGACCCCTCTCTTTCCGGAATTGACTTTGCCCGGCTTCAGGCACTGCAGCAGATGGCCTCTCAGAGCCGTGGAAAATCCCAGGCGGAAATGATGCCGTTTCTTCTCTCCCTGATGCAGGGAAATCAGGGCGGCGCACAGTTTTCCGCCTCCGAGGCGGACCTGATCATCTCTGCCATCAAAGCCGGAAAATCCAAACAGGAAGCGGCAAAAATTGACCAGATGGTACGCCTCTTCCGCTCCGCTGCTTCCGGGAAAAAACGCTGAAAAACTACAAACCAAAAAACGCTGCCGGTCTGGAATCCCAAACCGGTCAGCGTTTTTATTCTGTGCTTTTTCCTGCCTAGTTCTGCATGGAAAGCACGTTTTTATTTTTTACCAGGTAATCAATCAGAGAAACAACGGTCAGAATCAGTGCAACCCAGATCAGCACGGTATTCAGCACGGAAAGTGCCGGAATGTCGGCGATCAGAAGAATGATCATAATCATCTGGCTGATTGTTTTCGATTTTCCCCACCAGCTTGCTGCGATGACAATTCCATTGTCCGAAGCAACCAGGCGGAAACCGCTGATGATAAATTCTCTTGCGATGATAATAATAACCATCCACGCCGGAAGCTTGTCCAGCTCTACAAAGCAGATCAGTGCAGAGCATACCAGCAGCTTATCTGCCAGCGGATCCATAAACTTTCCGAAATCGGTAATCAGATTGTCACGTCTTGCAATGTAGCCGTCCAGCGTATCCGTGATGCTGGCAGCGGCAAAGATTACCAGTGCAATCCATTTGGACGCGCTTCCGCCCACGCCAGACAGCAGGAAGAACACGAAAAACGGAATCATAATTACCCGCAGAATCGTTAATTTGTTTGGTAAATTCATTGGCTTATCTCTCCTATCAGATCATATTCCAGAGCGCCGGTAATTTTCACTCTTACGAAGTCGCCGGATACGAGTGTTTCCGGTGTATTGACAAATACATAGCCGTCTACACCCGGTGCGTCCGCCTGGCTTCTGCCCACATAGGCATCCTCATCCGCCACTTTGCCCTCGATCATAACAAGAAGCTCCTGGCCGATCCTGCGCTCGCCGAGTTCTGCAGAGATATCCTGCTGCAGCTCCATCAGTTCTGCCTGACGGTCCAGTTTTACCTCCTCGTCGATCTGATGCTCCATCGCAGCAGCCGGTGTTCCCTCCTCCGGAGAGTAGGTGAATACGCCGAGACGGTCGAACTCCATGTCGTTGATAAACTCGAGGAGTTCTTTGTGCTGCTCTTTTGTCTCTCCCGGGAATCCTGTGATCAGCGTGGTGCGCAGTGTGATATCCGGCATCTCGCTTCTCAGGAAATCAATTTTGTCGATCAGCTCCTGTTTGGAGGTTCTGCGACCCATGCGGCGCAGGATCTCATCGTTGGCATGCTGAATCGGCAGATCCAGGTAGTGACAGACTTTCAGCTCTTCCTTCATCGTCTGAACGAGTTCCGGATAGATGTCCTCCGGATAGCAGTACAGAATCCGGATCCAGTAGAGCTCCTGAATTTTGCAGAGCTCTTTTAACAGAAGGTGGAGAGACGGCTTTCCGTACAGATCGATACCATAAATGGTTGTCTCCTGCGCAACGAGAACGAGCTCTTTGACACCCTGTTCTGCCATCGTCTTCGCTTCTGCTATCAGTTCCTCCATCGGAACGGAGCGGTACGGTCCGCGCAGCTTCGGAATGATGCAGTAGGTACAGTGCTTGTCACAGCCCTCTGCAATTTTCAGATATTCGTAATGGCCGCCTGTCGTTACAACGCGCTGTGCGTCAATTTTCGGCAGTCCTTTCAGATCGGCATACTCCTGGAAGCGGTCGCCGCCGAGGACATCCTGAATGGCATCCAGGATTTTGTCATAGCTGTTCGTTCCAAGTACGGCGTCAACCTCCGGAATCTCCTCAATGATTTCATCGCGGTAGCGCTCTGCCATACAGCCCGTTACCAAAAGAACCTTACAGCTTCCCGCTGTACGGTACTTCGCCATTTCAAGAATATTTTGAATGCTTTCTTCTTTGGCGTCGTGGATAAAGCAGCATGTGTTTATCACGATAACCTCTGCATCTTCCTCGGAATCGGTGATCTCGAAGCCATGCTCTACCAGAAGACCCAGCATATGCTCGGAATCTACCAGGTTTTTATCGCATCCAAGGGAAATAAACAGAATTTTCATATTATTCAATTACTGGCTCCTCTTTTGTTTCCTCTTCCGCTTCAACTTCAGATTCCGGAAGGATTGTAACCTCTCCTTTGTACATCTCCTCTACGGCGATGGAAAGCGGTTTCATGCCTTTTTTCACTTTTACAAGCGGTTCAGCTCCGCCGATGATCTGTCTTGCACGTTTGCTTGTTGCAAGTACCAGAGAGTAACGGCTGCTGACAACCGGTGCCTCGTCCAGATCCTGGCCCTCGTTAATAGTTGCAATCAGTTCCTGATAAGATGGATGAATCATAATAAATGCTCCTTTCTATTTTTCCAGACTTTTTTTCATCTGTTCGATAAAGTCTTTCTGGTTGCTGCTCATGAAATGCTGGCTCTGAATGGTCTCATGCATCTGTTTTACGCAGGTTTCGAGGTCGTCGTTGATCAGGACATAATCGTACTGGTCCATGCCCTGTGCTTCCTCTTTTGCACGCTCCATTCTGCCTTTGATGACTTCTTCTGTTTCCGTTCCGCGTCCCCGGAGGCGTCGTTCCAGCTCCTCGGCGGTCGGCGGTGTGATGAACACAAGAAGGGTGTCCGGACGTTTTTCCTTGACCTGAAGTGCTCCCTGGATTTCAATCTCAAGCAGAACATCTTTTCCGGCATCCAGCTGCTCCTCTACGTATGCCTTCGGCGTTCCGTAGGAATGTTTTACGTAACGCGCATACTCGAGGAAGGCATCCTCTTCTACCATGCGGTCAAACTCTTCTTCTGTACGGAAAAAGTACGATACGCCGTCTTCCTCGCCCGGACGCGGGTCTCTTGTGGTGACGGAGATGGACAGCGCATAGTTGTCGTACTCCTCCATCAGGCGTTTCATCAGTGTTCCTTTTCCTGCTCCGGAAAAACCGGATACTACAGTAAGTATTCCTCTACTCATTTTCAGATTCCCCTCGCTCTTTTTCTGTTTCCCAGCCGCCGTTGAATCTGCGGCTGATCGTTTCCGGCTGCAAAGCCGAAAGGATGATAAATTCTTCTCCGGTGATGAGCACTGCTTTCGTGCGTCTTCCCTGCGTCGCATCGATGATGCGGTTGCTTTCCTTTGCACGCTGCACCATACGCTTGACGGGCGCCGCCTCGGGACTCACCACTGCTATTATTTTATCCGAATTTACGACATTGCCGAATCCGATGTTGATCAGTTTTGCCACAATCCGTCCTTTCCTGTACCTTCTGAAGTCTTTTTCAGAAAATACATCTACCCATACAGATTTATTATAATTCATTCAGAAAGCCTAGTCAAATCTTTTTTTCTGTATTATAATGAAAATACCAGAATTTCAAACAAAGGAGATATTTTCTATGGCTTTTGATGGAATTACCATTGCAAATATTGCACAGGAACTGAATCAGACCATCGTCGGCGGAAAGATCAACAAGATCGCACAGCCGGAAAACGACGAGCTGATGATTACAATAAAAAACAACCGTACCGTTTACCGTCTTCTCCTCTCGGCAAGTGCTTCGCTTCCGCTGATCTACCTGACGGACAACAATAAGCCCGGCCCGATGACCGCACCGAATTTCTGTATGCTGCTCCGCAAACACATCGGCAGCGCCCGCATTCTCTCCGTTACCCAGCCGGGACTCGAGCGTATTCTTATTTTTGAGCTCGAGCATTTGAACGAACTCGGCGATATCTGCCGCAAGAAGCTGATTGTGGAGATCATGGGAAAACACAGCAACCTGATCTTCTGTCAGGAGGACAATACGATCCTTGACAGTATCAAACATATTTCCGCCAACATGAGTTCTGTCCGTGAGGTTCTTCCGGGCCGCACCTGGTTCATTCCGCACACGCAGGATAAGAAAGATCCGCTCACGATCACAGAAGAAGAATTTTTCGATTTCGTCTGCACGAAACCGATGGCTGCCGCAAAGGCAATCTACACTTCCCTTACCGGCTTCAGCCCGCTGATGGCGGAGGAAGTCTGCTGCCGCGCCGGCATCGACGGCGGATTTGCGGTCAATGCACTCGAAGAAAATGCGAAGCTTCACCTGTTCCGCACCTTCTCTTATCTGATTGAGGATATCAAAAACGGCGCATTTACGCCGAACATCGTATACCAGGGCGATGAGCCAAAAGAATTTTCCGCACTGAAACTGACGCAGTATCAGGATTTGCGGGAGGAAACATACGATTCGATCTCCGGTGTACTGGAAACATACTATGCCATGAAAAACCGCATCACCCGCATCCGTCAGAAATCTTCCGATCTGCGCCGTGTCGTCAATACCGCACTCGAACGGAATGTCAAAAAATACGACCTGCAGCAGAAACAGTTAAAAGACACCGACAAGCGGGAAAAATACCGGATTTACGGTGAGCTTTTAAATACGTACGGCTACAGCTGCCAGCCGGGCGATACTTCGCTGAAAGCCGTCAATTACTATAACGGCGAGGAAATCACGATTCCGCTCGACGGAACGCTCTCTGCCGGCGAAAATGCGAAAAAATACTTCGACCGCTACGGAAAGCTGAAGCGGACCCGTGAGGCACTCGAAGAACTTCTTGTCGAGACGAAAGAGGAAATCGACCATCTCGAATCCATCAGCACGGCGCTTGATATTGCGCTCGATGAGGCGGATCTGGTGCAGTTAAAAGAAGAGCTGATCGAGTACGGCTACATCCGCCGCAAGGGACCGACAGGGAAAAAGCAGAAAATCACCTCCCATCCGTTCCACTACCGCTCTTCCGAGGGCTTTGACATTTATGTCGGCAAGAACAACTTCCAGAACGAGGAACTTTCGTTTAAATTCGCCTCCGGCAACGACTGGTGGTTCCACGCGAAAGGCCAGCCGGGCAGCCATGTCATCGTAAAGACGAACGGTAAAGAGCTGCCGGATTCCGTCTACGAAGAGGCCGCTGCTCTCGCCGCCTATTACTCGAAAGGCAGACAGGCACCGAAGGTGGAAATCGACTACACCTTAAAGAAAAACCTGCGCAAACCAAACGGAAGCAAACCGGGTTTCGTTGTTTATTACACCAATTACTCCATGATGGCGGAGCCGAACATCCGCAATCTTCAGGAAATACAGGACTGAATTCAGAATACAAAAGACTTTTCGCACATTCCTATCTGTTCCTCTTTGCGAAAAGTCTTTTTTTCGTAAAATTTAATACTTCCTTCATTTCTTTTTCGATGCTCTATGGTATACTTCTTAGTATGGAAAAAGATTCCAGACGTGATCTTTTTCAACCAAACCACAGTGAGGCTGTCTCTTCTTTATCAGGACAGCCGGAGAGGAATATAACTGTTATGAACAAAACAATTCCCGAAATCATTCACCGCCGTGTTCCAACGACGCGCTATGAGGCAGACCCTTCCGAAGGCCTTTCCGCCGAGCAGGTTGCCGAGTACCGCGAGAACGGCTGGACCAACTGCGCGGTGGAACCTCCGTCCAAGACAACGGCCGAGATCGTAAAGAGCAATGTCTGTACGTATTTCAACCTGATTTTTCTGATTATTGCCATCTTTCTGATCCTTGCCGGTTCGTTCCGGGATCTTACGTTTCTGCCGGTCATCATCGCGAACACGCTGATCGGCATTGTACAGGAAATCAAGGCGAAAAAGACGCTGGAAAAGCTGTCTGTTTTAAACGCGCCGAAGGCTACTGCGATCCGTGACGGTGCTGAGGTAACACTCGCCGCGGAGGATCTCGTACTCGATGATATTGTTGTATTTACCGCAGGAAAACAGATCTGCGCTGATGCCGTCGTGCTTGAAGGTGAGGTACAGGTCAACGAATCGCTGCTTACCGGTGAATCCGATGAGATTACCAAGCGCCCGGGCGACGAGCTGATGTCCGGAAGTTTTATCGTCTCTGGAAGCTGCAAGAGCCGTCTGACCCAGGTCGGTGAAGATTCCTACATTTCCCGTCTGACCCTCGAGGCAAAGGCCATGAAAGAGGGCGAACAGTCCGAGATGATCCGCTCCCTCAACAAGCTGGTAAAGGTTGTCGGCATTCTGATCATTCCGATCGGTCTTCTGCTCTTCGGCCAGCAGTTTTTCGTCTCCCACGAAGCGTTCCGTGAGAGCATTACCTCGATGGTGGCCGCCGTGCTCGGCATGATCCCAGAAGGTCTTTACCTGCTTGCGAGCGTTGCCCTTGCCGTCAGCGTTATGCGTCTGGCTTCGCAGAAGGTTCTCGTGCATGATATGAAATGTATCGAGACGCTGGCTCGCGTCAACGTGCTCTGTGTCGATAAGACGGGAACCATCACCGAGACAAATATGAAAGTACATGACCTGATTCTGGTCGGCTCCAGTTCAGTCCCTGATACAGAATCCGGCGAAAATGCTCCCGCACCGCAGAAAGAAGAGCTTTCCCTTGCGGTCGGTGATTTCGCATCTGCCATGTCAAACGACAACATTACTATGGCGGCACTGAAAGAATATTTTAAAGACAACAACGGCAAAACTGCCGTTTCGATGACTTCGTTCTCCTCGGAATTCAAGTATTCCAGTGTGACATTTTCGGATGTCTCCTACGTGCTCGGTGCCCCGGAGTTCGTTCTCCGCGATGATTTTGCACGCTATCAGAGTGAAATTGAAGCGTATACCTCAAAGGGATTCCGTCTCCTCGTCTTCGGCACATCCGAAACTGTACCGGATGGAAAAGCACTCTCCAGCCGTGTCACGCCGCTTGGCTACGTGCTTCTCTCCAATCCGATCCGAAAAGAAGCACCGGAAACGTTCCGCTACTTTGAAGATCAGGGTGTCCATGTCAAGGTCATCTCCGGTGATACTCCGGTAACGGTATCTGAGGTTGCCCGCCAGGCAGGGATTGCACACGCAGAGGATTATATTGATGCTTCCACTCTAAAGACACCGGAAGAGCTCGAAGAAGCAATCCTGAAATACACCGTGTTCGGCCGTGTCACACCAGACCAAAAACGCCAGTTTGTCCAGGCTTTAAAGAAAAACGGCAAGACCGTTGCGATGACCGGCGATGGTGTCAACGATGTGCTCGCATTAAAGGATGCCGACTGCTCCGTTGCGATGGCATCCGGAAGTGACGCTGCCGCACAGGCTGCACAGCTCGTTCTGCTGGACAACGACTTTTCGAAGATGCCTTCTGTCGTACTGGAAGGCCGCCGCGTTGTCAACAACCTGCAGCGCTCGGGAACGCTGTTCCTGGTAAAGAACATTTTCTCGTTCCTGCTGTCCATCTTCTCACTGATCTCGATGGTGACGTATCCGCTGGAGCCGTCCCAGATCTCGCTGATCAGTATGTTTACGATCGGTATTCCAGGCTTCCTGCTCTCGCTAATGCCGAACAAAAACCGGATCGAGGGCCACTTTATCACGAACATTCTGACACGGGCCCTGCCTGCGGCGCTGACCGACTTTTTGATGGTCGCAACACTCGTCGTCTTCGGCCAGGAATTTGCGGTCGGCTCGGAAGATATTTCGACCGCTGCCACCGTACTGCTCGCCATTGTCGGTTTTATGATTCTCTACCGGATCAGCAAGCCGCTCAACTGGATGCGCTGGACGATCCTGATCGGCTCGATTATTGCCTTCATTTTCTGCAGTACCTATCTGAACCAGCTGTTCGCCATTTCTGATATGTCCAGAAAATGTATCATGCTGCTGGTCGTATTCTCTGTCGCAACAGAGCCGGTTCTGCGATATTTGAGCATCCTCGTGGATTCCATTTCCTCTTTTTACCGGAAGCAGAAAATTTTCTTCCTGCGAAAACGGGAAGCGAGAAAAGCGAAATAAAACGTAAAACCAAACATCAAAAATGCCGTACAGCGTTGGAAATTTTTCCTCCGCCTGTACGGCATTTTTTGATTTACCAATCACAGTTTCTTACTTTCTCATCTCCGGATCTTCCATGTAATGCGTCCGCTCGCCGCCGATGTATTTCGGTCTTGTCCGCGCGCAGACAACGTGCGCATCTCCGATCGTTTTCTGCGATACCCGGACCGGAACGGCTACTGCCTTCAGCTGCATGCCGATCAGCACATCACCGATATCAATACCTGCATGCGCCTGCACACGCTCTACGGTGACAGCGTCCTCCAATCCATAGTATGCCGCCATCGCAAACGATCCGCCGCCATGCAGCCACGGTACCGCGCAGACCGGCTCGTAACCGTATTTTTCTGCCGCCGCACGCTCCAGAACAACCGCGCGGTTCAGATGCTCACAGCACTGCGCCGCCAGATACAGCCCGTGCTCCTTCGTACACGCATACAGCGCCTCAAACACCGCCTGCCCGATCTCCTGGCTGGAATCCGTTCCGAGCTTACTGTTGTGAATTTCACTCGAAGAACATCCCACTACCAGAATCTGTCCCGGTTTCATCTGCGCTGTCGTAATCAGCTCCTCTGCGACGGCACGCGCTTCCTGTCTGATTGTTTCAAGATCCATTTTGTATCCCTCCTTGCTAAACAGCAATATTTATGCAAAAGGAGACTGACTCTTTTTCCAAGAATCAGCCTCCTTTCTTCAGCTTACATAATTATTATTTCTGAACGATATTCACAATTCTTCCCGGTACGTAAATTTCTTTTACGATGTTTCCGGTCAGTTTGTCTGCAACTGCTTCTTTTGCAGCGGCGATTGCGGTCTCTTTATCTGCATCTTTGGCGATTTTGATCGTTCCGCGCATTTTGCCGTTGATCTGAACAGCGATCTCGGCTACTGCCTCTACGGTCTTCTCCTCGTCAAACTCCGGCCATGCGGTCTGATACAGACGGCCTTCGTATCCAAGGTCTGCCCACAGTTCCTCGGTCATATGCGGTGCAACCGGATTCAGCAGGATCAGAAGGGTTTCGAACTCTTTTCTCGTTACTTTTCCGGCTTTGTAGAACTCGTTGACCAGGGTCATCATGGCTGCGATCGCTGTGTTGTATTTCAGGGACTCATAGTCGCTGGATACTTTCTTGATGGTCTGGTGCATTTTGGACTCCAGCTCTTTGGAGTAGGAATCTCCGTCTACCAGGCTGTCCTGCAGTTTCCATACACGCTCGAGGAAACGACGGCATCCTTTTACGCCTTCCTGAGACCAGGATGCGCTTAAGTCGAAGGCACCGATGAACATCTCGTACGTACGCAGGGTATCTGCACCAAACTCAGCTACGATATCATCCGGGTTGACAACGTTTCCACGGGATTTACTCATCTTCTCGCCGTTCTCGCCGAGGATCATTCCGTGGGAAGTACGTTTCTGATACGGTTCCGGGCAGGTAACTACGCCCTGATCGTACAGGAATTTATGCCAGAAACGGGAATACAGAAGGTGAAGGGTGGTGTGCTCCATTCCTCCGTTGTACCAGTCAACCGGCAGCCAGTATTTCATAGCTTCTTTGCTTGCCAGAGCCTCTTTGTTCTTCGGATCGGTATAGCGGATGTAATACCAGGAAGAACCAGCCCACTGCGGCATGGTATCGGTCTCACGTTTTGCAGGTCCTCCGCAGCACGGGCAGGTGGTGTTGACCCAGTCTGTCATGGCAGCCAGCGGAGACTCGCCGTTATCGGTCGGCATGTAGCTCTCTACATCCGGCAGCTCCAGCGGAAGAGATTCTTCCGGAACCGGAACGTAACCGCATTTGTCGCAGTGTACGATCGGAATCGGCTCACCCCAGTAACGCTGACGGGAGAATACCCAGTCACGCAGCTTATAGTTTGTTTTTGCTTTTCCAACGTGGTTCTCTTCGAGCCACTCAAGAATTTTCTTTTTTGCTTCCGCAACGGAAAGTCCGTTCAGGAAACCGGAGTTGACAAGAGTTCCCTCTGCAACGTCGGTGTAAACTTCGTTCTGTACGTCGCCGCCTGCAACGACCTCGATGATCGGCATGTTGAATTTCTTTGCGAACTCCCAGTCACGCTCATCGTGTGCCGGTACTGCCATGATGGCGCCGGTGCCGTAGCTCATCAGTACATAATCGGAAATCCAGATCGGGATCTCTTTTCCATTAACCGGGTTGACTGCGGAAAGTCCGTCGATCATAACACCGGTCTTGTCTTTTGCAAGCTCGGAACGCTCGAAATCGGATTTTCTGGCTGCCATCTCACGGTATGCGCAGACCTCATCCCAGTTCTTGATCTCATCTTTGTACTGGTCGATGTACGGATGCTCCGGGGAGAGTACCATGTACGTAACACCGAACAGGGTATCCGGGCGTGTGGTGTAGATGGTCAGCTTCTCCGGTTTATCTTTCAGGGAGAAATCAACCTCTGCTCCGTGAGAACGTCCGATCCAGTTTTTCTGGGAAGTTTTGACACGCTCAATATAGTCAACGCCGTCCAGACCGTCGATCAGCTTGTCTGCATACTCGGTGATCTTCAGCATCCACTCGCTCTTTACTTTGCGGACAACCGGGCTTCCGCAGCGCTCGCACACGCCGTTTACAACTTCCTCGTTTGCAAGGCCTACCTTACAGGAAGTACACCAGTTGATCGGCATCTCTTTTTTATATGCCAGTCCGGCTTTGAAAAGTTTCAGGAAAATCCACTGGGTCCAGTGATAGTATTCCGGATCCGTCGTGTTGATCTCTCTGTCCCAGTCGAAGGAATATCCAAGAGACTGAAGCTGGTCTTTGAAGTGATGTACGTTGTTTTTGGTAACGATCTTCGGATGAATGTGGTTTTTGATCGCATAGTTCTCCGTTGGAAGACCAAATGCATCCCAGCCCATCGGATACAGAACGTTGTAACCCTGCATTCTGCGCTTTCTGGCTACAATGTCCAGTGCAGTGTACGGACGCGGATGGCCTACGTGAAGTCCCTGTCCTGACGGATACGGAAATTCAACGAGTGCGTAGTATTTCGGTTTTGTATAATCATCTGTGGCGGCAAAGGCTTTTTCATCCTGCCAGATCTTCTGCCACTTTTTTTCAATGTCCTGTGGCTCATATCTTTTACTCATAGGTAACCTCCTGCATGTTCAAGTTCAAAGTTCTTTTTTCTCACACCGCCGCCTAGGACAGCATGCACATTTGAACATATAGCTGTATTCTATCACTCTTTCCCTGTTTTTACAATTTATTTTTTCCTATATCCTCCGTTTTTCTTCAAAAACCGCAGAAAAATCCGGTTTCCGGGCGAATTCTGCTCCCGAAACCGGATTTTCTCTGTTTTATCACACTATTTTATAAAGCTTTATTCTTCTGCTTTTTCAACCTTCGAAGCTCTTGCCTCAATCTCTTTTGCCTGGATATCGGACGGAGCCTGCTCATATCTCGCAAACTCATAGGAGAAATCACCGCTTCCGCCTGTCATGGAGCGGAGTGTTGTGCCGTATCCGTAGATCTCAAGTTCCGGAACATCAGCCTCGATAATCGTATGGCCCTTGTGATCCGGGTTCATGCCGAGCACACGGCCGCGGCGTTTATTGAGATCGCCCATGATATCGCCGGTGTATTTATCGTCTACCGTGATCTTCATCGAAACGATCGGCTCAAGGAGAACCGGGGATGCTTCCATAAAGCCTTTCTTGAACGCCTGGATCGCTGCGGTCTTGAATGCCATCTCGGAGGAGTCTACCGGATGATAAGAACCATCATACAGAACGGCTTTGACGCCGACTACCGGATAAGCAGCCAGAGGGCCTTTCTGTACGGCTTCCTGGATACCTTTTTCAACAGCCGGGAAGTAGTTCTTCGGAACGGCGCCGCCGACAACTTCCTGCTCGAAAACGTATGGTTTCTCGAGATCTCCGGAAGCGGAGAAGCGCATTTTTACATGACCGTACTGGCCGTGGCCGCCGGACTGTTTTTTGTATTTTGCTTCTACATCCGAATTTTTGCGGATCGTCTCGCGGAAGGCTACCTTCGGACGGGACAGCTCTACTTCTACTTTGTAGCGCTCCAGCAGCTTGCTGACGATAATATCGATGTGCTGGTCGCCCATGCCGTACAGCAATGTCTGATGGTTTGCAGAATCATTGACTGCCTTCATAGTCAGGTCTTCCTGCATCATCTTGGCAAAGGCCTGGGAGATCTTATCTACATCGGCTTTGTTCTTCGGTTTATATCGTTTTGCGGTGTACGGAGTCGAAACATCCGGTTTTCCGTAGCGGACCTGATTGTTCTTTGTCGCAAGGGAATCGCCGGTTCTTGCATCGCCGAGTTTTGCGATGGCACCGATATCTCCTGCATGAAGCTCCGGTACTTCGATCGGCTTGGAGCCTTCGAGCACGTACAGCTTGCTCAGTTTTTCTTCGGATTCCTGATCTACATTATAGAGCACATCATCGCTTTTAATAACGCCGGAGCAAACCTTAATCATTGAATATTTTCCAAGGAACGGATCCACGATCGTCTTGAAAATGGTCGCGCTCTTCGGTTTCGCAAAGTCGTAATTTGCCTCGAAAATTTCGTTCGTATCGAGATTGATGCCGGCACACGGACGGGTGGACGGATCCGGGAAGTATCCGCAGATATCATCCAGAAGGTTCGATACGCCCTGCAGGTTCACCGGAGAGCCCATGCATACCGGAACGATGGTGCCGTCTCCTACGTTCATGGCAAGCGCTGCGGAAATCTCTGCTACCGAGAACTCTTCTCCGCCAAAGTAGCGGTCCATAAACTCTTCACTTGTTTCTGCCACGGATTCCATCAGGGTTTCACGGTACTTCTCCAGATATTCTACGGAGTAATCCGGAATCGGGCATTCTTCTTTTTTATCTTTTTCGATATATCTGCGGCCTTTGTTCTTTACAATATTGATATATCCTACAAATTTACCGTTTTCACGCAGAGGCATATGAAGCGGTGCGATTCGTTTTCCGTACAGTTCGGTGAGCTGCTCAACGACTTCTCGGTAGCTGACATCGTCCTGATCCATTTCCGTTACGAAGATCATACGCGGAAGATTGTATTTCTCGCAGAGTTCCCATGCTTTCTGGGTTCCGACCTGCACGCCGGCCTTTCCGGATACCACGATTACAGCGGCATCTGCTGCGGAAGCGGCTTCCTGTGCTTCTCCTACGAAATCAAACATTCCAGGAGTATCCAGAACATTGATCTTATTTTTTCCCCATACGACCGGGACAAGCGTTGTGGAAATAGAGCATTTGCGCTTGATTTCTTCTTTGTCAAAATCGCTGACGGTATTTCCGTCTGTCACTTTTCCGAGACGGTTTGTCATACCGGAAAGATAAGCCATAGCTTCGGTCAGACTTGTCTTTCCGGAGCCGCTGTGCCCCAGCAGCACCACATTTCTGATTCGGTCAGTTCTAAAAACGTCCATATATAATACCTCCCATGTAAGTAAATTTGCAGATTGTAAGGCCGCTCTTATTCGCCTTTCTGCTTTTTATCAAGATTCACGTCTTCCGTTCCTCTTATCATAGTCACTATTCTACTAAAGTTTTTGCTTTTTTGCAAGTATATTATTCATATTTCATAATATATTTCTGAATTTTTAAATTTTATATGTATTTTAGCTGGTTATTCTGCCTTTCTTCCGCTTTTCTGTCTGGCTTTTCTGTGGAATCTGCCGGATTTTACAAAGCAAGCAAAATTGCTGCCTTCCAAAAATGCTTTGTCACTTTAAAGCAAGAAATCTTTGACATTTGATTTCAGATGCTTTACAATGTCTTTTATACGATTTACCTACGAAAATTGTCAGAAAGGACTACTTGAATTATGTGTGATACATCCGAAAAAATCTGTATCGGCTTTATCGGCCTTGGCCTCATCGGCGGCTCCATTGCAAAAACCCTCAGAAAGGTTCACCCGGAGTATAAACTGATGGCCTACTGCCGCACCAAAGCGACGATCGAAGAGGCAATTCAGGAAGGCGTGATTGATATCGCGCTGGAAGAACGGGACGACCGCTTTGCCGACTGTGACTATATCTTCTTATGTGCTCCTGTCAGCACCAACATCTCCTATCTTCCGTTCGTGAAAGGCATCGCAAAACCGGGCTGTATCATCACAGACGTCGGAAGTGTAAAAGGAGAAATCCATCAGGCGGTTGAGACCCTCGGCATGACGCACCAGTTTATCGGCGGCCATCCGATGGCAGGCTCCGAAAAGACGGGATATTCCAGCGCCACCGATTACCTGCTGGAAAATGCTTACTATATGATTACACCCGGACCAGATGTTGAGATCGCGACAGTTTCCGCTTTCGTTGATCTTGTCCAGTCCTTAAAGGCGATCCCGATGGTTTTAACATACGAAGAGCACGACTACATCACCGCAGGTGTCAGTCATCTGCCGCATATCGTTGCCGCTACCCTGGTCAATGCACTCGCATCCCTGGACACACCGGAAGAGCAGATGAAAACCGTTGCTGCAGGCGGCTTCAAGGACATCACCCGCATCGCTTCCTCCTCCCCGGAGGTATGGCAGCAGATCTGTCTCTCAAACCAGAAGCAGCTCTCGAATGTGCTGGATTCCTATATCCGCCTTCTCGTCCAGGCAAAGTATCTGGTCGATAACAAAAAGGGGCACGAGCTCTACAATATGTTTGAAAGTTCCCGCGAATACCGGAATTCCATGGAAGATTCTTCCTATGGACCGACAAAGAAAGAATACGTCGTTTACTGCGACCTGCTCGATGAAGCCGGCGGAATCGCAGCCGTTACAACAATTCTTGCCATCAACCAGATCAGTATTAAAAATATCGGCATTACGCATAACCGCGAGTTCGAAGAGGGTGCTCTCCGCATTGAATTTTATGAAGAGCAGGCAGGCATTCTTGCCCGGAAGGTCTTAAAAGACCATGGCTATACCATTCATATCCGCAATTAAAAGCGCGTATATCTTGACAGGAGGAAGTTACGTTATGCAGTTCCAGAAAGCAGTACGTCCTCTGCGCGGAGAAATCTCCGTGCCGGGCGATAAATCCATTTCCCACCGCGCCGTCATGTTCGGTGCCATTTCAGAGGGAACCACAGAAGTCACAAACTTTTTACAGGGTGCCGACTGTCTCTCCACCATCTCCTGCTTCCGCAGTATGGGCATTGAGATCGAGAACACGCCGGAGCGCATCCTCGTTCATGGAAAAGGCCTGCACGGGCTTTCGGCTCCGTCCGCCGTTCTCGACTGCGGAAACAGCGGAACAACGACACGCCTGATCTCCGGCATTCTTTCCGGCCAGAACTTTTCCAGTACACTGACCGGTGACACCTCCATTCAGAAACGGCCGATGGGACGCATCATCAATCCGCTGACCCAAATGGGCGCTTCCATCCGCAGTATTCCGGAAAATGGCTGTGCGCCGCTTGCGATCAACGGCCATCCGCTCCACGCCATCTCCTATCTTTCGCCAGTCGCATCCGCACAGGTCAAATCGTGTGTCCTGCTTGCCGGACTGTATGCTGACGGAAAAACAAGCGTTACCGAACCGGCTCTTTCCAGAAACCATACGGAGCTGATGCTGAAATTCTTCGGCGCCGACGTTGCCTCCGAAGGGCTGACCGCATCGGTTCTTCCGGACCCGGCTCTCCATGGAAATCTCGTCCGTGTGCCGGGAGATATTTCCTCCGCCGCCTACTTCATCGCCGCCGCGCTGATAGTTCCAGGCTCTGAGGTGCTCCTGAAAAATGTCGGCATCAACCCGACCCGCGACGGTATGCTCCGCGTCTGCCGCGCCATGGGTGCTGACATCACACTTCTGAATGAGCAGAACTCCGGCGGAGAACCGGTTGCAGACCTTCTCGTGCGCTATACGCCGTCTCTTTCCGGCACTGTCATCGAGGGCGAACTGATCCCGACCCTGATCGATGAAATCCCGATCATCGCGGTTCTTGCCGCCACAGCGAACGGTACAACCGTGATCCGGAATGCGGAGGAGCTGAAAGTCAAAGAATCGAACCGTCTTGATATCATGGTAAACGAACTCACCGCGATGGGTGTTTCCCTGGAAGGCACGGACGACGGCATGATCATTGAGGGCGGAAAACCGTTCCACGGCGCCCAAATCGACAGCCGCCTCGACCACCGCATTGCGATGTCGTTTGCAATCGCTTCGCTTGCCGCAGAGACACCGACGGAAATCCTGCGCGCCGGCTGTGTGGATATCTCGTATCCGACATTCTACCAGGATCTGGCACGGCTGCAGGCATAAAAAACGTTTAAACAAAATGGATTGTGAAGATCATTTCCTCACAATCCATTTTTTTGCTTTTATTTACGCGGGCAACAAGCCAAAGTCCGTGCTTGCACGAGACCTTGGTGACTGCCGCGATAACTCGAGAAACTCGCGGAGCGTGTTTCTCATAGTTCTGTTCTTCCGGCCGTTCCAACCGTTTCTCCCTGCCGTACCCGCGTTTCGATTCCAAGCCGCGAATAATTCCAGATCCGTTTTTCCGGCACTGCGCTTCCCTTCTGTGCCAGAACGATCACTGTCGAACCACCGAAGGCAAAATAGCCTTTCTCTTCGCCGCGCTGTACACGTCTCGCCGCTCCGGCATTTTCATTGACAATCTTTCCGACCATCATCGCGCCGACCTCCATCTGCAGCAGTGTGCCGAAATTTGCGGACTGCAGCAGCGTGTAGGTTCTCGTATTTTCTTTATAGATCGGGCAAAAATCATTCGCCGCCGGATTGACCGTGTGGAGCACACCCTCAATCCGCCGTTCCGTCGAGCAGACGCCGTCATCCACAAAGAGATACCGGTGATAATCGTCCACGGAAAGCCGAAACAGAAATAACGTTCCGCCCTCATACCGTTTTGCCAGCTTCCGGTCGCGCAGAAGCTGTTCCAGCGTATATTCTGTGTTCTTGATCTCAAACTTCCCGTTCTCATGAATCGGATAAACCGTAAGCCGCGCATCACACGGGCTGATAAAATCCTGCGGCGCATTGGAAAACGGACGTGCATCCATTTTCAGCTTCCGCACAAAGAAATCATTGAACGAGATAAACTGCTTTGCGGTACATTCCTTCAGTGAAATATGATTTTTCTTTACAAACGGTGCAACCAGCGGCACCGATAAGCGGCTTTCCAGAAAGCAGCCTGCCACACGAGATACAAATGACTGAACCAGCGGCTTCATCGCGGCTCTTCCGGCGGTATGGCTGTACATCATGTGCAGAAAACGGTCCTGCAGATCATTTTCCTCGCGGATCAGATCAAGCTTTGGATGATTTTTCCCCTGTTTTCGGTAAGGATAAGCGCAGAGTCTCAAATCGTTCTTCCTCCCTTCCAGATCAGAAGTCCGCGGAGCACAGCCACTCCAACGACCGCCACCAGCACAGCAAGCTCTTTATTCGTCGGCTTGCGGAAGCGGAAATCCGTGATAAACAGAACGCCGACCGCCAGCACCAGCAGATGCAGCCAGATCAGAAAGTATCCGCGGCAGAGCGGTGCAAAGACGAACAGCAGCGGCAGAGCTACTGACATCGAGGTAATCGGCAGTCCCTGGTAATATTTCCGGTTCTCCGAAGTTTCATTCTGACGTTTCTCTTCCATCACGTTAAAATATCCCAGACGGATCACGCCCGCAAGACCGTAGAAAATAAGAATCGGAATGCTGTAAAAATGTGTCATGCCAAGCTCATAGCAGAGCACGATCGGAAAGACGCCGAAACAGACCACATCGCAGAGCGAATCGATCTGAATGCCGAACCGCTTTTCATCTTCGGTCCTGTTTTTCTTCGTCCGCGCAATTTTTCCATCGAACATATCGCACAGTCCGGAAAAAGCAAGACAAAAAATCGCCCAGTTAAAGTGTCCCCGCGTTGCAAGAAAAATGCCGCTGATGGACGATGCAAAGCTGATATATGTTAATATTACGGTATAATCATAGAACCCTATCATATGTAGTTCCCCCTCTTTTTTCTCTTTTCGTATTCCCGATCGTAAGCTGTGCGACGATGGTAAAGACTGCACTCACCAGCAGCTCCCCGTAGTAGCCGAGCCCTCTGGAAAGCACCATTGCCGGAAGAAGCAGCGCGCTTCCAAAGACCGGCGGGAAAATTTTCAGGAACAGTGTCTCGCTGATTCCCATTCCTCCCGGAAGCGGCAGCATGTCAACCGATACGGAAATGACCGCCTGCAGCAGCACAATGGTGATAAAGGAAATGCCTGATAAATGGAAGGCGCGGTATACAAACCATGTTGCTGCAAATAAAGCAAACCTCTGTGCAAAGGTAATCGCAAGGACATTGACCAGCACCATTTTGTGGGTGCCAAGATACACTGCCGTATTCTGGTAGACTTCCATGGAAGCTTCCAGTTTTTTCAGGCGGCTTTCTTTTCGTTTCATCAAATGCAGTTTTTCCACGATTTTCAGTCCAAAAACCAGAATCGTCCGCGCAAGCGCCGGATGAAAAACCAGAATAAGCATGGCTGTGACACAGAAGACATTCAGACCGATTCCCAGATAGAAAACCGGAAGGATTTCCGTCAGATACCGGTGCAGGAAGCCCTGTCCGAACAGAACAAGCCCAAGTCCCACCACGACCAGCACCGCTTTGTAAGTGATCGTGACGATCATCAGAATCACCGTTGATACCGGAAGAGATATTTTCTCCTTTTTCATATAGTAGAGCTGCATCGGCTGGCCGCCGCTTGCGGACGGTGTGATACAGCTGAAAAAGAATCCGACGGAAGAAAACAGAAAACACGTCCGCCTCTTCACCGGAATCTGGAAGGAATGCATCATGTACCAGATGATGATCGATTCTCCCCAGATAAAAAACACGACACAGAACAGTCCCGGCAGCAGCCACCGCACATCTGCTCGCCGCATTGCTTCCATCATTGCGCCAAGGTCTTCGCCGTGGAAAACACCGTATATCGTCAACGCAAAAATCACAACGAGAAAAACAGTATTCACGATCATTTTTTTCTTACTCTGCACGGCGTTTCCACCTCCTTCGTTCCAATATCATGCCATACCATGCACCAAGATGCGTGCGTCCCGCGATCTGCCACGTCACTTCTGCCAGAAGCGCTCCGCCAATCACATCTGCAATCACATGCTGCTTTGTTGTCAGCGTAGAGACAAACACGGCAAGTGCCGCCCAGAAAGAGAACCGCTGATACCAGCGCGGAATCTCCCGTCTGCTGCGGACTGCGATATAGCAGAACCAGCTGTTCAGGCAGTGAATCGATGGGAACAAATTGTCCGCCGCATCCATCTGGTAGAGCAAGGCAAGCATCTGATTCCAGAATCCCTGTTCCGGGATCGACGGCCTTACGTTCGTTGTCGGCAGCAGCAGATAAAATGCCATACAGACAAGCCGCGCCAGAACATCTGCTGCAAAGAACCGCCAGACAAATTCTTTCTCTCTGCTTGCGGCAATCAGATAATTTACAATCCAGACCAGATAACAGCCAAAATAAATCACGATCGTCCACGGGATCACCGGGATCTGCTGGTCCAGCATCGTTTCTATATTGTAATGTTTCCACGAACTGGTAAACGGCCGCGTTCCAAAATAAGCGATAAAATTCGCTGTCAGCGTCAGAATTAGCGGCAGGATACCATAGCATGGAAACTTTCTTCTCTCGTCTCTCTTCAAAATCCGTCCTCCCTTGTCTCAAACACGTATCAGTATACGCAAAAACATTCCCTGACACAACCCAGTTCCGCTCGTTTTCAGAAACCTTAATAAAATCTTCTGTTTTTCGGCAGGGAAAAAGAAAGATTTAGAAGATTCGCTGGACAAAAAACGACCATATAGGGCTTCGCTGTGTTCCTATATGGTCGTTTTCTTTCAGCATCGTATTTTTGTCATAAACGAATTTTTTATTCAATCATCATGGCATCACCGAAGGAGAAAAAGCGGTATTTTTCTCTCACAGCCTCTTCATAAGCTGCCATAATATGCTCTTTTCCAGCCAGTGCCGATACCAGCATCACCAGTGTGGACTCCGGCAGATGGAAATTGGTGATCAGTCCGTCGATCATCTTGAAGCGGTAACCCGGATAGATAAAGATCTCGGTCCAGCCGCTTCCGGCTTTTAAAATGCCGTCCTCGCCGGTTGCCGACTCCAGAGTACGGCAGCTCGTTGTTCCGACTGCGATCACACGGCCGCCTGCTGCTTTCGTATCGTTGATCAGTTTTGCCTGATCTTCTTCTACCACATAGAACTCAGAGTGCATGTGATGCTGGGTGACATCCTCCACTTTCACCGGACGGAAGGTGCCAAGGCCGACATGCAGGGTTACATGGGCGATCTTTACACCGGCATCCTGTACCTGTTGCAGAAGCTCTTTTGTAAAGTGCAGTCCTGCGGTCGGAGCGGCTGCGCTTCCCTCGTGTTTCGCGTATACCGTCTGGTAGCGGTTCTTGTCCTGCAGTTTGTGTGTGATATACGGCGGCAGCGGCATCTCGCCAAGCTGGTCGAGGATCTCCTCGAAAATGCCGTCGTAATGGAACTGGATCAGACGGTTTCCCTCATCGACAATATCTACAACCTCTCCGGTCAGAATGCCGTCGCCGAAGGAGATCACCGTGCCGACCTTACATTTTTTGCCCGGTTTTACCAGCGTTTCCCAGATGTCATTTTCTTTTCTCTTTAAAAGAAGAATCTCAATTGCCGCATCCGTTCCGACCTTGGAACCATAAAGACGTGCCGGAATTACCTTCGTATCATTGATAACCAGACAGTCGCCTGGTTTCAGATACTGCAGAATATCACGGAAATGACCATGCTTATATTCACCTGTCGTTTTATCCAGATGCATCAGGCGGGAAGCGCTGCGGTCTTCCAGCGGATCCTGTGCAATCAGTTCTTTTGGCAGATCATAATAAAAATCTGATGTTTTCATTTGTTTCCTCCATTCTATGGCAGCCGGCATGATTCGCCGGATTTGCTCTGTTCATTCAACTTTTTTGCCCAACGGATCCATTATAGCATTTTCCGTACTTTCTGACAAGGAATTCTCTCGAATCCCAATCATCTCCTGTGTGGTCTACTCGATCACTGCCCGGCTTCCTACACCATCCCGGCTTCGATTTTTCGTCACAATGATTTTTTTCTCAATCCGCTCTTTTAACTTGGGCACATGAGAAATAATTCCGACCAGACAGTTTCCATCCGCCAGACCTTCCAGTGCTTTCACCGCCTGATTCAGGGACTCTTCATCGAGAGAACCAAAACCTTCGTCCACAAACATGGAATCTAACCGGATTCCTCCTGCATACGACTGAATTTCATCTGACAGGCCAAGTGCCAGCGAAAGCGATGCCTGAAACGATTCGCCGCCGGAGAGCGTGCGGACACTCCGCTCCGTTCCGTTATAATGGTCAATCACATTCAGTTCCAATCCGGCTTTTTCTTTCTTATTCGTGCCGTCTTCCTGCCGTTTCAGCTCATACTGTCCCTGGCTCATCGTCAGGAAACGCACATTGGCTTTTCGCAGAATCCGGTCAAAATACGCCATCTGCACATACGTTTCCAGTTCAATCTTTTGCTTTCCGCTCACATTTCCACATGCGGTATCCGCAAGCGCATTGACCCATTTGTACTCTTCTTCCACGGTCTGCATCTGACTTTGCTGATTCCGAATGGCATCATATGTGTTCTGATTCGTATTTGCCGCGTGATACTGCTCGTTATAACGCTGATCCAGAACCTGTTTCTGTTCGGAAAGTCCCCTTAAATCTTCCTGTAATTCTATTTCTGACGGGAGTGGCTGTTCCTGTGAATCCGCTGTTTCTAACGCCTGAATCGCCGTAAGCGCCGCCTGTACTTCCATCAGTTTTTTCTGTATGGCATCCAGTTCCTCTTTTGCTGTTTTCTGTGCTTCTTCCAGCCGTTCTTTCTGTGCTTCCCAGGCTGCAATATGTTCCAGAAGTTCTGTTTCTTCTTTTCCCGCAAGCTGCGCCTCTTTTTCCCGGATCCTTTCCAGCAGTGCTTTTCTTTCAGCCTTTTGTTCCGTTTCCCGCAGCTCTTTTTTGCGAATTTCCTGTTCTCTTTGCTCCGTTTTCTGTGTTTCCTCCTGGATTTCCTGTCGGATCTTTTTCAGTTCCTCCTGTTCTGCAAGAATACATTGTTTCTGTTCTGTCAGTTCTTTTCGCTTTTGTTTCAGCCAGTGCTGTTCCCATACAGACCGAATCCACAGTTCTCTTTCTGCATCTGCAAGTTTTTCTGCGATTTCCGATCCCGTAAATTCATTTATCTGTTTTTTCACCGTTTCTGCACTTACCAGATCCTTCAGCTGCTCCTTCCCTTCTCTAGGCTTGCCTTCGGATTTCGCTCCTGTTTTCTGCTGATCCTGTTCTGCCCAGATCGCTCTCTGCTCTTCCAGATTTTCCAGCAGTTTCTCTTCTTGTTCCTTCCATCTCTTCCGATCGCTTTGCAGTACTTCAAGACGGCTCCGCACCTTCTGCAGCCGCTCATGATCCTCTTTCCGCTCAGCTTCCGCTTTTTTCTGCCGTGCGATACATTCTGCACGGCGGCTCACCTTTGCCCGCGTGGCAGCAATCTCTCCCTCACACTGTTTCTGTCTGTTTTTCCGGAAGGAAATCACCTGGGCAATCTGATCAGCCAGGGATTTTCTGTCCTCGCTCTCCCCCGGACCCTTTCTTTGCGCAGGATTCTTTTTCTCCATAAAAGCAGTCGTTTTTTGCGCCTCCGCAATTTCTTTTTCCAACTGTTCTTCCAGTGCTCTTTTGGTTCCTTCTGCCCGGCCAAGCTGTGTCTGTTCCGCTGCAATGGTCTTTTTTATGCTTTCCAGTCTTTTCTGCCGTTCTGTCTGTCTTTTTTCCAGTTCCGCATATTCCATCTGACGTACTTTCTGTGTTTCTTCTTCCTTCCGAAGCTGCTCTGCCTTCTCGACCGCTTCCTGTTGAAATAAAACATCCGGCATCTGTGAAAGTCGCTTCTGTTCGTGTTCTTTCTGACTCTCGGGCAGTTCTCTTAACAGCCATTCCGTTAGCTGTGCACGTTTTTCCTTTACCTGTCTGCGGCAGCTGCCCGCAGCCTCGCTTTGTCCCGCAGCTGCTTCCTCCTGCATCCGAAGTTCTTCTTTCTTGTGATCCAGCGTTTCTTTATCTGGCGTATGTTCTGCTCGTCTGGCAGGCTGCGGATGATGAATAGCGCCGCAGACCGGGCATGGTTCTCCCTCTGTCAGTTTTTCTGCCAGAATTCCCGCCTGTGCATCCAGAAATAAAGATTCCATCGCCTGATATGTTTCCCGTAAAGCATCTCTCTTTTTGATTTCACGCTGGTATGCACCTTGCTTTTCTTCCAGTTCTTTGCGTCCCTGCTCCCAGCTTTCCAGCAGATTTTCCAGCGTTTCCAGCTTCTGGTGGTATTTTTCCTGCAGCAGCGCGGCTCCGTCTCTTTCGGCCAGATGTTCTGCCGTTGTCGCGATATCCGCCTGTAAGTTCTCTTCTTCCTTTCGCAGTTGTGTCACCTGCGCGGCAATCTGCGTCCTTTCAGCCGTCGTTCTCTCCAGCTGTTTTTTCGTTTCTTCTAAAGTGTGGATTTTCTGTTCCAGATTTTTCTTTTCATCCAGCAGTTTTTCGCAGACCTGATCCTGCCCGGCCAGCCTTTCTGCCTCTTCGGCTGCCCTGGCCGCTGTCTCCTCTGTTTCTTTTATTTTTTTACAAAGAACGCTTTCCTCTTCTTTGTTTGCCGTTTCCTCTTTGACTGCGCCTGCAATTGTCTCGCAGTATGCTTCCATCTGCTGTATCTGCTCTGCGGCATACGCTTCTTTTTGTTCCGTCCGTGCAAGTTTCACCTCCGCATCAGAGAGACGTTCTTCCCGTGCTTTCTTCTGTTCCAGGACTTTTTTTGCACGCTCCTGCTCTGTCTGAAGCTGTTCTTTTGCTTCTGTTGCTGCCTGCAGTTCCTTTTGCAGCTGTGTCATTGCACTTTGCTCCTGCTGCACTTTTCGCAGCAGTTCCAGACACACTTTTTCTTCCCGAATCCGCTCTTCCAACTGCTTACAAATCTCTGCCTCTTTCTCTGCCTGCTCACTTCTCTTTTTCTTTTCTTCTTCCTTCGGAAGCAGAGTCTCCCATTCTTTTTCTTTCTGCTCTTTCTCTTTTTGTCTCGTCTGTCGCTCTTTTATTTTTCCCAAAAGCTGGTTTTTCTTTTCGATCTCTTCATTTAGCGTACTCTGCTCGTCTTGCAGCGCCTTTAATTTCTCATCGTCCCATTCGATGCAGCGTGCAAGCAGTTCCATACCGCGCATAACCTGGCCGTCGAATTTATTTTTCTTCAGCCGGTCAAACTCTTTTTTCCATTCTGCCTCTTCCGGGCAGACAACATTGTCCAGATACTGGCTGATGCTGCGTTTCTTTTCATCGTATATTTTCCAGCGCTCCTTTGCTGCTTCCCGCAGACGCTTCTGCAGCTCCTGATAAATCTCTGTGTGAAACATTTTCCGGAAAATTTCACTCCGATCCGCTGTTCCTGTCAGCAGAAGCTTCTGGAAATCTCCCTGCGCAATCATCGCAATCTGTCGGAACTGACGCTGATCCAGCCCGAGAAGTTCTGTCACTTTCTTTGTCACTTCCGAAGTTTTCGTAACCGGCTGCCGCTCATCCGGAAAAATCAGTTCTGCATTCGCTTTCTCCATCGTCATGCCCTGTCCGCGGTCCTTCGGGCGCAGATATTCCGGGTTTCTCTTTACCGTATAGTCCTTTCCCTGATACGTAAACGTAAGCTCTACGAAGGTACGCACCTCCGGTTTTGCATACTTACTGCGGAACATTTCGCCTTTCCGGATTTCACCGCTCGCTTCCCCGTAAAGCGCAAACGTGATGGCATCAAAAATCGTTGTTTTTCCCGCGCCGGTGTCCCCCGTAATCAGATACAGACCGCCGCCAAGCCGGTCAAAATCAAGTTCCATCCGGTCCGCATACGGTCCGAATGCACTGATGACTAATTTCTTTGGTTTCATGCCTTCATCCCCCGTAACAATTCTTCCACCAGCGCTTTCTGCTGTGCGGTCATGCTCTGATTATTCTGTAATTCATAAAATTCCCGGAACAGTTCCAGTTCTGATTTTTCCTCCACTCGTTCCGCCGTGCCAATGTCTGCAGCAGACCGGGTTCTTTTGTTATCGTACTCCAGGCGCATCAGGTTCGGATAGATCGTTCGGAGTTTTGCCATTCCATCCGGCACATCTTCTTCATCCGTCAACGTCACCAGAAGGTAATCCTCGCAGTCGCTGTTCTCATAAAATGTTTTTGCCGTGACTTCCAGATACGTCCCCCGGATTTTCCTGAGATCGTGCAAGGGCTTTAATGGAATTGTTCTAAGCTCCACCGTTCCTTTTTCTTTTAATTCGATCACCGTAATCGTTTTTTCCTGTCCTGCTTCCGAAAAAGAATATTTCAGCGGCGAACCGCAATAGCGAACCGTATCTCTTTCCACCTTCTGTGGGCTGTGGATGTGCCCCAGTGCAGCATAATCAAACTTTTCAAACAATTCTGCCGGAATCTGATCCAAGTCGCCAACCTGCAGTTCTTCTGCATCACATCGTTTTGCCCCGGTTACGAACTGGTGGGCCAGAATCACATTTCGATCCTGTTCATCAACCAGATCCTGTTCCAGTGCAATCCGAACTGCATCCGCTGTACACATTACTTCTTCCGCACGCTCCGGCAGGGCATGACGCACCACCGCAGGCCGTAAAAACGGAAGCAGATGAATCCACACCGTGCCATACGCATCCTGCAGCGGAATTTTCTCTATCGTTCCATTGTATACCTTTGAAAAATAGATCCCGCTTTTTCCCATCAGGCTGGATCCAAATGCCAGACGCTCGGCGGAATCATGGTTTCCACTGATGATAAAAGTGGGAATCCGATTGGTGGAAAGCTCTGTCAGAAACGCATCAAAAACCTGAACCGCTTCTGCACTTGGAATCGTACTGTCGTAAATATCTCCGGAAAGCAGTACGCCATCTGGTCTCTCTCTTTTTGCAGCATGCAGAATCTGCGACAAAATGTACTTCTGATCCTCGATCATCGAAAATTCATTGACTCGCTTTCCGATGTGGAGATCGGATAAGTGGAATAATTTCATAAGCGCCTCCCTGTCATTTTCCATGGTATTGTAATCTGCAGGGCCCGCCACTGGCAGCCCCCTCCGAACGTAAAACAACAAAAGCCCCTGCTTTCGCAGGAGCTCTCTCTTTCGTAGCGAGAGGGGGATTCGAACCCTCGACACCGCGGGTATGAACCGCGTGCTCTAGCCAACTGAGCTATCTCGCCATACTATATTTTTAGAAGTATGGGGCCTACAGGGCTCGAACCTGTGACCCTCTGCTTGTAAGGCAGATGCTCTCCCAGCTGAGCTAAGACCCCATATCTGTTTTCTAGCAGTTCTTACGTCCTGCTGACAATATGTATATTAGCACGCTTTGTTCTGTTTGTCAACGATATTTTTTGAAATTTTTCAAATTTTTTCTTTTGTTTCTACAATACCAGCGATTTCATGTCCTTCCGGCATACGCTGTCTTTAACTATCCAAAGTTATTTTTTCTATGCATCTTTCCGCTTTCTCATCTCTTCCAGTTTCTGGTTCATGCTTTCCGCCACCATATGGTCATTTACATATACGATCAGATTCACCGTAACATAAACTCCAATAATCAAAACCTCCATCAGCACGACCATTTTAGCTTTGCTGAAGTAAAACCATCCGAACGCTCTGCCAAGTCCCAGGGCAGCACAATTGACATAGATAAAATAGATGATCTGCCGTGCAATCATGCCCTGTTTGGATACTTCTTTTCCTTCCTCATCCGGGTACATCAGAATCGGAATGGAGCATACAGCGGAAACCAGAAGAATCTGCCAGAGAATCATGACACTGATCTGGGCATCCAGACCGCACATCACAGTAATATAGATCGCGGACGCAAGCAGAACGCACACGGTAATTTTCGAAAAAATATTTGCAAGAATTTTTATTTTATTCATCATTGTTTTCGCCTCCCTACAATCCCAGTCGTTCTTTCAGAACCGGCACATACTGCCGGGAAATAACCACTTTTTCCTCATTTTCGAGTAACGCTTCAAATCTGCCGCCAAAAGCAGGCGACAAATGCCGGATTTTGTCCAGATTTAGAATCATGGATTTGGAGGCCCGCATAAATGGAAAAGACACCAGCTGTTCTTCTAACTGATACAGTTTTTCTTTAACTTCATAAACATTCTTTTGTCCATAGGCAAAAACCTTATTGTCCGTTGCCTCAAAATAAAAAATATCCGGAAGTGCCAGAAGAGTAATTCCTTTTGCATCGTATCCCGTAATTTTCCGATCCCCGTTTTTCAGTTTGCAGATCAGATGGTTGATGTCCTCCGTCAGCACACGGCATTTGATGATGATTTCTTCCTCTTCGTCCGGAAATGGATTGATGATCGTTATCTTCACATTAGTCCCCTCTTTTCTTTTCCCTATCCTCTTTTATATCGGATTTTCTTGGAGATGTCTATCCCTTGTATGGTATGCTGTATAAAAATTTTCGAATCAGTTTCAACTTTTTTGCTGTATACGGCTGATAGCGGATCGGAAAATCCATCCATGTCTTTTTATCCACGATGCTGCGCTTCCTGTGAAAAAAATCTTATCAAATTTTTCCTGTAAAAGTACCTGATTTTCCTCCCGTCCGCCTAAAACAACGGTAACATATTCCGGTGGAAAACATTCTTCTAACAGATCTTTCAGGGCATTTGCACTAGCCGGTGCATAAGCACTTGGTTTTACCACCGCAGTATTTCCTGCCGCAATGGCATCTACCAGCGGTTCTAACGTCAGCAGAACAGGGTAATTCCACGGGCTCATAATCAGCACATTGCCATAAGGAGAAGGGCTTTGATAACTTTTTGCAGCGAACTGCGCCAGCGGTGTTCTGACATGTTTTGTTCTGCAAAGCCGCCCTAAGTGCTGCTTCATCCAGCGGATTTCCCCCTGCACCAGTCCAATCTCACACATCACACTCTCCGTCTTGCTCTTTCCAAGATCCGTATGCAGCGCTTTGCAGAGGATCTGCTCCTGTTTTTGCAAGGCCTTTTCCAATCTGCTCAAAGCCTCCATCCGCACCTTCACGGGCAATGTGGCTCCAGATGCAAAATACTCTCTTTGCTGTTCCATAAGTGTTTCGAGCATTAATTTTTCCATTCCATTCTCCTTTTCAAGTTTTTCCATTCTCTTCCCTCTGGATCTGATGTTTTCTTTCCAGGTGCCGTGAATACATCTGCCGAGGCGTGCAGACTACGAAAAGCCTTTTTCGAACACGCTCTGGAACAGATATCTCTGTGAACTTCTTGTCCTTATTATAGAAAAGATCCGATTGAAGCGGAAATCTCGATATGCTACAATGGCATTAACGAAAACAGAATTTCTTCCTCGTTTTCCATCCGCACATACAAACGCCCATTTAATGCGGTACGAACCGAAACAATACGATCTGCATTTACAATCGTTGTCTTTGATGCACGCTTCATACATTTTCTTATTATTTTCTCTTCCAGCTGATACAGTCTGCTTTTAATTTCATAAAACTCATTTGACGTATAAGCAAACACCTTGTTTTCCACTTCCTCGAAATATAAAATATCTTCTGTTCTTATGGAAACACATTCTTTCTTTTCTGTGTATCCCCGGATAGATTCCCCTTTGCTTCTTACATACTCTTTTATTTCTGCAAATTCTTTCGTAAAATTTACATATTCGAGTATAACGCCCTCTTTTTCCGGGTCATCGATCTCTCTTTCTGTAATATTCATAACTGTCTCTTTTCTCATTTTTTATTCATTCTATAGTCGAAGGATATATTTACTTCCCATCTTTCTCCGGAAGAGCTGTCATGCACAAAAAAATAATTCCAAATACCACAACACATCCCACCATAAGCATCACCATCTGATTTACACTTACTACAGACCCCTGGAACTTCGGGTTACAATCCAGTGTATCACGAATCGCAGTAATCATTTCTTCTGGCAGCTGATTGTTCTCCATCTCTTCGAAGATTCCACAGAGCATATGATTTTTCAGCAGAGAAGTTCCGTAGGTACTTGGCAGATACGACAGTACTTTCTGCAGGCCGCTGCCGAAATTTGAAATCGGCATGTAAGCTCCGCATAAAAATCCATACCCGGCACTTACGATCGTTCCCACTGCGGATAACTGACCCTGGGTTGTCAGTGGAAAACTGACGATGCTTGACAACGTGCTTCCAAAGAGTACCAGTAAAATTTCATCGAGAAGAACCCATAGTACATCTACAGCGCTCATATACCAGCCCATTTTGTACATATAGCCAAGGCATAATACCAGCGCAAGCCCATTCACCAGCAGGGAATTGACTACAGTAGATAAAAAATACCCAAGATAAAGCTGTGCTTTGCTGATTGGCGATACATTAAAATCTTTCCTTGTTCCGTTTGCCCGGTCCTGTACCATCGTAAGATTCACGCAGAATGTCACAGTCACACAGCTGACTGCCAGAAGAGCCGCGGCAAGCTGTGCGGCCACCGTTCCATCGATCAGTTTGTCTGAGATTGTAATCATGTCCGGGATCGCGGACACAAAGGAATCTCTGTATACGTTTGCCAGAAATGTAGCATACAGCAAAATCAGAATTCCCGGAGTAATTAAAGCTGAAAAAAACATTCCTCTGTCTTTAAAAAACAATTTTCTGTTTCGACTTATAAGTGCAAATACTGCCTTCATCTGTGCTCACCTCCCAATGTTTTTCCGGTTACAGCAAGAAATACATCATCCATTCTGCCCTTTACCACTTCATAATCACGGAATATTTCCTGATGTTCCACGATCAGCCGGGTAGCCTCTGCGGTATTTTTTACTTTTAACTGATAGCCATCCCGGATCTTTTTATACTCTCTGCCCAGTGTTTTGATTTCTTCTTCTGTCACACCATAAACAGACATAGTGTCCTGCACATACTCATTTTTCAGCTCAAAAGGAGTTCCTTCTGCCACGATGCTTCCTTTATCCAGAATCACCACATAACCGGCATTTGCAGCTTCTTCCATGTAGTGCGTAGTCAGAAAAACTGTCAGCTTTTCTTCCACTCGAAGTTTTTCAATGATATCCCAGATCAAAAGCCGCGTCTGTGGGTCAAGTCCTGTCGTTGGTTCATCTAAAATCAGAAGTTCGGGCCGATGCAGCAAGGCTCTTGCAATATCAATTCTTCTTCTCTGTCCGCCGGACAGTTTTCCGACCGGCCGGTTCAGATAATCTCCGAAATCAAAAATCTCCACCAGTTCCCGCAATCTTTTTTCAAACGCTTTTCCTGTTATTCCATAAAGCGCTGCTCTGTTTTTCAGATTTTCCCTGACGGTAAGTGGCTTGTCCAGCACACTGTCCTGAAATACCACGCCAAGCATTGTTCCAACTTTCCTTCCGATCTTATCCAGATCTGTGCCCTGGATCTGAACCGTTCCGCTGTCTTTGCGAAGCTGCCCGCAGATGATCGAAATCGTTGTGCTCTTCCCTGCCCCGTTTACACCAAGGAATGCAAAGAGCTCTCCTTTTTTCACCTGAAAACTCAGATCATTGACTGCTTTTACATCACCAAAGCTTTTCTTTAAATGAGTGATTTTAATCATATCTGTTTCCATTACGCCTGCCCTCTCCTTTGATTTCTTTGCTGTTCCACATAAAAAATATCAGACAATTTCAATTGATACAAAACGTGATTTTTATATCCACATACCGATGTTTGTCCAAATACAGCTTCCCGAACATTCTGCACCCAGGATGCTTCCCTGTTGTGGCAATATACCATAACATGTTCTTCCTGCTTTGGATCAATCTGTTCCACCTCACATTTCATCCATCTCACCCCCAGTTATTCCTATTTCTTTTATATATGATTTTACAGCATTCGTCCAGTCTGCATGATGTGAAATGCAGAAATTCGCGGGTAAGATGCCAATTTCTGTTGTCTGCTCGTCTGGCGCATAGGAATTCATAAAAATAAGTGGAAAGCCATGTCAATGGACATGCAACTTTCCACTTATTCATTTTCATAAATTTTTTAATCACTTGAAACTCCACGTCATGAATTCCCGCTTATCTTAATACTTTTGTACAAACTTTCTTCTTGTCAGACTTCGCACACGGGCTTCCAGCTCTTGCAGATGAAATGGTTTTTCCATATAATCATTTGTCCCCGCATCAAGACCGTCAACCTTATCAGCGATCTGACTTCTCGCAGACAGAATCAATACCTTTGTCTCTTCATTTTCCTTTCGAAGTTCCCGGAGAATATCCATCACATCCATCCCCGGAAGGTTAAGATCAAGCACGATCAAATCATACATTTCCGCATAGATCATATCTAGTGCTTCCTCTCCGTCATTACACGTGTCTACCTCATAACCTGCCTGGTGCAGACTTTTCGCAATCATATCACATAATTTCTTCTCATCTTCAACAACTAATAATCTCAATTTATTTTTCTCCATTTTCTTAACAGGAATTTTACACCCTCTATTGTACAATGCAAACATCGAAAGGTCAATAAACGGACTTTGAACATTGAAAGGAGTATTTTAATGAAATCTGAAAAAGCAACACAGATTCTTTTACTTGCAGCCGGTCTGGTGTTTTTCCTTGTCGGGATCTTCCGCGGAGAAGCAGCGGTTGTTCTTAGCAAGGCAATAAAATTATGTATGGAGTGTGTAGGAATTGGATAAGAAAATGAAATCAAACAAAAACTTTCTGGCCCGCTTCCGCGGATGGATTCAGGCAGCTGCTACACTGCTGACCAACATTCACATCCCGAATCTGTTTAAAGGGAAAATTTATCAGGGAAATGTAAAAACGATGTGCGTCCCGGGACTAAACTGTTACTCTTGTCCTGCCGCCACAGGTGCCTGTCCGATTGGAGCTTTTCAAGCCGTGGTCGGTTCTTCAAAATTCAAATTTACCTACTACATCACCGGATTTTTCATCCTGTTAGGTGTTCTGTTAGGGCGGTTTATCTGTGGATTCCTCTGTCCGTTTGGATGGTTCCAGGATCTGCTGCATAAGATTCCGGGCAAGAAACTTTCCACCGCAAAACTGAAGCCTCTGCGGTATCTGAAATATGTGATTCTGGTCGTCTTTGTTATACTACTTCCGGCATTTGTAACCAATTCACTTGGTATGGGAGATCCTTTCTTCTGCAAATACATTTGCCCACAGGGCGTACTTGAAGGCGCAATTCCGCTGGCACTTGCCAACTCAGGAATCCGTGCCGCACTCGGACATTTATTTACATTTAAGTTCACAATCCTTGCGCTTTTCATCATCCTGAGCATCTTGTTTTACCGTCCATTTTGTAAATGGATCTGCCCGCTGGGTGCTATTTACTCACTGTTTAACAAGGTATCTTTTCTTAAGATTCAGGTTGATCATGAGAAATGTGTTGGCTGCCAGAAATGTAGTCGTGTCTGTAAGATGGATGTCAATGTAGTAGACACACCAAACCATCCGGAGTGTATCCGATGCGGAGAATGTATGAAAGCCTGTCCAACTGATGCAATCTGCTATCATTACGGATTTTCAACTAAGAAACAGGCTGAAAATAAAAACTAATAAAACGTAATTTAAAGGAGATTTAAAATCATGAAAAACAAAACACTTAGAACAAACTCAATGAAATTAAAAACGGTAATTGCTGCATCCCTTGCCATTTCTGTACTTTTTGCGTTTACAGGCTGCGGAAATTCCTCCTCAACAGACAATACAAACACAAAACAGGAATCTTCTTCCACAACAGAAACGGGCAGCGCAGACGAGCTGAACGAAAAACGGAATGACCTTTACCAGCAGGAAAACCAGCTTTTTGTTGATCACAAAGATGCATGGGACAAAGCCTTTGGTCTTATGAACAAGAACGCTGCCGGTGATGCCATGAGCGAAAACTATGCTGATTCCCTCGCAAGCACAGTGGAATCTAACAAAGACTCTTTCTCTGAAGAAGAATATGAAACTCTGTGCAAAGACATCGAGACAATCCGCGGAATTGAAGAAGAAATTGCCAAGCTTGAGAAGGAGATTGCTGCATCCGATTCCTCTGACAGCTCTTCCTCCAAATCAGACGAATCCACAGCTGTATTCAAAGGTTTCAAAGGAAAAGATCTGGATGGAAACGATGTAGATGACAGTCTTTTCGCTAAAAATAAAGTTACAGTTGTAAATTTCTGGTTCAGTGGATGCAAGCCATGTGTCGGAGAGCTCTCTAAGCTGAATGAATTAAATGAGAAACTCAAAGAAATGGGTGGCGAAGTTGTTGGTATCAACATGGATACTTTAGACAACAATGAAGCCGGAATCAAAGAGGCAAAAGAAATCCTGAAAGCTCAGGGCGCTTCCTACAAGAACCTGACTTTCGATTCTAATTCAACAGTTGGAAACTATGCTGGAAAAGGAAACATCATGGCATTTCCTACAACCGTTCTTGTAGATAAAGACGGAAATATCGTTGGGGAACCTTTCATGGGTGGCATTGACGATCAGTCAAACTACGATCAGCTGATGAAGCAGATTCAGTCCGTACTGGACCAGAAATAATTTACATAAATATCCTAGTTAGGGGGCAGTTACTGTTTGCAGTAACTGCCCCCTAACATCATTAATAGAAAAAAAATCACCGGCCTTGTCCCGAATGGTTCTGATCTTTCGGGTTATACGGAAGTAGATCTTGCCGGAAAGTACATCATGCCGGGACTTATTAACATGCATGTGCACCTTGCCGGAAACGGAAAACCGTAGAAAAAACAGCGGGACAATGAAAAACTGGTCAAAACCCTGATGAGCACCGGGCTTTCCCGTGCCACTGCCTACCGCACGGTGGCAGGCTTTGCAAAAACAGAGCTGCTAAGCGGCGTCACTACCATCCGAACCGTAGGCGGTCTTGGCACGTTTGATACACGGCTGCGGGATGGAATTGCGTCCGGAAAGAAAATCGGCCCGAGAATCCTTGCGGCAAACGAAGGAATTTCTGTACCGGGCGGTCATATGGCGGGTTCTGTTGCAATTGCCGCAGAAAACATCGATGCTGCAGTTGCTCACGTAGAAGAAGCAAAGCGGGAAAATGTTGATCTGATCAAGCTGATGATCACGGGCGGTGTCCTGGAGGCAAAAGAAAAGGGCGTACCAGGAGAGCTGAAAATCCGGTTTGGTAACACTTCGCTGTGAAGGCGTCCCAGGACAGCTTCATAGTTTCCTCCAATAGCTTCATAGCACTCTCGCATTGTCATATTTTGGTCCTCCTGTCAATTGTATTCCACTAATTCATGAACCTCTGCTAATCAATGATATACATACCTTATAATCGTTTTTATAACTTCATCAATCACAATCGGCTTTGACAAATGTGCGTTCATTCCTGCATCCAGTGATGCCTGAACATCTTCTGCAAATGAATTAGCTGTCATTGCTATAATAGGAATGTTTTTTCCATCCGGTCTGTCATTCATTGCCCTGATTGCTTTTACCGCTTCATAACCATTCATTTCAGGCATCATGATATCCATCAGGATTACATCAAATGTGCCTTCCGGATGATTTCTGAAAATCTCAACAGCATTCTTTCCATCTACAGCTCTTTCTACATTCATCCCGAACTCTTCCAACTGCACGGCAGCAATCTCTGCATTCAGTTCATTATCCTCTGCAAGAAGGACATTCACACCTGTAAGATTTACCTTTTCAGAAAAACCTGTGTCTGACTTATTACATTCCTTATCTGTAATTTCCAAAGGAATATCCACAACAAATGTGGTTCCCTCATGCTTTTTACTCTGCACGGAAATGGTTCCACCCATCATATCTACATACTTCTTTACGATAGCCATCCCCAGTCCAACTCCATGGTACTGCGTTCTCACATCGGAATCTTCCTGTGCAAATTCCTCAAAAACTTCTTTTGTAAATTCCTCACTCATGCCAATACCAGTATCCGAAATGCGGTAACGCATATTTATATATCCATCCCCGCCCTTCTCCTGACACCGGGCTTCAAATGTAATCGTTCCTCCATCCGGAGTGTATTTTACGGCATTGCTCAGAATATTGACCAGCACATCGCGCAGGCGTGCAGGATCCGCAAGTACATTCGGAATCTTTGCATCTTCACGCTGAATCTTAAAGTTGATATCCCTGTTCGTAAGAAAGCCTTTTATAATATCCAATGCAGAATCTGTAATGTTTTTCACATCCGCCGGTACCGGATTGTATTTCACTTTTCCACTTTCGATGCGGGTCAGATCTAATACATCATTGATCAGCGACAGTAAATGCTCTGAGCTTTCGTCAATCTTTTCCAGACAATTTTTCACTTCGTCTGACGGATTGTTTTTCATTGCAATACCGGTAAATCCTATGATTGCATTCATCGGTGTCCTCATATCATGGGACATATGTGACAGAAATGCTGTTTTTGCCTTGTTTGCAGCCTGTGCATGCTCTGCCAGTTCCGCCATTTCCTCAGCTTTCTCCTGGGCCGCCTTCTGAGCTTTTTTTCTTGCACTGAGACGCACCATTGTCCCAGCCATAGCAGTCAGCAGCCATCCAAAAATAAGAAGAACCCAAACAGTAACAACAGGATGCAGACGGATCCAGTCAACAAGTGTAAGCTCTGTTGCTTTGTATGTGGTATACTGTGCTGCAAGATCTTCAACAAGATTTTGGGGCATGGCATACATTGCTTTCGTCAGAATACCAGCCAGCGCATGGTTCTCAGTTGATGAAATTACCATGCGGTAGGTGAATGTAGGCTGTTCCAGCAGAGTATATGTCATGGTGCCCGTAGTGTCACTGTTCACAAACGCCTGTGCCATGTAATAGTAGACGAAGGCAGCATCTGCTTTACCCTCACGGACAGCTTCCATCATTTCCTGTCGGGTACTGCACATCAGTTTTTCTGCACCGGGTGCCATTGCATCTTCAATGGAATTTGATGCTGTCTGGTCAACAGTAGTAACAACATTAATTTTTCCATCAAAGTCACGCCGTGTCACCCTTGCCAGCTGCATCGTAATGAAAGGTGCAGTAATCCCCCATTTTTTCGTCTCAGCATAGTTATCTGTTTCCAGGCGCGCATCGATGCTCATATCTGTGGTTTCCTTATTTTTCTGATAAGCAATATACTCATCTCTGGTGGCAGGTGTAAGAAACTCATAGGAAATCCCGGCATAGTCTGCAATTTTCCGGAAGTAATCCGGGATAATACCCTTCATCTCACCATTTTCATTATAAGAATATGGATAACGGGTCGGATCACACAGAACATGAAGCGGGTTGTCCTTGGAATACTGTGAAATAATACTTTTTTCTTTCTCCGTATATTCCAGATTCTTAGTTTCGATGCTTTCATAATTTTTATTATAAAGTGTCGTTTTCCAGTCACCCTCAACTGCATTCATCTGGTCGATTGCATAATTGATCTCATTCAGCAATTCTGTATTACCTTTTTTAACCATGACATAGAAATCGCTGCTGTCAAATTTATCCACGATACGCTCATTGTTTGTTTTTCTCAGAGAACTAGCAGCAATAGCATCAACATTTCCACTCTGAAGAGCTTCCTCCATCTCTGCTGTCGTATCAAAATAAAATGGATCATATGTAAATCCTTTGTTGCCTGCAAAATCCGCAAAACTCTTTATCTCGGAGCTTCCATTCAAAAACGCCACACGCATACCGTTGTAAGTACTGTAATTGCCATCCACAATCGTGCTGTTGTCACTGCGGACGGTCAGAATCCCATTATTGGTTCCGATCGGACGTGAAAAATCAAACTTTTCTTCTCTTTCCGGTGTTTTGCGGGGAGATGTTACTATATCAATCTCGCCATCTTCAAGCATCTGCTGCATATCATCCCAGCTCTTATCATATCCGACATATTCGTAATCTACATCCCAATAACGGGCCATCAGCCGAAGAAAATCATAGCCATACCCACTGCGGTTGCCTTCTTCATCCATCACATGATAACCATCCATGGCAAAGAAACCGACTTTGACAGTTTCATGCTGCGAACTGTCCTCGGCTGCATATGCAGTCTGGGGAGAAAATATCATACACACGCATACAAAAGCCAGTAATACTGCCACATATTTCTTTGCTCTCGAAATCATATTAAATCTCCTGTCTGTCTGTCTGTCTGTCTGTCTGTCTGTCTGTCTGTCAAATATATTTCTCTATACATCTCCTTGTCAACCTCCTGGTTTAATAAAATTGCACTACCGCATCAAATCCATTTGTCACTGTTCAGTGACCTGCGGTTCGGTCCCCCCCCCACCGGTCTTTATGCTTCTGAACTTGAAGACAGTTTTTCCTGCCTCAATCTTGCTCATATCCAGAACGTCATTGATAATTCCCAACAGATGCTGTGATGAAATATCTATTTTATCTGCATACTCTATAACTTTTGCTTTATTTCCTGCATCATGTCTGATCAAAGATGTGATACCAATGATTGCATTCATAGGTGTACGAGTATCATGCGACATTATTGTTACGTCTATGAAATAATACCGTAAAAAAGCACTGCCAGACAGACAGTGCACGTCATTTCATGCAACTGGCTGCCATTTTACAGGCCCTGTAGCTTTGCGTCCCAGACTTTCATCTGGTTTGCCGATTTCCTTATTATAGCTTTTAGACTTACGCAAAAAACTGATTTTATTATACTATAGTACTCTACTGTACACAAGAAAAACATTACCGTTTTAACGCCCAAAAACATATTGTCATTATACTGTCATTTTTTTAAAAACTTATTCCGTTTTTCAACTTCTATAATATAATGCTTTATTATAAAAACTCCAATGAATAAACTGAGGTGAACCAAGTGAAGAAAAAAACACTTGTGCCTCTTATTATTTTTTTACTGGGCATATGCCTTGTTGGTTTAATTGTATACAAAACAGACACCCATGAAAAAAATCAGAGACACATATTGGCACAATTAAACGCAACCACCTATGGTGAACGCATAAAGAATGAAATTGCAGATGGAATTGGAATTACAGATACTTTGGAACAGATCTTAATCAGTGAAAATGGCGAAATCCATCAGTTTGAGACGATTGCCGGGAATCTTATGTCTGATTCTATTGAAAGCGTGCAGCTCGCTCCTAATGGTGTTGTAACAGATATTTATCCGGCTGAAGGAAATGAGGCAGGTAAGATCGATCTGCTCCATGATAAAGACCGTAAAGAGATTTCCTGTTATGCAAGAGATAACCATGCAACCATTACGCAGGGGCCCTTCGAATTAAAACAGGGCGGTTATGGAATTGCAGTCCGCAATCCAGTCTACCTGAAAGATAAAAGCGGACAAGAGTATTTCTGGGGATTTACCATTGTTATCCTGCGTGTTCCGGATATTTTTTCAGATACAGTCAGTGCGCTTTCAAATTTTGGATATGAATACAAAATTCTGAAAACAGACATTCCCTGGAGCGATACTTATAAAGTGGTTTATCAGTCAGATGGTCAAATAGATCATCCGGTTTCTTACGCTTTTACAGTAGGGGATGGAACCTGGAAGCTTGAGGTAACTCCTAAAACCGGATGGAGAAATAACACACTACTGATAATTATCAGTGGTATGTTTCTTACTATAAGCCTTCTTCTGTCAGTACTTACCAGGGTATGGCTGATAGCAAAAGAACACAAGAACAAATATAAAATACTGGCGCGCACAGATTCTCTTACAAATATTTATAATCGCTATGGATTTGATGAATTAGCAGAAAAAATAATTTCTAAAAATCCACAAACACATTTTGTGGCTGCGCTCCTTGATATTGATGACTTTAAGTTTATCAATGATATCTATGGCCATAGTTACGGAGACAAAGCATTAAAGAGTCTGGCAGACAGTATGAAAGCTTTTTTCCCATCCGATGCATTGCTTGGAAGAAATGGTGGTGACGAATTCTGCATTCTTTTACCAAATTGTACCTTTAAGGAAGCAGATAAACAGCTGCAGCAATTCACTAAGCTTCCAAAAACGTTTTCATATCACGGTAAAGAACTCGCATTTTATATATCTCTCGGATATGCAGAATATCCAACATTTGCAGCCAGCCCTTCACAGCTTATGCGCTGTGCAGATGCAGCTCTTTATGAAATAAAACTGCATGGAAAAAACGGATGTATGGCTTACAGAAAAGGTCTCCAGTCAGGAGTCCGCAAACAGCTTGGATTTGCACTGAAGGATATCTCTGAACACCTTCCAGGTGCATTTATTATATATAGAGCAGACAAAGAAGATGATGAGCTCTTTTATGCAAACCACGAATTTCTTCATATGACTGGTTATAAGAGCATGGATGAACTATTCAGGCTTACTCAAAAAAGGTTCCGCAATCTGATCCGACAAGATGAACAACAACAGATTGAAACAAACATCTGGGAACAGATTGACACAGGCAATGAAAATGACTATATTCACTTTCATCTTCGAAAAGCTGACGGAACTTATCTTTCCGTGCTTGATCATGGAAGAATCGTAGAAAGCCAGCAATACGGAAAAGTATTTTATGTATTGTTCATGGATTGGGAAGATATGCATCTTCGTTACAGTGATAAATTTTCCGAATAAATAAAAAAAACTGCTAAAAAGTTGTGAACCGAACTTCTTAGCAGTTTTTTTACTAATCTACCAGATTGTTTTGTAACGTACTGATCAATTCCTCTATAACAATTGGCTTGGATAAGAAGCCATTCATACCACATTCCAGTGCTTTCTTTTTGTCTTCGTCAAAAGCATTGGCAGTCATGGCAAGGATGGTAATTCCCGCCAGCGCCGGATCCCTAAGGGCACGGATCTGCTTCGTGGCCTCATATCCGTTCATTACCGGCATCTGCACATCCATCAGCACCAGATCATAATTACATGGCTTTGAATTCTTAACTTTCTCCACTGCCTCTGCCCCATTTTCTGCAGTATCAACCATGAAGCCATATTCGTTAAGGATCTCCACCGCAATTTCACGGTTCAGTTCATTGTCTTCCACAAGCAGTATGCACCTGCCTCTGAAATCTGAGCTTGTCTCAGGAAGAACGGGATTCTCCTGCTCAGCCTGATTCTGGCCGATAGCAGCCATCAGGGTATCTCTGATATCTGACATAAAAAGAGGCTTCGCACAGAATGCAGTCACCCCTGCAGCCCTGGCTTCCACTTCGATGTCTGACCAGTCATAAGCAGTCAGGATAATGATCGGCGTATCATCACCAAGACTGCGGATCTGTCTGGTGACCTCAATGCCATTCATATCCGGCAGACGCCAGTCAATAATATAAGCATGGAATGCATCCCCAAGCTCCATAGACTGCCTTGCACGCAGAACAGCCTCCTTACCGGAAAGTGTCCATTCCGAACGCATTCCAACCTTCACAAGCATCTTTGTCACACTGTCACAGGTATTAAAATCGTCATCTACAACCAGAGCCTTAAGGCCCTCCAGCTCTGCAATCTTCTCTATACGGTGATTCTCAGGCTGAGTCCGAAATGGCAGACGGACAATAAATTCTGTGCCTTTCCCCTGCTCTGTCCGGACCTCAATAGTACCACCCATCATATCCACAATATTCTTGGTGATGGCCATGCCAAGTCCTGTGCCCTGGGTTCTGCTCACAGTGGAAGTCCGCTCCCGCTCAAAAGGAGAAAAGATCTTCTGTACAAATTCCTGACTCATGCCGATTCCATTATCCTTTACCCGGATCTCGTATAGTTCACTGCCTTTTACTGTCCCTGGATACTGTTTCAGCCGGACAGATACAGTTCCGCCTGCAGGAGTAAACTTGATTGCATTGGACAGCAGATTCAGCAGCACCTGATTCAAACGTGTCTTGTCGCAATAGACATCCTCATTGGTAACATCCATTGCATCCATATAAAGCTCCAGCTGTTTTGCATGGATCTGCCCGCTAATGATGGTCTTCAGATCATGAAGCACATCCGACAGACTGACCTCCGTTTCTTCCAGATGGATCTTTCCACTCTCAATCCGGCTCATATCCAGGATATCATTGATCAGTGAAAGCAGATGTTTACTGGAGGAAAGGATTTTGCTCAGATAATCTCCGACTTTTTTCTGATTATCAATATTACTTACAGCCAGTGTGGTAAAGCCGATGATCGCATTCATTGGTGTCCGGATATCGTGAGACATATTGGAAAGGAAAGTACTCTTAGCCCTGTTTGCTGTCTCCGCCGCACGGACTGCCTCAGAAAGTGCCTGATTCATTTTCCAGTCAGCAGTACGGTCTGACATAACCAGGATGTATTTCTTTTTCCCATTTACCTCACTGCCCATTGCAATATTATGGAACCCGCGTTTTTCCCCTGTTTTCTGATGAACATATTCAAAATCCCATTCTCTTTGTCCATTCACCTGGATTTCCTCAAGATAATTTTCCTCCGGATTTTCATGTTCCTCTGGATGCAGTTTTCCCAGAACACGAATATCTTTGCGAATCTGTTCTACCGTAATACCAAGCAGTTTTTCCGCATTTGGGCTTATATAGTCTGCCTGATATGTTTTTGCATCCAGCATCAGAAAAACGTCATCCACATTCATTGACAGCTTTTGAAAAAGCTCGTCTCTGTACCGGATCTGTGTGTCCTTTCTTCTAAGGCTTATTCTGTTTTTTTGAATAATAAGGCCGATAAAAAAGGCGGCAATACAGAACAAAACCGCAGCCACAAGAAGCATTGTACTACGCTGCAGACTGTTCATACTGGCATTGACAATATCCGCCTGTACAAGTCCCAGAAATACCCAGTCCTGAATATCTGATTTTTCATAGACCAGATAATAGTTTCTTTCATCCAGATTTACCAGCATCGCATCGGTGCGTCCCGCTTTAAACTTCTCCGAAAGCTCATTGATCTCTTTTTCAGACATATTGGAATGCTCTCTCAGAACACCAAAGAAATTGTACACATTCCCCCATGACTCAGAAGAATGATCGACCACAACACGGCCATCCGGATGAACAACAAAGCTCTGGGCATTTCCATTGAAAGCAGAAATGTCCAGCACATCTACGATATCAGAGTTTTCATAGGCAATGGCAATTGCATCATATTCAAATCCCTGATAAATTCCATGGGCCCTGGGAGTAGCAAAAACAAGCAGCTGAGACTTTCCGGGAACTGCTGCATTCGCTATCACATCATTTCCCTGCCGGATCTCCTCTTCAATGTTTTCCTGTAATCCAAGGTACCCGGTTTCCCCTGTCGCCATCTTGTAATCCCCGTCAGCTGACAGAAAAAAGAAATCTAAGAATCCGGCATCTTCCTGCGCTTTCTTTATATAATTACGAATTTCGTCTTCGCTGGAGGTATTCTGCAGATTCTCACCCCACATATGAAGATAGGTCAGATTCTTATCTGTCAGTTCTCTCAGCATGTTATCAGACTGATGAAAAACTTCCGTCAGATGAGAAACACTTTCCTCATAAACAGTTTTCGATACAAATCCAAAATATCGGAAAACCATCAGAACAATTCCCAGTAAAACAGCTGTAAAGACAGCTATCTGGAATGGTTTTCCCATGACAGGTTTCTTTCTGCCTTTATTATGATTCTTAATATCCATTCTTCTCACCTCAGAGTCATGTAGTCTTCAGGCTCTGCAAGAATGGCATCACCATCTGAAACATATCCTGTCCAGGTGTCTTTCACAAAGGTATCTTCTCCATCAAACACAATATTCTCATCTGCCGGATAATCTTCCATGTGTTTAGATATCGCAAGGCAGGTTACCGTGAAAGTATCCTCGTCCTGAACTTTTTTTCCATCTTTTGTAACTTTGCTCAATATGTAACCATCATCTGTTTCTTTGACTTCCACGGAAATGCCGCTGACCACAGGCAGAGAGCCTCGGTTAAACGGAATAAATCCGCCCTCATAGCCTTCTACAAAATTTTTGACTGTCTCTTTCAGTTCTGCTCCGCTCATCTTGCTGCTGTAAGCCGAAAGACTATTTGGCATGATCATGTCTCCCGCCATTTTTTCTGTATAGCCGGCTTTCAGCACGTTTCCCGTAAAGCTGTTTCCGGTTGCAATCAGCACATCTGTTCCATAAATGCCACGCAGAGTGTTTGCCATAACAGAATATGCTTCATTACCTCCACTGCTGTGGAAACGACTGGAATAAGTCTTCTGTGAATCCAATACTATTTTCTCAGAAGTGGATTTCTCCTCAAGGAGCTGGGCATTAAATGACTGATAAGCCTGCCCTGCATCATATTCTCCTGAAATCATCTTAGACACCACATCCTTGGACACAGAGAAAAAGTCATTTGACGCAATACGGATATACATATGGTTTTCCTCTATCACAGGTTTCACATCTTTCATATATTGTGTAAGATGGAGTTCCACATCCTGACTGTAGCTTAACAGATCCTGTCCATCACTAATGATCCGGTTCTGCGCATCCTCCGAAAGCATTGTGTCCAACACCTTCATTGCTTTCTTTCGACGTGTCTCATCCTGTGTCAGATCTCGGTTTAAAGCCACCTGGAAATATGGCGTAGTCATAATCCACTTTTCACCGTTCTCCTGAAAGAATGGAAGAAACGTTGTGTTGATGCCCTGATCCTGAAACATTTTTACACCGGCAGAGCTGCCAAAGTACATGGCAAGCTTGCCACTTTGATACATTTCAACTATGTCATCATAATTCATATCCAGATCATCCTGACTCAGACCGGTATCCTGGATAAACTGCTCCATACGTTCAAAAGCCTCCGGCCAGACTGTACTGTCCAGACCTTCTCTTTTTGTGTTATCCGGGTCACTGTAGGCAGTACGCCACTTACGTCCTTCCACAGAAGACAACTCTGATGCTGACAGCCCCTGCAGTGTCTCCATACAGGTATAATCATAATAATAGTCTGCAGTAAAGCCACGAATACCCACCTGGTCAAATGCCTGGCAGGCAGAGACAAAGCTTTCATAATCTGTCGGAAGAGGGATATCATACTTTTCAAAAAGGTCTTTGTTCACTACAAAGCCATGGGCATCTGCACACACCGGAAGCCAGTTTACGCTTCCATCCTCATTCATAAAATTGCTAAGGTATGTATCATAGACAGCGCCTGACGCATTGGTTGTGGAAAGATCCATCAGGCTGTCTTTCAAGGAACTTGCATCATGAAGTGAAAAGCGACAGCAGGTTATAATATCCGGCAATCCACCATTTTCATTCAGAAATCTGTAGAAATCAAGATCGTTGTTGCCTACAACAAATTCAACATTGATATCCGGGAGCTGTTTCTGGATGTATGGTGCATATTTTTCATACAGGCTTGTGCTCCATAAGTACACCGTGATTGTGTCTGCATCTTCTTTCTCTGCACTTTTACTGCCACATGCTGACAGTAGTGATACGGCTGTCACCATTGCCAAAAGTACAGCCAAAACTCTGTTCCATTTTATTTTTTTCATTACAAGTTCTCCTTCATTTGCCCTGTCAATATATCCAGCAATTCCTAATTTTTTATCACCCCACCAATCTATGAATTACTTTTATCAGTAATTCCATATCAACAGGCTTAGCAACATGTTCATCCATTCCTGCTTCTTTTGCTTTTATTCTGTCCTCCGTGAAGGCATTTGCTGTCATTGCAATGATCGGTACCTCCTTTGCTTCCTCTCTGTTCAGAGACCTGATTGTCTTTGCAGCTTCATAACCATTCATTACCGGCATCATAATGTCCATAAGAATGACATCAAATTCACCGGGTTCACTTTTTCTGAACAGCTCAACCGCTTCCTGCCCATTCCATGCTTTGGTCACGTCAGCGCCCTCATTCTGAAGCATAAATTCAGCGATTTCCATATTCAGCTCATTATCTTCCGCCAGCAGAATATGCAATCCCTTTATAGATTTTTCGGATACCTCCTTCTGTTCTTCACGTTTATCCGCATCCGGATCTATTTTAAATGGAACCCGGATCACAAATGTCGTCCCTACGCCTTTTTCACTTTCAAAAGTAATGGTTCCACCCATTTTCTCGACCAGCTTCCTTGCAATGGCCATTCCCAGTCCGGTTCCGACAAACTTTGTGCGGCTTCCCGTATATTCCTGTGCAAATGGTTCAAAAATATGTTTCTGGAACTCCTCAGTCATTCCGATTCCTGTATCCCGGCAGATAAATTCCATTGTCGTCATTCCTGGCTGTTCGGATGGGATTTCCATGCAGCTAAGATAAATATGTCCATTTTCTCTGTTATATTTCACTGCATTGGACAGGATATTCATCATCACACGTTTTACATACCCCGGACTTCCAATAAGATCACGGTATATGATTTCTTTTTTCTCCCATACAATCCGGATATTCTGTTCTGCAGCAATCTGTTCAATTACAACAAGCACTTCCTCAGAAATTTTGCTCAGATTAAATGGACTCTCTTCCAGAACAACTTCACCCGACTCCAGCTTACTCATGTCCAGAACATCATTTACCAGTTCCAGCAACAGATTGGATGCCGCTTTAACCTTTGTTCTGTATTCCTTCTGCTTCTCCATATCATCTGCATAATGGTCTGCCATATTAATCAAACCGTAGATTCCATTAATCGGAGTCCTGATATCGTGGCTCATACGATGAAGGAACTCTGTTTTTGCCTCATTGGCGGCTTCTGCCTTTTTTGCTGCTGTCAGAAGTTCTGCTTTATATTTTTCATCTTTTTCAAATTCTTGTTTCCGGTGCGCCAGATTGGTTCTGTATGTCCAGAACCAGAATATGCCGAACATCAGAAAATAAAGAAAAATAACACCTATAACACTTAATGGAAGATTACGAAACACTTCCGTATCCGGAAGATATGCGTAGATATAATAATCACGCTGCTTCAGCATGATTCCATAACATCCAATTCCTTCCTTTCTAAAATGATAGATATGCTGACTGTCTGTATGCTTTTTCATTGCCTGAACAACTTCGTTGTCGGCTGTATTCTGTCCCAACAGACTCTCATCATTGCTGGCAACAACGATCCCATCGTCTGCAACAATAATCGTTCCATCTTTCTGGATGCTATAACCATTTAAAAGCCCCTGTATCGTCAGTGTATAGTTTCTGGCAAATTCAGGAGATGTGTAGTAATAGATTGCAACGATACCCAGTGCATCTTTTCTGGCACAGGCTGCAATGTCAATAAAGGATCCATCTTCCCTGGTAAACCGTTCCGAATAGCTTCTTTCTTCATATCCGGCAAAATTCATGATAATTTCTTTTTGCAGATACTCCGTAATCTCATTAGCCAGAGACTCATCCGTGCTGTATTCACAGTCCGTCTTTCCTTCTGCATCCAGTACAATGATACCATCCACCCATAGAGTCTGCAGGTTTTCCTTCAGGAAATCCCGGCTTAGCTGACCGCCGTTTTCTATTTCCATTTTAATATTTGTACTCATCTGTCTAGCACTTTCAATGGCACGGAGGAGGCTTTTTGATTCCGAAGATTCATTAAAATGGGTGTAGGTGGAGCACTGCACTTTCACATAGTTTACAATCTCCACCATTCTTTTCTCTGCTTCGGCTTTTTCTGCGTGGAAGAAATAAAACAGAGAGGCTACAGCCACACAGACTCCAATCAGACCGCCGAACAGCTGGATCCGTTTTTCTTTTTTCTTTCTCTTAATATCCAAGATCATCCACCTCCAGATACTTCTGGGGATCATCCAGATATTTTTCAATGATTTTCAGAGATGTGCCATCCTGACGCATTTCTTCCAGCGTCTGGCTCATCTGCTCACAGATTCCTCTGTCATCCTCTTTTGCAAAAGCAACACCTATTCCAGTGATCATCAAAGGTTCTTCCAGGATACGAAAGCTTGCGTCATAATCCTTCATATACTGGACAACAGATTCCTCGTGTGCTGCAACTGCATCTACATATCCTTTTCCCAGAAATGTATAGATCAGCTCCCTGTGTCCCAGGCTGATCAGATTGCCCAGCTTTGGGATTCTCTCATCCGTCCGGTTCAGAAAGATACCTTCCGGTTTGGTTGTGGACTGAACAGCCAGGTTCTTACCCTCCAGATCACTCAGTTTATAGATATCACTATTCTCATTTACAGCAACCACCTGACGGCTTGCTATATATGGTCCCGCCCAGCGGTAATCATCAAGGCGTCCTTCCATGGAAAAGCAGCCCATGATACAGTCAATCTCTCCGCTCTCCACCAGTTCTTTTTTCTTCTCCCAGTTGATCCGGACAACGTCCACCTGATATCCCATTCTTTTGAAAGCTTCTGTAGCCAGTTCTACATCGATTCCCGTCGGTATACCATCCTCATTCAGATAATTGTATGGTGGATAGTTGTCACTGCCGAGGGTAATAACAGGCCTTTCGGTTTCTTCTTTCGTGTTATCTGTGTTTTTACACCCTGCCAGGGTGACTGCTAAAATTCCCGCAAGCAGAATGCCTGCAATCACTCTTTTTCCTTTCATTTTCTGTCCATCCCTAACTATCCTTTTTGATTCTTCTATGTCCGGTTACTTTCCATTCGTCACTGTACAGTGACCTGCGGTTCGGTACCCCCCCCGCCGGATTTTATGCTTCTAATCGTCTTTTCCAGCACCTTCATCTCAACCGGTTTTGAAACATGTGCATTCATGCCAGCCGCAAGGGAATGCTGAATGTCTTCTGAGAATGCATTGGCAGTCATGGCAATAATCGGTATCGTCTTTGCCAGTTCATGGGAACTTCTGCGGATTGCCCTCGTCGCCTCATAGCCATTCATAACAGGCATCTGCACATCCATCAGGATCATGTCATAATCACCTGGAGCAGACTGCTCAAATGCTTTCAAAATCTCTTCGCCATTTTCACAGATGGTACATTCCGCACCTTCAATCTTTAACAGTTCCGTCAGGATCTCTGCGTTCAGCTCATTATCCTCTGCACACAGGAATCTCATTCCCTGCAGGATATTACCATCCTGCTCATCTGTTTCTTCTTGTGCCGCCAGAGCAACTGTTCTATCCTCTGCAATTTTCAGATCCATGAGAACCTCAAAACAGCTTCCCTGTCCCAATTCACTCTCCACATCAATGGTACCTCCCATTGCCTCAACCAGATTCTTAGTAATCGCCATTCCAAGTCCGGTTCCCTGTATTTTATTTGTAATGGAACTTTCCGCACGGGTAAACGCATCAAAAATTGTATCCTTGAAATCTGCCGACATTCCCATACCATTATCGCTAACTAAGAAACGGTACTTTGCATAGACAGATGACTTTGTCTCACATTCTTCTACAAAGAACTGAATTTCCCCACCTTCCTGGGTATACTTCACTGCATTGGAAAGCAGGTTGCTGAAAATCTGTATCAGGTGAACCTGATCCCCATTCACCCACTCATGCTGAATATTTTCTTTTATGATTGTAAGGGTCTGCTGCTTTTCATATATTTGAGTATGAAATATAGTGTCAAGTTCCTGTACAAGATCCAGAATAGAAAAGTCAGAATATTTGAAGACTGTTTTTCCTGCCTCAATCTTGCTCATATCCAGAACGTCATTGATAATTCCCAACAGATGCTGTGATGAAATATCTATTTTATCTGCATACTCTATAACTTTTGCTTTATTA
>NZ_JADNOP010000009.1:116632-152212 GCF_015557635.1 Fusicatenibacter saccharivorans
AACGTCATTGATAATTCCCAACAGATGCTGTGATGAAATATCTATTTTATCTGCATACTCTATAACTTTTGCTTTATTACCTGCATCATGTCTGATCAAAGATGTGATACCAATGATTGCATTCATAGGAGTACGAATATCATGTGACATATTAGACAGGAAATCCGTTTTCGCCTTATTTGCATTTTCAGCTGTCTGTAAAGCCTCTGTTGCAACGTTCTTTGCCTTTTTCAGTTTTTGATTGACTACTTCCATTTCCTTCATTGTTTGCAAATGAAGTTCATTATTTCTTTTTTCATATTCTGCTCTTTGATCTGCAAGACTAAGTCTGGAAATACTGTAGAATAATCCGGCAAAAAGTAAAAGTATAAAACCTGCCATGAGTATTGTTGTAAACAACACCGTTTTCTGGTAATCCATCAGCACATTGTCCACAACTCCCTTGGCCACAATGCACACCAAAATGGTGTTGTTGCTTTCTATCGGGCAATACCCCAGATAATAGGGGTTCTGTTTTCTCAAAAGTGCAACTCCGGATTCCCTGTTATCAAACTTCTTTTTGAACAAATCAGCCTCTTCTTCTGTAATAGCCTGTTCCCCTTTTAAATGTTTTAACAAAGAATAATTACGCAGGTATTTATCTCCACTCTGGTTCGTATACGTAATATTTCCGTCATGATCCAGCATGAACAAATATGCTTTTCCATGATAACCTTTCAATTTTAACATGGAATCCAGTTTCGAATGATCATACACAGTTCCAATTGCCGTATAAGTTTCTCCATTGATCGTGTATTCCTGACATGGAATCGCAACCAGATAACCGTCTTTTTTCTTCTGATCATAATCAAGACGCACCAGTTTTCCAATATTGTATCCGTTCTTTAAGTCCAGCAGAAGTTTACTTGGCATATCAATCCGCATTTTTGTTCCACCTGCTGATATTGCCTGACCATTTTCCTGAAGGAATATAAGAGTACTTTCCGATTCTTTTTCCCATGCTTCAAAGAAATTTTTGTTCGTATCCGTTTCAAGAGACAGTTCCCTCTCATGAAGTAAGAATTCCTCAACCAACTGCAGCTGGCTGTAGTATCCACTCACCTGAAGATCATAGGTCTGCTGTATCTGTTCAACAACAGCTCCCATACTGCTTTTTCCATTTTCGCTGATATACTTATTAGACTTACTTATAAGATACTTGATACAAACTAAGCTTAAAAGAATCATAAGTAGTATAAGCAACAGCCTTGTTATTTTTTTCTTTTATTTACCGCTTGTTCTATCTCCACTTTTACTGTTCAACCTCTATATAGTCTTCCGGTGCTGACGGCTGCTGTCCTTTTGACATTGCTTCGGTCCATGCACTTGATAATGTTGTATCTTTAAGCTGCTCAATCTCACATTTCGGATTTATTTTTTTCAAAACGGACATTGTGGTGTCTGTAAGAAGAATCGAGTATTCCTTTTCTTTGTCTATTTTCTTATCATTAACTGTTAAGTCCTTTAACGAAAATCCACTTTTCTCTTGACTGACGATCATTTTCATACCAGATGCAATTGGTAATTCGTATTCATTGGTTACATAAAAATTCTCATCAGCTTCGGCGAGATAATTTTCCACGAGTTCACAAACCTGTTTACCATTTATTTTTGCAAAATATAATGTTGTATCTGAACTCTTCGCTGTCATCATGCCAACCCGGCTATTGGTGCATTCTCCTTTGTACATAGAAGAAGTAAAATAATAATATGGTGCCAGAGCCAGCTGTGCATCATTTTCTTCTCTGATCGTAGTTAAAATGGAAGATGCTGCATCACGGCCATTTCTATCGTTCAGTGAAATGGAATATTCATTTTCAAAATTCATCATTGCTTTTTCTTCTGGATCTTTACGATTCATTACACTGCGAAAAGTATCATAAGCCTGTGTTTCATCCATTTCCCCTGACAGTAATCCGTGAACAGCCTCAAGACTTGCATCAAATGATTTTTGGGCGGAATATCGGATATAAACAGCATTATGATTAATTTCCTCTTCCAGTCCAGGCACATCCTGCATCATGGTTGGAACATCTGTATTCAATGAAATAACACCGCTTCCATCCGCAATCAGCTTTTGCCCCTCTTCTGAAATCATACAATCCAGCACATCCAGCGCAGTATCCAGTTTCTCCCGGTCTTTTTCCAGGTTTTTGTTAAATGCAATGTTTAAGGACGGAGTCATGTACACATAGGATTCATCCGATGTCTGTGAAAAGTAAGGAATACGGGTCAGCTCCGCATCCATCTGTTTCTGCAGCTGCTGCATAACCGTCGGATGTCCATGAAACATTGCTGATTTTCCCTCGACAAACATCTGGATTCCTGTATCGACGTCAATATTGATATCTTCTTTACCAAAGTGCGAGTCCTTAAGAAACTGACTGGTTTCTGAAAAAATACGTTTCCATAATGTATCATCAAACTTCACTTCATCCGCTGCAGTCTCTGCACCGTTTCGCCATTCAATACCATCCAGGCTTGTAAACTCACCGATTGCCGCCGCCTGGATGATTTCATTATTAGACCAGTCTTCCCCAAGATCCATGGAATACGGTTTTATGCCATTATCATAAAACTGCTGACAGGCCTGTACATATTCCTCATAATTTTCTGGAATCTTTACGCCATACTGATCAAACAGTGTTTTGTTGGCAATGATCGTCTGCGGAATACCACAGATTGGCAGCCACTGGATTTCATCCTCCTCATTCTTATAATATTGCACCGCATAAGAATAATACTTGGAAACAACATCATAAGAAGCAAAATCCATAAGATAAGGCTGTAAGTCCTGTGCATCTGTTCCAGAAAATCGACGTACTGTTATAATATCCGGTAATTCATCATGTTCTTTAAAATAACTGTATAAATCAGTATCATTGTTACCTATAATAAATTCAATATCCTGATCTGGAAACTGTTCATGGATATAGGGCGCAATATTTTTCATCAAACGATTTTCCCACAGATAAACGGTAAGATGATCATCGTTTTTAGATACTTCTTTCTTTGACTGTCCACATCCAGACAAGACAGCAGTTGCTACAAGTACACCTGACACCACTGCTATCAGACAACGTTTTGCCTTATTCATACTCTCACTTTCCTCATTCTTTCCTGATAAAATCATTATTGTTACGTCTGTGAAATAACACCGTAAAAAAGCACCGTCAGACAGACAGTGCACCTCATTTTATGCAACTGGCTGCCATTTTAAAGGCCCTGTAGCTTTGCGTCCCAGACTTTCATCTGGTTTGCCAATTTCCTTATTATAGCTTTAATCTTATGCAAAAAACTGATTTTATTATACTTTAGTGTTCTACTATACGCAAGAAAAAGATTAACATTTTAACGTTCAAAAGCAAAAAAAAGAACAGCCGATACATATACCCGAACTGTTCTCCTACTTCCGAAGTCCACGCAGCATTGACATTACTGTTTCCTGCTCATTTGTACTCAGATCGTTCCATATCCCTAGAACTTCTTTCTGTTTTTCTGTCAGATTCTCTGAATTATCTTCCTGAAAAAACTGCGCTAATGTCACGCCCAAAGCTGCACATATTTTTTCAAGTGTGATCAGTGACGGCAGGTTTTCCTGCTCTGGTTCATATGATTAGCGCCTATTAGGAAAACACACTGTCAAAGGGGTTTGTAGCGGGGGTTAGCCCGCTACTGCGGTATCTTCCGTAGTGTTAATTTCAATGTACTCTGCAATCTTGCGGAGCTCGTCAGCAAATTTGAATTTCACGCTGATATTGCCGTTTTCATAGACCTTGATATAGTCCACAAGCTCAACCAAGATTTCCCGATTGAGGGCTTCAATGTTTTGATACTTCATAAAGGCTACCAGTGCAGGATGCTCGTTGTCCACACCGTTTGCCAGTTCTGCGCGTTTAGCGTTCAGCCGGGTAAGCACCGCGGAAATATCAGAAGTCTGCCGTTCATAGTCAGCCTTCATATCCCGGTATTCCTGCTGGGTGATTTCACCGTCTTTCCAGTCCTGATAAAGAGATTGCTTGTAGCGTGTTATCTTTGTCAGTTCCCGCTCTTTTGCAGCTATCAGATCGTCCAGTCGGTAAGACTGGCTTTTTTTGATTGGAGCGGAATTGATCTGCGTGACGATTTCCGAGTAGGAAACAGCCAAATGTACCTGATGCTGTACGGCGAACAGAACAGCAGCCTCCAGCCGTTCATGCTTGATTGAGTGCATGGTGCAGGCTGTCCGGGAACGGTTCTTGTAGGTTGAGCAAGAATAATATACATTGTTGTTCTTGCTAACGCATCGGGTAATGGCCCGCCCGCAATCGGCACATTTCAGAAAGCCGCTGAATAAATGTACCTCACGGCCTTTCGGGGAAGTACGGGTATCACGCTGTAAGAGAGCCTGTACCTTATCGAAAGTTTCATAGTCGATAATGGCCTCATGTGTTCCAGCCACTTCCACCCATTCCTCGCGGGGAACAGCTTCAATCTGGTGTACCTTGTAGCTTTTCACCCGGCTCCGGCCTTGGGCTAAGTCCCCGGTGTAGGTCGGATTGGTAAGAATGGAGTGGATCATGCGGGCTCCCCACATAGGATCGTCATACCCTCTTGTCGAAACAGGCAAGCCCTTTTGTACCTTGTAAGCCGAGGGGCTAGGTACGCCGTGCTCGTTCAGGTACAACGCGATAGCACGTTTTGATGACCCTTGAATAAGCATTGTGAAAATGAGTTTGACATTTTCAGCAGCATCGGGATCAACAATCAGCCTGTGCTTGTCCTTTGGGTGCTTTACATAGCCGTAAGGAGCAAATGCTCCGATATACTGGCCGTTGCGCCGTTTGTAATCAAATACCTGCCGGATCTTTTTGGAAGTCTGATAGCAGTAATTATCGTTCATCACGTTTGTAATGGGAACGATGATATTTGAAACGCTGTCGGGGTTCTTGTAGCTGTCCACATTCTCAGCAAGGCTGATAAAGCGAACACCCATTTGAACAAACAGGTTGTCGATCAAACTTCCGGCATCGCTATAATTTCGTGCGAAGCGGGACAGGTCTTTTACTATAACGCAGTTGATTTTACCACTCATGACATCCGCCAAGAGCCGTTGAAAATCTTCACGGTTAGCGTCCGTTCCAGTATGTCCGTCATCTACATATTCCGTGACACTTTCAAACTCGTCAATGTTGCGTCGGTAAAAATCGTTCAGTAGGTCACGCTGGTTTTTTACGCTGTTGCTATCGTCTTTTCCTTTTTTCAAATCTTCCTTTGAAAGCCGGATATAGATGCCCAGCCGCCAGCGGCGAATTGTGTAAGAGGGAGAGAAACTCTGCTGATACCCTCTGTTTTTTGCTCGTGCCATTGTTCCTCCTTCCCTATCACATTACACTTATATTATAACTCTGTCCGGGGAGGACAACAAGGATGCCTCCGCTTCGGGACACTTTGTCTCGAAGAAGCAAAGCGAGCTGTAACCGAAGTTACAGCCCGCTTCTTTGCCGCAGCAGGAAATCCGTCAGCTTATCTTGGAGAGATGGCCCGCTTTCAGCAAATTCAATTTTCACGCCAACACCACCGATGCAAAAGCAGTATGGATTTTTGACAGTCTGCAAAAATCGAGAGATGCGCTCCTTTCTGGAAAGCGCATTGTCAAAGGTCATACCGCTCACATCAGGCAGGGACTCGGCAGCCACCGCGCCAATGTCAACGCTTCTCATTTGTTCAAGTTCCTGTGTAGTTAATTTCACGGTAAACCTCCTTCGCAGATTGATAGAACGTCTCCCGCTGTTTGGTGGGGAAACGCAACAGGCCAGCACCACCGGGATGCTGGCCTGTTGCCTTACTCCACCTTGGGACACTTTGTCTCGAGGCTTATTATAGCTTTTGAATATTAGAGAGCGCCGCACATATTTACTTGGCCTGTCCAAAGACAATCGTTATTTTCTGTGCGGCGCTCTCCAAGCAAGTGAAGTGACAAGCCCGGAGGAACAGGCAGCCAGTCTGTTCATTGCCGGATCGTGGCCTTGGGATGGCCGAGCCCATTTACGATGTTGGTGTTGTTCGCTCAATCTCTTTTTGGAAATGTCACCGCGCACCCACCGTCTGGCTCCCCGAACTTACTCAGGGTTGCCGTTATTCCCTTGCGTTAGGAAGAAAACCTCCTCTCATAAACCGAGACATTTTTTCATCAATTCCAAGTGGGTTAAGATGAAAAAATCAAAAAGTTTTTTTCATGCGTTCAAGGCCACGCTTGACCGACTGGCGAATAGACTCCTCATGTACGCCCTCGGCCTCGGCAATTTCCTTAATCGACTTGCCAAGAATGATATGTGCGTCAATTCTGCGGCCCTGGATCTCCGGCAGAGAATTGAGAGCGTTCCACAGACGAAGAAAGGTTTCCATCCGTTCAAGGAGCTCCTGCGGGGTCGGCTCATGCAGGCAAGCGGAATACTCAATCCCGTCATCGCAGTCCAGAGAATACTGCGCCTTGTGCCGGGAGAGCCGCCGCTGGTAGGCCATTTCATAACGGGCATCGGCCTTGAATACCTCGGCCACCTCGTCAGAAACTTCGATAAGCTGATCCTGCGTGTACCAATAATAAAAATCTTTCAAATTGATAGTAGTCATCGTAAAATCCTCCATTTCAGTTTGTTCGGGGTTGGTCGGAAACGAAATGGAGTAACGGCGGAGAACGGCACCGCACCTCGGGACACTTTGTCTCGAAGTCTGGAAAGCAAAATGCGCCTGCGCGACACAAGGCCGCACAAGCGCACGAAAATATATTATCGGTTATGTACTGTTTAATTTCACATTCAAAGCCGGACTGCTCCGATGGAGGGGCTACGCTTTTTTTAACTGGTGGAGCTCGTGGGAATTATGGAATATGAAAATGGACATGGTGATACCTCCTGGGAACCGCCATGTCCTCATAAAGAGGGACTTTAACACACCCTCCATTTTTTATTTTGAAAAAGAAAACAGCGGCTCTATTGAACCGCCACCAAGAAAACTAAATTGAACGTGAAAATTTTCTGCCCAGCAGCGGTTTTTTTCTTTCCTGCCGCTGGGCAGTAAAATCACTTTATATCAAAGTTCTGCGATCATTTATTACCTAATTCCGTGGAACAGGCCATTAAAAAATAGTTATTTTGGTTAAATTGAAATTTTCCGACTTGTGTCATAGAAACCTTCCTTGTATGTGCGGCATAAGAGCGGGGATTGATCTGGTTAATAAAAGTAGCCATTATAGGATAACGCTCTTTCATGCTGGATAAAGACGCATAAAATACTCGCTCAAATAATCCAGACCCGCGAACGGATTTATCAAGACAAACCGGCCCATACTGATAAGAATTTTTTGCAGTAAGCGTTTTTCCGTTAAAAGAAAAATTTGGTAGTTGTTCTATCATATAGACAAAGAACGGCCATTCCGCCCAAAACTCCCATGATGCGGCCATAGCAAAAGCAAGAATTTTCTCATTTTCCTTGGCAATCGTAACGCCATTCTCTTTTGTAATAAGTGTCACAAGCTGTTTTTCCGTCATGTTGGTGGTAACAAAGCCATCTGTTTTATCCGAAACATGACTGACATGATTTGCTTTCAGTAAATCAAGAACCCCCTGAACATCCTCTAAAGTTGCCTGTTGAATCAACATATTCATTCCTCCAAAATTGTTTTTATAAGTGCTTGTATATGAAGTTGCATGGTATCCAGACTCGGTATGGATAAATTTCTTCCCTCAAAAATAAGCGGTAATTCTGTACAACCTAAAATAACAGCATCAATATTTTGTATCTTTGACATTTCCTCTACAATTTCTACAAAATGGCTGGCAGTTTCTTCTTTGACGATACCTAATTCTAATTCATTTAAAATATGGTCAGCAATATAGTCCCGCTCTGCCTGTTCAGGTATTTTTATTTCAATTCCCGCCTCCTCAAAAGGTATTTTAAAATAGTTACCTTCCATAGTTGCGGCTGTTCCAAGCAATCCTATCTTTTTCAGTCCTTGCCGTTTTGCTTCAGCACAGGCCGTTTCAACAATGCTTACAAGCGGAATAGGCGATTGTTTTTGCAATTCGTTGAAAACTATGTGTCCAGTATTGCAAGCTAACGCTCCAACCTCCGCTCCTGCCGCCGCAAGATTTTGGATGCCTTTCAGTAAATATTTTGTCAGTCCTTCCCGGTCCTTTTGAGAACTCATACGGATTACTTCAAAAGAGCTAAGACTTTCAATTACTAATGGCGGGAAAAAAGGTTTGTTCAGTTTTTTCTGAACACCATAGATAATTCCACGATAATAAGGAATCGTAGATTCCGGGCCAACGCCGCCGATCAATCCTAATTTTTTCATGAAAACACCTCCTCATAAGCAGCTTTAAACACCGCTACGCTTATATCAATATCATTCTTTGTTGTCATATGCGAACAAACGCTTATTCGGATTATATTTTTTCCTTTCCACTGACTTCCGCTACACCAGCAAATACCGCTGTTTTGAACAATGCGTAAAATTTGAGCTGTCTGTTCCTCTGTCTCACAGGCAATCATAAATTGATTAAAAACAGGGGGATTTACCAACGTATAGCCCACTTTTTTAAGCTGTTCTGCAAAATACTCTGTATGGCCGCAAAGAGTGTCAACAAGGTTTTCCACTCCGCTTGAACCCAAGGTTTTCAATACAGCCCATAGAGGAATTGCCCTTGCCCTGCGGGACATTTCTGTTGTATAAAGCATACCGTCCCGCTGTGTTCCATACGCAATATATGAGCCATTTGCCTGCAATGCAGATACAAGAGCATTTCTGTGACGGCATAGCACAATTCCACAATCATATCCGGCATTTAAGGTTTTGTGTGCGTCCACAGACCATGAATCGGCTTTTTCGATTCCTTTTGTAAGGACACGATATTTTTTAGAAGCTGCGGCCCAAAGGCCAAAAGCACCATCAATATGTACCCACGCGCCAGCCGCTCTTGCCATATCGCATAATTTATCAATCGGGTCAAAACTTCCGCCATTCACATTCCCGGCTTGCAAAATGAGTAGTGTATTCTTATCAAGTTTGGGAACAGTTTCAATTTTAATTCGCCCTAATTCATCTGTCGCAAGCATTTCAATTTCGTCTGTACCAAATCCCAAAACAGAAAGAGCCGCTTTTACGGAGGAATGAGCCTCTTCACTGATTAAAACATGAAGCGGTGGAGCATTTCGGAATCCCTTTTCTGAAATACTGTAACCTTGCCTGTTTAATAATTCATTTCGTGCGGCGGCTAATGCACAGATAATCGCATTGGATGATCCAGTTACTAATCCCATGGCAGTTTGTGGTTCCAGCCTCAGAAGCTGTACAATCCAAAGCTCGCATATCATTTCCAGCTTGGATGTCACAGGTGACATTACATACAAAGCGCTGTTTTGATTCCACGTATCCGCAAGCCATTCAGCCGCATGAGCTACCGGAAACAGGCCGCCGTTTACAAATCCGAAAAATCTCCCTCCGATCTCGGCAGTTGTAGCTGGAGAACCTATTTCATGTAATTGTTTTATAACAGCAAAGGCATCTACTCCATCAAAAGGAAGCTCCTCGTCGAATACATTTAATTCTTGTATTGCCTTTTCATCTGGAAACGGGGGCTTTTGATAAATTGTATTGATATAATCAAAAGCATATTGAGACACTTGCTCTAACAGACCGCCATACTGTTTATCACATTGCAATACAGGCAGCGTATGCCCTTTTATAGTTTCTTTTCTCATCATACCTAATTACGCCTCCTGCTGTTAATTGGAAGCCTCTTCTGGTAAATAGATGTCCGCCTGCGAGTAGAGAGCAGCTTTTCCAGCCAGTATGACCCGTTCTTTTTCCAAACGGCAATAGAGAACGCCGCCGCGTGGGGATGCCTGATAAGCAACCAGATTATTCTTCAATAGCTTCTTTGCCCAGTACGGAATAATATGACAATGTCCAGAGCCGCAAACCGGATCCTCGGCAACATTCAGTTTAGGAGCAAAAGAACGGGAAATGCAATCATACGCTTCCCCATCTGTCCTTGCAGTTACCTGAAGAAGCAGTCCTTCTAACCCTTTTACTTTTTCCAAATCAGGTGCAAGACTTTTTATTATAGACGTGTTCTCAAATACGCAAAGTAAATCACGTCCTATATAGGCCTCTTTAGGGGCTATACCAATAGCATCTGTCATTTCTTTCGTTACAGGAATTTGTTTCAAATCGTAAGCAGGAAAATCCATTTCATATAGATTGCCGCGCCGGACAACCGTCAATTTGCCGCTCATAGTAGAAAAAGCAACGCTTTCTTTTCCTTGCTCGTAATAATTCATAAGCACATAAGCACAAGCTAACGTTGCATGACCGCATAAGTCTATCTCTCCGCCAGGAGTAAACCAGCGCAAGTCATAGTTTTCTCCGTTTTTAACAGTAAACGCCGTTTCAGAAAGATTGTTTTCTTTCGTAATGCTCTGCATTAAATTATCAGGGAGCCATTGATCGAGAACACAGATGGCTGCTGGATTGCCCTTGAACACGGTATCTGTAAAAGCGTCCACGATATATTGTTTCAATACTGTACCACTCATATTTACTTAACCTCCTGCTTGTGTTTTTGACAGTTTTAGTATATACTACGCACAAGAATAAGTAAAATAAATAATTATAAACAAAACATGCAGAAAGGTTATTTGAATAATGCACAGATATATTGCTTTAAAAAAAATTGTTGAACTCGGAAGCTTTACAAAAGCTGCTGATGTTTTGGGATATACACAGCCAGCTATGAGCCAAATGATTACATCTCTCGAAAAGGAACTTTCTATCAAGCTTTTGTATCGTTCCAGATATGGTATTCGTTTGACTATTGAGGGTGAACGACTATTTCCCGCTATTCAAAATACAATTTCACAATATCAATCCATGCAGGAAATCGCAAAAGAAATCCGTGGGTTAGATTCCGGTACGATTCGGATTGGAACGCTGTCCAGCATTTCCTGCCACTGGCTCCCGCAGCTTATTCAAGCATTTCAGGAGAAATATCCAAATGTAGAATTTATCCTACATCAAGGAGACAATAACAGTATTCCTGAATGGATACGAACAAGCGAAATAGACTTCGGATTTGTCAATCTTGATGTGCTGTTAAGCGCCAGTGAAACAAGGTTTATCAAAGAGGGGGAATATCGTGCGGTTCTCCCACTATGCCATCCGCTGGCAAATGCACCGTATGTTACATTAGAGGATCTTGCCAAAGACCCTTTTTTAGTAATTGAGGAGGGCAGTCTTAGCAAACCTTTAGAAGCGTTTCGACAGGCAGGATTAGAACCAAGCGTGCGTTTGCGCGTTCATGATGATTACTCAATTCTTTCTATGGTCGAAACGGGTATAGGAGTTAGTATTTTGCCGGAATTGGTACTGAGAAAAACAAATTACAAGGTTGCAATTCGTCCTCTCCATCCGGTTGTTACACGAAAAATAGGATTAGTTGCAAAGGGGAATAATGAGTTGCCGATTGCAAGCAAATATTTTATAGATTTTTTGTTTGCGCATATAGATGAATTACCATAGCTTAAAATATGAAATTAAATAGTCAGTAGTATGAAAATTAAAGTCGTTCAAATACTAATACCTGAAATGTAAAATTACATTGGGTGATGTTATGAAGATAGAACGAGATGAACGGCGGTTTGATTTTCACGATATAGGAAAAGCGATTAAGGATACGAGGAAAGCCAGCGGGATGACGCAGGAACAACTGGCCTTTATTGTTGATCGGGCTCCCCGTACCATCATGTATAATGAGAATGACGGCCAGCACCCCAGCCTCAATACTTTTTACCAGATGGTCACAATGTTTGATATATCGGTAGATCAATACTTTTATCCGTCCAAAAACAGGGGGAGTGAGTGCAGAAAGCGGATTGATGCGATGCTGAACTCGTTGGACGAAAAGGAATTAAAAATTGTGGAGGCCACCATCCAAGCGATGAGAGCCGCCAAGGAAACGGAGGATGCGTAAGAAAAGCGTAACCTCCGTTTTTTTGCGCCATGTTGCGGGTTGCGCGTTTTGGCAAGCAATTCGGGTGTGGCCACACTCCGAAATTTTTGCAGGGCGCAGGGCCCGCAAAAATGCTTGTTGGGGAGCTCCCCAAACCCGCTGTACTTCGGGACAAATTGTCCCAAAGTCCCGGTGCGCTGCACCGTAGTCTGCGGCCCGTCACTATCGTTCCTGGGCCTTATTTTCACGCTCGTCTGTTATGCCGAGCAGATGATCAATGTTCGCTTTTATTGCCACGGCCTCCCGCATTTGCCGCTGGGCCTCCCGGTATTCTGCATAAAGCTCTTTTTTCTGTCCTGCCAGCTCACGGCGGGATTTTTTTAGTGCTTCAATCTTAGGGAGCTTTGCGCCGTTCAGTATGGTGTTCATGGTATCTTTTGCCGCCCGGTAAGTGGCAAGCTCTGCTTCATGCTGGGCCAGATACTTTTTGCTGTACCGCGCAGCCTTGTACCCATCGAATACCGGGCGGGTCTTGGCATAGTCCACCGTGGCAGCCATCAGCTCCGAGGTTTTGGAAAGAGCCTCCTCCGTTGTGCGGAGCTCGTCAGACAGCTTGTGAAAGTGATCCACCGCAGCCTCGGTGCTGGCCGTCAGCGCCGCATAGTCTGTCAGATGATGCTCCTGCAAATACTGGAGTGCAGCCGCCATCTGCTTTAAGTTGTAGACCTTGGCCCATCGTTCATAGGCCGGGCCCTTGCCCTGGGCCATACGCTCTTGAATGTCGATGATGAGATTAACTCGCCGTGGCGGAACCGTGGGCTCCTCTGGCAGCTCAGGGAGTGGACGTTTCCCGGCAATTACTGCCTTGATGTCCTCCGGGTCAAATCCGGCTCCCAGTGTAGAAGCCCGGAGCCGAGTCGGTTTTTCCTGCCCGGGCGCAAGGAATGAGATGACACCGCCGCGTCCTTGTTTCACCGAAAAGCCGGACTCCTCCATGAGACGAAGAAAGTCGGCAAAGTCTGTGGGCTTTTTCTCCAAAGCCGCGAGAATAGCCAGCCGTACCCGCTGCTTGGCAGAGGGTGGCTTTTCTCCGATCCACTGTCCATAGTGAAGAAAACGGCCCTTGCTGTGCTGGCACGGATTTTGGATAACAGACAATTCATGTTCGATGCACACGCGGTCAGAGAGCCGCCGCAGGGCAAAGGACGAACCAATGAAATTATGAAATTTCCGGGAGCGGTCAAAGGCCGTTGCATTGAAATAAATGTGATTGTGGATATGGGCCTTGTCGGTATGCGTACAGACAAAGAACTGATACTTTCCCTTTGTCCATCGCATTGCCGTTTCATAACCGATACGGTTTGCTTCTTCCGCCGTAACCTCCCCGGGCAGGAACGCCTGCCGGATTTGAAAGAACAGGGCCCCGCGAGATACGGCTCGGCCTGTCTCTGCAAGGTATTGACTTTTTACCAGAAGAAACTCGGCGGGGGCCGTGCTCGGGTCGCAGAGATAGGAAGATACGGCTCCCAGCTTTTCCGGGTTCAGGCCATAGGTGAAACGATCCTCCATCGTTTGAATTGCACTTTTTCCCGCCGCTGTTTTATAAGGGCGGATGTAGGTGGTCGTCGTAGAAATCCCTCCTTCCGGCAAACAGTATTTTTACTTTGGGACACTTTGTCCCGAAGTAGGAAAAACCGGGGAGCGGTATCAACCACTCCCCGGACGGGTCAGAGCTCTACCAGCGCGGAGAGCTGTTTCAAGAGATCAGACAGCGGCCCCCACAAAGCGGCATAGTCCCGCTGCAAGGCCGCGAGTTCTTCGGGATAAATTGCGCCGTAGGTGTTGGCCTGAATTGCCACTTGGTTCAGATTGTTGGAGCATCGCCGCTGGAGCGAAACCAGCTCGCGAACCGGCGAAAGGTCAACATGAAGCACATACCCACTCAGGGCCATTTTCCGCATATAGGCTCCCATGTTACGGATGCCAGCCTCCGCCATACGTTCTTGAATCAGGGCCTGCTCCGCCTCCGACACCATCACATGAAGATGGATCGGACGGCGGCGTTTCTTTGTCATCGCTCCTCACGCTCCCGGCTGCGGCAGGCGCGGGGCGGCTCCTTTACCTTATCCAGCGGCTTTCCCTGTTCGTCTGCCGGAACGGGGCGCGGCAAATGAAATTCACGGTGCAGGCGCAGCGCCTCCAGTACAGACAAATCCTGTTCACGTTTCTTTTCCATATACGCACCTCCTTATCTATCGCCACGGTCAGGCTGCCTGCGCTGGGGAGCCGGAGCCTCCGAGCCGCGATCTGCCTCCGCCAACTTTGCCGCGTTTTTCATCTGCTCGACAATCGGACGGGGCCTGTCGGGATTATCAGGCGCAGGACGCAGCTCATAGTCGGATGCCTGTTTTTCTGTCAGGGGGCGGGTATAGGTAAGATAACCCCAAGCCAGGAACGAGCCATTTTCCACCGGGACGCGCTGATCGTAATTGAAAATTTCATCCGGCTTGTTATAGGGCGGCTTCGGGAATGTCCCGATGTCCACAGGCCGCTGGGTCGAATAATACTTGTAAAGACCGGGAGCCTCGGTCTGCCTGATCCCCACGTTATAAATACGCTGATAGTCCTGCACCCGGTCTGTGAAATCCTGTTCCATCGCGGTGCGGTCATTTCCATAGTGACCCCATTCATACTGCCGCTGGCCGTCCTTGTCATCATAGCAGGCCCATGTGACATAGCGGGATGGCGCGGTGGGATGTTCGCCCAATGCAAATCCTCGTCCATTTTCCAGCATGACCGCCTTCAAAATGGCATAGCCTTGATTTTTGTCCATAGTACACCTCCCATTATCGAGACATTTCTTTGTTTCCTCTTTTCACAAACGGCTGGAGCTGATAGGGGCTTGTACCGTCCTCGGGCCGCAGAAAGTCTATCCGAGCTGCAGCACGGATGGCGTTCTGGTTGAGCTGCCGCTGCCATGCCCCTTGGCTGGGAGCCCACTTAAAGCCGTTGTTTTTCAGTTCCTGTCGCTGATCGGCATCGGGCTTTTCCTCGAAAATAAGCTGCAAACGGTTTTCAGCCTCGTTGATTTTTGCCTCGCCTCCGGGGAATGTCCAGCCAGCAAACTCGGAGCGGCTGCTCAGTTCCTCAATGCGCTGGCGCACACGGCGGATGTTGGCGTTGTTGTTGGAAAGCAGATAGGCGGGGTACGGCTTGCTTTTATCCAAGTGCCATGACTGCGTCATATCTGCTTTGAGCTTTTCTGCCTGCTCCGGCGTAAGCTCCGGGCAGCCGTCCAGCGTTTTGTGTTTCCGAAAATACGCATTGACCGCCTTCATGGTGGCCTGCTGGAACTCCAGCCCCTCCAGCTTTTTTGTCAGCTTTTCCACGGCCAGATCATCGTCTGCGCTGATCCCGCCCATACCAACAGAGCGGATTTTATCAAGCAGCTTTGAAATCTCCGCATACTCTCCATAGTTGCGATCCCGGGCGGCGTTCTGCTTGTGCTTTTTTGCCACAGGGAAATTACCGCCCCCGGAGATCAGAATAGAGGGCACCCGGGCATCAATCACATTGCGTTCATTCAGATTTTCCGCAAGTTTCCGGGCATAGCGATCCACCAGCGCGTCAATCTTATCATGGTACATGGGATCGACACGGGCTTTCTGGCGTTCCGCCGCTGCATACGCTTCATCGACCATTGCCCGGTAGCCCGCCGTAGCGGAGCCCGGCTGATAGTCGGAAAAGCTGTTCATATCTTTTGCCCGCTTTGCGGCTTCTTCATTGATCGGATAATATTTCGGCATAGTACCTCCTTCCACAAAAGCCGGAACTTTGGGACAAATTGTCCCAAAGCCCCGGCAGCTAAAATGTTGACAGCATCTCACGGAAACAGGGCCGGACGTAGAAACATACGCCTCCCGCAGAAAAGGGCCTTAAAAAGCCTTGTCATAAGCGGGTTTAGGCTGGCCTAATTGTCAACACATCAGCCCCGTTTTTTTCGCATATATTCCCGCTGCTGTCTGCGGTGTGCCGCCTTTGCACAGGCCGCCGAACAATAGGTTTGCCGTCCATCAGGAGCCACGGCTCTGCCGCATACCGGGCAAGCCTTGAAATCCGGCCTTGGCCCTTCTGTCAGCAGCGCAGCCTCCAGCGCCGGATCAAGGGGCAGAACTGCCTCGCGGAAGTAGCGGCAATAAGCCCCCGTCCAGCATTTTCCAAACATATAGCACTCGCAATCCAGCGGCAGGCAGCCGCAGTCCCGGTCATAGTTGGCACACCATTTTGATACCAGCCTGCGGATTGCCGCTTTTTCTGTCCGGGTCAGTTCTCGGCCCACAGCATCACCTCCCGTTGCCCGGTGGTTTGAGCTGCTCCCGGTAGCAGAACACGCAGCCAATCCCGCGCCAGTAAGGGCAGCCGTCACAACGGGAGCCCTTCGGCGGCAGGCTGGGCGGCACACCCTTAAAGTAGCTTTTTTCTTTCATAAATCCCTCATAGGGGTTGTTGGTAAATCTCATTCATTATCCTCGCTTTCGGTATCGTCCTCGTCCCAAGGCGGCCCATCGTCCTCGGAATCGTCATAATCAGCCAGTTCCTCACTGTAATCCTCTTCGGGTACAGTTTCCATCCTCCGAAAAGCCCTCGCCCGGGGTAATGGTAGGCGCTGGCTCCGAGGGCGGAGTTTCTTCCACAACAGGCGGTTCCTCATTTCCACTGTCCGAATAGGCGTAGGCTGGGATCGCAAAGCCGCATAAAAGAACGGCGGAGCAAAGCCCCGCCGCCAACATACGAAAGTGTTTCATATTCAGTTTTCCTCCTTCTTTTCTTCTTCGGACTTCGGGACACTTTGTCCCAAAGTGCCACCGTCCTTCAGCTTTTCAAACAGCAGCGGGAGCTCCGTAAGGGAGATGCTCATACCGCGCACAATGTCCACGATCTCGCTGTTTTCTGCCTCCAGCTTTTTCTGCTCCAGCTCCTTGAGCCGGGCCTGCTGTTCACTGATTTTAGCCTTGACCTTATCAATTTCGGCCTGAATTTTCATGCTTTTGGTAGTTGCCATTTCAAAACCTCCTATCACGGTAAACGCCCATAGGCGTAAAAATGAGATTGCCAGTAGCTTGTATTCAAATTTGCGTAGCCGATGGGATCTCCGCAATGCAGCATTTTTCCGTCACCGACATAAATCCCGCAATGACTCACGCCCGGCGCGTCATAGGTGCCTTTGAAGAACACCAGATCACCGGGTTTTGGAGAACTGGTCGGCGTACAGATGTTATAGAGCCCCTGGGCTCCCAGCCTGCCCACATTCCAGCCGGAGTGATTGATGACCCACGAAACGTACCCCGAGCAATCAAAGGAAGTGGCAGGAGAACTGCCGCCCCACACATAGGGATAGCCGATATATTTCTGTGCTTCGGCAAGCATCGCGGCAAAGGTTTCATCGTCCAGATATTCTCCGGGCACTTCGTAATCACCGGGTTTCCCGGTAATATACTTGTTCACATAGGGAGAATCCGGGAACAGATCAGGGCGGTTCCCCAGCGTTGCCATATAGATGGCATATCGGGAAAGCTGATCCTCGCCCATAACGTACACAGGTACATGGGACAAATCAAAGTTTTCCAACGTGACCGTACAGATGTAATAATCGTAAGGCACCTGATAGGTGTCCGTATGGGAGTTGCCGTCCTCGTCCGTCCATGTGTCGGTTTCCGTGCGATACCGGGTTTCCACCACCACATCCTCGGTCAAAATGTACTGGCGGTCAAAGAGCATTTGCAGCGTTCCCTGTACCTCGCCTATTGTCCATTGTCCCTCATGGAGCGCACACAAAAGAGAAAGAAGCACATAGGGATCATGTTCGATTTCGTCCAGATCGAAGTGGTATTCGTCATAGTCATGGGTGCTTTCATAGGTGTCCAGATAATGCTGTAAATCATCTTCCAGCGCACAATAGGCGGCTTCGGCGGCCAGCATATCACGATCCTCGCAAGGATAGGTGCTGGCTCCTAATGCACCGGCCCCGGCGTTCCCCAGCATAAGCATGGTAGAGGAACAGGACTGCATAGCAAACAGGAGTAACACACAGAGCACCGCAATCACAGCACCTGCGGGATGACTTTTGACAAATTCCACTGCCCGGGCAGTCAGGCGTTCTGTGGCTGTGGCAGTTTTCCCAGCCGCAGCCGCGCTCTGCTTTGCAGCCTCCTTTGCCTGCTTGCGGTATTGCCTGCGGAGCCGTTGCTTCTTCCAGTAGCGGGTAAGGGCATTTTTCGTCAGCTCCGGGTGCTCCTGTGCGGCGGTGTGAAAATGGTAGTCCGCCGTGTACTTGGTATAGCGGGCCTCGGCCTTGCGTACCACTTTTGCCGGATGTTCCCGGACTTTACGGCGCACAAAGCGAGAGCCATGCCGTAGCGCGGTTTCTCCCACAAGCTCAGAACGGTGTGCGCCTTCCGTGCCGACATTTTCCTGTTCCGCTTCAAAAATCTTGCCATGCACGAAGCTGTGAACGGAACCGCTGGCAACACGGCCTATGCGTTTTACCGGGCCGGGCTTTTTCGGAGGCTTTTGCTTTGCCAGCTTCTCCCGGGCCTGTTCCAGTTTTTCGCCTTGGGACTCCATGTGGAGCTTTGCCGCCGCAGCCTGTTCCTGCTGGCTCTTTTTGCGGAACTTGGACTTCGGGACACTTTGTCCCGAAGTGTCGGAAGCCTCCGGCCCGGGCTGTTCCCCGTCAGGGGCGTGGGCGGTCTGCGACCAAGCCTCCTCCTTGGTCTTATTCGTTTTTCGTTTCATTCTTCATATCCTCCGGGCGGGTAGTCAGCAGGTCATAGATTTCTCCGCGAGGGAACCGATCCACAAACGGGATGGTTACATTTCCATAGAACAACAGCCCCTCGCCGGAATTGCTGTGTGTGATATAGGAAAGCTGGTGCTCGGAAATGCCGAGCTGTTTTGCCAGAATGGTACGGTCACTCTGCGCCTGCGAAAGCAGGATCATAAAATCCGTGTTGTCCAGAATGTTCTCGATTTCCCGGCTGTCCAAAAGGTCTTTGACGTTCTGCGTCAAAGCAGACGGCACACATCCTTTTTTACGCAGCATCTTCCAGACTGCCACAAAGTAGCTGGCCGTCAGCGGATCGCGGAGCAGAATGTGAAACTCGTCAAAATAGCACCAAGTCGCTGCGCCCTCGTGGAAGTTCTGATCCACCGCCTGCGAAACAAACTCGTTTGTGATGTGCATTGCAATCTTTCTAAGGTTTTCGCCCATGTTTTTCAGAACGATGCACACCACACGGCTGTCCGTCTTGACGTTGGTAGGATGGTTAAAGAGATTGAGGGAGCCTGTGCAATAAAGCTCTAAGGCAGTTGCCACGCGCCGGGCCTCGGGCTCCGGCTGGCGTAAAAGCTCCTCATACAAATCCTGCAACAGCGGTGTTTTTGCGGTTTCCAATCCAAGCGCCTGCTCCCGGTACACCAAACGCACACAGCGGTCAATGACCGTCTTTTCAATGGGCTGCAAGCCTTCCTTGCCGCCGACCACCAGCTCGCACAGGGACAAAAGAAAATCCGCCTTCATGGAAAGTGGGCTTTCTCCGGCAGCCATATTGAGCTCCACATCCATCGGATTGAGGTGGTGCGGGCTGTCCGGGGCAATCTCGATCACCTGGCCGCCCAGCCTTCGCACCAGCGGAGCGTATTCGCCCATCGGGTCAACCACGATGATCCGATCCTGCGGGATGGTGAGAAACACATTCAAGAGCTCGCGCTTTGCGGCAAAGCTCTTGCCGGAGCCCGTAGAGCCCAAATACATCCCGTTTGCCGATTTCAGCTTTTTGCGGTCAGCCATGATGACATTGTGAGAAAGTGCGTTCATGCCATAGTAGAGGGCCTGCCCAGCCATGCGGAGCTCCCTTGTCATAAAAGGAATAAAGATGGCTGTGGAGCTGGTGGTCATACCGCGCTGGATTTCTACCTCGTTGTAACCAAGGGCCAACGAGGAAACAAAGCCCTGTTCCTGTTGCCAGTCCAGACGGCGCAGAGCGCAGTTGTATTTCTGCGCGATACCGCCCACGGTAAACACATCGTTTTCCAGCCGCTGGCGGTTAGGAGCAAGGTTTACCACCGTAAAGGTCAGCAAAAACATTCGCTCATTGCGGGATTGCAAATCAGCCAGAAGCTCTGCTGCGTCCTTGCTGAATGTAATCAGGTCAGGGGGAAGAATATCCGGGTCATAGCCGGAGCGCACAGCCTTTCTCTGTTCCTCCACTTTCATTTTTCCGATGTCCGAGATTTTCCCCTTGATGGTCTTGATTGCCTTGAGCTGATCCACGGTCTGAATGTGCATGGTCACGGTCATTTCCGCATCCAGCTCCAAGATTTCCGCCAGCAACTTATCCGAAAGCTCCGATGCCATAATCTGCAAGTAGGACACCGCGCCCCAATACTGGCCGATACGGAATGTGCGGGACTGGCGGAAGTCGAGACTGTCCGGGGCAATAAAGTCTTTTGTGCCGAGCCCGGTCTGCGGGATGTCTTTCCACGAAAAGCGGAACGCCTCGCGGCTCCCCGGATGCATCTGGCTATGAAGCAGCGCAAGGCGGGCCCGCCCGTCCATAGGCTCCGAGGGAACGCCCAACCGCTTAAAGTTTCCCATGACATCAGCCTCCACACGCTCCAGACGGGGCCGTGCCTCCGCAATCCCCTCGGCGGGTATGCCAAAGGTGATGTATTTTGAGCGTTCAATGCCGTTATTGCTTTTGGCAATCTGATTTTTCAGCATCCCGGTAAACTCACCCCGGACGCTGTTATAGTTGTCATCCGCTTTCGGGATATTGACCTGATAGCGGCTGCGGGAATGTGAACGACGGTTGATAAAGGAAAGCTGGAACGGCAGCGAACTGTCAAAGTAGTTGAGAAATGAGCTCCATCCGCTGAATATGGCAGTCTGATCCTCGGTGGATGCCACGGAGTAATTGATGTCCTCATATTCCACGGTTTTTGTATAGAGCCCGCCCGGGAGCTTGCACACACCGTCCGGGTGCATGGACAGATACGGGATTGTCTGCTGAGCAGACAGGGTCGCCCGGCCTTTACCCTTGGCGGCGGCTCCGTTTTTCTTCTTTGTGTTTTTCAATCACATCCTCCTTTCCAGCACCCGGCCCGGCAAAGGGCGCATAAATGTTTTCGGTTCGGTAGGCCCTGATCCCCGGCCTTAGAAACTTGGCCCGGATGATGTTTCGCACAACCTTTTCAAAGGGCAAGCCGTCCTTTTCATACATCGCCAGCAGGAACGCCGGGAGCATAATTCCCAGCATGAGAAACATCGCCCCGGTATTGCCGAGGGTGCCACGGGTCAGCAGATAGGCCGGAATCTCCACTGCGCCCGCGCTGCCGAAGCAGACAAGCTGGCGTTTGGTGAGGTTGAAAGCCATCTTTGTTTTGATTTTGGATAAATCGTTTGGTACGTTTACATAGGGCATAGATCACACTCCTTTCTGCACTTCGGGACAATGTGTCCCAAAGTCCGGGATGGTTGGTGTTACTTCATTTCCCCATACAGCCCAGCCGGGCGGGGTCTGCCTGGCAAAGAGCTCCACGCGGGGCAGATCGCCCATCAGGGAAATGATTTTGGCGCGGGCCTCGTCCGGCTTTTTGCTATGGGCTTCAATCGGGGAAATGATGAATTGATGAATGTTGGCAGCCTGCCGCTTTGGATGTCCCTTGGTTGCCAGCAGGCAGATTTCTGCATTGCCCCTTGTCCAGAAGCCAAGGCCGTAAAACCAGCTATCCGCCTTCTTGTTCTTTTTCAGCCAGACGAAAGCAACGCTTTTGTAGGTGAAGCCCCAAGCCTCGATCAGCCGGAGCGCCTCCGGGAGCTGCGGGAAAGTGGCCCATAAAAAGAGTGCGCTGTCCGGGGCTGCAAGATCAGCCACAGGCAACGCACATAACTCCTCAATGCTCATAGTGGGATAATGGTTTTCCGCCGCGCCCTGTACTTTCTTAGCCGAGTAGCGCCAAGGGGGATCGGCGTAAATGATAGAATACTGCTGGATAATTACACTCCTTTCTCGCCAGAACTTTTTACTGCCTGCGCCGCACGAATACGCTCACTGGCTGCGGCATAAAAGGCCGGGGCCGTTTCAAAGCATACAAAGCGACGTTCTGTGTTGATAGCTGCAATCGCGGTTGTGCCGGAGCCCGCGCAAATGTCCGCGACCAATTCGCCGGGGCGGGTATAGGTGCGGATCAGATACTCACAAAGCTCCACGGGCTTCTGTGTGGGATGGATGCCGCCGGACACCGTAGGCACAAAAAGCACATTTCCGGGATAGCGGCGGCCATCATTGGACTCTGAGCCCTGCCGTTCAAATTTCCCATAGTTAGAGCTTGTACCGCTTCGGGAATGAACACGGGTATATGGCTTGCCGTAAGTAAACTGTGGATTGTAGACCGGGGACTTTTGGTAAAACACCAAGATGTTCTCGGACTTCTTCAGTGGAGCCCGGTTTGCATTGAGAAAGCCCGTTCCGCGCTCTTTGTACCAAATCCACTCATAGCGGAGCATGGCGAGGTTGGATGCGCCCAGCACCTTGTCAAAGGGGCACTGTGCGAAAAACAGCACTGCGCCATTCGGCTTGACCGCCCATTTCACCGCCTCCCACAGCTCCGGGAGCGGCAGGGGCACATCCCAATAATTCCGGGTTGTGCCGTAAGGCGGATCAGCCAACAGCATATCCACGCTATGTTTGGGCAGGGAGCGCAGGCCCTCAATGCCATCCATGAGAAACAAGCCCTCCTTCGGGACACTTTGTCCCAAAGTGCGGCTATCGGTCATTACGGGCCTCCTTTGCCTTGGCAGGCGCAGGCCGGGCAGCGTTTTCTTTTCCCGCTTGCTTTGCAGCCTCGGCCATCTGCTCCTTGATCGGGGCAGGCCGTACCGCCTGGGCCCGTGCAACAAGCTGTTCCACCGCCGCATGATACGCCTCCACACCAGCCCATTGATCCGTTCCTGTGTGGCGCGGTCAGGAATCCGAACCGTAGTCCGGTATCCCGTCCGGCTGGCAGGATCAGGTTTAGAGGGAGCGCCGAGGAAAATCCCGTTTTTCCCGTCCACAACCTTAAAATCGTCGATGACCACACCTCCAAAATTGACGCTGGCGAAGCCGATCAGTTTTCCCTGCGGCTCAATCGGACGGACAGATACCGTGATCGGAACAACCGCCTCCTGCAAGACAGCATCTGTCCGCATTTTTACTGCCTCATCAATGCTAACGCCCTTGACTTCTGCAAGCTCCGCAATGGGAGCATCAAACAGCCAGCGCCGTTCCTCCGCAGCAATCTGCTCCGGGGTCAGCAATACATCGTCCTTCTTACTCAGATAAAATTCCTCCTTTTCGCTTGCCGGAGCAGGCTGGGCGGGGTCGTCCATCAACTCTTTTCTTTGCAGGACGGCCTCTGTTTCCGCCATAAAGCGGTAAGCGTCTGCCTCAGTAAACTCCTCCGGCGTTTTTCCATTCCATAAGCGCGTTCCGTCTGCCCCGTATCTTCTCGGCATAAGCACCACCTCCTGTTAATGAGCGCCAAAGATACGCTGGGCAATGCTCCCGGTCTTAAAGAGCATGAAGCAAAGCAGAACCGTGTAGCCCACAGTTCCCCAAATCGCCCCAATGGGATCGCCGCCTGTTGCGATGCCTTGAATGAGCACCGCGTAAATTGCAACACATACAAGGATCAGCAGCCCTTGAAAGCCAACGGCAAACAGGGACTTGATATAGTTCTGCCCGGTGCCGCCAAGCTCCCGGTTGGAAAGCGTGGCAACGGGGATAGGGGCCAGACTGGTCAGCAGATAGATTTCCAGCATCCTGCCATACACCAAAACGAAAATGATAATTCCCATCGCCTTCATCGTAAATCCAATGAGCGCAGACTGCAGCCACAGCCCCAAAAGCGGCCCCAAGTCCATCGCCTCCAGCGAGGTTTCCAGTTCAGCAAGCATATCCGCCGAAACATCGGTAGAGCCTTGAATGAGCCCGCCTGCCTGCGCGATGACGCTCTGCGAGACATCGAACACGGCCATAACGATATTGAATGTGTTTGACAGGATCAGTATTGCACAGGCTGTTTTGAACATCCATTTATAGAGGTTTGCAACGTCAACCTCGTGCATATTGTTCTTTTCCAAAAGCATCTGTATGAGCTCATAAGTGGCAACAAAGGTCAGCACCATTCCGGCAATCGGCAGGATCACCGTTTCGGAAAGCTGTCGGATCAGGGAGAAAACCCCGGCGTGCCACGCTGCCGGGGTAGTCCCTACCTGTGCCGCAATCTCTCCGACTTGGGTATTGACAGTATCAAAAAGACCTTCGAGGTTCCCCATGATCCCGCCAATCAGAAGCTCTTTGAGCCAGTTTGTGAGCCAGTCGGTGAGAAAATCCATAAGCGCCTACCTTAAAACAGGCCAGACAGCAGAGGGATCAGTGTGGTGCCAATGACGATGATGCCGCCGCCCGCCATGAGCTGTTTTATGTCTTTTATGAGAAAATATTTGCTCGAAATGAGCCTTGAAAAGATTAAAATAGATTAAATTTTGATAGATTTTTCTTATTTATGGGAGCCGGAACCTCTTTCGATGGTTCCAAGCTCCGGTATTGGTTTTAAGTTGAAATGAATTTCCATTGTGACCGTTTCAGGAGTACGGCAGTAATTTTCTGTTCCGTCTTTCTCCTGCGGTTCTGAGATAACGATTTTACTGATCAGCCGGTTCAGAAGATTGGCATCCAGTTCTTTGATGTCCGCATACTCGCTAATATCGTCAATCCACTGCTGGGACTGTGCATCCAGTTTTTCTTCCGTATTCAGCACACTCTCATTCTGGAAAAGTTCCTTTTTGATATCTGTCTGCTCCTTCTGTGTCTTCTCCAGCATCTTATCAAAAACAGATTCTGTAATCTTGTCATTGATAAGGTCATCATACAGTTTTGCAATCAGCCGGTCTAACGTTTCCAGGCGGTCTTTCTGCTTTGATACCAGCTTCTCCAGACTTTCCCTGTGTCCCTGTGTATCTTCCTCGCATAACTCCTTTACCCGGTTTTCCAGTTCTGTTCCGTCTCCGGTAACTGCTTTTGCACATTCCTGGATTCTGGTAAGGACTGCATCATACAGGTCATCAGCGTCCACCCGGTGCTGGGTACAATGTGCTTTCCCCTTATGGATATAAGTGGAACAGGTATAAACTTCATGCTGGTCTTTGGTGTGCGTCTTCTTCAACGTCAACGCACCGCCACACTCTGCACAGCGGAGTAATCCGGCAAACATGCTGTATTCTCCCTGTTCTGTCTGGCGTTTCCTGCCTTTCATCTTTGCCTGTACCAGATCAAATACATCCTGCGGAATGATTGCTTCGTGGGTATCCCTGACTGTGATCCAGTCCTCCGGAGCTTTATCTCCCTGATTGCCAATCTTGAAACGGTAGTACCTTTTCTGGGAAGCCATGTCACCACAGTAAACGGGATTCATCAGCAGGGATTTCAGATAGGATTCATCCCATACATATTTCCCATTTTCCGGGTCTTTCTTTTCCCATTTTGTGTAATAGGTGCGGAGTCCCCGTTTCCGGTGCCACCATGACGGGCAGGGAATCTGCTGGCGTTCCAGTTCTCTGGATATAAAGTTAATCCCATGACCGTCCACCGCCCACTGGAAAATTTTCCGGACAATCGGTGCTGTCTCGTCGTCAATCAGGAGATGTCCCTTTTCCTCCGGGTCTTTCTGATATCCCAGTGGTGGAACAACACCTGTAAACTTTCCCTTGGTTGCCTGCAGGTGATAGGACGCATGGACTTTCTTGGAAATATCTCTGGAATACATCTCGTTCAGCACGTTCTTAAATGGGGCAATCTCATTGTCTCCGGCAAAGGTATCCACATTATCATATAATGCGATATACCTTACTCCATGCTTTGGGAAAAACTCCTCCATCAGAAATCCTGTCTGTACATGGTTTCGTCCCAGTCGGCTCTGGTCTTTGGTAATTACAAGATTCACCAGTCCTTTTTCACAGGCTTTGAGAAGTCTCTGCAAATCAGGTCGGTCTGTGTTCAATCCTGTATAACCATCGTCCTGAAACACATCCACCACCTGCCAGCCCTGTGACTGACAGTAATTCACCAGTATGTCTCTCTGGTTGGAGATGCTGGCACTCTCTCCGGTCAATTCGTCATCTTTGGAAAGTCGGCAGTATACACCAACTCTCCAGGTTGCATTTCTTTCTATATTGTTACTCATATATCTGTTGTTCATCTGATACCTCCGTTACTTTGCACATCCTACGCAGATTTCAGATTACTGAACTCATAATCATTATACTGCTTATCTTTCATTATTGCAAGTTTATCTTTTGTTTTCGTGTCACGTATTTTCTGTGCGATCACCTCTGCAAACACTTCTTTTGCGTCCTGATCACCGTCAAAATATACTCTGATGTTGATAATTTTCTTCTTCACTGCCATTGTAAAACCTCCATTTTTTGCAAAAAAAGAGCAGCTAATCCATTTTTACAGATTAACTGCCCAGACTGTTGGTTACATATATTAAAATTTTTGTATTAACATTTCAGAAATTGGGGATATAATAAAGACAGGGATAAATCCCTGTCAGATGAACTGCATATTTTAATTTTCCCATTGAAAACAAGAGGAATGTGTGGTACATTTGTTATAGGAAAAGCACCCACTCCAAAGTGGATGCCGCCTGAGTTGACTAAATGGTCTTACGACCACCGCCTATCCTGTTGGCAGACAGGATAGGCATTTTTATTTCCTCTTGTTCTTCCGATCAAGAAAGGCAATAATCGCAATTAACAGGCTACCAAAAGCGATCAGTAAACTGAGTACGCCTAAGAATATTGAGATAATCTCATAAGCTGTCATATCACGCACCTCCTTTCTTTCATCTCAGAACCCCGAAAGGCTCCGGTCTGTAAATATCAGGAGGCAGCCACACCCTGTCACAGGTGCTTCCCCGTAACATTGCTGTTACCGGATAATCATACCATTATATCCGCCATATTACAATTCATTTTTGTTCCAGATTCACAGCAATCCTTATTCTGTATGGATACCTGCTATTTCCGTTTGATTGCCTTGCACCGGCAGACGGCAGACGGCAGATAGGGTATCTATAAAGCCTGCCGTTCACTCCAAAATTCTGCCGTCACCCATTCTCCCTTGTTTTTTTAATCGAATGGTATTTTCCTGCTTTTCATTCATCCGATAATCCAGTTCTTCTTTCATCCGGCTTCTGGCTTCTCGCATGGTTCTCTGGGAGATTCCCTGTGCTTTTGCCTTTTCATCCAGTTCCCGGATTGTGACTGCATTTCCGTCTGCAAGCAGTTCATAGATCAGTTTCGTTCCCCGTTGCAGTTTTGTTTCTGTCGGCTTTCCTTCCTTTCCGTCCAGAAGATCATCTGCGGAAATCTCATAAGCTCCCACCCAGCGGAATCCTTCTTCATCTCCAAGTTTAAATGCCATCGTCTCACCTGGAGGTGCAAGAGAACTTTTCTCATGGATCAGTACTCTTGTTGTCGGGTCTTTCTTTACTTTCCCGATAAAAAGCAGGCTTCTCACCGCCGCCATGATATCAATAGAACCAAGTCCCCGGTAAGTACTCTGTGTCCCTGAAGATTTATTCAGATGTCCGATCAGCACAATCGCACAACCGGTCTTTTCAGCGATCATTCCCAGTTTCCGGAATACCGGACGGACTTCATTTGCCCGGTTCATATCCACATCGGCACCGATAAAAGCCTGTACCGGATCAATGATTAAAAGTCTGACCTGATTCTGACGGATTGCTTTTTCAATACGGTCATCGGATAACGTCAATGCTTCCTCTGTATCATCAATGACCATCACCCGACTCAGGTCTGCTCCTGCTTCCACCAGCCTCGGCTTAATCGTATCTCCCATACCGTCTTCTGCAGTCTGATAGATCACATTAAAAGGTTCAATCTCTTCCATGTTCGGGAAAGTCTTACGGTTCGTGCAGGCTGCGGTCAGCATCATGGCAAAATAAGTTTTTCCCTCTCCTGGATTGCCCTGAATAATCGTCAGTTTTCCAAATGGCAGATAGGGAAACCACAGCCATTCTACACTGGTCTGTTCAATGTCTTCATAACACAACATCGGCACCAGTTCTTCCTTCTCCGGTACTTTCATTGTAACTGTTTCAATGATTGATTTCTTCCTGTCTGCATTTTTATCACAGAGGATTTCATTCCAGTCCTTTCGGGACGGTTTCAGACGGATGACACTGTATCCGTCCGGGATTTCTATTGCCAATTTCTCACTGGCTTCATTCCCTGCATGGTCATTATCCAGGCACAGGAAAACCGAAGTAATCTGAGGGCGTTCAGAAAGAAAAGCCATCAGTGCCGCACTGGAAATGCCACCCAGACTCAGGTAGCTCCGCTTTTTCCAGTCTTTGGGAAATAATTGGATAAAAGAAAGCAGATCAATGGCTGCTTCAAACACAAACAACTGATTATCCGTCCCTCTGTGACAGAATCCGTAAGATTTATCAGATTCAGCCACATCTCCCCGGTATTTTGTTTCACCAGTTCCCCTGCAATGGGCATATCTTGGAATACCGTCTGCATCTCTGCCAACAAACACCACATTATGGTGCTTCTTTTCTTCATAAATATCCCCACTGCCGATCCATTCCTCCACCATATTCTTTTCAATCCCTCTGTTTTCTGTCAGATATCTGATGATTCTATCATTATTTTCCTCTTTCTCTGGTAATCGGAAGTCAGGGGACGGGGCGGGGCAGGTACTGTTCCTGCCTTCGCCTTCCTCCCCGGTTAGCATCTTGACAGCTTCCGGAAATGTGGCATTGTAAAATTCCATCACAAAATCCACCGGATAGCCACCCCTCCCCTGACTGTGCCTGTACCACCGGTTTCCGGATACCGTTACACTGTCATGCTTTTTCCAACGGTATTCCTTTCCGCTTTTCCCTAGTTGTTCTCCCTGTGCGCTCAGAAAAGAAACAAGATCTGTCTGATTTGCTCTTATAATTTGTTCTTCTGTATACTGCATTTTGCTCATCCTTTCCCGTCTGTCCTGCTGACAGACTGTTATAAACTCATGTCATAGTTTCGCTTTTTCTTCACTGCCTGTTGTTTTGCATCACGCTCTGCACACTCTTTCTTTTTTTCATCCAGTTTTCTCAGAAGAGAGGTCTTCTTTTCTGGATTCTGCTCCGACTGGTTCAACGGCTGTTGCTCTGCTTTCCCGTTTTCTTCAAGAATCTCTTTCGCCTGAACTGTGTAAAATGTCGGGAACTTCACCTGCTTCTCCCTTTTTTCTTCTGAACGCCCGGAAGTATCTGCTTCTGCCATTTCCCGGTCACGTCTGGCAATATCCGCACAGCTCTGTACCTTTTTCACAAAAGTTAGTTCCTCCTGGTACGGCTGATTATCTGCTTTCAGCTCTTCGATCCCCGCCTGAAGTTCTTCTTTCTCCCGTTTCCATCTGGCAGTTGGCACTTTTCCATTTTTATCCAGATGTTGTTTCAGTTCCCGTTCACATTTGCGGTAATAATTGATTTCTTTTTTATGCTGCTGATAATATCTCTCCCGTCTTTTCTGAAAATAGAAATGGTTATACTCATCAATCAATGGCTGATTTGTTTTTATTACCTCTGCCATCTTTTCCAGATTCTCAAGTTCCTTTAACTGTTTCCGCTTTTCAGAAATTTCTTTTTTACTGACAGAAACAACACCGTTCAGTTCCTCAATCCGTTCCTGCAAGTCATCCATCGTTTCTATCTGATGTGTCTGAAGATAACTGATGGATTTTGCAAACTCCTGTAAATTGGAGAGATTCTTACCTCTCTGTTTCATCTCCGCATAAAAATTGGGAAGTGGTGGTCTGCCCTGTGTCTTTTTATCATAATAATCCTGCAGGCTTTCCAGCAGTGTCGGGTTCTGCCTGCGATCCAGCTCTGCTTTCATTTCCTCATAAGCTGTCTTCATCCACTGAATGGATTCTTTCAGAGAAATAAACATCTGGTTAAACTGCCGGATTGCCCGGTTCAATTCTCCGATCACCGTTTTGATTCCCTTTTTCTCCATTGCCCGGACTTCATATCCCTCATGGATGGTCGGGATCAGGTCAATCCCCTGTTCTTTGTAGGAACGGTGGTCGATTCTGGATGCCATGTGGCACTCCCTGAATTTCCCATTTACTTTCTCTGTCCATGCCCGCCGCCATTCTTTTAAAAGCTCCGGATCATTCCATCCGGTAGTAGAAACAGCATTGAACATATCTTTTCCTTTGGCATCCTTCACCCGGTTTCCATCCTCATCAAGAATATATTCCCTTCTCTGCTTATTGCCCCAGATTCCTTCCTCTGTAAAAGGACGGATTGGGACAAGCACATGGAAATGGGGATTATCCGGTTCTTCTTCATTTTCCGCTTTTCCCTCATGGACTGCCAGATCCACGATCATGCCACGTGCCACAAACTGCTCCTGGCAGAACTCTTTTGCCAGTCTGATATTTTCCTCAAGTGTCAATTCATTCTGCAGTGCAATGTCAAACGAATAGGCAAGCTGTGCCTTGTTGTTCCGTTCCACATGCTCCACCTCGTTCCAGAGTGTTTCCCTGTCAGTCAGACGCTCTGGCACATACTCCGGTGTCAGGATTTCTGTAAATATCACACCTGACTTGCTCGTATAATCGTGTATCTTGTTGTAATAACTGTCAAAAATCCTCTGCCCGGAAATATAGGCTGCGGAAGCGACCACCATCTGCCCTTTCCCTCTGGATACATTCCTTACTGAAAAATGATACAGTGCCATTAACTGTCATCTCCCTTCTCTGTCTTTTTTACTGCTTCTGCAATCTGCTGTTGATCTTTGTGTAAGGCGGCTATATGAGCCTGCCGCACAATACTCTTGTTGTAACTGCTGTTCTGCAGTTGATTCATCATGTCCTGGACGTCTTCCTGTTCCAGATCTCTGGACAGCGGAAATACTTTCTCAAACTCTGCCCCTTTGACAATCAGCCGGTGGGAACGTTCCCTGCGTTCTACCAGCTTCTTCCGCTGCTCCAGAATGTTTTTGTGGTGAATTGCTGCCTCCAGTTCCTGTCTGCTCTTTTCCATGTTGGCCTTCAGTTCCTCCAATGACATGGATTCATACTTTGGATTTTTTGCTCTGCTCATTTTCTTGTACTCCTTCTTTTTTCTGTAAACAAAAAGAACCGGCTTATTCATGAATGCCGATTCCTGGGTATAAAAAACTGAGGTCGTTGTCCTGTGATTAGGAAATGCTGACCTCAGCGTTTTTGAAATATTTAATTGTTGCTCCTTGGAATGAAAGTCTTTGTCACCATTGTCGTATAAATTTAAACTCACATCCCATATCAGGATTTCTTTAATTCTTCCATATACAGTTCAGCTATATATGCCGGACCAGTGCACCACAGCTTTGTCTTCTCATCATACAGTGCTTTTCCTGTCTTTGAACACAAAAAATCTGTCAATACCTCGTTTCTGTCCTTGCCTGTCTCTTCTGCGATTTCATCTGTCACCATAGTGATCAGAAGGTCGATTGTATAATTCATTTTTTCCTTTGGAATTGTTACTTCAGCCATATCTTCTCACCTTTCACAAATTTCAGACACTCAATAGCTGCCTCAGTTTTAAAGCAGTATTGATCTTTCAATTTATTCGGCAGCAACTGTCTGATACAGAAATCGTCTGCTACTTTATCACCTGCAGTCCCAAAAGCACCCGCAAGATAAGCGGTAAGAGTAGCGTTTGTTGCATCATCCGCAATCTTTCCTGCAATGATATCATATTTTGCCATTTCACGTTCAACCTCAATAAACATTTTTTTCTTTCGGTGAGCGGCGATACAATGTAACCAGTCCACATCTGCATTTTCAAAAATATGCGTTTCAAGATTTTCTGAAAGTTTGAATTCAAAAGTTGAAATATATCCAAACTTCTGCCCCTCTTCAATTGTTCCGGTTGCGATGGCTTTGGCTATTGAGGTTCTCAGAAAACTTTCTTCCTGTTCCTTTGATGTGGTTAAATAAAATCCCTGTCCAAAATCTTTTCTCTTTGCACATTTGGCAAGATCTGGCTCTTTTACTTCACAATAACTTCCATGATAGAGAACAAATCCATCTTTTAACTCAAGCACTAATCTCTATCCCCTTTCTTTGCAAAAATTCAGTAATATCTTCAAGCACAGCTTCATCGCCTTCACAATGAAAAATCCCATAGCATTTTTCTATATATCCAAGAACATCGGCTTCTTTAAACAAGTGGATAATCTGTTCAACAGGTAAATGCCACTCTTCTGAAGCAAGCCGGATTAGTCTTGTTTGCATAAAAGTAATCTCTGTTTTCTCACTCATTATGAATCCTCCTCATTTTCTTAGTCAGTAAAACCGGAATTGTTGATTACCAAGGCATATTTCCAAATCGACTAATAAAAGTTACTGTTAGTCCGGTTTTATCAATCATTGCAAGTTTTACGATTGCGCCTGTACTGTTTGCTTTCCTCCGTCGACATTCAAATCTGTTGCCGTGGCACCTGGATCAGCGCAGTTCACCTCTTATGTCTTGGAGTCCTTTTGCATACTTCCAAAAGAACCCAGTCCGCTTGAAACATTTACGATAATAGTTTTATTTTTTCTCTCATTGTCATACAATGCACCTACTTCCCCAGAATTTATTTTACCACGTATTCTTCTGTTCGTCTGTCACCTGCATCGTATCTGCATTTACCAGATAAAAATCTACCAATTCGGTCTCGTAATTGCCATCCGGATATACTTTTTCTAACACCAGTTCTTCGCAGGAATTACCATCTGCATCTGTCTTGGAACCATTATCGTACAGACAGTATCTCACATTTACCGTATTACCGTTCTTTGTTTCCTGCGTTTCGCTGACGACAGCATAGACTTCTCCCTTTGCATTCGCCGTGTAACTGAACGCCATATTTTGAAGTGTATTCTGCTCCTGAAGGTAATTATAAACTGCCAGCATTGCATTTTGAATTGTCAGACCATCATGCTGCCCTTCTGTCTCGTAATCTTCTATGGTATTTCCACTCTGAATATCCTCTGAATCTGTTGAATTCTCTGTATCCAAATCCGGTAATTCTGTAGTATCCTCTTCTTGATTATCTTCTTCATCTATTGTATCCGAAGACCACCACAGACCATCCATACTCTGCATAACAAATGGATTATTGGTTCTGTATCTCCGTTCACCACCATAATCTTCCTGCACAGTTATATACGTATATTTGCTGTCACAACCAGTCACCGTTTCTGTTCCATCCATTCCGAACACTACACTCAGACCACTCATTCCAATAATCAAAAGTGCAAATATCGCAGCAGCTCCATAGACAATTATCAATGCCACTTTGTTTTTACCGAATTGTATGGATAATGCCTGGCAATTGTGTCTGTATAAACTCACGATCCCCCAGATCAAAAGAACCGCCAGACTGATTGTAATAACAGTAATCGATATTTCTGCGAAACGATATCTCACTTCATATCCCATATCACGTTTTATACCATACCACAATCCATAGAAGAAGGTACTATACGCAAGAACCAAAGTAATGATACTGATCCGTATCGGATGCTCTTTTTTATCCGGCACTGCCTTCTTCAGTGCCTCTGCCATCTGCGCTGCCGCTCTCTGCTCTATCCACATAGCAAGCTCTGCTTTTGACGGATATGTGCATTTAGTATCCGGAATCCCTGCGTAACACATCTGGCTCTCTTGAATCCCTGTCGCATCTCCTGCTGCCATTGCTGTAACCACTTTCAGGTAATAATACAACTTCAACTGTGCTGGATTGAATTTATCTATACGAATATCTGCCAGCTCCTGTGCAGCCCGTTCATAATTGTTAAGGAGTACACTCATCCGTGCCATAACCAAAAGCATCTGATTCGCTACAGCAGGGTAACGGTGATATTGCTTCTCATATAAATACCGTGCATACTCATGTCGTTCTTCCGGTGTTAACCGATAGGACTTCTTTCTATTCTGTGCCAGCATCGCAATTCGCAGACCATAAGCCAATTCCAAAATTGCAATCAGCTGGCAGATAAATGCACCAAATCCCCAGATATCCGTTGTATACCGCACATAGGTCACCAACACAATGCCTAGCATTGCCGGAATCACGATCAACCATTTTGTCCAACCTGATCTTCTCATAAAAATCTCCTGAATTGTTTTTCTGAATATAGTATATTACCGCACACACCAATCGACCATATACATATTGTGACGATGCTGTTACTTACCATAACAGTTGCTGTTTCTAAGGTCATCTATTTATAGCCTGAGAAATAACTGGTTTCCCATCTCTGTCCAACAATGGAGTCAGTCCACCTGAATACCCACATGCATGATATAAATAATTCACACCAGTTTCCTTATCCACCCATATCTCAGTAGTAGTTAATGCTCCCTGAGAATATATTTTTTCAAATCTCTCTTCTTTCGCCATTTTCAATTTCCTCCCATAATCAATTTTTCGGTTTTATAAAAAATGTTTCTCTGTTACTTTCTCGATTGTATCATGACATACAGTTCCATCTTCGGCAATCGTCGATTTTCTGATAAATCTCGAATGATGCTTTAATACTCCATAAGCATACCAGTCATGGTTGCAAAATACTTTGCAGAACTCTGCATAGCCATGTTCCTTACAGGTATCGAAATACAGACACCTGCTGATTTCATAAGTAAATCCACTATCATCATCCTGCAAAATTTCTGTCTCCCAACATACCTTTTTTTCGCCCTCCAGATCATCTACCAGAGACTGTCTCACAATCTTATAGCCATTCGGCAATAAATCGACATGCTTTTTTCTCTTTTTCCGTTACCATATTTTCTCCCAACTTGCACACTAAGTCATAATTTTCCAAACACTAAAACTTGAATTTCTATTTCTGCTGCCATGCCATTACATAGTCTTTTTCTCCAGTAGCTTCATCCAAACCGCTATACTGAATCTCAAATCCTTCTCTTTGATAAAAGGATATTGCCCGTGTATTTTTTTGATATACATTTAAGATTAATTTGTTTCTTTTTCCCTTTACATAGTTTAGCAAAATTTTACCTATACCTTGAGATTGCATTTCGGCAGAAACAAAAATACCTTCAATGTATTCGTTACTTAACCCTATAAAACCCTGTATTTCCTGTTTATCCTCGTAAACATAGACAGTTGCCTGTAATAGAAGTTCTTTTACTAACTCAAAATTACTTTTCCAATATTGAGCAGAGATAAAATAATGTGTCTTTATATTTGTATCTAACCATATTTCTGCAACTTTATTTATATCCACTTTCCGTAATTCTCTAATCATAACGGTGATGCTCCTCAAACTCCGATTTTCTCAATTTTTCAGTCGAGTAGACTAAGACCTCTCAATCTTAGCCCCTCACAGATCCGTACGTGCGGCTTTCCCGCATACGGCTCCTC